>CALVDE010000024.1 GCA_944326265.1 uncultured Bacteroidales bacterium | reverse complement strand
TAGTTCATTGAAAAGACTGAGAGAGATAACGAGGTAAAAGTATAAAGGTTAATAAGTCTGTTAAGAGTAAAATTTTAATGGGACTGCAATTGATCCAAATACGAGACGAATACGAAATCATATCGAGAGAAGTTACAAGGGCGAACGGAGGATGCCTAGGCTTCCGGCGGCGAAGAAGGACGCAGTAAGCTGCGAAAATGTGCGGGGATCCGCCAACAGGACTTGATCCGCACGTATCCGAATGGGGGAACCCGGACGAGTGAAGCTCGTCCGCGCCAGCGCGAACCCAGGGAACTGAAACATCTTAGTACCTGGAGGAGAAGAAAGAAAGATCGATTTCCCGAGTAGTGGCGAGCGAAAGGGAAATAGCCCAAACCGTTGCTGTTACGGCAGTGGCGGGGTTGTAGGAGTCATACCGCGAACAGTTCATCACAAGCGGAAGCTTCTGGAAAGGAGTCCGGCACAGGGTGACAGGCCCGTACGCGTAGAGCATGAGCTGTTCAAATGACCACCTGAGTAGGGCGGGGCACGAGGAACCCTGTCCGAATCCGCGGGGCCCATCCCGCAAGGCTAAATACGACCGGAAGACCGATAGTGAACCAGTACCGTGAGGGAAAGGTGAAAAGAACCCCGAACAGGGGAGTGCAAGAGACCCTGAAACCGTTCGTCTACAAGCGGTCGGAGCACCTTTATGGTGCGACGGCGTGCCTTTTGGATAATGAGCCTACGAGTTGTTCCATTCCTGCGAGGTTAAGCGCTTGAGGCGCGTGAGCCGAAGCGAGAGCGAGTCTGACAAGGGCGTATAGTAGGAGTGGACAGACGCGAAACCTAGTGATCTACCCTTGGCCAGGTTGAAGGTGCCGTGACAGGCACTGGAGGACCGAACCGGTTTCCGTTGAAAAGGATTCGGATGAGCTGAGGGTAGGGGTGAAAGGCTAATCAAACTGGGAGATAGCTCGTACTCCCCGAAATGTCTTTAGGGACAGCCTCGCCGCAGCTTCACGGAGGTAGAGCTACTGATAGGATGCGAGGGCTTCACCGCCTATCAATTCCTGACAAACTCCGAATGCCGTGAAGTGGTCGACGGGAGTGAGTCGCCGGGTGCTAATGTCCGGTGGCAAGAGGGAAAGAGCCCGGACCGCCAGTTAAGGCCCCGAAATGTATGCTAAGTTGAGAGAACGAGGTGGCTATGCAGAGACAGCTAGGATGTTAGCTTGGAAGCAGCTATTCATTTAAAGAGTGCGTAACAGCTCACTAGTCGAGCGCAGCTGCGTGGATGATAAACGGGCATCAAGCATACTGCCGAAACTGCGGACTCGTCGCAAGACGAGTGGTAGGGGAGCATTCCGGTCGGCGCCGAAGGTCGTTCGCGAGGACGGCTGGAGCGTCCGGAAAAGAAAATGTAGGCATAAGTAACGACAATGCGGGCGCGAAACCCGCACACCGAAAGCCCAAGGTTTCCTGAGCGACGTTAATCGCCTCAGGGTAAGTCGGGCCCTAAGCCGAACCCGAATGGGGAAGGTGATGGAGAACCGGTCAAGATTCCGGTACCCGTTATGAGAGTCAAGGAGTGACTGAGGAGTGACACCTCCGCCGTCTGACGGAATAGGCGGTTGAAGCGCGTAGGTATAGTGTGCGGTAATGCCGTTCATTGCCGAAACGCGACAGTACGGCGAGCCTTCGGGCGAGCCGACAGCGAGGGTAACCAGACTCACGAGAAAACCTCCGGCGCATATCTCATGACGGCCCGTACCGTAAACCGACACAGGTGGGCGAGGAGAGAATCCTAAGGTGCTCGAGCGATTCATGGCCAAGGAACTCGGCAAACTGACCCCGTAACTTCGGGAGAAGGGGTCCCACGTAGAGTGGGCGCAGAGAAATGGCCCAGGCGACTGTTTACCAAAAACACATGGCTTTGCGAAATCGAAAGATGACGAATAAGGCCTGACACCTGCCCGGTGCCGGAAGGTTAAGAGGGGGCGTGATACTGAAGCAATGAAGTTGAGGCGCTGAATTGAAGCCCCGGTAAACGGCGGCCGTAACTATAACGGTCCTAAGGTAGCGAAATTCCTTGTCGGGTAAGTTCCGACCTGCACGAATGGTGTAACGATCTGGGCGCTGTCTCAGCCATGATCTCGGTGAAATTGTAGTAGCGGTGAAGATGCCGCTTACCCGCAACGGGACGGAAAGACCCCGTGAACCTTTACTGCAGCTTAGCGCTGAAACCGGGTAATTGATGTGTAGGATAGGTGGGAGGCTGTGAAGGCGGCACGCCAGTGTCGCCGGAGCCGCTGTTGAAATACCACCCTTTGGTTATTTGGTTTCTAACTCATGGTTGAGGACACCGCTTGGTGGGTAGTTTGACTGGGGTGGTCGCCTCCAAAAGCGTAACGGAGGCTTCCCAAGGTCCACTCAGCACGAATGGTAACCGTGCGCAGAGTGTATTGGTACAAGTGGGCTTGACTGAGAGACCGACAAGTCGATCAGGTGCGAAAGCAGGGCAAAGTGATCCGGTGGTTCTACATGGTTTGGCCATCGCTCAAAGGATAAAAGGTACTCCGGGGATAACAGGCTGATCGCTCCCAAGAGCTCAAATCGACGGAGCGGTTTGGCACCTCGATGTCGGCTCGTCACATCCTGGGGCTGGAGCAGGTCCCAAGGGTTCGGCTGTTCGCCGATTAAAGTGGCACGCGAGCTGGGTTCAGAACGTCGTGAGACAGTTCGGTCCCTATCTGTTGTGGGCGCAGGAAATTTGCGGAGGTCTGTCCTTAGTACGAGAGGACCGGGATGGACACACCTCTGGTGTACCGGTTGTGGCGCCAGCTGCACCGCCGGGTATCCACGTGTGGTTAGGATAAGCGCTGAAAGCATCTAAGCGCGAAGCCGGCTTCAAGATAAGATTTCCATGGAGGGTCGTCGAAGACTACGACGTCGATAGGCTGCAGGTGTAAAGGCAGTAATGTCAAAGCCGAGCAGTACTAATAGCCCGACACTTCTGATATGACGGATAAGAACAAACATTAATGCCGCGTTGTCTCTCTCATTTCTTATAGAATAAGTCACGCGAGTGACGGAGAAATCATGGTGGTTATAACGGTGTGGACCAACCTCTTCCCATTCCGAACAGAGAAGTTAAACGCACTTGTGCCGATGGTACTGCCCTAACCGGGGTGGGAGAGTAGGTAGCCGCCGCCCCTTAGAGCCCCCGGAGGAACATCCTCCGGGGGCTTTTTT
>CALVDE010000023.1 GCA_944326265.1 uncultured Bacteroidales bacterium | reverse complement strand
TACATTGCAGATCAGTTAATTATCAAATAACTGATAAATATTAATCCGTCCAACTTTTTTGGTACACCTCACCGAAAAGCCCTCGCCGCATTTGTAAGGATTTGTTTATCAAAGTATTGCAAAACCAGGCCGCTGCAGTACTTACCGTTGTCAGCTATGCGCTTCGTGCCGTCCGGCCCAGAACTGCCACCAATTGTTTTAATTCTGAATACCGCTGCTCGGTCAGGGCTTTGTTGACGGCATAGCCCTTTATCAGGTAGTCTTTCAGCACTCTGTTGGCCCAAATGCGGAACTGAGTACCACGCTGGCTTTTCACACGATATCCTACAGAGATGATGACATCCAAATTATAAAGAGCTGTCTGATAGGTCTGGTCCGCATCCTTACCCATATGTGCAAAATTTGCACACGTGGTCTCCCGTTCCAATTCATGTTCTTTGTAGATATTATTAATGTGACGCCCTATGACAGTCCTGTCCTTCTGAAACAGTTCCGCCATCTGTGCCTGCGAAAGCCACACTGTGTCTCCATCCATTCTGACATTCACAGATGTCTGTCCATCAGCAGTACGGTAAATTACAATTTTTTCTTTCCACTCCATATATCAATCATTTAAACTGTTTCTACCAGCTGGCATCTGCCAGAATGTTCACTACGCAGATACAACCGTAAATATAATCAATTTTCCACAGGTTCTGATAAAACTCTCAGAGTTCGGTTCAGATAAACCGGCCTGTGACGCTGGAAGGGCAGCGGCGGATGTCTTCGGGGGTGCCGGCAGCCACGATGCGGCCGCCTTCCTCGCCGCCGCCGGGGCCCATGTCGATAACGTAGTCGGCCGAGCGGATGACATCGATGTCGTGCTCGATGACGATGACCGTGGCGCCGTGGTCTATCAGGCTCTGGAAGACCTGCAGCAGGGTCTGTACGTCAGCGGGATGCAGACCGATGGTCGGCTCGTCGAACACGAAGACCGAATCATCCTGGCCGCGGCCCATCTCGCTGGCCAGCTTGAGACGCTGGGCCTCACCGCCGGAAAGTCCGGGAGTCTGTTCGCCGAGAGTAAGATAGCCGAGTCCGAGGTCGTGGAGCACCTGCAGTCTCTGGCGCACGGTCCGCAGGTCTCCGCAGGCCACCATCGCATCGTCCACATCCATGGCCATCAGCTCCGGCAGAGAATGGTACGTTCCCTCGCTGTTCTCCCGGCGGATCCTGTACGCCGCTCTGGAATACCGCGAGCCCCGGCAGTCCGGACAGGGTATGTCCACATCCGGCAGAAACTGCACATCGAGGCTTATCACGCCCGTACCGTCGCAGGTCGGACACCGCAGCCGTCCCGTATTGTAGGAAAAATCCCCGTTCTTCCAGCCCCCGGCCTTTGCATCCGGAGTCCGGGCATAGACCTTCCGCAACTCATCGTGGACATCGGCGTATGTGGCTACTGTCGAACGGATATTGATTCCTATAGGCGAAGCGTCTATCAGCTTGGCGTGACGGATGCCTTCGGCGCGGATCTCCCGCACGTGGTCCGGCATCTTTCCCCCGGAGACCATGGCCTGCAGGCCCGGCACCAGACTCTCCAGCACAAGCGTCGTCTTGCCCGAGCCGGAGACTCCAGTCACCACGGTAAGCCGGCCCTTTGGGATATCCACCTCCAGCGGCTTTACGGTATGCACAGGACCGGTGGACAGGTGAATGCGGCCATTGGCGAACAGTTCTGTCCCGAGTGTACGATTCCTGACATTTACAACAGCTGCTCCGCTCAGGAACGGGCCTATCTTCGAAGCACTATTCCGCACCACATCATCTATCGTTCCCTCGGCTATCACCCGTCCTCCCGAAGAACCGGCCCCGGGCCCCATCTCTATCAGCCAGTCCGATTCGGAAAGTATCTGTATGTCGTGGTCAACCAGCACAATGGAATTGCCGTCCGCTATCAGGTCCCGCATCACCCCGGCCAGTCCCACGATGTTGGCCGGATGCAGGCCGATGGAAGGCTCGTCCAGAACGTAGAGCACCCCGGTGGTACGGTTGCGCACCGCCCGGGCCAGCTGCATCCGCTGCCGTTCCCCCGTAGACAGGGTGGAGGCCGCGCGGTCGAGGCTCAGATAGCCCACACCTAAATCCAGCAGACGCACCGAAGCGTCGAGGAAGGACTCGCAGATCCGCTCCGCCATCGGACGCATCTCCTCCGGCAGGGAAGCCGGCACCCCGCGCACCCATTCCACCAGCTCCCGCAGACTCATCCGGCACGCCTCGTCTATGGAAATGCCCCTGACCCTCGGAGCACGGGCGGCCTCGGAGAAACGCGAGCCACCGCAGTCAGGACACGGCCCGGTCTTCAGAAACCGCTCCACCCGCTTCATCCCCTTCTCGTCCTTGACCTTCGCAAGAGCATTCTGCACGGTATAGACGGCATTGTAGTAGGTAAAATCCAATTCTCCGGCCTGATTGGTATTCTTCGAATGGTAGAATATGTGCTTCTTCTCGGCCGGTCCGTGAAAGACAATATCCCGCTCCTTCGGGGTCAACTGGTTGAAAGGCACGTCCGTGCGAACTCCCATCGCCCGGCAGACATCGGTCATCAGGGACCACATCAGGGTATTCCACGGCAGCACCGCTCCCTGATCGATGCTCAGGGTCTCGTCCGGCACTAAGGTGGACTCATCCACGGTGCGGACTGTTCCGGTGCCGTCGCAAGTAGGGCAGGCACCGCTGCTGTTGAAGGACAATTCCTCAGCGGACGGAGCGTAGAAATGCGCCCCGCACTCCGGGCAGACCAGTTCCAGACCGGCCGCCACATTGAGCGACGGCACCACGTAATGCCCGTTCGGGCAGCGGTGGGAGGCCAGACGCGAATAGATCAGGCGCAGCATGTTGAGCAGCTCCGTCCCAGTGCCGAAGGTGCTGCGGATACCCGGCACCGCCGGCCTCTGGTGCATGGCCAGGGCCGCCGGCACGTAGAGCACCTCGTCCACGCTCGCCCGCGCCGCCTGAGTCATTCTTCGGCGGGTATATGTCGACAGCGACTCGAGATAGCGCCGCGAGCCCTCCGCATACAGTACCCCGAGGGCCAGCGAGCTCTTGCCCGAGCCCGACACCCCCGCTATCCCCACGACCTTCCCCAGCGGCACGTCCACATCGATATTCTTAAGATTGTGCACCCTTGCCCCGCGCACCTCTATCCTGTCCGGTCTGTCAATATTTTCCTTCATTGTCAATTCCGTTTCTTAACACGTTTAACAGTATGTTTCAATTTATCTTTCTCATCGGCTCCACTTCTTCATGCAATTCTTTCAGATTCCTCTTTAGATCACGCACGGATGCGAATGTCTCGATAATCGCAAATGTTGCCTCGACTGCCCGCCGACTTTTAAGTATTGTAGCAAGCATATACAGACCTCGTTCTATATATGCTGCAGGGGCAACACGGCTCTTTGATGACAGATTTGCGGTCGAAAATTTCGACCGCAAACTTATAAATTCCTGACGATTAAGGCGAAACATATACCTCTCCGGAAATTTTTCAAGGTTGTTACGCACCGCCTCATTGACTCTTTTCGTCTCTACTCCGTACAACTCAGCCACATCCGAGTCCAAAAGAACATCCTGACCACGCACCTCAACTATCCTGCTGCGCACATTGTCCAGCATATCTCCCACCTCAACAGACTGATTAATCACTTTCTCATTCATACTTATCTTACTGCTTAGGATTAATACTGTTTTTCATGCCCAAAATTAAAAAATCATTGGTACATTCGCAACATGAAAAGACAACTCTTCAGTACTCTGGCAATGGCAGCAATGACTGTTATCGGAGCGGCTGCGGCGGGGACTGACAGCCTCTCGAAATGGGTGAATCCCATGATAGGGACAAACGGAATGGGGCATACGTTTCCCGGGGCATGTTATCCTTTCGGAATAGTGCAGCTCAGCCCCGACACGGACACTGTCCCGCACAACATCGACGGACGGTACCAGCCCGAAGCCTACCGCTACTGCGCCGGCTACCAGTACGGCGACAGCACGATAGTGGGCTTCAGCCACACGCATTTCAGCGGGACGGGACACTCGGACCTCGGGGACGTGCTGCTGATGCCCACCACCGGCGAGCTGAAACTGCAGCCCGGGACAGCGGCCGACCCCGATGCGGGATACCGCTCCCGGTACTCGCACGAGCGGGAGACGGCCCGGCCCGGATACTACGAGGCCTTCCTGGAGGACTACAGCATACGGGCGCAGCTGACGGCCACCCCGCGGACAGGCGTACACCGCTACACCTACCCCGAAGGCGCCTCGGAGCAGCGGGTCATCCTCGACCTCATCCACGGCATCTACAACTACGACGGCAAGGTGCTCTGGGCCCAGATCCGGGTCGAGAACGACACCCTGCTGACCGGCTACCGGATCACCAACGGCTGGGCGCGGACCAACTACACCTACTTTGCGATATCATTTTCAAGGCCAATACGCGAGTACGGTTACAAGGAATTCGGGAAAGTGCTCTACAGCGGGTTCTACCGCAAGTTCGACCTGGAGCACAATTTCCCGGAAATCGGGGGCAGGAAGATAGCTGCCTGGTTCGAGTTCGACCCCTCGGAGGGCCGGGAACTAGAGGTGAAGGTCGCCCTGTCGGGGGTGAGCACCGCCGGAGCGGTCAGGAATCTGGAGGTGGAGGCGGCAGGAAAGGATTTTGAGACCGTGGCGGCCGAGGCCGGGGCAGCCTGGGACAATGCCCTCTCGGTCATCGAGGCCGAGGGCAATGAGGACCAGCTGTCCATGCTCTACACCTCCCTCTACCACACGATGATCAACCCCTCGGTCTACTGCGATGTGGACGGGCTCTACCGGGGAGTGGACGGCAACATCCACCGCGCCGAGGGCTTTACGAACTACACCATTTTCTCCACCTGGGACACCTTCCGGGCCCTGCACCCGCTCTACAACATCATCCAACGGGAGCGCAGCCATGACATCATCGAGTCCATGATCGCCCACTCCGAGCAGAGCGTCCACGGAGCCCTGCCGGTATGGAGCCACAACGCCAACGAGAACTGGTGCATGATCGGCTACCACAGCGTCTCCGTCCTCGCCGACGCCATCGCCGCCGACATCCCTGTCGATACGGCCCGGGCCCTGAAAGCCATGGTGCGTAGCTCCTCCATACCCTACTACGAGGGCACCGGCGAGATGATGCGCCTCGGATACGTGCCCATGGAGGCCTCCGGCAGCTCGGCCTCGGTGACCCTCGAATATGCCTACGATGACTGGACCGTCTACAAGACAGCTGCCGATGCGGGCCAGAGCGACATCGCGGAGCAGTACCTGAAACGCTCCGGCAACTGGCGCAACGTCTTCGACCCCGGGACCCGCCACGCCCGTCCCCGCCACGAGGACGGCACCTTCAAGACTGACTTCGACCTACTCAGCACCCACGGCCAGGGCTTCATCGAGGGCAACTCCCTCAACTACTCCTTCTACGTACCCCACGACGTACCCGGCCTGATAGAGGCCATGGGCGGAGCAGAGCAGTTCGAGGCCAACCTCGACACCCTGTTCACCATGCATCTGCCCGACGAGTTCTTCGCCGGCACCGAAGACGTCACCCGCGAGGGCATCCTCGGCGGCTACGTCCACGGCAACGAGCCCAGCCACCACATCCCCTTCCTCTACGCCTGGACCTCCAGTCCCTGGAAGACGCACTACTGGCAGCGCGAGATCATGAACCGGATGTACCGCAACAACATCGACGGCCTCTGCGGCAACGACGACTGCGGCCAGATGTCCGCCTGGTACATCTTCTCCGCCATGGGCTTCTACCCCGTCTGCCCCGGCAGCGGCGAGTACATCCTCGGAGCCCCCTACCTCCCTTACATGAAAATCAACTTAGAAAACGGCCGGACCCTCGAGATAAAAGCCCCGAAAGTCTCCGACCGCAACCGCTACGTCCGCTCCGTCAGCCTCAACGGCACAAGGCTAAAGCCCGGAGAGGACGGCGTGATGAAACTCACCATAGACCAGATACTCGCCGGCGGACTCCTCGAGTTCGAGATGAGCGCCCGGCATTAAATAATTTCAACTTAAATCAATATGCCATGAAACAATTCTTGACAACTCTCGTCTGCATACTCGGATTATGCGGCATACAGGCTGCTCAGGCAGCGGCCCAGGAAAGGGCTGAAAGCAGCATCTCTCTGGAATACAAAATGGTCGAAGATCGGGACATCTACACGCTCATGGACTTCCTCGATGTCTACAGACTGGATGTAAACATCATCGGAGAAGGGCTCAAGGGCCGGGAATTCAGAGTGGTTACCGTAATCTGCAAGGACAGTGTATTCACTGAGACAGGAGGAGAAAGAAGCGGTATCATAGTCAGTGCGGACTCCGATACGCTGGATTTCATCTTCTTTGCCCGCCAGACATGTCCCGACACTGTATTACTCTCATGGACAGGAGAAGGAGCGGTATATAAGAACAAGCTTCCGGTGCCTCAGTCCACTCATCCGATACTGATGGAAACATACAGCGACCGTGCATACACGGCTAAAGACTCAATTCCAATCATGGCTTACAGTACCGGTCAGCCGCTTGAATTCGAGATGAACGGTGAAAAACAGACCTTCATAGATTACTGCGGGCTGCGCGATGCCAAAGTACATCCAAGAGAATGGCCGGCAAAATACGGTATCAAGGATTTTGTGTACTTCTACATTATTTTCCCGGAAGAATAGCAGCATTTTCAGGATTTAAAGCACCATGTACGACCTGATGGACAGACAGCTGGCGGCATGGCCGGAAGCAGCGCGGAGGTACCGCGATCTGCAGGAGATACAGACCAAGGAGATCGACCTCGGCGGGATGCCCGTCAGGGTACAGTTCAATCTCGCCCGGGCCGTCTCGACCTTAGCCCGGAGCGATGCCGCTGCAATAAAGGCCCGGCCCTGCTTCCTGTGCCGGGGGAACCGTCCGCGACAGCAGGAGGCCCTGCCCTTCGAAGGCTGCGACGGCCGCCGCTACGAGGTGCTGGTCAATCCCTTCCCTATTTTCCCCGAGCACTACACCGTCCCGGTGATGGAGCACACGCCCCAGCGCATAGCCGGCCGCTTCCCCGACATGCTGCGCCTGGCTGAGGCCTTCCCCGACATGGTGGTCTTCTACAACGGCCCGGAGAGCGGAGCCAGCGCCCCCGACCATTTTCACTTCCAGATGGGCTGCAGGGGGTTCCTGCCCGTCGAGACGCATTTTGACCGGCTGAGACCCGTGACCGTCATGCGCCCGGGAGCTGCGGACATTGCCGTCACGTCGGCCTACATTCCGGGACTGCCGGTGATCACCGCTCCGGACGGGGCTTCCGCGACCGCCGCATTCCACCGGGTGCTCCGTTCCCTGCCTGTCAGTCCGGCCACCGGCGAGCCGCAGCTCAACATTCTCTGCTGGAAAAACGGCACGGATTACCGCATCGTGGTCATTCCACGCAAAGCCCACCGTCCTTCCTACTACTTCGCTCCGGAAGACAGGGCCGTGCGCATCAGTCCCGCCTCGGTCGACCTCGGAGGGGTGTTCATCGTCCCGGTGGAGGAGGATTTCCGGAGGGTCAATGCACAAGTACTCAAGGACATCATCGAGGAAACCGTCGATACTTCCTGGCAGCCTGTCATTGACGTGGGGCTGCTCACCGCTCCTGAGCTGTGGGTCAGGTTCAATCAGCCGTTCACAGGTCTGGACTCCCGGGAAGGGGGCATCTGCGGAGAACAGGCATTTACCCTCGCGGACGGGATGGTAGAATGGAACGGGAAACGCTACGGACGGCTGGAATTCAAGCCTGCGGGCAGCACTCCCGAAGAGGGGAATTCCCGGGGCTTCACCCTGCACCAGGTCAGGATAGGGATCAATTTCCATTGGGAGCGGGAGGAAGACCAGCTGTTCTCCGGCGGGCTGACCATTCTGCCCTCGGAGGACGGACTTGTGGCCATAAACAGCGTGCTGACAGAGGATTATCTGCTGAGCGTCATTTCCTCGGAAATGAACGGAGACGCACCCGAGGAGTTCCTCAAGGCCCATGCCGTCATCTCGCGGTCGTGGCTGCTGGCACGGCCTACGCTCGGGGGCGGGGACAATGCTCACGGCTCTGAGGGATCGTGCCACTCTGCCGCCGGGAATGGAGACAATCCCGACAGTCCGGAATCCCCGGGTAACGGACATTCCGGGCAGGGAATTTCCGCAGCGCATTCCTTTGAGAATGACCGCATCATCCGCTGGTACGACCGGAAGGACCATTCGCTCTTCGACGTATGCGCCGATGACCATTGCCAGAGGTACCAGGGACTGCTCCGGGCCGGAAACGCCAACATCCGGCGGGCCATCGAGGCTACCCGCGGACTGGTGCTGACTGACGGGCCGGACGGGGCCATCTGCGACACCCGCTTCTCCAAATGCTGCGGAGGAGTCTCCGAGCGGTTCTCCGCCTGCTGGGCCGACGAGGACTACGTCTATCTGCAGCCCGTGCGGGACAATGCCGCTGATGGCAACACGCCAGACGCTGTCGGCACTATCCCGGACCTCTCCGACGAACAGAATGCCCGCGAGTGGATATTGTCCTCGCCCGAGGCCTTCTGCAACACCTCCGACCCGGCCCTGCTCTCCACCGTCCTGAACTCCTACGACCAGGAGACCGCCGATTTCTACCGCTGGCGGGTCGAATACACGCAGGAGGAGCTGAGCGACCTGCTCCGCCGCCGATCCGGCATTGACTTCGGTTCAGTGCTGGAACTCAGGCCGCTGCGCCGAGGGGCATCCGGACGCATCATCGAACTGCTCATCCGGGGCACGCTGCGGACCGTCACCGTCGGCAAGGAACTCGAGATACGCCGCTGGCTGTCCGAGTCGCACCTGTACAGCTCGGCCTTTGTCGTGGATACCGTCTATGCCGAGCCTGCTTCTGACGGCCAGGACATTCAGCCCGGCATAAACACTCCGGCCATTCCGGCCGGATTCATCCTCCACGGTGCCGGCTGGGGACACGGCGTAGGCCTGTGCCAGATCGGAGCCGCCGCCATGAGCGCCCGCGGCTGCACATTTGACCGCATCCTCGCCCACTACTTCCGCGGCTCATGCCTCACCCGCCTCTATTGACCCACTCCACAGACCTGCCCTGCTCTACCTCACCGTCCTCCTCCCACCTTCCGAAGGTGAGTATTTTTCCGGCCTTCCTGCATCACCTTTCGAAGGTGGGATTTCCATACATACGCCTCAGAAGCACTATAGCGCAGTTCACATCGGACGGAAGCTCTTTCCACCTTCCGAAGGTGGGCAATTTCCGGCCGTTTCCGCATCACCTTCCGAAGGCGGGCAATTTCTGGCCACCTTCCGAAAGTGGGCACGGCTGGCCGGAGGTATTTACCTCAAGCTGTATTTGAAGAAGGGGTATTCGCTCACGTTAGAGAGAAAATAGAGCGTGCCGCTGCCCTCGTCCACGGAGATGAAGCCCCAGTTGTCGAGGCGGTAGCGGCGGACCGGATTGCCGTTCCAGTCGAACTGCTCCACGTAGATGTAGTAGATGTCCTTGTTCTGCTCCTTGACCACATCCACCGGTGTGCGGCCGCTGTAGAGCAGCCAGACGTAGTGCTGCCCAGCATAGAGCTTCCAGTAGTGGGTGACATTGCTGTCCATCCCGACACCCTCGGCCTCTCCTTCCTCCGCCGAACGGAAATCGATAGTCCTCCTGTTTCCGTCAAAATCGCAGAAGACCACCCGCTTCGCGTATTTGTACGCCCAGACGGCCCTTTCATACTGGAAATTCACTCCGAGCGAGCCGATATTCATGGTGCTGCCGGCGGAATATTTGCCCAGGCGGACATCTGCCAGCTTCCGGACTGTCTGTTCCGGAGCCGCAGCGGTATCGCTTCCGTCGTAAAGATATATCGCTGAGCGATATGCAAAGGCTATGTGCTCGTCATCCTCAGCCGCAACCCCTCTAGTATACGAGAAATCGGCCAGGTACTGACCGGGAATCCGATGGTTGAGCTGCTCTAATGTTCCGTCCATCCTTACCTTGTACATTTTACGATAATCCCTCGACTCATCCATGACCAATGCCATATAGCCGGGTGCCTCGTAAGGCCAGATCTCCGGGGAGATAAACTCCATCGGCCCGCGCCCCCTGTTTCCGGACACCCCTCTGAGTTCCAGGCCTGGCAGCGAATACATCCTGAACGGACGGTCATCCCTGCAGCAGACCAGCATGAGCGAATCCTTGATAATCATTGTGGACACTCCCACCTGAAATATCTCGTCCCTCTTGACGGTATCGCCTTTAAGCGCTATTTCCTCGCCGAAAGCGTCGTCCTTCAGGCGCACCTCCTCGGGTACGAGCGGGGCAATGGTGTCGGGGACGGCTGCGGCCTGAGCCTGGGCCACGTCCACACTGCTGCTGTCCTGCTGATTTTTCCCGGAGCCGCCTCTATTTCCGCATGATACTGCAGCTGTTGCGGCAAAGGCGGCAAGGGCAAGGGCTGCAAATATCTGATGTCGTTTCATAACATTGAATTTTTAGTTTCCGCAAATATAAGAAATTTTTTCGTTATATTGCGGCGGTATACCGTAAATGCAGATGTTGCCGCAATTTGGACTTCGTCCACATATACTGTCGCGCCTCGGCATAGCAAATAAATTTGCTCTGCGCTCGGCTTCTGCG
>CALVDE010000022.1 GCA_944326265.1 uncultured Bacteroidales bacterium | reverse complement strand
TACATTGCAGATCAGTTAATTATCAAATAACTGATAAATATTAATCCGTCCAACTTTTTTGGTACACCTCACCGAAATCCATCTTGCCTAATTGCAATACCTTAAAAATCAGAATATTGTGAAAAACCAAGATGCGCGCACTTCCCGTAAACATCTACTCCAGCTCAGCCAGTGCTGCACCATCCCAGCCAATTCCCCAACGGCACAGACCGCACCCATGATACTGGTACAGGGCCGAAGCGGTGTCACTTCACGATGTGCCAGCGGCCGCCTTTGTCGGGACCGATGCGCTCGAGGATGCCGTCCTCGGATGGCAGCGCAAGGATTTTCTCCCTACTTTTTCCACGAATTATTGGCACTTTCTCCTGCAGAAAGGTGGCGAGGACCGTGCTTTCGTGAATCTGCGGATTGACAAAAAAGCCGCCGTGGGCTTGTGACCTGCGGCGGCTCTCTGTTGGTTGGAGAGGAATCAGCCGTTAATAAACAACTTTTCTGTCAATTGTAACATTCAGCCTGTCGTCTGGCATTGAATTTTTGTTGCCCCAAAGGGTTGATCCTGTGTTTTCGCCCTCTTCATAACCGTTTACTGTTGTAGTTGAAACGGTCACATTGTAGGTCGGTTTATCGTCGTAAGGAGAATCACCTATCTCGATGGCCGCCTTTTTGGAATCCAGCTCGCCACTGTCGTTGAAGGTGCAATCCGTCACAGTAAGATTTACTGTGCCTCCTGCTTCCCGATAAAGGAGAAGAGCCTTGCCGCCGGAATTGAATCTACATCCTGTAAATTCAATTTCATCCGCTCCCCAGGTCCAGATATTGTAGACGTCACCCGATACATTGAATTCACAGTTCTCGAAAGTGCTTTCTCCGTACAAGGTATAGGTGCCGTTGATGATGCAGTTTTTGTATGTTCCGTTGCAACGGGCATAACCTATGTAAGTCGAGCTGTTCGTGGTGATTGTAATTCCCTCGAAGGTTGCTTTGGAGCCGTCCAGGCCATAGTCGCAATTTTCACTGCCTCCTACATTTGTTACAGCTACCTTGACTTCCTCAGGATTGCCGATTCCTATGAAAGTTACGGTCTTGCCCTTTGCTGCGGCAGGAATGACATATTCTCCTTTCGTCAGGTAGATTGTTGCATTATCTGCAATGTCGGCAGCGGCCAATTCTTCATTGGAAGTTGCAACTATTTGCTCATTGCTTCCTTCTATCCTTACCTTGGCGCCGTATACGATAACATTGTCGGCAAAGTCCTTTGCATCCTCGTCAATCCATACTGTGAAGACAGGATCGGCTGCGACATTTGCAATGTCGACGCTTGTAACGTTGATTTCTGCACCTTCTTTAGAATCGACCATGATGGCAGCTTTGGAGACTGTAGTAAATTTCGAATTGCTGATATTCAGAGTCACTTTGGCGGGATCATTAACATACTCCTCATCAATCTTGATACCACGTCCGGTACTGGTCAATGTCAGGCCGTCGATAGTTATGTTCTGACCTACGGCAGAAATCCACATTGCGTAGTAATCACCATTTTGCTCGTTAATTGTCACACCGTTCATTGTAACAGTCCTGTTGTCGTTCGTGAAAGCGATTGATTTCTCGAAGACAACATTTTCAATCTCGTAGTTACAGTTGGCGAACGTCAAATCGTAAATGTTCCATGTGCCGCTAGTTGAGGAGCTTGTCATCGTGCCGTTCTTGATGGTGAAGACAGCGTCATCATTCTTGGCGCCGAGTTTGGACATGTACGATGTAGTGAGATTGAGGGTTTGCTTGTTCAAGTCTATTACAATGCTTTTTGTGTTTTCTCCGCCCAGTTTGTATTCGCCTGAACCTCCGGTCTGCTGGCCGAGAGAAGCGATAGACAGGTCAATATCCTCAACCAAGGTGACTGAAATTTCAGAAGCGTCAGAGGTCAGGGCAGCAGCCAGCTGGGTAGCATTGGATACATTGCCGACGACCTTCTTGGTGACTGCCGAAGCGAACTCTCCGTCGTAGGGCTGATCCTCGTTGGTGACATCACGTCCGCCGAGGGCGCCGATGGTGGTGACGGCTTTAGTCTCGTAGCCGTTGGTGTTGTCCTGGACGAGGGTGATGTTCTCAACCGAGCAGCCTGTCATGCCGGACTGGGGGCCGCAGCCGACTATGCCTCCGAGATCGCGGTAGGCGGTGATGGTGAGGTTCTTGGCGGTGCAGTTCGTTATCTCGTCATCAGTAACATAGTATCCGATGATACCTCCGGCCTTGTCGCCGTTGTCGTAAGAATCGCCGATGAATTCAGGAACGGATGTAATCGTTCCGCCGTCAACATGGCAGTTCTCGATAATTGCGCCGTTCATAGAGGAGTAACCGACTACAGCTCCGGCATAGTGGGTGCTGCGGATGTTCACGTTCTTGAGCGTCACGTTCTTGACTGTGCCGGTGATTGAGCCGAAGAGACCGGCAGCGGCATATACTGCAGCGTCATCCGATGCGGTCAGGTTGCTGATGACGTGGTTCTGTCCGTCGAATGTGCCTTTGAAAGTGACAGTGGGATAATCATTCACATTTCCGACAGGAGTCCAGTATGAACCGGAAAGGTCGATGTCGTTCATCAGCTTGATGGTCTTGCCTGCAAAGTATTCTGTCTTGCTGTTTACCTGCTCGGCTACCCAGGCGAGTTCGGCGGGAGTGGTGATCAGGTAGGTATTTTCGTTGTCAGGGTCTGTTTCGGGTTTTTCGGCGGAACCGTCCCAGATCTCGTGGTTGTTGTCACCGTTGAAGCCGGGGTCGATGGAGATGTTGAGGGAGAGGTCACCGGAGAGGATCTGGCCGACGATGTTGGTGCGCCAGTTGCGCTGTACGGGGACTGCGTCGAGGCCCTGAGTAAGGGTGATGTCGTTGCCGGCCTCGGGATGGAAGGTGAATTCCAGGTCGCTGAGGGTGGTGGAGGCATCGCCCGTGGTCCCGTCATAAGGCAGGATGTAGTTCATCGAGAGGTACCTGTAATTTTCGGCTGTTCCGTCACCGTTAAGGTCCACGCTGAGGTTTTCAGTCGGGATGTTTGCGAAGTCGAATGTCACGTCATCGGGGTCTGCGACAGTGCCGTCAAGCAGATTGAGGGTGGTGGCGGCCTCCTTAACCACGGCCCTGGATGTGGAGATGACGATACCGGCTTTCTCTCCTGCTGTCCAGTCGCTTTCGTAAATGCCGACGTTGAGCTGCGCGAACGGACGTGTCAGCTCCACATCAAGCTCGGCATCGCCGGTCACGGTCACCTCGACGGTCTTGAAGAACGCGTCGCGGGTCTCGTCGTTGCTCTTGGCATCTTTGTAATCAATGTTCACGACCATTTCGTTGGATACCTTGTAGGCGGTGCAGGCCTTGTTCTGCGCCCAGAAGGCGATCTTGTAGGTCTGTCCCTTGGCCAGGGTGATGGTCTCGGTGGTGGGGAAGGTTACGTCCTTGGAGACTTGATTTATGCCTTCGATGCGTCGTGTTCCGGTCTCGTCGAAGACGGCGTAGATCAGGTGATCGGCTCCTGAGCCGTCACCGATGGCGCGTGTCTGCACGGCTCCGTCGAGGCCCATGTTGAGGGTCAGCATGGCCTCGTTGCCGTTGTCGCCCGATGTCCTCTCGTCGATCGAGCAGGCTCCCGTCAGCAGCAGTGCCGCGAGGGAAATAGCTGGGATAAGAATCTTTTTCATTCTGTTTAGATTTTATGTTGGACTTAATTGTTATGATGTTTACAATATCAGGTTGTGGTCTCCGTCGAAATCCGGGTTGAGGGATATGCCTCCGGAGGCTTCGGAGAGCAGGTAGCCGCCGCGCATTACGGTGTGGGTGCTGCGGCTTATGGGCACCTCGATCGGGTCGGTCAGGGCCACCCGGCCGCCGCCAGGGCCGTAGATGCCGATCTGCACCGTGACAGCGGAACTCTGCCCGTTGACGAAGACGTAATCGAATCCCAGGGAGGCCTCGGTATCGCTGATCTGAGTCAGGCCGGTCTCGAAGAATACTCCGGTGGAGGAATCCACGGGCTTGTCCGTGAACAGACTGTAGGTGTCGGGCATGAAGCCGACGTAGTAGATGACCACCCGGTAGTCATCGAGGTTCACCGAGCTCTGTCCGGCACCGTCTCCGTTCTGCTCGCTGAACTGCTGCGCCTGCTTCTCTATGAACTCCGCCAGGTCGTCGGCTATGAACTCGTATTTGGCCAGGGGCCGCTCCATCATCAGGCGGAGGGTGTCGGGAGCCTTCTCGGCGATGCTGCTCCTGAGGGCGATCTCTCCGGTGCCCCGGAACGCGTCGCGCTCGTCGGTGTTGCCGGGGTGGCTGTCCCCGTTGAGGCTGACGGCGGAGAAGTCGGAGGTGTTGTAGTGACGGTCGTCGGTGCTGCCGTCATCCACCAGGTCGGACCACACCATGATGCTGTAGTCCCCTTCCGGCAGCTCCAGGGTCATTTCCGTATCGTAGCCCATGGATGCGTCGGCTGAGAACACGAACTCTCCGGCACATTCCTGGGAAGCCTTGCTGCCCTTGACCAGCGGAAAGGCGCGTACTATGTACCGGATGTCGCTGCCCTCGGGTATGGACACGGCACGGGTGCCGTAACCGTGCTCGGTGGTGTCCATGCCGGTATCGTACTCCAGGATAAGCCTGACCTGTACGGTCCCGGGAGGGGAGGGCCACTCATGCACAAGGCAGCCCTGCAGCAGCAGTGCCGCAAGCAGGGTCATGACGGTATATGCTGCAGTGCGTCTCATCTCCCGCCTCCTTTTCTTCTGTCGGCCTTCCGGCCTGTGTCAAATGAGTATGAGAATGTTATCTCGAAGCTGTCGGGTCCCCAGTAAGTGCGCTTCACCGTGCGGGCCAGCAGGCCGTCGGGCTCGTTGTGGAACATGTCGTAGTGGACGCTGTAGGCTCCGGCTCCGATGCTGAAGTCCACGTTCCACCGTCCGTTCCTGCTCAGCGGAAGCCGGTAGCCCACGCTGATGCCCCCTCCCAGGGCGGGGCTGTCACCGTCGTGGTCCTGATAACGCCATGGACCGTCGGCCGCTATGTTGTACCAGGCCATGCCGAAATGCGCGCCGAGGAACCATCCTCTGTTCTCCGGCGAGAACCAGTAGCGCACCTCCGGCTGGAAACCCAGCACGCGGAATTTTATCGTGGGGGTGAAATAGTTGATCGTGGAGAAATATACCGGGACTGAGACTGACCAGTGGCCGGCCAGGTCCGCCTCGAACGCGGCGTTGGCCATGAACAGTATCCAGCCGGCGGCGTTGCTCTTGATGTACAGTCCGGACGGCTGGGTCTGCGGCGGCTCCTCTCCGCCGGCGGCAGGCACCAGCGGGCCGTAGACCGGTGCGGGACTGTTCCCGGCTTCGGCCTCGGGAGTTTCCACTGCCACGGCGGCGTGGACGGGAACCGGGCGCGTGGCCTTTTTGCCGGTCACGACGATGATGCCTCCGTAGCGCAGGCCGCCGAAGCATTCCTCCAGCATCCATTCCCAGGCCGAACCGCCGTCATAGTGTCGCAGATGTGAGATCCGGACGGTGTCGGGGGCATCGGAGCGGATTATCTCCAGAATGTCCTCCCTGCCGGGAAGAGAGGAGCCGCCGATGATCTTCGCGAGATGCCGCCACGGAATGTTGAGCACATGACGCTCTATGAGACTGTCCGGGACTGACAGGCCGCTCACGGCCCGCTCCACGGCGGAGAGGCGGCCGGCGGCCAGTGACGTGTTGAATGCCAGGCTGCCTTCCAGCGATGCGGAGCCGCTCAGGGACAGACCGGCCACGTAGACCGTGCTGTCCGAGGACAGGGCCCGCAGATAGTCCCGTAGGGCTGCGAGGCGGCGCGAGTTGCCCGCATAGTCAGCCTCCACCTCCATGCTTCCGGAACGGAAATGGATGCGGAACTCCATGCTGTCGCGCTGCGCGGATACCGGCTGTATCCAGCACAGGAGCGTCAGAAGCGGCAGCAGTATGGTGCGGCAGATTCGTGTCATCGGGCCTGTTTTTCATAGAATTCTCTTCCGGAGAGATCGTCAGGCGGTCCCGGGCGCGGCCATGAGGCCGCATTTATGGAGAAGCAGGAGCAGGCCCGAGAGAAAAAACGGAATTTTCTTGGATTATTCCTTTAATTGCCGTAATTTTACATCGCTGAAATTCTCTCCGGAAGAGATATGCGCGGGGTCTCTCCCTTTCTCCCTACAGCGATCCTATTATCGTTCTGTTCGCCTCGTCGATTACCGTATTGTCCAGCGACGCCAGATAGATGCGCGTGGTGCGGTCGGAGCCGTGCCCCATGCCCTCGCTTATTACCGGAAGGGGAATGTTCAGGCTGCGGGCCGCGCTCGCCCACGAGTGCCTGGCCACGTACATCGTGAGAGGAATGTCCAGCCCGAGTCTTATGCCTATCGACTTCAGGTTGCGGTTGACGCTGCCGGCCGCACTGAGATACTGCCTCCTCTCGTCGGTGCCCGGTGCCTTGATCAGCGGAAGGAGGAGCGGAGAGGTTCCTGTGCCGTATCTGGAGACAATGCTCTGCATACAGTCCTCCCACCTGATCTGAAGTCTCTGCCCTGTCTTGTGCCTGCGGTAGGTCAGGATGCTGCCGGCCAGGTCTGTTTTTCTGAGGAACGCCATGTCCACGAATGCCATGCCTCTGGTGTAGAATGACAGCATGAACATGTCCCGGGCAAATTCTCCGGCGGGATTACCGGACAGGTTCATGTCGCGCAGTGCCCTTATGGTCTCCAGAGGAATGGCTCTCTTGTGCGTACTGTCCACGCCGGTGTAGACGTTGCGGAACGGTTGACGCTGCGGTGTGAACCCTCCTGCTGCGGCTTTGTTGTACGCGGCCCTGAGGTTGCGCATGTAGAAAGAAGTGCTGTTTGGGCATACGCCCCGGTCCTTCAGCCAGCTTTCGTAGGAAGAGATGATGGAGGAGTCAATCTCGTCCACCATGATGTCGCGGCCTTTGAGGAACTTCCGGAAACTGTTCATGGCGGCGGTGTAGGTCTCGGATGTCCGGAGATTTCCGGAACGCCTGAGCTCCAGAGCCGCGCTCTTCATGTAGGAGAAGAACGACTTGCGTTCAGTGACTGCCGTCTGGCCGGATTCTGCGCATAGATGCACTGCCCCAGTGTCGATGAGGCTTTCTATCCGTGCCAGGCTTCTGTAGATGTCTTCAATGAGTTCGTACTGTTTCATTTCCCTTGACTTTAAGTGTGTATCTCACACTAAAGTAGGGAAAACGGGCCCTCGGGCTACCTGGTGCGCAGGAAACGCAGGGCGCGGGTCATGTAGCGGGGCAGCTGCTTGTGCGGGTCGCGCTTCTCCAGGTGGAGGTAGATGCCCCATTTCTTCAGGATGGGAACCTTGAATGTCTCCACGAACTCTATCAGGGTGCCGTCCGGGTCCTCCACGTAGGTGAAATGGCCGTCGGCCTCGCCCATCTTGAAGTCCCTTCCGCCGTCGCAGACGAAGCTGTGACCCAGGGACTCGGCTGTCTCGCGGATGGCCTCCATGTTGCGGATGTCGAAGCAGAGGTGGATGAAGCCGGGGTCGCCCCAGTAGCGGCCCTCGTAGATCTTCCTGGGAGCAGGCACGTCGAAGCCCTCGGGGATGCGCTGCACCAGCTCGATATGGGAGGTGCCCATCACCTCGCTCAGCGGGCCTTCGATGGGCTTGCTGCGGGACAGCAGCACACGGCGCAGGGGATACTGGCCGCCCGGAACGCCGTTCAGGTCGGCCTGGACTCCGGTCACGTCGTATTCGACCTTGTCATAGTCCATCAGAGTGGAATAGAATTTCACGGACTTGTCCATGTCGGTGACTCCGAGCACGGCTCCGTTGCCGCCGCCGGTGTTCTTGTCCTCATCCATGAACACATAGCTGTCGGTCTCGACCTCGAAGAGATTGTTCCAGGGATCGTAGAGGAAGAAATGCTCGCGTCCGTCGGGAGTCTTGGTGACTTCGGTCAGCAGCCTGGCTCCCTCGGCCTTGCTCAGCTGTGCGTATGCCGCCCGTACATTGCGGGACTTGATCTTGCAGGCGTAGATGCCCAGGTCTCCCAGGGCCGGCTCGAAACTTACGTAGTTGAGCTCACGGCCTCTCGGCTCCCATACCTCGAAACCGGCTCCGCCGCGCAGATTGTACACCAGGATGGCGTACCTCGGCTGGGGTTTGCCGCCGGTGTAGGGCAGCATCCGCTCGGCCACGCCCTCTGCTCCGAATATCTTGGTGTCGAAGCCGAAATTGTCCTTATACCATTTCCACGACTCGGCTACATTCCTTACGCCGATGCCTACCTGCTGTATGCCACAGATGATTTTTTCCATATCGTATTTGTCTTTTATGCTTGATTAATGTGCCGATACCTTCCTGGCCAGGATGTAGAAGAGCCAGGGAGTGTATTTGTAGAACCAGGCCATCAGCAGTTCCTTGCCGCCGATGAGCTTCTTGTGCTTCTCTTTGGCGATGGCCCTGAGGGCAACCTGGGCGCACTTGGTCACGTCCATGCCGTTGGCCTGACCCGGGTCCATCTTGGCGAATTTCTCCCCGGAGGCGAGCAGTGCGCTTTTGGATATCTCCGTGCGGATACGGCCGGGGATGAGGAAGGTGACCTTGATGTTGGGGTATTCCAGCTCCAGGGACTCGTAGAATCCGAAGAGGGCGTGCTTTGAGGCGCAGTAGGCCGACCTGAGCGGGAATCCGAAGAGGCCGGAGATGGAGGTGGTCACTGCGATGTGTATCTCCTTGGCGGCCTTCAGGTGCTCCTTGAATTTCTTGATCAGGTATACGCCGCCGAAATAGTTTATCTCCATCAGCTTGCGGTCCATCGAGATGTCGCAGTCCAGGGTCAGTGCCCGCTGGGAGATGCCGGCGTTGAGCACGAAGAAGTCCGGTCTGAGACCGAGGCTGCCAACATACTCGACCAGTGCGTCGATGGAAGCCGGCTCCTCGAGATTCACCTCCTTGTGCCAGGCTTTCACCCCGTACTGGCGGCAGCGTTCCTCCACCTTTTTAAGCTGTTCCTCGCCGAGACCGGTCAGGATGACATTTGTCCCTCTCTGTGCGAACTGATAGGCGATGGCCTCGCCGATGCCTGTGCCCCCGCCCGTAATCAGCAGGGTCCTGTCCTTGAACTGTACCATATCTGTTTTTGTTTTCAACTTACAAAGTTACGCAAAATCCTCTAAAGTGTGCTAGACGAAATAGCAGTGCCGAGGCAGATATAACAAAAAATGTTGCAACATGATTTGTTGCAACATTTTTTGTTATTCCGCATCGTCGGACCAGCCGCCGCCGAGGGCCTTGTAGAGGTAGGTCTCCTCAGAATGTCAGCATTTTGCGGCGATAGTCGAGTGAACTCCAGTATTGTCTCTTCAGTTCTTCGGAGAGGTAGGACCTGCTGATTATTTGTTCTGTTTCAGGATGTGCTGCTGCGAAGAAGTCCAGTTCGCGCTGTACGGTCTTGTCATTGAGGCCGATTCTGCGACCGAATTCCTCGAAGTCCTTGCGGCAGACCTGGCGGACATCGGAAAGTTGCATCCCTTCTTTGAAAAGCCCTTTGTCAAGGGCGAATATCCGGTGGTTGACTAGATGCAGCGAAGTGTTGATGAGGTCGTAGGCCGGAGTCAGGCGGTATTCATTGCCGGTGTTGATCAAGGAGAAATTTTTCAGGTGGGCATCGTCATTGAGCGAGATAAAGTTGAACAGCACCAGCCGGAAGAAACGCAGCAGGTCTATGCGAAAGGCTTTTACGTGGCGGCGGATAACGTCTGCGCATTCTTCGTAGCTGGCCCGGCTGTATTTGTAGTCAGCACCGCCGTTGGACTTTGTCAAACCCATTAGAGAAGCGAAATCCTCCTGCATGTACTTGCCTCCGCCGTGGATGTCAAATCTCCTGGTAATATAGGCAGTCTCGTCATTCTCGTAGAAACACAGTCCGTTGGCAGCGGTCTCAATCCTGTACACCTGTGAGGCGAGCTGCATGGTAAGGTTCTCATTGGCGGCGCAGAACTCTCGGTTGATAATATGGTAACTGGACGGTTGAGGTTTCAGGATGAAATGCCCGCGTTCGTTATCGCGGGTATAGCGCAGGCGCAGATCCTCTCCTACGATAGCGGAGAATTTAGGCTGGACTCCGGACAGGGAGATTCGTCCGATATGTTGCACCGTGTCCTGGAGTCTGCCGGCATCCAGATCTTTCGGGCTCGTTTCGGGAAAAATGTGCGATACGGCCTTTCCGTCGAACAGCAGTCTTTTTGCCAGCGGGCAAAATGTGCTGAATCCGGGGGCGAGAGTGGACGGGCATACGGTAATCGGTCTCATGGCTCAATGGGTTTGACGGTGATGGCTCCGACAGTGTCATTCTGTGCTGTGGCCAGTAGTATCCCGAAATCATCGCCGCTGTCAATATGCAGCAGTCGGGACTGGATCCGGCGGTTTTCTCCCTCGGAGAGCATGTTGAAGAAGACGGGAAACAGGTAGGGGGAGCGGTACGACTCTTCTCTCAGCGGAAGAGTTGGACTGACAGGAGGCATTTTGTCAGCGACATACGACGGTTCATAGACGAAAACATATTCCCCGTTGTCCTCCTCAGTCAGCAGTCCTGCCCTGATATCGTGCAAATATACTTCGCATTGCCTCATATCGTCAGTCCTTCAGTTTAACGGTAAGTTCCAGTCCGAGAGTGTCCAGGATAGACAGCAGCGTCCGTAGTTTCGGGTTGCTCTGTCCGCGTTCGATTGCTACGAGTGTGTTGATTCCGACTTCTGAAAGTCCGGCTATCTCATCCTGCCGGACTTTCAGAGCCTTCCTGCGGTCCCGGATGGCTTTGCCTATTTCTTCTGTATTCACTGTGTATTGTGATTTTTCCCAAAAGTAAGTATTTCCTTCGAGAAAATCAATAGAATTCCCAATAAATTGTGATTTATGCTGACTGTTGCGCTTCGGGCCTGGGCTTGGGGCGTAGTTTTTTGTGCCGTTGAGAATTAACAGGACGATGGAGTCTGACTGGTCCGAGGCTGGTGCTAACGGGAAGTGCGCGCATCTTGGTCTTGCGTAAGTGCTGGGATTTTAGCGTGTTGCGATTTGGCGAGATGGATTTCGAGGCGTTCTTGGTGGGCGTGAGGTGTACCAAAAAAGTTGGACACAAGAGAAAAAGTAATGATAAAAAGCAACAGTTTACGGGTCCACCTGCT
>CALVDE010000021.1 GCA_944326265.1 uncultured Bacteroidales bacterium | reverse complement strand
GTAACTGGGGCTAAGTCGTAACAAGGTAGCCGTACCGGAAGGTGTGGCTGGAACACCTCCTTTTTGGAGCTTTCCGATCGGTTTGAGATTATTTCTCTCCTTTTCACCCGGATGCTATTATTTTTTATGTATATTATTCAGTCCCGTAGCTCAGTTGGTTAGAGCACTACACTGATAATGTAGGGGTCAGCGGTTCAAGTCCGCTCGGGACTACATTCAGTGCCTTGAGGACTGAATATTTTTTTGGGGGACTAGCTCAGTTGGCTAGAGCGCCTGCCTTGCAAGCAGGAGGTCAAGGGTTCGACTCCCTTGTTCTCCACCGAAGCCGGAAGGCATCAACAGGACAGCGGACAGATTTACGGTCATAATGTGAATCTGTCCGTTTTTTATTGGCACCCCGCGAATTTTGTGTAATTTTGTCATCGGCAAAGTATTTTCAAGATGAATATAAGTTTTTTCAAGACACCGGCCCACAGGGTTTTTCATTATGAGCCCAGGTACTACGACGAGAGGAAGGAGCACCGCGAGCAGGTCCGCAACGAGGCTCTCAGGGAGAAGGCTCTCCGTGAGGGCAAGGAGTGGAAGGACGACTCCTACAAGCCTGGTATGTACATAAGCGGGAAGCTTCAGGAGCAGGCCCGCAACAACCGCAGGGGAGCCATCGGCAAGAACCTGACCCGCATAATCGGACTGGTGTCCGTGGCGATATTCTTCGCGTTTCTGATCTATTTCGCGAAGTATTTCACGATATTCATGGAATCCATGAGATAGTCTTTCCGGATGCTCAAGATACTCCCCCCCAACATTTCCAATCTTATTGCGGCCGGAGAGGTGGTCCAGAGACCGGCCTCTGTTGTCAAGGAACTGGTAGAGAACTCGGTGGATGCCGGGGCATCCAGTATAACCGTGCTCATAGAGGATGCCGGCAAGACACTCATCCAGGTTATCGACGACGGCTGCGGAATGACCCCGGAGGAGGCGAGGCTGTGCTTTGAGCGTCATGCCACCTCCAAGATATCTGACGCGGCCGATCTCAGCTCCATCGTCACTTACGGATTCCGGGGCGAGGCCCTGCCTTCAGTCGCTGCGGTGGCTGAAGTTACGCTGCGTACCCGCAAGCGCGGTACCGAGACCGGCTCCGAGACAGTCATGACTCCGTCGGGACTTGTAAGCCAGGAGGAGGCGGCCATGCCTGAAGGTACCAATATAGCAGTGAGGAACATATTCTACAGTCTTCCGGCCAGAAGGAAGTTCCTGAAGTCGGACAATACGGAGATGCGCCAGATCATAGCCGAGTTCTCGCATGTGGCCCTGTGCCGTCCTGAAGTAGGCGTGAGGCTGGTGCACAATAAGAAGGATGTGTACAATCTCAAGAAGGCCAAT
Organism: uncultured Bacteroidales bacterium; assembly: GCA_944326265.1. Taxonomy (GTDB): domain Bacteria; phylum Bacteroidota; class Bacteroidia; order Bacteroidales; family UBA932; genus Coprenecus. Next base: position 41,900 of record CALVDE010000021.1, on the reverse strand, counting down.
ACCCTCAAACAGCGGATCCTGGAGATTGAGGGCCGGGACATGGTTAAGGAGCTGATTGACATCAGCACGTCCACCACCATCATCGATATATCCGGTTTCGTCGGCAATCCGTCCGATGCCAGACGCACGCCGGGCAATCAGTATTTCTTCGTAAACGGCAGGTTTTTCCGTTCGCCGTATTTCCACAGGGCCGTGATGAAGGCTTACGACAAGCTCATTCCCGAGGGATCGTATCCCTCTTATTATATATTTTTCAGTACCAGGCCCGGGAATGTGGACGTGAACATCCATCCTGCCAAGACCGAGGTCAAGTTCGAGAACGAGACCGAGATCTTCGAGATTCTTACGGCCGCAGTGAAGGAGGCCCTCGGCAGGAGCTCGTTCATACCTACCATAGATTTCGATCATGACAGCCTGCCTGATCTGCCTGCCCCGTCCCGTTTCAATTACCGTCCTTCCACGGCTCCGGCCAAGTCTTTCCGCTCCGGCGGATACGACCCGATTCTTCCGGAACCGGTGAGGATGCAGCCTGTTCAGGAGCAGTCCGGTACGGAAAAGTACGGTGCGGAACAGCTCGACAGGGCATCTGCCGTGAACGGATACGGGGAGATCTTCGAGGACAGCGGACTCTCAGGCGCAGGGGCCATGCTCCAGATGTCCGGACGGTATCTGGTCACGACGCTTCGGTCCGGACTGCTTGTTGTGGACATACGCAGGGCCAGGGAGCGGATTTTCTACGAGAGATATCTCCGGCAGCTGGACAATGCCGCGCCTCTGGCGCATCAGGTCCTTTTCCCCTGCAGGCTACGGCTGACACCGGAGAAGTACGCGCTGCTGACCGAAGATGCCGCGCAGCTCCTACAGCTGGGTTTCGATATCGTACCCGAGGAGGACTGTACCGTAGCTGTCAAGGGGCTGCCCGAGGGTTTCGGAACAGACGAGGAGGCTGTGAGGGCGGCGGTGGACGATCTGACCGCAGCACTGGCAGAGACGGGATCGCTCAATCTGCTTAAGGCCGGTATCAGAGAAAACATAGCTGCCAGACTGGCACGTGCGGCGGCATCCTCCGGTCAGAGCGGAAGGCTTTCGGGAGATGAGGCACGACTTTTGGTAGATACATTGTTCTCATGCGCGGAACCCGAGACATCCCCTTCGGGACACAGGTGCATGCTGGTTTTAACAGAAGATGATATAGAAAGGCAATTATGAACAATTACGGAGGATATTACCGGCCGCGAGTGCCGTTTGTAGTCAAGAATCTTATAATAATCAATGCGATAGTGTTTGTCGTCACGATGCTCGCCCAGAAATTCATGTACGAAACATTCTCGCTGTTCTATTTCACCTCGCCCTTCTTCAAGCCCTTCCAGCTGATCACCTACATGTTCATGCACGGGGGCTTCTGGCATATTTTCTTCAACATGTTCTCCCTGTACATGTTCGGAAGCGTGATAGAGAGCTACTGGGGCGGGAAGAAGTTCTTCCTATATTATATGATATGCGGTATAGGCGCCGGTCTGATCAACGAGCTTGTGATGTATCTTCAGATAGCGTTTGCGGAGACTCCAGGTCTGGTCGAGGCAGCCATCAACCGGGTGCCTACTGTCGGTGCCTCGGGCGCCATCTACGGCCTGCTGCTCGCCTACGGCATGATGTTCCCCAACAATGTCCTGCAGTTTGTATTCCCGCCGATAGCCATGAAAGCCAAGTGGATGGTCATTATCTTCGGAGCCATTGAACTGCTCTCCGGTCTTTCCGGCAGAGGCGGCAATGTGGCCCATTTCGCCCATCTCGGCGGCATGATATTCGGTGTCATCATGATACTTTACTGGAAAAAGAAGAACCGGCTGTACTCCTAGCCGGCATTAATCCAGATGACCGGGCGCGAATCCAGAAAGAGGCACAGCCCTTTCCTGAGCCTGTCCTTCAGGCTGGTGGCTACAGTATGCTGCATACTGCTGCTGCTGAGTTACGTGTCGGTGCTTATAGATCCCGGGGTGTTTCCTCCTGCGGGATTTTTCGGACTGTATTTCATCCCCATGCTGGCGGTCAATGTGCTGCTGCTGGTCATGGCTCTGCTGCGCTGGTCCTCCTCGGCCTGGATTCCGGTCATAGCCTTGCTTCCGGCCCTGTTCTCCGTCGGCTTCTTTGTCCGTTCGGGAGACCGCAACGCCTTGCCGGAAAGTGTGGTGGAAAGAACTGACGGGCTCAGGATACTGACTTGGAACGTGGGGGGCTTCCGCTCAGGGAAGTCTCCGGAGCCCGATGACAATATACACGGGGTCAAGGCCCTCATAGACACCGAATCTCCGGATGTGGTCGCACTTCAGGAATTCCGCACCGGTGATCCGATGCAGCTTCGCCGCATGTTTCCGGATTATCCATACGTGCGGGAACATTATTTCAGGCTGCGCAACGGAGACTATGTGGGCAATGTGACCCTGAGCCGTCTGCCTGTGCGTAAGGACGGTTTCCTGCCCTTCAGAGGGACCACCAATATGGTGCTCTATACCGATATCGAATACGGCGGCTCGCTGTTGCGGCTGTACAATGTGCATCTGGAATCCAACAACATATCGCTGACCTCGCTCATCAAGAAGATACGCGGCGGCTATGACGGATTTTCCAGGGAACTTGCGGACGCGCATGAAAAAGTCAGAAAATCTTCCTCCCGGAGAGGCAGTCAGGTACGGGCTTTGCTGGAGGATATTTCAAGGAGCGGCCTGCCTCCGGTCATCTGCGGAGATGTCAACGACACCCCGATGTCGTATTGCTTCCGGAGCCTGTACAAGGGCCGCAAGGATACATTCTGCGAGGCAGGAAAGGGGTTCGGGGCCACCTACAGGCTGCTGTGGCCGCTGCTCAGGATAGACTATGTGTTCGTCCCGCAGGATGTGCAGGTGATGGAGCACCGCACTCCCAGGGCCGGCTGGTCGGACCATTATCCGGTGATTGTGAAAGCATACATGTAAAATATACGGTTATGATACAGAGAAAAGAACAGATTGAAGAAGCAGTAAGGGTCTTAAAGTCCGGAGGAATTCTTCTTTATCCTACTGACACTATCTGGGGCATCGGCTGTGATGCTACGGATGAGAGAGCGGTCGAGCGTATCTTTGAGATCAAACAGAGGGCGGACTCCAAGAGTCTCATCATCCTGGCCTGCGATATGGACATGGTGGCCAGGTACGTCCGGGAGATTCCCGAGATGGCCGTCACCGTCGAGTCCCTGAGCGACAAGCCTCTGACCATCATTTATCCCGAGGGCATCAACTTGGCTCCCAATGTCACTGCCGAGGACGGCAGCATCGCCATCCGTATTCCCAAGAACGACTTCTGCGTGGAACTGGTCCGCCGTTTCGGCAAGCCCATCGTCTCCACTTCGGCCAATGTTTCCGGGACTCAGGCACCGCGCCGTTTCGCCGACATCCCGGACGAGGTGAGAAGCGCAGTGAACATGGCCGTCGACCAGTCCATGGACCAGGGGTCCACCGGCAGAGCCTCGTCCATTATCAAGCTCGGGCTGCACAACGAGGTCCAGGTCATCAGGGAGTAATTCCGCAAGTATCGGATTGCGTAAAAAATTTTTGTATTTTCCAAAAATTGTATACCTTTGCGCTCCGATTCGCACTGAGCTATGGTGTAATGGCAGCACGACAGATTCTGGCTCTGTAAATCTAGGTTCGACTCCTGGTAGCTCAACAAAATGATGGCGAGATAGCTCAGCTGGTTAGAGCGCATGATTCATAATCATGAGGTCCCCAGTTCAATCCTGGGTCTCGCTACTTGACTTAGAGGCACCTGCGGCCGTGTGGCTGCGGGTGCTTTTCTTTTGATTGACTCCTTCCTAAGGTGTTGTGGCTCAATATTTGCGGTTGTGATGGGGACTATGGGGAAATCAGTAAAATATGTGGTTGTGCCGGTGCTGGTGACGGTGCTGGCGGCATGCTGCGCGGGCAGTGTTATGGCGCAGGAGTCGGATGCGGCTGCGAAAGGTGTCCGGCAGCAGGAGCGGGATACGGTAGCATCGCTGGTAGCGGAATACGAGGCGGATATCCGGGCGCTGATGGACCGGGCCGTGGAGGTCGGGATGCTGGATAAGGCCGGAAGGGATTCGGTGCTGATGGCGGCGGGACTGTTGCCGGCGTCGGCGTTTCATCCGAGATATCTGCCGCTGGATGTCGTTGAGGACAATCTGAAATGGGCGGCCAGCCGTCCTCTTGAGATAGACGAGATACTTGCCAGAGACCGGAGGCTGATACTTTCCCGTATGATATACGACAGCGGCATGCCTCAGTTCCTGCAGGATCTTCGGGCGCAGAATCCGGCCGTCTACTCTGTCGTGGCGATAGTGATGGGAATACTCGGAGGCGCCGGTGGCTTTTTGGGCGGTTCTCCGATGGAAATGCTCGTGCCGCGGCCATTCGTAGGGGGACAGCCCTGGTTCGATGATATGATATTCCTGGACCCTAATTTCGATCCGAGTGTCTATTATCCGTCGCTGCCCGTGCCTCAGTATGATCCGGAGAATCCGTCGCAGCAGTTCAAGGCGGCTCTCAGGGGAAACAGCGGACGTGGGGATACCAGGTCAGTCCAGGTGCGGAGTATTGGTAGTTCAGGGCCTGCGGGTCCCCCGCCCGTACAGAAGTCCCGGTACGTGATTCCATAGCTTGTAAGACTTTTGGCACGCAGTTTGCATCAGGGTACAGCGATAGTTTTTTCATAGGTTAAGTTTAGGTTAATAAGGAAAAAGGACATCAGTTTCTGTGGCTGATGTCCTTTTCTCTTTTGCGTTTGGGGCTCCGGCCCCGGTTCCTATCCGCAGTGATAGTACTTGCGGACAAGCTCCATCATCAGGCCCTTGTCGCGTTTGACCTCCTCGCGGATGTTGGCGTCGTTGTAGGCGCGGAGCATGGCGATGCGTCCGTCGATCATGCTCTTTGAGAACACTCCTTTGGCCTCGTAGAGGGCGCGGTTCTTTTCCAGTTCGTCAGCTGACTCTGCGCAGGATGTGGGCAGCTGTGCCAGCGAGTTGAGGATGGCTGCGTTCTTGTCGTCGTGGATGTTGACGTCCACGTAGGTCTTTTTTGCTATCTCGAGAGCGTCGGGGAGCTCGAAGCCGATACGCGCGGCGGTCACTAATCCGGCAAGCATCAGGTGGATGTCGGCCGAGCCGTCACCGGAGCGGAGTTCTACGGTCTGCTTGTCGGGCATCACGATGTCGGGATTCTGGGGCAGGCCGTTGGCGATGGCGGACATGTCGCTCCTGCCTGTCCATCCGAGGGGTACGCGCACGAGCACGGAACGGTTGCGGTCGCCCCAGCAGATGCTGGTGGGAGCCTCCTGATGAGGCACGAGACGGAAGTAGGAGGTAGGGTTGGCGTTGCCGAATGCGGTCAGCGAGGAAGCGCAGGTCATGTAGCCTGCGATGGCTTTGCGGGCCTCGTCGGAGAGGCGGCCGTCCTTGAGCATCACGGAGTGCTCGCCGTTCATCATGCGGGTGTGGAAATGCAGGCCGCTGCCTGCCTTGCCCTCGGTGATTTTCGGAGCGAAGGTGATGTCGAATCCGTACTGCCATGCCAGTGTGCGGAGAATCCATTTGGCCATCACGAGCTGGTCAGCGGCGGACTCTACGGGCGATACGAGGAACTCGATCTCGTTCTGCTCGTACACCTTGCCGTCGAGGGTGAAGTTGCCGACCTCGGAGTGGGCGTACTTGATGTTGCCGCCGACCTGGGAGATGAGCTTCATGGCTTCGGTACGGAATGCCTCTACCTTGGTGAAGGGGGTAGACTCGTGGTAACCGCGCTGATTCTCCGAGGGGAAGCAGCAGTCGTCGTCATAGATGACGTAGAACTCCAGCTCGCCCATGGCCTCGAAGGTGTAGCCTGTAGTCTTCTTGAACTCCTCGTGAGCCTTGCGGAGGGTGTACTCGGGAGAGCTCTCCAGGGGCAGTCCGTCCTTGGTGAAATAGGAACAGAGCAGTCCGAGGGTGGGAATCTCGGCGAAAGGATCGAGGTAGGCCGTAGAGAAGCGGGGAATGACGTAAAGGTCGCTCGAGCCGGCCTGGATGTAGGAGAAGAGGCTGGAACCGTCCACTCTTTCTCCGAACGAGAGGATCAGGTCGAGGTACTGAAGGCTGCTGACCGGGAAGTTGAGGGTCTTGAGCCTGCCGTCTCCTGCGATGTAGCGGAAGTTTACGACGCGGATTCCGTTGTCGGTAATGTACTTGATTATGTCCTCCTTGGTGAACTGGTCGGGTGTCTTGCCGATGGCGTTGACCAAGGGGTTGATGTTGTACTTCAGGATGTTGTTGTCCATAAAAAGATGTTTTTGTTATTATGAATTTTTCAGCAAAAGAGCATAAAATAATTCATATTTGCAACTATGTCAGGCAGAATATTCCATCTCTTTCAGCAAGTGAGGAAAGTTCATCCGGAAAGATGTGCCGGATGTAATTGAAAAACCTTATATTTGTAAGTATTTTAAAAAAATCTGATATGTACTCCAGATGGAAAAAAATAATGCTCCTGATATTTGCCGCAGCGGCAGTCTCCTGTATCTCCGTACCTTCTGCATCTGCTGCGCCGACAGAAGCGGCTCAGGATGCGGTGGACTGTGCCAGGCGGCTCAACCCTACATCGGCCGAGCTGATTCTCGGCAGCGGCCACCGGATGACAGTGGATTTCTATGCTCCTGATATTTTCCGTCTCTTCAGGGATGACAACGGCGGCATCGTCCGTAATCCCGAGGCAGATCCTCCCGCCGACATTCTGGTCCGGAATCCACGCCGTGCCGTGACTTATTCCATTTCGGAGACGGATACGGCCTGGGAGCTGACGACCGGTGTCCTGAAGGTGTCTTTTGCCAAGGCTGACGGAACTATGACCGTGACGGATCTGCGCAGCGGCAGCGTCGTCCTTGAGCAGGCGGCCCCGGTGCTTTTCGAGTCCAGGGGAGGCAAGGACCGTACAACGCTTTTGTTCAAGGAATCTCCGGAAGAGTATTTTTACGGCGGCGGCGTGCAGAACGGACGCTTCTCGCACAAGGGCCGGGTCATCAACATCGTCAATGAGAACAGCTGGACTGACGGAGGGGTGGCCTCGCCCGCTCCTTATTACTGGTCGACCGGCGGATACGGCATCCTATGGCATACATTTGCTCCCGGAGCATACGATTTCGGAGCCGCTGAAAAGGGAACTGTGGCTCTGACCCACGATACGGATTATCTAGACATATTCGTGATGGTGGCCGGGGATCCTGTCGCTCTGCTGGATACTTACTACCAGCTTACGGGTCATCCGGTACTGCTGCCGAAGTTCGCATTCTACGAGGGCCATCTGAATGCCTACAACCGCGACTGGTGGGTAGAGGCCGACGGTCCCCGTACCGTGTCTTTCGAGGACGGCAAGCGGTATAAGGAGAGCCAGACGGACAACGGCGGCATCAGGGAGTCGCTCAACGGCGAGAAGGACAACTACCGGTTCTCCGCCCGCGCCGTGGTGGACCGCTACGAGGCCCACGACATGCCCCTGGGGTGGATTCTGCCCAACGACGGCTACGGAGCCGGTTACGGCCAGACTTCCACGCTCGACAGCAATATCCTGAATCTGAAATCGTTCGGTGACTATGCCCGCTCCAAAGGTGTGGAGATAGGTCTGTGGACCCAGTCCGATCTGCATCCCAAGGAGGGTGTCGAGGCTCTGCTGCAGAGGGATATCGTCAAGGAGGTCCGGGATGCCGGTGTCCGCGTGCTCAAGACTGACGTGGCCTGGGTAGGCTGGGGCTACTCCTTCGGTCTCAATGGTATAGCCGATGTGGCCGGCATCATGCCCTACTACGGTGACGACGCCCGTCCCTTCATCATCACCCTCGACGGCTGGGCCGGTACCCAGCGTTATGCCGGAGTGTGGTCGGGCGACCAGACCGGCGGCGACTGGGAATACATCCGCTTCCACATCCCGACCTACATCGGCTCAGGACTCTCCGGCCAGCCCAATATATGCTCCGACATGGACGGTATCTTCGGCGGTCTCGACCCCGTGGTCAATACCCGCGACTTCCAGTGGAAGACCTTCTCCATCATGCAGCTCAATATGGACGGCTGGGGTTCCAACGAGAAATACCCCCATGCCCTGGGCGAGCCCGCCGCTTCCATCAACCGCATGTACCTCAAGCTCAAGTCCGAGCTGCTGCCCTACGCCTATACCTGGTCCCGCGCCGCAGTGGACGGCAAACCCCTGATGAGGGCCATGTTCTTGGATTATCCCAATGACTATACCTATACCCCCGCGACCCGCTACCAGTATCTATTCGGTCCCGATTTCCTCGTAGCTCCCGTCTATCAGGATACCCAGGCCGATACTCTCGGCAATGACATCCGCGACGGCATCTATCTCCCCGAGGGAAGGTGGGTGGATTATTTTACCGGAGCTGTCTATGAGGGAGGACGCATCATGGAGAATTTCCCCGCACCGCTGTGGAAGTTACCCGTGTTCGTGCGTCAGGGTGCCGTCATCCCGATGGTACGTCCCAACAACAATCCCTCGCAGATTGACCCCTCCGAGCGTATTTTCGAGTGCTGGCCCGCAGAGGGCGAGTACCATACCCATGTGTATGACGATGACGGCAGGACGATGAGCTATCTCGCGGGAGAGAGCGTCACCACTAAGATCGATGCCTCTCTGTCCGGAGGCAGATACGTCCTCACCATTCATCCGGCCGAGGGCAGCTTCGACGGCTTCGTCAAGGATCAGAGCACTCAGGTGAGGGTCAATATCACTGCCGAGCCCAGGAAAGTCACCGTGAAGGCAGGAGGAAAGAAGGTCAATGCGGAGTACAGCTATGACGCGGCTCCTCAGCTCAACCGCTTCGCCACTCCCGGCAGTGAGTTCGAGAAGATGGACCTGAGGAAAAATCCTGTACTGACCGTCTCCATCCCCGTCTGCGACATCACTCAGAACGACGTAGTGCTCATTATCGACGGCTGTGAGTATGCACCGGCCGATGACAGCCGCATCTCCAGCGGAGAGCTGACGGCTCCTGTAATCCTGGCGGACAAGAGTACGGTGGAGCCTTATGCCGCTACCCTCGCGTGGGAGCCTCAGGAGCTGGCCGACTACTATGAGATAGAGTTCGGCGGCCTGCTGCATACCGGCATCCGGAACACTTACCTGACATTCGCAGACCTGCAGCCCGAGACAGACTACAGCTTCCGTCTGAGGGCAGTCAACCTGACCGGAGCCTCGGACTGGACTGACTACAGCTGCACCACCGAGGGCAATCCTCTGGAATGGGCCATCCGCGGTATCGTAGGCTCCTGCTCCTTCCCCTCTCAGGAAGGCTTCGAGGTATGGAGACTCTTCGACTGGGCCGAGAGCGGCGACACCTGGCATACGAAGTATCAGGCCAAGGCCCTGCCCTTCGAGCTTACCCTCGACCTCCAGGGCATCAACAATATCGACCGCTTCGAGTACCTGCCCCGCCTGGATGCCGGCAACGGTGTCCTGCTCAAGGGTGAGGTCTTCTACAGCGTGAACGGCAAGGACTGGACTCCCGCCGGAGCCTTCGAGTGGGAGCGTGACGGCCAGACCAAGGTATTCACCTTCGACGGAGGCCCGAGAGCCCGCTACATCCGTATAGCTGTATCCGACGCGGTGAACAACTACGGCTCGGGCCGCGAGATCTACGTCTTCAAGGTGCCCGGAACGGAGACTGTCATCCCCGGTGACATCAACAAGGACGGCAAGGTGGACGGGAACGACCTGACCTCCTATATGAACTACACCGGTCTGCGCAGCTCCGACAGCGACTTCGACTATGTGTCGGACGGTGATATAGATGGCAACGGCCTCATAGATGCCTACGATATCTCGGCAGTGGCCGTGCGTCTCGACGGCGGAATCGACACCGAGTACTGGATGCGCGAGTACCACAGGAGCGCCGGCGACACTCTCTGCGGCGGTCTGCGTGTGGAGGTGCAGGACAAGCCTCTCAAGGCCGGCGATACCCTGACCCTGTCATTTTACGGAGATTCGCTCAAGACGGTCAATGCCATGAGCCTGGCTCTTCCTTACGATGCTTCGGCATTGGAATATACCGGAGTGGAGACCATCGGCCTGCAGCAGATGGAGAACCTCACCCGCGACCGTCTGCACACCGACGGTACGAAGGCGGTCTATCCGACCTTTGTCAATCTCGGGGAGAAGCCTCTCGTATCCGGAGACGGCCTGCTGTTCCGGGTGAGCTTCAAGGTGCTGCGCAGCGGTGCGGACATTCCCGATGCTGCTGATGCCGTAGTGGTCAGCCCCGCGCTTGAATATGAGTATGTGGAAGTGAGTAAATGAAAACAAATACAAAATCGAACTATATGACAAAATTCCGAAGACTGTCACTCCTTGTGGCAGCAGTGGCAGTGACAGCTCCTCTGTGGGGCAGTGACTCTGTAAGGCAGACGGCCCTGTACCGTCAGATCAACCCTGTTCCGCATGTGGTGGAGATAGCTCCGGAGGGTCCGGTGCTGGATATATCGGGCGGTGTGTATGTAGTGGACAAGCACGGGCTGTTCGGCGGGGACGTGGATTTCCTGAACAAAGGAGATAAGAAAGATGTACGCCTGACCGTGGATTTCCATCCCAAGAAGGCCGTGAAGGCCGGTGTAAGACCTCTTTCCGGGGCCTATCTGCTGACTGTCTCCGAGGACGGAATATCCATTATGGGATATGATGAGCGCGGAGCCTTCTACGGCCTTCAGACTCTGCGTCAGATAGCGGAGCTGACAGGTGAGAGAAACCTTCCCTGCGGCCTTGAGATCAATGACTGGCCCGATCTGCCCGTCCGTGGTGTGGTCGAGGGATTCTACGGTACGCCGTGGTCCCATCAGGCCCGTCTGTCCCTGATCGATGTCTATGGCCGTTTCAAGATGAATACCTACATCTACGGTCCTAAGGACGATCCCTATCACAGCTCTCCGAACTGGCGCAAGCCATATCCGGAGGACGAGGCCCGTGATATAACCGAGCTGGTGAGGGCCTGTGCGCGCAACCGCGTGGATTTCGTGTGGGCAGTGCATCCCGGTCAGGACATCAAGTGGAACGAGGAGGACTATCTCAATCTGGTCGCCAAGTTCGAGAATATGTATGACCTGGGAGTGAGGGCTTTCGCAATCTTTTTCGACGATATTTCCGGTGAGGGAACCAATCCCATGAAGCAGGTCGGTCTGCTCAACCGTCTGACCGAGGAGTTCGTGGCCGTCAAGGGCGATGTGGCTCCGCTGATAATCTGTCCGACCGACTACAACCGTTCCTGGGCCAATCCTACCGAGCGCGGCAGTCTGGCGGTTTACGGCAGGGAACTCGATCCTTCGGTGAGAGTGTTCTGGACCGGTGACGCGGTGTGCAGCGACATGACTCCTTCGACTCTGAAGTGGGTAGGAGAGAGGATCCAGCGTCCTGCTCTTTACTGGTGGAACTTTCCAGTGACTGACTACTGCCGTCATATCGTGATGCAGGGACCGGTCTACGGTCTGGACAACAGTCTGACATCCGGGGATGTCTGCGGGCTGGTAAGCAATCCCATGGAGCACGCCGAGGCATCCAAGCTGGCCCTTTACGGCGTGGCAGACTATACCTGGAACATCAAGGAATACGACCCCAAGGCCAACTGGGAGAGAGGTCTGGCCTGGCTGGCAGGCGACGATGCGTACAGCGCCTACCGTACATTTGCCATTCACTCCTGCGATACCGAGTCGGGCTATCGCCGTGAGGAATCCTGGGAGACAGAGACATTCCGTGTGGAAGGAGACTGGACCGAGGCTCAGTACGACGCTCTTCTGAAGGAGTTCGGGAAGATTGAGCGGGTCTATGATGAGATGTCCCGCGAATGTGACAACGACGCTCTTATGCGCGAGCTGCATCCTTGGCTGGAGGAGTTCTGGAAGTTGGGCACCAGGGGACGCAAAGCCCTTGAACTGATCGATGTGTACAGGAGCGGAGACAACGCCGCTTTCTGGAACGGTTATGTGGACAATCTCATGAGTGAGGAGGAACGCGATGCCTACGAGGCCCACAAGTCAGGTACTCTCAAGCTTCAGCCCTTCTACGAGAACGCCATGGACGATATGCTCGACGGCTTCTACCGCCGTCTGGCCGGACGCGGTCCGTTCTCATATACGGCGATCGGCTCATATCCCAATTCCGGGACGGTAAGCGGAAAGCTGATGCTCGATGATGACTCCACTACTTTCTATACCTCGGCCTACGGTCAGCAGACCGGGGACTGGATCGGAGTCGATCTGGGCATAGTCCGGGGACTCAGGGAGATACACATCCTTCAGGGCCGCAATTCCGTGGACGATGTGGACTATTTCGACATGGCCACCCTGGAGGCTTCCAAGGACGGTAATCTCTGGTATCCTGTAATCGACACCATTGACCACCGGTATGTCATCAACTGGGAGGGACGCGGCATAGATGCCCGTTACGTCCGTCTGCGCAAGCTCGAGTCGGACAAGACCAACTGGTGCGCTGTCCGTACTTTCAGCATCAATCCCCAGCGGACGGAGTCCCTCGGCTTCGGAGTCGGGGCTCCCGATATGGTCAGGGCTGTTTACGCATTTGACCGCAATCCCCGTTCCTTCTATGCCCTGGACGGAGTCCTGTCCTTTGAGATTCCCTCCGGAGAAGACCGCCGGGGCAGCCGCACGCTCCTGATGGATCCTGACGGAACCCTCCTCATCCGGCAGTATGCCGCTGACGGAGCCGTTCTTTCCGAGATTGTAACAGATGATCCCTACTGCGCTCTTGAACTTGACGGACGTACCGTGAGAGTCAGCATAGAGGGAACAGCGGATATATTTGAAATCCTGTAACTGCTGACGGCTTATGAAAAGAATATTTATCGCCCTGCTGGTTATGGCGGCAGCCCAGGTCCTGACGGCCCGGACTTACAGCAATCTTGTCCCCCAGCCTCTGAAAGTGACTCCCGCAGAAGGTGTATTCGTGATGGAGAAGGGACTCTCGGTGTGCGCGTCCGATGAGATGGAGTTTGAGCGGAACTATCTGAAGGAGCATCTGGACAATGTGTTTGCCTTTGAAGTACAGGTAAGCGGCGGGCAGGCATCCGGCGGCATCATTCTTAGACTGACTGACGGTATGGAGAAAGAGGCATACAGGCTGGAAGTGGGCGGCGGGGGCATCGTAATCGAGGCATCTGACCCCGCCGGTATCTTCTATGGTGTGCAGACCCTCCTGCAGATGATGCCTCCGGTGGTGTACGGTCAGACGGATATGGAGCTGACCCGCTATGAGCTGGACGCGGTGGTTGTGGAGGATGCCCCCCGGTACGGCTATCGCGGTACGATGCTGGATGTGTCCCGGACATTCTACGATGTGGACCACGTGCTGCGTCTGCTGGACTGGATGGCCTGCCACAAGCTCAACCGTTTCCACTGGCATCTGGCCGATGACAACGGCTGGAGGATAGAGATACGCAAGTATCCGCAGCTGACGGAGAAAGGAGCATGGAGGGGCGATGACGAGGTGAGCCCGGCCGCCTACGGTCAGGGCCATGACCGCTACGGCGGATATTATACCCAGAAGGAGATACGCGGGATCGTGAAGTACGCAGCCGAGCGTCATATCGAGATTATCCCGGAGATAGACCTGCCCGGTCACAGCCGCTCTCTGGTGGGTGTGTTCCCGGAGATGGCCTGCGATATGGATGTGCCTTATATCAGTGTCAACGGAGAGACCGACAACGTCCTCTGCGTGGCCAGGGAGGAGAATTACAGGATTCTGTCGAACATATTCCGGGAGATAGCCGGTCTGTTCCCTTCGGAATATATCCACATAGGTGGCGACGAAGTGGATCACACGTCCTGGAACAACTGTCCTCACTGTCAGGCATTGGCCCGGGAGCAGGGACTCCGTGGACCGGAAGAGATTCATGCCCGCTTCGTCCTGCGGATGGAAGAAATCCTGAAAGGCTATGGTAAGAAAATGGCGGGATGGGATGATATCGTCAATACCGATATCCGCCTGGACTCCACTACGATGGTCAGTGCATGGAGGAGTGTGGAGATAAGCCGGAAGGCACTTGAAAAAGGCTACAGGGCCGTGGTGCAGCTGGCGGATTACTGTTATCTGGACATGAAGCAGTCTCCGGCAGAGCGGGGACACAGCTGGGCGGCAGTGATACCGCTGTCCAGGGCTTATTCGCTGGAACCTGAGTGCATTCTGCCGGAACATGAGTCTGATACTTCCTTGATTCAGGGAGTGGAGGCCTGTCTTTGGGGCGAGCTTCTGGCATGGCCGCCGAGGCTGATGGAATACCAGCTCTTCCCGCGTCTGTGCGCTCTGGCCGAGGTGGGCTGGAGCAGCAGGGATGCCAGGAATTTCGGGGATTTCGAGCAGCGGCTCTATGCGGAGCATTTCTCCCGTCTGTACAATATGGGCATCGCATTCCGCGTGGCTCCGCCCGAGGTGACATTCGACGGGCAGGTGCTTCAGGTGCGGCCTCCCCATCCTTCGGCTGTGGTCCGCTACACGACGGACGGCAGTGTTCCCGTGGCTTCCTCGCCAGTGTGCCGGGGAACCATTGTCACCGACAGACCTGAGAACTTCAGGTTCGCGACATTCTTCGGAGACGGGCTGAGCAGCATTGCGGCAGGAGCCTCGAATATTGAACTGCATGAATACATGGATCCGGACATGACCGTGGAGAGTAATTTCCCCCTGTCCGGAAACAATCTCAAGGCCCTGGCCCGTCGCGGCGGTGTCGGATACTCGCAGCGTGTGCTCCAGAAGGGCGATGTGCTGACCTATATTATGGCCGCACCTGTGGAGTGCAGCCGCATCACTGTCTCCAGCGGTGCTCCTGAGTCTGGAATGTTCTATGTGACTGACGCATACGTGGAGTATGACACGGCAGACGGGCAGACTGTCAATGCCGGGAAACTGTACCGGGGCACTCTGAGTTTCGAGCCATGCGGGGCCGTGACTCAGGTCAGGGTGGTTATGACTGACTCCAACGACGGCTATACTGCCGTGCTGCATGGACTGAGTATCGAAAAACGCTGAATGTATGAAAGGATATAAAATAAGACTGATAATTCTGAGCTTTCTGGAGTTCGCTGTCTGGGGCGCTTATCTGACCAGCCAGGGAAGGTATCTGGCCGGTGTCGGTTTCGGGGAGAAGATAGGAATGTTCTATGCCGTTCAGGGCATTGTCTCTATCTTCATGCCCGCTGTCATGGGTATTATCGCCGACAAATGGATTCCGGCGCAGAGACTTCTGGGTATCTGTCATCTGGTGGCGGGAGCGGCGATGGCGGGAGCCGGCATCTACGGTGTCTCGGCCGGCGATGCGGTGCAGTACGGAACTCTGTTCGGTCTGTATACTGTCAGCATAGCTTTTTTCATGCCTACTATCGCGATATCCAACTCGGTGGCCTACACTGTCCTGGAGAAGGCCGGCAAGAATCCTGTCAAGGACTTTCCGCCGATCCGGGTCTGGGGTACGGTGGGCTTTATATGCTCGATGTGGTTCGTGGACCTGGTTCACTTCCGTGGCGCGGCAATGCAGGAGACTTCGGTGCAGTATGTCGTTTCGGGCGTACTGAGCATCCTGCTGGCATTCTATACCCTGACCCTGCCCGAGTGTCCCGTCAACCGCTCGTCTGAGAAGAAGTCGCTGGTGGACGCCATGGGACTGCGGGCCTTCACACTCTTCAGGCAGAGGAAGATGGCGGTGTTCTTCATCTTCTCGATGCTGCTCGGGGTGGCCCTGCAGATTACCAACGGTTTCGCGAATCCGTTCCTGGCCGACTTCGGCAACCTGGCGGAATATCAGGGCACCTTCGGAGTGGAGCACTCCAATATGCTGATATCCCTCTCCCAGATTTCCGAGACCCTGTGCATCCTGCTGATACCCTTCTTCCTGAGACGGTACGGTATCAAGAACGTGATGCTCATCGCCATGCTGGCCTGGGTGCTCCGTTTCGGCTTCTTCGCCGTGGGCAATCCCGGCAGCGGGGTATGGCTCATCATCCTGTCGATGATAGTCTACGGAGTGGCCTTCGACTTCTTCAATATCTCCGGCTCGCTCTTCGTCAACGAGACCACCGACAAGTCGATACGTTCCAGTGCTCAGGGACTCTTCATGCTGATGACCAACGGCATCGGAGCGGCAGCCGGCACCATCGGAGCGCAGGCTGTGGTCAATCTCCTGGTCAACTCCCGCCGTATACCGGGAGCTGACGGAGTCATCGACTGGAATGCCGTGATGACCGGCTGGAGCCATGCATGGTGGCTGTTCGCCGCCTACGCCCTTGTAGTCGCCATTCTGTTTGCGATTCTTTTCCGTCACAAGCATCAGCCGGTCCGCTAGGAGGACCGGTGTTTTCTCTCCCGGCATCTGACGACTGCCCCGGATACTTCCGGGCAGCTTTTCCGGAATTTGTTGAAGGTCTCGCGGGAAAGGCCGTAGTAGTCGCAGATGTACCGTATGCTCCGGTCCTCCTCGTCCAGCATACGGATTATCTCGGCGGTGTTCCGCATCAGGATGCCGGTCTTGGTCAGACTGCCCTTTCTTCTTCCCAGAACGACTCCGTTGGCCTTGCGCATGGCCAGGGCTTCCTTGGTCCTCAGGGATATGAGATTTCTCTCGATCTCGGCTACCAGGCCGAATGCGAAGCACAGGACCTTGCTGTTGATGGTGTCGTCGAACGTGTAGCCTTCTTTAGTGGTGTAGAGCCGGATGTTCTTGCGGAGGCATTTCCCCATGATGGCCATTATGTCCGTCATCGTGCGGCTCAGCCTCGATATCTCCGTGACGATGAGGGTGTCTCCCGCTTTCATCTTGCGCAGGAGGTGCCCCAGTTTTCTTTCTTTCTCATTTTTCTTGCCGCTTACAATCTCCGTGACCCAGCAGTCTACCTTGAGCTGCCTTGATTCCGCATAGCGGAGAATCTCTTCTTTCTGGTTGGTCAGATGCTGTTTTCCGGTACTGACCCTCAAGTATCCTATAATCATAAACTGAAGTTTGTTATATTTGTCCTTAGGATTCAGTTTGATGAACTTTTGCACAGGACAATGCAGTATGGATTACAGTATAGGCGACAGGGTCAGGTTTATGGATTTCGATGCCGAGGGAACGGTGACCGCTGTCTGCGGGCCGGAACTTCTGGAAGTAGAGGTGGATGGTATGCGGATGCGGGCACATTGTTCCGAGGTGGTGGCTACGGGAGCCGCAAGCAACGAGCAGGAAAGAGAGATGTACGGCGGCAACGGCCGGATTTCCCGATACAAGCCGTGTGCCGGGCCGCCCCGTGCAGCGGTGCGCAGCGGCAGGAAGGCTGCCCGTATGGCTGAGACCATGGAGGTGGATCTGCATATCGACAAGATACGGCAGAGATATCCTGCTGCCAGGAATGTGCCTGACGGGGATGTCCTGTATATTCAGCTGGATGTCTTTGACAAGTCCATGGCCGAGGCTTTCCGCAGGGGAGTCCGCTCCGTCGTGTTCATCCACGGCAACGGGCGCGGAGTGCTCCGCCGGGAACTGGAGAGGCGGCTGCGGGACTATCCCGGAGTCACTGCCTCGGATGCCTCACCGCTGCGTTACGGCAGCGGTGCGATGGAGGTCTTCATAAAGTAGACCGGACACTATTTTTTCCAGAACAGACTGATGATGCCGAATATGGAAGCGGATGCGACAGCCAGCAGCATCAGGTTCCAGAGAACGGTCATGCCCCACCTGACAGGATGAGGGAACTCCCGGTAAGGGGAGCTTCCTTCGGAATATCTGGCAAATGCGTTGGTGTAGACGGTAGTGCCGTCCCCGTACCAGGCCGTCATCCTTACGTAGGGGTCTTCGTCGGTCATTACGTATTCGACAGACGTGCTGTTGGTTACGGAATCCACAGTCCTGCCGTTCTGCGAGGTCACCTTTATCAGGGCGGCCGGTGCCGAGAGTCTCATGTATACGGTGTCGGTACGCAGGCCGATGTCCAGTATGCGGGGCAGACTCAGGTTGGCCGCTCTTTTGACGGCTGTGTCCCCGTGACCGAAGTCAGGTACGCGGGTTGTGTAGAAGTTGCCTTTGAGCAGCTGTCCGCGTATGTCGTCCCAGCGGGGAGACGGGGTGTTGATCCAGGAGCAGCGTCTGGCTATTGCAAAATGGTTCTTGGAGTCGTGGTTGTCGTCGTTGATGTTGTTGTGGACATACCGTCCTGCCGAGAGAGCCTCGTCCCAGTGCCTGAGGGCTGTCCCGCTTCCGTGGTCCCATTCCTCGAATCCGGAGTCACCCTCTATGAGACGGTAGCCTGACAGGGACTGCATCGTCCTGCTGTCTATGGTGTGGGTCCGGTCGGGATGATTGAGCTGGACGAAATCCCCGTCTGCGGCCAGGCGGTCTATCATCATCTGCTTCTGGGAACGCAGTACGGGAAGTATGTGGTCGAATTTCTCCACGCTGCTCACTCCGAATGGGTTGAGGTGGAATTTGAAGAGGTTGTAGCCGTGCTCGTACACGCCTATGTAGAGCGAGGAGTCTATGGGATGGGGGGTGAGTGCCTGGTGGTTGGAGAATCCCAGGATGTCGTATCCGTAACTCATGTAGTCGGAGTACACCTCGTCAGGGTAGTAAGGACATTCGTTGATGCCTTTGTCCACCCTGGTATGGGTATGCAGACATGCCCTTTTCCAGCCGGTGGCGGAATCAAAATCTGCGTAGGGGCTGTAGATTTTGTCTCCGCTGAAAGGTACCGGGCCCTCGAACCTGTATATCGGGGAGACACTGAATGCCGCGAGCCCGGCGATGACAGCCAGGAGCAGCGCCGCGAGGGATTTCAAGATGATTCGGGTTATTCTCATGCGTCAGTTTTTTTAACATTGTACGCAAAATTATAAATTGCGGACTGATTTTTACTACTTTTGTGCAAAAGTACAATCATTTCAAATTTGAACTATGTGCGGAATAGTAGGATACATGGGCCCGAAGCAGGCGGCTCCCATCTTGATCAAAGGACTTCACAGACTGGAATACAGAGGCTATGACAGTGCCGGCATAGCACTTATCAATGCCGAGGGGACACTCTCGGTATATAAGTCCAAGGGCAAGGTCAGCGATCTGGAAAAACTTATCAATGACAAGGATACCACAGGTACCATAGGTATAGCGCATACCCGCTGGGCAACTCACGGAGAGCCGAATGACATCAATGCTCATCCCCATTATTCGGAGCACAGGAACCTGGCTCTGATTCACAACGGCATAATCGAGAACTACAAGGCCCTGAAGAAGGAACTGCTCAACAAGGGCTATCACTTTCACAGCGATACCGATACCGAGGTCGTGATTCAGCTCATACAGTATATGATGGACTCGCACGGCATCTCTCTGGTAGAGGCGGTGCCGCTGGCTCTCAGGAATGTCGTGGGAGCATACGCCATAGTGGTGATCGACAAGGACAATCCCAATATCATGATTGCCGCCCGTAAGGGCAGTCCGCTGGTGGTCGGAATCGGCAAGGATGAGTTTCTCATCGGCTCGGACGCCACGCCTATCGTGGAGTACACCGACAGGGTCATCTATCTGGATGACGAACAGATAGCGGTTATGGAGAGGGACGGCAGCATCCGTATCACGGACCTGCGTCAGGTGGAGGTAACTCCCATCGTAAAGAAGCTGGAGCTCAATCTGAGCGAGATAGAGAAAGGCGGTTTCCCCCATTTCATGCTCAAGGAGATATACGAGCAGCCCAATACCCTGCGTACATCCATGAAGGGCCGTCTTCATCCTGAACTCGGCGAGGTGAAGCTCTCCGGCATCATCGACAACCGTGACAGATTCCTCAAGGCACGCCGGATCATCATCTGTGCCTGCGGTACGTCGTGGCATGCGGCCCAGATAGGAAAGTACATGATAGAGGAACTGGCCCGTATCCCGGTGGAAGTGGAGTACTCTTCGGAGTTCAGATACCGAAAGCCGGTAATATTCAGCGATGACATAGTGATAGCAATCTCCCAGTCAGGAGAGACCGCCGATACTCTGGCGGCCATCAAGCTGGCAAAGGCCCACGGTGCGTTCCTGTTCGGTATATGCAACGTGGTGGGCTCGTCCATACCCAGGGAGACCGATTCGGGCTGCTATACCCATGCCGGTCCGGAGATAGGCGTGGCCTCCACCAAGGCATTCACCGCCCAGGTGTCCACCCTCGCTCTTCTGGCCCTGTCCCTGGCCAAGGAAAAAGGCACCGTCACCGAGACCCGCCGGAGAGAGCTGATCGATGAGCTGCAGCGCATACCGGAGAAGATAGAGAAGATCCTCAGGCATGACGAACTGATCTCCAGGATAGCAAGTGTGTTCACATACGCCCACAACTTCATCTACCTGGGCCGTGGGTACAATTTCCCTGTAGCTCTGGAAGGAGCCTTGAAACTCAAGGAAATATCCTATATACATGCGGAAGGATACCCGGCAGCCGAGATGAAGCACGGTCCCATCGCCCTGATAGACGACGAACTGCCGGTAGTGGTGGTGGCCACCCGCCGTGGAAAGTATGACAAGATAGTGAGCAATGTCCAGGAAATAAAGGCAAGGAAAGGCCGTATCATCTCCATAGTGACAGAAGGGGATACGGATGTCCGCAACATATCGGACTGGTCGTTCGAGATTCCGGACACCGAGGAATGTTTCGTTCCGCTGCTTTCCACCATTCCCCTCCAGCTCCTGGCATATCACATCGCCATAGCCAAAGGCAGGGACGTGGACCAGCCGAGGAACCTGGCCAAGTCAGTTACAGTGGAATAGCCTTTTTCCGGTCGATAAGTATGCTGCCGTCATCGGCTATCACGTAAGTGTAGTCGTAGCAGCCCGCTATGAAAGAGCCTGCGGTATCGGGATTCTTCCTCAGGGACGTAAGGTAGTTGAAGTTGAATCCCATGCCGAAAAGCTCGGTGAATGTCGTCTGTCTTTTACCGTTCTCGTAGATCCTCTCGATGATCGAGTGATTTTTCTTGAGAATCCTGTCTATGCGCGTCAGCTCCGTGTAGCGGCGGCGGTAGATGCGGTTGTTGTACATGGTCCTGCATGCATCCGAGCAGAACCGCTTGTCTGCCCTTCCGGTGACCGGCCTGCGGCAGTTAGGACATAGTCTGATCTCCTCTTCCATACATCTCGGTTACTGGTCTGTCATGCCGCAAAGTTAAGACATAGAATCCGGACACCGTTACCACATCTGTATAAATATGCAGTATCGGTCCGTTTATAGCCGTTTCGAGTTCGGAAAAATCCAAAAATTCCTGTTTGTTTTGCACCGTAAACATCATTTCACCATTAAAACAGACTGAATTATGGACAGATCTTTAAACAGAATCGAGATCAGAGGCAATGTAGGACAGGATGCCAGGATCAGTAAAGTGGGGGACAACACCGTTGCAAGGTTCAATGTGGCTACCAACGAGACCTACAAGGACCGGACGGGTACTTTGAAGGAGGAGACTACGTGGCATACGGTCACGGCGTGGGGAGGACGGGGGATGCCGGATTTCTCCCAGATACGCAAAGGGGCGTGCGTGTATGTCCTGGGCCGGCTCAGGCAGAACAGATACACTGCGTCGGACGGGACGGAACGGTCATTTTACGAGGTGCTGGCGGCCAGAGTGACCATAGAGTGACCTACTGTGCCATAAAAACATTATATTTGTCCTCGCAAAAACCAATGCATCATGACAAGGACAGTTTATATCTACAACACATTATCACGAAGGAAGGAAGTATTCACTCCGGTGCATCCGGGCATGGTCGGTCTCTATGTATGTGGGCCGACGGTATATGGCGAGCCGCATCTGGGACATGCCAGGCCGGCAGTGACGTATGACGTACTGGTGCGCCTTTTCCGGTATCTCGGCTATAAGGTGCGCTATGTCAGGAATATAACCGATGTGGGACATTTGGAGCATGATGCTGACGAGGGCGATGACAAGATTGCAAAGAAGGCACGTCTGGAAGAGCTGGAGCCCATGGAGGTGGTCCAGACCTACACCATCGCGTACCATGATGCCATGCGCAGGCTCAACACCCTGCCTCCGAGCATAGAGCCCCGTGCTTCGGGTCATATTATCGAACAGATAGAACTGGTCAGGAGGATTCTCGACGCGGGTTTTGCATACGAGAGCAACGGTTCCGTGTACTTCGATGTTCCGGCCTATAACAGCAAGTATCATTACGGGGTGCTTTCCGGCCGCAACATCGATGAGATGCAGGCCAATACACGCAGCCTGGACGGTACGGGCGACAAACGCTCTCCATACGATTTCGCCCTGTGGAAGAAGGCTTCTCCGCAGCATATCATGAAGTGGCCTTCTCCCTGGAGCGAGGGCTTCCCCGGCTGGCATCTGGAGTGCTCTGCCATGAGCGAGAAGTATCTGGGCGAGGAGTTCGACATCCACGGAGGCGGTATGGACCTGCAGTTCCCGCACCACGAGTGCGAGCTGGCGCAGAACACCGCTTCCAGGGGTAAGGGCGGAGTGAAGTACTGGATGCACAACAACCTCTTGACCGTCAACGGTCAGAAGATGGGCAAGTCCCTGGGCAACTTTACTACCCTCGCGGATCTGTACAAGGTATATCCTCCTATGACCATCCGCTTCTTCATCCTGCAGGCCCATTACAGGGGCACCCTTGATTTCAGCAATGATGCGCTGTCGGCGGCTGAGAAGGGACTCAGGCGGGTGCTGCAGGCAGTCAGGGATTTCAAGAACCTTCAGCATACTCCCGGCACTGAACTTAATCCGGAGATTGCCGGACTTCCGGAGAAAGTCCTGGAGGCTCTCTGCGATGACCTGAACACTCCGGTCGCCCTGGCCCATGTCTTCGATGCCGTAAGGCTGGTCAACCAGGCCAAGGACGGATCCCTCAAGCTTTCCGATGCTGATTACGATGCGCTTTCCGAGATATTCTGCAGGCTGGTTCCGGATGTGCTCGGCCTTATAGACGAGATATCCGCTTCTTCGGAGGAGAAGACTGTGGAGGGGTTGATGGACATGATTCTGGAGGTCCGCCGCGAGGCCAAGGCCCGCAAGGATTTCGCCACCAGCGACAGTATCCGTGACAGGCTGAAGGAACTCGGTGTCACCATCAAGGACACCAAGGAGGGTACCGAGTGGAGCATGTAGTATAAATCACAGATATTATGGAAACAGCAGAAACATCACCTGTCAAGGCCAGAAGATACTGGGGCAGGACCCTGGTGGCATTTCTGGTAGTTCTCTGCGCCATGCCCCTGGGACATGCGCTGATGATTCTCATGGAACATTTTCTTCCGGAGTCGGCCCTGCACGGCTGCGCTTTCGCTATGGGAGCCGTGGGACTGGGTATCGTGATAGCCGGAGTCTTCGTCAAGGGCGATACCAGGCAGACCATCCTCGGACTGGTCGGCGGTCTGCTTTTCTGGACCGGCTGGGTGGAGTTCCTGCTCCAGTACTATGCAGCCCGTTACGGAGTACAGCCCGAGATAGTGAACGGCGAGGTGGTCACTAAGCCTGAGTACCTGATCATGCCGGCCACGTTCGGCTTCTGGATGCTGATTATGACCGTGTACATCTTCAGCGTAAAGACAGGCTGCTACTTCATCACCTGGATACAGAAGCGCATCTTCGGCAAGCGCAAGGACGAGATAGTCACCCGTCCGCTGACCCGTCACACTTCCATCACCACGTTCATGGAACTGAACATGATGATGTGGGCCTGCTACCTGCTGCTGATGTTCTGCTACGATCCCCGTTTCCTGGGTGACCATCACCCTGTAACCCTGCTCATTGGCGTAGGCTGTCTGATAGGAGCCGTCTTCATGTTCATCAAGCAGCTCAGGATCTCCTCCTGGGGCGCCAACATCCGTATGGCCATAGCCACGGTAATTGTTTTCTGGACTCCGGTGGAGATCATGGGCCGCATCGACCTGTTCAACGAGATTTGGGTGGCCCCTCTGGAGCACGTCACCGAGATGCTCATCATCCTCGCGGCCTTCGTCATCCTGGCCGCCTGTCTCATCTACAGTGCCCTCCGCAAGAAGAAGCGGTAGGTAATCCTACTCGTCGTAGTGGAAACGGATATCCTTTACGATATCGGGATGCAGGCTGTTGGATACAGGGCAGGTGCGGGCTGCCGACTCGATGAGCCTCTTGGCCTTGTCATCGTATTTCTGTCCCTTGGGGAAGGTGATGTCCACGACGATACGTGCCACGCGGCGGGGATTGGCAGCCATCTCCTTCTCGATCTCGACTGTCGTCCCGTCGATGTTGAAGCCGTAGGACTGGGCCGAAATACCCATGATGGTCAGCATACATGAGGCGAGGGAAGAGGCGAACATATCGGTGGGGGAGAAGTACTCGCCCTTGCCGTGGTTGTCCAGGGGAGCGTCGGTGATAATCTTGTTGCCGGACTGCTCGTGAAGAATCTCGGTACGCAGGTTGCCGAGATAAGTGGTTCTCATCTTTGTCATAACTTGTCTGTTTTAAATATTGTTTATTATTCTACTATATTTCCAAGCAGGGTGGCCGAAGTGCAGCTTTCCACCTTTACTTTGACATATTCTCCGGGGCGGTGTCCCAGGGCCGGAAAGACGCATACCTTGTTGGAGGACGTCCTGCCGAAGAGCGAGCCGCAGTCCCTTCTGGACGTGCCTTCGATCAGCACTTCGTAAGTCTGTCCCACGCACTCGCGGTTGCGCTCCAGGGATATGGCGCTCTGCATCTCGATGATCTCGTTGAGCCTGCGGGTCTTGACCTCGGGAGGAACGTCGTCGGGGAAATGCCTGGCGGCCTTGGTTCCGGGTCTCTGGGAGTACTGGAACATGAACGCGCTGTCGAAGCGTACCTTCTGCATCAGCTCCAGGGTGGCCCGGTGGTCCTCCTCCGTCTCGGAGCAGAAACCCGCGATAATGTCGGTGGTGACTGCCGCCTCGGGAACTATTTCCCGGATCTTCTCTATTCTCTCCAAATACCCTGCCACGGTGTACTTGCGGTTCATCTTCTCCAGCATCCTGTCACTTCCGGACTGGACCGGCAGATGAATGTGGGTGCAGATATTGGGATACATCGCCATGGAGTAAAGGACTCCGTTGCTCATGTCCTTGGGGTGTGATGTCGAGAACCTTACCCTCAGGTCCGGGGCGACAAGGGCCACCAGCTCGATGAGCTGTGCGAAGGTGACGGTCTCGGTCGGATTGTCCGGATTTTTCCAGAGGTAGGAATCGACATTCTGGCCCAGCAGGCTTACCTCCCGGTAGCCGGCGGCATACAGGCGCTCCGCCTCCCTCACTATGGACTGGGGGTCGCGGCTGCGCTCGCCTCCGCGGACGTAGGGGACAATGCAGTAGGTGCACATGTTGTTGCATCCCCTCATGATGGAGATGAAGGTGGTGACGCCGCCGGCATCCGTGCGGACGGGGTCGATGTCAGCGTATGTCTCCTTCAACGAGAGGAGGGTATTGACCTGTTTCTCTCCCTCTTCTGCCAGGCAGCGGAGCATCCTCGGGAGGTCCCGGTAAGTATCGGGACCCGCCACCAGGTCCACCGCCGGATGGGAGAGGAGCTCCTGCTTGAGCCTTTCCGCCATGCAGCCCAGGACTCCGACCGTGACCCTGCGGTGCTTCTTCTCCTGGAGGAACCGGTCGAGGCGGCCCCAGACGCGCTGTTCGGCATTGTCCCTGATGGAACAGGTATTGACCATGATAAGATCCGCTTCCTCCAGTCCCCTGCAGGGCGTGTAGCCTTCCTTCTCCAGGATGGAGAGGACTATCTCGCTGTCGTAGACATTCATCTGACAGCCGTATGTCTCTATGAATATCTTTTTGTCTTTTCCCATAGCAGGCGCAAAGATAACTTTTTATATCTTTGCCGGGACAAACCGTAATAAAATATGAGAAGATTTGTGTTGCTCCTGGCTGCCGCGCTGCTGGTCGCCGGATGTGCGGAATACAAGCAGATAAAGGTGGACAGCGTCTCCGTCGGAAGCTTCCGCTTCAACGGTACGTCGTCGGCTGTCATCGAGCTGGCTGCCGATGTGGACAATCCCACCAGGCATACTCTCTATGTCGAGTCTGTGGATGCCGTGCTGCTCAGGGAGGGCCGGGAATTCGTGCTGTTCTCCCTGCAGGATACGGTGTCATCAGGAGCCGGTACACGGGGTGTGGTGATGATTCCCGTGAAGGCATCGGTGGTGGATCCGATATCGATCATAACATCCGGACTGGATTTCAGCACGTGGGACATGAATCTTTTCACCGTGGAGGGCAAGGTGGTGCTCAAGACGGATTCCGGGGTCAAGAAGACTCTCAGGCTCAGGAACGTGCAGCTGAGAGAACTTGTAAATATGTTTAAATGACAGTTATGAACAGAATCTGCGCAATATTTGCCATACTTTTTCTTTCGTGTGCAGCCGGGGCTGCCCGCAATTTTCAGGGTCTTCAGGCGGATACGTCCACGGTGGTTCTGACCGGTGCCCTGACGGACACTCTGGCCGTGCAGGACTCTCTGCCGCCCGCTCCTGTTTATATGGATTACGACAGTCTGATGAACTGGCTGGGCCCCTCGGTCCGGATGTCAGATTCACTGGCGAAGGCCATGAACATGCAGATTGAGAAGAACAAGGCACGGAAATATCAGGGCTACAGGGTGCGTATCTATTTTGACAACAGCCAGGATGCCCGCGTTGTCTCGGAACAGATAGCCGATACGTTCGCCGTGCATCATCCTGGCATTCCTGTGTTCAGGATATATGACAATCCTTATTTCAAGGTTACGGTAGGGGAATTCCGCTCGAAGTCCGATGCCATGAGGTTCATGGAGGCCATCCGCAGGGAGTATCCTACGGTGTTCCTGGTCAAAGAGTCTTTCTCCACCATTTAGGTCGGAATCTGGCGGCCACTGCGTGCAGGACTTCCTGCATCGGCACAAGATGTCTTTCCTTCTTCTCCGGATAGATGTCGGCCATGCTTACGAGTATGCCGGTTTCCTCCACGTTCCCGAATCCCGGATTGACAGCTGTTCCGAAGACTTTCATCGACGGAGAAAGGTTCATGTATGAGTTAATCAGAGGGGGGATGAATTCTCCGTTGAGCTTGATCTCTTTCTGGAGCACCTTGTAAGCGTCGTGGTAGTCCAGGTCCTTGAACAGCTCGGAGTAGTATCTGTTTCCGCTGTCGTAGTCTATGGGTGTGACCGGTCTGACGAGCTCCTCCGGGTCGTTGAAGTATTTGTGCAGGAAATTGAGCAGCGTGTTCCTGGCCCTGAGATTGTATGAGGTGTACATGGTCACTTTTCCGAAGAAGTATTTGTACCGGCTGTACTTGAGCATCAGTGCCCCGAGGCCGTCCCATAGGTTGTCCAGCGCGTAGAGCCCCTTTCTTTTAAGATTGATGTTCTGGTAATTGGGCTGAATGAACGATCTGCCCAGCTCTATGGTGAATGGCAGATAATCCTTGATGAATGTGTCGGAGAACCGGAATATCTCCCGTGTCGCCATTTTCTCCGGCGGGATTCCTCCGCAGAGTATGTACCTGTAGCCTCCCAGAATCTCCTTGTCGTGCGGATCCCAGACGATGAGCTGCCTGTAGCAGTCCACCGGGTCGGTGTCGAACTGGTCGATATCGCAGTCCTTTCCTGACCCTCCGCCGGCGAGACGGAAGGATATTTCCCGGAGCCGGCCTATCTCCTTCATGATATTGGGGGAGTCCCGGTACGTTACTTCGTAAAGTTCGTTGTCTCCCTTCCTGGTGGTCCTGATGTACTTGGCCGCAGTCAGCTCACGGCGTATGAGCTTGCGGTCAACGGGCTTGATTACGGGTTGCATAACTTTTCTGTCTTATGATGTCACACCACTCCCTGTGCGTGTGCTCGTCTGTGAGCGAAGTGTACGGAACAGGCTCTCCGATGTACAGGTCAAAGGACGAGCCTCTTTTCCTGAACATCTCGTCAGGGAGCAGGAATGTCTCGATGTTGAACTTGATGCCCAGACGCTTGCGCAGATTGGCCAGGCGGTAGAACCGGCGGGAGTTCTCTCCCGAGAAGAACATGGGCACTATGTCGCGCCGGCTTTCTATGGCCTTGGTAACGAAGGTCTTCTTCCATTCCAGGTCCGTGATGTGTCCGTCTATGAGCCTGGAGCAGAGGCCGGCGGGGAAATAGAGCACTTGAGCGTCCGAGTCGAATGTCTCTTTCAGCAGGGCAGTGTTGCCGTGCTTCATCTTTCCGTATTTGTTGACCGGAACAAATACCGGAGCGAGGGGCTTTATGTACATCAGCAGATCGTTGACCACGAATTTTACGTCCTTGAAACGGGAACCGATGTACGATATCAGAATCATGCCGTCAAGTCCTCCCAGAGGGTGATTCGATACGAAGATGTATCTGCCCGACGGGTCCGGCATGGCCCCTGTATAGTGAACGTTCCAGCTGACATCCAGGCCTTTCAGTATTCTCGTGGCGAATTCGGCTCCGGTATAGCCGCTGTTCTCCGCCAGCAGGCTGTTGATCTCGTCCTGGTGTATGAGTCTTTTGATGTAGTTGAGGACAAAACGCGGCATACGGTCAGCGAGTTTCTGACTTTTACCGCGTATGACCTTTTCCAGGTCGACAGACAGGATGTCGCTTTCTGTGTCCATATATGAGAAACTTGGCACAAATATAAAATATTTATTGTTATCTTTGAAGCCGGTTATGTTAAAACAAGGGTTACAACAGAAATTACAACAGGGACTCTCACCTCTCCAGATACAGACGATCAAGCTTCTGGAGCTGCCTACGCTGGAATTGGAACAGCGTATAAAGAAAGAGCTGGAGGAGAATCCCGTACTGGATGAGGCCGCGCCTTCGGAGGATCCGGAGGATGGTGAGCCGAAGAACGTATCCCTGAGCGATTATAATCAGGACGATTCCACTCCGTCGTACAGACTGTACGTCAACAATCAGGGCAAGGATCTCAAGCCGCAGTACAATACCTTCTCCGTCAAGGAGAGCTTTCATCAGAATCTGGAGATGCAGCTCGGTTACAGTGACCTCCGGGGGGACGACCGCAGGATAGCCTCGTTTATAATAGGAAGCATAGATGATGACGGATATCTCAGGCGCGACATCGAGTCGCTTACGGACGATATCGCATTCAGACTCAATATCGAGACCACTCCGGAGCATGTGGAGGAGATACTCAAGGTGATTCAGGAGTTCGAGCCGGTGGGAGTGGGCGCCAGGAACCTCAGGGAGTGTCTCCTGCTCCAGCTCAGGGCCAAGGAACAGACTCCTTCCAGAAAGCGGGCGGAGGAGATACTACAGGATTATTTCGAGGAGTTCACGCGCAAGCATTATGACAGGATCATGTCCCGTACCGGTATGGACAAGGACGAACTGAAGGAGGCGATGGACGAGATAGTGCATCTCAATCCGCGTCCTGGCGGACAGATAGATGACTCGTATGTGGAGCAGGCGCAGCAGATAGTTCCGGACTTCATCCTGGACAACAAGGACGGCGAACTGATTCTCACCATGCCCAAGTTCTCCGTGCCCGAACTGAGGGTCAACAAGAGATACGCCGATCTGCTGATGAACTCGGCCGCGTCGTCCGGCAAGAGAGGAAAGGAAGCGGTGTCTTTCGTAAAGCAGAAGCTGGATTCGGCCAAGTGGTTCGTGGAGGCCATCAAGCAGCGTCAGAACACTCTCCAGAATACGATGAAGGCCATTCTGGACTTCCAGCACGATTTTTTCACCGATGGGGATGAGGCCAAGCTCAAACCGATGGTGCTCAAAAATATAGCCGAGAGGACCGGTCTTGATATCTCTACGATATCCAGGGTGGTCAACTGCAAGTATATCCAGACCAATTTCGGAGTATATCCGCTGAAATACTTTTTCTCAGAGGGAATGAGGACGGAGAGCGGGGACGAGGTGTCCACCCGTGAGATTAAGAAAGTGCTGTCTGAAAGCATCGCGGCGGAGAATAAGAAAAAGCCCCTCACGGATGAGGAGCTTGTGGGTGTGCTCTCGCAGAAGGGCTACAAGGTGGCCCGCAGGACCGTAGCCAAGTACCGGGAGCAGCTGAATATCCCGATAGCCAGGATGCGCAAGGAGATCTAGTGCTTGTCTCCGTAGGCCAGGTCTCCGGCATCACCCAGTCCGGGGACGATGTAGGACTTGTTGGTAAGTTCCTCGTCGACCGCGCCTACCCAGAGATAGACGTTCCTGTGCGGCATGTTCTTCGACAGGTATTCCACTCCGTCCCTGCTTGCGATCGGGCAGGCCAGGTGTACGGCTTCCGGCGTACCGTTCTCCAGCAGTTTCTGATAGGCGAGGGCCAGGGACGCTCCGGTGGCCAGCATCGTGTCGATAAGTATGAGGACCTTGCCCTCGATGGAGGGACAGGTGCAGTATTCCAGGTTGATGTCGAATTTGTTGTCCTTTCCGTATTTGCGGTAGGCGGCGATGAAGGCGTTCTGCGCATGGTCGAAATAGTTCAGGAAGCCGTTGTGCA
This sequence comes from uncultured Bacteroidales bacterium, assembly GCA_944326265.1. GTDB lineage: Bacteria > Bacteroidota > Bacteroidia > Bacteroidales > UBA932 > Coprenecus. Next base: position 11,378 of record CALVDE010000021.1, on the reverse strand, counting down.
GGGGCAGTCCGGCCCGGAGTATGGTGGCCAGTACGATCTCGTCTGACGGCATACTGCATCCGGCGATGCCCAGAGGTGTCGTCACCTCCGCCGGCCGGTAGTTGAGCTTCTTGCTTATCTCGTATGCGAAAATCTCACCGATGCGTTCCAGGTTCCTGCGGAAACGCATCTGGTTCTTCTGAATGTCCTTGTCACGGATTTCCGCGATGAACTGATTGAGGACGGAATTGCTGTCGCCCAGATTGGTGATGATCATGGCTGTTTTTCTTACAAATATAGCGAATTATTACAGTCCCTCGTCACAGAAACTGAAATATTTGTCACCGGCTATGATGACGTGGTCCAGCAGGGAGATGTCCAGCAGCTGCGCCGCGTCCTTGAGCAGATGGGTCTGTCTCCGGTCCATCTCGCTGGGGGCGGGGTTGCCGGACGGATGGTTGTGTACCAGGATGATGGAGCAGGCCAGTCTTTCCACGGCTTTCTTCATGATTACCCTAGGGTCCATGACTGTCGCGCTCAGGCCGCCTACGCTGATGCGCTCCTTGTCGATGACTCTGTTGGCCCGGTTGAGGAAGAGCACCCAGCACTCCTCGTGCCGGAGGCTTCTGAGAATGGGACTGAAGATCCTGAAGACCGAGCTGGAGGCCGTGATGCGCATCTGCGGCTCCTGAAGCTCGCTCTGGGCTCTGGCTCCGAGTTCCAGCGCGGCGGTAATCCTGGCGGCCTTGGCCTTGCCGATGCCCTGGATAGAGCACATCCTGCGGAGCGGGAGCGATGTCAGCCGGTTGAGTGAATTGTCCGCCCTGGCAAGCAGCTCACGCGCCAGCTCGAGGGCACTATGGTTTCTTGTGCCGGAATTGATAAGTATTGCAAGCAGTTCGGAATCGCTGAGGGAGGCCGCTCCCGACACGTACATCTTCTCTCTTGGCCTGTCCTCCAATTTCCAGTTGTTGATACCCATAAAACAAAAAAACTTCCCGTCAAAGTTCGGGAAGTTTTTTCGATATCTGTGTTCAGAAACGTAAAAACTTACAGTTTGTTTACGTAAACTGATATTCCGCTTTTAAGATTGGCGGCCTTGTTCTTGTGGATTACGTTGATCTTGGCCAGCTTGTCAATCATAGAGGAAACTTTGGGAAGAAGTGCTGCTGCAGCTTCCTTGTCTGTAGTGTTTCTCAGCGCCTTGATGGCGTTGCGTGTAGTCTTTGCATAATAGCGGTTATGCAATCTGCGTGTCTCGTTCTGACGATTACGCTTGTCTGCTGATGCGTGGTTTGCCATTTTAAAATCTTTTTTTGTATTGTAGTGGATAGGGGAATCGAACCCCTATTGCAAGAATGAAAATCTTGAGTCCTAGCCGTTAGACGAATCCACCAAAATGGGAGTGCAAAGATAGATATTATTTTTCATCTACCAAATTTTTATTCTCCAGCCTCCTGATGCCGTTTTCAAGCCTCTTCAGAGATTCCTCGCGGCCCAGAAGGTACAGTATGTCAATGGCTCCGCCCGGGGTGGCCAGAAGTCCTGACAGAGACAGGCGTACCGGCCATGTCAGCGGGCCCAGTTTCAGCCCCAGTCTGCCGGCCAGCTCGGTGAGTGTGCCGAGGAGCGTCTCTTCCGACCAGTCCTGCACTGCGCTCAGGCAGTCTATGGCCTGTCTGAGTATGGCGGCCGAGGTCTCCAGGGTCGATTTGTTCTTCTTGTTGACGAAGAGCTCCGTGTCGTAGTCCGGAAGCTGGAAGAGGAAGGATATCTTCTCCGGTATCTCGGACAGCTTGCTGATGCGGGACTGGAGCAGCGATGCCAGTTTCCTCCATTTCGGCTCCAGGAAAGTACCCTCAATCCTGGCGTAAGGCAGTGCCATGCGGATAAACTCCTCGGGGTCCATCATGCTGATGTGCTGCCCGTTGACCCAGTCAAGCTTCTGGTAGTCGAAGACAGCAGGGCTCTTGTGCACGCCGGCGATGGAGAACTGTGCGATGAGCCCGTCCATTGAGAATATCTCCTGCTCGGTCTTGGGAGACCAGCCCAGCAGCGCGATGTAGTTGATGATGCCCTCAGGCAGATAGCCCTGCTCGACAAGGGCCTGGAAACTCACCGCACCGTGCCGTTTGGAGAGCTTGCTTATGGACCCGTCCGGATTCTTTCCGTTGATGATGGGAAGGTGTATGTACTGCGGCCTTTCCCAGCCGAAAGCATCGTAGAGCAGCAGGTATTTGGGATTGGAGGACAGGTACTCGGAGCCTCTGATGATGTGGGTGATGTTCATCAGGTGGTCGTCAACCACGTTCGCGAAATTGTAGGTGGGCATACCGTCGCTCTTGAGCAGTACCTGATCGTCCAGAGTGGAGTTCTCCACCGAGATCTCTCCGTAGACCAGGTCATTCCACGAAGTGCTGCCTTCAAGAGGTATCCGCTGGCGGATGACGTAGGGCTTTCCTGCTGCCAGCTGTGCCTCCACTTCCTCCTTGCTCAGGTTGCGGCAGTGGCGGTCGTAGCCTTCCATGGATTCGGACTCCTTTTCTCCTTTCTGGCAGAAGCAGTAGTATGCGGCGCCCTTTTCCACCAGCTCGAGCGCGAACTGTCTGTACATGCCCTTGCGCTCGCTCTGTACGTAGGGACCGTATTCGCCTCCGATGTCCGGACCCTCGTCATGATAGAGCCTGGCTGTTTTCAGAGTTTCGTAGATGACATCCACTGCGCCTTCTACATAGCGGCCCTGGTCAGTGTCCTCGATTCTGAGTATGAATTTTCCGTTCTGGGATTTTGCAAACAGATATGCAAAAAGCGCCGTGCGCAGATTCCCGATATGCATGTAGCCTGTGGGACTGGGCGCAAATCGTGTTCTGACTGTTTCACTCATTATGTTAAGGGGAAAAAAGAAGAAGTAGTGGATAGGGGAATCGAACCCCTATTGCAAGATTGAGAATCTTGTGTCCTAACCGTTAGACGAATCCACCGTTTTGGGAGTGCAAAAATAGATATTATTTTTCAACTTCCAAATTTTCTTGCCAATTAAATGAATAAATTATCGACTCAACCTGGCGCAGATATTTCCTTTTGTCGTACTTAGGCGCATATACAAAGGCATTTAGGATGATGATGTTCTTCCGCTCCGGGTCGGGGAAAATGTGGCAGACGAAAGGGCCGCCCATGTAGTCGTTCTCCACTTCCCAGAGTCCGCGCATCTCCACCATGTTCATGCCCCTGTACGTGATGTTCCTGAATCCGGGCTCGATGACCTTGTTGAGAGTCATGTAGCTGTTGTCGCGCATTCCGGGCACGTTGGCCTGCCACAGATCGTAGATCTTGTCCTTGAGGTATTCGGGACTGAGCTGTGAGGAATCGGTGTAGGGGAACTTGAATATCAGGATGCCCTGGTTGACGTATGTGGTCTCCTGGGATATCCACATAAAATCGGGAGAGTTCTTCTTCATGGTGAAGCCTTTGGGGAAATAGGGCGAGCCTCCGATATTGCCGGTTACGGCCATGCGGACATCGCGGTCCTCGTATTTCATGGAGTTGGCAATGAGGCGGTCTCTCTCGGCCTGCTCGATGGCGTTGATGATCAGTTCGCTGTTGTTGCGTATCAGCCCGGTGGCTTCCTCGGGGGTGGATGCGGAGACGGTTACCAGTATCTGCGGTTTGGCCCAGGCATCGGAGGAGACCTTTACTCCGGTCGTGTCCATCTCCGGAGAGACATTGACGATCACGATGTTGCGGTGCAGCATGTAGCTTCCGGAAAATCCTCCGGGGGTGGCGTTGAAGAGCTTGAACACGGGCTCTCTCTGCGGCAGATAGGGGTACTCTCCCGCAAGGATTTCCCTCAGGGTGGAGCCGAGCTCGCCTTCCCAGTAGGTCTTGTTGATGACCACCAGCACTTCTCCGGCGTTTCCGGTTATGCCGGGCAGATACCTGGTCCTGTCCTTGGGCTTTCCGCTGTTGCCGCAGGATGCCAGCAGGAGTGCCAGGACCAGTGCGGCTGCAGTGAGTCTAAGTATGCTATTTCTCATAATATGTGGTTTTAAAGGTTATCTTAAAAGTCTCATTATGTCGTTGCCGAAGGCCAGCACCATAATCATCAGAAGCAGGAACATTCCGATCATCTGGGCCACCTCCATGAAGCGGTCGGAGGGCTTGCGGCCGGTGATCATCTCGTACAGCAGGAAGAGGATATGGCCTCCGTCCAGGGCGGGGATGGGCAGCAGGTTCATGACCGCCAGCATGATGGACAGCAGGGCGGTGATGTTCCAGAATATCTGCCAGTCCCAGCTTGAGGGGAAGATGCTGCCTATGGCGATGAAGCTGCCGACGGATTTGTAGGCTTCCGTCTGGGGAGAGAAAATCAGGCCCAGCTCCTTGATGTAGTGGCCTATGTTGGTGAATGTCATCAGGAATCCGGCGGGGATGGCCTCCAGGATGCTGTATTCTTTCCGGGTAATGTTGATGCCGGAGGGGTCTCTCTGGAGCAGGACTCCCATCTTCCCGTCCGAGCCTACCCTGACCGGGACGGATACCGTGTCGCTCCCGCGCAGCAGCCGCAGGTCCACGGATGTTCCGGCGTTGTCGGCCAGGACTCTCTGCAGATCCTGATAGTAGGTTACGGGCTGCCCTGACGCGCTCAGGAATTTGTCCCCGATACGCAGGTCCGCCCCCGCGTTGATGGATGTGTCGGGCACTCCGCCGACGAGAATGGGCAGGCGGATGCCGAACATTCCGGGAGTATTGAGCATAGCCGGCATGTACTCAGGGTCTATGATTACCTCTGCCGTGTCGTCTCCGCGCAGCACCGTGACCCGTTCCACCTGGTCCCTGAGCATGTCCACCTGAAGGTCCGCGAAGTTCTCGGGGGCAGGCTCTCCGTCAAATGCAATGATGCGGTCACCGTCCCTGAAGCCTATTTCCCTTGCCAGGGCTCCGGTCTCTATTCCGTATACGGCATCGGATGTGCGCACATACTGCTCTCCCCATACGAACAGTATCGCGATGTAGAGCACGATGGCCAGTATTACGTTCATTATCACGCCTCCGGCCATCACGATGAGACGCTGCCAGGCCGGACGCGAGCGGAGTTCCCAGGGCTGGGGCGGCTTCTTCATAGCCTCGGTATCCATTGACTCGTCAATCATTCCCGATATCTTGCAGAAACCTCCCAGCGGGATGCAGCCTATGCCGAACTCGGTTTCGCTGCCCCTTGGCTTGAACTTGAATACAGCGGGTGGAAAGAACAGGTAGAACTTCTCCACCCTTATCTTGAATATGCGGGCTGCAATATAGTGCCCCAGCTCGTGGACCAGTACGAGGAGGGACAGCGAGAGGATTACTTGCAGGATTTTTAAAATTACTTCCATTGTCTCTTGGCCATTATGTGTGCGGCGTATTCTCTTGTAGCTTTGTCGGTGTCCAGTATCGTCTGAATGTCAGGGTCTTTGACGAAAGAGCACCTGGATATGCAGGCGGATACTACAGAAGGTATGTCCGTGAATGCGATCTCTCCGTTGAGGAATGCCTTTACCGCCTCCTCGTCGGCTGCGTTCATGGCGCAGGGAATGTTTCCGTCCCTCATCGCGGCTTCCTCGGCTATGGCCAGGCAGGGGAATTTCACCCTGTCGGGCTCCGAGAACGTGAATCCGCCGATCTTGAAGAAATCCACCCGGGGAATGTCCAGTGCCAGGCGCGAGGGATAGGACAGCGCGTACTGTATGGGAAGGCGCATGTCCGGGGTGCTCATCTGGGCGATGACCGCTCCGTCCCTGAACGACACCATGCTGTGAATCACGGACTGGGGATGTATCACCACAGTTACCCTGGACGGCTCCACGTCGAAGAGACGGCATGCTTCTATGAGCTCGAAACCCTTGTTCATCAGGGTAGCCGAGTCGACGGAGATCTTCTGTCCCATCTTCCAGCGGGGATGGCTGACGGCCTCTGCCGCAGTGACACTGCCGAGTCCGGATGCCGGAGTTCTCAGGAAGGGCCCTCCGGATGCTGTGAGGAATATCCGCTCGATGGGGGCACCCGCGCCCTGCAGGGCCTGGAATATGGCCGAGTGCTCGGAGTCTACAGGCAGCACCGGCGCATTGTGCTCCAGGGCCGTCCGCATGACTATGCGGCCTGCGGCTACCAGCGGCTCCTTGTTGGCGATGGCGACGGCCTTGCCGGATTTAAGGGCGGCGAGTATGGGCATGAGTCCGCAGAAGCCGGTCATGGCGGCCAGCACCATGTCGATGCTGTTGTCAGTGGCCATTGCGTCCACGATCGAGTCTATGCCGGCGAATACGTTGATGCCGTGAGGATTGAGTGCTTCGTACACTTCTGTGTAGAGACTCTCGTCGGCGATGATTACGCAGGCGGGGCTGAACTCCACGGCCTGCCGGATGAGCAGACTGCTGTTGCTGCCTGCGGCCAGCAGCTGTATGTCGAAGAGATCCCTGTTGTTGCGGACCACGTCAAGGGCCTGTGTGCCTATGGAACCGGTGGAGCCCAGTATGGCCAGTCGTCGTTTCTCAGTCTCCATAATCATGTCGGTTAGAAGTCAATGTACATGGACGGGTCTATCGGCTCTCCCTTGTGCCACAGCTCGAAGTGCAGATGGGGGCCGGTGCTTATGTCTCCGGCGTTCCCGGCCAGGGAGATGGTGGTTCCTGCGCTTATCCTGTCTCCGGTCTTCTTGAAAAGCTTGGTGTTGTGCTTGTATATCGAGACCAGATCGTTGCTGTGCTGGATGTGGATATTGTAGCCCGTATCGTCACTCCAGTATGCTGCAATGACCGTGCCGTCCAGCACTGCGCAGACCGCGCTGTTGTTCTGTACCGCTATGTCCACGAAGGGATGTCCGCCTGAGGGATTGTACGGCTCTGTCACCACGCCCTTCACAGGCGGGAAGAACAGCATGCCGTCAAGCTGGGGCTCTGCTCCGGAGGGGTTGAGGTTGTATTTCTCGATGGAGTCTATTTTCTCGCGGAGGATGGAGTCCGCGCTCTGGTTCAGGCTCTCCGCAGTCCTTTCCGCCTCCTCCAGACCAGACCTGGACAGAAGGCTGTCAAGGGGTATCGGGGCTTCTCCCGAGAGGATCATGCGTATGTTGGTGAGCTGTAGTGTCATGATGCGCATACGTGTCTCCAGTGAGTCCACTTTCGCCGCATTCTCCACAGCTTCTCTCTGCATGGTGTACGAAGGGTATCCGGGGATAATGCGTTTGATGGGGGAAAATGCTGTCAGGCAGAAGGTTATGATGCACAGCAGAGCCGCAGTTCCGGCCACCGCGAATATTGCGGAGTGCTTCGTGCCCCGGATGATGAAGCGGAAATCATGCGTGTCGTTATCCAGGATGGCGAACAGGTACTTCCTGTCTCTCCGCTTTTTTGATTCTTTATTTTTTTCAGACATACTTATTGACTACATTTGCAGGATGAACCGGATCATAGGCATAGACTACGGCAGGAAGCGGATAGGACTGGCGGTCTCGGACCCGCTGGGTATGTTCGCGTCTCCACTCGAAACAGTTCCGTCTGCAAAGATAATTGAATATCTGAAAAATTATGCAGAGCGGGAGGGTATATCGCTTTTCGTCGTGGGCTGGCCGATGAATCTGGACAATACTCCGGCCCAGTCGGCACGGTTTGTGGAGGAGTTCCTCCGGAGGCTCAGGAAGAATTTTCCGGACACTCCGGTGGAGCTTGAGGACGAACGCTTCACTTCTGTCCTGGCGCACAGGGCGATGATCGACGGCGGGATGAAGAAGATGGACAGGAGGGACAAGGCGGTGGTGGACAAGATAAGCGCGGCCATCATCCTGCAGTCGTATCTGGACAGGAAAAAGTAAGAATTTTGAATTTTTGAAAAATATAAAAACGTAAAACGCGATGATACTGCCTATTTATGTATATGGCTCCGAAGTGCTCAGGGAAGTGGCTGAGGAGGTGGATGTGGAGAAAGCGGACAAGGAGGAGCTCCGAAAGTATATCGACGACATGTTCGAGACGATGAAGAGTGCCGACGGTGTCGGCCTGGCTGCCCCTCAGGTGGGAGACAGCCGCAGGATTCTGGTGGTGGACGGTAACGACATCGCTGATGTCTATCCTTATCTCAAGGGCTTCAGGAGGGCCATGATCAATCCGGAGGTACTCGAGGAGAGCGAGGAGACCGCCGACTACAGCGAGGGCTGTCTCAGTGTGCCGGATATTCACTGCAACGTGGTGCGTCCCAAGAAGATAAAGGTGCGTTACTACGATGCTGACCTCAATGTCGTGGAGGAGGAACTGGATGAGTTCGCCTGCCGTATGGTGCAGCACGAGATGGACCACCTGGACGGTCACCTGTTCGTGGACCGCGTGGCGCCTATCCGCCGCAAGATGATCTCGGCCAAACTCCACAACATCGCCAAGGGCAAGGCCCGCACGGCTTATAAGACCAGACTCGGAAAGTAACCGTAAATCAGATACATTATGGGAGCATTTCACGCATACGACATCCGTGGACGCTGGGGAGTGGACTTCAACCGCGACACGGTATATAAGGTAGGGTATTTCCTGCCGGTGCTTTTGGACTGCCGCAAGGTGGCGGTGGGACGGGACATGCGCTTGTCTTCTCCGGAGCTGCATGAGGCCCTGCTGCAGGGACTGACCGATGCCGGGGCCGACGTGTATGACCTGGGTCTGGCGACCACTCCTTACGTCTACTACGCGACGGCCGCCAAGGGATTCAGGGCTTCCGTGCAGATAACTGCCTCGCACAATCCCAAGGAGGACAACGGCCTGAAAGTATCGCGTGAGAATGCCCTGCCTGTGGGATATGATACCGGTCTGGGCACTATAGAACAGTGGATTCTGGAAGGGCGGCCCTGTACTCCCGTGGAGGAGGCGGCCCGGGGCAAGGTGATTCCGCTCGATCTGCGCGATGAGTATCTGGCCTTCCAGAGGCGTTACGTCGGGGATTATTCAGGACTCAGGATATGCGCGGACCTTTCCAACGGCATGTCCGCCCTCTTCGTCAAGGATCTGCTTCCCTCCTCGGTGGAGTACATCTGCGACACCCCCGACGGCTCTTTCCCCAATCACGAGCCCAATCCCCTGGTGCCGGAGAATACGGCCATGCTCCGCGAGTATGTCAGGAGTCACGGCTGCGACATCGGAGTCATCTATGACGGGGACGCGGACCGGGTGATGTTCGTGGACGAGAGGGGTGAGTTCATCTCGCCGGATCTGATGATTGCCCTGATGGGGCATTTCTTCATGGAGGGTACGGGAACCAGTCCTGCTGCCAGGGAGAGGGCTGCCCTGAAGGCTGCCGGCAGGATTTCCGGTGTACGGGCCCTGCAGGATATCCGCAGCTCCAAGGCGGTAGGGGAGTATCTTGCTCCGATGGGCGTGGAGATGCACACATGGCGTGTCGGCCGGGCATACGCGGCTCCTAAGCTGCGGGAGATAGACGGTCTGTTCGGAGGCGAGCTGGCCGGTCACTACTATTTCAAGGATTTCTTCTACTCGGACAGCGGCATCATGGCCTCGCTTATCATTCTCGACATAGTGGCGGAATTCAAGCGCCGGGGCCGGAGCCTGTCACAGCTCATCGCCGGTATCTCCCGGTACTGCAATTCCGGAGAGATCAATTTCCGGGTGAAGGACAAACCGGTCGCCATGGAGGCTGTGCTGAAGTATTTTACATCTGAGGAGAAACCTTCGGTCCTGATGGACTTCGACGGCTACCGGGTGGAGTTTCCGCAGTGGTGGCTGAACATACGCCCGTCCAACACCGAGCCTTATCTGCGCTTCATCTGCGAAGCATCATCGCCCGATCTGCTGGCCGACAAAGTCGCTCAGGCCAGGGAGATCATTGAGCGTTTCGAGTAACGCCGGAAACGAGGATGAGATTACAGCAGACCTTCACTGATGGACATGGTGAGGGTCTTTTTTTCGATATCGATGTCGATGATGAGGTCGTCGTGGAATGGAACGAGAGTTCCTGAGTCTGAGAGTTCCAGGCAGATATTTCCTGAAAAGTCCTGGATGTCCGCTATGGTGCCGGTAGTGCCGCCTTTCTGGTCAAGGAGGGTGAATCCGATAAGGTCCTCGAGAGTCAGACCGTCATTATTGCCGCCTGCAATGACATGTGTCCCCGATGCTGCTGCCAGATCCGGGTACCGTGCCGGATCGAGGTAAATGTCTTTCCCGACAGCTTCTTCCGCATCTTCTGCCGTATTCATGTCCTCGAAATGTACGACGGCCTTACGCGGTCCCTTGGATTGGAACGAACAGATAAAAAAAGGAACCGGCAGACTGTCATAGAACAGCCATACCGGTTCTTGTCTCTGGAGAAACTCCGACATCTCCTGCGGAAAAGAAATCATCACGTCACCGTCGGTACCGTAGGATTTGACAATCCTGGCGGCCTGGATCAGTGTGTCTTCCGTAGGGAACATCGTAGCTTTACTCTGCTGCGGGAGCGGCCTCTGCGGTCTCGGCGTTTGCTGCTGCTTCTGCTGCCTCAGCCTCGGCTTTTGCCTTGGCCTCTGCCTCTGCCTTTGCTGCAGCCTCCTCAGCCTTACGCTTGCTGATGGCCTCTGCTCTTTCCTGGTTTACCTTAGCCTCGGCATTGAGACTCTCGCGGCGGGCCTCGTTGTCAGTCTTCTTGAGATTCTGCTTCTTGGACTCTACCTTTGCGTCTCTCTCGGCTTTCCATGCGTTCCATCTCTGGTCGGCGATCTCCTGGCTGATGGCGCCCTTTGCAACACCGCCGTTGAGATGCTTCCTCAGGAGGATACCCTCGTAAGAGAGGATACGGCGGCAGGTGTCAGAAGGCTGAGCACCGGTACCGAGCCAGTAGAGGGCTCTCTCGTGGTCGATCTTGATGGTTGCGGGGTTGGTGTTGGGGTTGTAGACACCGATCTGCTCGATGTAACGTCCGTCACGGGGTGAGCGGATGTCAGTTACTACGATGTGGAAGAAAGCGTGGTTCTTCTTGCCGTGGCGTGCCAAACGGATTTTAACTGCCATTGTACTTACAGGTTATTAGTGAATTAATAATTTAAAACCTCCTTATCTTCTCGAGAAAAGGCCCGCAAATATACGCACTTTTTCCGAACTGTCAAGTACTTTCGGCAAAAACCGCTTTCCTGACTTTCCCCTTGGCGGATCCGCATACCCTCCGTGCATTCCCATTGCCTGCAGTGCCTATTATTGCCACTACGACACCTTACGCCAGCGCATCTACGGAATGTACGCGCATCAGTCTTTTCTGTAGTTAGCTGGCAGTCAGTACATTAACTTTTTGGTTGATGGATTTCGCCCCTCAAGAACGCCTCGTGAGGTGTACCAAAAAAGTTGGACACAAGAGAAAAAGTAATGATAAAAAGCAACAGTTTACGGGTCCACCTGCTG
>CALVDE010000020.1 GCA_944326265.1 uncultured Bacteroidales bacterium | reverse complement strand
CGCAATTTGGACTTCGTCCACATATACTGTCGCGCCTCGGCATAGCAAATAAATTTGCTCTGCGCTCGGCTTCTGCGTATATTTACATCATGAAAAGCAAGAGAATACCGCCGATGGCGTGGATTCCGACCCTGTATGTGGCGGAGGGATTGCCTTACGTGGCAGTGAACACGCTGTCGGTCATCATGTACAAGAATCTCGGGATGTCGAACACCGACATCGCCTTCTATACCGGGTGGCTGTATCTGCCGTGGGTCATCAAGCCGTTCTGGAGCCCGTTCGTGGATATCATCAGGACCAAACGCTGGTGGACGGTGACGACGCAGCTCATTATCGGGGCGGCGTTTGCGGCCATCGCGCTGACACTGCCGCTGGACAGTTACGTGGTGCTGTCGCTGGCTGTGTTCTGGCTGATCGGATTTGCCTCGGCCACGCACGACATAGCGGCGGACGGATACTACATGCTGGCACTGGACTCCTCGGACCAGTCGCTGTACGTGGGAATCCGCAGCGCGTTCTACCGGCTGGCGACCATCATCGGGCAGGGCGGGGTCGTGATGGCGGCCGGATGGATGGAGACGGCTTTCGGAAATGTGCCCCGGGCGTGGGCGGTGACCTTCCTGATGCTCTCGGTGCTGTTCCTGCTTATCGCATTTTACCATTCGCGGATATTGCCCCGGCCGGTGGTGGACAGGCCCTCGGGAGCAATGCCCGGCAAACCCGCATCCAGCCAAGGCGCCACCCACATCCTCCGCGAGTTCGTCGGCACCTTCGGCTCATTTTTCCGAAAAAAGCACGTCTGGATCGCCGTCGCCTTCATTCTCCTGTACCGCTTCCCCGAAGCCCAGCTCGTGAAGATGATCAACCCCTTCCTGCTCGACTCCGCAACCGAAGGCGGCCTCGGCCTGAGCACCGCCCAGGTCGGTCTGGTCTACGGCACGATAGGCATCATCGGCCTGACTCTCGGCGGCATCCTCGGCGGCGTGCTCGTGTCGCGGTACGGACTCAAACGCTGCCTCTGGCCCATGGCCCTGGCACTCACCCTGCCCTGCGGCGTATTCTGCTGGATGAGCATGGCCCAGCCCGACCCGGCCTCCATGCTGAACCTGGTCCTGATCAACGCCTGCGTCTTCATCGAGCAGTTCGGCTACGGCGTCGGCTTCACCTCCTTCATGCTCTACATGATGTATTTCGCCGAAGGGCCCAGCAAGACCTCCCATTACGCCATCTGCACCGCATTCATGGCCCTCGGCATGATGATACCGGGAATGTTCGCGGGTGCCCTGCAGGAATGGATGGGCTACGTCGGCTTCTTCTGGTGGATCATGGGCTGCTGCCTCGTCACCCTCGCAGTCACCGCACTCATCAAGGTCGACCCTTCCTTCGGCCTGAAGAGTAGCGGTAATCAGCAGTAAAGCAGCAATCGTTCATTTTTTCCGCACACCTTCCGAAGGTGGATAGAAAATGTGGGAAATCTACCCACCTTCCGAAGGTGGAATGAGGGTCAGGCAAGGGGAAGCAGGGCCACAGACGCTGCAGGGCAATCCTGGCAAATGCGCACCTTCCGAAGGTGAGACGAAAACACGGGAAATCTACCCACCTTCCGAAGGTGGGATGAGGGTCAGGCAAGAAAAAGCAGGGCCACAGACGCTGTAGGGCAATCCTGGCAAATGCACACCTTCCGAAGGTGAGACGAAAACACGGGGGATCTACTCACCTTCCGAAGGTGGAAGGAAGCTGCGAGAAAAGGGCATCACACCCAGAGCCGAAACAGAAAAAAGCATCGCCGGAAAAGCACCGCCGGAAAAGATTTTTTCTTAAATTTGTGGAATGAACTGGAGTGAACTGAGTCTGCCGATAACGGATCCTACGTGGATATTCCTGATTGTCCTGATGATTATCCTGTTCGCCCCGCTGCTTTTCAACCGGCTGCGGATACCGAACATCATAGGGATGATTCTGGCCGGTGTGCTCATCGGAGAGCACGGGCTTAATCTCCTCAGCCGCGACAGCAGCTTCGAGCTGTTCGGCAACGTGGGGCTGTACTACATCATGCTTCTTGCAGGTCTGGACATCAATATGGAGGACTTCAAGCGCAACCGGAAGAAAGCCGCCCTCCTCGGCCTGCTGACATTCACTGTTCCGATAGTCCTTGGCTTTGTCGTCAACACTTCACTTCTGAAATACAGTATCGCCACCTCCATACTACTGGCCAGCATGTACGCCTCATACACCCTCATATCCTACCCGATAGTCCTCCGGCTCGGAGTCTCGCGGCAGAGAAGCGTGAGCATTGCTGTAGGAGCCACAGCCGTCACCGACACGCTGACCCTGCTGGTACTGGCCGTCATCAGCGGCATATTCAGGGGCGAGACCGGAGAGTCCTTCTGGATAGCAATGGCCTTCAAGGTGATAATGATCGGAGCCCTCATCATCTACTCCTTTCCTAGAATAGCACGCTGGTTCTTCCGCAAGTACGACGACACCGTCATGCAGTTCATCTTTGTAATGGTTCTGCTTTTCGCTGCTGCCGGACTGATGGAGCTGGCCGGCCTGGAGGGCATCCTGGGAGCGTTCCTTACCGGTATCCTGCTCAACCGTCTGATTCCGTCCATTTCTCCATTGAAAAGTCACCTCGAGTTCGTGGGCAACGCCCTTTTCATCCCGTTCTTCCTCATCGGAGTCGGGATGCTTATAAATCTCAACGTGATATTCGGCCAAGGAGGCGAGGCCCTGAAAGTGGCTGCAGTCATGACCGCCACCGCCCTGATCGGCAAATGGACAGCCAGTTTTCTTACCCAGAAGACATTCCGCATGTCCAGCACTGAACGCCGCCTTATGTTCGGACTTTCCACGTCCCAGGCTGCGGCCACCCTTGCAGCAGCCTTGATCGGATACGAGATCATACTCCCGGACGGCAGCCGCCTGCTCAGCGAGGACGTGCTCAACGGGACGGTCCTTGTAATCCTCGTCACCTGTATCGTCAGTTCCCTGACCACCGACCATGCAGCCAGAAAGATAGCAGTTGAGGAGCCGGCTGCGGAGCGCGCACCGGACAGCAGCGCGGAGAAAATACTGATTCCCCTCGCCAACCCGGATACAGTCAAGGACCTGGTCTGCCTGTCAATGGCTGTAAGGGATACGCGCAAGAGCGACAATCTCTACGCCCTGAGCATCCTCTACGACACCGACAACTCCAAGGCCGTGAGCACCGCAGCCCGCAACCTGGACAATGCCGCCATGATAGCCGCATCAGCCCATGTGGACCTCAAGAAACTCAGCCGCTACGACCTCAACATCGCCTCAGGCATCATCCACACCGTCAAGGAGCAGAACATAACCAGCCTTCTCATCGGCCTCAGAAGAGATGCCGACAGCCCGATTCTCGGTAACCTGGCCGTCAACCTCCTCAAGAGCCTCTCCTGCGAGATCCTTCTCTCGCGCCTGATGGTCCCGATCAACACCCTGAGCCAGATTATGGTGGCCGTACCTCCCAAAGCCGAGTACGAGGCTGGATTCAGCCGCTGGGTCGGACACCTCTGCCGCCTGAGCACAGCCCTTGAGCGTCCACTGCATATTCATGCTCCGCAGAATACGATAACCATCCTTCAGAAAATGCTTGAGGAAAATGCACACCGCACCGAAGCCCTGTACGTTCCTATGGAGGACTACAGCGACCTGACCTCCCTCGCCTCAGAACTCGATGACGACAGCCTCCTTGCCGTAATAAGCTCCCGCCCCGGCTCCATCTCCCACGACAGCTCGTTCGAGAAGCTGCCCCGCCTCCTGGGCCGCGAGTTCACCAGATGCAGCCTCATCCTCCTCTACCCCGAGAAATACGACGACTCCGGCCAGGCCCTTTCTTAAATAAATGTAGTATTTTTGCAAATAGTTTATGAAAGAATTACCGTACATACAAGACCCAACAAAACTAGCAATATTCACACACTTCCTTCATAATCCAGAATTAATGGACCATAAAGCTCATTTGGAGATATGCGATGTAGGTGATGAAGAATTGTTTAGAGACTTTTTCAAAATTCCATTTCCAACTCCTAAAAATACGATATTCACTTTCATAGACCTTTTCGCCGGCATGGGAGGGTTTAGACTTGCCATGCAGGCACAAGGAGGCAAATGTGTATTTTCTTCTGAATGGAACACTTTTGCCCAAAGAACATATTTGGCAAATTTTGGAGAAATGCCATTTGGTGATATCACTAAAAATGAAATAAAACAATACATCCCTGAGCATTTCGATGTGCTATGCGCCGGATTTCCATGTCAGCCATTCTCGATTGCAGGAGTATCAAAAAAGAAAAGTTTAGGTAGAGAAACGGGATTCAAGGATAAGACACAAGGAACGCTTTTTTTCGATGTCGCAGATATTATCAGCAGACACAGGCCTAAAGCATTTTTTTTAGAGAATGTTAAAAACCTCGTCTCGCACGACAAAGGAAATACTTTCAAAATCATACATGCAACTCTTGATGAATTAGGATACAGCATTCACTACAAAGTAATGGACGGGAAAAACTATGTACCACAACATAGGGAACGTATTATGATTGTCGGGTTTGACAAAAACATCTATCATGGTTCTGAGCAGTTCGAATTTCCCACGCCACCTGAAAAAGAATTACATATCAAAGACATACTTGACAATAAAGCAGATAAAAAATACACACTTTCTGACAAATTATGGCATTACCTCCAAGAATACGCGAAAAAGCATAAAGCAAAAGGTAACGGATTCGGTTTCGGACTTGTCGACCCCAACAGCATCAGCCGGACTCTAAGTGCCAGATATTACAAAGACGGTTCTGAAATACTTATTCCCCAAGAAGGACAGAACCCACGCAGGCTGACGCCAAGAGAATGCGCGAGACTAATGGGCTATCCAGACGAATACATTATAGACAGCGTATCTGATGTTCAAGCATACCGACAATGCGGAAATTCTGTTGTCGTTCCACTTATAACTGACGTATCCGGTCAACTTGTAAAAACTATGATGAAACAGCCATGAGTGAAATTTTAGACATCGCTATTGAAAAAGTACAACAAGCGGAACTTGCTTTTTGCAGATTCATAACTGCCAACGATACCGGGCAAAATGGCTCACACCAATCCGGATTCTATATTCCAAAGTGTGCCGCCCCACTGCTCTTTAACTCACCATGCGAAAAAGGGACTAACAAAGATAGACTTGTCAAGATAAAATGGCAGGATGACTTCTGTACTGACAGTCGGTTTATATATTATGGGCAAGGTACAAGAAATGAGTATAGAATTACAAGGTTTGGACGCAATTTCCCATTTTTCGAGGACGACAATGTCGGGGATTTGCTTATTATCGCCAAGCAAAACTACGATTTCTATCATGGATTCGTTTTACAATCAGACCAGGACATTGAGGATTTTTTTGCATTTTTCAATCTGTCTTCTGAAAGCACAAATCAACTTATCAATACTGTATCCGCTACAGATCCTGATCAAGAGATTGAAACGTATATTCAAGAATCTATTTTGCCTTATTCTTCTTTCCCAGGAACAACAAAAATGGCTGAAATTGCCAGAAATATCTATAACAAAGTCCATCACATTTCTGACAAGAAGTTATGCCTAAATCCTGACCATCACTTACTAAAATGGATTGATACAGAATTCAGATTATTCCGATATTTCGAAGAAAAACTATACGCCCCAGTTTACAGCAAGCCTTTTGCTAATTGCCAAGATTTAATTAAATTTTCTAATATTATCCTAAATCGCCGTAAATCCAGAGCTGGAAAATCTTTAGAACACCACCTCTCAACAATATTTACTGCCGCCAAACTTAAATACGAAGAGCAACCTATAACAGAAGACAATAAAAAACCGGATTTTTTATTTCCGGGAGGAGAGGAATATCACAATATATTGTTCCCCACAGACAAACTGATCTTTTTGGGTGCTAAAACTACTTGCAAAGACCGCTGGAGACAGGTACTGAATGAAGCCGACAGAATAGAGACAAAGTATTTATTCACACTTCAACAAGGCATCTCCAAAAACCAGTTGTCAGAAATGCGGCATGAGAAACTGCGATTGGTAGTTCCTGCTCCATATCTCAACTCCTTTGCTAAAGAATATCATTCAGATATAGAGACTTTAGAATCTTTCATTTCTATAGTCAAATCTAAACAAAGCACAATATGAGATATTTCATCACAATCATATCCTCTGTTTTTCTATGCCTACTGACATACACCGCTGCCGCGCAGACCGTTCTCACCGGCATCGACGTCCTCGAGGCCAACGGCTTCGAGCAGCTGCAGGGCAAGCGCATCGGGCTGGTGACCAATCCCACAGGCGTAGACCGCTACCTCAATTCCACCATCGATGTCCTGCACAGTGCCCCTGGAGTGGAGCTGGTCGCCCTCTTCGGTCCCGAGCACGGAGTCAGGGGCAATGCCCACGCCGGCGAGCACGTCGAGGGACAGGCCGTCGACCCCCGCACCGGCATTCCCATTTTCTCCCTCTACGGCAAGACCCGCCTGCCCTCCGCGGAGCAGTTCGAGGGCCTCGATGCCATCGTCTACGACATCCAGGACATAGGCTGCCGCTCCTACACCTACATCAGCACCATGGGCAATGTGATGAAGGTCGCTGCCTGCGAGGGCGTGGAGATGATCATCCTCGACCGTCCTAACCCGCTCGGAGGGCTGAAAGTCGAGGGGCCGGGAGTGGAAGACCCGCTCATTTCATTTGTAGGACAATACAATATCCCCTACGTCTACGGACTCACCCCGGGAGAGCTGGCGACCCTGCTCAACGAGGAGGGAATGCTCTCGGTCAAAGGCACTGACGGCCGGGACTCCACGGTAAAATGCAGGCTCACTGTCGTGAAGATGAAAGGATGGAGGCGCGGCATGAACTTCGATGACACAGGACTGCTCTGGGTACCCACATCCCCTCACATTCCCACGGTGGAGGCTGCATACCTTTACCCGGCGACCGGTATCCTCGGAGAGCTAGGGGTGCTCTCGATCGGGGTGGGCTACACCCTGCCCTTCGGCATGATCGCCTGTCCGGGGATGGACGCGGACCTGCTGGCCTCGCGGATGAACGCCCTCTATCTGCCGGGGGTGCTGTTCCGGCCCGTTTACGCCACACCATTCTACGGCTCGCTCAAAGGCCAGGAAATCGGAGGGGTGCAGATCTACATCACGGACTTCGGGGCGGCACGGCTCTCGGAGATTCAGTTCTATGCGATGCAGATCATCGCGGACATGCGGCCTGACTTCGA
Source organism: uncultured Bacteroidales bacterium (assembly GCA_944326265.1). GTDB lineage: Bacteria > Bacteroidota > Bacteroidia > Bacteroidales > UBA932 > Coprenecus. Next base: position 41,241 of record CALVDE010000020.1, on the reverse strand, counting down.
CCCGTTCGGGTCAGCAGATGCCTCACGGCTGGAAATGTTCGACAAGGTCACCGGCTCTGCGGAAATACGGAAAGCTTTCGGCAAACGTCTCCGCTATGAAGACATCTACAGCCTTTGGAACGATTTTGCCGACCGCTTCCGGGAACTTTCGGAGAAATACTACCTGTACGGGATGTAGTTCAGATACATCATTGCTTCCTGCCGGTATCCCGGTTCATTCTCACCAGCAATATCACGGCCAGTCCCAGAAGTTCCGTGGTAAGCACCGTGACTACGACATTGGCCCACACTCCCCATGACGGGATAACGCGCTCCAGAAGAGACGTTCCTTCCGTGCTGATATAAAATCCTGAGAAGCATGTCAGGAACGCCAGGCCGAGGAAGATGTCCAGAGATGCCCGGTAGAATCTGACCAGGGCATAGACCATGGCTATCGTCAGGAATGCCAGGAATATTCCGTCCCCCGTCTTTGTATCGCGCATCACCAGGCAGACAAGAGCGTGCGCCAGCACAAAGAAAAAGACTATGGCATTGGATTTCAGGACATCACCTCCGGGCAGACTGGATATTGAGAAAAACCGTTTCATAGTCACGACATATTTCTGTAAAATTAGGGATTTTTCAATAATTTTGCAAAAACATTGACGATGACCATTCATTTCCGCATCAATTTCCATACAGTATGGGGGCAGAATCTCTACATCACAGGTTCGCTCCCGGAACTGGGAGGCGGAGACATCTCCAGGGCCGTGCCCATGCACTGCTGCGGAGGAGGATTTTGGGAGAAGGACATCCGTATCGTATCCCTCCGGGAAAGACTGCTGTCATACAAGTACTTCGTAAAATCCGACGACGGAGTCTCCTTCTTCGAGGCCGGAGCGGAAAGGACTCTGGGGCTCAACAACGCCTCGAAAGAACTCTTCCTGCTGGATGAATGGCAGGGTAATTCATGTCATGCCCCGCTGCTGACAGCACCTTTCTCTGACGTATTCTATTCCCACAAGGACAATGAGTCCACACAGACGCATCTGCATATCCGGGAAGTGATTATCAGGGTCACCGCTCCCGCCGTGGAGCAGGACTGCATTCTGAAAATCTGCGGCAGCTCCGGGCTGCTGGGACACTGGGACCCGGGCAAGGCTCCGGCCATGACTCCGGTGCGCGGCTCCAGATGGGTGATAAGCCTGCCGGCTGACAGGCTTGAGGACAGGCTGGAATACAAATTCATAAAATACAGCACTGAGAACGGTGCGGTAACGTGGGAGGAAAGGGACAACCGCGTACTTGACACTCCGCGCCCGGCTGACCATCAGACCTGGTCGGTGGAGCACTCCATGGCGGCATTTCCCTTGTGCAGGCCCAGGTTTTTCGGGACAGCCGTCCCGGTATTCTCGCTCAGAAGCTCCACCAGCTGCGGCATCGGAGATTTTACCGACCTGAAAGCACTGGGGAAATGGGCAAAGGACGCCGGACAGAACATCATCCAGATACTGCCCGTCAACGACACCACTTCCACATGGACATGGACCGACTCCTATCCCTACAGCGGAATATCCGTCATGGCCCTGCACCCCATATACATAAACATAACCGGCATAGGTCCGCTCAAAGCCCCCGGAGACAAAGCAGCATACAGACGCGGAAGAAAGGCACTGGACGCATTGAGCGCGGTTGACTACGAGAAAGTACTGGCTTTCAAAATGAAATATCTAAGGATACAGTTCCGGACATATTCCGCAGACACTTTCACAGAGCCCGGCTTTCTGTCATTCTACCGCAGGAACAGGGAATGGCTGCTGCCCTACTGCATTTTCTGCGCTCTGAGGGACAGGTACGGAACTGCCGACTTCACCGCATGGGGGGATGACTCCAGATGCACTCCGGAACTTATCGCCCGCTACAACACCAAAGGGAACGCGCTGTACCCGGAGATATCCTTTCATCTGTTTGTCCAGTACCATCTGCATCTGCAGCTTCTGGAATCCGTCAGATATCTTCACTCCCTGGGTGTGGCCCTCAAGGGAGACATTCCCATAGGCATTACGCGCAACAGCGCCGATGCATGGGCCTCTCCGGAGCTGTTCCACCGTGACTCACAGGCCGGAGCACCCCCTGACAGTTTTTCTGCTGACGGACAGAACTGGGGCTTCCCCACCTACAACTGGGAAGAGATGGCCCGCACGGATTACAGCTGGTGGAGAAAACGCCTGGTCAAGATGTCAGAATATTTCGACGCCTACCGCATGGACCATGTGCTCGGCTTCTTCCGCATCTGGGAGATTCCCGTTTCCCAGGTCAAGGGTACAATGGGGCATTTTTCTCCGGCCCTTCCCATGAGCATCGGGGAGATCCGCAGCTTCGGCCTGGACTTTGACCGCAGCCGCCACGCCCGTCCCTACATAAGACCTGACATGCTCCGCAGCATATTCGGCGACAGCATCAACTGCGTAACTGAGAATTACCTCAGCGGTGACGGCAGAGGAGGATTCTCGCTCAAGCCCGGATACGACACGCAGAGAAAGATCGAGGATGCTTTCGGACCGGAACCGGGCAAGGTGAAGGACGGACTGATGAGCCTGGTATCGGAGATTCTGTTCCAAGAGGACAGCACACGGCCCGGAATGTTCCACCCCATGATAGCCGCACGGGACACATATTCGTACAGAGACTTGCCGCAGGACCAGAAAGATGCGTTCGACAGGCTCCACGAGCATTTCTTCTACAAGAGACACGACAGCCTGTGGCGCGCCTCGGCCATGCGCAGACTGCCCGTCCTGATATCTGCCACAGACATGCTCCCCTGCGCCGAGGACCTTGGAATGATTCCTGACTGCGTACCCGGAACACTCCGGAACCTGCATATACTTACGCTTGAGATCTTCCGTATGCCCAAGACTCCAGGAGTTGAGTTCGCGGATCCCCGCCGGTACCCGTACCTGAGTGTCTGCACGACAGGTACGCACGACACCAGCACTCTCAGGGCATGGTGGGAAGAAGACAGTACTCTCTCCGCCAGATTCTATCACGGCCTGCTGCACGGAAAGGGCGATGTCCCGCAACAGTGTGCACCGCAGCTGTGCGCCGACATCATACGGCTTCACACTTCCAGTCCGTCCATGCTGACCATCCTGCCCCTGCAGGACTGGCTTTCCGCAGACGGCGGTGTCAGAGCCCCGGATCCGTCCTCCGAACGGATCAACGTTCCTTCCGACCCCAGGCATTACTGGCGTTACAGGATGCACCGGACCCTGGAAGAACTGACCGGAGACCGGGACCTCATGCAATGCCTCAGATCTCTCACCGGCAAGTAAGCGCAGCATTGGAACAATTATTGCAGTCAGCTCTCAGAACTTAAGTTCAGACAGATATGAAGACAAGAATATTAATGATACTGTGCTCGGCAGCCGCCATGACAGCGGCATTGACAGGATGTCAGCCGTCTCCGGCAGCGGCTGTGGACGGCGAGTACACGCCAGGAGCCCAGAGTGTACAGGTCAACGGCATAATCATAAACATCGCCGACTGGCCGGGATGCAGCGTCACACTCAGGCAGACAGCCGAAGACTGCGCGGACGTTACCGTGGACAGCCTTCTCCCCGGATTCCCGTCAGTGACCCTGCCCTGCTACGTAACAAGGCAGGGACGCGGTGAATATTCTTTTACGGGCAGCGGAAGCAGCCTCGACCGCAAGCTCGGATTCAACGGAAGCATCAAGGACAGCCGGCTGACTCTCAGCATCACAGACACCACCGTCTCACCTGCGGCAGGCCGCTGGAAAGTTGCTTTCGATGACAACGGGCTGGCCGACATACGTCTCAGTCTCAGCAGCTCAATGTCACTTGACATTCCTGTCGACACGGTCACTCTTCTGCTTCGAGAAGCCATAACCCCGTATCTGCGGCAGATCAGCTGTCTGGAACTGGATCGGACCGGATACGTCAACCTGTCATGGGACGGAGACATCAGTTCCACAGCCGGCTCCCTGCTCACGGGTGTCATCCAGTACTATCCGGTACCCGAATCATCCAGCATCCACATCTACCTGAGAAGAAGCGTTGCGGAAGGGGCCGGCCTGCCGGTGTCACCTCTGGATTTTCCGCTCAACTGTTCCTTCACCGGCACAAGCATGACCCTCGGCATTGATCAGGACAGTCCGGACCAGTGGCTTGAAATGCTCACTTCAGCCGTTACGGATTTTGAATATGAAGACTATACCGCCGCCGGAAGCCCCTTCGGAGACATCCCGGAAGAGACATTCCTGCAGTACCGTTCCAAAATTCTGCTGCTTGCGGGTGTCCTGGCCATGCCCGGCACGGCATACAGTGCGGAAATAACATTTGACAGACAATAATTCAAAAACAAAGTATGACAGATATTATGAGAAAGATTGTTTTATCAGCAGCCGCCGTCCTGCTGGCAGCAGCCTGCGGACAGAATGATGACTGGAATGTCTACAACGGCGACTATACCGTGGACCGGAATACGGTCATCGTCCTCAACGGGCGGAATGTGGACATATCCGATTATGAGAATGCCGAGATAAGCATCATGGTCAAGGAAGGCAACAACTGCGACATCATCCTCAGGAACTTCATAACCGGCCAGCCGGAGATTACCGTTCCGGCCTCACTGGAGACCGGAGATACCAAGGCTGCGGCAGGCGCAGGATTCTCCGGAAGTACAGAGGCGGCGGACAGGACTGTCCGTGTCGAGGGCATGACCGCAGACACATCCCTGGCATCAATCAGCATCACCGAGGAGATAACAGTGGAAGGCATACCCGGGAAATGGGCACTGGACAGTATCCGCACCGCATTCTTCCATCCCTCGCTGGAGGAGATAGACTTCAGTGAAGCTGTCCCCGGCCTGATACTCTCTGTCGATGAACTGACTGCGATGATCAACTCGTACATCAACAGCACCGTCAGGCAGGATCCATCCATCAGCGGTTCTTTCATCGAATTCACCAGGGACGGATACATCAACCCCTCCGAAGATCTGCTGTGCTACTACATCCGGCCTGCGGACAATACCATGTACATATTCCTGCGCAAGTCCATAGTGGAGGAAATCACTGACAGCATAACAGCCAATCCCGACATCATGGCCGTGATTACCATGCTGGGACTCACATCCTTTATCGATACCCCCCAGAGCATGAGCATTCCTCTCCAGTACAGCATTGCCGACGGAGGGCTTACCGTCACCGCCTCCCAGGTAATCCTCGATCCATACGAGGACATGCTGACCGAACCGCTGGCAATGATCTCCGCCATCCTGTACAGCATGGATTACGAGGACTTCTCAAGCCTGCTCGGAGACACCCTGGCACCGCTGGCGGGAATAATCACCGAGGACAATTTCGCCGCATTCAAGGAGGTGCTGATCAATACATTCAACACCCTGACCGACGGCCAGGCCGAATACTCCGTGAGCGCGGTGCTCATACCGTTCACCGAATAAGCGTCATCCATGGCCGCCAAATCCAAGACAGCATGGTACTGCACGGCATGCGGCAACGAGACATCCAAGTGGATGGGCCGCTGCCCGGCATGTGGAGAATGGAACACCATAAAGGAGGCGCCTTCCCGGGACAGAACATCATCCCGGGACAGGATGCTGACCGGAACATCCGGCTCCGTGCCCGTGCCCCTCAATGAGATCTCTCTTGCAGAGGACAGCCGCATACCCGTGGGGAACAAAGAGGTGGACCGGATTCTGGGAGGCGGTATCGTTCCCGGCTCCATGATTCTGCTTGGAGGAGAGCCCGGAATCGGCAAATCCACACTTGCCCTGCAGATTCCGCTGCGCTGCAGCGGCCTGCGCACACTGTACGTCTCTGGAGAGGAGTCTCCGAGGCAGATCAAGCTCCGGGCAGTCAGGCTGACGGAAGACACCCCTGGAGGAGGTGACAACTGTACTGTCCTGGGAGAGACCATGGTTGAGAACATCATCAGCCATGCCCGCAGCATCTCTCCCGACCTCATGATTGTAGACTCCATCCAGACCGTCTACTCAGAGAACATAGAGTCGGCAGCAAGTTCCGTAACCCAGATACGGGAATGTGCGGCAGCCCTGCTGAGGTTCGCCAAGGAAAGCAGCATTCCGGTCATACTGATAGGCCATATCACCAAGGACGGAGCGATAGCCGGCCCGAAGATTCTGGAGCATATCGTAGACACTGTACTGCTGTTTGAAGGCGACACACGTCACTCGCACCGTATCCTGCGCAGCATCAAGAACCGCTTCGGCTCCACCGACGAGATAGCGATATTCGAGATGACAGGAACCGGACTGAGAGAGGTCGGGAACCCTTCGGACATCCTCACCCCCATGCACGGCAGTGACCTGAGCGGCATAGCTGTCGGCAGCATGATGGACGGATCCAGACCGTTCCTGATCGAGATACAGGCACTGGTATCCACGGCTGCCTACGGTATGCCGCAACGCTCGGCCACCGGCTACGACGCACGGAGGCTCAACATGCTGCTGGCCGTGCTGGAGAAGCGGGCGGGATTCAAACTGTCGGCCAAAGACGTATTCCTCAACGTAGCAGGAGGAATGAGAGTCACCGACACAGCCTGCGATCTGGCCGTCACGGCCTCCATACTCTCCTCCAATTTCGATCTGCCCGTCAACAACGGAGCCTGCTTCGCCGCTGAAGTGGGACTGAGCGGAGAAATACGGCCCGTGGGCCGCATTGAAGCCAGGATAGCGGAAGCCGCCCGCCTGGGCTATAAGGAAATCTACATATCGGCATATAATCTGTCCGATGACATACGCCGGAAAATGCACCGGTGCGGAATCGACATAATCGAAATCGAGGATATCGCCGGACTCTGCCGCAGACTGTTCAAGAACAACGGATGATGAGAAGAATACTTGCACTGATACTGGCAACGGTACTGCTCCCGGCAGCCGCTCTCCCGGAATCACGGGAAGACAGCCGCAGTGCGCGGATCGCCGCATATACCGGCCAAGTAATGGACCAGTGGAAGATTCCGGGACTGTCTCTGGCCGTCGTGCACGGAGACACACTCATCCTCTCCAGAGGATTCGGTGTCAAGGAGAAGGGCAAGAATGACCCTGTCTCCGAATCCACGCTGTTCCACATAGGTTCCATGTCAAAGGCATTCACGGCAGCCGTCACCGCTTCCCTTGTGGACGAGGGCCTGCTTTCATGGGACGACACCGTCAGGCATCTGCTTCCGGACTTTGAATGGTACGACGACAGCGTGGAGGCCGTTATGCAGGTTCACGACCTGTTCACGCACTCCACAGGGCTGGTGGCCCAGGCCGGCACATACATCCCCAACCTTGGATACAACAGGGACGACATCTACAGGATGTTCCGGTACATCGAGCCGGTATATCCTTTCAGGGAGAAATTCGCATACAACAACATCACGTTCATCATAGCGGCCAGAATCATAGAGAGTGTTACCGGCAAGTCCTGGGAAGACAACATCCGCGAAAGAATCCTTGTGCCGCTCGGCATGACTTCCTCGGTTCCGGGCACCGACGGCTACAAGGCCGCGGGCAGGAGCGCGTCCACAGCCCACTATTTCGGATACTCGCGGGGCAGCATCTACGTCACGCCGCTGCACGGAGAGGAAAGAGCCCTGCACTGGGTGGATGTAATAGGTCCGGCAGGCGGCATCAGCTCAACGGCCGAAGACATGATAAAATGGGTGAGATTCCACCTGGACAACGGCAGCGTGGTACGGACAGTCCGCCCGGACACCCTATGGAGATCGTCGTTCCCTACCGACTCGTCGGCCTACGTGGAGTTTTTCCCCGAATCCGGAGCGGACAATCCGGGAGAGTTCCGACTTTATCCGTATACCGACACCATACAGGTGATATCCCGGTCCCAGATGGAATTCCTGCACACAGGAGCCGTCAATGTATCGGAAAACAAGAACTCCGTCAAGGACTACGGCTACTGCTGGTACATCGAGACCAATGACAGATACAGGGTCATCTATCACACCGGCACGACATGGGGATTCACAGGTGTCTGCGGATTCGTACCGGAACTGGATCTGGGCATAGCCCTGCTGTGCAACTCAGAAGTCTCGGAATACGCAAGGCTGGGACTGATGCGCTATATCATCGACCTGTATCTGCCTGCCGACACACTCAGGGACTGGAGCAGCGAAGGACTCCGGCAGTGGTTCGCCGACAGACAGAAACCGAGGCGCAGGGCAGTACCGTGCACTATTGCCAGAGACAGCAGGACTCCTGACTTTCAAGCACTTGTCGGCAAATATTCTAAAGAGGCTCCGTTCGGAGATGCTGAGGTCACCCTCAGGAACGGGAAACTGTACATGACAATAGGCCGGTACGGATGGACGCACAGGCTGGACCATCACAGCGGCAATGAGTTCTGGCTCAGGTCGGACGGGCACACATTCCCTGTGTACTTCCACAACTACAGTCAGGAAGGCGCCGCAGTGGACTTCGAGATAGACTTCAATTACAACGAGAATTTCGGTCCCTGGATCAAGACAGACTGACCGGACGGGCGTCCTCCTCTACCCTGACCTGTCTCTCGATAGCCTCGTCAAGAGATATCATGGTGTCTGTTCCCTTGATATTGGTTATACCCTGGATTGTATGGACCAGTATATGCATCAGATGCTCGTGATCCCTGCAGTAAAGTTTCAGCAGCAGGGAATACTTGCCGGTAACAAAATGGCACTCCACCACCTCGGGGATAAGCATAAGCGCGTCTATCACCTCCCTGTACTTATTGGTTTCGGAGAGCATTACTCCCACAAAGGCACATACATTGAGACCCAGGGCCTGAGGCTTTACGATAAGGCGCGAGCCGGTGATTATGCCCATCCTCTCCATCTTGCGGACACGCTGATGTATCGCGGCTCCGGAGATACCGCACTCCCGCGCTATCTCCAGGAACGGCATCCTGGCATTCTTGATCAGGAAAGAGAGGATTTTCTGATCCACTCCGTCGATTTGATACTTGGTATTCATCTTATTACTTCACATTTGTTTTCTTACGGGCATAGCTCCTGCCGGCAGACGGGTGACCGGCCTCTATCAGGGCACGGCAGTCCTCCAGTGTGAGCGAGCCGGGGTCAGTACCCTTGGGTATCTTGTAATTTGCCCCGCTGTATTTGATATAAGGACCGTATCTTCCGTTGAGCACCTCGATGCCGGCCTCGGGAAATGACTTGATGTCCTTGTTCTTCAGACCTGCCTGATGCTCCTGGATAAGAGTCACGGCCGTCTCCAGCGTAACGGTATAAGGGTCCATTCCCCTCTTCAGGGATACATACTTTCCGTCGTACTTGACATACGGTCCGAAACGGCCCTTGGAGCACGTGACCTCCTTGCCCTCGTATTCTCCCAGAGTACGCGGAAGGATGAACAGCCTGAGCGCGTCCTCAAGGGTCACGGACTCAATCAGCATACCTTTCTCCAGTCCGGTAATCCTCTTCCCGGGATCATCATCACCGCCGATCTGCACGACCGAACCGTATCTGCCCATCCTGGCGATCACTTCCTTGCCGGTCTCCGGATCCGTACCCAGGACACGCCTGGTCTTCACCGGAGCCTCTCCGCTGACCGTCTCCTCCACCCTCTCATGGAAAGGCTTGTAAAAATCCGCAACGAGCTTGTTCCACACCAGCTTGCCGGCAGCCACCTTGTCGAAGTCGGTCTCCACCCTTGCCGTAAATCCGTAATCCATAATGGCCGGGAATGACTGCTCCAGAAAATCCGTAACCATGACTCCTATGTCCTGAGGGCATAGACGGCCTTTTTCCGACCCTGCGGTCTCCTTCTTCACCGATGCCGTAACCTTGTCTCCTTTCAGTGTCAGCACCGTCACATCCCTGACCTCGCCCTTGCGGTCCTGACGGACGATGTAGCCCCTCTGATGCAGGGTTCCGATCGTGGGCGCGTATGTCGACGGACGGCCTATGCCCAGTTCCTCCATCTTCCTGACCAGCGACGCCTCCGAATACCTGGGTGGATGAACTGTATATTTCTCCACTGCCGTAACCGTTCCGCGAAGCATGACATCGCCTTTCTCTACAGGGGGAAGGATTCTCTCCTCGTCCCCCTGCGGAGCATCCTCGTCAGACGACTCGATATAAAGATTGAGAAATCCGTCAAACAGCACTGTCGAGCCCGTCACGTCAAAACGCTCCTCAATGCAGTCACCGGCGATGGACACGTCTGTCTTCTCCAGCCTTGCATCGGCCATCTGGGAAGCGACCGTCCTCTTCCATATAAGACTGTACAGCTTCCTCTCGGCAGCAGTTCCTTCTATGTCCGTATTCGCAATGTACGTGGGGCGTATGGCCTCATGGGCCTCCTGGGCCCCCTTGACCTTGGTCTTGTACTGGCGGGCCTTGTGATACTCCTGACCCAGATTGCCGGTTATCCACGACCTGGCGGCGCCTATCGCCTCCTTGGAGAGTGTGGTGGAGTCAGTACGCATGTAGGTGATAAGACCTGACTCATAGAGATGCTGCGCTATGGACATGGTCTGGCTCACGGAAAATCCGCACTTACGGGAAGCCTCCTGCTGAAGAGACGAGGTAGTGAACGGAGGCGCGGGGCATTTTGAGACTTCCTTTTTTTCCACGGACGCGACGGTGAATCTGCATGAGCGGCATTTTTCCAGGAAAGCGGCAGCTTCCTGAGATGTTCCGAACCTACGGTCCAGCACTCCTGTCACCGTGCCGGCCCGTTTCCCGTCCGGTCCCGGTTTTTCGGGAGTGAACACGCCCTCCACCCTAAAATAGGGCTTCGGATCGAACTCGTTGATTTCCCTCTCGCGCTCCACTATCAGACGCAGAGCCACGGACTGTACGCGGCCGGCAGAAAGCGAGGGCTTTATCTTCTTCCAGAGTATGGGGGAGAGCTCGAATCCGACTATACGGTCCAGCACCCTTCTGGCCTGCTGGGCCATCACCAGGTTCATATCCACGTCCCTGGGAGTCCGGATGGCATTGAGTATGGCATCCTTGGTTATCTCATGAAACACAATCCTGCGGGTCTTGGCGGCATCCAGGCCGAGCGTCTCGCGCAGATGCCAGGCTATGGCCTCTCCCTCCCGGTCCTCATCGGAGGCAAGCCATACGGTGGCAGCCTCTTCAGATGCGGCCTTGAGCTCGGAGACCACCTTGCGCTTGTCCGGCGACACTTCATATTTAGGAAGAAATCCGTGCTCGATATCTATGCCCAGATTCTTCTTGGCCAGATCCCTGATATGCCCGAAACTGGAACGGACGGTGTAATCCTTTCCCAATATTTTCTCTATAGTTTTCGCCTTGGCGGGCGACTCCACAATAACTAAATTCTCCATATATGCCCTTGAATGAAGCTGCAAAGTAAAGGATAAAGTAATATAAAAACCAAATTTTTTCTAACTTCGCGGTATTTATTTTACGAATAATGAAAAAAGGTGAACTGAACAGAACAGCCCGGCTGAGACGGCAGATAAAACTGAGAAAAAGGCTTATCACAGCACTTTGGTGCATAGTATTCATCCCTGTCGGTATGCTCGTGCTGTTCGTGACGGGAGTCGGAATCTTCGCAGAGATTCCATCTTTTGAAGAGCTGGAGAATCCCGGAAGCTGCCTGGCCACCGAACTCATATCCGAAGACGGCCGGCTGATAGGCACTTATCATATCGAGAACAGGACACACGTCAGCTATCAGGACCTGTCACCCTATATCGTATCCGCAGCCATAGCCACCGAGGACGTAAGGTTCCGCCAGCACTGCGGCATCGACTTCCGCAGCCTGGCTAGGGTCGGAGTCAAGACCATCATCCTGGGCAATGCCCGCTCCGGCGGAGGCGGCAGCACCATCACCCAGCAGCTGGCCAAGACCCTTTTCCCGAGAGAGGAAGCCACCGGCAAATTCCCGGGGGAAGCTGTATTCAAACTGGTCGTGAGCAAGTTCAAGGAATGGATCACGGCCGTCAAGCTCGAGCGCAACTACACCAAGGACGAGCTCATGGCCATGTATATGAACGCCATCTTCTTCGGCAGCAATTCCTACGGCATCAAGGCCGCCGCCAATACCTTTTTTAATAAGGAGCCATCTGAGCTCAATCTTCAGGAGAGCGCGGTACTGGTCGGAGCCGTCAACAAACCCACCCGCTTCAACCCCGTGCTCAACTACGACCGCTCCCTCGCCCGCCGCAACCACGTCATCAGCCAGATGAGCAAATACGGTTTCATAGCCCAGGCCGATGCAGACTCCCTGATGGCACTGCCAATCATCCTGGACTACAGGCAGCAGGACCACAACACCAGCAAGGCTCCTTACTTCAGGGACATGCTCCGCAAATACATGAGCGCATCCGAACCCGTAAGGGACAACTACTACTTCGAGGAGGACTACACCGCCGACCTCGACCTGTGGGAGAACGATCCGCTCTACGGATGGCTCAACAAGAACTTCAAACCCGACGGCAGCCGCTACAGCCTTGACAAGGACGGACTCACCATCTACACCACCATCAACTCAGTCATGCAGCGTTACGCGGAGGAGGCAGTGGTGCAGCACCTGAGCAAGGACCTCCAGCCTGCCTTCGACAATGACCTGAAAGACAACTGGAACCGTCCTTTCGCCAATGAAGTGCCGGTGGAACTGACCAGGACAGTCATGGCACAGGCCCGCAGATGGAGCGACCGCTACCGCAATATGCGCAACAGCGGAGCATCCGACAAGGCAATAGAGAAAGCTTTCAACGAGAAGACGGAGATGCGTGTCTTCGCCTGGAACGAGGCCGGATACATCGATACCGTAATGACTCCCGACGACTCCATCCGCTACTACAAGTCATTCCTCAGGGCATCTTTCATTGCCATGGAGCCGGTTACCGGCCATATCAAGGCATACATAGGCGGCCCCGACTACCGCTACTTCAAATACGACAACGCCCGCCAGGGAAAGCGCCAGGTAGGCTCGACCATAAAGCCGTTCCTCTACACCCTGGCCATGCAGGAAGGCTACTACCCCTGTGACAAGGTGCTCAACGTGCCCCAGACATTCGTGCTGGCCGACACCACATGGACCCCTGAGAGCGAGGACCGTCTGGAATATATAGGAAAGGAAGTCACCCTCAAGTGGGGACTGACCCGGAGCAGCAACAATATCTCGGCCTACCTTATGCGCCAGTTCGGCCCTACGGCCATGGTCGAGATGTGCCGCAAGCTGGGCATCACATCCTACCTGGCTCCTTATCCATCCCTCTGCCTGGGTCCGGCCGACATCACGCTGCTGGAAATGGTCGGAGCCTACAACACCTATCCCAGCAGGGGTGTCCACATCGACCCGATGCTGGTCACCCGCATTGAGGACAGCGAGGGCAATGTACTGGGCACATTCAGCCCAAGGAAGAGAGAAGCGGTCAGCGAGGCCACTGCCTACCTGATGGTGAACCTCATGGAAGGAGTGGTGAACGAGGGCTCGGGAGCCAGGATCCGCTGGCGTTTCGGCATCGAGGGGCCGGTGGCCGGCAAGACCGGTACGACCAACGACAAGTCTGACGGCTGGTTCATCGGTTATACCCCCAGTATCACTGCCGGCGTATGGGTAGGCGCGGAAGACAGACAGGTACACTTCGAGCAGATGTCCCTGGGCCAGGGAGCCAACACAGCCCTGCCCATCTGGGGACTGTTCATGCAGAAAGTCCTGCGGGACGGCACCCTGGGCATCACGTCTCAGGACACGTTCATAGCCCCTCCCGGCATCCATTTCGACACGGACTGTGACGGAAGCGACAGCGACGCCGTGTCGGACAGCAACAATGAAGAGAACTCATTTTTCGATATGTAGTCATGAATACAGTCAACAAGAAGCAGAATATCGCCGTAGTGTACGGAGGATACTCTTCCGAGCTGGAGATCTCGGTAAAAAGCGGCAAGTCCGTGGCACGCTGGCTCCGCAACGCGGGCCGGAACGTCTATGAGGTCATGCTGTGCAGGGAAGGATGGTGGGTCGTGACGGACGGTCAGGACGGCGGCACAGAACGGTGGCCCGTCGACCGGAATGACTTTTCCTGCATCATCGGCGGCAAGCGGGTGCATTTTGACACGGCCTTCATCATAATCCACGGCGACCCAGGCGAGAACGGCAGGCTCCAGGCGTACTTCGAGCTGACAGGCATACCGTTCACCGGATGCGGCTCACTGTGCGCGGCCATCTCATTCGACAAATACGCCTGCAAGACCTATCTGCGTGACAGCGGAGTATTTCTTGCTGACGACATAATGCTCAGACGGGGCGACTCATGGGATGCCGGAGAAATCGTCAGCCGCCTGGGATTACCGGTATTCGTCAAGCCCTCGGACGGAGGCTCCAGCTTCGGAGTGACAAAGGTCAAATCCGCCGACGGCCTTGAAGATGCTGTCCGGGCAGCTTTCCATGAAGGAGAGACGCTCATAATCGAGAAGGCTGTGGAAGGCAGGGAAATAGACTGCGGAGTGTACTCCGACAGCAAGGGCGTGCACGCACTTCCCCTCATCGAGATAATACCCGAGGCCGGACACGAGTTCTTCGACTACGAAGCCAAGTACATGGGTGCCAGCAGGGAGATCTGCCCCGCCCCTGTCACGGAAGAGGAAAGGGCACTGATACAGGACGAGGCCGTGAGAATATTCCGCAGACTGGGATGCTCCGGTCTGGTACGCATGGACTTCATCCTCAGCCGGGACGGAAAGCCGTTCCTGCTGGAGATCAACCCCAACCCCGGAATGACGGAGGCAAGCCTGGTGCCGCAGATGGTCCGCAAGGCCGGAATGACAATGGAGGATTTCCTCACCGCCGTCATAGACGGGAACTGAGACTGCCGCCATGACCAGAAAGGAATTTGTAACCAAAGCCACTGAAGCCCTGTCCGGCATCTACTCTCCCGGAGAGGCCAAAGCAGTCTCCGTCAGGATACTGTCACACTTTATGGGCCTTTCTGAATATGAGTATTCCGTGGAACCGGGTGTCATTATCCCCAAGCCTGATCTGTCCCGGCTCCAGAATGCGCTGGACGAACTCTCCGACGGCAGGCCGGTGCAGTATGTCATCGGAGAAGAGACTTTCGCCGGCCACACGTTCCATGTCAATGAGCACGTCCTCATACCCAGGCCCGAGACGGATCAACTCTGCCGCATAATTATATCCGAATGGAGAAAATCCGGATATCAGGAGCTCAAGATCCTGGATGCCGGCACAGGCAGCGGGTGCATAGCCTATACCCTGGCGGCCGCTTTTCCAAAAGCAGAGGTCTTCGCCTTCGACATAGACAGCAACGCGCTGGAAATCGCGGCCGGGCAGAAGATATTCCTGGACGAGGCCGGCAGACAGCCCCTGCCCGAGCCTCCGGTATTCTTCCAGGCAGACATACTTGAAGGACCTCCGGAAGGCAAAGGAGGAGACGGAATGCCCAATCTGGAGGACATCGACATCCTCGTATCCAATCCGCCTTACGTATGCGAGAGCGAGAAAGACTTCATGGCCCCCAACGTGCTGGACTATGAGCCCGACGAAGCCCTGTTCGTACCTGACAGCGATCCTCTGCGGTTCTACAAGGCCCTCACCGGATGGGCCTCATCTGTCGTGAAAATGGGCGGCAAATGCTATTTCGAGATCAACGAATCCTACGGAGAGCAGATCCGCGCCCTGCTTGAGAACTCCGGATTCAGCGACGTGGAGATACTGGACGATTTCAGAGGCAAGCCCAGATTCGCAGTCTGCACGAAATGGTTCTGATTCACCGAAGTGATACTCAGACAAGACCGGACGCAATGATTCTCTCCGCCAGCTCCATGTCTTCCGGCCTGGTCAGTTTTATATTGAGCCGGCTGCCGGAGCAGATATGCAGCGGAACACCGGAGCTTTCCACCACCGACGCATCATCGGTGAAAGCCGGATTATATGCTGCGGAATATGCCTTTTTCAGCACTTCCGAGTGGAATACCTGAGGTGTCTGGACCAGATACAGCCCCTCCCTGTCCACAGGGACGGAAACACCGTCTCCCGAAAGCCTCCGCACACTGTCAGGAACCGGCACGGCTGGCACAACCGCCGGATACTTCTCCCCCTCCTCATAGAATCTGACTATATCCTCCCGGCGCAGAAGCGGCCGCACGGCATCGTGAACGGCCACCAACGCACCGTCCGGCACAAAACCGAGAGCCTTGCGCACCGAATGAAACCTGGTCATCCCGCCGTTGGTAAGCACATACCGCAGCATCAGGCCGGAACGCCGGCAGTAATCCACCCACAATGGCCTGACCCCAATATTGACCGCTATCACCACCCGGACCCCGAACGGCAGGCCGGTGAACAGTTCCAGTGTCCTGCGGAGCACCGGGACACCGCACAGATCCTGCATCTGCTTAGGCACCGGTCCGCCCATTCTGCTGCCGTTTCCGCCAGCGGGGATTATGACATATCTGTCTCTCATATTTGACTGAAAATATTTCCCCCCAAATGTAGCAAATTCCAATTATTTATTACTAATTTTGTCGGCGATTGCCCCGGGGCATGCATAACAAAAAAGTTATCCACCATCATGAACAGCGAAAGAAAGATACAGCGGGCACTGATTTCAGTGTATGACAAAAGCCTTATTCTGGATATAGCCAATGAGCTGATATCCAACGGAGTTGAAATATTGTCCACAGGAGGTACACAGGCCTTTCTCAGTGGACATAACATTCCTGTTACGGCCGTCGAGGACGTAACAGGATATCCCTCGATCTTCGGAGGACGTGTAAAAACCCTCCATCCGAAGGTAATGGGAGGCATCCTCTACCGCAGGGAGGAGGCCGAAGACCTGGCCGAGCGGGAAAAATACGATATTCCCGGCATCGACCTCGTAATCGTGGACCTCTACCCCTTCGAGGAATATGTCGCCAAAGGCGCCTCTGAGGAAGAGATCATCGAGAAGATCGACATCGGAGGCATATCCCTTATCAGAGCCGCCGCGAAAAATTTCCGCGACGTGATCATCGTCCCCGGCAAGGACTCATACGCTGATCTGCTGGAACTGCTGCGCACGAAAAAAGGAGTGTCCACCATTGAGGACCGCCGCCGCTTCGCCGCCAAGGCATTCCTCAAGAGCTCCGGATACGACACCCATATCTTCCAGTACTTCAACCGCAGGGAGGAGATACCCGCATTCACCGCCAGCGAGACCCGTCCCACTCATCTGCGCTACGGAGAGAACCCCCACCAGAAAGCCATGTTCTTCGGCCCGGAGAACGCTCTCCCCGAGCAGCTGCACGGCAAGGAGATTTCCTACAACAACATGCTGGACATCGAGGCGGCCCTGGAACTCATATCGGACTTCGACCGCACCGCAGTGGCCGTCATCAAGCACAACAACGCCTGCGGCTGCGCCGAGGGTGACACCGTCCTGGATGCATGGAACGCAGCCCTGGCGGCAGATCCCGTATCCGCATTCGGAGGCATCATCGTCTCGAACCGTCCTATAGACAAGGCCACGGCCGAAGAGATGCACAAGATATTCTTCGAGGTGGTCATCGCCCCGGACTATTCGCCCGAGGCCCTGGATATCCTCGAGGGCAAGAAGAACCGCATCATTCTGCGCAGCGCATCCGCCCGTCCCTCTGCCGTGAAGTTCCGCTCCATGCTGGGCGGCGTGCTCGTTCAGGACAGGGATACCTTCAGGGAGTCTCCCGCTGACCTGAAGACCGTTACCAAGACAGAGCCTACCCGTGAGCAGATAGACGACATGCTCTTCGCCAACATCATAGTCAAGCACTCCAAGTCCAACGCCATAGTACTGGCCAAGAATCACCGCCTGATAGCCAGCGGTATCGGCCAGACCTCCAGGGTGGATGCACTACGGCAGGCCATAGAGAAAGCCCGCAGTTTCGGATTCTCCCTTGAGGGAGCCGTCATGGCCTCGGACGCATTCTTCCCCTTCGCCGACTGCGTGGAGATAGCCGACAAGGCCGGTATCAAGGCCGTCATACACCCGGGCGGCTCGATCCGCGACAATGAGAGCGTGGAGTACTGCAATGCCCACGGCATGGCAATGGTGATGACCGGACACAGACATTTCAAGCACTAGAATCTATAACCGGAACAAATTTCAACAGACATGGGATTTTCTTTCCTCACACAAGAACTGGCCATGGACCTCGGTACGGCCAACACGGTCATACTGGTGGACAACAAGGTCGTAGTGGACGAACCGTCCGTGATAGCATTCGATCAGACCACCGGCAAATCCATAGCCGTGGGCCAGAAAGCGAAGCTGATGTATGAGAAGACTCACCCCAACATCAAGACCGTAAGGCCTCTCCGCGACGGAGTGATCGCCGACTTCAACGCCGCAGAACAGATGATCAGGGGTTTCGTCAAGATGATCAACTACAAGCGGTCGTTCTTCACCCCCAACCTCAAGATGGTGATCTGCATCCCCAAAGGCAGCACCGAAGTGGAGATAAGGGCCGTGCGTGACTCTGCCGAACATGCCGGTGCCAGAGACATCTACATGATCTTCGAGCCTATGGCTGCGGCCATGGGTATCGGCCTGGATGTCAATGCTCCGACAGGCAACATGGTCGTGGACATAGGAGGCGGCACCACGGAGATAGCCGTGATATCCCTCGGCGGCATAGTGACAAGCCAGTCCATAAGGGTAGCGGGCGATGTGTTCACGTCCGACATCCAGCAGTACATGCGCCAGCAGCACAACATCAAGGTGGGAGAGATAACATCCGAAGAGATCAAGATACGCATCGGAGCAGCGATACCCGAGCTTGAGAACACCCCGGATCCCTTTATCGTAAGAGGTCCCAACCTCATGACGGCCCATCCGGTGGAGATAGCCGTCACCAGCCAGGAGGTGGCCCACTGCCTTGACAAGTCCATAGCCAAGATTGAGGCGGCCGTGCTTCAGGTACTGGAGCAGACACCTCCCGAGCTGTATCAGGACATCGTCGAGCGGGGTATTTTCCTAACAGGCGGAGGCGCCTTGCTCAGAGGTCTTGACAAGAGACTCTTCGACAAGATCAACATCCCCTTCCACGTCGCCGAGGATCCCCTCAGGGCTGTCGCCAGGGGAACCAGCATAGCATTGAGGAGTCCTTCCCAGTATCCGTTCCTCATGAGATAAATGAGCAGCCGGAAACCCTACATACTCTTCCTGGTCAATCTGACCGCGTTCATCATACTGGAGACCATATCCCTGACAATGGTCTCGCACAACAGTATTGTCCAGCACTCAGAGATGATGAGCAGGATCTCCGCCGCCGTCAACACCGTAACGGGAGCTACAGGCAATGTACTGCGGTATTTCTCCCTGGGAAAGGTCAACCGCAGGCTCGCGGAAGAGAATGTATCCCTGCGCACTGAGAACGACCGTCTCAGAGAGGCCCTTGCCAGAATGGAACTCCCCGACACACTGTACCGGGACAGCTCCCTGTTCCGGTACATCCCGGCCGCAGTAGTGTCCAACAGCACCGACCGCACCCACAATGTCATCATAATCAACCGGGGGCGGAGGGACGGAGTCACAGAGGACATGGGAGTCATCACTGACAGGGGCATCATCGGCTACGTAGAAAGCGCGGGCGAGAAATACTCCAAGGTCTCGTCCCTGCTGGACACGGACAACATGGCCAGTGCGGTCCTCCGGAGCAGCGGTACTTTCGGGGTACTGCAGTGGGAAGGCGGCTCATCCAGGGAAATCACCCTCCGCGACATACCCGTCCACACAGAAGTCAGTGACGGAGACACTGTCATTTCGAGCGGATACTCCATCATATACCCGTCCGGCATACCGGTGGGTACTGTCACGGCCAGGGAAGTACGCGACGGAGTCAATTACGGACTGACTGTCACCATGTTCGAGGATTTTTCCAGACTGAGGCACGTCTATGTCGCTGTCAGAAAGGACATAGATGAGCTGAATGCCCTACTCGACGGAGCAGAGGGTGTAAAAGGAGGAGCACTGTGATGAAGACAGGTCTGAAATACACCGTCATCGGAGCTCTGCTGATCATAGCGCAGGGAGCCCTGGACAACTACGTCAACCTCAGCGTCTACGTGGATATTGCCCTGTTTCTGTTCATAATCCTGATGCTTCCCTACAGGCTCGGGACTGTCCCGGCCATGCTGACAGCCTTCGCCATCGGACTCGTAGTGGACATACTGGGCAACGGTATTCCGGGACTCACCTCGTCAGCACTCACTGCCGCGGCCCTTTGCCGGAAAGGGATGCTCGCGGTGACCGTTCCCAAAGACGCATCCTCGAAGGACGGACACATCCAGATGGAAAGCATAGGCATACGGCGGTTCATTCTATATTCTGTTCCGCTCATACTCGTCTACCTGACCGTCTATATCCTGGTCGACAACGCCGGATTCAGGCCCGCAGGCATGTTCTTCCTGCGCCTGACAGCGTCTCTCGCCGTAAATACCGCCGTAATGGCAGCCCTCTTTGCCGTAAGCATCGACAACAGGAGAAAATGACATGGACTCCGAGAGACGCAGATACATTTACCTCATCGCCGGACTGGCCGCAGCATTCCTGATTCTGGCAGCCCAGCTGTTCCGTCTTCAGCTGATGGACAACAGTTTCAAGATCAGCGCACAGAACAACGCGCTCTTCTATCAGACCCGCTATCCTGCCAGAGGACTTATACTGGACCGCAACGGCAAGGTACTGGTCGGCAACAAGAACACTTACGACATCCTGGTCACTCCGCACTACGTCCGGGACTTCGACACTGCCGCACTGTGCAGCATATTCGGGCTCAGCATCGAGGACGTAAGGCAACGCTTTGAAGAATACCGCAGGTACCGTACCAGGATAGGATACCGTACAGTGACATTCATCAGCCAGGTATCCCAGGAGCAGTACAGCCGGTTCATCGACGCAGCGCACAAATTCCCGGAATTCAGGGGAGTACCGCGCACCACCAGGATGTACCCCTACAATGCCGGAGGCAATCTGCTGGGATATGTCACCGAAGTTGACCGGGAATTTCTCGACCGGCATCCGGATTATTCTCCAGGGGACTACACCGGAAGGACCGGCATCGAACAGACCTGCGAGTCCATGCTCAAGGGCGAGAAAGGCTACAGCATCTTCCTCCGCGATGCAAGCAACCGGATTCAGGCATCCTACCGTGACGGAGAGTTCGACAAGCCGGCAGTTCCGGGAAAAGACGTGGTGTCCACCATTGATGCGGAACTGCAGAATTACGGAGAGAAACTGATGCGGAACAAAGTCGGATCGGTCATCGCCATAGAGCCTTCCTCCGGAGAAATTCTGTCGATGATATCGTCCCCGGGCATAGATGTCTCGGTTCTGGGAGAGATAAACAAGCACTACAGCCGCATCGCTGCGGATCCGTTCACCCCTATGTTCAACCGCGCCGTGATGTCGCCCCAGCCGCCGGGTTCAGTGTTCAAGCTGGTCAACGCGCTCATCGGGCTCCAGGAGGGGACCGTCACCACCGGCACGGAATTTCCCTGCCACGACGGATTCTCTGCCCCCGGAATACATGTGGGGTGTCACCACCACAAATCTCCTGTGAATTTCACCGAAGCCATCATGGCCTCCTGCAACGCCTACTTCTGCTATCTGTTCCGGAACCTTCTGGAGAATCCGCAGTACGCCTCCACGGCCGAGGCTTTCGACCACTGGCGCGACTACGTCCGCAGTTTCGGATTCGGAACCAGACTGGGCTCAGACTTTCCGTCGGAGACAGCTGGATTCGTACCTTCATCCGACACCTACGACAGGATCTACGGCAAGAACGGATGGAAAGCCCTCTCCGTAATATCCCTGTCCATCGGGCAGGGCGAACTGGGATGCACTCCGCTCCACCTGGCCAACCTGGCGGCCACAATAGCCAACAGAGGCTGGTACCGCATACCCCATATAGTCAAGGAACACGGCATAGACTCCCTGGATTCCAGATACCGCGAAAAGCACTACACCATGGTTGACACCGTATATTTCGAGAGCGTCATAGAGGGGATGTATCAGGCCGTCAATGCTCCGGCAGGCTCGGGAGCCACTGCCAGGGTGGCTGCTGTCGAGGGACTGGACATCTGCGGAAAGACAGGTACGGCTGAGAATCCGCACGGTGACGAGCACGCTGTCTTCGTCTGCTTCGCCCCGAGGGAGAACCCCAGGATAGCCATTGCCGTATACATCGAGAACGCCGGTTTCGGAGCCACCTGGGCAGCCCCTGTCGCCTCGCTTATGGTGGAGAAATATCTCAACGGCAGCATTTCTCCGACCAGACAGTATCTGGAGGACCGGATGACGGCCGCCAGCCTGCTGCACAAGGTCCCAGCCAGTCCTGACTACGTTCCACCTACTAAAGACAAATGACAATGAGCCCGGGAAGAAGCATTTACAGAAAACTGGACTGGATACTGATTCTCTGCTACGCAGCCCTTGCCGTGTTCGGATGGCTGAACATCTATGCCTCCACCTACAGCGAAGGAGGAGAAGGAATGCTGTCACTGGCAACCAGGAGCGGAAACCAGCTGATATGGATGGGCGTTGCACTGATCACCGCTGTCATCATACTCTTCATCATAAGCCCGAGACTGTACAAACCGGCCGCATGGCCACTCTACATACTCTCTGCAGTGCTTCTGACGGCAGTACTGATTTTCGGCAACGAGGTCAACGGCTCCAGGTCCTGGCTGAGCCTTCCCGGAGGATTCGCCGTCCAGCCTTCGGAGTTTTCCAAAATTGCCACGGCACTGTGCCTGGCACGCATCATGGACGGATACGGATTCAAGCTGGCCAATACCGGAGACTTCCTCAAAGTAGCTCTCGTAATCCTGATTCCGGTGGCCCTCATCGCCCTTGAGCCGGATATCGGGACCGTACTTGTGTACTTCGGACTGATATTCATGCTCTACAGGGAGGGACTTCCGGGCAAGATACTGGTGCTTATCGGCTATGCCGTACTGCTGTTCCTGCTCACCCTCAAGTTCTCACCCTTCGTATCCATGCTGGTCGCGACAGGCCTGACCGGCATTCTCAGGGCATTCTACGCCAGACGGCCCGTCCGCTGCTTCCTGATATACGCAGCCGCCATTACAGCCGCTGCGTTCATTCCGGCTCTTCTGAGAACCGAACTGCTTTCCGAAATCAACCCCCTCGGGCCCGAGTACTGGCTGCTGATTATCATACTGACCGCAGCAGCCGTAGCCGCAGTGATACTGATCCGCCGGAAAATCAAAGGCTGGTGGCCGTACCTGCTTACACTGCTGGCATCACTGGTGCTGATCTTCTCCGTAGACTTCATTTTCCACAATGTGCTCAAACCGCACCACAGGGACAGGATCGAGAATCTTCTCGGTATTTCCCAGGATCTCATGGGCGCAGGATACAATGTCAACCAGTCCAAGATCGCCATCGGCTCCGGCGGCCTTACCGGCAAGGGTTTCCTCCAGGGGACACAGACCAAGTTCAATTTCGTGCCTGAGCAGAGCACCGATTTCATATTCTGTACCATAGGCGAGGAATGGGGATTCATCGGCAGCATCGGTGTGCTCGCACTGTATCTGATCATGATACTCCGGATCATAATGACGGCCGAACGGCAAAAAAGCAACGGCACCCGCGTCTACGGATACTGTGTGGCGTCATTCCTGTTCATGCACGTGTTCACCAACATAGGCATGACAATCGGCATCATGCCGGTAGTGGGCATTCCCCTTCCGCTGATCAGCTACGGCGGATCGTCATTTCTGACTTTCACGATTCTGTTGTTTATTTACATCAGATTTGACATGGAAAGGTGGAGATAATAAAAAAATTATTACTTTTGGACCCTATTTGACTAACAATTTAAAATTACATAGATATGCCACTCAATTTCGTAGACAGACACAATGGTCCGAGACAGTCTCAGATCAAGCAAATGCTGGATGTCATCGGAGTCAGCTCCGTCGATGAGCTCATAAAGCAGACCATCCCGGCGGATATTCTGCTCAGCGAGCCTCTCAAGCTGGATGAGCACGTCTCAGAGCATGCCTATCTGGCACGCCTCAAGGAGATTGCATCCAAAAACCGCAAATTCCGCTCGATGATAGGCCTGGGATTCTACGGCACCGCATCGCTGCCCGTAATTTCCCGCAACATCTTCGAGAATCCCTCATGGTACACATCATACACACCCTATCAGGCCGAGATATCACAGGGCCGCCTGGAGGCTCTCATCAACTTCCAGACCATGATCTCCTCCCTGACCGGATTCCCCATGTCGAACTGCTCCATGCTGGACGACGCGACGGCCGCAGGCGAGGCCATGAGAATGATTCACGAGCTCCGTTCCCGCGATGCCGTGAAGGCCGGAAAGAACACCTTCTTCGTGGACAGGAACATCTTCCCTCAGGTGCTCTCGGTCATCGAGACCAGGGCCAAGGGTCTGGGCATAAAGGTCGTTGTCGGCGACTGGAAGGAAGTCCTCGCCGCCGGATTCGACCCTGAGTGCTACGGAGCGCTGCTCCAGTATCCCGCAGCTGACGGTGAGGTGCGTGACTACAGCGCATTCTGCGAGGCCGCACATCAGGCCGGCATACTCGTTGCCGCACACTGCGACTTACTTGCCCTTGCGATTATGAAAGAGCCCGCCGCATGGGGTGCCGACGTAGCTGTCGGAACCGCCCAGAGATTCGGACTCGGCATGGGTTACGGCGGTCCTACTGCCGGATGGATGGCCACCCGCGACCAGTACAAGAGAAACATTCCCGGACGTATCATCGGCGTATCGGTGGACCGTCTCGGCAAGCCCGCTCTCCGTCTGGCCCTCCAGACCCGCGAGCAGCACATCAAGAGGGAGAAAGCCACATCCAATATATGCACCGCCACAGCCCTGATGGCAGTGATGTCCGGCATGTACGCGGCATACCACGGTCCTGAAGGTATCCGTGAAATAGCTCTCGGCTGCTACAAATACGCTCACGCCATGGCCGCTGCCCTCAAGGCCGCAGGCTACACTCTGGCCGCAGAGAACTTCTTCGACACGATACGCATCCTGAATGTCAACGCCGGAGAGATACGGGAGAAAGCGGAGGCAGCCGGTATCAACTTCTACTATCCTGACGATCAGACAGTCCAGATATCTTTCGATGAGCTCACCGACTGCAGGGAGGCCGCTGTCATTGCCGGCATATTCGGAGCATCACTCTCCTGCGGTTCCTGCCAGTCAGGCGAGATTCCCATGAAGAGGGAAAGCGCAATCCTCACCGAAAGCGTATTCAACAAATACCACTCTGAGACCGAGATGATGCGCTACATCAAGAAACTCGAGCGCAAGGACATCTCCCTGACCCACTCCATGATACCTCTGGGCTCCTGCACCATGAAGCTCAATGCCGCAGCCGAAATGCTGCCCCTGAGCTGGAGCGAGCTCACCGACGTGCATCCCTTCGCACCCACATGGCAGACCGAAGGGTACAATCAGATACTGTCAGAGCTGGAGCATGACCTCTGCGTCATCACCGGATTTGACCGCTGCTCCCTGCAGCCCAACTCCGGTGCCGCCGGTGAGTACGCCGGCCTGATGACCATCCGCCGCTATCTCGAAGCTCAGGGGCAGGGCGCGCGCAACACCGTCGTCATCCCCACCTCCGCTCACGGAACCAACCCCGCCAGCGCGGCCATGGCCGGATTCAACATTGTCCTGGTCGGCTGCGACGAGCACGGCAACATCAACGTGGACGAGCTGCGCCAGAAGGCCGAGGCCAACAAGGACAGCCTGGCCGGCATCATGATCACCTATCCTTCGACACACGGAGTATTCGAGGTCAAGATCCGCGAGATCTGCAACATCATCCACGAGAACGGCGGTCAGGTCTATATGGACGGAGCCAACATGAACGGCCAGGTCGGCATCACCAACCCCGGCTTCATCGGTGCCGACGTATGCCACCTCAACCTGCACAAGACCTTCGCAATGCCTCACGGCGGCGGCGGTCCCGGAGTAGGAGCCATCTGCGTGGCAGCCCACCTCTCGCCCTATGTACCCGGACATCCCGTAATGCCCCAGTGCGGCGGTCACGGTGTGACAGCAGTGGCATCGGCTCCTTACGGCAGCCCCCTGCTCGCCCCCATCACCCACGCCTACATCAAGCTGCTCGGTCCCGACGGACTGCGCAAGGCTACCGAGATGGCCATCGTCAATGCCAACTACCTGGCTTCCCGCCTGTCCAAGGAGTTCAATATCTACTACACCGGTGTTACCGGACGTGTGGCCCACGAGTGCATCGTAGACCTGCAGAACTTCAAGGCTGACTACGGAGTGGATGCCACCGACATCGCAAAGCGTCTGATGGACTACGGCTTCCACGCCCCCACCCTCTCCTTCCCCGTACACGAGACCCTGATGGTAGAGCCCACCGAGAGCGAGTCCCTCGAGGAGCTCGACCGCTTCGTGGATGCCATGATCAGCATCAAGAGAGAGTGCGAGGCCATCAAGGAAGGCAAGGCCGACAAGGCCGACAATGTCGTTAAGATGGCACCCCACACCGCCGAGGAGGTATGCTCCGACTCCTGGAGCCATCCCTACTCCCGCGAGCAGGCCGCCTATCCCCTCGAGTGGATCCGCGACAACAAGTTCTGGCCCGCATGTGCAAGGGTGGACAACGGTTACGGTGACCGCAACCTGGTACCTGTCGTAAAATAATCCGATATCCGGAGGCCGACTCAAAAGGGTAATTTCTGCGTTACGCTTGATTCGCAAGCCTTGAAATTCCTCCTTTTGGGTCACCCTCCTTATTAACCAACAATTATTAGCTTAAATGAAATCAAAAATTCTCCCACTCGTCATCTCGGCGGCCGTACTGATGCTGCCGAATTCCTGCATCCAGCAGGAAACACCTGTGGCTGGAGCGATAGAACTTTCAGAGCAGGAAATGACCGTACCCGCAGCAGGAGGAGTCTTTACCGTCGAGGTAAACACCTCCGAAGAATTCACCGTCTCTATCCTGACCAACTGGATAACTCCGGCATCTAAGCAGGAATCCTACACCGGAGGAGCCTGGAGCTACGCAGTAGACACCTACGAGGGTCTGGAAAACCGCAGCGCGCAGATAATTTTCTACACAGGTGCATTCTCCGACACTCTGACCGTCACCCAGACCGCCATGGAAGACACCCTGTACGACCAGTTCATCGAGAGCACCGCTCCCGGATTCTATGCTCAGGGGCATGACGGCTTCGTGTACGAAGACCTGTCCAGCCAGTACTCCCTCACCGTATCTTCCGACGGGAAATGCAGTCACAGAATCCTGACCCTTTATCCCGCAAGATTCTTCACCGCCGCCGGCATTCCCTCGGACGCAGAGGAAGGAACCTCCTGCACTGTATCCGTAAGCCAGAACTTCACGACCGAGCTGGATTCAAGCTTCCAGCTGGAGCTCACAGTGGAAAAAATCGCTGACGGAAAGATATGGATGTACAACCACACTGAAAGAAAAGGTATAATAATAACTGACGGACCGGAACTGATATGAGACACACAGCTGTAAAGACTACGATACTGGCGCTTCTGATGGCGCTTTACGCACTGCCCGCAGCCGCAGTCAAGGCTGTACCTCACCCTGTAACCGTGACACAGCCGGACGGAACGACACTGACCATCCAGATATTCGGAGACGAATTCCTGCACTGGACCACCGTAGGCGACCGCCTGGTGGAAAAAGGTCCTGACGGATTCTACTACTATGCCGAATTCAACAGCGACGGCACCAAGACCCTGTCCAGGACCAGGGCGAAAGCCTCTTCCATCAGCCGCTCGGGAGTCTCGTCCGTAACGCCTCCCCCCGCAGCGATAGCCGCAGCCAAGATGAGAAGACAGGCTGTGGAGATAATGCGCGGAGAGAACGGACTCGGATGGGGCGACAATCACTTCCTGGTGCTCCTGATACAGTTCCCCGACCTTGAATTCGAGGTAGAGAACGCACACGAGGCATTCTACAACATGCTCAATGAGCCCGGATACTCCCAGAACGGAGGAACAGGCTCCGCAGCGGACTACTATGCCGAGAATTCTTCCGGACAGTTCACCCCCACGTTCGACTTATACGGACCCATCACCGTTTCCAACAGCTACGCCTACTACGGCCGCAACGATGACCCTAACGAAAAAGCCGACTATCTGCTCGTAGAAGCATGCCAGTTAGCGGATGACGAGATAGACTTCAGCCAGTACGATCTGGACGGAGACGGCGTTGTGGACAATATCTTCTTCTTCTACGCCGGACACAACGAAGCGGAAGGCGGCGGATCGGACTGCATCTGGCCCCACAAATGGAATATCGTCAGGCCCCAGTACTCTCCCCTTGACGGCAAGCGTCTTGACTCATACGCCTGCACATCCGAGTTCAGCGGTTCTTATGGACAGAACATGGCCGGCATCGGCACGTTCTGCCACGAGTTCGGCCACGTAATCGGATTCCCCGATTTCTACGATGTGGACTATGAGCAGAACGGATATGCGGCAGGTCTCGGAGGAATGTCCCTCATGGATGCCGGATCCTACAACAACTCAGGCCGCACTCCTCCGTATCTCAGCGCATTCGAGAGATACTACATGGGCTGGGTAGAGGAGCTGACAGTCTGGGAAGAGCCCGGGGTGATGACACTCGAACCCGTCCAGAACAACGCCGGATACGTAATTCCCACTGACAACGAAGGAGAGGTGTTCGTGCTCGAATACCGCAATGGAGAAGGCAGTGACCAGTACCTCTACGCAGAAGGCATTGTCCTCTACCATGTGGACCAGTCCAACAACATAATCTCCGGTTTATCTGCCCGCTCGCTCTGGACATATTACAACATGGTCAATTCCTTCGCGGATCACCAGTGCTACGATCTCATCGAATCTTCTACCTCTGAGAGCACCGCACTCAACAACATGGACCGCGTGTTCCCCGGCAGAAGGAATGTGACCGAAATCAACGCCTACACCACACCGGCCATGGTCGGCTGGGACGGCCAGTCCACCGGATACAGCATATCGGGCATCACCCTGGCTGACGACCACGCAGAGCTCAGTCTGGGCATCCTCAAGTCAGGGCCTTCCTTCGGAGACTTCTCCGAGAACGGGATCAACGCCATCTACGTGAAACAGAACTACTCAGCCGGAGAGACCCTGGAGTTCCTGCTCAGTCTCAGCAGCAATCTGCCTTCCGTGATCGAATGGTACTTCGACGGAGAACGTCAGAGCGCAGAGAGCATCGAGCTCACATCGGGAGAACACACCATTCAGGCAGTCCTCACATACGATGACGGTTCCAAGGAAGAGCTGAGTACGAAAATCAGCGTAAAGTAACGTCCCTCCTGCTTGCACAATAAAGACTGACTGATGAGTCCCGCGACTTTCAGTCAGTCTTTTTTTGCCCCTGTCCGGGAACTACTCTTTCAGGCGCAGGACGGTATCACATTCCGGAATGACCATGCTGACAGTGCCTCCGTATCCGCACCAGTATCCCTTTCCTCCGGACACGTTGGTGAAAATATTCTCATTTACAGGTAGGAAGGGAATTGTAGAAGATATTGTCAGGGCAGAGAAACTTTCCCAGAATCTGTACGACACATCGTCCACCGCCGCGATCTTGACCTCCAGGGTATCTCCCAGACGGAAAAACCGTGTCGAGAGTGAGTCATTGTCCACCAATGAAGTTCCTGACATGTTCTTGTATATCGGGACTCTGAGTACTCCCGAGGCATCGGCCGCAATACCTGACGCCACCCCGTGAAGACCGTTACGATATTGTTTCTCTCCCTTATAGCGGTAGAACACCACATAATGGCCGCTGCCT
Organism: uncultured Bacteroidales bacterium; assembly: GCA_944326265.1. Classification (GTDB taxonomy): domain Bacteria; phylum Bacteroidota; class Bacteroidia; order Bacteroidales; family UBA932; genus Coprenecus. The sequence goes on along the minus strand of CALVDE010000020.1, from coordinate 11,418 downwards.
GCATTTCTGTCAGTAAGGTAGCCCGTGAGCCTGAAGAAACCCGGCTTTTCCGGCAAGGACTCCACGGATATCGAGTCAAACGCAACACTGGGAGGTATTGTCGTAGTCGCGGACACCTTCTTGTCCCCGTATTCTGCCTCCAGACGGTATGTCTTCCCGGACTCGCCCATTATACGGACGGAGGAATAGACATAAGGCGGAAGATATGCGGTATCGGCACGTCCGGTAAGAATTACGGTATTCTCGCCGTCGCTGACCGTAACCTTACCGAAATATATCAGCTTTTCTTCCACCAGATCCTCAATAACATTGAAATCCTCAGTAAAATTGATTGACTCATGGAGCATGACTACCGGATGACCGCCTTCGTCTATCCACCCCTCCAGCACCATCTCAGGTTCACTCGGAACGTGCCCCGGGGTACATGACACGGCTGCGGCCGCCGCTGCCAGTATTACCGAACTTGCCAGTATGCTTATTTTCCTTCTCATAAGTAAAACTCAAAATCTAAAAGAGACGCTCAGGGACGGTATCGGATAAGGGAGCATCGACACTTGCTTCATGAATTTGCCTGAGGCCAGTATGAACTGGACATTTTTATGCGCATACACATTGTACAGCGACAGATTAACGGACAGCTCGCGGGCATTGCTCTTTATTATATAATAAGAGCATGAAAGATCGAGACGGTGATACAGCGGCATGGTGGCGCCGTTGTGCGGACCGAACTCATATATGACATGACCGTTGAGAAAATATGCGCTGACAGCTTCGGAATACGGAGCCCCGGAGGCAAGCACGAACATCGCGCCTACAGACCAGTTTTTTGCCGGCTGGGAACTCAGTGCCACGACCAGGTTGTGCCTTCTGTCATGATCCGCACGGATGTCGTATCTGTCCGTAATCTCAGGGAAATTACGCAAAGCCCACCCCAGGGAATAGGAAATGTAGCCTTTTACGTACCCCTTGTTTTTTTGAATCATCGCATTGAATCCGAAATTGCGTCCTTTGCCGTACAGAAAATCTTCCTGATAATCAAAACCTTTGTAAATAAGTCCTATAATATTGGACGATGACTCCATGACATTGTACAGTTGCTTGAAATACAGCTCCGCCGTAAAGGACCACGACTTGTCCGGTACCGACCCGATGTAGCCCAGGGACACTGAATGCGAGCGTTCCGGCGGATTTGCCTCATCCGAAAGGAAGAAATAATCGGCCGGCAATCCTCCGTTGACAAGAGCCGCCTTGTGCAGTGCCTGGCTATACATGCCGTAATGTATTCTCATCTCATGTATGCCGTTGATCGGGAAATGCAGCGTAACACGCGGGTCTACGGATGCCGAGATCATATCGTTCCCGGAAAGCCATAACGACGGGCGCAGCCCTATCTCATATCGGAAATGAGGGCAGACCTCATGAGTGAGATCCGCATAAACGGAAAGCTCGTGCATAATGTCCAGAACCGCCGTATCTCTGACAGGCACCCCAATACCTTCAGAAGTCAATGCAAGAGGATGATTGAGATACGTGTTCCACTCTGCTCCCGCTTTTATGACAAGGCTGTTCCCCAGTCTTTTGCTGAAACCGGACTCCGCTCCCGCCAAAGCCACATCAGAACGGGCAAACACACTGACCGGCTGCTCCTCAAAATATATATTGCCCGCATACCCCGAGAACCGGACCGTCGAGACAAGCTCCGAACTGTCCCGGAAACGATGCCGCCAGGAAAGTGATGCAGCCAGATTGCTCCACCCTAAATCCGCCGATATAGACGTATTGTTCTTCAAGTCCATACCGTCCATACCGAAGAAGGCAGACAGGACTATCTCGTCATTATCACCGGGCTTCCACGAACCGGTAAGATTGAAGTCCTGGAACTCGTACCCGATATTCATTCCGTCAAAGTTCAACAATGAGCTGTAAAGCAGGCCGATATAGGAAGAACGGGCGGAAAGGGAAAGAAAGCCCCTGTCCCCCAGCCTTACCGGCATTGTCAGTTCCGAACCAATCAGCCCCACATTGCCCTCTATGCCTATCGGACGGTCGGTCTCCGTATGGGAGTAAAGGGTCACGCCTCCTCCGAGACGGTTCGGAAACGCAGCGTCATGACACGATGTCCCTACTTCCATATCCTCGAAATGCGCCGGTATGAAAGATGAGAACAGTCCGAGCAGATGATTGGGATAGAACACCGGCGCACCGTCTATAGACAGTATCGTATGGTAATCCTCGCATCCCTGAATGAAGATTCCGGCGGAAGATTCCGTATTTGTCTGCACACCCGGCAGGCTCTGCAGATAACGCATGGGATCCGCCGTTCCCAGGAATCTGGGCAGATGCTCCATTTCCTGTAGCGAGACAGAAACGGCATTTCCTGATTCGATGACCATCGGTCTCGGTCTACGGCCGACCACCACCAGCTCCTCCAGGCGGTAATCCGACACGGTATCCAGCACAGCCGTACTGTCAGAAAGGAATGTAAAAGACATATCGGCGGGAAAAGCGGCCATACCACATTTCCCACCGATACATAATATTGCAAGTGCTGTCAACAGCGCGTATTTAGCACTACAGCTCAACAGGATCTATCTTGTTAAACTCCAACAGACCAAGATACTTGTTGACCAAATCCTCCGTAAGCTGGATTACAGAAGCGAATGCACTCTCCGTAAAATACTCATCGAAAGCATAGCTTGTTCCGTCCTTGGGGAAATACACAACAGGGCCGACATAGTAATATGCATCATTGTTGAATACCTCCATTTTGATCTCAGCCTGCTTGATATCGCTGCTGTAATACAGGGAGATGTTCATGTTTTCATTGAGCAGGTCCGCATATTGCAGATTATACTCCCGCGTATCGTAATAATCAGGACCATAATCCTTCTCATATTTTTCATTCAGATTCCTTATCCGACGATATATGCCGGAAGGATCCTCCGACTCCGCTTTTATCTGCACCTGGCTGAGTATATTGGCAGCCGCCATAAGTTTGCCGAATTCTATTTCCGAATTTTCGAACTCCACCGCGTCATAATAGTTATCCAGCCACTCATCCCAGTCCATATCGTCGCCTTTATCCATCAGAACGCATGAAGGAGCGGCGGCAGAGGCGGCCAGAAGAGTCCTGTCTCCATATTTAAGAGTGAATTCCGCAGAGACACTGGTCTTTTCCACAGATGCGGCTAGGTTGTAGACGATATTCGTTATCTTAACCTCGGTATTGATCCTGAGGTGGCTGGACTTCTGCGCGTCGAACTCAAAATAGAAGCTCACATACTCGTTTCCGCCCACTTTGACAGACAATGATATGTCAGACGGTATCACTACCGTGAAGATATGCCTTTCGTCATTGCTGTCATAATATTCACTCTCGAATTCAATTTCCTCTCCGGAAGCTGTCAGAACAGCCTCTGCCGGATTGCCGTTCCTGTCCTTGCAGCGGAGGGTCACATTGTCCGACTCTCCTACGTAGACCCATGAGCGTGTATTGTCATCGGCCTCGAAAATTCCTGTAAACTTCGGGAAATCATATATCTCCAGTGCAGCATTCACCGTAAAATCTCCCTCAGAGAGACTGCGGGCAGTACGTGCGGCCATATTCATGATGTCGTCCATCACACCGCTGTAATATTCATCCACCCCGTCCCAGGAATAATCCATGTAGTTGTAGACTATCCAGTCAAATGCCTCGACGGCATCTTTCTGATCCGCAGTATTGAATACTCCGATAAATTCAGATGCAACATCCATCAGCTTATTTTTCTGATCTTCAGCTGTCAGTTCCTCGTTCTCCGGATTCTCAGTTTCCCCTGGATTCAATTCCTGATTCCGGTGACCTCTGTCGCATCCTGTCATAAACGTCAGAGACATTACTGCGGCAGATAATAAAACAATAGGCAATCTCATAATTAAATGTTGTTAATAGTTACTAAATTAAGTTTCACTTCGCAAATGTACGCAGAAGCCGAGAGGAGAACAAATTTATTTGCTCTACCGAGGCGTGAACAGTATATGCGGCGAAGCCGAATATACGCAGAAGCCGAGCGCAGAGCAAATTTATTTACTTCATCCTGCGCCACATCCAGACGATATAGGCGATGACAAACGGAATCGCCAGGGACACCCATGCCATCACCTTGAGAGTGAACAGACTGGACGAGCTGTTGTAGAGAGTCAGGGAATCCTGGATGTCCACGGTCGAGACATAGTAGGCCGTGTCATTGAATCCGGCGATGAGCAGAATGGCCCAGACAGCGAGTAGTGCGCCCGCACCTACGATGTAGAAGTTCTGCCTGATGCCCTTGCCGAGGAAATGCCTTCCGAGGCCTGCCAGCACGAGCACTACGCCGAGCAGGAAGACTACGGCTATCCACCAGGTGTGCAGGATATTGTGCAGATACTTGAAGGGCTCGGGCGAGATTACGCCTGTGGAGGGATCCACCGCACAGCCGGTCCTGAGGAAGAGCCAGAGGACGAATGCCACGAAGGTCAGGACGAATGTGGGAGCGGTGATCATCAGCCGTCTGCGGCATTTATCCGCAAATGCGCCGACATCCGGCTTGGTCAGCAGATAGAGCAGGCCGAGGGTGCGGGCTGCGAGGAACACCACCACTCCGAGCAGGAGGTTCATCGGGTTGGCGAGGGCATCCAGGCCGTGCCATCCGTTGGCCCAGGTCGAAATGGCGGGAGAGGCGGCATCAGTGATGGAGACCTTGTCCACGGTGAAGGCTCCTCCGGTGAAGAATGTTCCGACAGCAACTCCGAGGAGGAAAGTACCCAATGCTCCGTTCAGGAATAAGAATATCTCGAAGGTACGGGCTCCGAAAATATTGCCGGCTGCCTTGCGGTATTCAAAGGAGAACGCCTGGATCACGAAGAGCAGCAGAATGCAGATCCACAGCCAGTAGGCTCCGCCGAAGCTGGTGGAATAGAACAGGGGGAAGGAGGCGAAGGCCGCTCCGCCGAAGGTGACGAGGGTGGTGAAGGTGATTTCCCATTTGTGCCCCGCGTATTTGACTACAAGGTCCTTCTCATCCTCAGAGGAGGCGGTGCGCAGCAGCAGGCCCTGCGCTCCCTGCACGAAAAGCAGGAACACGAGGATTGCGCCGAGGAGGGCTACCAGTGCCCACCAGTAATGTTGCAGAAAATACAGTGTATCCATGATTATTCTCCTCCTTTCTTAATCTGTTTGAGCATGATGCTGATCTCCACGCAGAGCATGGCGGTGAAGAGAACAGCGAAGATGATAAGGGTCGTAAGGACATTGCCCGGCTCGACTCCGGAAACCGCCGCATTCACCGGCAGCAGATTCTGTATGGTCCAGGGCTGACGGCCGACCTCGGCTACGATCCAGCCCGACTGGGAGCAGATATAGACAAGGGGCACGCTGATGATGCCCAGCCACAGGAGCCACTTGTGCTTATCGCTGACGATGAGACTCTTCCACTCGAAGATGATGTAGAGGACGAAGAGCAGGATGAAGAACATGCCGAGGGCCACCATGATATGGAAAGCGTAGAAGACCATCGGGACATTGGGCACCAGGTCTTCCGGCTCCTCGATGTAGTGGTAACCGAAGTAATCGAAATTCTGCTCCAGAACGGCCTCGGCCTGGGCCATCGCCTGAGTATCTCCAGCCTGTCTGGCTGTCTGATAGTCGGCCAGGGCCGTGACTGCGGCGGTACCCATGGCTTTTTTCTCGACGAAGGAAGGCTCGATATATGTGTTGCCTTCCCGGTCGGTAAACTCGTAGCCGCCCTCGATGATGTCGTTGATGCCGGGTACGAAGCCGTCGGCCTGACGGGTGGCCAGGAACGAGAGCATATTGGGGAAGGAGATATCGAACAGATAAGGGTCTTCATCCGCTCCGTCCTCACCGACGATGTCCTTGTCCGGATTCAGGATGCCGACGGCTACCAGCGGAGCCTTCTCAGAACCGTCGTATAGGCCCTCCATGGCGGCGAGTTTCATGGGCTGCACCTTGGCCACATTGTAGGCCGAGCCGTCACCGGTGCCGATGAGCACGGCGAGGGAGATGATTCCGAAGACGGAGGCCACGCGGATGGACTTGCGGGCCAGAAGCGTCTCCCGCTTTTTAAGCAGGAACCAGGAGGATACAGCGATTACGAATACCGAGGCAAGCACATAGCCGTTGGTCACCGAATGCAGGAACTTGTTGATGGCCACAGGCGACGAGACGACAGCCCAGAAGTCTACCATCTCGCTGCGGGCCGTGTCGGGGTTGAACTCCATGCCCACGGGATACTGCATCCAGGAGTTGGCGATGAGGATCCAGACGGCGGAGAGGTTGGTTCCGATGGCGGTGAGCCAGGTGGATACGAGGTGGGCTTTCCTGCTCACCTTGTTCCAGCCGAAATACATCACGGCAAAGAAGGTACTCTCCATGAAAAATGCGAAGATACCCTCGATGGCCAGCGGGGCACCGAAGATGTCGCCCACGAACCATGAGTAGTTGCTCCAGTTGGTTCCAAACTCGAACTCGAGGATGATACCGGTCGCCACGCCCATTGCGAAATTGACGGCGAAGAGCTTCATCCAGAACTTCGTAGTCCGTTTCCAGAACTCGTCTCCGGTCATCACGTACCGGGTCTCCATAAAGGCTATCAGAAAGCCCAGTCCGAGGGTCAGCGGCACGAACAGCCAGTGATACATGGCCGTCAGGGCAAACTGCCACCTCGAAAGGTCTACCAGCGTTGCTAATAATGTCATTTGCTTAAGGTTTTTTTGGTTAACGATTATTTTATAAGATTCTCAATCACCGCCTGACTCTTCTCCGCGTCCGTCTCACAGTCGGCCAGGGCCGGACGGAAGAAGAATACCCTCAGTATGGCGAACATGATGAAGAGCTTCAGGAGGACCACTATCCACAGGGTCCTCCCGAGGGACGACATGTCCCTGAAGCCTTCATAATAGAAGAGCCATATCCTGCGCAGACGCTCCATCGGCATTTCGGATTACAGTTCCTCCGCGAACATGGGATCCCAGGGCGGAAGCATTATCGGGGTGGTGTCAAGAATCTTGAGGATATCCTCCGGAACATATTTCTTCTCCACCACGAGACGGAACATGTACTCTTCGAACCATTCGTCGGTCATCACGAGATGTCCCTCGTGGCCGGTCATGCCCCAGGAGTTCTCGACCATCCATTTTTTAGCGTTGCCGTTCTCGTCGAGGTCCACTGCCATAAGGGTCATGGCGTGGGACGAGCCGCTGGCACCGGTGAGGATTCTCTCGCGCTTGTCCATACCGAAAGTGGTGCCCATCAGCGAGCCGTAGTCATAGTAGTTCACATCCAGGACCCCATTGGTGCGGTCGAGGAACTTGCCCACGTCACAGGAGAAATACATCATGGTGCCGTCCTTGATGGAAGCGATGGCCATGGCCTCGATCTCCTCGATGGGAAGGTTGATGTACAGCCAGTTCTTGCCATCGTACTGATGACGGTCGTACTCTATCTCATAGACCTTGTAGAACTCGCGGGTAGGGTCGTTCATCAGCATCACGTAGTTGTTCTTCAGATCCACACCCACATACTCGTCATAGAAGGACCTAGGGGTGTAGGTTCTGGTGCTGACAGGCTTGCCCTCAGCATCATACATGGTCCAGGTAAACTCCACCGGGGGTTCACCGAGATTGAGCACGAGGAAGCGGTACACGAAGGCGAGCATCTCCACCTTACGGGCCTCCAGCATGGCCGGCAGTTCCTTTTTCGGGCCGGTCATCTCCCGCAGCTCCAAGCCGAATTCCTTGAGCTTGAGATCCAGCAGACGGGACATTCCGGAAGTATGATTGGCGGCCCATGTCTCGGGCATTACGTTGGAGGGCACTATGCCGTACTTGGTAATCAGGTCGGACACTCCTGTAAACTGACCGCCGTCTCCTATCGTATGGCGGAAAAGCCACTCCACCTTGCGGTCGTCCATGGGCAGGTCACGGGTGTCGATGATGCCCTGGAGATAAAGATTGGCCTTCTCCAGCTGGTCGTAGAAGAAGATGTAATTCTGGGAGAACTCGAATGGGCCGAGACCGTATTTCTCGATCATGGCTGCCCTCAGCACGTTCATGCCCGAAAACAGCCAGCACCGGCCGCTTGACTGCTGGTCGGTTATGCCCTTTGAAGGCACCTCGTCAGAGAAATAGAAATCGTAAGTAGACTCAATGCCCTGCTTCACCGACAGCTTGTTGATATCGTTGGCAGAGATGGCATTGCGCAGGGCCTGCTCCTCGGGAGTTCCCTGCCAGCCCTGACGGATCCGGGCCATCATATCCTCGGAGATGCCGCCCTGAGCCATTGCGGCGACCGCCACTGACACTGATGCGCAGATAGTAAAAAAATGTCTAATCATAAATAAATTCTATGCATTAAGTTTGAATTCCAAATATAGTGAAATTCCCCCAATCTCTACCACTCCTCCTCTTCCAAAACACCAAAACTCCTCACTCCATCCCATTCGCCCCCACCTCCGGACACATCCCACCTTCCGAAGGTGTGGCATTTTTCCTCCATTCCCACACACCTTCGTAAGGAGTCACATTTTCCACCATTTGCCCTCACCTTCCGAAAGTGGGACAGTTTCCCGCATTTTCTACTCACCTTCCGAAGGTGAGTAAATAGTAGCACAGCCCCGAGAAGGCCTGTAGCCGCGTTTCCAAGTCTATTGTGCCTCTCTCACCTTCCGAAGGTGAGACGATTACCAGCATTTTCTGCTCACCTTCGGAAGGTGGAACAGAAAATATTTTGCAGAAAATTTGGTTTGTAAAATAAATCAGTTTATATTTGCACCGTAGACAAAGAGAGGAGACCGGCGCCCCTCTTCTTTTTGCGGAACTTGGTTTATTTTTTAAAGTATTTTAGAACAATGGAAAACAACTTCGACAAAAACGGACTTTCGGTAGAAAAGTCCCTTGAAATCATCTCTGAGGCAATCAACAACAGTCAGCGGGACTTTCAGCGGCGCGGCGGGACCGCAATGCTCATTTGGGGAACTACCGTAATCCTCGTATCCGGTATCGTCCTGCTTGGGCTGACACTTTCGGACAACAATCATCTGTGGAACCTGGCCTGGTTTCTGATTCCCTTCATCGGTTGGTTCGTGAATCACCTGGTATTCAAACGCATCGAGAGCAAGGGGAAGGGCGAGAATTTCGTATCCAGGTCCGTGGGCATCGTATGGGGCATATTCGGAATCCTGGCAATAGCCGTCGGCATCATGGCGTTCTTCATCCCCATACCGACAAACGGTGTCATAATACTGCTTCTGGGCATGGCCGGCGCAGTCACCGGAGTCCTCTGCAGTTCCTGGACCGTATTCATTCTCAGCATTATCTGCGGAATAGCAGGACTGCCCTGCGACTACTTCCTGAATATACCCACTCCGCTGATCATGGCCTTCGCTGCACTGATGACCCTGGTCATACCCGGCCTGATATTCAACCGTCAAAACCGTAAACTACAGTAACAGCCATGGGAGAATTTGCAAAACTCGACCCGCTGCTGCATTCCGAACTGCGTCTGGCCGTCATGTCCACCCTGCTGACCATGGAAGAGGCCGACTTCGTGTACCTGCGCGAGGCCACCGGAGCCACTGCCGGCAATCTGAGCGTGCAGATCGACAAGCTCTCCGAGGCGGGGTACATCACTGTCGAGAAAGGATTTGCGGGGAAGAAGCCGAGGACGGTGTGCAGGATAACGGAGACGGGAGCGCGGGCTTTCGCGGCCTACGTCGAAGCACTAAAGTCGTATCTGCACTGAGCGCGGATAAGACTTCGCTTCTCCTTTTCTACCCAACCCCGAAGCCCCTTCCGAGGAAGGGGCTTCGGTCGCTCTCGCTCCTGGCATTCACTCATCCTACTCCTCCTTCGGAAGGAGTCAAAGGGGCTTACCACAACGACACCGAATCGCGGGAAATGCTGCCGTTGCGGAAATGGAGACGGTAAGCAGGGGAGCGCGGCTTTTCTACAACTACCTGGATCACCGCAGGTTACAATTATAACGAGGACTTTTCGTAGGTTCAGACATCTACGAAAAGTCCTCGTTGATTTTACAAACCACTAATTTACTACGATTTACAAAAAACCGCCGCAACACTGCTTACCGTTACTCGGCTTCGGCTCCCGCAAAGGCGGCGAAGAGGGTCTCGAGCTCGGCGGCGAGGACTTCACCGCAGAGGTTCTTGGCAATGATCTCCCCGGTGGATGCGTCGATGAGGTAGTTCCAGGGGATGCCGTCCATGCCGTAGCCGGCCCAGATGGGACTGCTACTGGGACTACCGGTGACTTCGGTGATGACATTGGTCCAGTTCATGCCGAATTCCTTCAACGCGCTGCGCCAGTTCTCGGGGGAGCTGTCGAAGGACATGCCGTAGATTTCGAAGCCGGAACCGTGATAGCGATCATACAGTGCTACAAGCTCAGGCATTTCCTCCCGGCACGGACCGCACCACGAGGCCCACAGGTCCAGCAGCACATAGCGCACGCCGTCACGCTCCACCACATCGCTGAGCCGCACCGCATTGCCCTTCACATCCTTGCCCTCGATGTCCCAGTAGGGCATTCCGAGGTCGGCCTTGATGGGCTCGAGCATCTCCTCCAGCTGGATATAGAGCGGATGTGCCTTCATGTTCTCGGGAAACTCCACCAGGACCGCCTCGATCTCCGGCTTGGAGGACATCGCCAGCATACCCTGCAGGAGTGTAAGACCCAGCACGTTGTGATTGGCCCGGATGATGTCCATCGGATCCTCATAATCCCCGGCGTCTCCGAAAGACAGCTCATAGTAGAGGTCATTCATAGGTGTTCCATGCGCGAAATACATCTCATAGTCCGGGATATACTCCAGCGACACGGTTCCAGGCTCGAGGAAAATCATCTCGCTCATCTGATACAGTCCCGAAGGCGCGGAACTGGCCCCCATATAAAGCATGGCCACACCCGAGCCCATGTCCGTCCCCTCTATCCTGAACAATCCGTTTTCTATCAGTGCCGAGTCCAGCATCGACCAGTCCACTCCGTCAGAGACATACATCCAGTGTCCGTCCACCAGCTGGTCCCCCGACCCTTCGATCACATACTTGCTTCCAGATGTGCAGCCGGACAAGAGAACGGCCGCGGCGGCAATAAATGCTGCTGAAAATAGATTTTTCATAATAGTTAGTGCTTGAAATTTCCTGCAATTTATGAAATTTCCTGCAATAATATTTTAACTGGCATCTGAAATCCGTTCCTCTTTCATCCTCCAGCCATCAACGGTAAGTAGAGTCGCGCCCATTTTTCACATCTACCTGAAAATAAGCCCATTCCATAATCAACGAGTTCTTTTCGCTGAGGTGTACCAAAAAAGTTGGACGGATTAATATTTATCAGTTATTTGATAATTAACTGATCTGCAATGTA
>CALVDE010000019.1 GCA_944326265.1 uncultured Bacteroidales bacterium | reverse complement strand
AATCGCCCGGGACCCTCTGTAGCGTCTGTGCCCGCGTTTTCGTTTCCATCCGCCCCTTCCCACCTTCCGAAGGTGTCAGGATCAGGATGAAAAAATTAGACACTTGCTGTATGAAAGTTATACAATACAATGTTCTTGAGAATTGATTAAATATATGTAATACAGGTGCTTACTGAGTGAGGTATAATTTTTGATGTAAATTTATCGCAGAAACCTGTTAAAACAAGACAATATGAAATCCTTTCTCCGATTCGTATCCCGCAACAGGCTCTATACGGTGATAGAGGTGGCCGGCATGGCCATAGCCCTGGCATTCATTATCTTCGTAGGCACGTACGTGACTCAGGAGCGCGGCTACGACACGTTTGTCGGTGACGATGTCTATGTCGGCTCGGATGCGGAGCTCTTCAGTCTCAGCGGTACTGTCAAAGGGGCTGTGGAGGGCCGCTATCCGGATATCGAGGCTGTCTGCAGGACAGTCGGCACCATGTCCGTCAACGGGTGGGACCTGAGTGTGTCGGTCGGGGACAGGACCATGGTGCAGAATGCCCTATGCGTGGACTCCAATTTCCTGTCGCTCATCCCGCTTCCTATGGCGGCAGGTGACCGGAAAGGGGCTCTGGAGGCTGTGGGCTCGGTTATTGTCTCGCAATCGTTTGCGAATACATATTTCCCCGGGGGCAATGCGGTGGGCAACGGCATTGACATAACGGCCGGGGACGGGAAGACTACGCTGACCATAACGGGAGTGTTCGAGGATATGGAGCGGACCGTGCTGCCCGGGTGCGACATGATATCTACCGCCTGGATATGCTGGAGAGGTTCCTGCCTCATCTGACGCGCAACGGCTACGGTTCTACGGTGACTTTCTACAAGGTCCGGGAAGGTGCTGACGTGAGCTGGATAGGCCGGGAAATCCTCGGCATCCTGAAGGAGAGCGACGAGTTGTACATCTCAGGCGTCTGTACGGAGTACAATCTCGTGCCGTTCAAGAAGATACACTACGGGGCAGGAGCCACCTCCCGCGCCTTTTTCGAGAATATTGTCAACCGGGACATGCTGCGGCTGGTCACCGCCGCCGGAGTGCTGCTGCTGGTATTCGCCCTGCTCAACTACATCTCGCTGACCACTGCCCAGGTGGGATTCAGGGTCAAGGAGATGGCGACGCGCAGGCTGATAGGTTCCTCCCGCGGGGGTGTCATCCTCCGCTACATCGGGGAGTCCTTTGTCGTGACGGCCGTATCGTTCGTCCTCGGATTTGTCCTGGCTGAGGCCGCCGCCCCTATGTTCAGTGCCCTTATCGGGAAAAATTACAGTCCGCTGTCGTCCCTGACCTGGGGCACCGCCGCTCTATGGACTGGAGTCATCGTGCTGCTGTCTGTCATTGCCGGTATCATCCCGGCCCTGATGGTTTCCCGCTACAGGCCGATCGACATAGTCAGGGGCGAGTTTACACGGACCGGCAGGATGGTGCTCGGAAGGATTTTCCTCGTTGTCCAGAATACAGCAGCCATCGGGGCCGTCGCAATAGCCATTGCCATGTTCCTGCAGCTGCGCCACATGGTGGAGAGGCCCATGGGCTATACCCGGGATTCCCTGGTGGATGTGACCGTCTCCAACACTCAGGATCCGGACGATTTTCTCAAGGACCGGCTCAAATCCCTGCCGTGCGTGGCAGATGCCGGATGGGTGCAGGGCTGTCCGGCCGGGAATAGGAGGTTTTACTGGGGAGTGCAGATAGACGGGAACCGATACAACATAGTGATGTATGGCGGCGATACTACGGCGCTGCGTCTTTTAGGAGTGAAGGTTCTCAGTCAGAACTCCGACCCTCTGCCGAATACCAGCTATTTTACCCGCAGGGCCGCCGCTGCTTTAGGATATGGTCTGGACATGACTCAGTTCGAGTTTGACAACGGGGCAATCAGGGTCTGCGGCATCATCGACGACCTCTTGCTGGGCAATGCCAATTCCGCCGGTAATGACCTGCTGATCTGGACGGTACAGCCTGTTCAGTCTGAATACATCGGGAATCTCATGTCCTTAGTGGTCAAGGTCAACGGCGACCCGGCCGACGCGGTGCGTGCTATACAGGAGCTGTACGCTGCTGAGAAACCGGAACTGGATGTCACGGTGAGGACCTACGAGGAGATCTACCGCAGGGCCTATGCTTCGGAGGACCGCAGCCTCAGGCTCACCAGCCTTTTCGCCCTGCTGACCATCGTCCTGACGGTCATGGCCATGGTCGCCATGAGCACCTACTACGCCCGTCAGAGGGCCAAGAGCACCGCCATCCGCAAGATTATGGGCTGCCCCCGGCTGGAAATCTACACCCATACCCTCGCCAGCTTCCTGTCGGCCTCGCTGATTGCCGCGGTCATTGCCACTCCTCTGATTTACACCTACACCGGACGCTGGCTGCAGACCTACTCCTACCGCATTGACAACCACTGGTGGATATACCTGCTGGCCCTGCTCATCGTGGGGGTCTCATACCGGGCCGTGCAGCTGATGAACACCAATCCGGTGCTGGCTTTGAGAAAGGACTGAGCGGATGGAGGGTGGATGTATCTATTTGTCATAAAAGGCTCAAACAAGCACGATTCTTCTTATCTTTGCCTCTGATAACAGAATAGAGTATATGACAAGAAAGAAAAGACCCTCTTCCCGTACGCGTGGAAAGCACGGGAAGAATCAGACGCCTGACCAGAAGGCAATGCAGAAGGAGCTGAATCTCAAGAGGAAGGAGCGTTCGGGCGGCAAGAGGAAATCCAAAGGAAAGAAGGAGCATTTCAACAAGGAGGAGCTGACCGGTACTGTGAGCATGACCCGCGACGGCTACGGCTTCGTGGAGGTGCCGGACAGGGACAATGATGTGTTCGTGCCTCAGCACAAGATGCGCGGTGCTCTCAACGGCGATATAGTCAAGGTGCTTACAACCAAGGCCAAGGGCATCGGTGCCGACGGCAAGCCCAAGCGTATCGAGGGCGAGATAATCACTGTGCTTGAGCGATCCTCCAAGCCTCATATCGGAGTGCTGCAGATATCCCGCGGCGAGGCCTGGCTGATCATGGAGAGCCGCAATATGCCATACGATATCAGCATACCTATCAAGGAGATAGACCGCTGGTTCGGCAAGGGCGGGATACTCGACGGCATCAATAGTAAGGACGGTGCCGGAGCAGAGCCCGAGAACGGAGAATCCAGCGACCGGAAAGTCCCTCAGCGGACCTGGAAACCCGGCGATGTGTCGGGGCTGAAGGCCGCCGTCATCGTGACCGACTGGCCGAGGAAGGCTCCGGCTCCGACAGGCCGTATCATAGACGTACTGGGCGAGCCTGGTGCCAACGACACCGAGATGCACGCCATCCTGGCCGAGTACGGTCTGCCCTACCGCTTCGAGCCCGAGGTGGAGGCCGCAGCCGAGGCCGTGCCCGACAAGATAACCCCCAAGGACATAGCCGAGCGCAGGGACTTCCGCAAGGTGACCACCTTCACTATTGACCCTGCCGACGCCAAGGACTTCGACGATGCCCTCTCGTACCGCGAGCTCGAGGACGGCAACATAGAGGTCGGAGTGCATATCGCCGACGTGACCCACTATGTGACCCCCGGCTCCATCATCGACAAGTGCGCCTACGAGCGCGGCACCTCTGTCTACTTGGTGGACCGCACAGTGCCCATGCTCCCCGAGAAGCTCTCGAACAACCTGTGCTCCCTGAGGCCGGGCGAGGAAAAGCTCTGCTTCTCGGCAGTATTTGACATCACACCTGCAGGAGTGGTCAAGAAGAGCTGGTTCGGCCGCACCGTCATCAAGTCCGACTACCGCTTCAACTACGATGAGGCCCAGGCCGTCATCGAGACCGGCAACGGCCCGCTCGCCAAGGAGATCACTGCCCTGCACAAGATAGCCTCTGTCCTGAGGAAGAAACGCTTCGCCGCCGGAGCCATCGCCTTCGAGCGGCCCGAGATGAAGGTCGAGGTCGACGAGACAGGCAAGCCGATAAGGGTCTACGAGAAGATATCCAAGGAGGCCAACTGGCTCATCGAGGAGTTCATGCTGCTGGCCAACCGCTCTGTGGCGGAGTATGTGGGCAAGGTGCCCAAGAGCAAAAATGCCAAGACCTTCGTCTACCGCGTCCATGAGGATCCCAACGAGGAGAAGCTCGGAGTGCTCCGCAAGTTCGTCCGCCTCTTCGGCTACGATTTCCCGGCTGAGACCGGGGCTAAGGAGGACGGTCAGAAAGAAGAGCCGAAACAGTTCCCTCAGGGAGTCAAGGTCAAGGAGATCAAGGGCAAGAACGTAGCCCAGCGCATCAACAACCTATTAGGCACCGTCAAGGGCCGTCCCGAGGAGGAGGCTGTAGTGATGATGGCCCTACGCTCCATGGCCCGGGCTCACTATACCACCGACAACGTCGGCCATTACGGTCTGGCGTTCAAGTATTACACGCACTTTACCTCACCCATCAGGCGTTATCCAGACATGATGGTGCACCGCCTGCTGGCCATGTATCTGGCCGGAGTAGAGTCCCAGAACAAAGAATACTATGAGACCTGCTGCCAGTACGCCTCCCAGCGCGAGCAGATAGCCACCGAGGCCGAGCGTTCCAGCATCAAGTACAAGCTCTGCGAGTATATGCAGGACAAGGTCGGCCAGATATTCCCCGGCACCGTCTCGGGCCTGACCGAGTGGGGTCTCTACGTGGAGACCGAGCCGGACAAGGTGGAGGGCATGGTGCCCGTCAGGGATATCCCCGGCGACTTCTACCAGTTCGACGAGGAGACCTACTCCATCGTGGGCCGTTCCCGTGGCCGCCGCTTCACAATGGGCGACAAGGTCTGGATCCGGGTGGTACGCGCCTCCCTCGAACAGAAGATTATCGATTATGAATTGGTAGAAATGGAAGACGATAAAAGTCTGAGTCAAAGCAATGAACCACAGTCAGCATCTCAGCCCGCTGCAGAGCCTGGACAGCCGGCTCTTGCAAAACCCGCAGCCCGCAGAACCCGTAAACGCAGCAAGTAAGACCGGCGGCATCATCCTCGCCGCCATCTCTTCCCTGACATTCGGCTTCGTGCCGTTTTTCTCAGTCACCCTCATGGACGCGGGCTTCTCGCCATTCGAGGTGCTCGCCTACCGCTGGGGCGTGGCTACCATTGTGCTGCTGGCTGTGGGCCTGCTCATGCGCAAGTCCTTCCGCGTCCCGAAGGACGCCTGGCTTCCGCTGCTGACCGTCAGCTTCTTCTGTGCCCTGACAGCCATCAGCCTGCTGATAGCCTACGAGAACATCGCCAGCGGAGTCGCCTCTACGATTCACTTCATGTACCCGCTCTTCGTAGCCGCCGTCATGATGACGGTCTTCCACGAACCCCGCTCCTGGGTCAAGATCGGTGCCATCATCCTATCCCTGGTCGGAGCCGGCTTTCTGGCAGGAGGCGACATCCGGCTTGAGGACGGCAATGTCACCGCCGGCATTCTCTGGGCCGCACTCTCCGTCATTGCCTATGGCACTTATATCGTCGGCGTGCGCAAGACAGCCGTCCAGAACATGCCGACCCTCCCCCTGACCGTTTACGTCATGGGCTTCGGTGCCGTCTGCTTTACCCTCATCGGTATGCTCTCCGGCGGAGTCCGCTGGGTGCCCCTCACCGACGGCTTCCTCTGGGCCAATATCCTCGGCATCGCACTGCTCGGCACCGCCGTCTCCAACATTACCCTTGTAGCGGCCATCAAGCGCATCGGCCCCACCCTCAGCGCCATCCTCGGTGCCCTCGAACCCCTCACCGCCGTGGTCATAGGCGTTCTGGCCCTCTCCGAGGCCTTCACCCTCCGCACCGCCGCCGGCATCATCCTGATCATCATCGCCGTCACCGCCGTAGTCCTCTCCGAAGGCCGGCATCCTTCAGTTAACGGTAAGCACAAGAGCACCTGAAAATCGTAAATTAAAGATAATCAAGCGATTGTAGTTAAGTTGTGTCGCTGCTGGGTTGCTCCGAGACCGTCAAAAGAACACGCATAATATGGAACAATCTGAGTATGTGGCAATTGTAAAAAGACCCCGCTTCACAGCTTACCATTGCCGATTTATATGTAAGTTTGCGGCATGGAAATAGTTTTTGCAACGGGCAACAGGCACAAGGTCGAGGAGGCCGCACAGATTCTGGGTCCGGAGTTCGTGTTGAGGACTCCGGCGGAACTTGGTATTACTGAGGACATACCGGAGACTTCGGATACTCTGGAGGGCAATGCGCTACAGAAGGCGGAGTACGTCTATAAGAAGACAGGTCTGCCGTGTTTTTCGGATGATACGGGACTCTTTGTGGACGCTCTCGACGGGGCTCCCGGGGTGCTCTCGGCCCGCTATGCCGGTCCGGGGAAGAAGGCTGAGGACAATGTCCGCAAGCTCCTCTCCGAATTGAAAGACGTGCCTGCAGAGAAGGACGGCAAGAGACAGCGTACCGCCCGTTTCCGCTGTGTGGTGGTATACGTCAGCGGCAAGGGACACGAACTGTTCGAGGGCAGGGTAGAGGGGGAGATAGCCGCTGCTCCCTCCGGAAAGGACGGCTTCGGCTATGACCCGGTATTCTTTCCGGAAAAATACGGTCTTCAGAAGACTTTCGCCGAGCTCACCCATGAGCAGAAAAATGCCATTTCCCACCGCGGCGAGGCCATGAGGCAGTTCGCGGAGTGGATGCGGAGGGAGCATCTGACCGGCGGCGGGCGATGATGATTGTCCTTCATACTCTCAAGTACGGAGATACTTCCCTGATAGTCCACGGCTATACTCAGGAGGAGGGGCGCGTGAGCTTTATTCTCAGAGGAGCATTCCGTTCTTCACGGAGCAGAAGCCGTACTTCAGCTCACGGGACGGTGCTGCTGCATCCGCTCAGCATAGTTAATTATGAGACATCCCGCAGTTCTAAGGGGAGTATGGCTTATCTCAGGGAATTTTCTCCTAAATATCGGCTCAACTCCATCCGCGAGGATTTTGACAAGATATCCATAGCGATGTTCATCAGCGAGCTGCTCTACCGCACTCTGCTGCACTCCGAACGGGACGAGGAACTGTATGCCTTTCTGGAGGATGCGGTCCTGAAGCTGGAGGCCGTCGAGGGCAGTCCGGCCAATTTCCACCTTTGGTTCCTGGACCGGTACGCTGCATTTCTCGGCTTTCCTTTCGAGAGAGGGTTTAACTTGGATTTCAATCCGTTTACCCCGGAGCAGACCGACAGGCTCCGCTCTATTCACGAAGCGTCTTTCGAGGATGCGCTGTCCCTGCCGATGACCGGAGCGGAGCGGAAGGAACTGATCGAGGCCGTCATCCGCTGGCTGGAGTACCATACCGGCTCCCGTATCGACCTGCGTTCGCTCTCCGTCCTGCATCAGATTGCGAAAATCCGTTGATTTTTCCCGAATTCTCGCTAACTTCGCCAACGTTTTAAAAACACAGTGCGTCATGTCGGTATTGAACAGAACAGTGATGGCGGCGCTGAGTCCGCTGCTCAGGAGTTTTGACCGTGGGTGCGAGCATCCCGGGGCGGTACAGGAACACGTTTTCAGGCAGTTGCTGGAGGCGGGCCGGGATACGGCTTTCGGCCGGGAGCACGGCTTCGACCGGATACGCGGATATGCGGATTACCGGCGGGCGGTGCCGGTGCGGGAGTACGACGGCTTCGCGCCATACATTGAGCGTCTGCGCCGGGGTGAGGACTACGTGCTGTGGAACCAGAAGGTGCGCTGGTTCGCCAAGTCCAGCGGCACGAGCTCGGACAAGAGCAAGTACATTCCGGTGACTCCGGCCAATCTTTCCGGCTGTCACTACCGTGGCTTCAAGACCATGCTGGCCACATATATCCGCCGCTATCCCGACTCGCGTCTGTTCAACGGCAAGGCCCTTACCCTCGGCGGCAGTGTCAGGGTGGACGAGCTCTCAGGCGGCGGGGCCAGGAACGGAGACCTGTCGGCCATCCTGCTGAGCAACAGCCCGTCCGTGGCAGAGATCGTCCGCACCCCGTCGAGGGACATAGCCATGCTGCCGGATTTCAGGCAGAAGATAGAGGGCATCTGCCGGGTGTGCTCGAAACAGAACGTGACCAATTTCTCGGGTGTCCCGTCCTGGAACCTCATCATGATAGAGCGGCTGCTGGAGTATAACCATGCCCAATATCTGACGGATATATGGCCCAACCTCGAGCTTTTCATGCACGGGGGCATCAGTTTCGGGCCGTACCGTGAGCAGTACCGCCGGCTTATTCCTTCGGACAGGATGCACTATCTGGAGAATTACAATGCCTCGGAGGGCTACTTCGCCCTGCAGGACGACCCGTCGCAGAAGGGCATGGTCCTGACAC
This sequence comes from uncultured Bacteroidales bacterium, assembly GCA_944326265.1. Lineage (GTDB taxonomy): Bacteria > Bacteroidota > Bacteroidia > Bacteroidales > UBA932 > Coprenecus. Next base: position 74,251 of record CALVDE010000019.1, on the reverse strand, counting down.
TGGACAACGGGGTATTCTTCGAGTTCATCCCGATGCGCTCTCTGGACAAAGTCCTGGCAGGGGAGTCGGATGATGTCTATACGGTGGACGAGGTGCGTACCGGTGTGACATACGCGATGGTGATAACCACCGGCAGCGGGCTCTGGCGGTATCTGATAGGGGACTGTGTGGAGTTCACCACCCTCTGTCCGCACAGGATTATCATCACGGGACGGACGCAGCTCTACATCAATGCTTTCGGCGAGGAACTGATGATTCATAACGCCGAGGAGGCTCTTTCGGAGGCCTGCCGCATCTGCGGAATGGAAGTGACCGACTACACGGTGGCACCTGTCTTCATGGACGGGGCTCATGCCAAGGGGGCGCATCAGTGGGTGGTGGAGTTCTCGGCCGGAAGCCAGGAGGCGGCGCGGGATCCACGTAGGCTGCAGCAGTTCCGGGATGAACTGGATGCCGCTCTGTGCCGCCGTAACTCGGATTACGAGGCCAAGCGCAGCGGAGATGTGACGATGACGGAACTGGAGCTGACCCCCGTGCCTCCCGGAACATTCTACCGCTGGATGGAGGGGCGCGGTAAGACCGGAGGCCAGAACAAGGTGCCCCGTCTGAGCAATGACCGCCGCTTTGTGGATCAGATTCTGGGATAAAGCAACACCCTGGCGGCCTGGATTGTGTAATCCGCAGGGCCTGTCAGGGCGTTAAAATTTTTCATGACTGTACAGATCCGCATTCAATACAACTGGAAAAGATGGAACGGTACAGAACAGTAAGATGTTAAGTAGCTACCAAATGTGTGCGGTTGCAAACATAGGCATTATAACATCAGCAGCAATGAAAAATAATCTTAGACAGTATGTTTCTGTAAATGGTTGAAATATAAGGATATGCGGAAAGTCTGCTAAGATGCCCTGTCTGAATTTATCGATTAAAACAGTCTGCAATACTCATAAAATCAGGATGTTGCGCAAACAGCTCCAAAATAGTCATGCTAAGATATTTCTCCTGTCTCAAGTGCCCTTGAGACGTATTCTGACAGGCGCACGTTGTCACCGATTTTCTTTGCAATTCTGGATTTCTCGACGTAGAGTGAGCTTTCTGTGATTCTGCGGAGAGCACAGATTGTACCTGTCGAAAAACCGCAGGCCATCATGGCGATCAGATAAAGATCTTTTTCCTTGAGGGTCGGGTGTGCGTCTTTGAGTCCTGTCAGGAAGCCCGGATAGGTGGCGTTCACTATTTTCATGATACGGGTCATGGTATCGTCAGCGGGGAAATGGGACTCCAGAATCTTTTTCACGTGCTCCGCTATGGCTTTCGTCCTTCCGTATTTGTAGTAGGCATCCAGCAGCTCGTCAGTTACTTTCAGCATCTCTTCGGAGATGGCGACACTCTCTCTGTTCATAGGTCTGCATCTGCCTGTGCGTCCGGCACTGCTTTCTGCGGCACCGGTACCGTTCCCGTTGTCCATCCTGCCGTTGCTCAGGTTGCGTATGATGTCCGTACTTTTCTCTACCTCTCGTTTGAGTGAGATGTTTTTGAGATGTATCAGCAGACCTGCCAGGACAGTCATGCAGATGAGAAAAAGCAGGATTACGGCGTATGATATGTATCGGGACTTCAGGGCAGTATATTCTTCTCTCAGGCGGCTGTTCTCGAAATTTCTCTCCACCTCCCTCAGGTGAAGGTCAAGACCGGCCCGCATAATGCTGTCCGCGATGCCCTCGGTTATCCGCTCGTTCTCGAGTGCTGATTTCCAGTCTTCTCTGCTTGCGGCCAGTATGGACATGATGTAGTGCCTGACCTGTCTGTCCTCGTCTTTCCAGTAGATCAGGTCTGCTGTCTTCCTGGCATTTACGGAGTCTCCCTTGTCGGCGTATGCCTTGGTGAGGCACACCAGGATGTTTGTCATTATGGGCCTTATCCACTCATCGTCAGTGTTGTATTGGCGAAGAGCCTCGGAGGCAGTGCTGATTACACCGTCCGGGTCTTTCTTGATGTCATGGTACTGAGTCAGAAGTTCCAGCCCGACAAGTATCATGTCCCTGTCGTTCAGAAGTTCGGCCAGAGCGGAACCGCCCTTGATGTAAGCAAGGGCCTCGTCCGGACGTTCAAAAAGCATCACCCTTGCCAGTGACAGATTGCCGAACATCACCCGGTCGGTCAGATTGGCTTTCCGAAAGCAGTCCAGGGCCATCCTATATCTGTCTATGGTGGCTTCCTTGTTGATGTAGGTGAACTGGTACAGTTCCGCTATGCGCGTGTGCAGCAGACCTTGCTCAAGCAGATCGGTGCCTTTCATGATGATCTGCTCCGCCTTCTTGTAGCACTCCAGGGACAGGATGTACTCTCCGCGCTCAAGATAGACGGCCCCCTGCATTGTCAGGGCCCTTGCGTACATGTCTTCAGGGCCGTGATGCCGGTAATAGTGTACTGATTCATTGATTATCGTGTCGTCATCCACGGGCATCCAGCACTTGTATTCGGCTTCGGCCAGAAGCAGTGTGTACAGAGCCATGTCTCTTTTGCCCAGTCTTTCTATGACGGAACTGTCCATGCCTTGCAGAATCGCGAGAGAGGAGTCGGGATCCGCGCTCAGCAACGAATCGGCTATGGTCATGGAAGCCCGTGCGTGCCGGATGTCATCGCAGCATGCGCAGATAAGTGCCGATAAGATGGCGGCGGTCAGGACAATCCTATATTTCATGGCGGTACACAAGGTCGTTCAGGGGTGCAAAGTTAAAATAATTTGGTAATTTTGCATCTCTTGAAAAATTGAGAATATGAGAAACAATGAGATCCCGGTGCTGCTCCTTACCGGATATCTGGGCAGCGGGAAGACAACTCTGGTGAACCGCATCCTCTCCAATGAGAAGGGCATCCGGTTCGCCGTCATCGTGAACGATATCGGAGAAGTGAACATAGACGCGGACCTGATTCAGCGCGGCGGGGTGGTCGGCACTCAGGACGACAGCCTGGTAGCCCTGCAGAACGGCTGCATCTGCTGCACCCTCAAGACCGACCTGATGAACCAGATTACCGAGCTGATACAGATGCGGCGCTTCGACTACATAGTCATAGAAGCCAGCGGTATCTGCGAGCCGGAGCCGATAGCCCGCACCATCTGCACCATGCCCAGGATGGACCCGAGGCTGGAGGACTGCGGCATCTTCCCGCGTCTGGACTGCATCGTGACCGTGGTGGACGCTCTCAGGCTTCAGGACGAGTTTGCATGCGGAGACAGCCTCATGCGGGAGAATCTGGACGAGGAGGATATCGAGAACCTGATTCTCCAGCAGATAGAGTTCTGCAACATAGTCCTGCTCAACAAGGCTTCGGAGGTTACGTCTGACGAGAGGGCCCGCATCCGCCATATCATCGCCAGCGTCCAGCCCTCAGCCCGCATCATCGAGTGCGATTACGGGGAGATAGACCTGAGCCTGATACTCAATACCCGGATGTTCAGCTTCAATCAGGTGGCCGCATCGGCCGGATGGGTGCGCGGCATAGAGGCCGTTCCCACGGAAGAGGAGGAGGCGGAGGCCCGCGGATATGAGCACCGCCATCACCATCACGACCATGACCATGACCATGACCATGAGGAGGGCGAGGCCGAGGAGTACGGCATAGGCACATTCGTCTATTACCGCCGCCCTGCTTTTGATATAAATAAGTTCGACAATTTCGTCATCAAGCACTGGCCCAGAGAGGTGATCCGTGCCAAGGGCATCTGCTATTTCACCCAGGACCCGGATATGTCCTACATGTTCGAGCAGGCCGGAAGGCAGAAGCAGCTCAAGGAGGCGGGCCAGTGGTATGCCACCGCTCCGGAGGACGAGCTGGAGCAGCTCAAGGCCCGGGATCCCGGTTTCGCCCGCGACTGGGACGAGTACTATGGAGACCGTATGCAGAAGATAGTATTCATAGGCCAGCACATGGACGTGGAGCAGATCAAGCGGGACCTGGATTTCTGTCTGGACCCGGAGGCGGAGATCTGCGGCATGTAATTTGTTCATCCCGATTGTCCTATCGTTAACAATATAAAATGAAAGCAATCACAACATTAAGAAAGACAGCCGTGTCGCTTGCGGTACTGGCGGCCGCGTCAGTTTCCATGCCGGCTCAGTCGGATAATTTCAACACAGGCAAATACCTGGAGATACAGTCCATGATTCTCAGGACACTGCAGTCCCAGTATGTGGACAGTGTCAGTCTGGAGGATCTGCTGCGCACGGGAATCGATGCCATGCTCGCCGGTCTTGATCCGTATACCGTGTTCATTCCGGAAGAGAATGAGGAGGACCTGGACATCATGACCACTGCCAGTTACGGAGGGGTGGGCGCTTTGATACAGAAGACTCCGTCGGGTTACATAGTGGTGGCCGAGCCGTATGAGAATTCGGCGGCTGTAAAGGCCGGGCTCAATCCCGGTGACACCATCATCGCCATCGGGGGCGTAAGCACAAAGGATCTGCCTGTGGACGAATGCAGCGGCAGGATGCGCGGAAGGCCCGGTTCGGTGCTGGATATGACTGTGGTGAGGGGGCGTGGCGGTGATACGGTCCAGGTGGCTCTGGTAAGGGAGAGGATTCACGTGTCCGATGTTGTGTATTACGGGTTCCTGGATGATTCCACCGGCTATATTCAGATAGGAGGTTTTACAATGGACGGCTCGAAGGATGTCAGGAAGGCTCTGGACAGTCTCAGGGCTGACGGACGCATGAGACGGCTTGTGCTGGATCTGCGCGGCAACGGCGGAGGACTGATGAACGAGGCGGTGGAGATTGTGTCGCTCTTTGTCCCTCAGGGAACTCTGGTGGTCTCGGCGAAAGGCAAGCATCCCGATGCCGATTTCGAGTACAGGACAGGGACTGCTCCGGTGGATACTCTGCTGCCTCTAATGGTGATGGTCAATTCCGGTTCGGCATCGTCTTCGGAGATAGTCGCCGGTGCGCTGCAGGATATGGACCGGGCTACAGTGGCCGGAGTACGTACCTACGGCAAGGGACTCGTGCAGACGATAAGGCAGGCCGGTTACAATACTTCGTTGAAAGTGACTACGGCAAAGTACTATACACCCAGCGGACGCTGCGTCCAGGCTATAGACTACAGTCACCGCAATGAGGACGGCAGTGTCGGGGCGGTGCCTGATTCTCTCAAGAAGGAGTTCCGTACCCGCCTAGGACGCAAGGTCTATGACGGCGGCGGTATTACTCCGGACATCACAGTGGAGCCGCAGTACTACAGCCGTCCCGTAATCTCCTTAATCTACAGCAATGTCCTGAGCGATTATGCTCTCCGTTATTTCAACACTCATGACAGCATCGCTCCTGCCGGAGTGTTCTCTCTTACGGAGGAAGAATATGAGGATTTTGTGAAATTCGCCTCGCAGAAGGAATTCGATGCCCGTACCGAGTCCCGGATCGAGATGGAGGAGGTCCTGAAGGCCGCAGAGCGGGAGATGCTGGCGGAAAGCGTGGAAGGAATAGAGGAAGACATGCAGAATCTTCTGTCCAGGCTGTCTCTGAGCAAGGAGGAGTTCCTGAAGACAAACAGGTCTCTCATCAAGCCGCTGCTGGAGGATGAGATAGCCCAGAAGTTCTATCTGCGCCGTGGCGGTGCCGAATCGGCCCTCCGTCAGGATACGCAGCTCCATAAGGCACTGGAGCAGTGGGACGGCACAATCCCTGTTGAAAAAGAAGTTGAATAATTGGCGTTGGCTTGCATTCTCGGTTTTTGGAAAAGATTATCTTTGCATAGAAAAGAATTGTTGAAACATCACAAGCTATGCTAAGGGATATAATCGAAAAAAATGCTCAGATAAAAGCATCTGACGGAACCAGAGAGATATTACGGAGGTATTTCCCCGGGTGCTTTGACAGTAAGGGGAATTTTGATTTGGACAGATTCAGGGTATTGGTCTCGGATGAAGTGGATATCAGAAACGAGGGGTATGCCCTGAATTTTCTGGGTAAAAGTTATGCGCGGCTGCTTGCGTCAGTGGAGTCCACTACCGTTATAGTTCCTGATACGGAGCACAACAGTAGGCCTGAGAATGTCAGCAGTAAGAATATTTACATAACCGGTGATAATCTGGATGCCTTGAAGCATCTGTTGAAATCCTATTACGGGCAGGTGAAGTGCATCTATATCGATCCTCCATACAATACCGGATCTGACGGATTTGTGTACAATGATAATTTCAGCTTCACTTCCGAGGAACTGCAGATAAAGCTGGGTATCAGTCAGGAACAGGCAGACAAGATATTGGACCTGACAAAGCGCGGGTCTGCTTCCCACTCGGCATGGCTGATGTTCATGATGCCCCGCCTTCAGCTTGCCCGTGATCTGCTCTCTGACGACGGCGTGATATTCATATCCATAGACGACAACGAACAGGCGAACCTCAAGCTTTTGTGCGACAGTATTTTCGGAGAAGAAAACCTGGTAGCTGTATTTTGTAAGAAAGGGACCGGCGGGAGGCAGGACAGTTCGCATTATGCACGTATTCATGAGTATGTATTGTGTTATGCCTATTCAGATTTCGTTGCCGGAGAAGAGATAAAAGAAGGCGATAAGTATCCATTTGTGGATGCCGATGGAAAAAGATACCGTACGCAGCTGCTGAGAAAATGGGGAGATGCATCGCTTCGTACTGACCGCCCCAATATGTTTTATCCTATTTTCTATAAAAATGGCGTTGTGTCTCTTGATGACAACTTAGGCGAAGGCACTCGTGCTGTATATCCGATGTCAGGCGCAGGTAAAGAAGGACGTTGGCGTTGGGGTAAGGACACAATGCAGGATGCAGTTGATAAAAATCTGATAGAGATAAGGGAAATGGACGGAGAACCGGTGGCTTACGAGAAAATATATGAGCCTGAAGACGATTCTCAATCCACAAAGCTTTTTAATACTTGGATAGACAGCGTGAATCCTAAATCAGGCAAGGCCTTGCTTAAAAGTCTTTTTGGAGGTGAATCTCCCTTTGAGTATCCGAAGCCGCTTGATTTGGTTAAATTGATTATAAAGATGGGAAATGCCATGGACGGTATAGTTCTGGATTTTTTCTCAGGTTCAGGAACGACGGCTCATGCTGTTATGGATATGAATGCTGCTGACGGAGACCATCGCAGATACATTATGGTACAGTTGCCCGAGACCGTAAAGGACGGTACAGTTGCCCAGCGGATGGGATTCAATACTATCGATGAGATAGGCATGGAGCGTATCAAGCGTGCGGCGGCCAGAATCAAGGCGGAGACAGGTGCGGATATTGACTACGGCTTCAAGCATTATACGTTGAAGGAACCGAGTGACCGGACACTGGAGAAACTTGAGCTTTTCGATCCTTCGGTGGAGTTCTTTGCAGATGGGACGGTTCTTGAGGAGTTCGGCCCTGACACTGTACTGGAGACATGGCAGGTACGGGACGGTTATGGTCTCGGGGCGGAGAGTCAGCCTGTCATGCTGGATACCTACACTGCCAGGTTTATGGACAAGCATCTTTATATGATTGATACCGGATTTACCGAGGACGATATGGCGGTCCTGATGGAGAAATATCTGGGAGACAAGAATTTTAACCCGGAGAATATAGTCTTGCTGGGATACAGTTTTACATTTGCCCAGACTGAGATGCTGCGCAAGAACTTGGTTACGCTGAGAGATGCTGCCAAGAACCTGAGAATCAATATTGATATAAGATATTGACATGGAACTGATATTGCAGGTCGGGCTGGAGCATCAGCAGATACCGGTGGATGCCGTGTGTGACATATTTTCTTCAGTACGCTTTGAGCAGCCTGGAGATTATTTCAGTAATCCTGTTGTGGATATGAGGGACTACAACATAGTCCGCAACATAGACGGTGTTCAGATAAGAAATGATATAGCACGTCAGATACGTGGCAAGACCCCTCCTGATGCTTGCCTGGGGCTGGATATTAAGATGGAGACAGGTACGGGCAAGACGTATGTGTATACCAAGACCATATATGAACTGCATAAGAGGTATGGTGTCAACAAGTTTGTGCTGGCAGTGCCGACTTTGCCCATAAAGGCGGGCTGCGAGTCGTTTATGGCAGATCCATACGTAAGAAAGCACTTTAAAGATACGTGCGGCTATGGAGCGGATATGGAATTGTGCGTTCTAAATGCGATGAAGCTGAAAAAGGGGAAAAGATTTTTTCCTACAGCTGTCAGGGCTTTTGTGGAGGGCTCTTCTGGAAACAGAAATAAAATATACGTTTTACTTGTCAACATTTCCTTGTTGACCACAGGCCGGCAGTTGAGCAGGGACGATTATGATTTCGGTGTTCATGGTTATTTCCGTCCTTTTGATGCTGTCCGTTCGACACGTCCGTTTGTAATAATCGACGAGCCTCATAAATTTGCGCGGGACCAGAAGGGTTTCAAAATCATAATGGAAGAGCTGGTACCTCAGTGTATTGTCCGTTATGGAGCTACTTTCCCGATGGCCTTCAGAGGAAAAGGCCGCAATAAGAAGGAGGTGAGAGATTATGTCAATCTGCTGTACAACCTGGACGCATGTACGTCATTCAACAGCAATCTTATAAAAGGCGTGGCGAAGGAGCATTTCCAGCCAGACAGCTCCAGGAATGAGAAAATAAAAATCACGTCTATAGAGAACCGTGAGAGTGTCAGTCTCAGTTACAGAACTGCTTCCGGCAACAGGCAGTTCAGTCTGCGCGCCGGTGATTCCTTGGGTATAATAAGCAGTGCTTTGGCCGGATTGACTTTGGATGCTGTCGGCAAAGGTGTCATTATGCTGTCGAACGGACAGGAAAAACGTACTGGAGAGGAATTTGAGGTAAGCATATATTCTTCATCGTATCAGGAGCAGATGATCAGGCTTGCGCTCCAGCGTCATTTTGAGACTGAACGGGAGAATTTCGGCAGAGAACTGAGGATTAAGACCTTGGCACTGTTTTTCATCGACAGTATCGAGTCATACAGGGGGGACAGCAACGGGGAAGGAGCATGGCTGAGGGATACTTTTGACAGGCTTTTGAAGGAAGCTCTGGACCGTGAGCTCAGTCATCCGTGCAGTGATGCGTACCGGGAGTATCTGGAGGCCAGCCGTAAGGATATAGCAGCATGCAGGGCCGGTTACTTCGCCCAGGATAACAATGATACTGATGAAGCCGTGGCAAAGGAGGTGAACGACATTCTTCACAACAAGAAGGAGTTGCTGTCATTTGTACATGAGGACGGGACTCCGAATACGCGCCGGTTCCTTTTTTCAAAATGGACTTTAAAAGAGGGTTGGGATAATCCGAATGTGTTTACGATAACGAAACTGCGCTCCAGTGGAAGTGAGAACAGCAAGCTTCAGGAAGTAGGCAGGGGGCTTCGTCTTCCGGTGGATGAGTCCGGCAACAGGATCAGTAATGAGGAGTTTATGCTGAATTACATTGTGGACTTCACGGAGGCTGATTTTGCCGACAAGCTGGTGCGTCAGATCAATTCGGAAATGCCGGCCGCAGACATTATCTCTATTTCCGGTGATGATCTGGAGCGTGTGGCTGCCCTCAGGAACATCAGCGATATGGATCTTATGGTTGAGCTGTATGCTAAAAAGTATATCGTCAATACGGACAGAGTACTCAATCCGGATAAGCTGTGTGAGTTCTATGAGGAGTATCCGGAGTTTAATAAAGTGGGAGTGAGCAAGTCCAAGGTGGTGGACAGGAATAAGAAGACGACCAATAGGATCGGAATCAGGAAAAAATGCTTTGAGGACCTGCGTGAATTGTGGAACGTGCTGAACAGAAAATATGTCATTTTCTTCGATGCGGAGGTGGACAAACTTGTAGAAGAGCATTTCCCGAGTCTTGTTGCGAAGGGCGTTTTTACTTATCAGACAATGCGCAGCGAAAGGGAAGTGCTGAATACTACGGATGGAACAGCATCTGTTCTCAATGATGCCGGGGTGGAGTATCAGGTTACAGGTAAGAAAATGCCGTACAGGGATTTTCTAATACGGGCGCATAGAGCCACATCTGTACCGATAGATGTTATACATAAGGCCATATCCGGATATGCCGTCTCTCATAATTTCCCACAAGAATATATAAATGAGGATTCCTTGGCAAGACTGATACAAGTTTTTAATGACTGGAAGTGTGAGCATCTGCAGGGGCGTTTCAATTATAGGAAGGCGGACTATTCAGTATTGTCTTCTGCCCTTACGGACGAGAACGGTCATGTGCGTTCTGAGATAGTACAGGGATTAATAGGTGTCCATTTGGAAAAAGGAATTGTATCCGACAAATACCTGTATGATGCTGTTGCCTATGACTCTGATCTTGAAAGGGATAATATCCGGAGCGAGATACAGCAGGTCGTGGTCTATGGTAAGATTCCACGCCGCAGTATATCCATACCGACTATTGCAGACAGCAGTTACAGTCCTGATTTTATGTATGTGGTCGAGAAGACAAATGGAGAGAAGGAGATGAACGTCGTTGTTGAAACGAAGGGTGTTGAGAATAAGTACGAGCTTAGAGGCAATGAGTTGGCCAAGATAAGTTGTGCCGGGAAATTTTTTGATCAGCTTAAAGCCGACGGATTCAATGTTAAATTCAGGACTCAGCTCAGTAACAAAAGTATGCGTGCAATTATATCAGAACTTATGGTCGAAGACTGAGTGTTCAGGACATTATTGTGGAATGCGGGAGAAGACCTGGCGGCGGGCGGTGAGGGTCATGTAGATGTCGCGGGCGATGAGGTGGGCGAAGTAGGCCATGTACAGGGCCTGGATGCCCATCAGGCCTCGGAAGGCGAAGTAGCAGGCGTAGAATGACACGCAGGCCCAGATCATTCCGTTGCGGATGGCCCGTGCGGCGGTGGCTCCGATGAAGATGCCGTCCCACATGAAGGCCAGGCAGCTGAATGCGGGCATGATTATCAGCCATATCATATACGGTTTGGAGGCAGCTGTAACGGCTGCCTCTTTCGTCATGAGACTTACCATCCACTGGCCACCCACGCCGTAGGCCACGGTCGAGATGACGGCCAGCCCTGCAGTCCAGATGAAGAGCAGGCGGACGGCCTTGTTCAGTGACGGTCTGTCCTGGGCTCCGATGTAGCGGCCGGTGAGGGCCTCGCCCGCGTATGCGAATCCGTCCAGGATGTAGGAGTAGAGCATCAGCAGCTTCATGATGATGGTGCTGACGGCCAGCTGCACGTCTCCGTAGTGGGCAGCCAGGGAGGTGAATCCGCAGTATATCAGCATGAAGCAGAGTGAGCGCAGGAAGAGGTTGGCGTTGAGGACGTAGAACGACTTCATGTAGCGGAACTTCACGTGCTGCCGGATGTTGACGTGCCGCAGCAGTTTGCCGTAATGCGTGAGCATCAGGACGGAGGCCAGGATGAGGCCGGTGTACTGGGCGATGACCGTGCCGAGGGCCACTCCGGCGAAGCCGAGGGGGGTGTGCAGGCCGAGAAAGATGCTCATGCCGAGGTTGACCACGTTGACCGTCATGTCCACCGCCATCGGGAAGACAGTGTTCTGCATACCGATGAACCAGCCTTTGAACACCATCAGCGAGAGAGTTGCCGGAGCGTCCCATATCCTGATGAAGAAATACTTCCGGGCCAGTTCCTGGACTTCCGCCGAGCAGTCGATGAAGAGGAAGGCCGCCTCGACGAAGAGCCATTGGATCAATATCAGGAATGAGGCCGAGAGCAGGGCGGTAGCCTCTCCCTGGACGAAGTAGCGCATTGCTCCCGGAAGGTCCTTGCGGCCGTAGGCCTGGGCCGTGAGGCCTCCCGTGCCGACACGGAGGAAGCCGAAGTTCCAGTAGAGCAGGTCGAAGAGCATTGAGCCTACGGCTATTGCACCGATGGCCGCTACGTTGCCCAGGCGACCGGAAACGCCGATGTCCACCATTCCCACGAGGGGGACGGTGATGTTGGCCAGAATGCTGGGCACCGCCAGGTGCAGGATCCGGCTGTTCATGGATCTGGGCGTGCTGTTCTCCGTATGTCTTTTCATATTGTCGTGCTATCTGTATTTTCCCTCTTCCTCGAGCATTCCGAGGTAGGACATGTAGCGTTCGGGGGAGACGGTGCCGTTCTCCACTGCCTCGAGGACTGCGCAGCCCGGCTCATGGGTGTGGGTGCAGGGCTTGTAGCGGCAGTTGTCGGCGACGCGGAGCATTTCCGGAAAATAGGTGGAGATCTCCTCCGGCTCGATGTCCACCAGGCCGAAGCCCCTGATGCCGGGGGTGTCGATGATGAAGCCGCCGCCGCTTGTGGGGTAGATCTCGTAGAATGTGGTGGTGTGGCGGCCCTGACGGTATTTGTCCGATATTTCGGAGGTCTTGGGGTCGAGGGCTGGGTCGATGGCCTTGATCAGGGAGGACTTGCCCACGCCGGATACGCCGCTGAAGAGGGAGATGCCGCCTCTGTTGCACTGCTCCCGGAGGGTGTCCACGCCCTGACCGGTGAGGACCGAGATGTCCATTATGGGATAGCCGGCATCACCGTAGATGCTGTGGAACAGCCCGCTTTTGGCTTTCAGCTCCTCGGTGACGTAGAGATCGGTCTTGTTGAGGAGTATCGTGACGGGGACCTTGTATGCCTCGCAGGTGACCAGGAAGCGGTCGATGAAGGGCCATTTGGTCTCGGGGCAGTCGAGGGTGACTATCAGATAGGCAGTATCGATGTTGGATGCGAGTATGTGGCACTGCCTGGATAGATTTGTGGACTTGCGGATGATGTAGTTCTTTCTCGGCAGCACCTTGGTGATGGTCGCCTCGTCCGCCGGTCTGCCGTCGGTGCCCACCGATGCGGAATATTCCACGCGGTCGCCTACGGCCACGGGGTTGGTGGCCGTCGAGCCGCTCAGTCGCAGCTTGCCTCTTACCACTGCGTTGAATGGCTCCCACAGCGGCAGTTCCGACAGCAGATAGTGGCTGCCCGTGTTCTTGACCACGGTCGCGGTTCCGGAATGTATTCTGTTCTCGCCCATGAACTTTGTTTCGTGCCGCGAAGATACAAAATTTGGAGACTTTGCGTATCTTTGCCCCGCAACGCAATGCAAAGTAATATCAAGATGTATACATTGGCAGAGATAGACAAGATAGTCTCCAACGGGATAGGCACCCTGGAACTTAATGGCGAGCCCTCGGAGCTTTACACACCTATAGAATATATGATGTCCATCGGGGGCAAGCGTATACGCCCGAGGCTGGCCCTGCTGGCCTGTTCGCTGTTCTCCGACAAGATAGAGTCAGAGCAGGTTTATCCTGCGCTTGGACTGGAGGTCTTCCATACGTTTACCCTGATTCATGACGACATCATGGACCGGGCCGACATACGCAGGGGGCAGCCGACAGTGTACCGCAAGTGGAACGGGAACATCGCCATTCTCTCCGGAGACGTGATGTCGATACAGGCATACGAATATGTCTGCAAGGCTCCGGCCGACAAACTCCGGGCTGTGCTGGCCGTGTTCAGCGACACTGCCAGGAAAGTCTGCGAGGGACAGCAGTACGACATGAACTACGAGACCATGCCGGTGGTGACGATGGATGACTACATCATGATGATAGGTCTGAAGACATCGGCGCTTATAGCAGGCTCGGCCATGATGGGTGCGGTACTCGGCGGTGCCGACGCGAAGTCTGCCGAGGCCCTGTACCAGTACGGTTATGACCTCGGGCTGGCTTTTCAGATTACCGATGACTATCTGGATACTTTCGGGGATCCGGCCGTGTTCGGAAAGAATATCGGCGGGGATATCATGAACAATAAGAAGACCTGGCTCTATGTCGAGGCTTCACGCCTTGCGTCCGGAGAACAGAAAACCCGTTTCGGGGATATTTTCCGGATGGGTGACGACCGTGCCGCAGAGAAGATCGCTGCGGCTCAGCAGCTGTTCACGGAGCTGGGAGTCAAGGAGAATGCCGAGAAGGCAATCGAGCATTATTTTCACAAGGCGATGAAGACAGTCGGGGCCTTGTCCCTCGGGGCGCAGAAGCTCTCCCTGCTCGAGGAGTTCGCCACCCAGATAACCTATCGCCGCAAATGAGCAGAGGACACAGACTCGAGATAATGGCCCCGGCCGGATGCTTCGAGGCCCTTACCGCTGCGGTGCAGGCCGGAGCCGATTCGGTGTATTTCGGGGTGGAGGACCTGAACATGCGCTCGCACAGCGCGAACAATTTTACCCTGGCCGACCTTCCGGAGATAGTCCGCTACTGTGCTGAAAACGACGTAAAGACATATCTGGCCCTCAATATCATCCTGTATGACGAAGACGTCCCCAAGGCATACAGCACCCTCGATGCCGCCAAAGCCGCCGGAGTCACGGCTGTCATCGCCTCTGATATCACCACTATAGAATATGCCCGCCGCATCGGTATGGAGGTGCATATTTCCACCCAGCTCAACATCTCCAATACTGAGGCCCTGCGCTTCTACTCGCAGTATGCCGATGTGGTAGTCCTCGCCCGGGAGCTCAACCTGGAGCAGGTCAGGGCCATCAGCGACCGTATCGCCTCGGAGGGCATCACCGGGCCGTCGGGCCGTCCGGTGCAGATCGAGATGTTCTGTCACGGTGCCCTGTGCATGGCCGTCTCGGGCAAATGCTATCTGAGCCTGCACGAGAACGGCAAGTCGGCCAACCGCGGCTCCTGCCTCCAGCTCTGCCGCCGGGGCTATCGCGTCACTGACCTCGAGACAGGCTACGAACTGGAGATAGACAACAAGTACATCATGTCCCCCAAGGATCTGTGCACCATAGAGTTTCTGGACAAGATGGCCGCAGCCGGCGTCTCGGTGTTCAAGATCGAGGGCCGCGCCCGTCCGGCGGAGTACGTGCAGAAGGTGGTCAGCGCCTACCGGGCCGCAGCCGATGCCGTGGAGGCCGGCACCTTCACCCCGGAGTTCGGGGCTTCGTTCCGGGACCAGCTCTCGCAGGTGTTCAACCGCGGCTTCTGGGACGGCTACTACCAGGGTGCCCGTCTGGGCGAGTGGAGCAGCGTCTACGGCAGCAGCGCGACCATGAAGAAGGTCTATGCCGGCAAGGTGAACAACTATTTCTCCAACCTCGGAGTGGCCGAGATCCTGGTCGAGGCCGCCCCGCTGAAAGTCGGTCAGCACATCCTCATCATCGGCCCCACGACCGGAGTAGTCGAGATGGACATCCCCGAGATCCGCGTGGACCTCATACCGGCTCAGAGTGCGGCCCAGGGAGTCGCCTGCTCCATCCCCGTGCCATCCCGTGTCCGCCGCGCCGACAAAGTCTACATCTTCGAGCGGAAGTGATGTGGATTACTGAATGTCGGCAGACAAAAAGTAATCGACAGCAGCCAGCAGGTCGTTGAGATTATTTTTGACGATGTCGAAAACTATATCTCCGTCTATATCAAAGTATCCGTGTGCTATGAGATTCCGTATGCCTATTACATCAATCCATGGAATTTCCGGACGTTCGCACAGCAATTTGGAATGTGTAAGCTTGTCGACCTGCTTAATGCCTTCGCCGATAGCTTCGATGAGCATGCAGCTGGCCGCAAGATTTTTCATTCCATCCGGTGATGAATAGTAATCTTCAGGAGAACTGACATCCTTGTTCCATTCAAGTAATTGATGGATTGCGTCTTTGATTTGTAGGAAGATACTGCGTACGCGGTTATTTGAATATGTAGATTCCGTCATTTTCGATTTCTTTAAGTAAGAAAGGGTTTATATGCCTGTGTATCCGGACTATGTCCACGGAGCATTGAAGGAGATTTTCCAGAAACCGTTTTAAAGCGGCTACCAGATAGGCTTTAGGAGCCATATCGACGCATACATCGATGTCGCTGTCCTCGCCGTGCTCGTCACGGGACACAGAACCGAACAGTCTCATGGATTTTACCCCGAAGTCTGATTTCAGCTCATCGGTGTGTGTGGTTAAAAGCGATATGTACTCTTCTTTTGTTTTCATACTTAAACAGATTCGTTTACAAAGTTAAACTTTTCAATAGAAAATGCCATGAAAAACTATACTTTTCAATAGGCGGACGGGGGAAATAGTATTACATTTGCAGACATAAATCCGAAAGATATGTCATTCGCCCATCTGCATGTTCATACCCAGTATTCGATTCTGGACGGTCAGTCCAAGATAGGGGACCTGATCGATGCTGCCGTGGCCGACGGTCAGCCGGCCCTGGCTATTACCGACCACGGGAACATGTTCGGGGTTAAGGAGTTCCTGGATACAGTGGCCAAGAAAGGTGTTCCGCTGAAGCCCATCGTGGGCTCGGAGTTCTATGTGGCCGGAGCGAGCCGCTTCGACCGCAAGGGCCGCGAGGACCAGAGCTCCTATCACCTGATCATGCTGGCCAAGAACATGGACGGCTACCACAACCTCATCAAGCTCTCGTCGAAGGCTTACATCGAGGGATTCTACTACAAGCCGCGCATCGACCACGAGCTGATAGAACAGTACCACGAGGGGGTCGTCTGCTGCTCGGCCTGTCTGGGCGGCGAGGTGCCTCAGGCCATCATGGAGGGAAAGCCGGAGGAGGCGGAGCGTATAGCGGCGTGGTACAAATCCATCTTCGGGGACGACTATTATCTGGAGGTGCAGCGGCATGAGACCGATGTGCCCGGGGCGGAGAAAAGTACCTTTGAGCATCAGCAGCAGGTCAACGAGGTGATATTCCAGATAGCGGAGAAGCTGGGCATCAAGGTGGTGGCCACCAACGACGTGCACTTCGTGCGCAAGGAGGACGGCCCGGCCCATGACCGCCTGATCTGCATCAGCACCAACTCCGACTTCGACGACCCCAAGCGTCTGCGCTACACCCAGCAGGAATACCTCAAGTCCACCGAGGAGATGTCGGCCATCTTCGCCGACCACCCCGAGGTGATATCCAATACCCTGGAGATCGTGGACAAATGCGAGGTGCTGAACCTCAACCACGACCCCATTCTCCCGGTATTCCCCCTTCCGGAGGGATTCACCGATTCCAACGATTATCTGCACTTCCTTACCTACGAGGGAGCGCACCTCCGCTATGGGGAGGACATCCCCGAGGCCACGAGGGAGAGGATTGACTTCGAGCTGGCGACCATCAAGAAGATGGGATTCCCCGACTACTTCCTGATAGTCCAGGATTTTATCAAGGCGGCCCGTAACATGGGTGTATGGGTGGGGCCCGGACGAGGCTCCGCTGCCGGTTCGGTGGTGGCCTACTGTCTTACGATTACCAACATTGACCCGATAAAGTACGACCTTCTGTTCGAGCGTTTCCTGAACCCAGACCGTATCTCCATGCCCGATATCGACATCGACTTCGACGATGAGGGCCGCTATAAGGTATTCAAGTACGTGGAGGACAAGTACGGCAAGGACCACGTCTCGCATGTGATCACCTTCGGCACGATGGCCACCAAGAGCGTCATCCGTGACGTAGGCCGTATCCAGAAGCTGGCCCTGGACCAGACCGACCGCCTGGCCAAGCTGGTGCCGCGCAAGATTACCGTGCAGAAAGAGAAGGAGGTGGATGATCCTGACCATCCCGGACAGAAGAAGAAGGTGATGGAGCCTAAGGATGTGGACCCGACAATCAAGCTCTGCCTGGAGAAGGTGCCCGAGTTCAAGGAGGCTTTAAACGGCGGAGACCAGCTGGTCCATGACACGCTCCTGTACGCCGAGCGGCTGGAGGGTACGGTCCGCAACACCGGTGTACATGCCTGCGCCACCATCATCGGCCGCGACGACCTTACGAACTTCATTCCGCTGAGCACGGCCAAGGATAAGGAGACCGGCAAGGACATCCTTGTCTCGCAGTTCGAGGGCAGCCTCATCGAGTCTGCCGGTATGCTGAAGATGGACTTCCTCGGGCTGAAGACCCTGACGATACTGAAAGACACGGTGGAGAATATCCGGCAGTCCCGGGGAGTGGACCTGGATGTCAACACCATACCGATAGACGATGCCGAGACCTACGCGCTGTTCTCGCGGGGCGACACGATAGGCGTGTTCCAGTTCGAGTCCGAGGGTATGCAGAAATGGCTCATCGAGCTGCAGCCTTCGAGGTTCGAGGACCTTATTGCGATGAACGCCCTCTACCGCCCGGGTCCTATGGACTACATCCCCGACTTCGTTGCACGCAAGCACGGCCGGAGCAAGATTGAGTACGACCTGCCCGACATGGAGGAGTATCTGCACGACACTTACGGAGTGACCGTCTACCAGGAGCAGGTCATGCTGCTGTCCCAGAAGCTGGCAGGCTTCACCAAAGGTAAGGCTGACAAGCTGCGTAAGGCGATGGGAAAGAAGCAGATAAAGGTCATGGCCGAGCTCAAGGACGAGTTCTTCGCCGGAGGTCTGGAACACGGACATCCCGAGGCCATACTCAACAAGATATGGAACGACTGGGAGGCATTCGCGTCCTACGCCTTCAACAAGTCCCACGCCACCTGCTACGCCTGGGTCGGCTATCAGACCGGCTACCTCAAGGCCCACTACCGCGCCGAGTACATGGCCGCCGTCCTGAGCAACAACCTCAACAACATCGACGAGATCACCAAGTTCATGGATGACTGCCGGCGCAACGGGATGAAGATTCTCGGGCCGGATGTCAATGAGAGCTACACCAAGTTCACCGTCAACAAGGACGGCAACATCCGCTTTGGCATGGCCGGCATCAAGGGCATCGGCATCGGAGCGGTGAACAGCATCATAGAGGAGCGCGGCAACAACGGTCAGTTCAAGGATATATTTGATTTTATGGAGCGCGTTCCCTCCACTTCCGTCAACAAGAAGGGAGTCGAGGCGCTTGCGTACTCCGGAGCATTCGACTCCTTCCCTGAGATCAACCGCGGCTCCTTTGCGATGGATGCCGGAAAGGGGGAGACCTGTCTTGATGTGCTCATGCGTTATGGCTCCCTGTGTCAGAAATCGGCTGAGTCCATGGGCGAGAGCCTGTTCGGAGGAGACAACAAGGTGGAGAGAGTCCGTCCTCCGCTGCCTGTCCTGCCCGAACTGGACACTATTGAGATGCTCAAGAAAGAGAAGGAGCTGGTGGGAATGTACATCTCGTCCCATCCGCTGGACCGTTTCCGCTTCGAGGTGGAGAATTTCACGACGATGGACATTCCGGGCTGGAACGCCTATGTTGAGGAGGTGTCCGGGTCCAGGGACAGGGAAATGTTCGACAAGGATCAGCTTATTGCGGGATTGGTGAACAGCGTGGACATCAGGCCCAAGAAGAACGGAGTCGGCACTGTGTGCCGGGTGACGCTTGAGGATTTCAAGGGCTTCACTACATTCACTCTGTTCGACAAGGAGTATGAGATGTTCAGCGGCTATCTCCGTCCGCACGAGTTCCTGCTGATGCGGGTCTACGTCGCTCCCCGCTTCCGTCAGGTGGAGGACAAGGGCAAGGGCGGCAGGGGCCAGGGCCGTGACGGCAAGAAACTGGAGATAGTCTCCGGTTTCCCTAAGATCAGGTCGATATCCCTTCTGGCCAATGTAAGGGAATCGATGGTCAAGGAGATGGTCATAGACATCCCCCTGAGCAGGATAGACAGTGCGTTCTCGGCTAGCCTGAAAAAGGCAGTCAGGCACAGCAAGGGCAAGTCCGCCCTTGCGCTTAACGTTTATGACCCCGAGTCCAGGATCAATGTCGAGTTCGTCTCCAGGAAATTCAGCGTTCTTGCCGGGGATGATTTCCTCAACTATCTTGAAACAAACGGATTGCATTATAGAATTAATAAAAAATAATTATTTGTAACTTTGAAAAACTGTCGGCTATGGCAAAAGATCTGAAGTATCTGGAACTGCTTTCCAGAAGTTTTCCCAACGTACAGGCCGCGAGCACTGAGATCATCAATCTCGAGGCGATACTCAACCTGCCAAAGGGTACCGAGCATTTTGTGACGGATCTGCACGGTGAGTACGATGCTTTCCAGCATGTGCTGCGCAATGCATCGGGAGTCATCAGGCGCAAGGTGGACGAGCTCTTCGGCTTCCAGCTCAAGGAAGATGAGAAAAGGGAGCTGTGCACTCTGATCTACTATCCCGAGCAGAAGCTCAAGCTTGTCAAGTCCAAGGAGAAAAATATGTCGGACTGGTACAAGATCAATCTTGTGAATATGGTGAGGGTGCTGGAAGTCGCCGCTTCCAAGTACACACGTTCCAAAGTGCGCAAGGCTCTGCCGCCCGAATATTCCTACATCATCGAGGAGCTTATCCATGAGTCCCTCAACGACAACAATAAGCACGAGTACATTTACTCCATCCTCAATACCATCATAGAGACAGGCTCGGCTGACAGTTTCATCTGCGCTATAGCATACGTGATACAGCGTCTTACGATAGACACGCTGCATGTGCTTGGAGATATCTACGACCGTGGACCGGGCGCCCACAAGATCATGGATCTGCTGTGCGGCTATCACAATGTCGACTTTCAGTGGGGCAATCATGACATTATATGGATGGGAGCCGCAGCCGGCAGTGCGGCCTGCATGGCCAACGTAGTGCGTATATGTCTCCGCTATGCCAACCTGGAGACTCTCGAGGACGGATACGGTGTGAACCTCCTGCCGCTTGCCACATTCGCCATGGATGCATACGACAACGATCCGTGCGCATGTTTCCGTCCCAAGGTGGATGCTGACACCAAGTACGACGAGAAGACCCTCACTCTCATATCCAGAATGCACAAGGCCATGACCGTGATACAGTTCAAGCTGGAGGGCGAGATAATCCACCGCCGCAGGGAGTTCGGTATGGCCGACCGCAATCTGCTGGACAAGATTGACTTTGACAAAGGAACGGTCAATGTGGGCGGCAAGGACTACGCCATGAAGGACATGAATTTCCCGACGGTGGACAGGGCTCATCCTTACAAGCTGACACCCGAGGAGAAGAGCGTGGTGGCGAAGCTGCTCAACAACTTTACCAACAACAGCAAGATAGACCGCCACATACGCTGCCTGTACTCCAAGGGCTCGCTGTATCTGGTGCGCAACTCCAACCTCCTTTTCCATGCCTCCATGCCCCTCAATGAGGACGGTACATTCAAGGAACTGACCATCATGGGCAAGCAGTACAAGGGCAAGGCTCTCTTCGATATGGTGGACAAGGTGGCCAGGGCGGCTTACTACGAGGAGAAGGACGCGAAGCTCAAGAGCTATGCCCTGGATTTCATGTGGTATCTGTGGTGCGGGCCATACGCTCCTCCTTTCGACAAGGACAAGATGGCCACTTTCGAGAGATATTTCATCGCAGAGAAGGAGACACACAAGGAGACGCTGGGCTACTATTCTCAGTACAAGGACCGCAAGGATATCTGTGAGATGATTCTCGAAGAGTTCGGACTGCGTGGCGAGCACACCCACATCATCAACGGCCACGTTCCTGTCAAGACGAAGAAAGGAGAGTCTCCTATCAAGGCCGGCGGACGGCTGCTGGTGATAGACGGCGGTTACTCCAAACCCTATCAGTCGGAAACGGGTATTGCCGGCTATACATTGATTTACAACTCTTACGGTCTGATGCTGGCGCAGCATGAGCCTTTCAAGTCCGTGGAGAAGGCGGTCAGGGACGGAGTGGACATCAAGTCCCTCACCCGTGTCGTGGAATCCGTCGACAAGCGTACTCTGGTAGGGGATACGGATGTGGGCAAGGAATTGAAAGAGCAGATCAAGGACCTCAAGCGTCTGCTTGCCGCATACCGCGCCGGATTGATTTTTGAGAAAAATATTCTTGCCAGTCATAAATAAGTGCTACATTTGCGGACTTTTTCGCTAATTGTAACTTAATATGGACTGGATAAATTCGTTATTATTCTCAACGGACAGTGTGGCTCACTCCATACTGATCGTCGCGATAGTGATCGCGCTGGGCATACTCCTGGGGAAGATCAAGATTTTCGGGATCTCCCTGGGAGTGACCTGGATTCTTTTTGTCGGAATCCTTCTGTCCCATTTCGGCTTCATTATCAACCCTTCCGTAAGGAGTTTTATCAGTGACTTCGGTCTGATACTCTTTGTGTTCTCTCTCGGTCTGCAGGTCGGACCCGGTTTCTTCGCCTCTTTCAAGAAAGGCGGTATGCGGATGAATATGCTTGCGGCGCTGATAGTCGTCCTCGGCGTAGCCGTCACGTTTGCCATTCATTTCATAACAGGTGAGGAGATGCCGATAATGGTCGGTGTGATGTCCGGTGCGGTGACCAACACTCCCGGTCTCGGTGCGGCTCAGCAGACAGTCGCCGACCTCAATCTGTCGACAGATCCCACGACTCTCGCTACAGGCTATGCCGTGGCGTATCCGCTCGGAGTGGTCGGAGTGATCCTCACTCTGCTCGGGGTACGTGCCGTGTTCCGGATCAATGTGGATAAGGAGAAGGCGGATGTAGAGAAAAGGGAAGTCAGCAAGGACAGTGCCTGCAACATTGCGGTCGAGGTACGTAATGAGTCTATTTTCGGCAGGACGATCTACGAGGTGGATCATCTTCTCAACAAGCATTTCGTCGTGTCCCGTCAGTATCATGCCGACGGCAGGATGGAGATTCCCACCTCGCATTCGGTGGTCAATTCCGGGGACAGGCTCCTCATCATTACTTCCCAGGCCAATGCTGACGTGATAAGCGCATTTATCGGCAAGAAGATAGATATGGACGAGGAGACATGGGAGAAGCTTGACACCAACCTGGTTTCCCGCCGTCTGGTGGTCACCAACAGCAATATCAACGGCAAGAGTCTCGGAGAGCTCAACATCAGGGCCCAGTACGGTCTGAACATCACCAGGGTCAACCGTGCCGGTATTGACCTTACCCCGACTCCGGGCCTGCATCTGCAGCTGGGAGACCGTATCATGGTTGTCGGTAATCAGGAAGCTATTCTCAAAGTGGCCAAGATCGTCGGAGACCAGGTGAAGAAACTCCGTGAGCCCAAGCTCATACCTATCTTCATCGGAATCTTCTTCGGTATCATCGTGGGTTCCATCCCTATCGCCATTCCCGGTCTGTCGGCGCCGCTGAAGCTCGGACTGGCCGGCGGTTCGCTGGTGGTGGCGATTCTCATCGCCCGTTTCGGCCCCAATATGGGAATGGTGACCTACACTACTGCAAGTTCCAACATGATGCTCCGCGAGGTGGGCATATCGCTTTTCCTTGCGGCTGTCGGACTCGGTGCGGGAGAGAATTTCGTGGAAGCGCTCACAGGCGGCGGTTATATCTGGATACTCTACGGTTTCCTTATTACCGTGATACCTCTGATTATTGTTACAATACTGGCAAGGGCAGTCTTCAAGATGGATTATTTCTCCATCGCCGGCATGGTCTGCGGCTCGCATACCAATCCTCCCGCCCTGGCCTTCATGAACAATACATTTGATGCTTCGAGAATAGCTGTGGCATACGCTACCGTCTATCCTCTGGCTATGTTCCTCAGGGTGATTGTGGCCCAGTTGATGGTATTGATTTAAAGCGGCTGGATATGTCTCTCAAATGCGGTATAGTCGGTCTGCCCAATGTTGGCAAGTCCACTCTTTTCAACTGTATAAGTTCGGGAAAGGCTCAGGCGGCCAATTTCCCTTTCTGTACCATCGAGCCCAACATCGGTTCCACTACCGTGCCCGATCCCAGGCTGCAGGTGCTTGAGTCGCTTGTGCATCCCAGAAGAGTGGTGCCTGCGACGGTGGAGATTGTCGACATCGCCGGTCTTGTCAAGGGTGCCAGCAGGGGTGAGGGTCTCGGCAACCAGTTCCTGGCCAATATCCGCGAGACCGATGCCATCCTGCATGTGCTCCGCTGCTTCGACGATCCCAATGTCACCCACGTGGACGGAAGCGTGGATCCTGTGAGGGACAAGGAGATAATCGACCTGGAGCTTCAGCTCAAGGATCTTGAGACAGTGGAGAACCGCCTGGGCAAGCTGCAGAAGCAGGCCACTGGAGGTGACAAACATGCCCGGAAGGCCTGTGATGTGCTTGTGCGGTACAAGGAGGCATTGGAAGCCGGTCGGTCGGCCCGCACCGTCAGGCTGGACAGCCCCGAGGAGGAGAAAATCGCGCATGAGTTCTTTCTGCTCACAGCCAAGCCGGTCCTTTATGTCTGCAATGTGGACGAGGCTTCCGCTTCTTCCGGCAATGCATACGTGGACCGTGTGCGTGAGGCCGTCGCCGGAGAAAATGCCGGTGTGCTGGTCATAGCTGCCAAGATTGAATCCGAGATCGCCGAGCTGGAAAGTTACGAGGAGCGTCAGATGTTCCTCGAGGAGCTGGGTCTGGAACATTCGGGCATCGAGCGTCTGGTCCGTGCCGCATACGATCTGCTCGGCCTGCGCACCTACTTCACCGCCGGTGAGCCCGAGGTCCGCGCATGGACCATCAACAAGGGAGACAAGGCTCCGCGTGCCGCCGGTGTCATCCACTCCGACTTCGAGAAAGGCTTCATCCGCGCCGAAGTCATCAGGTATGACGACTTCGTCAAGTACGGTTCCGAGGCCGAATGCCGTGCTGCCGGCAAGCTTGCCGTTCAGGGCAAGGACTATGTGGTCGAAGACGGTGATATTATGCATTTTCTTTTTAATGTCTGATTCTGTGCGGTTTGCATAAATCAAGCTATAATTAAAAAATGGCAATTCGGCAATTTTGTCAAATTGCCATTTTTTATATTTGACAGCAAAGGATGATTGAGATACTTTTGTGATGCCAACCTGATAAGACAGGCGGTAAAAAGCAAGTTCATAGTTCATAGTAATATTAAGGTAAAAAGGTAATTTTCATGCAGTGGAGGAGTGGCAAGTGATTGTCGCTCCTTTTTTTGTATCTTTGCGCGTTTTAATCTATTCCGTGGACATGAGAAAACTGTTTATATTCATAGTCGCTGCCGTGCTCTGTGCTGGGGTGCTCTCTTGCGCGGATGCGGATGTGCCTGATGTTTCCGGGGAAGACAGACATGACCCGGAGAAGATGGCCGAGTATACCGGGCAGTGGAAAAGATACAATGCCCTGGGCGAGGATGATTCTCTGATAATGTACACACGTCCTCTGCTGAGGAGGTCGCTGAATGAGGGCGATACTCTTACCGCCCTGTATTGCGGGGTGTATATCGCGCAGGCGTGGATGTATGTCAACCAGATTGACTCGACCCTCATCTGTCTTCAGAGGATGCAGGACGATATGGACAGATCTGATGACGATGTCCTCAAGTATCTTTATTACTGTATCTGGGGAAACTATATCATCAAGGCCGACATGAACTATGTCAGGGCCATGGAGTATTACCAGAGGGCATACCGTCATGCTGTGGCCACCGGCAAGACCACCAACCAGCTCAGCGTTCTGCTGGACATAACTTACCTCTTCTACGTGCGTTCGGACGTGCAGGGACTTGACTATGCCCGGGATGCATACGAACTCTCCCAGATGGAAGGCGAGCCCATCAAGAACAAGTGCTCGGCCAATACAATGATGGCCATGATGTCCCATATCTCGGGGGATGACTCATCGGCGATCAGGTATATCGATGCCGCATCGGCTCTCGCCAAGGAGGGACGGCTCATTACTCATTTCTCGCTTATCTATAAAGTCTATGCCGACATATATGCTGCGGCCGGGCAGTATGGCCGGGCTGCGCGCCATTATGAGCGGGCACTTCAGTATGCCGGTTATGCCGATGCCGGTACCGAATCATTCGTATATCTGGATTACGGCAGGATGCTGCGCAAGATGGGCCGTGAAAGTCAGGCAAAGAACGTACTGGAGCACGGTCTTGAGATATCCTACGGGGCAAACAATCACGAGTGCCGCAAGGAACTGCTCTCCTCGCTTGTGGACAACGCCCTGGCTCTCGGCAACAAGGATGACGTAGCCCGTTATCTGGAGAATTACCGGTCCTATCTGGACAGCGTCTCGGACCGTCAGCGGGAGCATGAGTTCAATGCCATGCTGATGTCGATGCAGAAAATCGAGTATGAGAACATGGCCCAGGCGGTGGAGCTGGAGCATCTCCGCAGTACGCGGCGTTTTCAGGCCAATGTCGCCGTTCTCGTAATCATAATAATAGTCGTACTGTTCATCTCCATCATATACCGCAGGCAGCGCAATACGTACAGGCTGCTGGTTGAGCAGTATCAGAAGTATGCGGAACAGGTGGGCAGAGAGTCCATATCGCCTGTAAAGGAAGATGAGCAGAGCAATGCCGCCGTGCAGGATGCGGACCGCGAACTTTTCGAGAGAGTGGAGAAGATTATGCGTGAGCAGAAAATATACCGGAAGAAATCCCTGACAAGGGATGAGCTTGCGGAGATGCTGAAGACCAACAGGACATACCTTTCCCGGGCTATAAACAATATATCGGGAAAGTCTTTCAACGACTATCTCAATACGTGGAGAGTCATCGAGGCTACCCTGATCATGGCGGACAAGACCAGGAACGTGCCTCTGAAGCAGCTGGCGGAAGAACTGGGATACAGTTCCATATCAGTATTCTACCGGTCCTTCCAGAAGGAAACCGGAGTGACCGCCGGCAAGTACATGAAAGAGGTCAGGGACAGGCAGTGACTCATCAGAAGAGCTCGGCCAGCATACAGCGGGCCGAACCTCCTCCGTGAGTCTCGATGTAGTCCAGCTGAGGCGAAAGCAGCTTGTAGTGCTGGCTCAAAGTGCGGCTCTGCTCTGTGGTCAGGCTCTTCCTGGCTGATGCCGACATGACAAGGATGGGCCTTCCCTCGGTGTTCCGCAGTTCCAGCATATTGCCGGCAAAGTGCTCAAGCTGGTCAAACGATATGTCCAGTACCTTCTTACCGCTGTCCATGATGGAGCCCAGCACTCTGTCCCTGTCCCCAGGCTTGATGGATTCGGTGCAGATGATGCAGTAGGCGGTGCCGAGACTCATCATCACATTGGTGTGGTAGACATCCACACCGTTGCGGTCGTAAGCCTCGAAAAATACCGGGCTGTAATCCATCTGTTTGCAGAAATCCGCGAGTACCTGCTCCGACGTGCGGTAGGATTTGCAGGCGTAAACGATTTTATTCTCCCGGTCAAGGATCATGCTGCCTGTTCCTTCGAGGAAGAGATTGTCATTTTCCCACCATGTCAGGTCGATGAGGCGGCGCACCTCAAAGTTCTTCCTTACTACTTCCAGAACTTCCGGCTTGCGCTCGTTCCTCCGGTTGACGGCGGACATGGGGTAGAGGACGAGGGTGCCGTCCTCATGAGTGCTGAACCAGTTGTTGGGGAAGATGGAGTCGGGAGTGTGCGGATGAGGGGTGTCCTCCGCGATGACCACGTCTATCTTATTGGCCCTCAGCAGGGCAACGTAAGAGGTGAATTCACGCAGGGCGTTCTCCTGGCTTGAGGACTCGCGTCCCGGACGGGAGAATGCGTTGTTGCCGCCTGTCTCCGGATTGAAGGCGAAACGGGCGGGTTTGACCATCAGTACTCTGGATGTCGTCTGCATAATGTCTTTAGATATGTTCGAATACGTCTTTGATGATGCTTACAGCCTCGCGCAGCTGCTCTTCGTTGATTACGAGCGGGGGAGCGAAGCGTATGATGTGTGTGTGCGTAGGTTTGGCCAGCAGTCCTTTCTCGGCCATGGCCAGGCAGATGTCCCATGCCTCCAGCCCTTTCTGCGGTTCGGTGATGACAGCGTTGAGCAGTCCTTTTCCGCGCACTGACTTGAAGAACGGGGACTGTATTGCGGATATCTCCTCGCGGAATATTCTGCCCAGCTTGTCAGCGTTCTCGGTCAGATGCTCGTCCCGTATCACTTCGAGGGCGGCTACTGCTACTTTTGCCGCCAAAGGGAAGCCTCCGAATGTGGAGCCGTGCTCTCCGGGTTTTATGGTGAGCATGATCTCGTCATCCGCAAGGACGGCCGAGATGGGCAGCACTCCTCCTGACAGCGCCTTGCCTATAGTGATCATATCAGGACGGATGCCTTCGTGGTCGCATGCGAACATGCGTCCGGTGCGTCCTATGCCGGTCTGCACTTCATCTGCCACGAAGAGTACATTGTGTTTCTTACAGAGGTCATAGCACTCTTTAAGATAACCGTCGTGCGGCACGTATACGCCTGCCTCGCCCTGGATCGGCTCGGCCAGGAAGGCCGCTACCCTGTCGCCTTTTTCCTCCAGCACCTTGCGTAGGGCCTCGCTGTCATCGTATGGAATGGAGATGAAGCCAGGAGTAAAGGGACCGTATTGTGAGTAGCTGTCGGGGTCAGTGGATATGGATACGATAGTGATGGTCCTGCCGTGGAAATTACCCTCGCAGGTGATTATAAGAGCCTCGTTCTCAGGGATGCCCTTTTTTATGTAGCCCCATCTGCGGGCCAGTTTCAGTGCCGTCTCGACAGCCTCGGCTCCTGAGTTCATGGGAAGCAGCTTGTCATAGCCGAAGAATTTCGTGGCCATTTCCTCGTATGGCCCAAGGCAGTCGTTGTAGAATGCCCTTGAGGTCAGGCACAGTCTCTGGGCCTGGTCGCACAGGGCCTTTACTATTTTAGGATGGCAGTGCCCTTGGTTGACAGCCGAATAAGCAGAAAGGAAATCATAGTAGCGTTTGCCGTCCACGTCCCATACGTAGATGCCTTCTCCCTTTGAGAGAACGACAGGAAGTGGATGATAGTTGTGCGCCCCGTATCTGTCTTCGAGGTCGATGTAGTGCCGGGCTTTCTGTGATATGTTCATAAGCGTGAATATTAGAAGTATCGCAAAATTAGCAAACTTTACTGTTTTTGCAAGTCTGTACAGGGTGTTCTGTGTAAAAAAGGACGCACTGTGTACGTCCTTTTATGTTCATGTCAGGCTGTGTGTCCCCAGCTCAAGGCATGGGCCTTTCAACTTTCTTGTCGGTCAGTGACGCTCTCAGGAAGGAGGCTCCCGGAGCATCAAGTACGGTAGCGTTTTCTCCGTCGTATTCTATTTTCTTTATGTAGATGTCTCCATCGGCAGTCGCATCATCAACATTGATGAAATATGCGAATACATAGTAGGTGTCCTCTTTCTTGAATGTTGAGGAGGTGGTCGCCGGTCCTTGCTTTACGTTGGCCCATGAAGTCACAGGCATAAATGCGAGATATTGGGACATATAATCGTATTCAAATTCGAAGCATCTTTCAGCAGCGGTTCCATCGGTAAAGCCACTATTCTGAAGGGTGCTTTCGCTGTTCCAGTTCAGGTTGTAGTATTTGTCGTTGGTGTAGGGCGTTGCGACAGCTGAGAAAGTATTGCCCGTTACTTCTACCTCCAAGGTTATACTGTTGTCGGTGACTGTTGGAGCATCAGTAGTGAATGTCTCTCTGGCTATACTCGTAGTCCTTTCCGGATAGCTGCCTGAATTGTCTATTCCATAGCACCATACAGCATATTCAGTGCTGGGGTTCAATTTACTTTGCTTGCGGTTCTGCTCCCCGTGCTTGACAATCATATCGATATAGCCCTGCAGACTTTGTCCCATCCCGGCCGCTGTACTTTCCATAATAGTGATATCCTCAGTGAAAAGCGCGTCATCGTCAAGACCATTTATCTCGCTGGCTTCGTCAACCCATACGATGAAAGGCATGGACAAGTCGTCCGGCACAATAGTGATGTCGGCTGTCGAATAGGTAATGTCGGTAACCGTTATTGTGAAAGGGGCGTCTGACGGATTGTCGGGATCATCCGGGTTATCCGGATCGTCCGGATTATCAGGGTCATCAGTGCCGTCGGCCGCTTCCTGAACGATGCGCACCGAGAACGACTGGGGCTCTCCTCCGGTATAGATATAAGTTACTTCCATGGATGCCTCACGTATCTCCTCGCTTTCATTTGCGGAGGCATTGAATGAGACTATTCCGGGCGTTTCCGTGTTGATGTCGTCAATCCATCCCTTTGGGGTGACAGATGCCTCTATCCTGCCGTCATCTGCCGGATGATCAATGTTGTATGTTACGTTGTACGGTCCTCCTTCCTTTAATACGTTGATGTCTTCGGTAGTCGTAGGCGTCAGGACCGGAACTTCCGTTTCCTGTTTCTGCTGTGTGTCACATGACAGTATTGCCATAGCGCAGATAGCTGTCCATAAGAATTTTTGATAATGCATGACTGTTAGTTTTATTAAGTTGATAAATAGGTGATGTGTCTGTCTCAAAAGGCCAGTATGAATCTGGTGGAATACAGGGAGGAGTTGTCCTTTGAGTTGGTCGCCACCATCTTGTAGCAGAAAGAGATGGCATATGCCTTGTCTATGGCGTTTGCCTCCTCGGTGCTGGAAGAATAGAATCCGTATCCGTCTGTACCTATGAGTTGCGCGTCAGGCAGTGTCTCCAACTTGGCATTAAGCATGTCATAGTTGTCGGAGCCGGGAAGAGTACCGGCATACGCATCTGTCTCCTTATAGCACATGATTATGTATTCCTTTATTGACGGAAGATACCAGTCACTGGTGCCTGCGGGTGCCGGATTGGTCTCCCTGTATTGCAGTACGGCCTGGACTGCCTCCACTGGCCACAGGCTGTTTGCCGGGTCGGCGTTGAAGGCCTCAATGGCGCAGGTGTTATTGTATCCGAGCATTTTGTTTATGTTGTCGTCGGAATTGGAGGATGTGGCAATGGATGCGAACTCAGTGTTGGCATTTATCCATTCGTCTACATTCCTGCCGTATTGGGAGTACGCGGACTGCCACGGAACGTATTCGTCTCCTGATATCGCGACTGCCAGTCCATGGGTGCATTCCGGATGGTCGCTCTGAAGGGTCTGATCGTCCTTTGCCGGGTTGCCTGTATAGAAAACTATACCTATGACTTTTTTGTCTGCGTCAAGGTCTGAGGACCATGTTCCGTCAGAATAAAAATAGTCTCCGACTTCCGGCTTTCCGGCTATTACGGTGATGGTGGACGAGCCGTGAACTCCGCCCGCGGAGGCTGTCACGGTGGCTGTGCCTTTACTTAATGCCGTTACAGTCCCTGATGCTGAGACTGTGGCAACGGTGTTGTCGGAGGATGCTCATTCAAGGGCGACAGTTCCGGACTGCTCCGGCAGTATCAGCGGTGTCAGTGTGGCGGAGTCCCCTGCTTCCAGTTCCAGGGAAGATGGGTTGATGATGATGCTTTCAATTAATCGGGTGCTGTCTTTATCACAGGATGCAAGAATAAAAGCAACAGCTGTGACGGTACATGAGATGAACACTTTCTTCATGAATCTTGTTGGAGTTAACAATTCCATTACAAAGGAAATGAAAATTTATGACAATTGGAACAAAAGGTGAAGAAAAATTAGTGTTTCAATGAAAATTGTGTATCTTTGCAGCCCGTTTAATTTGACGGGAATAATGTAAAGTTAAGATTAACAAACATTTATGCCAACAATTCAACAGTTAGTTCGCAAAGGACGCGAGGTTATCGTCGAGAAGAGCAAATCTCGCGCGTTGGATGCGTGCCCTCAGAAGAGAGGTGTGTGCGTGCGTGTCTACACCACCACTCCCAAGAAGCCTAACTCGGCTATGCGTAAGGTAGCCCGTGTGAGACTTACCAATCAGAAAGAGGTCAACGCATACATCCCCGGCGAGGGCCACAACCTTCAGGAGCACTCCATCGTGCTTGTGCGCGGCGGTCGTGTGAAGGACCTTCCCGGTGTACGTTACCACATCCTTAGGGGCGCTTTGGATACAGCTGGCGTGGAGGGACGTACTCAGAGCCGTTCACTCTACGGAGCCAAGAGACCGAAGAAGTCAGCCGCTAAGAAGTAAACATTTTATTAATTTTTCCTAAAGTATCAAGAAATGAGAAAATCGAAGCCTAAAAAGAGGATTCTACTTCCTGATCCCAAGTATCATGAAGTGCTGGTTACACAGTTTGTGAACAACCTCATGCTCCAGGGTAAGAAGAGTATCGCGTATTCTATTTTTTACGACGCCATCGATATGGTGGGCGAGAAGATGAAAGATTCTGACAAGGCTCCTCTCGACATTTGGAAAAAAGCGTTGGAAAACATCACCCCTCAGGTGGAGGTAAAGAGCCGCAGGGTTGGTGGAGCGAACTTCCAAGTTCCGACCGAGGTGCGTCCGGAAAGAAAAGTCTCTCTCGCGATCAAGAACATGATAGTCTTCTCGCGCAAGCGTTCCGGTCACTCCATGGCGGAAAAGTTGGCCGCAGAAATCATGGCAGCCTATAACTGTGAAGGTGCTGCCTACAAGAGAAAAGAAGATATGCACAAGATGGCAGAGGCTAACAAGGCCTTCGCCCATTTCAGATTTTAGCGTTATAGATTAGCTGATGGCAAGGGATTTAAAATACACCAGAAATATCGGTATCATGGCTCACATCGATGCCGGAAAGACTACCACGTCCGAGCGTATCCTGTACTATACTGGAAAAACTCATAAGATAGGTGAGGTGCATGACGGAGCTGCCACCATGGACTGGATGGTCCAGGAGCAGGAAAGGGGTATAACCATTACTTCCGCTGCCACCACAGCCTTCTGGCATTACAACGGAGAGACCTATCAGATCAACCTGATAGACACTCCGGGCCACGTGGACTTTACAGTGGAGGTCGAGAGATCTCTGCGCGTACTTGACGGAACCGTTGCGACATTCTGCGCGGTAGGCCGTGTACAGCCTCAGTCTGAGACCGTTTGGCGTCAGGCAGACAAGTATCATGTGCCTAAGATAGCCTATGTCAATAAGATGGACCGCGTAGGAGCGGACTTCTTCGCCGTAGTGGATGAGATCCGCGAGAAGTTGGGTGCCAACCCTCTTCCCATCTGCATTCCCATCGGAGCCGAGGACAAGTTCGCGGGTATCGTGGATCTGATAGCCATGAAGGCCATCTACTACGATCAGGACAGCAAGGAACTCGTCAACTACAAGATAAAGGATGTTCCGGCAGATCTGCAGGCAGAGGCCGAGGAGTGGAGGAACAAGCTGCTGGAGACTGTCGCTGAGTACGACGACCGTATCCTCCAGAAATTCTTCGACGATCCCTCTACCATTACCGACGATGAGATTATAGCAGCTATACGCAAGGCCACCATTGAGATGGCGGTCGTGCCCATGTGTTGTGGCTCGTCATTCAAGAACAAAGGTGTACAGTTCCTCCTGGATGCTGTCATGAGGTATCTGCCCTCTCCTCTGGATGTCCCCGAGGTGGAAGGCACCAACCCCACCAATGACAAGCAGGAGGAGCGTCATCCCGATGCCAAGGAGCCTTTCTGCGCCCTGGTGTTCAAGATTGCCACCGATCCTTTCGTTGGCCGTCTGGCATTCCTCAGGGCATATTCAGGAAAGCTCGATGCGGGTTCATACGTTCTCAATACCCGTTCCGGTAAGAAGGAGCGTGTGGCGCGTCTGTACCAGATGCACTCCAACAAGCAGAATCCGATTGACTTCGTGGAAGCAGGAGATATCTGCGCGGCAGTAGGCTTCAAGGAGCTGCGTACCGGAGACACCATCTGCGACGAGGCACATCCTATAGTTCTGGAATCCATGACATTCCCTGATCCTGTGATCGGTCTTGCCGTGGAGCCCAAGACACAGAAGGACCTCGACAAGCTGGGTGTTGCTCTCGGCAAGCTCTCTGAGGAAGATCCTACTTTCACTGTACGCTCTGACCATGAGACCGGACAGACAGTCATCAGCGGTATGGGTGAGCTCCATCTGGAGATCATCGTGGACCGTCTGAAACGCGAGTTCGGTGTGGAGATCAATCAGGGTGCGCCTCAGGTCAACTACAAGGAGGCCGTCCGCTCCACCGTTCAGCACCGTGAGGTATTCAAGAAGCAGACAGGCGGCCGCGGTAAGTTCGCCGACATCATCGTCGAGATCGGACCCGCTGACGAAGGAGTCACAGGACTTCAGTTCGTCGATCAGGTCAAGGGAGGAAATATTCCCCGCGAGTTCATTCCTTCTGTTGAGAAGGGCTTCAAGTCCGCAATGGCCAACGGTGTTCTTGCCGGATTCGAGGTTCCCTCGCTCAAGGTCACTCTGCTCGACGGATCGTTCCACCCCGTGGACTCCGATGCCCTGTCGTTCGAGATCTGCGCCCGCATGGCATTCAGACATGCCCTGCCCAAGGCTAATCCTATTCTTCTGGAACCTATCATGTCATTGGAAGTCGTTACTCCCGAGGAGTACATGGGTGATGTCATCGGTGACCTCAACAAGCGCCGCGGACAGATCACCAACATGGACTCGAAGGGCAACGCGAGGATCGTCAAGGCCAAGGTGCCTCTTGCAGAGCAGTTCGGCTACGTTACCATCCTCCGTACCATCACTTCGGGACGTGCGACCAGTACTATGGAATTCTCGCATTACGCAGAGCTTCCCGCCAACCTCGCCAAGGAGGTTATCGAAAAGGCCGGCGGAGCACGCAAGTATGACGAGGACGAAGAATAACCAGATTAAAATTAAAAGCAATGAGCCAAAAAATAAGAATAAAACTGAAATCATTCGATCACGCTCTCGTGGACAAGTCCGCAGACAAGATCGTGAAAACGGTGAAGGCTACCGGTGCTGTCGTGAATGGTCCTATCCCCCTTCCTACAGACAAGAAGATATTCACCGTGAACCGTTCGACCTTCGTCAACAAGAAGTCGCGCGAGCAGTTCGAGCTTAATTCCTACCGTCGTCTCCTCGACATCTACAGCTCGACACCCAGCACCGTAGACGCTCTGATGAAACTCGAGCTTCCCAGTGGAGTCGAAGTTGAAATCAAAGTTTGACGATAAGAAAAAAACACTATCTTTGCAGCTCTGATTCAAAGATAGTGATTAGGACCCGTAGCTCAGTCGGTTAGTAGCACCTGACTCATAATCAGGGGGTCGCTGGTTCAAGCCCAGCCGGGTCCACCCTCAAAACCAAGGAGTTGCAGCGATATCTGCAACTCCTTTTTTCTTTCCGGCACCAACAAAAGCACTAACATTTTCAGGCGCATAGGCTCATCTGGGTGCATCTGCAAAAGAGTATGTGCCGGGCAATAAAATGATAACCTTCTCCGTCCGCCTTCTGAAGGTGATGCAGAAGGGTGCAGCAATGGAAAGCAGAGAAGCACC
The DNA here is from genome assembly GCA_944326265.1 of uncultured Bacteroidales bacterium. Lineage (GTDB taxonomy): Bacteria > Bacteroidota > Bacteroidia > Bacteroidales > UBA932 > Coprenecus. Next base: position 39,231 of record CALVDE010000019.1, on the reverse strand, counting down.
TCGTAAATGCAATGTGCTTAATATGTGACAGTTATGATTTTAACGGGAGATTTTAGTCGCTATCTTAGGGCGTGGCAAGAGCATCGGCTCTCTGCAAGGTATTGATTATTCGCCTGTTATGATATGGCTCTGCTCCCGTGGTTACCATTGTTCCCGCTCTTTCAGGGAAGATGCTCTCCTGAATGTCCGGGATGAACCGTGAATGGCGCTTTCCGGGATATGTGGGTATTAAAAAAGACTGCGCTGATGAGGTGTCAGGCGCAGTCTCGGATATAGTGACGGGATTGTCAGAAGCGATAAGAGAGGGTGATGTGGAAGGGTTTGTTCAGATGGGCACTGCTCTCGCTTTTGTAGAGGGGTGTGAGGCCCCAGTCACCGCCGATGTTGAGCTGTAGGAATTTCCAGCGGACACCGGCTCCTGCTCCCCACATGAGATGAAACTGATTGTTGTCGGAATCGCTGTAGAGATTGTCTTTCTCACTTTCGCTGATACCCATTGCGGACATCTCAGCAGTTGCATTGTATGCGAGACTGATGTCAAAGCTGGGTCCCGTGTAGATAAAGACGCTCAGGTCCGGGATAATCTCATAGCGGTACTGAACACGCACAGGTATTGAAAGGGTGTGCTCGTCAAGCTTTAGCTTTGAGCTAATGCTTTCACCCATGATAGTTTCAGATATACTGTAGGAGTCAGCAGACAGTTCGTAGAAGATACCGGTTTGCAGCCCGATACCGTAGCGGAACTCGGGCGACCAGGAAAAGCCGATCTGGAAGGACGGGGAGGATTTTTTGTCCATCTTTCCTGTCGCTATCTGATCGAGCATCATCCATGGGAGTTTGGTGCTGCCGTCCGATATCTGTTTTGTTACAAGACCGACTGATATTCCGAAAGGTCTGTTGTCAGAGGGTTCAGGATTGAATGCGATTTTGCCTTCGGGTGTGCCTGCCGTACAGGGCAGAGTCAGACAGGTCATTGCGGCAGCGATGCAGAAAATGTTTAATTTTTTCATATGTGTTGGTGTAAAACGTTGATTAAATGTCCGTTTTATTCATTATAATATGCTGGGAATTTTCCTCAGTCGGAAAATATTTGTGTATTAATGTATAATTTGGGAAATGTGACACCAACGGATGTATGTTTCAGTTGTCTTTGGGGGGCGGGTGGAAGAATGCCTTCCTTTCGGCTGTATCGTTTTGCCTGAGAGAAGAGTCCTCAGTTTCTTGTATTTTAATCTTCAAAACTTTGAAATGTGCTGCGGAAGCAGTATATTCGTGGGCGATTGACAAAACAACTAACAAAACACCCATAGAGTATGAAAAATGCAGTTTTCAATTTCCCTCTGCCGGCCAATGAACCGGTGAAATCCTATCTGAAAGGCTCTCCCGAGCGGGTAGCCCTCGAAGCCGAGCTCAAGAGACAGAGCAGCATCGAACTGGATATTCCCCTGATTATCGGCGGCAAGGAAGTGCGTACAGGCAACACCGGAAAGGTGGTTATGCCTCATGACCATGCCCATGTGCTGGCTACATATCATAAGGCCGGTCCCGAGGAGGTCAGGATGGCCATCAAGGCGGCTCTCGACGCTCACGAGGAGTGGGCGGAGCTGGACTGGACGGTCCGCGCCTCCATCATGCTCAAGATAGCCGACCTGCTCGCAGGCAAGTACCGTGCTGTGATCAACGCAGCCTGCATGCTCGGGCAGAGCAAGAATTTCTATCAGGCAGAGATCGACTCCGCATGCGAGACGATTGACTTCCTGCGCTACAACGCTGCTTTTGCCTCCAAGATCTACAGCATTCAGCCCAAGAGCGGTCCCAACCAGATCAACAGCGTGGAATACCGTCCCCTCGAGGGCTTCATCTTCGCGCTGACCCCGTTCAACTTCACATCCATTGCGTCGAACCTTTCGATGTCTCCCGCCCTGATGGGCAACACCGTGGTATGGAAGCCTTCTACCACAGCCATCCTCTCCAACTACTATCTGATGAAGATCTACGAGGAGGCCGGCGTGCCCGCAGGCGTAGTGAACTTCATCCCCGGCAGCGGTGCCGTCATCGGCAAGGAGATCTTTGCTTCGAAGGACCTGGCCGGCGTGCATTTCACCGGTTCCAGCGCTACATTCAACACCCTGTGGTGTCAGGTGGGCGACAATATCGCCAACTACCGCTCCTATCCCCGTCTGGTGGGTGAGACCGGCGGCAAGGACTTCATCTTCGTGCATCCTTCGGCAGTGGCCGAGGAGGTCGGCAATGCGGCTTATTGCGGTGCCTTCGAGTACCAGGGCCAGAAATGTTCCGCTGCTTCCCGTATGTACGTGCCCAAGTCCCTGTGGCCTGCTGTCCTCGAGAAGATCAAGGATACGGCAGCTCAGGTCAGAATGGGTGACGTCTGCGATCCGATGAATTTCATCAATGCCGTCATCGATGAGACATCCTTCGACAACATAGCTTCCTACATCGACTACGCCAAGGCATCGAAGGACGCTGAGATCGTGCTCGGCGGCGGATACGACAAGTCCAGGGGCTACTTCGTGGAGCCTACAGTCATCGTCACCACAGACCCTCATTTCAAGAGCATGGAAGAGGAGATCTTCGGCCCCGTCCTCACAGTATACGTATACGATGACGCCGATGTGGACAAGGCCGTCGAGCTCTGCGACACCACCTCGCCTTACGGCCTGACCGGAGCCATCTGGGGCCGCGACCGTCTGGCACTCGAGAAGATTTCCCGCAAGCTGAAATACGCAGCCGGCAACTTCTACATCAACGACAAGCCCACCGGAGCCGTAGTCGGTATGCAGCCTTTCGGCGGAGCCCGTGCTTCCGGAACCAATGACAAGGCCGGCGGCGAGTTCAACCTCATCCGCTGGGTGCTGCCGCGTGCGGTGAAGGAGACTCTAGTGCCTCCCACAGACCACCGCTACACCTACATGAAAGAGGAATAACGGCATTCTACCCACTCTGACACACCGTTAGGGAGAATAAGTGGGTAAATAAGAATCCCCGTCACGAAAAGCAAATGTGGCGGGGATTTGTATTGTTCTGGTATTGCTGCTTATTCGGAGATTTTCCAGTCGGAGATGTTGTGGGATTCCCGGTCAAAGTCGATGGCGACCTTTACTACGGGCAGGCCGCATAGGGCGAAGCGTTCGGGGTACTGCTTCAGGTCGATCTGCTGCATGGCGGCCTCAGCTGAGTGGTCGAGTTTCAGCTCTACCAAGTAGAGCCTGGTGGCGGTGCGCATGACCATGTCCACCCTTCCGCGCGGAGTGCGTACCTCCACGTCCACGTAGTAGCCGAGGAGGGAGAATATGATGTAGAGCACCTGCTGCCAGTGGCCTTCGTAGTCGGTATTGTCGGTGTAGGGGACGGTGCCCAGGAAGGTCTGCATGGCTTTCAGTGCTCCGTCCATGTCATCTTCAAGGAGGCATTCCGCCATGGAAATAAGGGTCGAGGAGGCAGACAGGGTGTCAGTGGTCACGTAGTATGGTATCAGGGAGCGGAACAGTCCGATTCTCACCTCCTGGTTGGGTATCCCCAGTGTGTAAGACTCGATGGCCGGGATGCCTTTCTTTATAGTGTAGTACCCGCTCTGGTAGAGCAGAGGAATTATGCTGGAAAGCCGTTCTGTAGGAGTGTCGAATTCGTCCTTGCCTGCCTTGCATGTCTCTCCTAATTGAACGGGAGTCATTCGGAACTTACGGATCATCTCAATCAGGTATGTCGGAGTGCCGCTGCCGAACCAATAGGCACCGATTTTTTTGTCAGCGAATGCGCATACTATGCTGAACGGGTTGTAGATATCGGGGGAGGGCCATGTGAAATGATATCCGTCATAATAGCTTTTGAGTTTCTCGAGGAGCTGTCCGCGGTCAAGGGCCATCTTCGCTGCCATTGTGTCTATGTCCTCGCTCATCTGCGAGAGCATCTCGTCCTCCGAGATTCCGCAGACAGCGGCGTAGGAGGTATCCATGCTGATGTTCCTCAAGTTGTTGAGTTCGCTGAAAATGCTGAGCTGGGAGAACTTGGTGATACCGGTCATGAATACGAAGCGGAGATACGGGTCGCAGGCCTTGAGGGGGCTGTAGAAATTGCGCATGACGTTGCGCAGTACCGGCAGGGTCTTTTCCTCGTGGACTACGTCCAGCAGCGGTGCGTCGTATTCGTCAATCAGAATAACTACCCTCTGTCCGGTCTGCCTGTAAGCGGTCTCTATCAGATTTTTCAGTCTGAGATTAGGGTCCTTGTCTTCTGGAATTATTCCGTATTCCTTCTCGTGCCACGAGAGCTGGTTGCCCAATGCCGCCTCCAACTGCTCTTTTCCCATGTGCTTTGCAATGCTCATGTCAAAGTGCAGCACCGGATACACCGTCCATTCCTTTTCCAAGGAGTCAATAGCCAGTCCTTGGAACAGTTCCTTCCTGCCCTGGAAATAATATTTCAGCGTGGATACGAGGAGCGACTTGCCGAACCTCCTGGGCCGGCTCAGGAAGATGAATTTCGCATCGGAGTGCGTCATCCTGTAGACATACTCAGTCTTGTCGATATACATGAAGTTGCCTGCCGTCCTTATCTCGGCGAAGTCCTGCCGTCCTACCGGGTAGAGTCTCTGCTGCATGTCCATGATCATTAGATTTAAGGTGTTCAACATCCAAAGTTACTAAAATTATCCTAACCGCTGCCGCATGCGTTCATGAGTATGTTGTAGTATCTTTCAACCTGCTGCGCAGACCATGTCCGTTCAGTATGGTTCCAGATGGACGTAAGGTCGCCGACTGCCTTGTTGGTGAAACGGAGCTTACTCATCGGGCAGTCCTGTTTTCAGTCTAGCGAGGTGTGCGACAGGATCGAAACCGGTGGCGATGCCGCTGTTCAGACCATCATCGATGGCACGTCTGAGTGCATTGACGCGCAGTTCCTCCTCCTCGAGAAGGCGCAGTCCGGCGCGGACCATCTCGCTGGCACTGCCGTAGCGTCCCTCTTCTATGGAGACCTGAATAAAATTGTCAAAATGAGGGCCGAGGGCCACTGATGTATTTTTCATCCTTTTCTAAATTTTCTGCAAGTTACCAATTTTTGGTAATGTGCCAAAATTTATTTGGAGACGATTGTGCCGACGGCCTCGAGGAGCGGATCCACGCTGACCTCGGAGCCGACGGCCTGCTGCATCCATATCTGAGGGGTCAGGCGGCCGAGGGTGTAGATACGGCGGATCTCCGAGGCGAACTCGGCCTTGTTGCGGCACTGTGCCAGATGGCTCTCAAGCTGATACTCGATGATGTGGCCGAAGGGATAGTTGGGCAGATACATCGGGGAGTTGACCATGTGCGAGTAGACGGCCAGCAGGGGACAGTCGGGGGTGCCTAGCACGGGGGCGTAGTACTTGTTCCATACGTCCTTGGCTATGCTGTTGACGGCATCGCGCAGCTCGGATGCCGTAGCATCGGGATGGCTGTAGAGCCACTGCCAGGTATACATGTCCACCAGTGCGACACCCATGATCTCGTAGGCGCCCCAGAAGATGTCGAGGGTGGTGTTGTCGTCCATCTCATAGTCAAAGCCCAGGAGCTGGAGGTCCCGTTTCTGGAAGATGAAGGCCAGGGCCTCTGTGTAGGCGGTGTTGGGCACGCCGTTGAGCATGTAGTAGTCGATGTCGTAGAGGTCCAGGGTCTGCTCGACGTTGTGGCCGAACTCGTGGACTGCGATGTTGTAACCCTTGTAGTCCATGCCCTTGTCTCCGATGCGGGTGCGCAGACGGGCGGGCTCCCAGCGTCCCTGAGCTCCCCAGGCATGGCCTGAGCCGCGGGCCGGTTCCACTACGATGCGTTCAGCGATGTATTTGGCATCATGGGCAGGGAATCCCAGGTAGCGGAGCATTCTGGGCATATCCTTAGCAAATGCCTGCGCATCAGGGTATTTGCGCCGGGTCATCTCGGTCAGTTCGTCCTCAGGCATGGCCGAGCGGCTCTTGAATCCGTCATACCAGATGTCGTAGGGTCTCAGGTCGCGGCCCAGACGCTCCTTGATGAGCGCGGCGACTTCCTTCACCTCATCGGAAGATATCAGGCGGATGAACAGCTCCTCGATGTCCTTAGCGGATACTTCCATGCCCTCCTCGAAGTTGCGTGCGATGCCGGTGGGCAGCTCAGGGCTGTAGAGGTCGATCTGCTCTTCCACATGGAATGTGTTGAGGATATGCGAGTAGCGCACGTCGGTCTCGGGCTGGAGCTGCACTTCCTTACCGTCCTTGTAAGTCTTGTTGGAATAGGGTGCCCAGTCGTATGCCGGGTTGTTCACCACGTCCTTCGGGATGGTCTGGTCCACGATACGGAGCATCACCTGGAAGATCATCTCCTGTTTCTCATTGGCATCGGGAATGTCGGCGTAGTTGCTCTTGAGCTCGTCGCGCAGGTTCCAGTGCGAGAGCAGCACCATGTCCTCGGGGAAGAGGCGGCGGCCGTCATCTGTGAGCAGATGTCCCATCATGATATTGTAGGAGGCGATGTAGTTCTCGCAGCCGCTGAGTACCTGGGCGTAACGGGCCTTGACTGCTGCCGGCACCCTGGTGGTGAATGCATCTCCCATGCGGGCGTAGGCCCATTCGAGGCGGCTCCAGTTCTTTCCGAGGGTGTTTTTCTCCTCGAGGGTGTAGAACGGGAAGTTGAGGATGGTGACGAATGCCGTCTTGTTGGCAAATAGGTCATCCGACAGGTGAGAATAGGGGTCGAATGCTCCGAGGATGTAGTCTATCCCAGTGAGCTCCGAGCCGGTCAGATGCAGCGGAGCCTGCAGCCGCACGGCTACTTGGTTGGATGTGCCGTAAAGGGTCTCGAATGCCGCCGACAGCTTGTCGAACAGCACCTTGCGGTCTTCGGGCGTAGCAGCGTAACTTTCGGCGGCGAACTGTTCGAACTCCGCTTCAGTGCCGTCCTCAGTCCTCCACAGTGCTGCCGCCTGGGCCACGCCCTTCTGCACCAGTGCCTGGTCGGCCTGCGGACATTTCTCCACTATGGCCTGTACCGTCCTATTGACGGTCTCTTCCGAAATATTGCTCATGGTCTTCTGTTGATTGCCGTTATTGTTTCCGTTACAGCCGCTCATAATCATCGTCGCCGCGGCCAGCATGACAGTAGGTATCCGTTTCATCATATTGCGCAGTGTTTAGCCATTATTCGCAAAGATATGAAAATTAATCTTATCTTTGTTGTACATTATAGTGTACAAAATCGACAGAAATATGAGAGTGATAAGTTCATCCGAGTTGAGAAGCAATTTGAAAAAATATTTGGACTTAGCTGCAAATGAGCAGATTATAATCCAGAGAGGACGTAACGAGACATTTATCCTCACCAAGCAGGAGTATCTTGAACCGGACGAAGATCTGAAACGGGCGGTAACCGCTCAGCAGCTTATGCCGGGAATAGTCTCGGATATCCGTGAAGCATATAGGAAAAGAAGTCGTTGAGTATGAGAGTGCTGTTCCTGCCGGAGGTAAGGCAGTATTTCTCAGAATTGATAGAGACGCTCCTGGACAAGGAATACTTCAGTTTTGAGGATACTGCAGTGGAATATGTGGAGGAGTTAATTCTGGATATTGAGAGAACACTTCATCTTCGTGTCAGTAAGCCTGCTCCGCCATATTTTGAGAAATATGGCAGAGGGATGCTGTATGCCGTTTTCCCTAAAAGTAGGCTTACGCAGTGGTATGTTTTTTTCACTCAGTATTATGCGGAAGGAGAAATCATTTACCTGGTCAGGTATATCAGTAATAACCACATGATTGCCAAGTATTTATTCAGTTAGTCTACGGAGGCTGAACTCGCAGCCGCAGTACTGCTGGTTGTAGAACTGGCGGGCGAGGATGTTGCGGCGTTCGTAGAGGCCGCCCTTGCGCCAGTTGCGGTCCCAGAAGCGGGTCAGGCCCCTGCCGCAATGCTCCTCGGCGTAGAAGCCGGCCTCGTTGATCTGCCGGATGTCCTTCCAGCGGGAGGAGGCGAGGGTGGTGGTGAACAGGGGAAAGCCGTGTCCGGCGGCGTAGTCAGCCGCAGTGCAGAGGCGGTGCTTGAAGCAGGCGAGGCAGCGGCCGCCCCGTTCCGGCTCATTTTCGAGACCCACGGTGCATTTCAGCCATTGTTCATGCTGTCTTTCCCAGAAATCTCTGTGATCTCCCTGCCGCCCACTTGTTCCCTCATACCCTGCGGAGACTTCTGCATTGTCCTTTCCCCCAGTATTTTCCTTGTCCAGGTCCACTATCGCCACTCCGATTTCCTGCGCATACCGCACTATCTCATGCTTCCGCTTGAGATATTCCTCCTCCGGGAAAATGTTGGGGTTGTAGAAGAGGATGGTCGGTTCATAGCCGTTCTGCCCCATCCATTCGAGGATGGCGGCGGAGCAGGGGGCGCAGCAGGAGTGAAGCAGAACTTTTTCCATCGTATCGGACAAAATTATATTTTTGCGAAAATATTGAAAATTATGGAAAGTAAGAAGGAACTTCGCAAATTGATATCGATGCGCAAGAAACAGGTGCCCCTCGAGGAGCGCCGCCGCCGCTCTGTGCCGGTGATGGAGCGTCTGATGGCGCTTCCGCGTTTCCGGAAGGCCCGGAATATTCTGTTCTACTGGGCAATGCAGGATGAGGTGGCGACTCAGGACGCGGTGCTCGCCTGTGCTGCGGCCGGGAAGAATGTATTTTTGCCGGTGGTGGACGGGGATTTCTTGAGAATCAGACGGTTCTCCGGTAGGGCTGCACTGACTCCGGGCGAATCGTATGCTATTCCGGAGCCTGTGGAGGGGTCGGAGGAGGTGCGGATCTCCGATATCGACCTGGTCGTGGTGCCGGGAGTGGCCTTCGATATGGACGGCGGTCGGATGGGACGCGGCAAGGGCTTCTACGACAGGCTGCTGGCAGGGGCTTCGGACTGCTCTCAGGGCGGGCCGTACAAGGTCGGGGTCTGCTTCGATTTCCAGGTGGTGGATGCGGTGCCCCGGGAGGCTCACGATATGCTGATGGATGCGGTGGTGTGCGAGTCGCGTACTGAAATCATCCGCAATGACAACCGGGTGTGCTCGGTGTTCGGCATCCGTTATCCGATAGTCTCCGGCGGAATGGTCTGGTGCAGCGGCTGGAGGCTGGCTTCGGCGGTGAGTGCCGCGGGCGGTTTAGGTTTGCTCGGGGCAGGGTCGATGAAACCGGAGCTGCTGCGGGAGCATATCGCTTCATGCCGCGCTGCTACGGATAAGCCGTTCGGGGTCAATGTGCCGCTGATGTCTCCGTATGCCGCAGAGCTGATGGAGGTGGTGCTGTCTGAGAAGGTGCCGGTGGTCTTTACCTCGGCCGGTAATCCCAAGACATGGACGCCGAGGCTCAAGGATGCCGGGGTGAAGGTAGCGCATGTGGTGTCGAGTTCCAAGTTCGCGGTCAAATGCGCTGAGGCCGGGGTCGATGCGGTGGTGGCCGAGGGTTTCGAGGCCGGCGGGCACAATGGCCGGGAGGAGACGGCTACGATGGTGCTGGTGCCTCAGGTCCGGGCGGCAGTATCGCTGCCTCTGCTGGCTGCGGGCGGTATCGTCTCGGGGGCTGGAATGGCCGCTGCCTTCGCCCTCGGAGCCGAGGGCGTGCAGGTCGGTACCCGTTTTGCCCTGTGCCGCGAGAGCAGTGCCAGCGAGGAGTTCAAGCAGCTCTGTCTCGGACTCAAGGAGGGCGATACGATGCTGGCCCTCAAGAAGGTGAGTCCGACCCGCCTGATCAAGAACGATTTCTATGCACAGGTGCAGGAGGCCGAGGACCGCGGGGCTTCGAAGGAAGAGCTCGTGGAGCTGCTCGGTCGCGGCCGGGCCCGTCAGGGCATCTTCGAAGGCGACCTGTCAGCCGGCGAGCTGGAGATAGGCCAGGGCGTTTCGCTCATCTCCGATCTGCCTTCGGCTGCCGACATCGTCCGCTCGATGGTGGACGGCTACCGTCGGGCTGTGGCCGGGATGGAGGTGCTGTGATCCTGTACGGAGCAGTCCGGTATTGACGGGCGGCAAAAACTGTATGAAATCGGCATATCCCAGGAGTCAGAACGGCAGAATTGATGTTGAAAAAGGAAATATATGTGTTAAATTCGGAAATGATTGTGTATTTGGCACAATCGTTGCTAGCACGGACTCAGAATTTTTAAAGAGTAATTATATATGCGTTATCTGAAAATTGCGGTTTTGGGCCTCTGTGCCGTTATCGGCATGACATCATGCAAGCAGAAGGCTCAGGGCCAGATGGAGGCGGTTACGTATCCGCTTCTTAAAGTATTTCCCGAGGACAGGTCTCTGTCAGTCAGCTACTCTGCTGTCATAGAGGGAAAACAGGATGTGGAAGTGAGACCCCAGGTTTCAGGATTCGTTACGGATGTCCTGGTAAAGGAGGGGGCCAAGGTCAGGAAGGGGCAGACGCTGTTCGTGATAGACACTATCCCCTATGCCGCAGCATACAGGCAGGCCAAGGCCGCTGTCGCTACTGCCGAGGCCCAGCTGGCAACAGCCGAGCTCTCCCTGGAGGGAAGCGAGGACCTGTATGCCGACAAGGTGATTTCGGATTTTGAGCTCCAGACGGCCCGCAACTCGTACAACAGCGCGGTCGCTGCTCTCAGACAGGCTGAGGCCGCTGAGGCAAGTGCGGCTCAGAACCTTTCCTACGCTATCGTGAAGAGTCCTGTCAACGGTTCGGCAGGCATGACTTCGGTGAGAGTGGGAGCACTGGTGAGCGCATCCATGGCGGAGCCCCTGATAAGCGTTTCGGACAATTCCCAGATGTACGTATATTTCTCCCTGCCTGAGAAGGAGGTGCTTTCGATGACCCGTCAGTACGGCTCCATCGACAACACCGTGGACTCTTTCCTGCCGGTGTCGCTGACCATGGCCGACGGCTCCATTTACGAGCATCAGGGTCATATCGACGTGATCAGCCGTATCGTGGACAAGGGTACCGGAGCGGTGAGCGTCAGGGCCGTGTTCGACAATCCTGACGGTCGTCTGATGAGCGGCGGTTCAGGCCGTGTCAATGTGTCGTATGAGAGGAACGGCTGCATCGTGATACCTCAGGAGGCTACATACGAGATACAGGACAAGATATTTGTATACAAGGTGATTGACGGCAAGGCCGTCTCCAATGAGATAAAGGTGTTCCGTCTCAACAACGGTCGGGAATATATCGTTGAGAGCGGTCTGGCCGAGGGCGATGTGATAGTGTCCGAGGGAGCCGGCCTGCTCAGGGAGGGCACTCCGATAACCGGTACGCCTGTCAATTCTAACGAAGGAGAGTAACGTATGAATCTAAAGACGTTCATAGACCGGCCTATCCTGTCGGTCGCAATATCGACTTTCCTGGTGCTGGTGGGTATCATTGCGCTGGCAATTCTGCCTATCGAGCAGTACCCGGATATCGCACCTCCTACCATCCGCGTATCCACGACTTACAGCGGTGCCAACGCCACAGCCGTGCAGAACGCGGTGATAGCTCCTCTGGAGGAGGCCATCAACGGTGTGGAGGACATGACCTATATGACTTCCGAGGCAAGTAACTCCGGAAGTGCTTCCATTACAGTATATTTCAAGCAGGGAATTGACCCGGATATGGCTGCGGTCAACGTACAGAACCGCGTGTCCAGGGCCACATCCCTGCTGCCGGCGGAGGTTACCAGGGTCGGTGTCGAGGTGTCCAAGCGTCAGAGCAGTACCCTGAAGGTATTTGCCCTTGTGTCGCCTGACAGCACCTACGACGAGACCTTCCTCACCAACTACCTTTCCATCAACGTGAAGCCTCAGATTCAGCGTATCTCCGGAGTGGGAGACTGCAACGTGATGGGCGGTGACTATGCGATGCGTGTGTGGATGAAGCCTGACGTGATGGCCCAGTATGGTCTGATACCTTCCGATGTCAGCGCGGCTCTGTCCAGCCAGAACATCGAGGCCTCGACCGGTGCCATAGGTGAGAATTCCGACAACGTCTTCCAGTACACCCTCCGTTACAAGGGCCGTCTGTCCACCGAGGAGGAGTTCGGAGAGATAGTTATCCGGGCATACGATGATGGCCGTGTCCTGAAGCTGAAGGATATAGCCGACATCGAGCTCGGTGCGGTCTCCTACAACTTCGAGGGCCGTGTGAAGGGTGCTCCCGGTGTTACCTGTATGATCAACCAGACTGCCGGAAGTAACGCCAATGAGATCATCAAGGAGATAGACGCATATCTGGAGACGGTGAAGGCTGATCTGCCCAAAGGTATTGAGATAATAGACATCATGAGTACCAAGGACTTCCTCGATGCCTCCATACAGGAGGTGATAAAGACTCTCTTCGAGACCATCCTGCTCGTGGTACTGGTGGTGTACGTCTTCCTGCAGAGTCCGAGGGCGACCCTCATCCCTACGATATGTATCTTCGTCGCGCTGATTGCGACATTCGCATTCATGATAGTGGCCGGCTTCACCATCAACCTGATTACCCTCTTCGCGCTGATCTTGGTTATCGGTACGGTCGTGGACGATGCCATAATAGTCGTCGAGGCGGTGCAGGCACGCTTCGACATGGGTTACAGGTCTGCATATAAAGCCGCGATGGATGGTGTCGAGGGTGTGTCCGCAGCCGTTGTGTCTGCGACGCTGGTCTTCATGGCCGTGTTCATCCCCGTGTCATTCCTGGGCGGTACCTCCGGTCTGTTCTACAAGCAGTTCGGTCTGACCATGGCTGCGGCGGTAGGTTTCTCGGCCATCAACGCCCTTACCCTCTCGCCCGCGCTCTGCGCCCTGATCATGAAGCCCAACGAGATCGTGGCTCCCGGCGAGAAGCCCAAGCAGTTCTCGACCAGATTCAGAATCGCTTTCGAGGCATCATTCGGACGCATGATTACCAAGTACAAAGGCGGAGTAAAGTTCTTCATCAAGTACAAATGGGTGGGTGTCGGCACGCTTGTTGCGGCCTGCGGTCTGCTCGTATACTTCATGGCAACGGCGAAGACATCCCTGGTGCCCAACGAGGATACCGGTTCGCTCTTCATCAGTGTGGACGCGGCTCCCGGAACTACTCTGGCCGAGACCAATGACATTCTGACCGAGATGCAGAACAGCATCAAGGACATCGAGGAGATAAACACCTACAACCAGGTGGCCGGCTTCTCATTCTCAGGAAGCGGTGCCTCGCATGCCATGATGATGATACGTCTCAAGGACTGGAGCCTGCGTCCCGACAAGGACCAGAGCTATACTGCGGTCATCGAGAAGATATACGCCAATACGGCCCATATCAAGAACGCGCAGATCTTCATCTTCGCGCCGCCTATGATTTCCGGTTACGGTACCGGTAACAGCTTCTTCGTCGACCTTCAGGACCGTTCGGGCCGTGGCATCGATGCGCTGGAGGATGTGACCCAGGGCTTCATCGCCGCTCTCAACGAGAGACCGGAGGTGCAGCTGGCCTATACCTCGTTCAGTTCCGATTTCCCTCAGTATCAGATAGACGTGGATGCGGCTAAATGTATCCGTGCCGGTACTACCACAGACGCGGTGCTCTCCGTGCTTTCGGGTTACTACGGCAGTATGTACGTGTCCAACTTCAACCGTTTCACCAAGCTCTACCGTGTCATCCTGCAGGCTCCGCCCGAGTTCAGGGACGATATGCAGTCGCTCGATGACGTGTATGTGCGCACGTCCGACGGTATGGCTCCCGTAAGCCAGTTCGTGACACTTACCAAGATATACGGTGCCGAGGTGCTCAACCGCTTCAACATGTTCACCTCCATCACCGTGCAGGGTATGCCTAACCCGGGATACAGTTCGGGAGACATCATCGCCGCCATCGAGGAGGTCAGCAAGGAGGCCCTGCCTACCGGTTTCGGCTACGAGTTCTCCGGCATGACCCGTGAGGAGGCCGAGCTGGCCGAGTCCAACACCACTGCCATAGTGTATGTGATCTGCGTGATATTCATCTACCTGATTCTCTGCGGTATGTACGAGAGTCTCTTCCTGCCGCTCGCAGTGCTCTGCTCGGTGCCGTTCGGTCTGATGGGCAGCTACTTCTTCACCAAGCTGTGCGGTATGGAGAGCAACATCTACACCCAGGTCGGTATGGTCATGCTGATCGGTCTGCTGTCCAAGACGGCGATCCTTATTACCGAATACGGCTCTCAGCGTAGAAAGAGGGGCATGTCCCTCAGTGCGGCGGCTCTGTCCGCAGCCGGAGTGCGACTCAGGCCTATCCTTATGACAGTGCTTACCATGGTGATCGGTCTGCTGCCTCTGATTACCGCTTCGGGTGTCGGTGCCAACGGTTACCGTTCCCTCGGTATCGGTACTGCCGGCGGTATGGTGGTCGGAACCATCGCCCTTATGTTCATCACGCCCATGTTCTTCGTCATCTTCCAGTATGTGGAGGAGAAGGTAATGGGTAAAAGAAAGGAGGAAAGAGCAGCATTATGAGAAAGACAATATTGATATCAATGGCGGTGCTGATGGCCAGCGGATGCTCCATCTACCGTAAATACGAGAGGCCTGAGAACATAGTCCCGATGGACAGTCTGTACAGGGCAGAGCTGGTGTCCCCGGATGATGCAGCCGCAGCGGCCGACAGTTCCTCTTTCGGCTACATGCCGTGGGAAGAGATGTTCACTGATCCTCATCTTCAGGAACTTATCCGTACAGGTCTGGAGAACAACACCGATCTGCTCAGTGCGGCTCTCCGCGTGCAGCAGGCCCAGGCCCGTCTGAAAGCCTCGAAGTGGGCTTATTCCCCTTCGCTCAATCTGGGTCCCCAGGGAGGTTACAATTATACTTTGGCCGACAACGGAGGCCAGACATCTTCTTCAGGCTCATGGAGCTATAATATAGGCGTTTCCGCAAGCTGGGACATTGACCTGTTCGGTTCGCTGCTCAACGCCAAGCGCGGAGCCCAGGCCGCTCTCCTGCAGCAGGAGGCTTATCAGCAGGCCGTGCGCTCCCAGCTCATAGCCACGATAGCCAACACCTACTATTCGCTTCTGATGCTCGACGAGCAGGTCAGGGTCAGCGAGGAGAACGTGGCTCTGTGGACAGAGCAGATAAGGTCCATGGAGTCAATGCTCAAGGTGGGCCGTGTCAATGAGAATGCCGTAACCCAGTCCCGCGCCCAGCTCTACGGCCTGGAGGCATCCCTCGCCGACATGAAGCGTCAGCGTCAGGAGGCGGAGAACGCTCTCTGCTCCATCCTGGGCTCAGTATACACCAGAATAGAGAGGAGCACAATCGACGAGCAGACGCTTCCTCAGGATTTCTCGGTGGGAGTGCCGCTGGAACTGCTTTCCAACCGTCCTGATGTCTATCAGGCGGAGATGGCCCTGGCCAGTGCGTATTATTCCACCAACCAGGCCCGTTCGGCCTTCTATCCCAAGCTGACCCTTTCCGGAAGTGCCGGATGGACCAACAGTGTGGGACAGGCCGTCCTCAATCCCGGTGGCCTGATCGTCTCGGCCATCGCCCAGCTGGCCCAGCCCATATTCAACAAGGGGCAGCTGACATCCAATCTGCGTGTGGCCAAGGCTGAGGAGGAGATAGCCAGACTGACTTACAAGCGGACCCTGCTTGATGCCGGTGAGGAGGTCAACAACAACCTCTACGCCCTCGAGATTTATGATACGATGCTCCGGAAGCACCAGGCTCAGCTCAATGACCTGGAGCGTACCGTAGAAACTGCGGAGTCCCTTTACCAGCGGAGTTCCAAGATGACCTATCTCGAAGTGCTCACGGCCCGGCAGTCCCTGCTTACGGCCCAGCTCAACGTGGTGTCCGACAAGTATCTGCTGCTGCAGACCACAGTCAACCTGTACCGCTCCCTCGGAGGAGGAAGACAGTAACGATATGAGACAGTACAAGATATTCATTACAGCCGTCGCCATGCTTATGGTGGCGGCTTCTTGCAAGGATGCCGATGCTCCTGGACCGTATGGTCCTGTCCCCACGGACGCTCAGCTGGAGTGGCAGAAGATGGAGTATTATATGTTCGTACACTTCGGTCCCAATACATTCACCGACAGTGAATGGGGAACGGGCGAGGAGGATCCGGACGTGTTTGCTCCTACTGACCTGGACTGTGACCAATGGGCCAGGATAGCCAGGGAAGCCGGAATGAAAGGCATCATTATCACGGCCAAGCATCATGACGGTTTCTGCCTGTGGCCCAGCAAGTACAGCCGGCATACCGTGGCTCAGAGCGCATGGCGGGACGGTCAGGGAGATGTCCTGCGCGAACTTTCGGATGCCTGTGCCAGGTACGGCCTTAAATTCGGGGTGTATATCTCTCCGTGGGACAGGAATCACCCTGCGTATGGTACGGAGCGGTATAATGAAGTGTTCGTAGGGTGCATATCAGAAGTCCTGAGCGAGTACGGAGATGTCTTCGAGCTGTGGTTTGACGGAGCGGATGACCGCCAGGGAGATGCTCCGAGCAAGTACAGGTGGAAATATTTCAATGCGACGGCGACAACGCTTCAACCGGATGTGGTGATATTCAGTGACGTAGGGCCCGGTTGCCGCTGGGTGGGCAATGAGCGCGGCTATGCTGGGGAGACCAACTGGTCCAGACTTGACGTGGAAGGTTTTGCACCGGGACGGCTTTCTCCCTCATGGGATACTCTCAACACCGGCAATGTCCACGGCAGCCGGTGGCTTCCTGCCGAAGCGGATGTCTCCATACGTCCCGGTTGGTTCTATTCTCCCTCCACCGATGACAGGCTCAAGACGGTGGACGAGCTGATGGATATCTATTATGCTTCCGTAGGCCGTAATGCAAATCTGCTGCTCAACGTTCCCCCCGACCGCACGGGCCGGATCAATCCCGTGGATTCCGCCCGTCTGATGGAGTTCCGCGATGCCCGCACCGAGGCTTTCCATGCGGACTATGCCAAGATGTCCCGTGCGTACTCTGCGTCAGTCCGTGGCAATTCCCCCAAATATGCCGCTGCCAATACGGTGGACGGCAGATACTCGACCTACTGGGCGACGGATGACAGTGTCACCTCCGCCTCGTTCACTGTGTATTTCCGCAGGAGCAGGGAAATCAGTGCGGTCATGCTTCAGGAGTATATTCCACTGGGTCAGAGGGTCAAGGAGTTCAGTGTGGAGTGCCGGCAGGCTGACGGTGACAGCTGGAAGGAGGTATGCCGGGGCACCACGATAGGCTACAAGCGTATCCTGCGCTTTGATCCTGTGACGGCAACGGAAGTGAGGTTCAATATTCTGGACTCATACGCCAGCCCGCTCATCAACAATGTCGCGATATATTGACGGAGTGTCCCGAAGTTGTGACATTGCGGTGACATTATGTCCGCACATCCTGACATGGTATCGGATTTGCATAGGAGTAAGTCAGAAGTTTTAAAATTTAAAGTTATGATTACCGAAAAATTACAGAATGCGATCAATGATCAGATAATCGCTGAGATGTGGTCGGCCAACCTCTACCTTTCCATGTCTTTCTATCTTGAGAAAGAGGGCTACGACGGACTGTCACACTGGATGAAGAAACAGTCTCAGGAAGAACTTGAACATGCATACGACATGGCCTCGTTCCTCCAGAAGAGAGGCGGTACAGCCAAGGTCAGCATGATTGACGTAGTGCCTCAGGGCTGGGGCAGCGTTCAGGAGGTCTTCAAGCACGTCTATGAGCACGAGTGCCACGTGACATCCCTGATCGACAAGCTCGTGGACATCGCCCGCGAGGAGAAGGACAAACCTTCCGAGGACTTCTTCATGGGTTATATCCGCGAGCAGGTCGAGGAAGAGGCTACTGCACTCTCCATCTACGAGAAAGTCCAGAAAGCCGGCGAGGCCGGTCTCGTAATGCTGGACAGCAAGCTCGGCGAGCGCAAATAATCCCGGCAGGCTGTAAGGAAACAAGGGCTGACCCTCATGGGGCCGGCCCTTTTCCGTATCAGACGCTATGGCTTATTGGTACTTGCATAGTTCGTCTATGACCGCACATTCCGAAGGTGGGAAAGGGAAAATCCAAAGAATTCTGACAATATCTGAAATTGTAATAAAAATTTAAAATGCTGTGTTTCCAAATTATAATATATTTGCGACTTGAAAAGTCACACTTTAATCTAGAACAAAATGAATTTTAAAAAAGTATTGACAGCATTGACTGCTTTTGCAGCGCTGCTTTTCACATCATGTGACAGGAATAATCCGGATGGACAGATCGATCCTGTAAACATTACCGTGTCGCAGGACTATCTGGAAGTGGATTCATTGGCCGGCACGTATCATCTGACACTCGTAAGCAACAGGGACTGGACTGCCGAGGTGGAGGTCAGCAATCCTTGGGGCAATGAGGCGGAGTGGTTCGAGAAATATCCCTGGCTTGTAATTGACAGGAGCTCCGGTGTGGCCGGAGATACCGTGGACATCGCTGTTTCGGTATCAACCAACGTGTCGGATTCAGTGGTCTATCAGAGAGAGGCCGTGATCTGGTTCAGGACGGAGGAGCACATATACGCCACCGTTACCGTTCATCAGATGGGCGGTAATCCCAAGCCCAATGCCGATACCGGGGCGGAGATAATCTCGGTTGCTGATTTTATCGCTGAGGAGGAATCTGAGAAATGGTACCAGCTCAGCGGCAAGCTTACCGGACTTTACAATACTGAGTACGGCAATTTCTACCTTGAGGACGCTACCGGTTCGGTGCATGTGTACGGTCTCAATCTGCATGAGACGGCAGGAGACAAGACATTCTCCCAGATTGGGCTGCAGGAGGGTGACAATGTCACCATCATTGGCAGACGGGACTCGTATAACGGTGAGGTACAGGTAGGCGATGCCTACTATGCGGCCAAGAAAGTCACTGTCGCCGAGTTCCTTGCGGCTGAAGTGGATGACAGGCAGCTTTATGAGCTGACCGGTACGATGGACGATCTCTACAATACTGAATACGGCAACTTCCATCTTATCGATGATGCCGGCGGAGATGTTACTGTGTACGGACTGACCTCGACCCCTCTTACCGGCAAGGATAACGACAAGTCGTTCTCGACTCTCGGTTACGCCGACGGGGACGTGCTCACCATCGTGGGAACAAGGGATGATTATAAGGGTACTCCTCAGGTCGGAGGTCCCGCATACGCGATAAGGGCGAAGGGCGGTCCTTCTCTTACGGTGGTTACAGGAGAGGCTGTCCTGAGCGATGACAAGTCATCCATGACGGTTGAGGGTACATTTACCTATACAGGAGAGGCTTCTGATATCACTGAGGTCGGAGTGGCCTACAGGGAGGCCGGAGCTGAGAGCTTTACGGAGGTGAAGGCCCCCGAGGTGGTCTCTCCGTTCAGCATCACGGTAAGCCTGGAGGCGGACAAGGCATACGAGTACTATGCTTACGCGAAGATGGGTGACGAGATCCGTCAGGGAGCAACCCTCACCGTGTCGACTTCAGGTAATGTCCTTTCGGTGAGTGATGTAGTGGCCGCAGCCGATGACGGTACGCTTGTGGAGGACGGTTCGCTCGCGGTATTAGGTGCGTTTATGGAAGGCATTGTGGTGGCAAACAACGAGGGTGAGAACTACTACAGGAAGATTCAGGTTGCCGATGGGACAGGTGCCCAGGCCAGCGGCATAGTTCTGTACGGTGTCGAGGGAGACTATGCTGTAGGTGACAGGATCAGACTCGATCTGAGCAATGCCACATACAGCCCGTTCAGCGGTCTTCGCGAGATAGCTTTTGATGACAGCGGTGCAAGGATAGAGGTGCTGGAGTCCGGTGTGGACTTTACGGTTCCTGAACTTACGGCAGCTGAGTTCAACAGCGGTGACTGGCAGGGCATGTATGTGACCGTCACCGGTCTGACAAGTGACAATGACGAGGGAGCCACATGGGGTGAGGATGACGGAACTGTCAGCCGCTACTTCGTGTCTGGTGACCAGACAGTTGTCGTTAGGATAAGCAACTATGCTCTCTGGGCAGGGGATGTCATCGCATCCGGGGTTACAGGCAGCATATCCGGTGCCGTTGAGGTCTATAACGGTACGTTGCAGATATATCCTGTGACGGCCGGAGATATCGTGGATTTCAGTGCCGGAGAATAAATCCGGGACAGATACAGTTCAGAGGCCGACTCAAAAGGGTAATTTCTGCGTTACGCTTGATTCGGAAATCCTCATGTACGCCAGTACACTGCGGTTTCCTCATCTTCGCAAGCCTTGAAATTCCTCCTTTTGGGTCACCCTCTTTTGTCATTTGATAAAGCAGTGCAGTCAATGAGAACATACGGTTTTATTTCAATGGTATATATGCTGGCCGCAGTCGCTGCGGTGTGCTCGTGCAAGAGTGATCCCAGGGCTTTGCCGGCTGAGGTGAGTGCGGGAACGGATACGCTTTCCTTCGGCAAGGAGGGCGGAGAGCAGACCGTGATGCTGACAGCTACCAGGGACTGGGTGGCGGAAGTCAGCTATGTGAACGGGGATACATCGGACTGGCTGACCCTCGGCAGCTCGTCAGGGAGCGCGTCTTCGGAGCCTGTGGAGATAACGGTCTCAGTCGGAGCGGACAAGGATTCCGACCGGGAGGCGGTCATAGTGTTCAGGGCTGATTTCATCGAAGACCGGGTACGGGTCATACAGAAGGGCGAGCATGTGGACTACACCACCATAGAGGAGTTCGTCGACGCTCCTCTGCCCTCATCTGACAGCGAGGCAGTGTGGTATGAGATGTGCGGTACGATAATCAGCATCGAGGATACTTATTACGGCAATTTCTGGATAAAGGACCGTACCGGCATCCTGTATGTCTACGGGCTGACGGCCTCTCAGGTGGAGCGCAACGACAACACATTCGCTTCCCTGGAGCTGGAGATCGGAGACGAGCTCGTGTTCAAGTCCCGCAGGGCGGAGTACGGAGGTGTTCCGCAGGCGGGCGGCAGCCGCTGGCCTGCCTATTATGTGAGCCATACGGACAGAGAGGACCTGGAGGTCGATGACGACCTGGTATCCGATCCTGTGAGCCTGTGGATGGAACTCCCTGAGGTGGAGATTTCGGACGGAAGGGCGTTCGTGTACTATATGACGGAGGCGGACGGAAAGCCGGTGAGGAACTACTCCATGCTGTACGATGCTTCGGAGCGCGTGGCTCTCTGGGTGGCGTATCCGCTTACTTCCGGCTATATCGGGACAGGACGCACGGATGCGTGGAATTTCGACCCCAAGATTCCGGATATCTACGAGCCGGTGATTCCGCGCAGCTGGGGTGTGGACGGTTACGACAGGGGGCATCAGGTGCCCTCGGGCTCGCGCAATGCCAACGACGGCATGAATGAGCAGACGTTTTATTTCGCCAACATGACCGTGCAGAACTCGGATCTCAACCAGACTGTATGGATGGAGCTGGAGAATATGGAAAGGGAATATGCGCTGGAGTGCGACACCCTGTATGTGGTCACCGGTCCGATACTTGATGTGGACGGGGACGGCGGTATTGCCAGGATAGAGGACAACGCGGGCAATAAGGTGGCTGTGCCTGAAGCGTACTTCAAGGTACTGCTGAGCTACGATGCGGCAGGAAATACATACCGCTCGATAGCATTTTATTACGACAATGCCGACTGCAGCCGACAGACTCCTCATGCTGATGATATCCGTACTGTGGCTCAGATAGAAGACTTGACAGGTTTTAGATTTTTCCCTAATCTGCCGGATGATGTGGAGGCTTCTGTGAAGGAGTTTACAGATCCGGAGGACTGGGGCTTTTAAATAAATGAATATGCTGAGATTAAGACAAGTAATGACTGTGGCGGCCGTTGTTGCCGGTGTCCTGTCAGTGCAGGGATGCCGGGGCGGCAGGACAGGTGAGGCCGTGAATATGGCCGGACGTTTTGTGAATGCGTATTTTGCGGCTGACTATGACGAGGCTGCGTCCTTGTGCGGGGAAGAGCTCAAGGCCAAGGTCCTGGAGTCAGCGCGTCAGATAGGGAGTCTTCCGGACTCTCTTCGGTCTGCTTTTCTGGAACTGGCGGAGGAGATGGAACCGCATACCGGTGATGTATATGAGCTGGGACCGGATTCCGTAATAGTGGATTTTGACATCCTTATTCCTGACGAGATGGAGCCTATGCGCAACTCTGTCGTCGTGGTGCGTGACAGAGATGCCAGGCAATGGTTCGTGGCGGAGATAAGATAGGCGGCAATGGATTCGGGACTTTTCGACAATCACAGCCATTCGTATTTCTCCGCTGATTCCCGCATGGATATCGCGGACGCGGTCAGGACTGCGTATGAGAGAGGACTGGGAGGACTGTGTCTCACCGATCATCTGGATTTCGATCCGCCGGCGGGAGTGGCTGATTTTACTTTTGACGTGCCGGCTCAGCAGGCGGCCATAGACGAGGATGTGGAGTTCCTGGGTCTTAACGGCCGGGGAGGAAAGTACGGTGATTTCCAGTTGCTCAAAGGAGTGGAGATAGGTCTGCAGGACAAAAGTATGCCTACTATAAGGAAGGTCCTGGCCGATAACAAGTTTGACTGTGTTATAGCCTCCCTGCACCTGATAGACGGGCACGATCCCTATTTCGGGGACTACTACAGACCGTATAAGTGGAAATATGCCTACGGACACTATCTGGAGGAGTTCGACCGTCTCATAAGGGTCATGCCCGACTTTGACATACTTGGACATTATGACTATATCGTCCGTTATCCGGACTATAGGGAAGTGACGATATACTATCCGGACTTCGCGGATGTGCTGGACTCAATCCTGACTTTTCTGGTGCAGAACGGCAAGACCTTGGAGATAAACACGAAGACCTATCAACTGTACCGTGGAAGGCATCCGGAACTGGATATCAATATTCTGAAACGTTTCCGGGAACTGGGAGGAGAGGCGGTGTCATTCGGCTCGGATGCCCATGACATCACCCGCATCGGTGATAAGTTCAGCTGGTGCCGTCAGACGGCATTGGCTGCGGGAATCAAGTATGAGGCATATTTCCTCGGCCGCAGGCCGCAGTATGTCGCGCTTTAGTTTTTCCTTGCTTCCTTTTTCTCTTTCTTCCAGACTTTCTCCTTGGCCTTGAGGATCTTTGCCTCTTCCTTGCTGAGCTTGCCGCACATACGCCTGTAGAGCAGCCACTGGTCGTAGCTGAGTACCTTCTTATAGGCACTGTCCATCCTGGCCGTCCATTTCTCCCTGACCTGCATGTAGGCAGTGTATTCCTGTGTACCGGACATCTGCAGGGCCTGGAGCTCATTGTGCATGCCCCTCATGTCGTGCTGGAGTATCGAGTCCACGAAAAATGTCTGGTGAGGCTCCAGTTTCAGCAGCCTTTCCAGGCGCTCGGATTCTTCAAATGCGACTTCTTCAGGAGTCTTGGTCTCGTCGTTCTGCGCATGAGCGGAGACAGCTGTAATGACTGCCAGACACGGGAGAAGGGTTCTGAGAACAATATTGCGCGTCATCTTGTTGGAGGATAAATTAAAAAACACTATTTTTGATTTTATTTTGCAAATTTATAATAAAATCGGACAGTAATGAATAAATTCCTGAAGACAGCGCTGTGCGCGGCCGGTACGGCTCTTATCGCGTACAACGGCTTCGCATGTACTAATGTATTGGTAACCAAAGGTGCCTCGAAAGACGGTTCCGTATTTGTGACTTATGCGGCGGATTCGCATCAGCTCTACGGGGAGCTGTATTTCTCTCCCGCCGCCCTGTTCAGACCGGGTATCATGCTCAATGTCAATGAGTGGGATACAGGACGTTTCCTCGGCCAGATTCCCCAGGCAGGTCAGACTTATCAGACAGTCGGCAACATGAACGAGCATCAGCTCATAATCACCGAGACCACGTATGGAGGCCGTGAGGAACTGTATGACCCCGACGGTATAATGGACTACGGCTCGCTTATCTATATCACCCTGCAGAGGGCTAAGACGGCCCGTGAGGCCATTCAGATCATCGTGGAGCTGGCCAATGAGTACGGCTATGCCTCCAGCGGTGAGTCTTTCTCGATTGCCGACAAGGACGAGGTCTGGATTATGGAGCTTATCGGCAAGGGCAGCAAGCTGGACAAAAAGGGACGCAATGTCCGTAAGGGCATCGTGTGGGTGGCCGCCCGTGTTCCGGACGGATACATCTGCGCTCACGCCAACCAGGCCCGTATCACCAATATCGAATTCGACGATCCCGAGAACTGGCTGTATGCTGAGGACGTGGTGGATTTTGCCCGCGAGATGGGCTATTTCGAGGGTACGGACGAGGAGTTCAGTTTCTGCGACGCGTATGCTCCCCTGAACTTCAGCGGCATGAGAGGCTGTGAGTCCAGAGTGTGGTCGGCTTTCAACATTCTCTGTGACGGTGAGATAAACGGCCGCCCCGCCGAGGAGTATCTCGACTACGCCATGGGCTATAACGCCGACAACCGTCTGCCCCTCTTCGTTAAGCCTGCTGAGAAAGTGAGCCTTAAGGATGTGGCCGACGTGATGCGCGATCATTTCGAGGGCTGCCCCATGGACATGACTGTCGATGCCGGTGCCGGCGGACACCACACTCCCTACAGGTGGAGGCCGATGGAGTTCGAGTATGACGGCAGGACATACGTCAACGAGCGTGCCATTGCCACCCAGCAGACCGGATTCTGGATCGTATGCCAGAGCCGCAGCTGGCTGCCCGATGAGATCGGAGGAGTGCTCTGGTTCGGAGTGGACGATGCCGCCACATCCTGCCTCACCCCCGTCTATACCACTGTCAACGAGATTCCCAATTGCGTAAAGGTCGGTAACGGCAGTATGCTGGAGTATTCTCCCACATCGCTTTTCTGGGTGACCAACCGTATCGCCAACTTCGCCTACATGCTTTACGACCGTATCGAGCCCGAGGTGCGTGCGGTCATTGACGAGAGGGAGAATGCAGCCATAGAGATGCAGCCGGTCATTGATGCAGCAGCACTCGAACTGCTCGGTGAGAATCCTACAGAGGAAAGCATCCAGGCATCCCGTGACTTCCTTACACGTTACAGCATGGACATGGCGCAGGATCTGTTCGATACGTGGAGAGAGCTGGACATCTATCTGCTTGTCAAATATATGGACGGCAACGTGAAGAAGGAGAACGGTCACGGAACGTTCCTCGACAACGGCTATTCCGACCGTATCCCCGCATCTCCCGACCAGCCCGGCTACAGCGACAAGTGGAAAGAGACTGTGGCCAAGGATGCCGGCGATGTGCTGGAGGTTAAGTAACACTGTCTTGAACTGTCAGGGATGTTTGACTTCATCAACATATCGGTCATCGATATTATCGACATCGCGCTGGTAGGTCTTCTGATCTACCAGCTGGTGCGTATTCTCCGGGGCACATCGGTATTCAACATATTCACCGGCATCCTGATCATCTACCTGGGCTGGGTGCTGGTGAAGGCGTTGAACATGAAACTGCTGTCCTCAATCCTGGGACAGATTATCGGAGTGGGCGTGGTGGCTCTTATCGTAATTTTCCAGCCGGAGCTCCGCCGCTTTCTGCTCCATATAGGCAGCCGTTACCTCTCATCGTCCCGCAACAACCTGATTACCCGCCTCCTTCTGGGACGTAACGACAAGGAGATGCAGGTCACTTCCCTGGATGAGATTACGCAGGCCTGCCGCAGGATGGCGGATACCCGTACCGGGGCGCTCATCGTCCTGCAGCACAACTCTTCCCTGGAGTTCGTGACCGAGACAGGAGACCGCATCGATGCTGCCGTCAACAGACGCCTGATAGAAAACATATTCTATAAAAATACCCCGTTGCATGACGGTGCGATGGTTATCGACGCCGACCGCATTGTGGCGGCCCGCTGTACTCTTCCTATAGTGGACAATCCCAATATACCTCCGCAGTACGGCATGAGGCACAGGGCAGCCGTAAGTATTACGCAGGATACCGATGCGGATGCCATAGTCGTCTCCGAGGAGACAGGCAACATATCATTTGTAAGCGCGGGCGAGATGAAGACCATTACCAGCATGAGCGAGCTGAAGCTCTCCATCGAGAACTCCTACAGAAAGGACAGCGTATGACCAATGAGGTGAAGATAGAGGGGAAGCTGGGCTTTGACAAGCTCCGCTCCGGAGTGGCTGTGCGCTGCAGTACGTCCTACGGTCGGGAAAGGGCGGAAAGCGAGGCGGTGTCCGTCGATCCGGGGGAAATTGGCCGCCGTCTGGGCCTGGCTGACGAGATGAGGGTTATCCTGATGTTCGAGGCATCGTTTCCCACATCCGGCTTCGGGGACTGCATCCCTTTTCTGGTGCCGCTCCGCAGCCCTTTCTCCCATATCGATCTGCCTTCCCTGGCCATGCTGCGGACTTCGCTCGAAGCTCTGCGCAGGATACTGAATTTTTTCAGCGGCTGTAAGGACGGGCAGTATCCGTTGCTGAGGGACATGGCTTCGGCTGTTCTGTCTTTCCCTGAGATTCTCAGGAGGATAGACGGGATACTCGACAAATACGGGGAGGTCCGCGACAGTGCGTCCGAGGAACTGTACGCCATCCGCCGGTCTATCAAGGACAAGGAGAGCGCGGTGTCACGGCGTATCCAGGCTATTCTGCGCAAGGCCCAGGAGGACGGTGTAGCGGACGCGGATGCGTCAGTGTCGGTGAGGGACGGCAAGATGCTCATTCCCGTAGCTTCCGGTAATAAGAAGAAAGTGCCTGGCATCGTTTACGATGAGTCGGCTTCCGGCAAGACATCGTTTGTCGAGCCAATGGAGGTCGTGGAACTCAACAATCGGCTGCGTGAGCTGCATTTCGAGGAGCAGCGGGAGATTCTGAGGATACTCACGGAGTTTACGGATTTTCTGAGGCCATACATCGATGATGTCATAGAGTCGCAGAAGTTCATGGGCGAGCTGGATTTCATCATGTCCAAGACTTCGGTCTCATCCCGTTTTCAGGGAGGAAGACCGGTGATTTCCGACAGGGGGGAAGTGCTTCTGCGCCAGGCCAGACACCCGCTTCTGGAGGAGGCACTGACCAAGGAGGGCAAGAAGATAGTTCCGCTGGATATCGTGCTGACTCCGGCAAAGCGCATCCTGCTGATATCAGGACCCAATGCGGGAGGAAAGTCCGTGTGCCTCAAGACGGTGGGACTGCTGCAGTATATGTTCCAGTGGGGTATGCTTATTCCGGCTTCGGAGAGTTCGGAACTGACGGTCTTTGACGATATGTTCGTGGATATAGGCGATGACCAGTCGCTGGAGAATGACCTGAGCACTTACAGTTCCCATCTGCTGAACATGAAGGAGGCCGTGGCTCTGGCTGACGACCGTTCGCTGGTGCTGATTGACGAGTTCGGCTCGGGGACGGAACCGGCGGCGGGAGGGGCCATAGCGGAGGAGATTCTGAGCGAGTTCGAGAAGAAAGGCTGCTACGGGGTCATCACCACCCATTATACCAACCTGAAGTTCTACGCCAGCAACAGCAGCCGGATTGTCAACGGGGCTATGCTGTTCGACGTGCAGAAGATCCGGCCTCTGTTCCGTCTGGAGATAGGTCTGCCTGGCAATTCGTTCGCCTTCGAACTGGCCCGCAAGATAGGTCTGCCTGAGAACATCGTGCACGGTGCGGAGGAAAGAGCCGGCAAGGACTATGTTGCTGTCGAGCGCAACTTGCGCAGGATAGCCCGCAATAAACGCGAGCTGGAGGAACGGCTTGTGCGTGTCAAGGCTGCCGACCGTACTCTGGACTCCATGACCGAGAAATACGAGAAAGAACTGTCTGAGATAAAGGCTCTGCGCAAGAGTGTTCTCGATGAGGCCAAGGCCCAGGCTGCGGAGATCCTGGCCCAGGCAAACAAGAAGATCGAGAACACCATACGTGAGATAAAGGAGTCACAGGCGGAGAAACAGCGGACACAGGAGGTGCGGCGGGATCTCCGGAATTTTGCTGAGTCAATGGACGGTGAGGCGGCTGTCCGTAGTGAGCAGGAGCAGAAGATAGAGAGGAAAATGGCTCAGATCATCGAACGCAAGAAGCGGCAGGAGGAGCGCCGTGCCCGCCGTGCTGCCGGAGCTGATGCTGATCGGACTGAGGCTGAGGAGCCGTCTGCGGAGACACGGGACGGCGGTGCTTCTGCCGGTATCGTGCAGGGAAGTTACGTCAGGCTCGAGGACAGCGGCATGACCGGTGAGGTGGTGCGGGTCTCGGGCAAGAAGGCTACCGTGGCTGTGGGCGGGATTCTCACCCGCGTGGATGTATCACGTCTTGTCCTTCTGTCGGCCAATCAGTATCGCTCTTCGGTCAAGTCTTCAGCTCAGGTTAAGTCAGGTGTACGGCTGTCATCCTCCATCTCGGAGCGGAAGCTCAATTTCAAGCCGTCAATAGATGTCCGGGGGATGCATCTGGAGGAGGCCATCCCCGTTGTCACCAATTTCATAGATGATGCCATGATGCTTGGGGTCCAGGAGGTCTCTATTCTCCACGGCAAGGGAGCCGGTGTCCTCAAGGAGGAGATACGCAAGTTCCTCCGCATCACACCCGGAGTAGTTTCTTTCGCCGACGAGCATGTCGAGCGCGGCGGTTCCGGCATCACTGTCGTCAGGCTGGACTGACCGTACGGCAGTACGATTTTGTGCTGTATCGGTTTTTCTTCCGGGGTACAGATGGCAGACAGTTGAAATGTGCTATCTTTGTGCGGAAAGATTAACGGAAAGTTTTATGGATGATTGGAAAAGGGGATGGATGGAGCTGGCGGATATGGTGTGGCCCCGGAAGTGCGGAGTGTGCGGTATGAGCCTTCATGCAGGAGAGCGGTATGTCTGCGGCAGTTGTCTGGCGGACATGCCGCTTACCTATTTCTGGAGCTGGCGCGGCAATCCTGCCGAACGTATGCTTTGGGTGCGGACCTACCTTCAGGGAGTGGTGCCGCTGTTTTATTATTCCAATGACAATGATTACAGGAAACTGCTTCACTTAGTGAAGTACGGAGGGGATACTGCTCTCGGTTGCCGGCTCGGCTGTATGCTCGGGGAGAAAATGCGGGAGGCGGATTATCCTGTGCCGGATGCGATCATCCCGGTCCCGCTGCACTGGCTCAGACGCTGGAGACGCGGCTACAATCAGGCGGAGGTCATCGCCCTCGGTGTGTCGGAAGGGCTGTCAGGCGGTCAGACACCGGAGATACCTGTCCTTACGGATATTCTCCACCGCATCAGGTACAGCACTTCCCAGACCCGCATGTCGGTAGGAAGCAAGTGGGAGAATGTCTCCGGAGCATTTGTACTCAAGGATGTGAAAAAGGCCGCTGATAGACTCAACGGCCTTCATGTTCTGCTTGTGGACGATGTTCTTACTACGGGTGCTACCGTAGAGGCCTGCTGGGATGCCCTCCGGGTTATTCCCGGCATCAGGGTCTCTTATGCCAGCATCGCTTTTGTTTCCCGTCCCGGGTAATTGGGACTATAGTCCGAATTCCTTGCTGACCAGGTCGACCGAGTCGAGGAGCTCCCAGCCGAAGAACTGGACTTCTTCCTCTACGGTGCGGCCGTCGCGGACGAGCTGCACCTTGCGCCTGAAGGGGTCGCGGCCGAAGTGGCCGTAGGCGGCGGTGGGAAGGTAGATCGGGTTCTTGAGACCGAAGCGCTTGATGATGGCTGCGGGACGAAGGTCGAAGATGGTGCGGATCTTCTCGGCTATCTGGCCGTCGGTCATGGCTACCCTGGACTTGCCGTAGGTGTTTACGAAGATGCTGACGGGCTCGGCGATGCCTATCGCGTAGGCTATCTGGATCAGCATCTCGTCGGCTACACCGGCGGCCACCAGGTTCTTGGCGATGTAGCGGGCCGCGTATGCCGCCGAGCGGTCCACCTTGCTGGGGTCCTTGCCGGAGAAGGCTCCGCCGCCATGTGCACCTTTGCCGCCGTAGGTGTCCACGATGATCTTGCGGCCGGTCAGACCGGTGTCGCCGTGGGGACCTCCGATGACGAACTTGCCGGTGGGATTGACATGGAGGATGAAGTTGCCGTCGAAAAGCCGGCGTGTTCTCTCCGGCAGACGGGCAATGATTCTGGGAATCAGTATTTTCTCGATGTCATTGCGGATACGGCTCTGTATTGCCCCGTCATTTTCCTGGGTGCCGGGCACCATGCCTTCAGCTGCGGGAAAGTCATCGTGCTGGGTGGATATGACGATGGTATGGACTCTCAGCGGCCTGTGATCATCGCTGTACTCGATGGTGAACTGGGACTTTGCATCCGGGCGGAGGTAGGGCATGGGGGAGGGTGTCTCCCGGCGGATCCTGGCCAGTTCTATCAAGGCTATGTGGGCCAGGGTGAGAGGCAGGGGCATGTATTCCTCGGTATCGTTGCAGGCGTAGCCGAACATCATGCCCTGGTCACCGGCTCCCTGTTCCTTCTTTTCCTCACGGACTACACCCCGGTTGATGTCGGGGGACTGCTCGTGCACTGCGGAGAGTATGCCGCAGGACTTGGAGTCGAACATGTAGTCGGCCTTGGTGTAGCCGATCTTCTCTATCACGCCTCGGGCCACGTGCTGGATATCCACGTATGCGTCTGAGCGGACCTCGCCGCCTATGACGGCCAGTCCGGTGCTTACAAATGTCTCGCAGGCCACCTTTGCCTCGGGGTCCTGACGCAGGAAGTCATCGAGGATAGCATCCGAGATCTGGTCCGCCACCTTGTCAGGATGTCCTTCTGAAACGGATTCTGAAGTGAAAAAATATGCCATAATTGTTTAAAAGTATATAAAACAAAAAAATCTCTTCCGAACAGATTTCGGAGAGATTTGACAAAACACTAACTGTATGAAAGATTCATTTTAGCATTTTTTAGTGTGGTTGCAAGCAGTCAAATCTGTCCACAATCTGTTGTCGGAACATTCCCTTCCGGAAATGTCACGCAAATGTCATAACAAAAATTTGGATATGCAAATTTTTTTAAATTTTTTTGCGATGAAAATACAATTAATCACACACACACTCTACACCAATGAAAAGATCAATCAGAAAGATTGCCTTGACTTTAGTGAGTCTGTTTGCGGCTGTAACCGCATTTGCGCAGGTCACAACGTCATCTATCAGCGGTAAGATTACTGACGAGGGCGGAGTCGATGTCGCCGGTGCTACTGTCATTGCAGTTCATGTTCCTTCCGGAACGCAGTACTGGACCATCTCCGATTCAAAAGGTAATTACCGTATCCTCAACATTCTTCCCGGAGGACCTTACACAGTGAAGGTCGAGATGCTCGGATTCAGTGTCACCGAGGTGACCGGTATCAATGTGGCGCTTGCGGACAACTTTGTGGTGGACGCGACACTGCAGGAAGAGACAATGGACCTCGAAGAGGTGGTTGTCGTAGCCGAGAGCATGACATCCAACATGCGTTCCGACAGATCCGGAGCCGTGACATCCATGGACCTCAGGGCCATCAACAATGTCCCGATCATCAGCAGGGATGTGCAGGACATAATCAAGCTTACTCCTCAGTCATTCGACAGCGGAAACGGTCCTCAGATCGGAGGCGGTACCTACCGTCAGAACAACTTTACCATCGACGGTGCCGCAGCCAACAATGCATTCGGTATCGGAGGAACCATGCCGGCGGGAGGCTCGCCCATATCAATGGATGCGATAGAGCAGATCTCCGTCAATGTCACTCCGTATGACGTGCGTCAGAGCGGTTTCATAGGCGCGGCCATGAATGCGGTGACCCGTTCGGGACACAACCAGTTCGAGGCTTCCGCCTACTCCTATTTCTATAATGAGAAGTTCAGAGGCAACAAGGTGGAGGGCACTACTCTGACCGTCAATCCCGAACAGCACCTCCTCGTCGGAGCGCGCGTCGGCGGTCCCATCATCAAGGACAAGCTCTTCTTCTTCCTCAACTTCGAGATGGAGAGGGATGTGGAGCCCGGTCCTTCCAGAATTGCCTCCACTCCGGACAACCCGTTCACATCGGCCAGCGGAAGCAACGTCGCCAGGCCCTCGGAGTCGGTTATGAACGCTCTTTCCAGCTATCTGATCAACCAGTGGGGTTACGATCCGGGAGCATATCAGGGTTATTCATCTATCAGCCCCGCGTACAAGTTCCTTGCGCGTATTGACTGGAACATCAATAACAACCATAAGCTGAACGTCCGTTACAGCATGACCAGGTCGAAGTATCCCAATCCTCCTTCGACATCCACCAGCGGTCTGGGCGACAGGAATTTCACCGACCAGAACAGGCAGTCCATGTATGCCATCTATTTCCAGAACGCGCGTTACTATCAGGAGAACAACTATTCGTCGGTGGCGGCCGAGCTCAACTCCCGCTTCCTTGACGGAAAAGTCAACAACGTGCTGCGTGCTACATATTCCCATCAGTACGAGCCCCGCAGCACTGAGGGCGGCATGTTCCCCTTCGTAGACATCGTGGTCGGAGACAACATCTACACGTCGTTCGGTACCGAGCTTTTCTCGCTGGGCAACCTCAGGGATGTAAGTACGGTGACAGTGACCGACGAAGTTTCGGCTTCTCTCGGCATCAACCAGCTGACAGCCGGTGTCCAGTACGAGTGGAACAGGACCAAGAACGGTTTCCAGAGATTCGGAGCCGGATACTATACCTTCATGTTCGACACTGAGGATGACCTGATGGCCGCCATTAACGGCAATACCCTCTTTGACAACCCTTACCAGTATGCCATAACCCATTCTTTCAACAAGGACTGGTCCCAGGCATTCCCTCAGTTCGATTTCCATCAGGTGTCGCTCTATCTCCAGAACGAGATGTCCTTCGAGCGTTTCAAACTCTCCTACGGTCTGCGTATCGAGCTCCCTATCTATCCTGACCTTGGCATCATGGAGAATCCTCAGGTGTCCTCCTCCACATTCGCCGACTATAAGGGCAACGGAGGAAAGTACAGCACGCTCCAGCTTCCTTCCACCACGGTGATGTTCTCACCCCGTATCGGTTTCAACTGGGATATACTCGGTGACCGCAGCCTGGTGCTCAGAGGAGGTTCCGGTTTCTTCACAGGCCGTCTGCCTTTCGTGTGGATAGTGGCACAGGCCGGTGATGCAGGAGTGATCCAGGCCACCTACAACGGAGTGCAGGGAAAAGGTTATGTGCCTCCTTTCCTTGTCGACAGAGTGGACCAGCTCAACGACATATATCCTGACGGCGTTACACCCGGCGCCGCCTCCATCTCCAGCATCTCGCTGATGGCTCCGGACCTCAAGATGCCTCAGACATGGAAATCCTCACTTGCATTGGACTATATCCTTCCCGGTGACGTGCTTCTCTCCGTGGAGGGTGTGTACAACTACGATATCAATCCGGTGACCATCACCAATGTCGGTCTGAAGGATCCCGAGTATTCCAACATCAATGATTTCGCCGACAACAGGTATGTGTGGGGCAACTACTATAACCCCAACCTCGAGGAGGTGTATCTGCTGAACAATTCCAAGAAGGGCGGCCACTACTACTCGGTGACAGCCAAGGCTGAGAAACGCAACTTCTACGGTTTCGACGGAATGATCGCCTATACATACAGCAACGCGCTCAGCTACGGTGACGGCTGGGGAGACCAGGTGTACTCCGCATGGCAGAATGCCGCTACTGTCAACGGTCAGAATATGGTGGAGCTCGGTTATGCCGGATACGTGATGCCTCACCGTCTGATCGCCTCCCTGAGCTATACAGCCGAGTATGCCAGGAACTATGCTACCGGTATCAGCATCTTCTATGAGGGAGGTCCCCGTGGAAGATACTCCTACACCTATACTGACAACATTGTGGGCGACGGCGGAGCCAACAACCTTATCTACGTGCCCGCAAGCAAGGATGAGCTTCAGTTCGCTGACTATACCATCGACGGTACTGACATCGTCTACACTGCTGACCAGCAGGCCGAGGACTTCTGGAACTATATCAACAGCAGCAAGTACCTGAGCAAGCGCAAGGGCCAGTATGCCGAGCGTAACGGTCTTGTGGCACCCTGGACACACCAGTTCGACGTGCGTATATTCCAGAATTTCTATATCCATCAGAAGAACGGACAGCGTCATACTCTGCAGATAGGTCTGGATATCGAGAATATCGGCAATCTGCTCAACCAGAACTGGGGACATTTCTGGTCGATCAACAACTCGCAGATCCTGAGGATAGCCGAGAACGGTTATGTGCCCGGCAGCGTAGGACAGAGTCCCAAGCCTGTCTACAACTTCATGACCAACGGACGCGAGCGTCTGACCAGTGAGTTCTCTCCTGCGACAAGTCTCTCGTCCACGTGGATGATGCAGCTGAGTTTCCGCTGGATCTTCCAGTAGCAGAGCATAATGTCTGTGATATAAAAAACCTCGGAAGTCAATGGCTTCCGAGGTTTTTTCTAATTGCGCGTTCGTCCGCTTCGCCGGCTGGTGCCAGTGTCAGATGGATGTCTCGAATTCTCTCAGGAACCGGACATCGTTCTCGAAGTACAGGCGCAGATCCTTGACCTGCCATTTGAGCATGGCTATGCGCTCTATGCCCATGCCGAAAGCGAATCCGGTGTATTCTTTTGAATCGATTCCGCAGGCTTCCAGAACGTTGGGATCCACCATGCCGGCACCCATTATCTCCAGCCAGCCGGTGCCCTTGCAGATGTTGCAGCCCTTGCCGCCGCAGATATTGCAGCTGATGTCCACCTCGGTGCTGGGCTCCGTGAAGGGGAAGTAGGAGGGACGCATACGGATCTTGGTATCCGGACCGAACATCTCGCGCACGAAGATCAGGATCGTCTGCTTGAGGTCTGCGAATGATACGTTTCTGTCCACATACAGACCTTCCACCTGATGGAAGATGCAGTGGGCGCGGGCGGAGATGGCTTCGTTGCGGAACACCCTGCCGGGGCATATTACGCGGATAGGTGGCTTGCGGGTCTCCATGGTCCTCACCTGTACGGAACTGGTGTGGGTGCGGAGCAGGATGGGATTGACTCCTGAGGAAATGAAGAATGTGTCCTGCATGTCCCTGGCCGGATGGTCCGGAGGAAAGTTGAGCGCCTCGAATACGTGGTGGTCGTCCTCGATCTCGGGACCTTCCGCCAGAGCATATCCCTGCTTGCGGAAGATGGAGATGATCTCCTCGCGGGTGATGGATATCGGATGTCTGGTTCCCAGTTCAAAATGGTCTCCCGGCATAGTAAGGTCGGAGCTGCTGTCTTTCCTGTCGGATGTCTCCGCGACCCTGCCGCGCAGTTCTTCGATCTTGGCCGCAGCCATGTTCTTGAGGCTGTTCAGCTTCTGGCCGAATTCCCTTTTGTGCTCTGCCGAGACATTCCTGAACTCGTCGAAGAGTCCGGTAATCTCGCCTTTTTTGCCAAGAAGACGCACTCTGAGCTCCTCCACCTCTTTCTCGTTACCGGCCTTCGCGTTCCTTATCTCGTTTAGAAGGGTTTCTATTTTCTCGTTTATCATATCGTATGAATGATTGGTTCTAGTCCCATTTTACGGCTTTGCGGGCCAGCGGCATGGTCATGCAGCGTGCTCCGCCGCCTCCACGCGGCAGCTCCGAGCCCTCGATGGTGATGACGCAGCGCTTGTCGCCTTCGACGGATGCCCTGCCCTCGATGAAGTCCCAGGCCGGAATAATCTCGAAGCCGTGCTTGGAAAGCTCGTTGAGAGTATGTGTGTTCCTTGCGTAGGAAATGACCTTGCCGGGGGCGAATGCGAAGAAGTTGGCTCCGCTGTGCCACTGTTCTCTCTCCTGGTCCCATTCATCGGCCTCGCCTCCGCAGATAATCGGCTCAAGGTCCATGCCCAGCCTGCGCAGTACGGAAAGTATGTTGGATACGCTGTTGATCTTCACGACTTTGCCGTTCTCCATGGTGATGTGTACTGTCTGATACTGGTTGTCGCCGAGGATAAGGGGCTCGAACACCATGCACTTGTCCCTGTCCAGAAGTGTGAACACCATGTCCAGGTGGATGAATGACTCGGGAGAGTGGGGCAGCTGCTGTACGATGATGTGGCGGCGTCCTTCGGGGGCGATGGCTCCGAGTCTGGAAGCCAGCATGTCGATGCCCTGGGTGCTTGTGCGCATTCCGTTGCCGATGAGAAGGATGTCGTCCCTGGCGATGAGAATGTCACCGCCTTCCATGAACAGGCTGGAGTTGCCGGGCTGGCAGTCGTAGGAATTGATGATGCCGCACTGGAATTCTCCGCTTCCCCTGTAGATGGACTCCATGATCAGGGACTCCCTGGCTCTGACCTTATTGGCCATCTTGCATATCAGGGCGTTGTTTCCGATTGTCACGGAAGAGTCCCTTGTGAAGTAGAAGTTATACAGGGGGAACAGTGCGTAGTAATCCTCGTTGAGGAACGAGGTGAGGGTGTTGATCTTTGCAGGAAGGCCCTCGATCAGGACTTTCGCCAGTCTGGACGAAGACATCTCCATGAGCATGTCGAAATAGTCGGTCACCTGCTCCATGACGCAGATTTTTCCGATCAGTGCCTGCCTTTCGGCCTCATTGTCGAGAACTTTCTCAAGCAGGCTGCTTACAGTGTACACTTTCGCCAGTCTGGAAAGTACCCCGCTGAGCTGTGCATATTCTTCCTGTGCAATCGACAGATTGAGAATGTCGCTGTAGAGGGCTCTCTGAGCCATTTTGGGAGTCATGTTCTCAACCTCGGCTCCGGGTGTGTGAAGCAATACAGCCTCGAGCTCACCGATCTCGGACTGAATGTCTATTTTCAATGGTTTTTTGTCTGTCATATTGCTTTTCGATTGGTTTACATGTATTTGGATTTTTCATTTACGGCCAGGTCAGCGATTACCTCCTTGAACTTGGCATCGTCCCTGGGACATATCATGAGCACGTCGTCAGTATTGACGATAAGATAATTGCTTATGCCTTTGACCACTACCAGCTTGTCTTTCTCGTGCGAGACGATTACGCTTCCGGTAGTGGAGTCAATCATGCTGTCCGCGCATTTGACAAGGTTGTCGTTACCGTCCTTGTCGGCATGCAGGAACAGCGATTCCCATGTGCCGAGATCGGACCATCCGAACGAAGCCTGGAATACCCAGGCCCTGCTGGTCTTCTCCATTACTCCGTAGTCTATGGAAATGGCAGGGCAGTCCTCGTATATTCTGGTTATGAAGTCCTGTTCCTGCGGTGTGCCGTAGTATTTGTCACCGTCCTTGAAGAGGTAGTAGATCTCGGGCAGCCATCTTTCGAGGGCCCGGCAGATGGTGGCCGCATTCCATACGAATATGCCGGAGTTCCAAAGGAATTCGCCGCTCTCGACGAATACCTGGGCCAGGTCCTTGTTGGGTTTCTCGGTGAAGGTCTTTACCTTGTAGGCGATGTTGCCGTCAACAGTCCTGGACTCCTTCATGCTGCACTGGATGTATCCGTATCCGGTCTCGGGACGGGTGGGGTCGATGCCCAGGGTGAACAGCTCGTCCTTTCCGGAGGCGTAGTTGAGAGCGGATGTTATGGTGTCTATGAACAGGGCTTCGTTGGATATGAAGTGGTCAGACGGAGCCACGACCATGGTGGCGTCGGGATTCAGGTGCTTTATCCGGCTGGCCGCGTATGCGATGCATGGAGCAGTGTTCCGTCTGTATGGCTCGGCCAGGATGTTGTTTTCCGGCATGTCCGGAAGATGCTCGCGGACCATATCCACGTATGCGGATGAGGTCACTACAAGGATGTTCTCCCTGGGAACGATTCTCGCAAACCTGTCGTATGTCATCTGCAGGAAACTTTTTCCGATACCCAGGATATCCAGAAACTGTTTGGGCCGGGCATTCCTGCTGACCGGCCAGAATCTGCTTCCGACACCGCCGGCCATTATCACGCAATAGAAATTATTGTTCATTGTGGTGTACTTTCATATAGTTAGTTATGTGTCGTATTCAGTATTTTATAGGAAAGAAAGCATCTTCCATGAAGCTTATGCGCAGGATGCCTCCGTCCTTGTCCAGCACTACCGAGACGATATCGAAATGAACGTCGGCACACCGGCCCGTCATCTTTATATATGACCCTGCAGCTGTCTCCAGACGGCGGCGCTTCTGCCGGTCCACAGCCTGTTCGGGCTCAACCGGAGCTGGTTCCGTCCTGGTCTTGACTTCTATTATATGAAGTCCGTCACAATGCTCCATAATCAGGTCAATCTCCTTGTGCGAGCACCGCCAGTTCCTCTCGAGCAGTCTGAATCCGGCTGAGAGAAGGTGCCTCAGCGCGATATCCTCTCCTTTGCGTCCGGTTATGTGCCGGCAGTCAGCGGTTCCGGCCCCGCTGCCGGCATCCCGCTCCGGGCGAATCCCCGTTTCCGGCTTCCCGCCTTTTCTTTCCCTTCTCTCCCGACCGGTGCCGCCGATATTTATCGGACGCGGTCCCTGCATCCAGTTTTTCCGCCTCATGCCTTCCTCCCTTATCATTAATTCGCAAATATACGCAGAAGCCGAGAGCAATGCAAATTGAACTTGTGCAAATTGCACGGCCGGGGCGCAAATATACCCCCTCCCTGATTGGCACGGGCCCTCTTTCCGCCTCATACCTCAGTTCCATACCTCGGCTCCAATTCTCCCGGCATCATCACGTTGCTTTTTAGTTATACAGCAACCGACTGATTGACCGTGCATTGCATTTTGCGTAAAAAGTTAAGTGACGGCAAAAAGGCTTATTCTAAGTGGAATCCGCCCCACTTAAAATATCGGCTGATAGATAATGTGCTTATATTCAGGCGTATGTAATTCAACTAAAAAGTAACGTGAAGACTGTAGGGGGTATCTTTGCGGATAATCATAATAAAAAACATCGTCCGGAATTTGGAAAATAAAAAATAATATCTACCTTTGCACTCCCAACGCGGAAATAGCTCAGTTGGTAGAGCACGACCTTGCCAAGGTCGGGGTCGCGAGTTCGAGTCTCGTTTTCCGCTCCAGATTTAGCCTCGCTTCGGTGGGGCTATTTTCGTATATATCAGTCTGTTATGTTGCTCTGACATGGCTATGGCGTATCGGTATAATTGCCAAAAATGGTTGGTGAAGTCTTTATAAGTTGCGAAAATAGGGAGACGCCAGTGCTGTCCGGAGTGTGGGAACGGTAAGTAGAAGAGCACCATGTAGATGCAATATGTTGAATATGTGATAGTTGTGAATCGGGCGCGAGATTTTGGCCGATATTTAAGGGGCGGTGAGGTGTACCAAAAAAGTTGGACACAAGAGAAAAAGTAATGATAAAAAGCAACAGTTTACGGGTCCACCTGCTGG
>CALVDE010000018.1 GCA_944326265.1 uncultured Bacteroidales bacterium | reverse complement strand
AGCCTGCCGCTAGCGTTCATCCTGAGCCAGGATCAAACTCTTCATTGTATATTTTCTTATCTTTAGCTTGTCCTGACCGGTTTTGACGAGATTATTAATTAATAAACCTCTACCTTTTCACTCGTACAATGCTATCAAAGAACTTTCATTTGGTATCCGTTTTTCTCAAACGGGCTGCAAATATACGGACTATTTTTTAACCACCAAATTTTTTTGCAATTTTTTTGAAAATTTTTTTCAATCTTTGCGTCATGTATTGGAAACTGTTCGTCATTTTTGCCAAGATCGGAGCCTTCACACTGGGTGGAGGCGTAGCTATGATTCCCCTGATAGAGAGAGAGGTAGTGTACAAGCACAAGTGGATTCAGGATGAGGATTTCCTCGACATGATCTCCATCGCCCAGTCCGCGCCCGGTCTTATCGCCGTCAATGTCGCAATTTTCATCGGACACAAGATTGCGGGAGTCAAGGGCAGCATCGTCGCCACTATCGGCAGTGTGGTCCCTCCCTTTATAATAATACTGCTTGTCGCCGCCGTCTTCACCACCTTTCAGGACAACGCCGCCGTCCAGGCCGTATTCAAGGGCATCCGTCCGGCAGTAGTCGCCCTGATAGCCGCACCGGTAATCCGCATGGCCGTCAAGAACCGGCTCAACTGGGTCACCGGCAGCATCGCCGTAGCGGCGACGGTCCTCATCGCATTCCTTAAGATCTCCCCTGTCTGGATCATCATCACGGCCATTGCGGGAGGACTCATCCTGGCTTACAGCCGGCAGGACCGGCATAACGGCAAAAAGGAGGCTGAGCGATGATCTTTCTGGAACTGTTCGTCACTTTCTTTATTATAGGTGCGTTCACCTTCGGCGGAGGCTACGCCATGCTGTCGCTGATCCAGAATCAGGTGGTGACGGTCCACCAGTGGCTCACCCCGGAGGAGTTCACCGACATCGTGGCCATCTCGCAGATGTCCCCGGGCCCGATAGGCATCAACAGCGCGACCTACATAGGCTACTCCGTGCCCCACGCCATGGGATTCAGTCCAGCCATAAGCATACTCGGATCGCTGACAGCCACCGTGGCAGTAGTCCTGCCCTCCTATCTGCTGGTGCTCTGGATCTGCATCCTCTTCGAGAAATTCAAGGCCAACCGGTACTTCGCCTCCGTACTGAGTGTCCTGCGCCCGGTCACGATAGGCATGATAGCCGCTGCCGCCATCATCCTGATCACCCCCTACAACTTCATAGACTGGTGGAGCTGGGCCCTGTTCGCGGCGGCATTCATTGCCCTGCTGCTGAAAGCCAGTCCCATCTGGGTCATCATAGCGGCCGGAGCGGCGGGATACCTCATATACGGCTGAGGATGACGCAAAAAGTACCCTTTTGCGTCACCCTCCTGTAGGACTTTTCAATAATTGTCCTTAACTTTGAATAAACTTTCATAATCATGAACAATATGCGAATAGTATCCGGGCTCGCCGCCGCACTGATGCTGATGCTGCCGGCAGGCATCTTCAGAGCCTCGGCCGAGGATACCGGCAACAACGTCAGAAAGACAGTACTCCTGAACGAAGGATGGAAATTCGGCAAGGGCGAGGCCCCGTCAGTATGGGAAGATGTCAGCATCCCCCATGACTGGGCGATATACGGACCGTTCGACCGCGACAACGACATACAGACTGTAGTCATACTGCAGAACGGAGAGGAGACAGCCTCAGTCAAGACAGGACGCACGGGAGGTCTTCCATACACAGGCACAGGACGGTACACCCGCGACCTGGAGATAGACCTGAGTCCGGCCGCCACCCGTAAAGGGAGGAAGGTCTATCTGCTCTTCGACGGAGCGATGAGCGAGGCCCGTGTCAGCATCGACGGACACGAGGCGGCTTTCTGGCCCTACGGGTACAATTCATTCTACTGCGACATCACCCCCTACGTCAGCGACGGCAGGACCAGCAGGCTGGATGTCCGGCTGGAAAACAGGCCGCAGTCGTCCAGATGGTATCCGGGTGCCGGGCTCTACCGCAATGTCTACCTCATCGAGACCAACCACACCCACATCCCGATATGGGGGACATACGTGACGACAGAGGTCTCAGAAGGGAAAGACTCGGCAACAGTCCGCATCGTCACTGAGATAGGAGGCATTGAGGCCGGTTTTGATGTCCTGCTCAAGACTCTGGTGTGCGGACCCTCCGGCGAGCCTGCCGCCGCAAGCAACACCTACAGGCTTCTGGAAGCCGATACCGCCGCCGGCACCATGAAGGCAGAGCAGATATTCACCATCGCATCCCCTCTCCTGTGGTCCCCCGAGACACCTGAGCTGTACACCGCCTCGACGGAAGTGTATCTCAGGCCAGTCAGGCCCGATACCCGCAGAAACCTGACCAAGGAGCCCGGCATCAAATACGACCCCGTTCCCGAAAACATCAGGGAGACAGCCATGCTCGCGGCGGAGATGGAAAGACGTGTCCCGGCCAAGGAGATACTGACAGACACCTATTCCACCACCTTCGGAATAAGAACGATTGATGTACGTCCCGGGACCGGGTTCTACCTCAACGGAGAGAACCGCAAGTTCAAGGGAGTCTGCCTGCACCACGACCTGGGTCCGCTCGGAGCCGCAGTCAGCCGTCCGGCGCTGCGGCACCAGCTCACCTTGCTCAAGGACATGGGATGCGATGCCATACGCACTACACACAACATGCCGGCCCCGGAACTCATAGAACTGTGCGACGAGATGGGCTTCATGGTCATTGTCGAGAGTTTCGACGAATGGGACATAGCAAAATGCCTCAACGGCTACCACCGGTTCTTCGACGAATGGGCGGAGAAAGACATGGTCAACATGATCCGGCACTACCGCAACAATCCCTCAGTAGTAATGTGGAGCACCGGCAACGAAGTCCCCTCGCAGGCATCACCGGAAGGATATCTCACCGCCGCATTCCTGCAGGACATCTGCCACAGGGAAGACCCGACCAGACCGGTCACCTGCGGCATGGACGACATAGACGCAGTCCTCTCCAACGGATTTGCAGCAGTTCCCGATGTTCCTGGATTCAACTACAGACCTTTCAGATATGAGGACGGCTACCGCATCCTGCCCCAGAAGATGCTGCTGGGCAGCGAGACATCCTCCACCGTAAGTTCCCGGGGCTCCTACCATTTCCCCGTGGAGAAAAGGCACACCGCCATCCATGAGGACCACCAGAGCTCTTCCTACGACCTGGAATACTGCGGATGGTCCAACATCCCGGACGAGGATCTGGCAATGGCCGAAGACTATCCGTGGACGATGGGGCAGTTCGTCTGGACCGGATTCGACTACCTCGGGGAGCCCACTCCCTATGACACCGACGCATGGCCCAACCACAGCTCGATGTTCGGCATCATAGACCTGGCCTCCATACCCAAGGACCGCTACTGGCTCTACCGCAGCGTATGGAATGAGGACAGCCCTACCCTGCACGTACTTCCTCACTGGAACTGGGAAGGCCGCGAAGGTGACATTACTCCCGTATTCGTGTACACCTCGTACCCCAAGGCCGAGCTGCTGGTCAACGGCCGCAGCATGGGAGTCAGGGAGAAGAGCGACAGCTGCCTCCTTTCACGGTTCCGGCTTATCTGGGACGACGTGCGCTATGAGCCGGGAGAGATTACCGTCATAGCCTACGGCGCAGACGGGGCGGAAGCGGCCAGAAAGACTGTCCGCACTGCCGGAGAGCCCTGCGCCATCGAGATGGTCCCGAACCGTCCGGGACTGAACGCCGACGGAACGGATCTGCTGTACATAACGGTCAGGATAGTGGACAAAGACGGAAACCTGTGCCCCCTTGACTCGCACAAAGTCAGATTCACTGTCTCCGGAGCCGGAAAATTCAGGGCTGCGGCCAACGGGGACCCCACATGTCTGGAGCCGTTCCATCTGCCTGAAATGAGCGCATTCAACGGTATGCTGACATTAATCGTCCAGAATGACGGCACGGCCGGCAACGTGAGCGTTACTGCAGAAGCCGACGGCCTCAGGAGCGCGGTACTGGACACCACGGCTGAATAAATGACAAAAACACTGATAATATGAAAGACAGAATTCACAAACTGTTTCAGGAACACTTCGGCGGAACGGGCACGATTTACACCTCCGCCGGAAGAATCAACCTCATAGGCGAGCACACCGACTACAACGGAGGTTTCGTCTTCCCCGGCGCCATCGACAAGGGAATGATGGCCATGATACGCCTCAACGGCACCGACAGGGTCAGGGTATGGGCTGCCGACATGAACGACGGAGCCGAATTCGGATTCGATGAGTCGGATGCTCCTGCAGCTCAATGGGCAAGATATGTCTTCGGCGTATGCATGGAGATCATCAGGAGCCGTGGCCCGCTGCTCCGGGGCTTCGATGCCGTATTTGCCGGCGACGTGCCTCTCGGTGCCGGCATGTCATCGTCAGCCGCTTTGGAAAGCACATTTGCCTACGCTCTCAACGATATGCTGGGGCTGGGAATTGAGTCCATGGAACTGGCGCGCATAGGCCAGAGGACCGAGCACAACTACTGCGGTGTCAAATGCGGCATCATGGACCAGTTCGCATCCATCTTCGGACGCTCCGGCAGCCTGATCAGGCTTGACTGCCGGTCCATGGAGTTCAGGTACTATCCTTTCCATCCCGAGGGATACCGGCTGGTGCTTCTTGACTCTGCAGTAAAGCACGAGCTGGCCTCTTCGGCATACAACCGGCGCAGACAGTCCTGCGAGAATGTCGTGGCGGCGGTCAAGGCTGCCGGCCATCCGTGGGTGGAGTTTCTCAGGGACGTGCGGCCTCAGATGCTGGAGGAGGTAAGGGACAAGGTATCCGCCGAGGACTTCATGAGAGCCGAATATGTGATAGATGAGATTCAGAGGGTACTGGATGTATGCGATGCCCTCGAGAAGGACGATTACGAGACCGTCGGGGAGAAAATGTATGCGACACACGAGGGCATGAGCAGGCTCTACGAGGTAAGCTGTCCGGAACTGGACTTCCTCAACAGCCTGGCCCGCGAGTGCGGAGTGACCGGCTCCAGAGTCATGGGCGGAGGCTTCGGCGGCTGCACCATCAACCTGGTCAAGGACGGACTCTACGACGAGTTCATCGCGAAGGCCGTCAGGGAGTACGCCGCCCGGTTCGGCCATGAGCCCAAAGTATATCCTGTGGTCATCAGTGACGGTGCCCGTAAACTCGAATAAGCCATGATACATCTGATCAACAAATCCGGAGCGTCAGTAATGCTCACCGAAAGAGGAGCCGGCGTAGTGTCGGTGGTAGTCCCCGACCGCAACGGAATAATGGGGGACGTGGTTCTCGGATACCGCGACGAGGAAAGTTACCTGGCGGACGGACCGTGCGCCGGCAAGATTCCGGGCCGGTTCGCCAACCGCATAGACGGAGGCCGGTTCGTTCTGGACGGCAAGGAGCATCTGCTGGTCAGGAACAATCCGGGCTACCAGCTCCACGGCGGACCCGACGGCTTCTCCAACCGGCTGTGGAAAACCGCCGGGATATCGGACACCGAAGCCGTCCTGACCCTCGACAGCCCCGACGGAGACCAGG
This sequence comes from uncultured Bacteroidales bacterium, assembly GCA_944326265.1. Classification (GTDB taxonomy): domain Bacteria; phylum Bacteroidota; class Bacteroidia; order Bacteroidales; family UBA932; genus Coprenecus. The sequence goes on along the minus strand of CALVDE010000018.1, from coordinate 157,554 downwards.
GCTATCCCGGAAACATGCACGTGGAAGCCGTCTACACCTGGAGAGACGACAACTCCCTGACCCTCTCGCTCAAAGCCACTACCGATGCCCCGACCATCGTCAATCTGACCAACCACACCTACTGGAACCTCGACGGCGAGGACAGCGGCTCCGTTCTGGGACATACACTGAAGCTCAATGCCTCACGCTGGCTGGTAACGACAGATGCCCTGATTCCGACCGGAGAGCTGGCCTCCGTGGACGGCACTCCCATGGACTTCCGCACGGCCAAGCCCATAGGCCGCGACATCAAGGCTGATTTTCCGGCCCTGAAATACGGCAAGGGCTATGACAACTGCTGGGTACTCGACGGTGCTCCGGGTCTGAAACTGGCCGCAGAGCTCAGTTCCGCCGTATCGGGCCGCCGTCTGGAGGTCTGGACCGACCAGCCTGCCGCCCAGGTGTACACCGGCAACTGGCTCGACGGCTCCCCGGTCAGCAAGTCCGGCCGCAGCTATCACGACTACGACGGCGTGGCGATAGAGTGCCAGGGCTTCCCCGACGCGCCCAACCACCCGGAATTCCCCTCCTGTGTCCTGCGACCCGGCGAGACTTATTCCCGAACGATAATCTTCAGACTGAACGCATAAAATAATAAAGGCTGCGGAGAACCCGACAGCCTTTATTACTTAACCTAATACTTAACCTATGAAAAAACTATCCGTTATGAGAACTTGCAAACTGTGTGCCACAAAACCGGCCGGACTGTTTAATCACGGTGACAATAACGTTACAATGTCGTTGCGGGATCTATCAGCTTATCCTGATAGTACACCTCGTAGTGCAGATGATTGCCGGTGCTTGAGCCGGTGGTGCCGACGTAACCGATAAGGTCGCCCTTGCGGACATCGGCACCTTTATTGACCGCGATCTTGTGCATGTGCGCGTATGCGGTCTTGTATCCGTTGCGGTGATTGAGCTTGACGAAATTGCCGTAACCGCCGTTGCGTCCTGAGAAAGTCACCACTCCGTCAGCCGTGGCATATATAGGGGTCATCTTGGGCGCGGCCATGTCTATACCTTTGTGAGTATGCTTCTTACGGGTAATAGGATGGACTCTGGTACCGAACGGGGAGGATATGCGGACATATTCGGTGGGTTTTCCGTGCGGTACTGAAAGCTCCGGGGCCGCTGCCTCCTGAGCCGGTGCCTGCTGCTCTGCCTTTTCATCCGAGGAGCTGCCGGCAGGTTCAGCCTTCACTTCCTGCTCTACCGGAGACTGCTTTTCCTCCGTCCGGACCGTCAGCTCATCCACATCGGGCAGGCTCGTGAAATATTCCGGATCATAGGGCTCCAGCACCACTTCTGTCCTTACTTCCACCGGAGTGTCGTTCTCCTCAACAGCCACGGTATTCATATCGGCCACTATCTCCTCCATAACCTGCGCTGCCTCCCTCATCCTGTCCAGAGTGTCCTTCTGCGACGAGAGGACCGGCAGAAGCTCCTCCGGAGTCATGGACGGCACGGCTGCGATACGGTCCACCAGAATCTTCCTCTGCGCACCGGCATCCGCCGCAGCTACGGGAGCGGGAGCCAGCCTGGCGGGCTCGATTCTGAGACCGTCATCCGATGACATCAGGTCCAGGACCTTGACATCGTCCTCGAGATACCTCAGATACGACTTCTTGAATTCCTCGAACGCACTGTAGTAACGTGCCTTGAACTCCTCGAAATCCCGTTCGCGCTGCTCCCCGAACATCTCCTCCTGCGCATTCATCTGCCGCTTGAACGCCTCGAAAGCATCTTCTTTATTCTGCGCTCTGAGAGCCGCACCGCATACCGATGCGACGACAATCAATACAAAAACCTTTTTCATAGCCATAAATTTAACATTATAATTCTTTCAAAGATACGGATTTTTCTACAATTTCATACCTCTCAGACGCAGACTGTTGGTCACCACGCTTACACTGCTGAGGGCCATGGCCGCCCCCCCGATCATGGGATTGAGAAGGAAACCGTTTACAGGATAGAGTATTCCGGCCGCAACAGGGACGGCTATGATATTGTATATGAACGCCCAGAAGAGATTCTCCCTGATGGTGCGGACAGTCAGCTGCGAGAGGCGGACTGCCTCGGGAACTCTCATCAGATCCGAGGACAGGACGGTGATCATGGCCGCGTTGATGGCTATGTCGCTTCCACCGCCCATGGCTATGCTGAGGTCCGCCTGAGCCAGAGCCGCACTGTCATTGATGCCGTCCCCGACCATTGCGACCCTATGCCCCTCCGCCTGGAGCTGCTTGACGTACAGGGCCTTGTCCTGCGGCAGAACTCCTGCGCGGAACTCGTCTATACCTGTCTGACGGGCCACTGCAGCAGCCGAAGCCTCATTGTCTCCGGTGAGCATGACGGTACGGATACCCATATCCCTGAGCCTTGCAACCGCTGCGGCTGAAGTAGGCTTGATCCTGTCCGTAACAGCCACTACAGCCAGGACCTCCGCACTGTCCGCGAACCATATCACCGTCCTTGCCTGGCTCTCCCAGGCCCCGCAGCGGGAAAGAAACTCCCCGGAAGGCTCGATGCCGTTTTCACGCAGCAGGTCCATATTGCCGGCAAAATACGCAGTTCCGCCGCAAATGCCCCGCACGCCCTTGCCGGGGATATTCTCGAAAGATACTATCTCAGGAGCGGGCCGGGATTCCGTATCCGGTTCCGGACGCAGGGCCGTCACTACAGCCTCGGCCAGAGGATGCTCCGAAAGAGCCTCCAGTGCGGCCAGCACCGGACGGTACCGGCCGGACTCCGGTGTCCAATACTGGTCAGTAACCTCCGGATGTCCCTCGGTGACGGTACCGGTCTTGTCCAGTATCACCATGTCTATATTGCGGGCAACTTCCAGACTGGTGGCATCCTTGATGAGGATACCGTTAGAAGCACCCTTTCCTATACCCACTATCAGTGCCGTAGGCGTAGCGAGACCAAGGGCACAGGGACACGCGATGATCAGAACGGTTATCATCGCCAACAGACCGTGCGTAAAGCCATCCTCAGGGGCAAATACCCACCAGGCCAGAAAGACTGTCACGGCTATGCCCATTATCACGGGGACAAACACCGAGGCCACCTTGTCCACCAGATTCTGCACCGGTGCCTTGCTGCCCTGGGCATCCTGTACCATACGTATTATCTGTGCCAGAACGGTGTCCTGTCCGGTCTTGTCCGCCTTGATACGGAAGGCCCCCTTCTGATTGATAGTTCCGGCAAACACCTTGTCCCCGGACTGCTTCATTACCGGGACAGGCTCCCCGCTGAGCATACTCTCATCCACGTAGGAAGCGCCGCTGAAGACCGTACCGTCCACGGCCACACGCTCGCCTGGCCTTACAACGACCGTATCCCCCGCATGAGCCCACTGCACTGGAACCTCCTTTTCCGTACCGTCCTGGGAAACTATGGTCACCATCTTGGGACGCAAGCCCATGAGAGTGCGTATGGCTTTATTTGTCTTGTGCTTTGCCTTAGCCTCCATCAGACGGCCCAGAAGTATGAATGCTATAATGACACTGGCCGCCTCGAAGTACAGATGAGGCTCTATCCCTCTGGAAAGCCAGAATCCCGGGAAAAGGAGATTGAACGTGCTGAACATCCATGCCACACCTGTGCTGCAGGCCACAAGAGTGTCCATATTGACAGCCCTGTTGCCAAGCTGTCTCCAGGCATTGATATGGAAACGGCTCCCAAAAACAAAGACCACTGTTGCAGAAAGGACAAACGCCACCCACTGCCCCCAACGCAAATCCATGAAGAACATACTCAGGACAAATACCGGGACAGTCCCGACAACGGCACCGACAGTCTGCCATTTAAGAGCACGGTACTGCTTAAGACGTTCCTTCTCGGCCGCATCCTCCTCGTTTTCCACATCGGTTATCAAGCCATAACCGCTGTCCGCAACAGCCTTGCCCAGCAACTCAGGCGTACATTTGTCTGTATCGTAGCACACCATGGCAGTAGCGGAGGCGTAATTGACATTGGCCTCTATGACTCCAGGCTGGGCGTTCAGAACCTTACTGACGCGGGCCGCACAGGCCGCACATCCCAACCCTGTAACAGGGAATACTTCTTTCTTCTGCATATCCTGACAAGAATTATATCATCCGCGAAGTTATGCAGAGCCCAGCGGAAAAAGTTACATATTTATGGATAAAGTTTATATCTGGTCTATAGAAGTCAGGCGGCCGTCCCTCATCTTGCGGAACTGGGAAGGTGACATACCGGTCACATCCTTGAACTGAGAACTGAGATGCGCAGTACTGGAATAATGCAGACGGTCCGCAATCTCACTCACTGTAAGTTCGCCGTAGAACAGCAGTTCCTTGGCCAGCTCCACCTTCTGAAGAATGCAGAAACGCTCCACTGTCATACCGCGTACTTCGGTGAACAGCTTGCTCAATGCGCTGTACTCACGGTGACACTTGTCCTGAAGATAGTCCGAGAGACGGACCTTTTCCTGTGTCTCCAGACTGCGGACATACTCGATGACTCCCACCCGGATCTGCTCCACACACTTCATGCGGCTGTCATCCAGCATCTCGAAACCTGCGTCCTCCAGCCTGCGCCTTATAAGTCCCTTTCTCTCTTCCGTAAGCGGAGAAGACAACGATACTACCCCCAATCTGACATCTACGGGCACTACACCGCATTTCATAAAGATGTCCCGCACTGTAGCGATACAGCGCGGGCACACCATGTTCTTTATAATGATTCTGCTACTGTCCATTTACAGGACAAAGATAGCAAAGGTTCTCATATCTCGTATTCCACACAGAACGTAGGATAGGATGAATCATCCGCGATCACGTCATAGTCATAGAACACGAACTTGACAGTGACACCTGTGCCGGGGTTGAACCACGAATTATCTCCCCTGTCCGAATAACCGCCATTCTTGAGTGACTCCACAAGATCGCTTCTCAGAGTCATACCGTCCTCATTGAAGAACTGGTAAGGATCCTTGCCGAAAAGCTGTATCCAGTACAGACCCGTATAGTCATTGAACACATAGTTGACGAAATAAGTATTGAACTTATCAACAGGGACATCGTACGCAAGATTGCTGGAAGAATAGCACCATGCCTCATTCAGGACACCGCCGTTACTGCTCTCCCAGGCCCGTATATCATCCATAGTGGCTCCGAAATCCATATTTCTCTGCGGCAGGTCGACACCTTCAGATGGACCTGAGCCGTCGTTCATCGGGTCATCCTCAAGAACCCTGAACTCTATAACGCCATATACGCGGTCAGGATCGTCATTGTACGGAAGAACATAGATGAGGGCCGACCTGTTCATGGGCTCATTGGCGTACCAGGCAGCATGGCTGCCATCTGTCATATCTATATTTTTCTTCCACGTAAAGCCTTGCTCAGCCATCAGTTCCACCATCACACCGTCAACCATATCCTCACTGGAAATACCGAGACAATACCCCCAGGCAAAGCGGTCTCCTGCCTTTGCGTCAAGGTCGTAGAAAGTATTGTTGAACATAGGAGCAACAGGACCGTGGTCAAGATAGTCCCTGATCTCAAACGACATGACACCGTCCTTCTCCTCCTGGAACTTACGAAGCACAAGCAGACCCTCCGTCGAGGCATTCTCCGCTGCCATAACCTTGTCGTAAGTTGTAGGATACTCCAAATAAGGGTAAGGCACCCGGAGCCAGGTCTGATCATACTCCGAAGGCTGCGAAGAGTCTTCCACAACCACATAGCAATACGCCTCGGCCGACCCGATCATGGCCCTGACACAGACAGAACCGAATGCCACGGCCGTAGCCACACCGTCCTGGTCAACAGTCACAACCTCCTCATCCGAGGATTCCCAGACAAGATCAGGATGGGTATAGTCATACGAGTCCTCAGTCATGACATCTATGTCCACAGTCTCCCCTATCTTCAGCACTGTCAGTTCCAGACTCAATGTTATCGCATCAGGAAACACTTCGGCCTGCACGAGAACAGTACACTCCGCCGACAATGTATCACCTATACTGTATTTTATTACAGTGCTGCCTTCCGCCAATGCGGTCACGAGCCCGGTCTCGTCAACAGAAGCCACCGAGGGTCTCTGCGACGACCAAGTTCCATCAACCGAATCGATATCGATGCCGGACGGGGTGAATACGACATCCAGGACAAACGTCTCTCCCACTGTAAGCAAAGTGTCGCTTACAGACAAACTTACGCTCTCAATGCCTCCAGCAGGTGGCATAGGCGGCTCCTCATTGTCAGGTTTGCTGCATGAAAAAAACAAAAGGGGCAGAAGTCCCAATACGGACATGCCCAGGACAAATTTACTCTTGGTCATAGACAAATATTTTGGTTAACAATTATTCAAAGATAAGTCAATCCAAATAAACTGCCTACATAAAAAGGACGAATCGGGATATCAGCGGTATAAAATGGTACACGGCAGGACTAAAGCGGATAGCCGTCCAGCCATTTCAGAAAGTCTTCCCTGCGGGCGGCACTGACCACCACATCCTGCGGGCCACCACCATCAACCGAAACGGACACCTTAAGACGGCCCTTGAAATATTTTCTCACCGACACTATGGCCCGGATATTGACGATGAGCCCTCTGGATATACGGAAGAACTGCTCGGAACTCAGCTCCTCCTCCATGACATTGAGATTGGCGCAGCCCGTTATATGCTTCTTCCCGGAGAACGTATGCACGAACACATATTTGTCCTCGCTGCGCACCACCGCTATGTCGTCACTGGGAATATAGAAATAATTGTCTCCCTCGCTGATGAGAATCCTGTTCCTGTGCCTGTCCTGACGGAGCGGCTGAGCAGCCTCCTGACGGGACGACAGACGCAGCCTCTCGAATTTGCACAGAGCTTTCTCGACAGCCTCCCTGGTCAGGGGCTTCAGAAGATAGTCCACGCTGTCCACCTGGAACGCCTTGATGGCGAAGTCGCTGTATGCCGTCGTGAAAATGACCGGAACCTCTATCCGCACCTGTTTGATTACATCGAAACAGTTCCCGTCCACCAGCTCGACATCCATGAATATCAGATCTATGTCCGGTCTGGTGCGCAGCAGCTCCACGGCATCCTCCACTGATTCCACGCAGAAAGCCGGCTTGTAGTCAGCCCTGGCTGCGGAGACCAGCTTGATGAGGTTCATGCTGGCAAAATACTCGTTCTCTATGACCAGATACTTAATCATCGCTTATTATATATTATATATAGGGTATACGCACCGTGAAAACATCTCCCTCATCCGACACGCCGACCTCCTTGCCGTTGAGTCTGTACTGCTCGGAGATATACCGCAGCCCGACCCCGGAGCCGCCGGCCCCGCCGTTGTCCGCATTGCGTCTGCGGACCGGATTGCTCACCGAGACATACTGCGGAGAGATCTCCACCGTGACAAGCATCGGATATTTGGTAGACACCACATTGTGCTTTGTAACATTCTCTATGAGCAGCTGCATGGTCATCGGCACAATCTTCTTTCCCTCCGCATTCTCCTGTCCGGACATACTTACCTCCAGCTGGTTGCAGTAGCGCATCTTGAGTATCGAGACATAGCACTTCAGACTGTCCAGCTCCTCGCTGAGCGGAACCAGGCTTCTGTCCTGTGAATCTATCACATAGCGGTACATACCGGAAAGAGCGGCGATGAACTCCTCGGACTTGCGCACGTCGATGGACACAAGCGAGGAGAGGATATTCAGGGAGTTGAACAGAAAATGAGGATTGACCTGAGCCTTGAGGACGTTGTAGCGGTACTGCAGGGCCTCACTCCTGGCCTCCTCCACCTGCTTTACCGTAGCCCGGAAATACAGGGCGTAGTATATGATCTCGACGATCAGCAGTATCAGAGTCACGTTGACGAACGCCTCGTTCCAGTTGATTTTGAGCACGGGATTGAACTGCTGCAGGATGAGATGAAAGAGCTTGTAGACCACAAACGCCACCGCCAGGGAGAGAATCACGTCCGATATCACCTTGCAGGGCATCCTGGACTGAAGCAGACGGCTCCTCGCCGGGCCGTAGAACACAATCATGAAAACATTGAAGACAATGACCAGGTCCGGAATAATCGTGTAGACAAACATCGACACCACCTCCAGGAAACCGGCACCCTTGACCGCCGATTCCGTATGGAGAATTATCTCCAGCAGCATGATTATCACATTATACATTTCCACCAGAAACGTATATATGACTATCTTCCTGAATGTAATTATCTTAACAGGCTTCGTCGGTGTCTTGTCGGTCTGCATGGCATTTTTCGGATTGTAAATATACAAAAAGATGTCATATTATTATATCTTTGCGGCCTGAAACAACTTGCACCGCATTTGAAAATGAATCCTATATACGATGCCGCTCTGTCCCTTGGCCGACTTCTGGCACTGCTCACCGCCAGACTCGGACTGCCGCTGAAAAACAGCAAGCTCAGGAAATTCGCAGAGGGCCAGAGACACATACTACGGAACATACAGGAGAGATTCGGAGAGAAAGGAGAAAAACCGGTAATATGGATTCACGCCGCCTCCCTGGGCGAGTACGGAGTCGCAAGGCCCGTCATCAGGCATCTCGCGGAGAAAGGACAGCACCGGATCGTGCTGACATTTTTCTCACCCACCGGATACGAGGCTCTGAAAGACAGGCACGACGGCATAGACTGCGTGTTCTATCTTCCGCTGGACACACGCCGCAACGCCAGGGCATTCCTAGACATCATCCAGCCTGACAAAGCGGTGTTCATAATATCCGAATACTGGCTCAACTATCTGGAACAGCTCAGGATGCGTTCCATCCCCACATTCCTGATATCAGCCGTAATCACCCGCCGCGCACCGTTCTTCAGATGGTACGGCGCACCTTACCGGAAGGCTCTGCGCACCTACAGGACCATAACCGTGCTCAACGAAGAATCCCGTTCCAACCTGGAAAGCCTGGGATTCACGGGCGCCGCCGTAACAGGCGACCCGCTCTTCGACAACGTGGCGGCAGCCGCAGCCACACCGTACAGCAATCCTCTGATAGAGCGTTTCACGGCCTCGGCGGACGGACGTGTGTTCATAGCCGGCAGCACCAGCGACATCAACGACACCATACTGGCCACCACCCTGGCCAACCGCAATCCGGACATAAAGTTCCTGATAGTTCCTCACGAGATATCTCCGGAGGTCATAAGCAGCATCACCCTGAGACTGGACGGAAAGGCAGTCAGATACTCGGAATGCGCGCCGGATCAGGATTTCAAAGACACACAGACCCTTATCGTGGACTTTGTAGGCGCACTGGCATACCTGTACCGCTACGCCCGGTGGGCATACGTGGGCGGAGGATTCACCCCCCTGCTGCACAACGTGATAGAGGCCACCGTATACGGCCTGCCTGTCAGCTTCGGTCCCATGATCGAGCGCAAGACGGTTCCCGGAGAGCTCATCAGCCTCGGACTCGGACAGGTGGTCAGGACACCTGAGGACATCATCGGGTGGTTCAGACCTCTCAAGGACGACACGGAACTGCTCTCATCCATCCGCACCTCGGCCACAGCCTACACCGCCGGCAAATGCGGGGCAGCCGGAACGATAGCGGAACTTCTCGGGCAATAAGAAACTGTTTACCGTATCCATAAAATTCGTATATTGCATTGTTTTTACAGTATTCATCCTTAAGTACCGTCATTATGAAGATAATATGCGTCATCCCGGCCCGGGCCGGCTCATCGAGATTCTTTGAGAAACCCCTCGCCCTTATCTGCGGAAAACCCATGCTGCAGTGGGTATATGAGCACTGCCGGGAAGTAGAACAGTTCGACCAGGTATATGTCGCCACAGACAGCGACCGCATCAAGGAGGCGGCCGAGGCATTCGGAGCCCCCGTCGTCATGACTTCCCCCGACCACGACACGGCCACCGGACGGCTGTACGAAGTGTCCTCCCGGATTGACGCGGACCTGTACGTCATGGTCAACGGAGACGAGCCCCTGCTCACCAAGGAAGCCATCGTACAGTGTATTCCGGACGGCCTTGATCCGGACACCCTCTTCGTATCCAACCTCATGACGGACTTCAGCGATCCGGTGGAAGTGGTTGACAGCACCAATCTCAAGATTGTCACCGCATCGGACGACCGCTGCCTGTTCATCTCCAGAAGCCCCATCCCCTACCCCAAAGGCAACATGGACTACGTGTACCACAAGTTCGTAGGAGTAGGAGCATTTACCCGGAAAGCCCTGGAATTCTACCACGACACTCCGCGCGGTCCGATAGAGAAGATCGAAGAGAACGACTCCTTCCGCTTCATCGAGAACCATGTCCCCATATACTACTACAACTGCCACTGCAAGTCACTCTCCGTCGATACCCGCAAGGACATAGAGGGCGTGGAGAAATACCTCAGGGAAAGCACACTCCGGTAGCAGATGCGCAGCAGGAAAAACACATTGCTCGTCATAAGGATGTCCGCCCTGGGAGATGTCGCCATGACTGTCCCGGTCATCTACTCCTTTGCCAGGCAGTACCCTGACTGGGAGGTAAAAGTGCTCACACAGGGATTCTTCCAGAAAATATTCCTGGACCGGCCGGCCAACGTCTCGTTCATCACCGCCGACCCCCGCGGCAGGCACAGGGGGCTTCCGGGTCTCATACGGCTCGTCAGGGACGCGCACCGGAGCGGAGCCTGCACCGTGGCTGACTTCCACAACGTATTCAGGTCATGGATCGTGGACCTGTCCTTCCTGCTTTGCGGACACTCCGTAGGCATCGTCCGCAAGAAAAGGAAAGACCGCCGGAGACTGACCCGCCTGCAAGGCAAGGAGACCTCGCCGCAGCGCAGTTTCATCCTCAGGTACTTCGATGTCCTGCAGCGTCTGGGACTTCCCGCCGGGGTGCATTTCACATCCCTCTTCCCGGAGAGAAAGAAAGGCACCGGCCCGGAACGGAGAATCGGCATCGCGCCGTTCGCCAGATATTTCACAAAGACATACCCGCTCCAGATGATGGAGAAAGTCGTCGGGACCCTTTCCGGAGAAGGCATGAGTGTCTTCCTTTTCGGAAGCAGGGGCCGGGAAGCGGAGCTCCTGAAAGAATGGGAGGAGAGATATCCCGGCGTGACAGCGGTGGCCGGTACGCTGACCATAGACCGTGAGCTGGAGCTCATGAGCAGCCTGGACCTGATGGTGTCGATGGACTCAGCCAACATGCATCTGGCCTCGCTGGCCGGCACCAGAGTGCTCTCCGTCTGGGGAGGCACCACCGTCCAGTGCGGATTCATCGGATGGAGACAGACAGAGGAAGACGCAGTATGTCTTCATCTGCCCTGTCAGCCCTGCTCCATAGCAGGGACACCCGAATGTCCGCTGGGACATTTTGACTGTATGAAAAATCTTAATCCTGAAATTATCTGCAAGAAAATCACAGATTTAGTAAGATAGGGTGGAAGATGGGACTCGAACCCACGACCCTTGGTGCCACAAACCAATGCTCTAACCAACTGAGCTACATCCACCATTTATTCCCCCGAAAGGGAGTGCAAATATAAGAATACTTTTCTTATTCACACAAATTTTCTATATTTGAAGAAAATTTTTAACGATTTCAACAAACACTAACTAACCATTCATGGCACGTGAAATAAAATTCTCCCTGGTTTACAGGGATATGTGGCAATCCTCAGGAAAATATGTCCCCAGGGTTGACCAACTGGTGCAGATTGCGCCTGTAATCATAGAGATGGGTTGCTTCGACAGAGTCGAGACAAACGGCGGAGCTTTCGAGCAGGTGAACCTCCTCTTCGGAGAGAATCCCAACAAGGCAGTAAGAGCCTGGACGGCACCCTTTAACAAAGTAGGCATCCAGACCCACATGCTGGAAAGAGGTCTCAATGCTCTCCGCATGAACCCCGTGCCTAGAGATGTCAGGGGACTTATGTACAAGGTCAAGGCCAAGCAGGGCACCAACATCTCCCGCTCGTTCTGCGGCCTCAACGACCACCGCAACCTCAAGGACTCAGTCATCCTCGCCAAGGAGGGCGGCATGATCTCCCAGGTGGCCCTCAGCATCACCTACTCCCCCATCCACACCGTCGAGTACTACATGGACATAGTGGACAAGGTGGTGGAGTACGGCTGCGACGAGATCTGCCTCAAGGATATGGCCGGCATCGGCCGCCCCGCTTTCCTGGGCCGTCTGACCAAGAGCATCAAGGACAAATATCCCCATATCATAGTACAGTATCACGGCCATTCCGGCCCCGGTTTCTCGGTAGCCTCCATGCTGGAGGTGGCCCGCGCCGGCGCTGACTATCTGGACGTGGCGATGGAGCCTCTGTCATGGGGCAAGATTCATCCCGACGTGATTACCATCCAGGCCATGCTCAAGGATGCCGGATTCATGGTCAAGGACATCAACATGGATGCCTACATGGAGGCCCGCCGTCTGACCCAGACCTTCATCGACGATTTCCTGGGCATGTTCATCGAGCCTAACAATTACATCAGCTCCTCGCTTCTGGTGGGCTGCGGCCTGCCCGGCGGCATGATGGGCTCCATGATGGCCGACCTCAAGGGCTTCCAGAGCGCGATCAACATGTCCCTGCGCAACCAGGGCAAGAAGGAAGTCTCCCTCAACGAACTGATGGTGATGCTCTTCCAGGAGGTCGAGTACGTATGGCCCAAGCTCGGCTATCCCCCTCTCGTAACCCCTTTCAGCCAGTACGTGAAGAACACGGCCCTGATGAACCTGATGCACACCCTCAAGGGCGAGCCCAGATGGAAGACGATAGACAAGGACACCATGAACATGATCCTCGGCAAGACCGGCAAGCTGCCCGGTCCCCTGGCTCCCGAGATCCTCGACATCGTCAAGGAGAAAGGTCTGGAGTTCTACACAGGCAATCCTCAGGATGCCTTCCCCGACGAGCTGCCTCATTTCATCGAGGAGATGAAGAAGGAAGGCTGGGACAGGGGCCAGGACGACGAGGAGCTCTTCGAGTTCGCCATGCACGAGCGTCAGTACCGCGACTACAAGAGCGGAGTGGCCAAGGAGCGTTTCAACAAGGAGCTTGAGGCCGCCCGCGAGAAGGCCGGCGCCCCGAAGATCGTCACCCGTCAGGTCGTGGAAGTGCCCGCATTCGACGCGGAGAAGGTAATGGCAGAGCATCCCAAGGCCATGCCCATCCAGGCTGTCGCCAAGGGCAAGCTCATCTGGAGGTACAATGTATCCGACGACAGCACAGCTCCGGCCATCGGCACCAGATTCGAGGAACACGCACCTGTATGCTATATCCAGACCTACTACGGCATCGAGCCCGTATATGCTCCCGCCGCCGGAAAGATCATACAGATCGATGCAAGGCACAACTCCAATGTCGAGATAAACCAGATACTCGGATTTATCGAGTAATCAACTATAATGCTGTAAAGGAAACAGGCTGTTCCGGGATTCCGGGACAGCCTGTTTTTCTTAATGCGGTTCGTAAAGACACCCAGATCAGAAGCCGGCTGCGTCAAGGGCGGCCTCCATTTTCTGCCTGCCGAGAGCGACTATCTCGTCATACTTGTAGAACTCCATGGTGCTGTATGCGTTCTTGGCTATGCGTACCAGTACGTCAGGAGGATACAGTTTCAGAGTAAGATCGGCATTGGTCTGAATCATCATGCCGGAGGACTGGTTCAGGATGGACACGATGCCCATACCGCTGTCGTCTTCCTCCTTTTCTTCGTCCCTGCCGGCCCTAAGCTCCCTGTCCACCTCCTCCTTCCGGACCTTGTCAATGACCGTATCCACTATCTGCTCCAGCCTCTGGCGCATACGGCCTTTCCTGCGCTCCGGCTCATCGTCCTCCTCCTTTTCCTCAAAAGGCCCGTTCAAGTCGACGGCGACCAGAATATCCCCGGCAGTTCTCTGCACCCTGTTGACCGGCACCGGATTGACCACTCCTCCGTCTATCAGGAGCATGTCCCCTATCCTGTTAGGCGTGAACACCGACGGCAGGGATATGGAGGAACGGATGGCATCGTAAAGGCTGCCCCGGTCGAAAACCACTTCCTTACGGTGGAGGATATCCGTAGCCACCGCCGTAAAAGGTATGGGCAGGTCCTCGATCATACGGTCCGGAATTATGGACTTCAGCTCGTCAATCACCTTCTCCCCCTTGACAAACCCTCCGTTACCTATGGTAAAGTCCATCAGATTGAAAACCTTCATCCTGTCGACTGTCTTCATCCATTCCTTGAAGGCTTCCAGACCGCCGGCAGCATAGATTCCCCCCACCAAGGCACCCATAGAGGCCCCGGAGACCGAGGTGATATGAAAACCACGCTCCTCCAGGACCTCTATCGCACCTATATGGGCCAGGCCGCGTGACCCTCCGCTGGCCAGCACGAGAGCCGCTTTCTTACCTGTGCCTTCCATCCGTTTACTTTATCTCGCGGATCAACATTCCGGGCTCTATGCCGAGGTCGGTCACCACCTTGAAAGTAGTGGCGTTGAGCTCGGAGCCCATGGCCTGCTCCTCGGAAGCCATGTAGCGGTTGTCCCATATACTCTTGCCGTCAGGACGGAGAACGCCCTTGCGGGTATATGTGAACTTGCCGGTCTCCGCATTGAACACAGGCATGAGCACCTCGAACTTGGACTGGGCCGTAACGCCTTCCTTCATACCGATCTTGGCTGTCACCGTCTTGCCGTTCACAGTGCTGATAGGCACCTTTACCTTGAACTGGTCGAACTCCTTCTGGAGATTCATCACGTTCTTGTCAATGGCACGGGCGCAGACTTTACGGAACACGTCCTCGGGATTGTAAAGTCCCCTGAGGACGGGATTGTCGCTTCTGGCCTTGTAGCTGCCCACATACTTGAGCTTGAAAAGAGTCGTATCCGCCTCGTAAGCCGCTCTCTTCATGGGGATCAGCGTATCACTGCTGAACGCAGCCAGGGATGCGGAGTCAGTACCGGGCCGGTCGTAATAATAATGCTCGTAGAAATAATTGGCCACGCTGTCCGTCCAGTCGAGCTGGTACAGATAGGAGGTGGTGTTGACGGCAAAGCCGGCAATCATGCTGGACACCATGGAGCCCAGGGTCGTAAGGCTGGTGACGATATTGTTCTCGTCCCCGGTGACCGCTGTAGCCACGGCACCTATGATGCTCATGATGCCCGAAGCCTTGTCGGCGTTGGCCTCGTGGTCCACGTATGTGATGTCGTTGACTATCACGAACGTGTTGCTTATCAGATCATAGCCCTTGTCCGCCAGGGCATCGACACCTCTCTTGGTCTGGGCCGCCGACTCCACGTCAATGGCACTGGCGTCATACAGTCCGCGCTCCATCACCAGCGACGCATCGAAGCCTCCGTTCTCCTTGTTCCTGAGGAACCACTTGGAGACAAGCCTCTTGGCCACCTGGTTGCGCTGGAAGAAATCCTCGACCTCGGCCTGAAGATCCTCCTTCTTGCTGTCGCTTGTGATGCACTTGACACTCAGGTCGTGGTTGTTGTACTTGTCCGGAGTCTCCAGGGCCATGTACGCGCCTACGATCTCACTGTCCATCTTCTTGTCGGGATGGCTTATCATGAACGAATACAGGGAACTCCTCCTGTATCTCATCACCGAATCCATGTTCTGCGCCGACACCTGCTCAGGCAGGACAACGGCCGCTGCCAGAATCAATAAAACGATTATTCTCTTCATAGTTCTCATTTTAATAGTCCCACATACTTTCATCCACCTTGTCGAATACGGACACTCTTCCGTCAGAATCGGTGAAATCTATCACGACCTCGCCTTTCTCATTGAGCCAGGCGGTCTTTCCGTCACCGTTCATCACCCATCTGACAGCCCCGTTCTCGGGACGCATCAGAAGAGCCGCCGGATGCGATCCGGGAGCGTCCTGAACCATGGGATATATGACGGGGATGACCTCCTCGCCCTGCTGATTGATGAAGCCGAAAAGACCTCCGCGCTTAACCCACGCCAGGCCGTCCTCGAACATACCCACAGCCTCGTAGGCACGGTCGGGATCGGTCACGGCTTTTCCGTCACGGTCGACAAGCGTCCACTCACCGTCGGGGATGACCACCTTGCCCGAATCGTCAGGAATGAACATATCTTCCAGCATGAAGGACTGGGAGACACCGAAGATGATGTTCTCCTCTCCGGTAGGCTTGCCCTTCTTGTCCAGGATGGGCATCACCCTCATCTGACGCTTGACAGGCTTAGAAAACGAGCTGCCGACCCAGGCCACACCGTCTACGAACGGTCCTACCACACTGTACCTCGGGCCCATGTCCCTGCCGGGATCGGCCAGATCGACGAACCACCAGAGTCCGTCGTCGAAATACAGGCTGTCATCGTCTACGGGACCCCTGTAAACAGCCACGATACCCTCGTTGCACAGATCCACATAGACATAATCCAGAGGAAGAGCCTCGGCTCCGTCCGAAGTCACGACACCCCACATAAGGACATCGTCGTCGGACTCGCGTGCCACAAGACCGTATCCGTCAACGGCACTGCTGGCCTCCGCATACTTGGCCTCCACGATCACCTCGCCCTGGGCATTCTTGTAACCCCACTTCCCTCCTTGCTCAAAAGGGATCATTGTCTGGGCAGACAGTGCCGCCGGAGCAAGAAACGCGCCCAGACACACAGAAAACAAAGTTTTTCTCATAAATGCAGTTTAAATGATTGAAGATTAGATTAGAATCCTGAGGAAAGACCCTTGATTATGCCCTGATCCTCAAGATAATTCCTGAGGTTGTCCTTGGCTACGGACACGACATATCCGATCTTGTACTCCCTCTTGCCGGTCTTTACGACCTGACGGCTGCTGCTTGCCACGGAGTTGATGAATCTCTGGTAATCCGAGATGAAGAAATTGTCGAAGAACACATTGTCAGGCTGACCTGTCACCAGAGGGGGCTGCTGCGATGCTCCTCCGCCGGCAGGGACACCTTTAAAGATAACGGCGTGCACCGCATTCTTCTTGGCTGTCTCCACAGGCATGTCGGCATTCTTGTAGTAGCTCCACACCCTGACGGCATAAGTACCGTCTGCGCCTACTCCGACACTTTCAACTTCATAAGACCATGGCTGATCCGCCTTGCTGAGCTTCTTGGCTCCGCCGCAGGAGGTTATCAGAAAAGGAAGAGCGCAAAGGCTCAGAAACAGAAAAAATTTCCTCATAGCTTGTTTATTTGATGTTTTCTCTACAAAGATAATTTGTTTTGCAGAGTTTTCAAAATCGTTTTGTATCTTTGTAAATTATAACAGATCTTGATTGGATATGGATATGAACGAAAAGAAAACCGCAGGTATCTTCTTTGACAGATCATACGGCTACGCAAGAGCGATAGTGACATTACTGGTCGGCCTTGTCATCACGGTCTGGCCGGAAGAAGTCCAGAGATACATCATCTATATTCTGGGAGCCATAATCCTGGCCGTCGGCTTACTGAGCGTAGTGCTGTACTACACCGGCAAATGGAAAACCGAGAAGACACCGCTGCTGATGCTCAACGCCATAGTGGACATCGTCTTCGGACTGATACTGCTGATCAGGGCTGATTTCTTCCTCAACGTCATCATGTTCGTCTTCGGACTGCTGCTGCTCATATTCGGACTCGGCGACATAATCAACATCATACGCACATCCCGGACGGTGTACATACCGTGGCCGGTGTACATAGGACCGGCACTGACGCTGATTATAGGAATAGTGCTGTTCTTCTTCCCCGAGGAGAGCAGGATATGGATGTTCAGGCTGTTCGGTGCGGGACTGCTGATATACGCAGTATCGGAGTTCTGGTCGACTTATCTGATAAGAAAAAGACTGAAAGAAATAGTTTAGTACCTCCGTGGGGAATCGAACCCCAACCAAGAGAACCGGAATCTCTCATTCTATCCATTAAACTACGGAGGCAAAAGGACTGCAAATGTATAAATAAAATTTAAAAAAGTATATGACTGCTTACGTTTTTCCCGGACAGGGAGCACAATTCACAGGGATGGGCAAAGATCTCTACGATGCTTCTCCCAAAGCAAAAGAGCTGATTGACAGTGCCTGCGATATACTCGGATTCAACATCCGCGACATCATGTTCACCGGCTCGGCCGATGATCTCAAACAGACCAGGGTCACCCAGCCCGCAGTGTTCATCCATTCTGTCGCGGCAGCCGCCACCATAGATGACTTCAGGCCCGGCATGACGGCAGGGCACTCTCTCGGAGAATTCTCCGCGCTGGTAGCCGCAGGAGCCATGTCCTTCGAGGACGGTCTCCGTCTGGTATACGCCAGGGCCATGGCCATGCAGAAAGCCTGCGAGGCCAGGCCGTCGACCATGGCCGCCATCATCGGCCTGCCCGATGACCTGGTGGAGAAAGTCTGCTCCGAGACAGAAGGCATCGTCGTTCCGGCCAACTACAACTGCCCGGGACAGCTCGTCATCTCCGGTGAGATCGAAGCCGTGGACAAGGCCTGCGCCGCCCTCAAGGAGGCCGGTGCGAAAAGAGCTCTGAGGCTGGCCGTAGGAGGAGCGTTCCACTCCCCTCTGATGGAACCGGCAAGAGTGGAGCTGGCCGAGGCCATAAGCAGGACGGACATCAGGACTCCCGTCTGCCCCGTTTATCAGAACGTGGATGCCCTGCCGTCGACAGACCCGGCTGTCATCAAGGAGAAGCTCCTGAAACAGCTGACATCCCCCGTAAGGTGGACCCAGACTGTGCTCAACATGGACCGCGACGGTGCTTCCGAGTTCGTGGAGCTGGGCCCCGGAGCCGTCCTGCAGGGACTCATCAAGAAATGTCTTCCGACTAAATAATAACTACAACAAATAACAATAACTACTAAAATCGTCCTAATAATGGCAAAAGAAAAAACATTTATTACCTGTGACGGTAACTACGCCGCCGCACACGTGGCGTATATGTTCAGCGAACATGCTGCCATCTACCCCATCACACCTTCTTCGACCATGGCCGAATACGTAGACGAGTGGGCTGCGTTCGGCAAGAAGAACCTGTTCGGGGAGACAGTCAAGGTTACGGAAATGCAGAGTGAGGGAGGAGCGGCCGGTGCTGTTCACGGTTCTCTTCAGGCAGGAGCCCTGACCACTACCTTTACCGCATCCCAGGGTCTGCTGCTGATGATCCCCAACATGTACAAGATAGCCGGAGAATTGCTCCCGACTGTATTCCATGTCTCCGCACGCGCCCTCGCTACCCAGGCTCTCTCCATCTTCGGAGACCACCAGGACGTGATGGCCTGCCGTCAGACAGGCTTCGCCATGCTGGCCTCATCCAGCGTACAGGAAGCCATGGATCTCGGAGCAGTGGCCCATCTGTCCACCATCAAGTCCAGCGTGCCCTTCATCCACTTCTTCGACGGCTTCCGCACCTCCCACGAGATCCAGAAGATCGAGGTGCTCGACTCCGAGGCCCTCAAGGGCATGATCAGCGACAAGGCACTGGCCGCATTCCGCAAGAGGGCCCTCAACCCCAACAAGCCCGTGACCAGAGGCACTGCCCAGAACCCCGACGTGTATTTCCAGGCCCGTGAGGCAAGCAACACATACTACGATGCCGTTCCCGATATCGTGGCCCGCTACATGGGTGAGATAGGCGAGCTGACAGGACGCCATTACCTGCCGTTCGACTTCTACGGAGATCCCGACGCAAAGGACATCATCATCGCCATGGGCTCCGTCTGCGAGACCGCGCGCGAAGTGGTGGATGCGCTCATGGCCAAGGGCGAGAAGGTCGGCGTGATCACTGTCCGTCTCTACAGGCCCTTCTCCGCCAAATACTTCCTCAGGGTACTGCCCAAGAGCGTCAAGAGGATTGCCGTCCTCGACCGCTGCAAGGAGCCAGGAAGTGTGGGCGAGCCTCTGTATCTCGATGTCAAGTCCACACTTGCCGAGATGGGCGCGGACGCACCCTTCATCATCGGCGGACGCTACGGCCTGTCATCCAAGGACACCAGCCCCGCCCAGATTTTCGCCGTATTCAAGAACCTCAAGCAGAAACAGCCCAAGGCCGACTTCACCATCGGCATCACCGATGACGTGACATTCAAGTCCCTCCCTGTAGGCGAGGAAGTCTCCCTGGCCAAGAAAGGCACCTACGAGTGCAAGTTCTACGGTCTCGGCTCCGACGGTACGGTGGGTGCAAACAAGAACACCATCAAGATCATCGGTGACCACACTCCCAAATACTGCCAGGGCTACTTCGACTACGATTCCAAGAAGTCCGGCGGCTACACCTGCTCGCATCTGCGTTTCGGCGACAGCCCGATTACTTCTCCCTACCTGGTGTCCACACCCGACTTCGTGGCCTGCCACGTGCCGTCCTACCTTTATAAATACGACGTGCTCAAGGGCATCAAGAGAGGCGGTACATTCCTGCTCAACAGCCTCTGGTCGATGGAAGAGACCCTCAAGAGGATTCCCGACCACGTAAAGCAGGTCATCGCCGAGAAGAACCTCAAGGTCTACATCATCAACGCCACCAAGATTGCCGAGGAGATTGGCCTGGGCAACCGCACCAACACCATCCTCCAGTCCGCATTCTTCAAGATCACCGGCATCATCCCCTACGAGCAGGCAGTGTCCTTCATGAAGAAGGCCATCGACAAGAGCTACGGCAAGAAGGGCGAGAAAGTCGTCAGCATGAACTACGCGGCTGTGGATCGCGGTGCTGAGTACGAGGAGCTTGCCGTTCCCGCCGAATGGAACAACGTGGCTGCCCGCTTCCGTCCCGCCAACTTCGACCGCCTGGCTCCCGAGTGGGTACGCACGGTAGCCGACGTGGTCAACGCACAGAACGGCTACGAGATTCCCGTGAGCGCATTCGCCGGCGAACATGCCGACGGCACGATACCCGCAGGCACCGCCGCCTTCGAGAAACGCGGCATCGCCGTCAACGTTCCCGAGTGGAATCCCGAGAAATGTATCCAGTGCAACCAGTGCGCATACGTCTGCCCTCACGCAGCCATCCGTCCGTTCCTTTCCACAGAAGAGGAGCTGGCCAAGGTGCCCGAGGGAGTCAAGAGCGCGCAGGGCACGGCAGCATTCAAGGCTTACCGCTTCACCATGCAGGTATCCCCTCTGGACTGCACCGGCTGCGGCAACTGCGTAGACGTATGTCCCGCCAAGGAGAAAGCCCTCGAGATGAAACCTCTCGACACCCAGATGAACCAGCAGGCAGTATTCGACTACATGCATGCCAACGTGGGCTACAAAGACACTGTGGCTCCCAAGACACAGAACCTCAAGAACTCCCAGTTCTCACAGCCGCTGTTTGAGTTCTCCGGAGCATGTGCCGGCTGCGGTGAGACCCCCTACATCAAGACCATCACACAGCTCTTCGGCGACCGCATGATGATAGCCAACGCCACCGGATGCTCGTCGATCTACAGCGCGTCATTCCCGTCCTCGCCTTACTGCACAGACCGCAACGGACGCGGACCCGCATGGGACAACTCCCTGTTCGAGGACAACGCCGAGTTCGGTCTCGGCATGAGACTCGGCTCCGAGAGACTCCGCAACACCGTGGCAGAGCTGATGAAACAGGGACTGGAGTGCAACAAGTGCTCCGCCGACATCAAGGCCCTCTTCGAGCAGTGGCTTGCCGACAGGGGCAACGCCGCAGCTACACGCGAGATCTGCGACAAGCTCGTCCCGATGCTCGAGGAAAGCGACTGCGAGGCCTGCAGGAAACTGTACGACTACCGCGACTGGATTCCCGCACGCAGCCAGTGGATCTTCGGAGGTGACGGCTGGGCATACGACATCGGATACGGCGGACTGGACCACGTCCTGGCTTCAGGCGAGAATGTCAACGTCCTCGTACTCGATACCGAGGTCTACTCCAACACCGGCGGACAGTCATCCAAGTCAACCCCTGCCGGAGCCGTCGCCAAGTTCGCGACATCCGGAAAGAAGGTGCGCAAGAAAGACCTGGGCATGATGGCCATGAGCTACGGCTACGTCTACGTGGCACAGGTAGCCATGGGAGCCAACCCCGCACAGTACTTCAACGTGCTCAAGGAGGCCGAGGCTTACAACGGACCTTCCCTGATCATCGCCTACGCGCCCTGCATCAACCACGGTCTGCGCAACGGCATGGGCAGGAGCCAGCATGAGGAGAAACTCGCAGTCGAGTGCGGTTACTGGCATCTGTACCGGTTCAACCCCGCCCTCGCCGAGGAAGGCAAGAATCCCTTCACCCTCGACAGCAAGGAGCCTGACTGGAGCAAGTTCCAGGAGTTCATCAAGGGCGAGGTACGCTACAGCTCGCTGATGAAGAGCTTCCCCGATACAGCTCAGGAGCTCTTCGACAAGACCGAGCAGTACGCCAAGATCCGCTACGAGTCCTACAAACGCCTGGCACTGTAGTCCTGTCAGGACAGTTTAAAGCAGAAGAGACCGCACATGAACGGTATACCGTCCGGTGCGGTCTCTTTTTTTTTAAATTTCAGGCTCCGAAGTGCATGGCCGTGTTACTGACCGCCTCTCCGGCAGTGGCTCAGGTCTATGACATAGAGGCTCCCAAGGCGGGGGACATGCAGTTCTCGCTGCTGCTGGGTTCATCCAGTTTCTCGCTCTACAACGAGACCTATGGCATGGACTACCTGATGCCCTACAGTGACGGTATAGGAGACGGCACAGAAATAGGCTTCGAGGGCATGCCCCTGAAGTTCCTGGATCTGGGCAGTATGAATGGAAACAGCTTTGTCAATACCATAGGTATCCGTTACAGCGTATTTGTGCACGAGCGTTTCGACGTGAACGTGATGTTCGGGATGAATATCAACCTGACACCCAAGAAAGACTTCATCGAAGGTGACTTCACGGTACCCGAGATGCCAGTGCCGGATGCAGGCTACATCATAGGAAGAACGAACCACGTCTTCTATGTACAGTTAGGTACCAACTATTACTTCCGGCCTGAGAACCAGCGGATCGCTCCATACATAGGAGTAGTGTTCGGATACCAGTTCGCCAGACTGGAGACAATGCTTCCATACACCGGTGAGACAGCCGACGACGGAGAGCCGATAGAGCTGTATGTTCCGTCATACCAGGCCGGACAGGCCTGGGCCGTACAGGGCGGTATCGTAGCCGGTATCGACTACATCCTCGCTCCAGGCCTTGTACTCGGTGTTGAGGTCAGTCCGGCCATGTACCAGTGCAGCGTCATGGAACTGCATCCCTCAGGAATGACCCCTTACAGGGCGATCAATCATGACATCAAACTGCTGACCATGCCGCGTCTCAAGCTTGGTTTCCGCTTCTGACCCATACAGCGGTATACAGACATCAAGGGCCGTTCCACCTCGGGACAGCCCTTTTTCATACTCAGCCCTTAATTTCTTCTGTACCATGAATTGCGATTTTGTCGGCGTACAACTGCATGCCGTGCAGCATCTTGCCTTTGTATATCATTGACAATGAAGTCATTACAAAGTATCACCGATCTTTTCGCCATGTTTTTTCAGGTCAGGAAGAGCATGCCTCTTCCTCAAGTATCTGTATAACAGGTAGTTGCAAAACAGCAGTGATCTTCTGCCTTCCGTTGATGCTATAATAAAGCCGTTGGCCATATTCTCTTTCCGTATACCAACGACTATCTGCCCATAAAGCAACGGCTCATATCTTATCGATACGATAAAAAAGAGGAGCGACTCTGACAGAGCCACTCCTCACATTCATGAAATTTCAGTCACGCCAGGATTACTCCCCGGGAGCACCGTTTACAATGTTCACACCATCATCAACCTGCATGTCCGAAATCGTATTGTCACCGACATATATGTCTGTAAGACTTTCACAACCAGTTGCTATAAGCTGTCTCAACAATGTGTTCTCGCTGAGGTTCAATGTAATCAGGTCAGTATTGCTTACATTGAGTGTCTCCATATTGACCAGATAAGTGGTCTGGCTGAGATCCGACACAGGATTGTTGCTGCAGTTGAAGTTCACGATTCCACTAAGCGACCAGATGTTGAAGTAACTGATCTGGTTGTTGCTGCAGTCGAAGTCCTGCATCGCTTCGTTCATGTGAACATCCAGATCCTCAATCTGATTGTTGGAGACATTCAGTGATATCAGATTGGTAGCATAATCCAACTGAAGCGATGTCATGTTGTTGTATGACAGATCGCATTCCACCAGTTCGTCTTTCTGAAGCTCGATGGATGTCAAGCTGTTATGATCGAGATAAAGCTCGCGGATATTAGGGTTACGCGTCAGATCGATGGATGTTATCTGGTTGTTTGACAGATTAAGCACTTCCAGATTCTGCAGTGAGGAAAGATCCACCTCAGTAATAGCGTTGTTCGAGGCATTTATTTCCCTCAGTGAAGTGAAATAATCCAGACCGGTAAGAGACTCTATCTCTCTTCCTGAAGCATCCAGACTTGTAAGATACGGAGCCTCATCCTCAGTAATGACATCCCAAGGCTCATACCAGTCACACTGATTTATGACAGCCTTCTTCAGGTTTGGATCAGCTATCCCTGCCGCCAAGTCGTAGGGATACTCCATATCCTTATACTGAATCAGATCGGAGCCGATACCGTTAATCGTAGGAACGTACTGTCCTTCTGTCATGTACAGCACCTGAATATTGTTGCACATATATGTGGACAGCGAGTTGAGCTTCATATTCTTGCTGATGTCTATCGTCGTCAGATTAGAGCAATAGTCGAAACTGAGCGAACTGAGTTCCGGGCACATAGTGTGGTCTACTGTAGTAAACGTACAGTTGGTGAAACCGAGTGAGCGCAATTCAGTGTTGGCACTCAGATCTATAGACGACAATCTGTCACTGTTCACAGACAGGCTTTCCAACTTGGTATTGTTGGTCAGGTCTACGGAGGCGATATTCGGCACTGAGAGACTTACCAGCTCGGGGTTGTTGGTGACATCTATCTCGGTTATGCCCTCGGAGCCATACACTGAAAGGAGTACCAAGGCAGGACACTCAGACACGTCAATTGAGGTAAGACCACTGCTGTAAGCGGATAAGTTCTCCAGGGCAGCCTTGCCTGAAAGATCTACAGATGTCAATGCACTGCAGAGACCGATATTAAGCTCCACTAATGCATCGCTTCCTTCGAGATTCAGTGTCTCAAGTCTGTTGCAGGAATTGAGCTCTACTACCGTAAGATTGGGCATATTGCTCAGATTGAGTTCTGTCATCATATAGCAGGAATTGAAGTTCACGGTTGACAGATTCTCGAAATACTCGATTCCGGCAGCAGAAATGATATTGCTGTAGCTGCAGTCCATGCTGGTTACAGCCTGGGCCTCGGAGCGGCTGATGGTGCCGTCACCGTCGGTATCGAAGTTATCCCTGAGGTAAGTCTTGAATTCCTCGTCAGTGACACGGGTAAGCACGTCGCTGGGGAACGAAGGCTCCTGGTTCACCGCCACCTGCTCAGAGGCATCGGCGTTTGAGAACACTACCACGGCTGTCCTCGTCTCATCTCCTTCGTTTTCAGTGGCGGAGAACTCAAAACTCATGTCCTGCATGGCCTTCGTAGTGACATCGGTCAGCCAGTCGGAACCCTCGGTGATCTCGACCTTGACATCGCTCATGTTGGACTGGAGCGCGATGCTGAACGTGTTGGCCGTTCCGGGGATGTCATACTCTGCCTTCTCTACGATGATACGACCTGCAAAGCTCTGGGTAACAGTGAGGGGAACGACGTTGGTGCCACAGATGAACTGGAATGTGGCTTCGCGGGGCTCGTCGCTCTCATTGGCCTGTGCGGTGAATGTCACCTGCGCACCGGGGTCACCGGAAGCGGCAGATGCGCTCACCCAATCGGACTCACCGGTCATGACCCATGCACGGCCGCTGTTGACGGTAACGCTAAGGTCTCCGCCGGCAGGCAGGAAAGACAGGGTCTCGGGATCCAGGGCGATGGACTCGCCGGCAGCCATCTGAGTGACGGTCACCGTAACGGGCTCGGCCTGGGGATAGGAAATGGTTATCTCGGCAGTCCTTTCATCCGAGACGTTGGCATCAACCTCAAACGTTATAGTGTTCTCCGTGTCGTAGTTGAATGTATGGATCCAGTCCTGGTTGGACTCGGCTTCCACCTGACTGCCTTCTACAGGATTCGTGATACTGTAGGTCAGTTTGCCGGTGTGAGCGTCAGCGGGCACCGTGATGCTGCTGTTCTCTACTGTGATTACGGGAGGCTCCACCGTCTCGTCCGGCGTACAGCCTCCGATGAATGCCAGCGGCATGGCCGCCAGCAATGCGATAAATGGTCTTAAGTTCATTGATTTGTGATTTAAGGGGTTAAAAGATATGATGTAAACCCCGAAAGTTTTCGCTTTACTTTCGGGGTTCGGGTCATCTCATACTACCGGGTCTCGGCGATACCGTTGCCGTGGCGGCCTCCGGTACGCTTGAGGACAACGCGGTCCTCTATACCCTTCTTCCAGTCATGCATGGATTCCTTCACGGGCTTGTCAGCCGTAATATAAGAAGGTATGGTGCGCGCGTAAGGATTCTCCACTGTCTGCTCGGAAGGCAGGACTGCGGGAGTCTCGCTCTTCAGAGAAGCCTTGGCCTGCTCGAGAAGCATGGCATCGGCCTTCTGCTGGAAGTTCTTGGGTATGGACATAATCATGCTGTTCTGATCAGGGTTGGTCCAGAAGTCATAAGGATCCTCCATGTTGACACCTCTCTGGGGAGTGAACTCCTCGTAGTGCCAAGGACCGAATGTTCCGTCAGCTCCCTCGGCCACGTAAGAGAAGCTCCAGGTATTGTCGAACCAAGGCTGGATCGTACCTCTGTGCTCGTCTACGAACGATACGGTGGGGTTCATGTCCAGAATGAGGAGCTGATGTACGCCTCCTACGTCAGAGTAGCTGGATACAGGTGGCCATACACCGCCGTACCAGTGTGCCGCATGTTCGTTGGGATTGAACTTGATGTACATTACGCAGACATCCTGACTGCCCTCCCAGCGCTCGGGATCCATCTCGTACAGGTCGGCTCCGTCGAAGAGCTCGTAGGTGGCGGTGAGGTCAGCGTCGCTCTGGTCGAAAGGTATGGCGGGCGACTTGTAGGGGAACTCAAAGAAAGGAGTGGAGTTGACTCCGGCCCATCCGCATACCAGCATGGTGTAGTCGGTATCGGAGATATGGCTGAAGAGCACGTCGCGGGTACCTTTCTGCAGATAGTAGAGCACGCTGTTGTCATAGTAGTGGATGATGTCCTCTACCAGCAGATCCTCGTCAATGCCGCCGTCAGCTGTCCTGTAAAGCAGGAGGTCGTCGGTGGTGATCAGGAAAGGCAGCCAGTATTCGTCCTCCGCACTGGGAGTGAAGTGCCATGTGGCCTGATGCCAGTCTTCCTCAGTAACCTCTGCCTGGAATGTCATGCCCGACTCCTCGGCCTCGGCTGTACGCTGATCAATGCGGGCCACGGCTGTGGTACGCTCGCCTGTGTTGCTTATACCGAATACATAGATCTGATACAAAGTCTCGGGCTTGAAGGTCCAGTCGAGGTCATCCTGAGCCCAGAACTCCTGCTCGCCTGTATACAGCCAGGGGAAGTTCTCCCAGGTAACGCCCTCGTATGCAGGGTAAGAGCCGCTTTCCATACGGGCCTGCTCCATGTTGATGATACGCTGGGCCATCTGCTCGTCGTTGTATCCGACGCAGATGCTGGAGTCGATAACCGCGATGTAGTATCTGGTCTCGTTGTTGGAAGGCTTCACGTGTACGAGGATGTCCATATCCTTCACCTCAGGGCAGGTAATCTCGAAAGTACAGTCGTCCACTATCTCCTCGCTGGGAGTATCGAAGGTGAACGCCACCTGAGGAACTGTGGTCGGGTTGCCGGCCTCATCCATACCCCAGGCCACCACGGTGTACTCGGTTCCGGCCCACAGTCCTGATGCGTCGGACTTGTCATCACCCTTGCACAGGTAATCGGTAACAGGTATGCCGAGCTCCTCGGCGTATGCCTTGACATTCAGGACCATGTTGTCCATGATGGCGTACAGGTCATAGAGAGCCATATCCATCTCGGACACGTATGTATAGAAATAATAATACTCGTCGGTAGAAGGCTCAATCTCCAGTTTTGCGGAATACTTGGTGATATCGGTGGCACGTCCGGTAAATGTCATGTCGACTGTCTGCACCACCTCGGTCTTGAATTTCTTGTAGACCACCTCGGTCTGGGGCACACCGTCTCCGTTCAGACCGTAGCAGTAAGCATAGTACTCGCTCTCACGGTCGAGGTCGGAGTAAAGCATCTCGGTCACACCGCCCTTCAGCGCATACACTTGAGCGGCTCTCTCGAAGAACTGCTCGAGAGTCATGTCGTTGTAGTCGGCCTGAAACAGCAGCCACTCCAGGTCGGAAGCGAAGAGGCTGTCCATGGTGCCGTAGCTGAGGTATCTCTCGAAACCAGCGGCATCCATCACCAGGAAGAGGTAACCGTCATTATAAGATACAGGAGTGTAGGTGACAGTTGCGCTGTAGGCGGAGAGCACCTGTACGTCTATCTTGAAAGCAGCGTCAGGGTCAACACCGTAAGTCATCTGGTCCACATACACCACCTTGTCCTGCGCGCCTTCGTATGACAGGGTGATACGGCCCTCGCGGGGAGAGCTGTCGTTCTGAGTGGCGGAGAACTCCACCTTACCCTCTGCGCCCTGCTGGACGTTGTTGATGGTAATCCAGTCTACATCTGCCTTTGCCTCTACGGGAACTCCGGATACATATCCGTCAATACTGAAAGACAGCGTATAGTCACCGGCATCTCCGGGAATCTCCATGGAGTCTGCCTTGATCGTTGCGGAAGAAGTCTCCTTCTCCCGGCAGGCACTGAACAGAAGAGTCAGCGCGGAAGCGATTGCGATAATCTTAATCAGCTTGTTCATAATTGGTAATCGGTAAAACGTAATAGTGTTTGTGTTATCGTTGATGTTTAATTATTCTTCGTACTTATATTCTGTCATGCCGTCAAGCGGAACCTCCACGACGTTGTCCACGATCTCGCCGGTATCGAGCACCGTTACCTGGGGCACTCCGCTCCCGGCATCCGCATCGCGTGTAACGAATACGACCACGTAGGCGTTGTCCATATCACTGATGCTTGCAGGCAGCGTTCCGGACACAGACACATGGGCCGTCGTACCGGCAGTAAGACCGGCGACGGGATCACCGGCCACATCTGTCAGGGCACCCCGGACGATGTGGTTGTGCACGTAATCTGTCTGCGCTCCCTGAGGCGCGCTGTTATCTGTCTGCTGATATACTATGCCGTTCTCGAGCACCATGACGGTGACGCGGTAGTTCCCGTCCTCACGGGCAGCTATGAAAGCATCCACCTGCACCATGCGGTTGCCTGTGGTCGAAGCGGCTGCCATGATGTTGGTCTGAGAGGGATAATCCTCCACGGCCTCGTCTGCCAGAAGCGTCATGATCCTGGCTGTGGAGCCTGACGAGGAGGTATTGATGAATTTGGCGAATCCGTTGAAAATGGCGGACGGATAGTCCGTCACACCGTAAAGACTCTGCAAGTCCTCAGTGCCTTCCCAGCTGAGACCGCCCTCCGAGTTGTAGGGATGGACGTTGAGCGCGACGAATCTGCCGGGCTTCTCCTCCACTGCCTGCTCGAACGCCGCATTCATGATAGGACAGAATCCGCACCACGTGGCCGTGAAGCGCAGCAAGGTGCTGCGGCGATAGAATGTCCTGTCCCAGTCCACGGGTGCGACCTGATGCACCGTCACCTCGGAGGTGACACCCCGGCCATTCAGGGCCACAACCGCATCGCGGGCCGCTCCTGTCCCGTTCGCGGAGACAGACAGCACCAGGGCACCGGTCCAATACTCGGAAAGGGTCTCCCCGTCCGAGAGATACGAGGGTTCGGAAGCCTCAGCCGATACATACCCGATCCAGTCCGAATCACAGCTTATGAACGAAGGGTCCATGTCTATGTTGCCCTCGGCGGGGATGCGTATCTCTCCGCCACCGTCAGAAGCGTATGCGTCCTCGACCGAGAATCTCAGTCCGGGAACTCCGCGCTGATAGACCTGATAAGCGACCTCGGCGGAACCGTCCACTACGACGGTAATCACGCCCTCGCGCTCCGCAAAATCCTCATTGACGGAAGAAGCCGTAACTGTAAGCACGTATTTACCGGCCTCGCCTGAAGCGGGAGAGACATCGCACCATGAGGGCGCGCCGGTCACTTCCCAGGGGCCGTTGAACTCGAGGGCGGCGGTATCCGCACTGCCCTCGGCAGACTCTAATATAAAGGTAGCATCCCCGGTAAGAGTTCCGGGACCGCCGTCCTCACCGCCGTCACACGATACGGCAGCACACAGAACGGAGACTGCACAGAGTACAGTCATAAAGGTAAAAAGGTAATTCCGGGTCATACAAAAGTATGTTTACACTAAAACTGGTACAAAATTAATAGATGCAAATAAAAATGCAAATCTTTTTGCAGCAAAATCAATGCCTTTTTACGCATAATTTACTCTCTAGCGCTCAGACCATTCGTTACAGATTTGACAATTTTTGCCGATTTGTCATTAAATTTAATAGCAATTTTTTTGTTTTTTAGGCTCCTTTTATAAATTTGCACTGTTTTATATTACAGTTCGATAATTTCAAACAGCGCATGAAAAGAATATTCTTATCAATCATCGTCTTCCTGACAGCTGCTGTCATCCCCGGACTCGCCCAGGAGCAGCACGCGCACTGGAGGACATCGGTGGAGAAGCTGGAGAAAGATCTCTACCGTGTATCCGTCACGGCTGCAATCGATTCCAGCTGGCACATCTACGACACGCTCCGCACCGAGTTCGGCCCCAACGCCACCATCGTCGAGTTCTCCACTCCCGATGCGGCCAGGGCGGAGAAGCACGGAGAGATGACCGTATCCGCCGAGCCTTACAGGTACTACGACGACATCTTCATGATGGAAATCGGATACTACGAGGACAGCGTGACCTTCTCCCAGGATTTCCGCCTGAAGAAGAGGTCCGCCCAGGTGGACATATACGTAGAGTGGATGGCCTGCGACGAGAACAACTGCATGCCGTTGGCCGACAAGCAGTTCACAGTAGCCCTTCCGGAGACGGCCACCATATCGGCCGCTGACGGGGCCTCAGGAGGAGGCGGCAGCCTCTGGGGCATGATCCTCGAGGCCATAATGTGGGGATTCGTGGCCCTGCTCACCCCCTGCGTGTTCCCCATGGTCCCGATGACCGTATCCTACTTCCTGAAAGGTGAGGGCGGACCGGCCAAAGGACGCATGAGAGCCGCCATGTACGGCATATTCATCGTAGCCCTCTACACTCTTCCTATCGCCCTCATCATATTGATAACCAGAATAGTCGGAGGAGACGCAGTAACAGCCGACATCTTCAACTGGCTGGCCACGCACTGGCTTCCCAACATCATCTTCTTCCTGGTGTTCATGGTATTCGCAGCCTCCTTCTTCGGAGCCTTCGAGCTCACCATGCCTTCCAGACTGGTCAACAAGTCCGACTCCAAGGCCGACACCAAGGGCTTCGGCGGCATCTTCTTCCTCGCCCTCACGCTCGTACTCGTATCGTTCTCATGCACCGGTCCTATCGTAGGCATGGTGCTCATCAAGTCCACACAGGGCGAGTTCTGGGCACCTATCCTCACCATGCTGGCGTTCTCGATAGCGTTCGCGCTGCCGTTCACGATATTCGCCCTCTTCCCCTCGATGCTGAAAAAGCTGCCCAAGAGCGGAGGATGGCTCAACACCGTCAAGGTCGTAATCGCATTCATAGAGGTGGCCCTCGGCTTCAAGTTCCTCTCGACAGCCGACCAGACCTATCACTGGGGCATACTCGACAGGGAGGTCTACCTGGCAATATGGATCGTGGTATTCACCCTGCTGGGCTTCTATCTGCTGGGCAAGATCCGCTTCGCGCATGACGACGAGGTGAAGCACATAGGCGTAGGCCGCCTCACACTGGTGATCATCGTATTCTCCTTCGTGGTGTACCTCATCCCCGGTATGTGGGGAGCGCCCCTCAAGGCCCTTTCCGGCTATCTGCCTCCTCTGACCACACAGGACTTCGTGCTCGGTGACGAGGCACCGGTAACGGTAACGGTTGCCGGGACATCCGGCACCCAGGCACAGCTTCCCGGCGGAGCACCCAAATACAGCGACTTCCTTCATCTGCCTCACGGCCTGCAGGGCTTCTTCGAGCTCGAGGAGGCCAGGGCATACGCAGAGAGCGTGAACAAGCCCCTGTTCATAGACTTCACCGGCCACGGCTGCGTCAACTGCCGCGAGATGGAGGCCCGCGTATGGTCCGACCCCAGGGTGCTGGAGATGCTGCGCAACGACTTCGTAGTCGTGGCCCTCTACTGCGATGACAAGAAAGAGGCCGACGAGAGCGACTGGATCACCGCCGGCGGCAGGACCCTGAAGACCATCGGCAAGATCAACTCCCACATCGCCTACACCGGCTACGGTGTCAACGCCCAGCCCTGCTACGTCCTCGAGGGACGCGGAGGTAAGCTGCTGGCCGAGCCCAGAAGCTACGACCTGGATGTAGACGCATTCGTAAACTTCCTCAGGACAGGTATCGACAATTACAACAAATAGACTAACCAAATACTTTTATCATGACAAAGATCAGAACAATTATTCTCAGCTGCGCCTGCCTTCTCGGCATGGCCGCAATGACCTCCTGTACAGAGGGAGGTGACGACCAGCAGCCCACACTCGTAGGCTCATCATTCTTCCTGCCCAACAGCACCGAGGAGACTGTAACCGTCACCATGGATTTCGACGGTGCATGGCAGATCAGCAACAACACCTCCACTTGGTTCTCAGTCAGCCCCCTCTCAGGTGAGGCCGGCTCTACAGACCTTACATTCACTATCTTCGAGACCAATCCCGATCTCTCCGAGAGAGTCGGCGGCTTCGTCATCGAGGTTGACGGCGTAGGCACCCAGTACTACGTCATCCAGGACGTGACCCCCGGATTCAATGCTCCTGAGAACGCTTCCGTAAGCGGTTCCGAGCAGGAATTTGTCCTGAATTTCTACTCCAACATCGAATTCGAGGCCACCACCGACGCTGACTGGATCACCATCGGAGACATCGCATACGAGGTTTCTACACTCGCAGACGGTGTGACCGAGTCCAAGTACCGCGCATACAGCATCAATCTCTCCATCGCAGCCAATGACGGCGAGGTACGCGACGGTGTCATCACCCTCACAGGCAATGACGACTCCACCTCCGCCACCGTCACCCTGTCCCAGATGGGCGAGCTGGTAGCCGATTTCAGCAGGACATTCTACAGAAGGTCCCTGGGTATGCGTTTCACAGCCACCACCTGCGGATGGTGTCCCTTAATGTCTGAGGCCCTGCACATGGCATACGAAGAGACCGAGGGCCGTCTCGTTCCCTTCACTATCTACGGTATCATGGCCGGCAGCGACTGGATGATTTACGATCACTGGCTCGAGTGGCTTAATAAGTTCAGAATAGAAGGCTTCCCTACCGGCAACGTCAACGGATACGCTCAGGTTAATAATAACGACTCCAGCGTAACATCCCAGATCTTCACCGGACTTACAGAGGAAGCCGCCGCACAGCTCCCCGCCAACACAGTAATCGGAGGCTCCGCATCCTATGACGGCAGCAATATCAACGTCAACCTCAGCGTAGCATCCAAGGAGGCCGGCTCGTACATCCTAGGCATATTCCTGATGGAGAGCAACATCATCGGCAACCAGAGCGGCGGCGGCGCCAATTACCAGCACGACTTCGTAGTAAAGGATGAGTTCACCGACTACATGGGCGACGAGATCTCCCTCTCGGCCGAGTCCGTCAAGGAGTTCAACTACAGCATTGCCGTTCCCTCCAACATCGAGAACATCGACAACTGCTATATATGCGTATGGACAGCAGAGGAAGGCACCTACTCCGGAAGTGTAGGCTACGCCATCTATGCTGACTACGGAATGCTGGTCGACAATGTAGTGACCATTCCGATGAACGGCTTCGCGATATTTGATTACGAGGACTAAAATCATACAGACATGAAACGTATTCTGATACTTGCAGCACTCTGTCTCATGCCTGCGATGGCATGGGCGCAGAAGGCTCTTCCCAGCATCGAGGTCAAGGACATCGACGGCAACACCGTCAACGTCCAGTCGATCATGGATGACGGAGTGCCCGTGATCCTCTCTTTCTGGTACACCACCTGCAAGCCCTGCCTGCAGGAGCTCGGCGCGGTCAATGACGCATACGTGGACTGGATCGAGGAAGCCGAGTTCAAGGTGGTGGCAGTCTCCACCGACGACTCACGCTCGAGCGCGAAGGTAAAGCCCATGGTCAACGGCCGGGGCTGGACCGACTTCACCATCCTGCTGGATGAGAACAGCGACCTCAAGCGCGCCATGAACGTGCAGACCCAGCCCACGGTCTTCGTGCTCGACCGCGAGGGCAACGTGGTCTACACCCACACCGGCTACACCCCGGGCAGCGAGGAGGAGCTTTTCGATCAAATCTTAAAACTTCAGTAGACTTATGCTCAAAAGATTTACCCTGGCAGCAGGTCTTTTGACTCTGACAGCAGTTGCCTTTGCCCAGAACGAGGACAGAGGCAACTTCTCTGCAGGGTTGGAGACCAACACCACTTACTACTTCGACGACCAGAAGACGGGTGCGATGGCTCCGGAAGGGAGGATGGGTTCCAACAACTACCTCAAGATGGACTACACCTGGAACGGATTCTCCGCAGGTCTGCAGCTTGAGGGCTATCTGCCTCCCCTGCTCGGATACTTCTCCGGAATAGGCGTACAGGCCGAAATGTTCAGCCGCTACGACATCTACGCCGGCTACAGCGGCCACGGATGGGACATCCGCCTGGGAAGTCTCTACGAGCAGTTCGGCAGCGGCCTGCTCTTCCGCACCTATGAAGACCGCACCCTCGGCATCAACAACGCCCTTCAGGGTGTCCGCGTGGGCTACACTTTCGGGGACTTCCTGACCGTCAAGGCCCTCTACGGACGTGTACGTGACATAAAGGAATACACCGGCAACTTCGTATCCGGAGCGGATCTCTCCCTGTCCATATCCAGGGCCGCCAAGTGGGACAGCTTCGACTGGACAGTCGAAGGAAGCGTGCTCGACAAATACGAGAGCGCGGTCGAGGGCATCAGCCCCCACACTCTCGGATACTCAGCCCGCATGGCACTCGGATATGCAGGATTCCGCCTCAGCGGTGAATACATGAACCGCAAGAGCGACCCCGGGTTCTACAACCAGTCCGACACGACCAACAGCGAGGCTATCCAGGTAGACTTCGGCTATACCGGCAACGGCTTCGGTGCCCTGCTTACCTTCCGTAAGCTGCACAATCCGTTCCTGCAGGGATCCCGCGAGTGGAACGACATGTACACCTACATCAACTACGTTCCGGCTCTCACCCAGCAGCACACCTACTCCCTCGCGACCCTCAACCCCTACACATCGCAGAACCGCGAGCTGGGAGGACAGGCCGACCTGTACTACAACTTCCGCAGGGGCACCGCGATGGGCGGCAAGAAGGGCATGAAGGTACACGCCAACTTCTCCACCTACTACGGAGGCATCTATGACTACTACACCGGAGGATACGGAGCAGACGAGCTTCTGTTCAGAGACCTGACGGTAGATGTCGAGCGCTGGTTCGGCAGCGACTTCAAGATGATCCTCTTCTACAGCTGGCAGACCTTCAATCCCAAGACCACAGGCAAGGGAACCGAGCTCTGGAACTCACACACCGTGGTAGCCGACCTGACCTACAAGTTCGACAGGAAGAACTCCCTCAGGCTGGAGCTGCAGCACCTCGCCACCAAACAGGACCACAAGAACTGGGCAGCAGCCCTGCTCGAGTACAGCTTCGCACCCCGCTGGAGCGTGTCGATCCAGGACATGTGGAACTACGGTGACACCAAGACCCACTACATCAACGGTTCGGTAAGCTACTCCTACTCCAAGGTACGCGCCCAGCTCAACTTCGGACGCTTCAAGGAAGGATACCAGTGCTCCGGCGGCGTGTGCCGCGTCACACCTGCCTACACCGGCGTAAACCTCTCGCTGATAGTAGCCCTGTAGTCATCAGGCTGTCGACTGAAACTCTTATCGTGCCGCTTCCGCCCGGGAGCGGCATTTTTTTTTGCTAAAACCGTAATTTGCGTTATTTTCGCGCCCGATTTTAAACAATTAAACAAGATGAAAATGAAAAGTTTTAGATTACTTGTACTTACCGCAGCGGCAGCAGCGATGCTGGCCTCCTGCCAGGATGAGAACTCCGTTCCCGTAACGGAGGCATCATTCGAGATTAACGTAAGCTCGGAAGAGAACACAATCGCCATGACAGTGGTGCCTTCCGAGGCCGAGGCCGTATATGTGGCCGGTATCATAATGGAGGATGACTACGTGGGCGAGGACGGACTCACCGCCTGGATAGAGTCGGCAGTCGCTGAAGGAGCTGACCTCAGGAGCGGAAACTGGAGCGAGCGTTACAGCGACCTCTTCTGGCACACCAAGTACTACGCCTACGCAGCCCAGATCAACGATGGCAAGGTAGTGGGCACTCCTGCTGTCCAGGAGCAGCTTATCTACAGGCCCTACGTGGACTTCGCACCCGAGGAAGTGCTCATCGCGCCTTATGCAGTATCGGACAACGGCCTGTGGGTTGTCGGCAACTACGATGACGGCACGGCTCCCAACTCCTACATCTACGACGTGCGCCGCGACAGCCTCACAATCGTTGCCGGCACTGTCCTCTACGACGTTACCGACGATGGTGTGGCATACGGCCGCGACAACTTCGTACCTGTCATCGTCAAGGACGGGCAGATCAACACACTCTCCGCACCTGAGGGAGCAATGCAGGCCGGCTTCTATGGCGTGACACCTGACGGAAACACTGCTGTCGGCTATACCATGGACGATATGTTGAACAACAAAGCCATCATCTACGAGAACGGAACGATGGGCTCTCTGACCGGAACTGACCTCGGAGGCAACACTCCCGTAGGCATCGCCGCCAAGGGCATAGGCTCCAACGGCAACATCGCCGGCTATCTGACGGACTTCGATTACTATGTCGAGCTGGGCTGCCTCTGGCTCGGAGCCTCGCACGAGTTCGATCTCTTCCCCAAGGAGTACATGACCGAGTTCAACGAGGATATGTGGGCCTGGACCAAGAGATACGGTGACCTGGAGATGCACATCTCGCCCAACGGAAAGTTCGTCTCTGCATGGGTATATGTCACCGAATCATGGGAATCGCAGCCGCAGTACGCATACGTGTACGACATAGAGGGTGATAAGATGTATGAGGTATCCGACAACGCATACGACAGCTGGAGACCCTGCACCGTCACATCCGACGGTCTGCTGTTCCTGGCCGACACTCCATCCGGAATATCCTCACAGCCTTATGTCTACGACTTCAACACAGGCAAGGTGGAGACTTTCAAAGATTACGCTTCTGCAACCTGGGGCTATTCTTCTGAAGAGGCCGTATTCGAGGGTTCGGTACTGGCAGTGTCCGATGACGCCAGCGTGATAGTAGGCAACTACACCGACGAATCCCACTTCTACACCACCATCTATTTCATGCCCAGATAAGCATCACAGACAAGCTGATATACAGAAGCCCGGCCGAGACTGCTCGACCGGGCTTCGCTGTTTCTTATCCGGACACTGCCGGAAGAGAGAGCCTACAGCATTCCGCCGTCGCACACGATGACCTGGGCCGTAACATACGAGGACAGATCGGATGCGAGGAAGAGGGCCACGTTGGCGATGTCCTCGGGTGTACCGCCGCGACGCAGGGGTATCTTCTTGTTCCACTCGTCACGCACCTCCTGGGGCAGGGCATTGGTCATGTCCGTTACGATAAAGCCCGGAGCTATGGCGTTGGCGCGGATACCGCGTGAGCCCATCTCCTTGGCTATGGACTTGGCCAGACCGATCAGACCCGCCTTCGATGCCGAGTAGTTGCACTGACCGGCATTGCCGTTGACTCCTACCACGGATGAGATGTTGATGATGCTGCCGCCTCTCTGACGGGCCATGACAGGCACCACG
Source organism: uncultured Bacteroidales bacterium (assembly GCA_944326265.1). GTDB lineage: Bacteria > Bacteroidota > Bacteroidia > Bacteroidales > UBA932 > Coprenecus. Next base: position 119,405 of record CALVDE010000018.1, on the reverse strand, counting down.
GCGTGAGTAAAGTTGAACGCACTCTTGAGGTTGACAGTAATGACGCTGTCCCACTGCTGCTCGGACATCCTCATCATCAGGCCGTCGCGTGTGATACCGGCATTGTTGACCAGTACGTCTATACGGCCGAAGTCCTTGATTATCTGCTCGACTGCGGCATGTGCCTGCTCGAAGTCAGCGGCATTGGAGGCATAGCCCCGGCACTGTACGCCCAGAGCACGTATCTCCTCGACGGTGTTCCTGAAATTGTCGTCTTCCTTGAGATCGGTGAAAGCGATATCCGCCCCCTCGGAGGCCAGCTTCATGGCGATTGCCTTGCCGATACCGCGTGCGGCGCCTGTTATAAGGGCCGTCTTTCCTTTTAACAATTCTGACATAATCTGTTTAGTTTACTTTATCATTCGGTACTACTGCAAATGAGAGACTGGCCTCGACGCACAGGTTGCCCTGCACGTAAGCCTTGGCATCAATCCAGAAGAGCATGGCCCTGTGGTTGGTGATACGGGCATGGACCTCAATGGTGTCGCCGGGGAGCACCTGATGCTTGAAACGGGTCTTGTCGATACCCGTGAAAAGCGTCGTGTGGCCCACCAGATAATCCTTGATGAGCAGCGAGCTGCACTGCCCCATAATCTCGCAGAGGATAACTCCGGGCACAATGGGCTGTCCGGGGAAATGTCCCTGGAGGAAGAACTCGTCACCGCGCACGTGATACTTGCCGATGACAGACCCGTCCTCCTGAAGCTCCATCTCGTCTACGAGCAGCATTGGCTCGCGGTGACGTAAAAACTTTTTAATCTCTTCTCTATCCATCTTGAGTTCGGTTTTAGTTGATTCTTGATTATAAACGTCTGAAAGCCAGGACTGCATTGTGTCCGCCGAATCCGAGCGAGGAAGACAGCGCGATGGTAAGGGCCGCCTTGCGGGCACTGTTGGGGTTGACATCCAGATCGCACTCGGGATCCGGCTCCTTATAATTGATGGTGGGAGGCACTATGCCGTTGTCCAGGGCAAGTACTGCTGCCACGGCCTCTATACCGCCCGCTGCTCCGAGAGCATGTCCTGTCATGGACTTGGTGGAGCAGAGGATGGCGCGGCGGGCCTCGGTCTCACCGAGAGCGAGCTTGATGGCCGCTGTCTCGGACTTGTCGTTCAGAGGTGTGCCGGTACCGTGCGTATTGATGTGCAGCAGATCCGAAGTAGAATAATGCGCTTCGGTCAGGGCCTGCCTGAATGCCTTGGCCGGGGTCGAGCCGTCCGGACAGGGTGCTGTGTAATGGTAAGCGTCGCAGGTGTTGCCGTAACCGCAGATCTCGGCATAGATCCTGGCTCCACGGGCCACGGCGTGCTCATACTCCTCGAGCACCACGATACCCGCGCCCTCCGCGATTACGAAGCCCTGACGGCGGGCATCGAACGGCAGGGACGCAGCCATGGGATCCTCGGCCGGAGAAAGGGCCTTGCTGTTGGAGAAGCCTCCTATGGCCAGAGGTGTGACGGCAGCCTCCGTACCGCCCGCGATGATGGCGTCGGCATAGCCGAACTTGATCGCCCTGTAAGCCTCGCCTATGGAGTGGGTACCTGTGGCGCAGGCAGTCACGATAGGCAGGCAGGGACCCTTCGCATGATGGGCGATGGCCACGTTGCCGGCAGCGATGTTGGCGATCATCGTAGGGATGAACAGAGGAGAGATCCACTGAGGGCCGTCCTTGATCAGCTTGGCCGTCTCGTTGACGAAAGAGTGCATACCTCCGATACCGGAGCCGATGTACACACCGAAACGGTCCGAATGAACAGTTCCGGGAGTATCGTCCTCCCCGTCATCGGTAGACTTGAGTCCGCTCATGGCCACGGCCTGGTTGGCAGCAGCGAGAGCGAAGAGACTGAAGCGGTCGAACTTCCTGGCCGCCTTGGGCTCGATGCCGTAGTCGGCCGGCTTGAAGTCCCTGACCTCTCCGGCAATCTTCACTGAAAGACCGTCAGTCGGGAACTGCGTGATGTAGTCGATACCGCAGACTCCGTCCACGATGTTCTTCCAGAAAGTCTCTACATTATTTCCGACAGGAGTGACTACTCCCATTCCTGTCACTACTACTCTTTTTTCCATATAGTTTTGTTTTATTTTGACCAGCGGAGAATACATGCCCCGGTAGTGAATCCGGCACCGAATGCACTGAGCAATAACATTTCTCCTGTTTTTAACTTATTAGCTCTGTTGAGGTCGTCCAGCAGGGCCGGGATGGACGCGGACGAGGTGTTCCCGTACTTGTCGAGGTTGAAGGGGAACTTGCTCCTGTCCTGGTTGACAAAATGCCGTATGGACTCGATGATGCGGACATTGGCCTGATGCAGCACGTACAGGTCTATCTCGTCGGCTGTCATACCGGCCTTGGTCAGAACCTTGTCGATGTCCCGGATAGATGATGACACCGCCAGCTTGAATACATCCTGACCGTTCATCACCACTCCGTCGGTGTCAGTCTCCTCCTTGGTTACGAAGGGAGTCGGCTGAAGCCTGCGCTTCTGGTACAGGGCCTCCACCTTGCAGTGCGTGGACAGCCGGATGGCCTTGAGATCGTCACCCTTGGTCACTACAACCGCTCCGGCCGCATCTCCGAAGAGTATGCAGCTGGAACGGTCTTTCCAGTTCATCATGCGGGCCGGCTCCTCGGCACAGACAATCAGGATATTGTTCATGTCCTTGGTCGCCAGGTAAGCCTCTGCCATGTCAAGGGCGTAGATGAAGCCGGTGCATGCGCAGTTGATGTCGATGGTCGGACAAGTCGCGCCGATCATGCCCTGTATGACGCATCCCAGGCCGGGAGTGACATACTCGTTGACCACATTGGAGCATATAATGAAGTCTATCTGCCCGGATGTCACTCCGGCATTCTCCATCGCCCGCATGGCCGCTGCCGCAGCCAGGTCCTCGAGTCTCTCGGAGGATATCACGCGCCTCTCGTGGATGCCTGTCCTGGTAACGATCCATTCGTCGCTGGTGTCCAGAAATTTCTCCAGCATGGCATTGGTCACTGTCAGTGACGGACGCGCACTTCCTGTTCCAATGATTCTCATACGGCTATCCTATCTTGGCATTGACTGCCTCGAGTATCCTTTTCTCTTCCTGCTCGGCACGCGCTGCAATCTCAGCGGCCTCAGCCACAAGAGCGTCAGCCTTGGCGCGGTCCTTCAGACCGGCAGCATTGATCTTGACGTTGAGGAATGCTCCCAGCACTGCCGAACGGGCCGCAAGCGCACCCACACCGGCATCGGATACCGAATTGGGATTGCCTTCGGCAGTCATGGCCTCGACGAGCTCGAATACCTTGAACGATGCCTTCATAGTGCGGAGAGGCACCTCGGTGGCATAAAGCGTGGCATCCTGCATGGCGGCTGCACGGGCCTCTTTCTCGGCATCGGTCTTCTTGGGAAGCGACATTGCGTCCATGATGCGGTTGAATGCGGCAGTATCCTCATCCACAAGGTGCAGCAGCTCGTACATCAGCTCCTGACCCTTCTCCGCCCACTGGGAGAACTTCGGGCACTGGTCGTCCCAGCCTCTCTTGTGCGAGGACAGGTTGGCCACCATCGCACCGAGAGCTGCTCCGAGAGAGCCCATGTATGCCGAGATGGATCCGCCGCCGGGAGCCGGAGACTCACGCGATGTCTCCTCCGCGAAGCCACGGACTGTCAGGTCCACCAGCTTGGGAGTCTTGTCGCTGTCCTCGAGGATATACTCGATGACCTTCTCGCGGGGATTGAAGGGCTTCAGGTCGTCCAGTCCCATGGACTTGACGGCTATCTTGACGATGTCGTCCTCGGGAACACCGCAGGAGCGGTTCTGCTTGGCCAGATAATGCTTGCCGGCATCGATGAGCACCTTCTTGGGGATAAGTCCCACTATCTCCGAGCCGGTCACCCTGATACCGCGTGCGTGAGCCTTCTCGCAGACCTCGTCAAAGGCCACGTGCACCGGAGTGACATTGATGTTGGTCACGTTCATGGACACCTGGGCGATACCGTACTCCTCGATGTACCAGCCGATGGCCTTGCAGCCCTTGAGCGTACCGGGGATCCATACCACATTGCCGTTCTCATCCTTCACCACCTTGCCGGTGATGGGATCGCCCTCCCTCTTCTTGCGGCCTTTCTCACGCACGTCGAAGGCGATGGAGTTGGCCCTGCGGGTGGAAGTGGTGTTGAGGTTGTAGTTGATGGCTACGAGGAAATCCCTCGCACCCACTGCGGTGGCGCCTGTACGGGCGGTGTAGTCGTCGATTACGGCAGGGCCGAAATCCGGCTTCACACCGTCGGCGAATCTCTTGGCCAGGCCCTCGTACTCTCCGCTGCGGCATACGGCCAGATTCCTGCGCTCAGGAGTGAATGCCGCGCTCTCGTAGCAGAATACCGGGATGCCCAGCTCCTCGCCTATCCTCCTGGCCAGGCTGCGGGCATACTCCACGCACTCCTCCATGGTCACGCCTGCGATAGGCACGAGTGGGCACACGTCGGTGGCACCCATGCGGGGATGCTCGCCGTGATGATGTCTCATGTCGATGACTTCCGATGCCTTCTTGACTGCACGGAAAGCCGCCTCCATGACCTTCTCGGGCTCGCCCACGAAAGTCACGACAGTCCTGTTTGTCGCCGCACCCGGATCCACGTCGAGAAGCCTTACGCCCTCGACACTCTCGGCTGCGTCAGTAATCTGTTTGATAATCTGCATATCGCGTCCCTCGCTGAAATTGGGGACGCACTCAATCAATTTTCTAGTCATAGTATTTAAAGTTTAATTGTATTTCTTACCGTTAAGGATGATATTCTCAATAAGCTGGGATGTGAACGAATACGGCACGAACTCGTAGGACGGTATCCTGCGCGTGATGAACACCGAGGCTTTCTTGCCCACGGCGATACAGCCGTAATCCCCGCCCACGCCCATTGCAAACGCACCGTTGACCGTAGCAGCGTTGAGCACGGTCTCCGGAGTCAGCCGCATCTTGATCATGGCCAGGGCCATCATGAACTTCATGTCACCGGAAGGGCACGAGCCGGGGTTGTAATTGGTGGCGATGGCCAGAGGGAGGTCTGCGGCAAGCATGTCCTTGGCCCTGGGATAATCCATGTCCAGGAAGAATGTCGCACCGGGGAGCAGAGTCGCGATGGTTCCGCTGTCACGGAGAACTCTGAATTCCTCGTCTCCGGCAAACTCCATATGGTCCACGGAGGCGGCGCCGTACTTGACTCCGACCTGTACTCCGCCGGAGCAGCTCATCTGATTGGCATGGACCTTGGGCTGCATACCGTACCTGGCGGCAGCCTCGAATATCCGGGCGGCATCCTCCACGGTGAAAAAGCCCTCCTCCACGAAGATATCCACATAGTCGGCCAGTCCTTCAGCCGCCACAGCGGGCATTATGTCGCGGATGATCTCGTCCACATAGCCCTTACGGTCGCCCTTGTATCTGGCCGGCACGGCATGGGCGCCCAGGAAGGTAGTGCGCACCCTGAGAGGAGTCTCCTCCCCGACCCTGCGGGCCACGCGCAGCATCTTGACCTCGTCCTCTACGGTAAGGCCGTAACCGCTCTTTATCTCCACCGCACCGGTACCCAGGGAGATGATCTCCCGGGCCCGCTCCAGTGTCTGACGCAGCAGCTCGTCCTCCGGGGTGTTGTGCAGAAGCTCCACGGAGTTGAGGATACCGCCTCCGCGACGGGCTATCTCCTGATAGGAAAGGCCCCGGAGCTTGTCCATGAACTCCATCTCGCGGCTGCCGGCATATACCAGATGCGTATGCGAGTCGCAGTAGGAAGGGAACACCATGCGTCCGGAAGCATCGATCACCTCATCCGCACTGTCCTCCATGGCACTCATGGTCTCAGGAGCAGTGCCGTCCATGGTTCCGAAAGCCTTTATCCGGTCCCCCTCGGTCAGCAGCCATGCGCCGTCAAGACAGGGCAGAGTCTCCATCTCCTTGCCTCTCAGCGGAGAAGCCGGGGACTGCTGCCTTGCGTTGACCAGCTTTTTGATATTTTTTATGAAAATAGACATCTTTAGAACTCTGCCTTCTTCAGAACTCTGCCTTCTTCAAGAACTCGATTGAGCTCCGGATCTTGGTGTACATCACTGTGTCCTCATCGATGAAAGGCACGGCCTTGCGGTAATCCTCGAAGAACTGCTCGATTACAGGCGAGGACTTGCCGGCGCCGGCGCGGTGACGGAACTCGAGAGCCTGGGCGGCGTTGAACATCTCGATGCCGAGCAGCTTCTCCACGTTCTCCACCACGCGCACGCACTTGGTGGCGGCATTGGCTCCCATGCTCACGTGGTCCTCCTGACCCTGGGAAGAGTCAATCGTATCCACCACGCAGGGGGTGCACAGCTGCTTGTTCTGGCTGACGATGGACGCTGCTGCATACTGGGGAATCATGAAACCTGAGTTAAGACCGGACTTGGCCACCAGAAACGAAGGAAGCCCCCTCTTGCCAGAGATGAGCTGATAGGTACGGCGCTCGGATATGGAGCCTATCTCGGCCAGGGCAATGGCCAGGAAATCCAGTGTGATGGACAGAGGCTGGCCGTGGAAGTTGCCGGCGGAGATGACCTGATCCTCGTCGGGGAGGATCGTAGGGTTGTCAGTCGCGCTGTTGACCTCGGTCATGAATACGCTCTCGACATATCCGACGGCATCCTTGGAAGCGCCGTGCACCTGAGGTACGCAGCGGAACGAATAGGGGTCCTGTACTTCCTTGCCGGGACCGTCGATCAGCTGGCTGCCCTGCAGATAGTTCAGGATGACGCGGGCAGTCTCCATCTGGCCCTTGTGGGGACGCACGGCGTGTACGCCGGGAGTGAACGGTTCCTTGCGGCCGTTGAAAGCCTCGAGGGACACAGTAGCGACCTTGTCGGCGGCAGCCAGGATATGCTTTGCCTTGAAGATGCACCATACGGCATGGGCCAGCATGAACTGAGTGCCGTTGAGCAGAGCCAGGCCCTCCTTGGAAGCCAGGGTCAGAGGTTTCCAGCCGAACATCTTCTCCAGCTCGCTGCCGGGATACCTTTTGCCCTTGTAGTCGAACTCGCCGAGACCGAGCAGCGGCAGGCACATATTGGCCAGCGGGGCAAGGTCACCGGAGGCTCCGAGCGAGCCCTGCTGGTACACCACGGGGGTAACGCCCTCGTTGAAGAAGTCCACCAGTCTCTCCACAGTCTCGAGACGTATTCCCGAATAACCGTAGGACAGGGACTTCACTTTCAGTGCGATCATCAGACGCACGATCTCGGGCCTCACCTCCTCGCCCACTCCGCAGGCATGCGACATCACCAGATTCTTCTGCAGCTGGGAAAGCTGGTCTTTGTCGACAGACACATTGCACAGCGAGCCGAAGCCGGTAGTGACTCCGTAGATCGGAGCTTTCTGGCTCTTCATGCGCTCATCAAGATAATTTCTGCATTTTTCAATCCGCTTGCGGGCCTCATCCCCCAGATGCAGCCTGCACGAGGGATCCAGAAGTGCCCTGACTTCGTCCAGAGTATGGACCAGGGGGTCTATGTTAAACTGTATCATACTTTTGTATTTAAAACTCTATTTAAATTACAAAAGTACAAAAAAATTACTCTTCTCCTATCCAGATAATCGGGTTTCTGCTTTCTATCTCACGCATAACGGCTTCCATATAGCCCTGGAAGTATCTGCCCGTGTACTTGAACTTCGGGAAGAACGGCGAGGGCACGCACTCGGCGCGCTGGGAAGGACGGATCCTGCGTGTCGTTACGCTGTCCCTGACTGCCGGGCACAGCTCCGGAGTCCAGTTGAAATTACGCAGGCGCATCATCTCCGGCGTAAGGTCGCGGACCGGATAGACATCGCTCTTGATATTCTCCGAATAACGTATGCGCTGGACCTGTCCGTCCTTGAGACGGCCTGTCATAAGACGGCACTCCTTCTGGTTCATCGTGGTTATCACCGAATCCTCGGAGATGTAGAACATGGCGGTGACTCCGCCCAATGCGTCGAAGCGCGATATTCCGCCGTCAGTAAAATAACCGATCATCTCAGGCGACTTGATCTGATGATAATAGCGGCCAGCCTCCTCCTCGGTTATGACGAAGGCGTTGGAGAAAAGGAAGCCCTTGTCCAGGGTCTGGTTGCGCACCAGGAACTGCATACTGTCGGCGGTTATCTGGCTTGTGGTCTCGTACCATATCACCGGGGACTTGAACAGGCGGGCGATGGAGTCTATGGACGTGAAAAGCAGCGAGTCGCAGCGCACCTGCATGTCCTTGCGGAAAATGCGGACATCGTGCCAGGCCTCCATGAAATCGACCGCCGTGGTGTCCGGCGGCGGCACGGCGAGGGAGTCGGCCACAGAGAGCGAATCGCTCACCGCCAGCGAGTCCGTCACCGCCAGAGAATCCGTCACAGGCGGCACGTCCGACAGGGAAATCGAATCCGCAGCAGAGAGTGAATCCGTCATTGCCTGCTGCCCGTCGGGTTCCTGCTGCTGTTGCTGCTGTTGCTGCTGTTGCTGTTGTTGCTGCTGTTGCTGCTGAGATCCGGCCGGAGCCAGAGGGTCCACCAGAGCTGTCGCGTATCTTTCCCTGGCTGCCGCCACCACGGCACTGTCCACCTCGAACATCCGCTGCGTATAATAGACCATGGTATCCGATGACATGAAAGTGGAGTCAATATCCCCGGTTTCCGATTCCTCCATGAGCACGACTGCAGGCTCCCGGTAAAGCTCCGCCCTGCGCGGCTCGTTCCAGTAACGCAGATCCCCGGCCAGGACTATGGCGTTGTCCACCGTGTCCAGAAGCTGCACGTTGCCCAGCAGCCTGGAATATTCCTGCGGCCTGTCATAATCGAGCGAGTCGCACCATATCTCGTAGTCTTCGGTCAGAATGTGCACGTCACGGGTGAAGAAAAAACGGTCCGGGGTCCTCTCATACCTTCCCGCACCGGACGATATGTGGTTCAGGTCATACCATCCCCTCGTACTGCCGTAGAAATGAGCCACGTCCCTGCCGGCATCGTATATAAGCGTGTCGCAGGCGAAGAACATCGAGTCGGAGAACATCTCCACCTGGCCTACAAAGTCGAACTGCTCTATTCTGGACTGATACTTTCCGGTCAGGCTCTCTATCACATTGCCGTCTCCGTCCCTCATGGAACCGCCCCGGTAGAAAAACGCGATACTGTCCCTTGTGTTGTAGTCCAGATAATTGGTCCTCAGAATATTGCTGTCACGGTCCACCAGCTCGACAAGATGTCCTCTGAATCTGGCCGTATTCTCGGCTATCACATACCGCAGGCTGTCCCCCGTCAGAGTAGTGTTCTCCTGCTCTATCCTCACGTGCCCTATGGCATCCAGATAGTCCCGGCTCACATTCCAGTAGGCGCTGTCGCACTTCAGATAGGTATTGTTGTGAAAGAATACCGCATCGCCGACCACTTTACGGTACTCCACTCCGTCCACCTCAATGAGTCTGGCCCTGTCCGCCGAGATGAGACGGATGAGACTGTCCCTGTCCTCCTGAGCGGAAGACAGCACCGGGAACAGGAGCAGCAGAGCTGCCAGGCAGATCAGATACCTCATTTTATCCAGCCCTCCCGCTGAAACACACAATGCTGGAAAAGAGGATCTATGACGATGTATGTCGTGGCCTGCTTCTCCTTGATGAACTGCTCTATCGCATTGACCGCCTTCTGATTGGTGGCCATGTCGAGAAGAATGTTGAAGTCTTCGCTGAACGATGCAGTATGCGCGGGACGGATTCTGTCCAGACGGAGTATCTTGTATACTGTGTTGCCGCGTCCCTCACGGCCCTCATTGTCGGTGGACTCGACAGGACGGGATATCTCCCCTTCCTTCATGTCTTTAAGAACCGCATATTCGGCGGGCTTGAGCCTGTCCACCTCGAAGAAAGGAGCTCCGGTCGCAGGATCGGACACGACACCTCCGTTGGTCCTGGTGACAGGATCCTCGGAGAATTTCCTGGCCGCCTGCTCGAACGTCAGGCTGTCGGCCAGCACCGCATTGCGTATGGAATCCAGACGGATAAAGGCCGAATCCCTGTCCTCGATCGTGTAACGCGGACGGAGCAGGATGTGACGGGCATTGAACATATCCCCCTCCCTGGCGATAAGCTGGATAAGGTGGAAACCGTCCGGGGTCTCCACGATAGGGGATACCTGTCCTGGCTTCAGAGACATTGCCGCATCGCTGAACTCCGGCCAGAACACCGACTTGGGAGCCATGCCCAGTTCTCCGCCGCGCATCGCGCTGCCTGGATCCTCCGAATAAAGCGTGGCAAGCAGGGAGAATTTCTCTCCGTCCAGGACTCTCTGCCTGAACTCCAGAAGCCGCTCCCGCACCTCCATTTTGGCCCGATCCACATCCGGATAGAGGACTATCTGGCTTATCTGGTACTCGGTGGGTATTTCCGGCAGACTGTCCTTCGGGAGCCGCCTGTAATACTGCTCGACCTCCCTGGGCGTAACCTCGCCTACCTTTCCGGCTACCCCGCGCTGCATCTCGGAGGCCATGTTCTGCTCCATTATCATTTCCCTCATCCATTCGCGCAGACGGTGCATCGGCTTCTGGAAATATTTCTCAGCGGCAGCCTCCCCTCCGAACTGAGTCAGGATATAGTTCATCCTGTCATTGAGGGCGGCGTTGATCATATCCGGATTGACAGTGATGCTGTCCAGGACAGCCTGGGTATAGAAGATCTTGTTCACCATCAAGTTCTCCAGCACCTCACACCTGAGGTTGCGGTCGGAGACATAGCCGTTGAACTCCATCTCCTGTGCCATGGACTCGACATCGGACAGGAGAATCATCTCGTTTCCGATAATAGCCACTGTCTTGTCAATCAAACCGTTGTATTTCTGGGCCAGAACGGCCGGGGCAGACACAGCCGCCAGGGCAACAAACGTCAGTACAGCCTTTATCTTCATCATACGCTATTCAGTAAATTATAAACTTGTCGGATGCTATCGCATCATTAAGCACATTCCGTTCCAAACTTGTTACAAGTTCCTGTTTTCTCCGGCTGAGTATCAGGTTTCTTATCCTGTCCCTGCTGTAATCGTATGGAGCCGCCCCGCCTTCGGGCACATAATCGTGTACGGCTATGAGGTAGGTGTAGCCCATCCAGTTGTGCTCGAACCACGGGCGGCTGTCAAGCACTGCACTGAGCTCCTGCACCGGCACGCCGGCCTCCTCGGCGACTATGTCCAGGCCGGTCCATGAATCCAGCCTGAAATATTTGTCAGCCGACGTATAGCACAGATCCTCCAGCCGGACGGAATCCTCCACACCTCTGGCCCGGTACAGGGACTTTATGGGATTGAGGTTGGGAGAGCTGTCGCTGACCTTGATGAACCAGCCGCGCATCAGGGGGACATGAGTGACAAAGCTGGCGGGATGGGCCTCATAGTATTCCCTGTACTGTTCCTCTGTGATGACAGTATCAAGACGCTGCTCCACATACTGCTGCTCATAGCGGTAGACGAGAAGCTGCCTGCGGTATTCCTCCAGCTGGGCGGTCACGTTCCGGTCTTCCTTGGAAAGACGGCTTTCGGCCACCTCCAGCAGAAGCCTGTTACGGGCCCACGAACGGATATACCGCTCTACCATAGCCGCGCTGTCCTCGGAAGAGAAGCCGCTGATGTTCAATGCCTCGACCTCGCTCCTGTAAAGTACGTCCTTGCCGGCCCTCGCGACCACGTCTCCATTGAAGAGACCGTCGTAGAGCCGGCAGGATGATACCGACAGACACAACAGCAGTACCGGAAAAATGATTCTCGCCATATCCGGGCAGCGTGTTCCTACCTGCTGTAGTTGGGTGCCTCCCTCGTGATGGTCACGTCGTGCGGATGGCTCTCGGCCATACCGGCGGCGGTGATGCGCACGAAGCGGGCGTTCTTGAGCTCGGCCAGGTTATGCGCTCCGCAGTAGCCCATACCGGCGCGGAGACCGCCTATGAGCTGGTATATCACCTCAGAAAGGGTTCCCTTGTAGGGGACCTGAGCCACGATGCCCTCGGGCACGAGCTTCTTGATGTCCTCTTCCATATCCTGGAAATAGCGGTCCTTGGAGCCCAGCTGCATGGCCTCGAGCGAGCCCATACCGCGATAGGACTTGAACTTACGTCCATTGAGGATGATGGTCTCTCCGGGAGACTCCTCGACACCGGCGAAGAGCGATCCGGCCATGATGGTGTCCGCTCCGGCGGCCAGGGCCTTGACGATGTCACCCGAGTAGCGGATGCCTCCGTCAGCGATGACAGGGATACCGGAGCCCTTGAGGGCCTCGGCGGCCATCATGACAGCCGAAAGCTGAGGCATTCCCACACCGGCGATGATGCGGGTGGTGCAGATAGAGCCGGGACCTATTCCAACCTTTACGGCATCCACACCGCACTCCTTCAGTGCCTTGGCGGCCTCTGCCGTAGCGATGTTGCCGGCGATGATCTGCAGATCGGGGAACTTCTGACGGACTGTCTTCAGGACCCTCAGCACTCCCTCGGAATGACCGTGGGCCGTATCGAATACCAGTGCGTCCGGCTCCACCGTCATCAGCATCTCGACCTTCTGGACGCTCTCGGAGTTGATGCCCACTGCGGCTGCCACGAGCAGACGGCCCTTGGCATCCTTGCTGGCGGTGGGATTGTCCTTGATCTTCATGATGTCCTTGTAGGTGATCAGACCGGCAAGACGGCCTTCCTTGTCCACGACAAGGAGCTTCTCGATCTTGTAACGGCGCAGGAGCTCCGTGGCTTCCCTGAGATTGGTACCGTCGGTGGTGGTGATCAGGTTCTCCTTGGTCATCACCTCGCTGACGGGGGTCCTGGGATTGTCCTGGAAACGCAGGTCGCGGTTTGTAACGATACCGCAGAGCATTCCACGGGCATCCACCACAGGTATGCCGCCGATGTGGTTCTCGTGCATGAGATTGAGGGCATCCCCGACGGTGGCGTTCTCACGGATGGTCACCGGATCATAGATCATGCCGTTCTCCGCCCTCTTGACCTTGCGCACCTGCTCCATCTGGACTTCGATGGGCATATTCTTGTGTATCACTCCGATACCTCCCTCACGGGCAATGGCTATCGCCAGGTCTGCCTCGGTCACGGTATCCATGGCCGCAGAGACTATGGGGGTATGGAGTGTAATCTCCCTGGTCAGCTTCGTAGTGATGTCCACCTCGCGGGGCAGCACGTCCGAATGGGCCGGGATAAGGAGGACATCATCGAATGTGAGGCCCTCCATTATGGGTGAGTTGGTGTACATCTGCATAGCGGCAGGTTTTGGAATTACTCGGCTTTTTTGGCCACGATTGCACTGAGTTTGTCATATACCACATCGAGGGCGCTGAGCATCTCGTCGGTGAGATTGCGGTAATATGCCCTCTTGTCTCCCTCGGGATGGCTTACCCTGGAGAGTATGCCGTCTCTGAGATCAAGCACTTCATTGATAAGGTCCACGATCTGCTCTGCCTTCTCATTGTCGTCATGGAAGCTCATGCTGATGACAGCATCTGACACGAATTCGTCCGCCAGATAATTGATGTCTTTCTTAATAACTCTTAAATTCATGGTAATCGCGATTTAATATAAATTATTTTTGTTGATTCTTTTAAAAATACCACGGATGCCCGCACACCGGCACTATCGCCGGATCCTTGCCCTGGCTGCCGAGTATACGGCACGCGCCCACTATCTTCTTGCTGGTGTAGGAGTCAGGACGGCCCGGCAGCAGAGAGTTGATGCGCACTCTCAGCGAGGAATGGATCATCAGGCCGTCTCCGATATAAATCCCCACGTGGCTTACGCTCCGGCCTCTTGAATCAGGCTCGTCACGGCCGAAGAATACCAGGTCCCCGGCCTCAAGGGCGGAGAGTATGTCACTGCAGTCCAGTGCCTGTCCTGTTTCTATCTGCTGGGATGCGTCACGGGGCAGAATGATGCCGTTGAGGAAATAGCTCAGCTTGACCAGACCGCTGCAGTCAAGGCCCTTGGGAGAAAGACCTCCCCACAGGTAGGGGAAACCGTGAAATTCAGCGGCTGTATTGACAATGTCCTGTCCGGATGGATTCCTCGACTCCATGTATTCCTTCAGCGGAGCACAGCTGCCGGAAGGGATGTAGCCTTCCTGCCCGTCCGGAAGCACGACCGGGACGAAGCCGTTCCCAGAGACCGCACCGGTCCCGCATTCGAGAATACAGCCCGCCACGCAGTCGGACAGCACCCGGGATCCCTTCTCTGGCCGGTCCGTGACCAGTACGAAATAATCAGTGATGATATACCTGTCGGAGTTTTTCCAGTTCTCCCACTCCTCTTCGGTCTTCAAAGCGATGTTCTGTTCAGTAGTCCAGCCCGTATAGCCTTCCGGCGTAATTATGGAATACCAGTATCCCTGCTTGTCGACGACCTGGACCGGAGTCCCCATAATGGCCTGGGAGACCGTTTCGGACTGATAGTCCGGAACTTTCTTCATATCAGTGACGGACACGGAAACCAGTGCCGCGTCTTTCCGGGCCTCCGCCTGAAATACGGAGAGCAGAAGCGGAAACAGAATTATGAACAAAACTTTCTTCATTCCTGCAAATATAGGCGAGTTTTTCTTATTTTTGAAATTAATTATGATGAAACGGACTATACTTACACTTCTGGCTCTTCTGGCCGCCGTAGGGCTCCGGGCCTCCGACAGCCTGTCGGTATCCCTTCTGACCTGCTCTCCGGGACGCGACGCAGCATCCTCATTCGGTCACTCGGCCATACGGATAACAGACAGCACCACCGGGCGCGACCTGGTATTCAATTACGGAACCTACAGTTTCAAGGAGCCGCACTTCCTTCTCAAGTTCCTTCGGGGCAACCTCAACTACTGTCTGTCCATCAGCCATTTCTCCAGTTTCAAAAGATCCTACGAAAATGCCGGGCGCGGCATCATTGAACAGCCGCTCAACCTAACACCGGCCCAAAAGGCGGACATCCGGCTCTTCCTGATGGAGAACGCACGCGAGGAAAACCGCTACTACCGGTACGACTTCCTGCAGGACAACTGCGCCACCCGCATCCGGGACATTTTCCACAGGGGAGGATTCACAGGCAGGGACACACTCACCGAAAAGACCTACAGGGAAGAACTCACCGACCTGGCAGGGGACCGCAGATGGATGATGTTCGGCATAGACCTGCTGCTCGGAGCCAGAGTAGACCGCAGGATTACCTCCGACGAGGCCATGTTCCTGCCGCACATCCTTTCCAGGAACCTGGCATACTACACCAACGACCTCATGGACGGCGGTCCGCTCCTGGCCTCCGCCCGCACAATCACGGAGCCGGCACCGGATCCCGGAAAACTGGCCCGCGCAGTATCCAAAGCCACGGGACCTTTCGCCGTCTTCACCATACTGCTGCTGCTGTATCTGGCAATCTTTATCAAGACATCCCGCAAGTGGAAGGCGATGAGCATCTTCTCCACCGTCATCTACTCGGTCCTTGGTGCAGGCGGCATCATCCTGACCCTGATGTGGGCGGCCACGGAGCACCTGTGGACAGCAGCCAACTGGAATCTGCTGTGGATGAATCCGCTGATGCTCCTGCCGGTATTCATGCGCAACGGAGTTGCCAAAAACCTTACCATAGACATTCTCACCGCCATCGCGGCCCTCGGAATTGTCTTCTCGTGGGTAATACCGCAGACGTTCCACCCGGCCGTACCGGTCATCGTCCTGCTGCTGGTCCTGCTGGCCCTCAGCCGCAGATCCATCTACAGAAAATACTGAACTGCAAACTGATATGATACTCGACTCACTCAAAAGCATTGAAAGATACACCACACTGCACGAATCGTTCGGCAAGGTTATGGAATTCATCAGGAAAAACGACCTGCACTCACTCTCCGACGGCAGATACGAGATAGAAAAGGACAATGTCTGGTGTACCGTATCCACAGAAGAGGGCCGGGACGGGGCAGATGCGCCGCTGGAGGTGCACGATTCATTCATAGACATTCATCTGGTACTGGAAGGCAGCGAGATTATCGGCTTCCGGGACCGCTCAAAATGTCTGGGCGTAGATGTCAAGTACGACGAAGCCAAGGACATAGCATTCATGAAGGAAAGTCCGGAAGCCTACATTAGCTATTCCGATGACAACTTCGTAATATGCTTTCCCCAGGACTGCCATGCTCCACTCATCGGCAAAGGCACTATACGCAAGGCCGTTTTCAAAGTCCGTCTGTAGCGCGGACCGCCTTCGCCACACAATCGACAGCTTTTTCCAGACTGACGGGCAATGAGCAGATACAACTCCTACATCGGCTACTTCAAGAAGACCTACGGAGAACGGCTGCAGAAAGTCGTGGTGGATGCCGGCTTCACATGCCCCAACCGCGACGGGCTGGCCGGACGCGGCGGATGCACATATTGCGACAACGCCGCCTTCCATCCCGGATACAGCACTGCCGGCATACCTATCCACGAGCAGATCGACGAGGGCATCAAGTTCCACCGGGTCCGTTACCGGAAAGCGGAGAAGTTTCTCGCCTATTTCCAGCCTTATTCCAACACCTATGCTCCGCTGGACAGACTGCGCTCCGTCTACGAGGAAGCATTGTCGCATCCGCTTGTGGCCGGCATAGTCATCGGCACACGGCCTGACTGCGTGGACGCTGAGAAACTGGACTATCTGGCCTCACTGGCCGGTCGTGGCCTTATCGTCATCATCGAGTACGGTATCGAATCATGCTATGACCGCACTTTGCGGCGCATCAACCGGGGGCACACCTTCGCCGATGCGGTCCGGGCCGTCGAGATGACCGCCTCGCGCGGACTCACTCAGGGAGCGCACTTCATCTTCGGCCTGCCGGGAGAATCGACAGAGGACATGCTGGCCTACGCACCTATTATTAATAGGCTGCCGCTGCACTCGGTCAAGTTCCACCAGCTCCAGATAGTACGCGGCACGGCCATGGAGCGCGAGTTCGCCTCCTGCCCGTCGGACTTCGTCACATTCACCCTGGACGGGTACCTGGACTTCATCGCCGACCTGCTGGAACGCCTGCGGCCCGACCTATACATCGAGCGTTTCGCCGGCGAGGTCCCTCCGCGCTTTGTCAACTCCACTCCCTGGGGCCTGATCCGCAACACCGAGCTCATCCAACTCCTCGAACAGCGTCTAGAAGCCCGCAACACATTTCAGGGCCGCCTCTACCGCCCCTGAAATGTGCCGCTCCGCTTTCACCACCCCCTCCCAGACCCTCATAAATGAAAAAGCTGACTCACTAAATCGTGAATCAGCTCCGTTCTATGTAATGAGTTGGCTTTTCCTCAGTTAGCGGCGGGGGCCTTTGTCGCCGTCACGGCGGGGACCTCTTCCGCGGTCACCACGGTCACGGTCGCGTCCGCCGCGTCCGCCGCCGTTGCCTCCGTTGAGCCTGGGCTTGCGCTCGTGCTCCACCCAGCCCTCGGGTGCGGGCAGCAGAGCCCTGCGGGAAAGCCTCATCTTGCCGGTCTTCTGGTCGATCTCGAGGAGCTTGACATCCACCTCGTCACCTACCTGAAGCACGTCCTCCACCTTGTCGACCTTCTTGTAGTCGAGCTCGGAGATATGCAGCAGGCCTTCCTTGCCGGGCAGTATCTCTACGAATGCACCGAATTCGAGAATCGACACCACCTTGCCGTGATAGGTCTCGCCGACCTCCGGTACGGTAGTGATGGCCTTGATGCGTGCAAGTGCGGCATCCATGGCATCCTTGTTCTCGCCGAAGATATCCACGATACCCTTGTCGCCTTCCTCGGTAATGGTGATAGTGGTACCGGTGGTCTTCTGGATATCCTGAATAACCTTTCCGCCGGTTCCGATAACAGCACCGATGAACTCGCCGGGAATGACGATCTGAACGATGCGGGGAACATTGGGCCTGTAATCCTCACGGGGCTCGGAGATGGTCTTCATCATCTCGCCCATGATGTGGGCGCGGCCCTCCTTGGCCTGGGCCAGAGCCTGCTCAAGCACCTCGTAGGGAAGTCCGTCCACCTTGATGTCCATCTGAGTGGCGGTGATACCGTCCTTGGTTCCGGTCACCTTGAAGTCCATGTCTCCGAGATGGTCCTCATCGCCGAGGATATCGGAGAGCACCACGAACTTGCCGGTCTTCTCGTCGGAGATAAGACCCATGGCGATACCGGATACGGGCTTCTTGATCTTCACACCGCAGTCCATCAGGGCCAGAGTGCCGGCGCATACAGTTGCCATGGAAGACGAGCCGTTGGACTCGAGGATATCGGATACCACGCGGACTGCGTAGGGATTTTCCTCACCGATGGGAACCACCGGCTTCAATGCCCTCCAGGCCAGGTTGCCGTGACCGATCTCGCGGCGGCCTACGCCTCTCTGAGGCTTGGCCTCTCCCGTAGCGAATGGAGGGAAGTTATAGTGGAGGACAAACTGCTGCGTACCCTGTACCAGCACCTCGTCCAGCTCTTTCATATCCATCTTGGTTCCGAGGGTCACAGTCGACAGTGACTGGGTCTCGCCACGGGTGAAGATAGCCGAGCCGTGCGCTCCGGGCAGATAGCCTACCTCGCACCAGATCGGACGGATCTGAGTGGTGGTCCTGCCGTCGAGGCGTACTCCCTCGTCGATAATCATGCGGCGCATGGCCTCTTTCTCCACGGCACCGTAATATCTGCTGACCATCATAGCCTTCTCCTCTCTCTCCTCCTCGGGAATGGTCTCCATGAACTCCTCTTTCAGAGCGTCGAATGCGTCCTCACGCTCGTGCTTTGCCAGACCGCTCTTGGCGATGGCGTAGCACTTGTCGTAGCAGTAGTCGTGAACGGCCTTGCGCAGGTCCTCGTCATTGACCTCGTGGCAGTAAGCCTTCTTCTCCACCTTGCCGGTCTCCACCATCATCTCCTTCTGCACGCGGCACTGCTCCTTGATGGCCTCGTGGGCAAACTTGATGGCATCAAGCATCTCCTTCTCGCTCACCTCCTTCATCTCACCCTCTACCATCATGATGTTCTCCTCGGTCGCGGCGACTATCAGCTCCATGTCGGCCTTGTCCACCACGTCAAACGTAGGGTTGATAACAAACTGTCCGTCGATGCGGGCAACCCTTACCTCGGAGATAGGTCCGTGCCAGGGGATATCACTCACTGCCAGAGCTGCGGAAGCCGCAAGACCGGCATAGCTGTCCGGCATATTTACCTTGTCTGCCGAAATCATGATGACATTGACGAACACCTCAGCGTGGAAATCATCGGGGAACAGCGGACGCAGGGCCCTGTCCACCAGACGTGCCACCAGAATCTCGGAATCCGAGGCACGGCCCTCCCTCTTGAGGAAACCGCCGGGATAACGGCCTGCTGCGGCATATTTCTCCTTGTACTCAACTGACAGAGGCATGAAGTCCACGTCCTCCTTAGCGTCCTTGGCACATGTGACTGTGGCCAGCAGCATCATGCCGCCGACCTTAACGACTACAGAACCGGCGGCCTGCTTGGCCAGCTTGCCGGTCTCGATCTCAACGATCGTTCCATCACCCATTGTGATGGTCTTCTTGATTATATTCATAATTCCTTCTTAATGATGTCTGCCGTTATGAGAGTTGTCTGCATCTAAGAAAAAAGGGGCTGCCGTATCTTAAAAGACAACCCCGTTTCTTCCGAACGCCAAAGCTTATTTACGCAAATTGAGCGCTTTGACGATTTCCCTGTATCTCTCAATATCCTTTTCCTTCAGGTAATCCAGGAGGCGGCGCCTCTTACCTACAAGACGGAGCAGGGCGCGCTGGGTGCCGAAGTCCTTCTTGTTGTTGCGAAGGTGTTCTGTCAGGTGAGCGATACGGTAGGAAAATAGAGCAATCTGACTCTCTGCCGAGCCGGTGTCCGTATTAGACTTCCCGTATTTAGCGAAAATCTCTTGCTTCTTGTCTGCTGCAAGATACTCTGCCATAAACCTTTAAAGTGTTTAAAAATTAAAAATTACATTTACCCCGAAAATCGGGACTGCAAAGATATGTAATTAAAATCAAATTCCGCTACTTTTGCAGACAATTTTATTTCAAGATTTTACGATGATGGCGGATGCGGCCCGGAAGAAGATAATTCAGGTTCCCGGAATAGGGAAAGTGCTGCTGGTCAAGCGGCCTGGCACAGCGAGGCTGCGCATAAGCGTGTCGCCACGCCGGGGAGTCGTGGTCTCGATGCCGTGGATGCTGCCGTACGCTATCGCAGAGAAGTTCCTTCTGTCCAAGCGGCAGTGGGTCGCGGCTGCTTTGGAGCGGCAGGCAGGTCAGATGCACAGGGCCGCCGAAAACGGAAAGTCCGCCGCCGTGCCTAATGATCCTGCAGAACTGGAAAGAATGCGTGAAGCAGCCCGTGCTGCACTTGTTCCCAAACTGCTGTCGGCCGCAGCAAGGTACGGATTCCCCTTCAAGGGCCGGGTCGCCATAAAGAACAACGTATCCAACTGGGGGTCCTGCTCCTCGAAGGGCAATATCAACCTCAACATGCGCCTGATTCTCCTCCCGGAGCACTTGCAGGACTACGTCATACTGCACGAGCTCTGCCACCTCCGTTACCCGGACCACGGACCGGCCTTCCACGCCCTGCTGGACTCCCTGCTCGGCGGAGAGGAACACAAGCTGCGCCGGGAACTCAATGAGTGGAGAATCCGCTGATCCTTATCGCAGATTTATCCATGACTTCAAAAAGGTCAAGAAAGTTCAACAAAACAAATTTAACAAAACAAATATCGCTTATCTTTGCATTTGGAAAAGAGGGGTGCCTACCGCTGCGGACAGCAGAGACCCGGAGGCTGAGATTACACCCGTCGAACCTGATACGGTCAGTACCGTCGTAGGGACTTTTCGAGTGCAAGGCTCTTCCGCCGCGCATCCGCGGCATCTCTCCGTTCCGGATAAATTTTGAGAAATGAGCTTTCAAGTACAATTCATCACCCATTTCACGGAGACCGTCTCCTACCTTGACTCCGTGCGCATCGCCCTCGAAGGCGGCTGCCGCTGGATACAGCTGCGCATGAAGGATGCTCCTGAGGATGAGGTCCGCACCGCCGCCGTAAAGGCCCTGCCCCTATGCAGGCAGTACGGAGCGACACTGATTCTCGACGACCGTGTGGAACTGGTTCGGGAGACCGGAGCGGACGGCGCGCATCTGGGACTGACCGACATGCCGGTGGCCGAAGCCAGGAGGATTTTACCCCGGGGACAATATATAATAGGAGGTACCGCCAACACTCTGGAGGACATCCGTATGCACGCTGCTTCCGGAGCGGACTACATCGGCTGCGGCCCGTTCCGCTTCACCACCACCAAGGACCCCGCCAGGCTGGCCCCGACCCTGGGACTCGAAGGCTACCGGAGAATCATGGACGGAATGCGCCGCGAGGGCCCCGTCCTGCCCGTCGTGGGCATCGGAGGAGTGACGGCGGAGGACATGCCGGCCCTGGCGGAGGCAGGACTCAGCGGCATTGCCCTGAGCGGCAGCATCCTGAGGGCGGAGGACCCGGTGGCGGAGATGCGGAGGGTGATGGACATCGCCGCCTCCATTGCATCGGACTGAAAATATATTTTAAAGAAATATGAATAACAACAACATCAGAATCACCTACCCGGACTCGGAGAAAGTCTACATGCAGGGCTCGCTCCATCCGGACGTAAGAGTGGGCATGAGGAAAGTGAGCCTCACCCCCACAGTGACCGTCAAGGACGGAAAGAAAATCATGACGGAGAATCCTCCCGTCTACCTCTACGACACCAGCGGGCCGTACAGCGACCCTACGGCGGACATTGATCTGCGGCGCGGTCTGCCCAGACTCCGCGAAAAGTGGATAATGGAGCGGGATGTGGAGCAGCTGCCTGAAGTCACCTCTGAATACGGCCGGGAACGGCTGGCCGACAAGTCCCTGGACCATCTGCGCTTCGAGCATATACGTCTGCCTTACAGGGCTAAGAAAGGCTCGCAGATTACCCAGATGTACTTCGCCAAGCAGGGCATCGTAACCCCCGAGATGGAGTACGTGGCCATCCGCGAGAACATGAACTGCAGGGCACTGGGCATAGAGACCCACATCACCCCGGAGTTCGTGCGCGACGAGATAGCCGCCGGACGGGCTGCCCTGCCGGCCAACATCAACCACCCGGAGGCCGAACCTATGATCATAGGCCGCAACTTCCTGGTGAAAATCAACACCAACATCGGCAACTCCGCCACCACCTCCACCATAGAGGAGGAGGTCGAGAAAGCCGTATGGAGCTGCAAATGGGGCGGAGACACCCTCATGGATCTCTCGACCGGAGACAACATCCACGAGACCCGCGAGTGGATCATCCGCAACTGCCCCGTGCCCGTGGGCACCGTACCCATGTACCAGGCCATGGAGAAGGTGCGCGGCAGGGCTGAGAAACTGACCTGGGAGCTGTTCCGCGACACGCTGATAGAGCAGTGCGAGCAGGGCGTGGACTATTTCACCATACACTGCGGTATCCGCCTGAAGAACGTGCACCTGGCCGACAGCCGTCTGTGCGGGATGGTCAGCCGGGGAGGCAGCATCATCGCCTCGTGGTGCCTTGCGCACAATAGGGAGAGCTTCCTCTACGAGCATTTTGACGACATCTGCGACATCTGCGCCCAGTACGACGTGGCCCTGTCGCTCGGTGACGGCCTGCGTCCCGGAGCCATCCGCGATGCCAACGACGCCGCCCAGTTCGCAGAGCTGGACACCATGGGCGAGCTGGTGGAAAGAGCATGGGCCAGGAACGTGCAGGCCTTCATCGAGGGCCCCGGTCACGTACCCATGCACAGGATAGCCGAGAACATGGAGCGGCAGATCGAGAAGTGCCACAACGCACCTTTCTATACCCTCGGTCCCATCGTGACCGACATCGCTCCCGGCTACGACCACATCACCAGCGCGATAGGCGCCGCCCAGATAGGCTGGCTCGGCACCGCTATGCTCTGCTATGTGACTCCCAAAGAGCACC
This sequence comes from uncultured Bacteroidales bacterium, assembly GCA_944326265.1. Lineage (GTDB taxonomy): Bacteria > Bacteroidota > Bacteroidia > Bacteroidales > UBA932 > Coprenecus. The sequence goes on along the minus strand of CALVDE010000018.1, from coordinate 96,381 downwards.
TGGCCCTCCCGAACAAGGAGGACGTGCGCGTCGGAGTTGTAACCTACAAGATAGCCGCTCATGCGGCCGACCTCGCTAAAGGACATCCGGGAGCGCAGGTACGCGACGATGCCTTGAGCAAGGCCCGCTTCGAGTTCCGCTGGAAGGACCAGTTCAACCTCAGCCTCGACCCGGAGCGCGCCCTCGAATACTATAAGGAAGCCAACCACGTGGGCGGCAAGTACTGCACCATGTGCGGCCCCAATTTCTGCGCCATGCGCATCAGCAGCCAGCTCCGCGACTGCGGCCTCTCGACCGAGGGCGAGGAAGTTTCACCGAATCAAACAATTTAAAAACACATAACAGACATGATTGAGACAAAAGTTTCCAGAGGTATCATCAGTACCTATTTCGACAAACTCCAGGACTGCCTCGAGCTGGATGCCGCCATCGTGGGCGGAGGTCCCTCGGGCATAGTGGCCGCCTACTACCTGGCCAAGGCAGGGCTCAAGGTGGCCCAGTTCGACCGCAAGCTGGCTCCCGGCGGAGGCATGTGGGGCGGTGCCATGATGTTCAACCAGATCGTAATCCAGGAGGAGGCCATGCACATCGTGCGCGACTTCGAGATCAACCATACTCCCTACGGGGACGGTCTCTACACCATGGACTCGGTCGAGAGCACCTCTTCCCTGCTCTATCACGCCGTACACGCCGGGGCGCACATCTTCAACTGCTACTCGGTAGAGGACGTGATCTTCAAGGACGGCAAGGTCAGCGGAGTGGTGGTCAACTGGACTCCCGTACTCCGCGAGGGCCTGCACGTGGACCCGCTGAACATCCTGGCCAAGGTCGTAGTGGACGGTACCGGCCATGACAGCGAGATAGCCGCCACCGTCGCCCGCAAGAACGGCATCCGCCTGGCCACCGATACCGGCGGAGTAATCGGAGAACGTTCTCTCGACGTAACTTCCGGAGAACAGGAAGTCGTAAACGGCACCAAGGAGATCTACCCCGGCCTCTACGTCTGCGGCATGGCCGCTTCCGCCGTCTCCGGCACACCCCGCATGGGACCCATCTTCGGCGGTATGCTCCTCTCCGGCAAAAAAGTCGCCGATGAGATCATCGCCCGCCTTAAGAAGTAACCTAGAGTTCTTATACAGAAAAATCCCGGAGCAGACACTGCTGAATCTGTTCCGGGATTTATCGTTACGTACACTACTGGAGAGCCGCTATTTCCTCCGGAGTGAGGCCCGTGACTCTGGCGATTATCTCGTCGGCGATACCTTCCGCCTTCATACCACGGGCATTCTTGATCCGCTCCTCCCTCACGCCTTCTTTCTTACCTTCCTTAATTCCTTTCTCCAAGCCTTCTTTCATGCCCGCCTCAAGCCCTTCCTTGTGGCCACGCCTGAAACCTTCTTTACGAGAACTGGATATCTGCATCTTGGCTGTGCTGACCATATCCCAGAACCGGTCGTAACCCAGAAGCTGCGCATCTGAGAATGCCGACACCTCCAGCTGAACTACAGCCTTGTTGATAACTGGATTACTCGTAAGCTCCTCCGGCACAGTACGGGTCCTGCTGTTGATCTCTGTCAGGTAACGCAGCCACAGCACCTGCATCTTCTTGTCCCCGTAATTCTTCGGCGTGAACTTAGGCAACTCGATGAAGATGAACCGCAGGCCTTCTATCACCTCGTTCGTCTCAGCTATCTCAACTATACGATAGTCGTGATAGTAGTCCTCACTGTCCGAGTAGACATCGTTCACCATGTTCAAGGAATACACCGGATGCAGAAGGTCATAGTCCTGCCCGCATTCCAACTGGCTCACGTATGCTTTCGATGCGTTGAACAGCACACGCTGCTTGTACTCCGATGTCCACATCATCTGCATCTCCACTATGAACTGACGGCCCAGCGAATCCCTGCACCGCACGTCCACAATACTGTCCTTTTTAAGAGGATTAAGCGGCACCAGCTCCGGGTTGAGATACTCTACGCTCTTGATTTTCTCCTCCTCACTCTCAAACGGCAGCAGAGCGTTCAGAAAACTTATCACCAAGTCCTCATGCTCTCCGAACACCTTCTTGAAAGTCATGTCTGCTTTCGGGTCCAAATATTTCATAATACCTATCATTTAAAGTTTTCTGCGGCAAATATAGTGAATCCTGAAAACCAAGACGATAACGAAACGCTTATAAACGTTTAATTCTTAAAAACATCCAAAATAGAACGGAGCCGTCGGACAAGGTTCTGAACGTCACGGTCATGTTTATACGGTCCCCATATATAGCCGAGGACGGCGGCGCCTCCGAAACCGGCATCGGGCAACAGTCCTATGTTGTCGGCGGACACTCCTCCTAGCGCGAATACCCTGTTATTGACAACGCCTGACTTGGATTTGATATCCTCAAGGGAGAAATGAGAACTGTAGCCCCGCTTCGATATACTGTCGAACACGGGGCTTAGAAACATATAGTCGCACCGTCCGGCATATCTTCCGAGCTCCTCAAAAGAGTGGCAGGAGCGGCTGACCAGGCCGGCAAATCCGGATGGCGGCACGGGATTACGGCTGTTGAGATGCACGCCTCCCAGCCCGTAACGGAGAGCCAGGTCATGGCAGTCGTGCAGGGATATCCGGCTGTAGTACCGCTCCGGGACAGCCGCTAGCAGAACCGACACATCTTCCGCATGAGCTCCCGGCTTACGGACATGCACCCGCCATGCACCGGCATCAAGCAAAGCCGTCACAGCCTCCGCTTCCCCGGGCAAAAACTCCGGATCGGTTATGACAATTACCCTCATCTGTAAAAATGTCTGAGAGGTCCGTGACCATGACCGATACGCAGAGATGCTGCGGCCACAATAGCATTGTGGACATAAGCGACAGCAGTCTGAACAGCCTCCCGCAGCGGCAGACCTGAGCCCAGAAAAGTGGCGATTGAGGAAGACAGGGTACATCCCGTTCCGTGCAGATTGTCGGTCAATACCCGCTCGGACGTAATATGCACCAGCCCGTCAAGATCACAAAGAACATCCACAGAAGTATTGTCTGCATCCAGATCTCCTCCCTTGACCAGAAAAGCACAGCCGTAACGGTCGCGGAGCTGCACAGCTGCCCGGTTCATATCCTCAACGGACTGTATCCGGAAACCGGCCAGGCGCGAGGCCTCATCAATATTGGGAGTCACCAGATGCGATTTCGGGAAGATACATGAGCACAGGGCATCTACGGCTTCGGGCATGGTCAGCGAGTCCTTGCTGGTCGAGACCATGACCGGGTCAGTCACCACATACAGTACCGGATGTACCGACAACTGAGCGGCTATAGCCTTGACTATGGATACAGTACCTGTCATACCGATCTTGACAGCATCCACGGCCAGATCGGACATCACTGCGTCTATCTGCGCGGCTACAAGCTCCGGCTTCATGTACTCCACTTCTGAAACGCCTACGGTATTCTGCACGGTCACGGCCGTTATAGCCGTAGCGGCATAACCTCCGCAGGCCGATATTGCCTTTATATCTGCCTGGATCCCGGCTCCACCAGAAGGGTCGGAACCTGCTATTGACAATACTATCGGGTAATCTTTCATACCACAAAGATACGGCTGATTCAGGAAAATGCCGCTTCATTTTTTCAGAAAAGTTCGGAGCAAACTTGCTAAAAAGTTCGGAGTAAAATAGCAGAAAAGTTCGGAGTAACCTTGCCAAAAAGTTCGGAATTGCTTATTTTTGCAAAAGGATAAAGAATTGGACAATGGATAATAAGCACTACAAGCCTAGAATCTGCGATACTCTCCTGCAGAAAAAGTTGAGGACCAGCGGAGCCGTACTGATAACAGGACCGAAATGGTGCGGCAAGACCTGGACCGGGCTTAACGCCGCAAACAGCGTGATATACATGCAGGACACAGACAAAAGGGCCTCCTACTTGAAAATGGCACAGACTGTTCCGTCAATGCTGCTGAAGGGTGAAAAACCACGTCTTATAGATGAATGGCAGACTGCCACAGTGCTCTGGGACGCAGTACGCTTCGCGGTGGACCAAAACCCGGCTAAAGGACAGTTCATCCTGACCGGCAGTGTAGTCGTAGACGATTCAGATGATACCGGACAGATCGAACATACCGGCACAGGGCGCATATCCAGTCTGAGAATGCGTCCGATGAGTCTTTTTGAAAGTGGGGAATCCAACGGCACTGTATCGCTCAAAAGCCTCTTTGACGGAAAGACAGACATAACCTCAACAAGCAGCCTGACCATTGAAGATCTGGCTTACGCCATCTGCCGCGGAGGCTGGCCTGCTGCCATGGGCATGGACAGGGATGATGCCCTGGAGGTCGTATTCGACTACTATGATGCCCTGGCGGAAAGAGACACATCCTCAGTAGACAAATCTCAGAAAGACCCGGACCGGGTCCGCAGCATCATGCGTTCACTGGCCCGGAACATATCCACGATGACCACAGACAAAACAATAATCGGCGATGTCAAAGCCAACGACATATCCATGAGTGACAAAACTCTGGAAATATATCTAAGGGCCCTGCGCAGACTATATGTTATAGAAGACATCAAGGCATGGCAGCCCTCGCTGCGCTCCAAGACCGGCATACGGACTTCCGACAAACGCCAATTCGTCGACCCGTCCATAGCGGTAGCCGCCCTGGGCATCAGTCATGCCGCCATACTCGAAGATTTCTGCTATTTCGGATTCCTCTTTGAATCCTTATGTTCCCGCGACCTGAGAATCTATTCAGAATCCATAAGGGGCACTATAAAACATTACCACGACAACAATAATCTTGAAGCTGACTTGATTATCAGTCTGAATGACGGCAGATGGGCTGCGGTAGATGTCAAACTGGGCAGCAGGGAAATAGAAGAGGGAGCGGAACACTTGAAAAAACTGGCCGCCAATATCAACACAGAAAAGTTCCCGGCCCCTTCGTTTTTAATGGTCCTGACAGGTGGAGAATTTGCCTACAGAAGAGAAGACGGCGTGCTGATAGTGCCTGTCGGCTGCCTGCGGGACTGACAACAAAAAGGGGCGGACCGTCAATCCACCCCATTAATTCTTCTCTAATTCATAAAATGTATCAAAATGCGTACATTTTGTTACCAGACGTTCAGAGGACGGCCGGCAACGAGAGCATGAGCGGCATTCTTGACCTTCTCGATTACTGCCTCGTTTTCGACATCGGAGAGAACCTCGTCGATAAGCTCTACGATGGCTTCCATATCCTTCTCCACCAGACCTCTGGATGTGATGGCGGGCGTACCTACGCGGATACCGGAAGTGGTGAACGGAGTACGGCTGTCGAAAGGCACCATGTTCTTGTTGACGGTGATGTCGGCGCGGACAAGAGTCTTCTCGGCCACCTTACCTGTCAGATCGGGGAACTTGGTGCGGAGGTCAATCAGCATCAGGTGGTTGTCAGTACCGCCGGAAACAATCTTGTAACCTCTGTCGATGAATGCCTGGGCCATGGCTGCGGCATTCTTCTTGACCTGCATCTGGTACTCCTTGAACTCGGGCTGCAGAGCCTCGTAGAAAGCAACGGCCTTGGCTGCGATGCAGTGCTCGAGCGGACCTCCCTGCACTCCGGGGAATACTGCGGAGTTGATGAGCTGGGACATCATCTTGATCTGACCCTTAGGAGTCTTCAGGCCCCAGGGATTCTCGAAGTCCTTGCCGATGATGATGGCACCGCCACGGGGACCACGGAGGGTCTTGTGTGTGGTGGTGGTGACGATGTGGGCGTACTTCACAGGGTTGTCAAGCAGACCTGCTGCGATAAGTCCTGCGGGATGAGCCATATCCACCATGAAAATCGCGCCTACCTTGTCGGCAATCTCACGCATCCTCTTCCAATCCCACTCGCGGGAATATGCGGATGCACCGCCGACGATCAGCTTGGGCCTGCACTCCAGGGCTGTCTTCTCCATCTGGTCATAATCAACGCGGCCTGTCTCCTCGTTGAGCTTGTAAGCTACGGGATGATAGTTGATACCTGACATGTTGACGGGAGAGCCGTGGGTAAGGTGTCCGCCGTGAGCCAGGTCGAGTCCCATGAAAGTGTCGCCGGGCTTGAGACATGCCATGAACACGGCCATATTGGCCTGTGCTCCGGAGTGAGGCTGTACGTTGGCGAACTCAGCTCCATAGAGTTCCTTGAGACGGTCGATGGCCAGCTGCTCTACCTGGTCCACGACCTCGCATCCGCCGTAGTAGCGGGCTCCGGGATAACCCTCAGCGTATTTGTTTGTCAGACAAGAGCCGAGAGCGGCCAGAACGTTGTCAGTGACAAAGTTTTCAGAAGCGATCAGCTCAATACCGTGAAGCTGTCTGTTCTCTTCTTTCTTAATAAGTTCTGAAATTTGCAGATCCTGTTTCATATAATATAGTTAAACTTAATTTTTCATTTTAATTTTGCGAAAGTACACAAAAATTTACCGTTTGACAAATGTTTAGGAAATTATTGAACAGCGAGCTCGGAAGACCGAGTCTGGAAGAGTATAAAACCCTGGATAAAAGTCCTGTAACAGTAGTGCTCGACAATGTCCGCAGCCGGCACAACATCGGCTCGGCTTTCAGGACCTGTGATGCTTTCCGCGCCGGCGGCATCATCCTGTGCGGGATAAGCTCCACTCCGCCCGCCCCTGAGATTCACAAATCCGCTCTGGGCGCCGAGTTCTCGGTGGACTGGACTTACAGGGAAAGCACTGTCAGTGCCGTTATGGAACTGAAGGCCGCCGGATACACGGTTATAGGCGTGGAACAGACAGAGAACTCCATATCGACAGATGATTTCCTCTACGGCAGGAGGGCACTGGATCCCGGACGGAAGTATGCCGTCATCTTCGGGAACGAGGTACACGGCATATCTCAGGAAGCCGTGGATCTGTGCGACATCACTCTGGAGATACCCCAGTGGGGCACCAAGCACTCGCTCAACGTCTCCGTGGCAATCGGCATCGTTCTGTACGTCCTGGGACGCGGCCTGCACGGCTAGGGATTCATCAGGTCCGTATTGACGAACCTGATAATGTCGTATATGGACTCTATGGCGGCAGCGGCAGGCCCCTCGGGGTCTATCAGCTTGGCCCGGTTGTACGCATTGATGGCATCGCCCCAGAGCTCGTGACGGCGGTAGATTCCGCCCAGCAGGAACCACGCCTGCGGATTCTGCGGCTCGGCCTCCAGAAAGCGTTCAAGCTCGTCTCTCGCGTCATCCAGCTGCCCGGCAGCCACAAGACGCTCTATATCGGTCAATGTCGCCATACTCTATACCAGTCCGCTGAATCCCATGAATGCCATGGCCAGAATACCGGCCGTAACCAGTGCGATAGGAGTACCGTTGAAAGCTTTGGGAACTCCCACCAGGTCCATCTGCTCACGGATACCGGCGAAGAGAATCATGGCCACTCCGAAGCCCAGCGCACTGGAAGCCGCATAGACTACGGTCTCGCCCAGGTTAAGCAGATGAGCCTCGCCTCCGAAAGTAAACTCCTTGGACACAACGCTGATAGCCACTCCGAGGACAGTACAGTTGGTGGTAATCAGGGGCAGGAAGATACCCAGTGCCTGATACAGCGAGGGAGATATCTTCTTGAGAATAATCTCCACCATCTGCACGAGGGCGGCTATGACGAGAATGAAGACAATGGTCTTCATGAACTCAATCCCCAGAGGCACCAGCACATACTGATGCAGGAGCCAGGTCACCAGCGTCGAGAGCGTGATTACGAAAACCACTGCCGCAGACATACCGGTGGCCGTACCCACCTTGTTGGACACGCCCAGGAACGGGCAGATGCCGAGGAACTGGGCCAGGACGATATTGTTGACAAATACCGCAGATATGATAATTATCAGATATTCCATAACGACTATGCCTTTTTGTTAATAAGTTTCCTGAAGAGCACCATGAGGTAGCCCAGCACCAGGAATCCGCCGGGAGCCAGGACAAAGGCCAGCATACCGTCGCCCTCCGCCAGTTTCATGCCGAAGAACGACATGCTGCCCAGCAGCTCGCGGACCATACCGATGACGGTCAGGGCCAGGGTGAATCCGAGTCCGATGCCGATGCCGTCCAAGGCGGAGTCGGCAGGGGTGTTCTTGTTGGCGAATGCCTCGGCGCGTCCGAGGATGATGCAGTTGACCACAATCAGGGGGATGAACAGGCCCAGGGCCGCATACAGGTCAGGCACGTAGGCCTGCATCAGCAGCTCGAGGACCGTCACGAAAGAGGCGATTATCACGATGTAGGCCGGAATCCTGACCTTGTCGGGAATCATCTTGGCCAGCAGGGAGATGAACACGTTGGAGAGAATCAGGACGAAAGTGGTGGCCAGTCCCATTCCCATACCGTTGATCGCGGAAGTGGTGGTGCCGATTGTAGGGCACATACCGAGCACCAGGATAAAGGTGGGATTGTCCTTTATGATGCCGTTGGTTATAATTTTCAGTTTACTCATATTCCGCAATTATTTAGATGAGTTGACTACTTTCTGAAATACTCTCCAGGCCCTGTCCACTGCATCGCAGTAGGCCCTGGAAGTGATGGTTGAAGCCGTGATGGCATCCACCTCTCCCCCGTCCTTGGTGACAGCCAGGCGGAATGAGGCTGGGTTCCTGCCCACGAACTGGGAATAGAACGCGGGCTCAGTCATCTTCGCGCCCAGGCCGGGAGTCTCGGCGTGGGAGATGACGGAGGTCCCGGTAATATTGCCGTCCATGTCGAAACCGACCATGATGCTGATGGTGCCGCTGAAGCCCTTCGATGTAAAGGACTCGACGGCATATCCGACTGTCTGTCCGTCTTTTTTGGCCGGATAGACAGTAATGGCGTCACCGTCCAGATCGACAGAAAGACTCTCGGCCGAGGGCTCGTTGTCGAACTCGGGCGTGACGAGAGCTATGGCGTTGTTGGTCTTCTTGACCACCTCCTGGCTGATCTTGTCGAGGGTCAGCACATACACGCCTCCGAGGAGTGCGGCGCAGACCAGACACACCAGGAAGAGGCACAGAGCCATGCTGCGGAGTGTGGATTCTTTAGGCATGATTTACCTCCTTCCCGAACCTTGCGGGCTTTACGTATTTGTTGAGTAACGGCACTATCGAGTTCATGATGAGTATCGCAAACGAGACTCCTTCGGGATACGAGCCGAAGTAACGGATAAGCACTGTCAGCACTCCGATGCCTATTCCGTAGATGACCATTCCCTTGACCGTCATGGGAGAGGTCACGTAGTCGGTGGCCATGAATACCGAACCGAGCAGAACGCCTCCTGTCAGGATGTTGAACAGAGGGTCGGTGTACTGGGACGGATCGATCAGCCAGAAGATGCCGGTCATCACGGCCACTGTAAGGATGATAGTAACGGGAATGTGGGGACGGATGACCCTGCGCGCCAGCAGATATATGAAACCGAGGATGATGGCCAGTGCGGAAGCCTCTCCTGCCGAGCCGCCGGCTCTTGCGAAGAGCATCTGTCCGTAGGTCAGGTCAGGGTTGGCGGAGATAATCTGGTCCACAGTCAGGCCCTGCGCAAGTCCTTCCTTGACCAACGCCAGCGGAGTCGCACCGGTGACGGCATCCACTCCGGGACGGAACCATGACTCAGGCACTGTCCAGTCGGTCATGATCACAGGGAAGGATATCAGCAGGAAGACACGGCCCACCAGCGCGGGGTTGAAGATGTTGTGGCCCAGTCCGCCGAATGTCATCTTGGCGACTCCTATGGCCACCACGGCTCCGATCACCATCACCCACCAAGGAGCTGTCGGAGGCAGATTGAGAGCCAGCAGGACTCCGGTCACGGCTGCGGACAGGTCGGTGACGGTCACCTTGGTCCGCATCAGATATTTCTGAATGAGGAACTCCGCACCCATACATGCTATCACACCCACAAGCAGCAGCTTGATGGCGGAGAAGCCGTAAAAGTACACGGCCACAAGCATCGAGGGAGCAAGGGCGATAAGCACGTCCTTCATGATCTTCCTCGTGCTCTCATCTCCATGGACATGGGGTGCGGGAGATACTATCAGTTTTCTCATATTCTATAGTGATTTAATCAGTTACTTCTTGGGACGGCTCCGCATGATGCGCATGACATCGGCCTTGGCCGTTCTTATGTAGTCCAGCAGGGGGATATTGGCCGGACAGGTGAACATGCAGCATCCGCACTCGATGCAGTCGTAGACCTTGCTGTGTTCCAGTTCCTCCATGCGGGAAGCCCTGGCGAGCTTGTTGAGCAGATAAGGCTCCAGTCCCATAGGACAGGCCTGCACGCATTTGCCGCAGCGGATGCACTCCCCTTCCTCCCTGCGCCTTGTCTGCTTCTCTGTGAGCAGCAGCAGGGATGAAGTGCTCTTGACGGAAGCTGCGGAGAGATTGGCTACGGCCTTGCCCATCATAGGACCGCCGCTGATTATCTTGGCCGTCTTCTGGGGTACGCCTCCGACAGTCTCCAGAATCTTCTCAAAAGGAGTTCCAACCCTGAGCAGGAAATTGTGCTGGGAGTCCAGGCACTCTCCGGTAACCGTCATCACGCCATCGAAAAGCGGCTTGTTCTTCTGGACGGCCTCGTAAACAGCGAACGAGGTGCCCACGTTCTGAACCACCACGCCTGCGTCTATAGGCAGCCCCATGGAAGGCACCCTGCGTCCCGTCACGGCATCGATGAGCTGCTTCTCACCGCCCTGCGGGTATTTCTTCCGCAGAGGCACCACCCTGATCTCACTGTAAGAGGAGGCTGTCAGTTCTCTCATCTTCTTTATGGCCTCAGGTTTGTTGTCCTCGATGCCGATATAGCCCTTGGTAACACCCAGGGCCCTCATCATGATGCGGGCACCGAGAAGCACCTCCTCGGTATGCTCCACCATCAGTCGGTAGTCGGAGGTCAGATACGGCTCGCACTCGGCTCCGTTGATTATAAGGCACTCCGCTTTCTTGCCCGGAGGAGGAGACAGCTTCACGTGAGTCGGGAAAGACGCTCCTCCCAGACCTACGACTCCGCAGTCCGCTATCCTCTTTATAATCTCGGCCGGAGACAGGGTTATCTCCCTGACGATGTCCGGTGTACGGTCTATGGACTCCTCCCACTCGTCACCTTCCACGTCGATGATCACGTGCATCACCGGATTGCCCGCCAGATCGGCGTATGGCTCGACGGCAGCGACGGTACCCGACACGGAGCTGTGGATGTTGGCCGATATGAATCCGGCAGAGGCCCCGATCAACTGTCCAGCCCTGACCTTGTCGCCCTTCTGTACGAGAGGCTTGGCGGGAGCTCCCAGATGCTGGGACATGGATATGTACATCCTCTGAGGCAGAGGGAATGTCTCTATCGCTGAGTCTGCGGATATCTTGCAGTCATGCGGGTGAACGCCACCCATTGAAAATGTACGTCTCATTGCTTGTCAGTTTTTGGTTCTTCAGCGGGAGCCGCAGCCGGCTTGGGAGGGAAATTGACGGCATGGATGGCTCCTGTAGGACACTCGGCCACGCACTTGCGGCAGAGCTTGCATTTATTGAAATCTATGTAAGCCAGATTGTTCTCGACGGTGATGGCACCGAAAGGACAGGTCTTCTCACACTTGCGGCAGCCGATGCAGGCAGCCGAGCAGGCCTTGCGGGCCACTGCCCCCTTGTCCTGGCTCATGCAGGAGACATATACACGGCGGCTCTTCGGCCCCTTGTTGCGCAGCTCGATGATACCCTTGGGGCAAGCCCTCACGCAGGCGCCGCAGGCAGTGCACTTTTCCTCGTCCACCTCCGGCAGCAGAGTCTCCGGATTGATCCTTATGGCTCCGAACTGACAGGCTTTCTCACAGTCACCCCCGCCCAGACAGCCGAAACGGCAGCCGGTATCGCCCGCATACAGCGAGCTCATGATCCGGCATGACACCGAACCGTCGTACTCATTGACCCGGACACGGTTCCGGCATGTGCCGTTGCACCTTACCACGGCCACCATAGGAACTTTCTCCTCCACCTGTACACCCATGACGGCAGCCACCTTCTGCATTACGGCGTTGCCTCCTACCGGGCAGAACTTGCCCTCCAGCGAGCGGGACTTGACGCAGGCCTCGGCAAAGGCCCTGCAGCCCGCGAATCCGCAGCCTCCGCAGTTGGCTCCGGGCATGGTCGCCTCCACGACATCTATGAGCGGATCCTCCTCAACGTTGAATTTCTTCGCGACGAGGAAGAGAATCACAGCGAGCAGCAGACCGAGCACGCTGAGGATCACTACTGTAAAAATAAATGTTGTACCCATCTGTAGTTGTTTTGAACTTCGATTGCTGTTTATCTAATCTTCTCCACAGTAAATGTGAATCCGGAATTGAGCCTGTCCCTGAACTGAGCCAGGACAAGGTAGTAAAGTGCCACGAATCCCAGCGCACCAAGTCCTGTCACCAGCTCATTGTCAAAAAGCAAAGGCAAAGTTAATAATAAAAGTAATAGAATGAACAAAGGAATAAGATATGCTATCAACACCGCCTTGAATCCCTGGGCCTGGCGGATGACGACATAGACCTCGTCCCCCACAGCAAGGGTCCCGTCATCCGTTCGTCTTACGGGGATTATCCTGGACTCTCCGGAGGAAGCCCCGCATACTGCCCTTGCATGGCAGCCAGCACAGGCCGACTGCACGGCTATCTCTACCCTGACCTGCGAGCCGGAGACACTTACAACCCTGCCGGCGTGCCTGATTTCTGTCTGAGTACTGTTCTGTTTCATTTTCTTCTTTTTTTATTTTTTACGACCTTGCAGTCCTCCAACGGATATCTCAGCCCCTCCCACTCCGAGAGACGGCCGAAGACCGAGCCCACGATTATGGGCGACTCGAAAAGCAGCGGAACCCGGTTCATGTCGTCCGAGACCCAGATATACATCTCCTGCTCCCCGGTGAACACCTCGCCGGCCACCACTTTGGCCGCGAACTTCAGCGTCCTGTAGACTCCCAGTCCCGGCACCCTCTTCTCTTCCCGGCCTATATAGCGGAAGTATATGTCGAATATCTCCTCGTCTATGGCGAAGGACACCGGATTGTTCACTCCCTGCTCAAGAGCCTCCAGATCCATGTTCCGGGCATTGTAGAACAAGGTAAGAAGATCGAAAGTACATTCATGTCCTGGCAGCAGAGTATCCAGGGAGCGGTCCGCCCACTCGATGCGGGCATCTATGGCATGGGTGCTGTCGTCCCAGTCATAGTAGTTCTGAATGGTGTATTTGCCCTCGTGTATATCCCGGTGAAAATATACCGGACGCACGCTGTCCTCGTAGAACCTGGACTCATAGAGGTCCCTGACCTTGAAAAACGCATCCCAGAAACGGTAAGTGCTGCCTGTAGCCACAGGATGAAGCAGCTTGCGCCCGTCCTTCTCCCCTCCGTCATGGAGCGTCACCGTGGCCGAGCCCACGTCCGTCCTGATGCCCAGCCATTTGTAATGGATAATGTAGGTAAGTTTCTCATCCTGTCTGAACGCATGGTCCACAGCAAGGGCCGGATGGACAGGGAAACACTGCCCTGACAGTCTCAGGCAGGCAGCCAGGACCGACACAGACATCAGGAGAATACGCCTACTGAACATCCTCGAATTCAGAATTGTTCATGCTGGACTCCACGATAAACTCATCCTGAGAGGGGTCGATATCCCCGAATCCACCGTCATTGGCATCCACGAAACGGGCCTCCGACGCTCTGAAGCGCATGGGCACGTCTGCCGTGGAACCGTTACGGTGCTTGGCTATTATGATCTGGGCCTCGCCTGGAGACGAGGTCTCGCTCTCCGTCCCGTAATACTCGGGTCTGTGTATGAACATCACTATGTCGGCATCCTGCTCTATGGCTCCCGACTCGCGCAGATCGCTCAGCTGGGGACGCTTGTTGCCTCCCCTGGTCTCCACCGCACGGCTGAGCTGCGAGAGGGCTATCACCGGGATATCCAGTTCCTTGGCTATGGCCTTGAGCGAGCGTGAGATATTGGACACCTCCTGTTCCCTCATGCCGCGCAGTTCCGGAGGTCCGGTCATCAGCTGCAGATAGTCGATGATTATCAGCTTCACTCCGGCGTTGCGCACCAGACGGCGGGCCTTGGAACGCAGTTCGTAGATCGACAGCGACGGAGTGTCGTCGATGTAGAGCGGAGCCGAAGCCAGGTCCTTGATCCTCTCGTGAAGCTGGATGAGCTCGTAATCATGAAGCTTCTTTCCTCCCCTGATCTTCTCAGAAGACAGCCCTGTCTCGGAGACCAGCAGCCTCTTGACCAGCTGCTTGGAAGACATCTCAAGAGAGAAGAATGCGACGGGAATCCTGTGGTCCACAGTCATGTTGCGGGCCATCGTCAGCACGAAGGCCGTCTTACCCATAGCCGGACGGGCCGCGATGATGACCAGGTCAGAGGCCTGCCAGCCGAGCGTCACCCTGTCTATGCCTGTATAGCCGGAGGGCACGCCGCTCAGTCCGTCCGTCCTCTCCTGGTTGGCCTCTATCTCCATCACAGCCTCCTTGATGACATCCTGCACAGGCTGCGTCTCCCGCTTCATGTTCTTCTCCGCCAGATTGAAGAGTCTCTGCTGCGCAGTGTCCAGAAGATCGTCCACAGGCAGGCCGTCATCGAAGGAATCCCGCTGAATCTCGGCCGATATGGTTATGAGTTCCCTCTGGATATATTTCTGCATCAAGATCTTGACATGGTAGTCCACATGGGCCGCCGCACCCACCTTGGACGACAGCAGACTCAGATAATACGGTCCGCCTATCTCCTCCAGGGCCCCGGTCTTCTTCAGCTCTTCGGAGACAGTGTAGATATCCACGGGATCGTGAGCCGCCGAGAGACGCGCTATGGCGGAGAATATCTTGCGGTGCGCGTCCTTGTAGAAACAGTCAGCCGTCAGCGAGTCGAGTACGTCCGGTACGGCATTAGGCTCTATGAGCAGGGCCCCGAGCACCGCCTCCTCGACATCCACGGCCTGAGGCGGCACCTTGCCGGCCTCGATGCCGATGGCTTCCAGCGATACTTCCTTACTCTTGGGTCTTGATGTCTTTGCCATAATCAAAGTAGCGATAATACTGTTTGCCAATTATAGTCTGTCCAGTGCCCTGACCGTAATATCCACGGCCATTGCCGCCTCGTCCATGCTGATACACAGAGGAGGCGCGATACGGAACGAAGTAGGGTTGTAGAGGAAATAGTCGCTTACGGCACCCTCCTCCAGCAGCAGTTCCAGCATCCGGGAAGCATAGTCCTCCCGGCCCAGGTCCACCGCCAGCAGCAGGCCGGAGCGGCGCACTTCCCTGACAGCCGGATGGCGGCGCAGAGCATCTTCGATGAAAGCTCCCTTGGCATCCGCACACGGCACCCAGTCCTCGCGCAGCAGTACCTTGAGCGATGCCAGGGCAGCCGCACAGCACACCGGATGTCCTCCGAATGTAGTGATGTGCCCCAGGACCGGAGCGGTTGTAAAGGCATCCAGCCTCTCTTTAGAGGACACGACTCCGCCGAGCGGCATTCCCCCGCCCAGAGCCTTGGCCAGGACAAGTATGTCCGGAACCGTTCCGTATTTCTCGAACGCGAACATCCTGCCTGTGCGTCCGAATCCGGTCTGCACCTCGTCGAATATAAGAAGGGTCCCGGTACTGTTGCAGCGCCGGCGGAGCTTCTGCAGGAATCCGTCCACGGGCACGATGACCCCGGCCTCTCCCTGCACGGGCTCCACTATCACGCAGGCAGTGTCACCGGTAATCAGGTCCAGATCCTCGTCGCAGTTGAAGCGAAGGTGGTCCACACCCGGCAGCAGCGGGCGGAAAGCCCCCTTGCGCTCCTCACTGTCCATGAGACTGAGCGAGGCGTGGGAAGATCCGTGATAGCAGTTGATGAAAGAGGCAATGCGGCTTCTTCCGGTAAGTCTTTTGGCCAGCTTCAGAGCTGCGTCCACGGCCTCGGAGCCGGAATTGACGTAGTAGATACAGTCCAGCGGGGGAGGCAGGACAGAGGTCAGCAGAGCCGCGTGAAGCACCTGCGGTGCCTCGATCATCTCTCCGTAGACCATCAGGTGAAAATAATCCCCGGCCTGGGCCCGCACAGCCTCTATGACCTCCGGATGACCGTGGCCGATATTGCTCACGCAGACTCCGGAGACCATGTCCAGATACCGGCGGTCACCGCTGTAGAGAAAAACACCGTCCGCCCTGTCTACCTCTAAAGCCAGGGGGGACGGCGATGTCTGTCCTACATGTCTGAAAAATGTCCTTCTCATTCCTTGACTGCGGATTCCCTGTCCTCTTCAAAATCGGGACTCACCAGAATCCTTCCGCAGTACTCGCAGACGATGATCTTCTTGTTCTGCGCTATATCAAGCTGCCTCTGAGGGGGAATCTTGTTGAAACATCCTCCGCAGGCATCTCTCTTGACGGTCACTATAGCAAGGCCGTTGTGCGCGTTGGCCCTCACCTTCTCGTATGCGGCGAGAGTCCTTGCGTCTATGGAGGACTTCAGCTCGGCGAGCTCTCTGGTAAGCACCTCTTCCTCCTTGGCCGTTTCCTCGGTGATGGAGCTGCACTCTTTCTTCTTCTCTTCCAGGTCAGCCTCCTTGCGGGCGATTGCTTCCTGAGTGGCTGTCACGGCAGCCTTGAGCTCCGATACCTTGGCATTCCTCTCATTGATGCGCTTGGCCGCCAGCTCCAGCTCCAGCTGCTGGTACTCCAGCTCACGGGAGATAGAGACATACTCCCTGTTGTTCTTCACATTGGCCTGCTGCTCCTGATACTTAGAGATGGCAGAGCGGCAGTTATCAGCCTCTATCTTCTTCTGGGACACGAATTTCTCTGCTTCCACTATCTCCTCACGGAGCTTGCCCACACGCGTTTTCAGACCTTCTATCTCATCCTCGAGATCCCGGATCTCGTCGGGAAGCTCGCCGAGCAGCATGTGAATCTCGTCAATCTTGGAGTCCTTCTGCTGAATCATGTAGAGGG
This sequence comes from uncultured Bacteroidales bacterium, assembly GCA_944326265.1. GTDB lineage: Bacteria > Bacteroidota > Bacteroidia > Bacteroidales > UBA932 > Coprenecus. The sequence continues at coordinate 79,405 of CALVDE010000018.1, read as the reverse complement.
TATGAAGCTTGTGCTCCATCCCCGCATCAGAATCATTGATGCTCTTGGAAAGGGAGACAAAGGTCTCGCGTCTGTCGATAGGTGTGTCTATCGCACTCTTCTGTTTAGTAATAGCCATATCTGTTCTAAAAATAATATACTGGATTAACCGTGCTTCTGACAGCGGTACGAACTGCAAAGTTAGGAAATTTTTCCCTAACGATGCCACATATCACGTCCATTATCTTCGACTCGCTCTCAAAATGTCCTATATCCGCAATCATCATGCCGTCCGGAGCGTAAAAATCATGGTACGGGATGTCGGCACTGACATACACGTCCGCACCGGCGGCAGATGCCTTGGAGATGAGCGAGCGGCCGCTGCCTCCGCAGACAGCGACTGTCCGCAAGGGTGTGCGCGGAAGCTGCGAGTGACGCACAGTGCTCAGGCCCAGAGCCGCCTTCATACCCCGGAGAAAATCCTTCGGAGCCATCGGGTCGGGCAGAGTCCCTATCACCCCCAGACCGTTGCCGTCCTCATCCATATCCAGCACCCTCACATCCCTGAGGCCCAGCCAGCCCGCCGCCGTACCGCTGACACCGCGCAGCACTTTGTCCATATTGGTATGGCACGAATAGACCGTAATGTTGTGCCTGATGGCGGCGATGACGGTTCTTCCGGTCATCGTAGCCTCCGAAATCTTCTTGATTCCGCCGAAAATCAGCGGATGATGCGTGATGACCATGTCGGCACCGGATATCCTGGCCTCGTCTATGAGTTCCGGCGTACAGTCAAAGCCCACCAGGACTCCGCGCACGGAGGCACTGCCGTCTCCGATGCAGAATCCCGAGTTGTCCCACGGCTCCTGAAGCCTCAGCGGTGCCAGTTCCTCTATCACCGCCGCTATATCCGATGCTCTCATGAGTCCAGGGATTTGGATATTTCCAACAGTGTCTCACGTATGCCGCGTAACCGGCCGATTACCTCGGTCCTGCTGTCCAGCTCCCCGTGGCGCGCATTCTTCATCCTGGCAGCGGCGCCGTCGAGGGTCATCTTCTGATCCTTGACCAGATGGTGGATTATCCTGAGATTGCTTACATCGGACGGAGTGAACCTGCGGTTGCCCTTCCGGTTGCGCTCGGGTCTGACGAATTCCGAGAAAGTGTCCGACCAGAAGCGGACCAGCGAGGTACTCTCGCCCAGCATCTGCGCCACCTCGCCGATACTGTAGTACAATTTCTCCGGTTTGTATTCCTTATATGGCATGGCTTTGGATTTTAGTCCAGTGACTGTCCGGTGTTGACCGCGTACATTATAAGTTCCCCGTATCTGTCCACATCGAGACCGCAGCTCAGGAAGCACAGGGGATCCAGATGCCTTCCGTCCCTGAGCACCTCATAATGCAGATGAGGAGCGAATGAGGTGCCGCTGTTGCCGGTTCTGGCGATAACGTCACCCACAGAGACTTTCTGTCCCTGACGCACAAGCACGTCCGACAGATGGGCATATATCGTCTCGTATCCGTTTCCGTGATCGATGACAATCCTCGTGCCCTGAAGCTTCATGGCTCTTTCAACCGACTTCACCCGTCCGGAGGCGGACGCCACCACCTCCACTCCCGCCGGAGCCACCAGATCCAGCCCCCCGTGATAGACCATTTTCTTGTAGAACGGATGCATCTTGCGCCCGACGGACGCACCCACATTGCCCAGGGGAAAATCACGGACAGGCATATTCCCGGGAATGAACGGCAGGCTGTCCTTGTCAAAGTCCTCCAGCATCGCGCTCACTCCGGCGATCAGGGCATCGCAGCGGTCAAATTCCGCCTCCAGGGCATCCAGTCTCTGAGCCGTATGGGACACAACCGCCTCTCCGTACACGGTATCAGAAGTGAAATCCATGGCGGAAGAGTCGTCGGTAAATGAAAAATCGGGGAAATTGGTATTGAAAAGCTCCCTGTAGATATTCTCGTCCTTGAGCCTGAGCTCGCCCACAACACCCTCAAGCAGATCGGCCTGACGGGAGAGCGCATCGTACTCCTCTTCTATCAGGCGGCTCTCCACCCTCATCCTGCGGTCCTCCTCTGTGACTGAAAAAAGTGAGAATATGAGAAAATAGAGCAGGACCAGAGCCACTGTATAAGCCGTGAACTTGAGCAGGCGCAGCAGATGGTAACGGACAGGATGCTTGTCCTCGACGAAATCCAGAAGGTCCTTATCGTATTTCAGCTTGCCCATGACCGTGTCAGCTCATCGGCTTCTCGTTGGACGAATCAATGATGGCCGCATAGTCCTCCGGCAGAATATCCTTGTTGTAATAATTGACCGGATTGACATGCTTGCCCATATAGATGACCTCATAATGCAGATGAGTGCCTGTAGACCGTCCTGTGTTGCCCATCTCGGCTATCTGCTGTCCGCGCAGCACCTCCTGCCCCGGCTCGACCAGAGCCTTGCTCAGATGCGCATACCTTGTCTGGTAGCCGAATCCGTGATCCACCAGCACGAAGCGTCCGTAACCGCCGGCATCATAGCCGACTGACTTGACCACCCCGTTGCCGGTCACATACACCGGCTCACCGTCTTTTCCGGACTTGGGCGCGAGATCGACTCCCTGATGTTTCCTGTGCCTGTTCTTCAGTATCGGGTCCACCCTCATGCCGAATCCCGAGGCCTGACGCACATGGGCGTAGTTCACAGGCGGTATGGTCGGTGCACACACAGCCATCTCAGCCGCCCTCTCGGAGACAAGAGCCACCTGATCGAACGACTTGGACTGTATGTAGGCTTTCTTCAGAAGGATATCCGTATAAGTCACCGCCGAGGTCACCTCTCCGGTGTAGTCTCTCTCCCGTATGTCGGCATAGCGGTCCACGCCTCCGTAACCGGCGTTCCTGATGTCATCCGGAATAGTCTCCATTCCGAACACCGAACGGTAGAGCATGTTGTCCCTGCGCTCCATGTCCTGAAGGGCCAGACCGGCTGACTCCAGCCGACGCTCCAGTATGTCCAGCTTGGAATGCCATTCACGCGATTCCCTCTCCACCAGCATACGCCTGGGGGTCGGCACCTGGTACACCTCAGCCATCAGGTACAGCATAAGCACGAACAGCGAGACGCTGGACAATCCGTAGAGCAGAACGGCCTTGATGGATTTTCTCATCCTCGACGGCTGTTCCACAAGCTCATAATCCAGTGTCTCGCGGTTCAGTATGTATTGCTTCTCAATTTTCTTGCGCATAGGTAACACTCAAGCCAATCAAGCAGCAAAAGTACAAAAATTTTACAAACGGCATCACCTCCGCCTTAATTTTTCCCTAAAAGGTACATTATCACCGGTCATGATCGCATATCTTTTCATCGTACACCTCATCTATCGGAGCCGAGCAATGGCTGTCTGTGTCTTTCCCTCTTGTTTTCCCAGATAGATTGCGTATCTTTGCTCACGGGTCAGTTGAGTATACATTCGCAACACAAATTTAATTGATCCTCGGGGGACTTCGGTCCCCCTTTTTTATTTTTTGTGTTGCTCCCGCCTTATCTCTCCCCCTGATCTCGGAGACCGTCAACAGCCAGGGCCCACGGGCCCTGGCTGTTGCACTTCGGTGTTGAATCTACACGCAAAAGGCCCGGAATCAGCGGGAATCCTTACTGCGGTGATTCCTGCGCCATAGCTGCCATGAATTGAAGAGATTCTGCCATACAGCGTATGTTCCTGGAGCAAGCGACGATACCGGTGTCAGATAGGTATAGGCCATCCAGATGGCAAGCACGGTGTTTTTCTGTCCCAAAGCCTGCCCGGCAGTAATGCTGTCCCCATAAGCCAGACCGGTGCGCTTGCCGAGCCAGTACTGGACAATGCAGCTGAGAAGGGCCGCAGCCGCAAGAAGCCAAAGCACCAGAGCGGGAGCGGTGCTGTTGTGCATGGAGCGCACTGTCTGACCGATAGCCAGGGCCAGGGCCACAGCCCAGAGATAGAAGGCCACGCCGGCATGGTCCCTGAAGAAATCATGCGCCCTGGGCCACGCATACTTGAGCAGCACGGCCAGCAGGAAGGGGCAGATCAGCAGGGGGAACACCTTGGAGAGAATCTTCAGGAAGGAACTGAGGAAACCGGCATCCTGGTGCACCTCCACCAGCGGGAAAACCAACGGAACAAAAGCCGCAGCCAGGATATTGGACATAAGATTGTAAACCGTGATGCGGGCCGCACTGCCTCCGAGCTTGTCAGTCACGACGGCTGCCGCAGTCGCTGTAGGGCAGATCAGGCAGACCATCGCCCCCTCGAATATCTCGCGGTACGTCTCGTCCATAGGCACCAGAATCAGGACCCCGGCCATGACCAGGGCCGAGAGCATCTGGAATGCGAGGATAATCCAGTGCCACCTTGAGATGCGCAGGTCCTTGAAATCTATCTTACAGAACGTCAGGAACAGCTGTATGAAGATAAGGGACGGTGTCAGGATCTCCACCGCCGTCCACACCGCCGGCTTCATGGGCGAGAGGAAGCCCGCGTAATGAAAGAGAAAATACCCGCCAGCTCCGGCAAGCATGGCGACGGGCAAGGTCCAGTCCTTGAGAAACTGCTTAAGAGTCATAATTTTTCTATATTCACACCGTCAAACCGATCCGGAAGATAAAGCAGGGCCTTGGCCGGACGGCTCATACGCAGCTCGACCGGTCCGTCCATAACGCGGTTCAGAGTCGCCTTCCACCACATGTCGAAAGTCACCCCGTCCGTCGGGAATTCCAGTCCGGTGCTCGCGATCCGCACCGAGGGATCGAAAGAGAAGATAGAGAGCGGCTGTCCGGGAGCCAGGGAGAGACGGCACGAGTCCAGCACCGGCACGAAACAGCCGTAATCGGTCTGCATCGATATCACTCCGGCGGAACCTGCGTCCCGGAGTGCCAGGGCAAAGTCCGCAAGCAGGGAAATATTGCCCAGAGTGTGGTCCTCCCGCTTTCCGGTAGCCCCGAATACGGTCACCGAGAAATGCGGCATCGCATTGGGCTTGCCAACCCCCAGCAGGGCACACACCCAACGGAATGCCTTGGAAAGGTCGTTGCTTTCCTGCTCGCTGACCGTCAGCATCATGTCAGAAAGGTCCTCCCTTGCTCCGGCCGGCAGGGAATCCATGTCGCCGACCACGAACTCAGGCCTGCGGAAACGCATGAACGAGGAGGCGGCCCCGTCGCAGCAGACCACCACGTCACAGGAGAGCAGCATGTCCCGGACCTCAGGACGGCCCGGAAAGTCTCCGTCGCAAAGTATGGCGTAAGTCACCGGCGGTCTCATCGCTCAGTGCCCCTCCATCCGGCCAGGAAACTGCGGACATCCATCCTCTTCTTGCCAGGGGCCTGAAGTTCCCTGACGGACAGCAGACCTTCGGCACAACGGATCATGATACATGAACGGCGGTCCGTGTACACTGCCCCGGGCGCAGCCGAAATGACATCCTCCGGCACGCCTGCCGCAGCGGCCTCCTCTTCAGAAACGGCATCCGCAGCGTATATCTTGAGCTCCAGGGGCTGACCGTCCAGAAGCACTGTCCCGTGGGCTCCGGGACGAGGAGAGAGACCGCGCACCAGATTACGGAGCCGCCCGGCATCTCCGTTCCAGTCCAGCAGACCGGTCTGGCGGTCGAGCTTGGGCGCGTTCTGACGCTCCGGAGACAGGCCCTCCGAATTCTGCGGTCTGGTTGCCGCCGTACCCGAGGCCACCGCATCCACCGTCTCCAGGACGAGAGCCGCTCCCTCGATCATCAGTCTGGAATAAAGCGAGCCGGCATCCTCGTCAGGCATTATCCCGACTTCTTTCTGGAAGAGGATTCCGCCCGTATCTATATGCTCGTCCAGCATGAAAGTGGTGACACCGGTCACTGTCTCACCGTTGATTACAGCCCAGTTGACAGGCGCGGCTCCCCTGTAGGCAGGAAGCAGGGACGCATGGAGGTTGAATGTTCCCAGGCGAGGCATGGACCACACTGCCCTGGGCAGCATCCTGAATGCCACGACAACGAATATGTCCGCCCCGAAGGAAGACAGTTCATTCAGAAATTCCGGGTCCTTCAGCGACTCGGGCTGCAGCACCGGGATGGAAGCCGCCTCCGCGAACTCCTTGACCGGGCTCGGAGTCACTTTCTGACCCCGTCCGGCCTTGCGGTCCGGTACCGTAACGGCACCGACCACCCTGTACCCGCCCTCAACCAGGGCCTTGAGGGATTCCACCGCGAAATCGGTGGTACCCATGAAGACTATCGAGGCTCCGCGTCCCCTGCTCAGGGCCCCGTCCGTAGTGCCCGCCGTACTTTTCTTTCTCATCGACAATTTTGCAAAAAATTTCTTCACAGGGAGCAGCCATGTCTCGAGGTTGAACATGGACGAGTCCTTGGTGGACTTCCATGTCAGGAAGACACCTATAGGCAGCAGCACTATCGTGGATATGAATGCCCCCAGCTCAGGACTGATGACTCCGTCCCTGGCCAGCTTCTTTCCTGATATGTCCACCACCCAGTACAGCACGAAAAACAGAGCCGACACTATGACAGGGGTGCCCAGACCTCCCTTGCGGATGATCGCGCCGAGCGGAGCTCCTATGAAGAAGAATATGAAACATGCGAACGACAGGGTGAATTTCCGGAGCGACTCCAGGTCTATCCTCCGGAGATAGAAAGTGTACTGCAGAGCCTCCCTGTCATAGCTCTGCATGGTCTGTATGGACTTCTGCACGGACTTGATGGCCTCCTCCACAGCTTTCAGTTCCTTCTGCACACTGCTCCACTTCAGGGTATCCAGAGGAAATTCCGTCCTGTATCCCTTGTTCAGGGACGTGTCCAGCTGCCGGGGAGCGTGCATCGACAGATCGTAGGTGACTGCCTTTCTCTGATTGGCGGCCACCTCATCGTACAGTGCCCCCAGCGAGTCACGGTCGTGATGCAGCTGCTTGAGATTGCGGGCCATGATGTCGTTGCCGTAACGCTCCTCCTCGGATTTCTGGAAAGCGTAATTCTCCAGTCCGATGACCACCTCCTGCATGTCGAACTCCACCTGCCGCACGACGTATGACGTATCCTTGCCCGTCTTGTGGTTCTCCTCCTCGTATGAGACACCGTCATAGAGCGTGAAGACCAGCGACTGCTTGTCCGGCGTGGAGCGTATCATGCCCGAGTCGGCCACGGCCAGGGAGATGTTGCCCTTGCCCTTGGTGTGGTTGTAGATCATCACGCCGTACATCATGCCGGTCTCCTTGTTGTTGGAGTTGACGCGGAGCGAATAGCCGTCGATACCGTTGTAGAAAGTACCCGTCGGAATCTTTATCTCGTCCTTAGTCCTGGCAATGTCATACTGAAGAGTATAGATCTTGTTGTACGCCAGCGGAATGAGGTTATTGGAGACAAAGAAGGCCGCGACACTTATGAAGAATGCGACATATATCAGCGGATAGAATATCCTCTGAAGGGATATGCCGGCAGCCTTCATGGCCAGCAGCTCGTTGTTCTCGCCCAGGTTGCCGAAGGTCATGATGGAGGCCAGCAGTGTGGCCAGAGGCATGGACAGGGGCAGGATGGTCGCCGAGCCCCAGCCCAGGAACTCCATGATGACCCAGAAACTCAGACCTTTTCCCACCAGCTCGTCGATATACAGCCACAGGAACTGCATCACCAGTATGAATACGGTGATGAAGAACGTCATGACGAACGGTCCCATGAACGACTTGAGTATGAACTGGTCGAGTTTCTTCATTGAGCAGAGTCCGTATATCTGTTAACCTATCTTGTTGACGGATTCGATCATTGCAGTCAGCGCAGCCATCAGGCCGTCCGGGTCCTTGCCTCCGGCAGTAGCCAGGAAAGGCTGTCCTCCTCCGCCGCCCTTGATGTGGGCCGCTGCGGCTTTCACATCCTTGCCGGCATGAGCCCCGGCGGCCACCAAGTCGTCGGTGTACATCATCAGCAGCGAGGGCTTGCGGTCAGGGGTCATGATGGCGGCCACCATTGCGGCACGGGTATTCTCCTTGCGCAGCTCGAAAGCCACATCCTTTATGATATCGGGTGAATACACTCCGGTCAGGGAGAACAGACGTATTCCGGAAGGCGTAGTCTCGCTCTTCTCGGCCAGAGTCTTCTTGAGGGCGGCGGCTCTCTCGCGGGCCACCTCCTCGAGGGAATGACGGAAGGAGTCGTTCTCGGCCACGAGTTTCTTTATGGCGGTTATCACGTCCGGAGTATTCTCGAAGAAAGAGCGCACAGCCGCTATCTGATCCTCAATTACGTCGAACATGTCCTCGACATAGCTGCCGGTCACGGCCTGGATGCGGCGCACTCCGGCGGCGACAGCCGACTCGGAGACTATCTTCAGCATACCGATACGGCCCGTCGAGTCGGTATGGGTACCTCCGCAAAGCTCTATCGAATCTCCGAAGCGGATGGCGCGGACCTTGTCCCCGTACTTCTCTCCGAATAGTGCCATCGCACCCATGGCCTTGGCCTCGGCGATGGGGATGTCGCGGTACTCCTGGCGGGGGAAGTCGGAACGGATCAGACGGTTGACCATCCTCTCGACCTCGCGCAGCTTCTCCGGGGAGACCTTCTCATAGTGGGAGAAGTCGAAGCGGAAATAGGCGGGGCAGACATAGGAGCCTTTCTGCTCGATATGGGTACCGAGCACGGAGCGCAGTGCCTGGTGCAGGAGGTGGGTGGCCGAGTGGTTGTTGGCCGTCTCCTGACGTTTCTGGCCGTCCACGACTGCATGGAAACCGGCCTCGGGCTCCGAGGGGATGCGGTCAGCGATGTGGATGCTGAGGTTATTTTCCTTTATAGTATTGACGATGCTGATCTTCTCGCCGGAAGAAGATACGATGTATCCGCAGTCCCCGACCTGTCCGCCGCTCTCGGCATAGAAGGGAGTGCGGTCGAAGACGAGCTGGAAGACTTCCCTGCCCTTGGTCTTGACAGTGCGGTACTTGACTATCTGCACATCGGTCTCCAGCAGATCGTAGCCCACGAAGGAATGTTCGTCGGTATCGGTGAGCACCACCCAGTCCCCGGCCTCCACGGCTGCGGCGTTGCGGGCCCTGGCCTTCTGCTTGCCCAGCTCCACCTCGAACTCCTTCAGGTCGATGCTGTATCCGTGCTCGCGGGCTATCAGCTCGCTCAGGTCGATCGGGAAACCGTAGGTGTCGTAGAGGGTGAAGGCATCCTTGCCTGAGATGCGCTTCGTATCAGCATTGCGCTCCATGATAGTGTTGATCAGGCCGATACCCTTGGCGAGAGTACGCAGGAAGGCGTCCTCTTCCTCCCGGATAACGTTCTCGATAAGAGTCTGCTGCCTGGCCAGCTCGGGATAAGCCTCGCCCATGACATCGACCAGCACCGGAACGAGACGGCACAGGAAAGGCTCGTTGAAGCCCAGAAAGGTGTAGCCGTAGCGCACTGCACGGCGCAGGATGCGGCGGATGACGTAACCGGCCTTGACGTTGGAGGGCAGCTGACCGTCGGCTATCGAGAAAGAGATGGCCCTGATGTGGTCAGCGACTACTCTCATGGCGACATCCACGTCCTCCGACTCAGCTCCGTACTTATGCCCCGAAAGCTCGCCTATCCTGGCGATTATGTCCTGGAACATATCCCCGTCGTAGTTGCTCTTGTTGCCGTTGACGGCCATCACCAGACGCTCGAAGCCCATGCCGGTGTCCACATGATGCAGGGGCAGCTGCTCAAGGGTACCGTCAGCCTTGCGGTTGTACTGGATGAACACGAGGTTCCATATCTCGATTACCAGGGGGTCGCTCTGGTTGACCAGGTCCCGGCCCGGCACGGCCTTGCGGTCGGCCTCGTCGCGCAGGTCGATGTGTATCTCGCTGCAGGGGCCGCAGGGACCGGTGTCGCCCATCTCCCAGAAATTGTCCTTCTTGCTGCCGTAGAGGATCCTGTCCTCCGGCAGATACTGCTTCCAGATGTCCAGGGCCTCCTGGTCCGGACCCAGTCCGTCCTCGGGACTGCCCTCGCAGACTGTGGCATAGAGCCGCTCCGGGTCGAGCTTGTAGACCTGTGTCAGCAGCTCCCAGGCCCAGGCTATGGCCTCCTTCTTGAAGTAGTCGCCGAAGCTCCAGTTGCCCAGCATCTCGAACATGGTGTGATGGTAGGAGTCGTGGCCGACCTCCTCAAGGTCGTTGTGCTTGCCGCTAACCCTGAGGCACTTCTGGCTGTCAGCCACCCTCGGGTAGAGTATGGGTGTGTTGCCGAGGAACCAGTCCTTGAACTGGTTCATACCGGCGTTGGTGAACATGAGTGTCGGGTCTCCCTTGACCACCATCGGGGCAGAGGGAACGATTCTATGGCCTTTTGAAGCGAAAAAGTCCAGAAACTGTTTTCTTATCTCTTTTGATGTCATATCGAACTGATCGTTTGAGAATTGCAAATATAATGACTATTTAGGAGCCAGGCGGTACAGCACCGCCGCGATGACTGCGTACAGGATGTTGGGCAGCCAGAGGGCCAGCCAGGGCGGAAGCGTATCGGTAATGACGAACATCTGGCTGAAACGCAGGAAGAGAATGTAGGAAAAACTCAGGGCGATGCCTATTCCCAGGTTGAGTCCTATGCCTCCGCGTCTCTTCTTGGAAGAGAGGGACACGCCTATGAGGGTCAGGATAAATGCCGAGAACGGCACCGCAAAACGGGTATTCTTCTCAATAAGGGAATACTTGACCATGCTGTCGCCTCTCATGCGCTGCATGGCAATCAGGTCGTTCAGTTCATTGTAGGTAAGGGTCTCCACGGTATTCTCCCTACGGTAGAAATCATCAATGGTAAGGCTTATCACCGTATCCAGCTGCCTGCCGAACTCTATCTGCTGCCTGGATGTCGTGTAATCCCTGATGGCGTAGTTCTTGAGCTTCCAGCCGCCGGTCGTACTGTCCCACGCCGCGCTCTCGGCCATGAGCTTGGAGACCAGACGGCTGTCCTTGATCGTCTCCAGAGTGAACTTGTAGCCGGTGTTGTTCCACGTACTGAAAGACTCCACGTAGACGAACTGCCCGGGAGCTATCTGGTAATGAATGTTGCGGTTGGTGTTGTAGAATTTCTGTCCCTTGATGTACTGCTCCTCGAAGGCCAGTCTTTTCTCATTGGCCGAAGGTATGACGAACAGGTTGAGGGCCAGGCTCATCGATGCGATAAGAAGAGCCGACAGGAAATAGGGGTACATAAGCCGGCCGAAGCTCACGCCGCCGGAGAGCATGGCTATGATCTCGCTGTTCCCGGCCAGCTTGGAAGTAAAGAATATCACGGTTATGAACACGAACAGCGGACTGAACATGTTGATGAAGTACGGGATGAAGTTGACGTAGTAATCCAGCACTATTGCCCGCAGGGGAGCCTCCTTGTCCACGAAATCGTCAATCTTCTCGCTGATGTCGAAGATTATGACTATGACGATTATGAGCAGCAGGGCCACGAAGAAAGTCCCGATGAACTTCCTTATGATGTACCTGTCCAGGAGCTTTATTCTGAATGTGCTTAGATTCATCTCGGGTTCTGTGTTCTATAATCGGTTCTGGAGCTTCCTCACCGCCGCCTCCTTCCATTCGTGGAAATCCCCTGCCTCGATATGAAGGCGGGCCTGCGTCACCACATCGAGGTAGAAGGCCAGGTTGTGCTCGCTGGCAATCTGGGCCGCCAGCATCTCGCCGGCGATGAACAGATGCCGCAGATAAGCCTTGGTGTAGGCGGTGTCCACAAAGGACGTGCCATGAGGATCAATCGGGGAGAAATCCCTCTCCCACTTCTTGTTGCGCATGTTCATCCTCCCCTCCCAGGTGAACAGCATCCCGTTGCGGCCGTTGCGGGTGGGCATCACGCAGTCGAACATGTCGATGCCCCTGGCTATGCCCTCCAGCAGATTCTCCGGAGTACCGACTCCCATCAGGTAGCGCGGCCTGTCCTTTGGCAGGACTGGATGCACAGCCTCTATCATCTCATACATCACCTCCGTAGGCTCTCCCACGGACAGTCCGCCTATGGCGTAACCCTCGCAGTCATACGAGGCCACGTTCTCGGCGGCCTCGACTCTCAGGTCCGGATAGACACAGCCCTGCACAATGGGGAAAAATGCCTGCGAATAACCGTAAAGCGGCTCTGTCTCCCGAAAACGGGCGATTCCCCTTTTCAGCCACTGCTTGGTCAGATCCAGGGACTTGCGGGCATAGTTGCGGTCGGCGTCGCCGGGAGTGCACTCGTCCAGGGCCATGATGATGTCGGCCCCGATGATGCGCTGGGTATCCACGTTGTTCTCAGGGGTGAAGATGTGGGCCGAGCCGTCGATGTGCGAGCGGAATGTGCAGCCCTCGGGCGTAAGCTTGCGGCTGTCGGCCATGGAGAATACCTGAAATCCGCCGCTGTCGGTCAGTATCGGGCGGTCCCATCCGGCGAACCTGTGCAGACCTCCGGCCATGCGCAGGGTCTCCAAACCTGGACGCAGATACAGGTGATAGGTATTGCCCAGAATAATCTGCGCTCCGATGTCGCCTTTCAGGTCGCGGTGATATACACCCTTGACCGAACCGACCGTGCCCACAGGCATGAAGACCGGAGTCTCTATCGTCCCGTGGTCCGTCTCGATCCGGCCCATTCTGGCCTCGGTCCGGCTGTCCGTCCGCAGCAGCGTGAATCTCATCAGTCCCTCCAGTATGAGGACTCACCCATGTATCCGACAGTGATGCCGGTACCTGACACAGCCGGAGAGAGTGTGACATCGATGTCCTCCGAACGCTCGATGAGCCCGGTCATGTCCAGATGCAGGTTGAATCCGCCGTCATAAAAATGAAATGTCATACCGTCCACGGAATACAGGTAGGCGTCTCCGCTGTATCCTGTACGGAACACGGCCTTGGTAGGCTCAGTGACCGCGAAGCTGATCCGGGAGACGACACTGCCGGACTCCGTTACCACGGCCTCGGTGAACCCGCCCTCGGTCTCCACCTCGTAGACATACTCACCGTTGAACATTATCTCAGATCCGTCCTCGGCATACACGCTCCCGGCACTCATGGTGATGCGGTCGATAGTATACGGACTCTCTATCACCGTGCCCGACAGGTCCACGATGATGTCCCACTGACCGGAAGCCGTACAGCGCACCACGGCGCTTACGCCCTCTACCCTGCAGTTCCACGACGCGCCCTCCTCGGTTATGGACTTGCCGTCGAAGACAATCTCCGAAGAGCCTTCATATCCCGAGAGTACGCAGCGGTCATCGTAAAGACGCACTTTGTAATTGGGGAAATACCTGTCTTCCAGAGCATACTGTCCTTCCTGATCAGCCTTGGCATACATATCCACTTTCCTGGCCACATCAAGAGTCCTCAGCACAGGTGTAAGCACATGGCCCGCCGTCCGCATATAGATATGGTAGCCCTCGGCGACGACGTTGACATTGTCCTTTTCCGAATCGTCCACCTTGCAGCCTGACACTAAGGCCAGGACAGCTGCGGCAATCATCAATATTCTTGCTTTCTTCATGATGTCGAGTATTTAAAACTTATAACCGAGACCCAGTGTGAACATACCGGTGTTGCCCAGCGAGAACTCGGCGATACCGTAAATCCAGGTACCCACCGTGATACCGATGGGAGTGAGTGCGAAAGCCGGCAGGACGGTCAGTTCGGTAGCGTCGTTCCACGACTGGGTCACGAACGACACTCCCAGACCCAGACCGGAGTACATCCGGACGAGATTGGTATGCACCCACACGAAGCGGACGTAAGGCATTACCGATATCTGGTTGTCGCTGCCCAGGAAAGCCAGCTTGTCGGTGTACTTGTCGTAGAAGTTCCTGTAGTAGCCCGAATAGGTCAGCACGCCCGAGAGCTCGAACCACTTCCGGAACCTGTAGGTATAGGTAAGTCCGACTGCACCGGAGAGATAGCCGTCACCGCCGTAATACCTGGAGTACAGCATCTCATCGGCAATAGTGGGATAACCGTAGGTAAATGGCGTGGATATGCTGTTGTTTATTGTCACGTAATCCAGGGGTATGCCGCCCCAGGTAAGCCTGAGCTCGCTGCCCTGCCAGAAGACGAAGTCCCTGCTCCGGGCAGAGACATCGGCGGTACTCCCGATGAAAAGCATCAGGAATACCGCCGTCAATGCTATGCTCGATACATGTCGTTTCATAGGCCTGTATCTGTGGGTTATTTTCCGAGCTTGGCTCCAATGGCCCTGAGCATGTCGTCCACCATGGCGTCGAGATGCCACTGAGGATTCCATCCCCACTCCTCGCGGGCGCAGCTGTCGTCCATCATGTTGGGCCATGAGTCGGCGATGGCGGCCTTCACGGGATCTACGTTGTAGTCGAATGTAGCGGAGGGGATGCGCTCCTTGATCTTGGCGAACAGCTCGCGGGGGCAGAAGCTCATGCAGGTGATGTTGAAGCTGTTGCGGTGTTTCAGCTTAGAGGGGTCGGCCTCCATCAGCTGGGTCACGGCATTCAGTGCGTCAGGCATGTAGAGCATGTCCATGTAGGAATCCTCGGGAATGGGGCAGGTGTAGTGGCCTGTCTTGAGGATCTCGTAGAACACCTCGACGGCATAGTCTGTGGTACCGCCGCCGGGCAGGCAGCCGTTGGAGATGATGCCGGGGAAGCGCACGCTTCTGGCATCCACGCCGAAACGGTGGAAATAGTAGTCGGAGAGAAGCTCTCCTGTAACCTTGCATACGCCGTAGATGGTGTCAGGCCTCATGACGGTGTCCTGAGGAGTCTTGTCGTGAGGGGTGCTCACACCGAAGGCTCCGATGGAGCTCGGGGTGAACACTGCGGTCTTGAACTCCTTGGCGAGGGTCAGGGAGTTGACCAGGGCACCCATGTTGATCTTCCATGCGAGCTCGGGATTCTTCTCGCCGGTGGCGGAGAGAAGGGCCACGAGATTGAAGATGGCATCTATCTTGTTGTCCTTGACAGCCTGGCCGAAAGCATTGAAATCGAGTGCGTCCAGCTTGATGGCCCTGGCGTATGAGCCGATCTTGGCCACGGCCTCGTCCTTGAGGTCCGCGCCGATCACATTGTCATGTCCGTAATGTTTCTGGAGATGGGGCACCAGCTCAGTTCCGATCTGTCCGCCGGCGCCGATTACTAATATGCGTTTCATGTTACAAAACTTTATTAACAAATTCCAAACAGCAAAATTAATTCTTTTTTGGGATGTAGCCCAATTTTTTTCATCACAAACGGCTATCTTCAAATCCGGAGAACTTGACTATCTTTGCCCCATGAAACAGAAACGGGACTCATACCTCAGGCCGTGGCGCACCGCAGCCGCCATACTCGCCTACTCGGTGTTCATAGAGCTGTGCGTGCACCTGATAACCTACGGGCAGCTCCGCATCTACGACAATCTCCGGCATGAGCTCATCAACCACCTGATCAACATCGTACCCATAATCCTGATGACCTCCGCCTGCACGGCAGTGATATTCTTCGTAACGGACAGAGGACTGCTGTCCAGGCATTTCATGCTCAAGCTGCTGGCCGACATAGTCCTGACAGCAGCCGTAACGGCCGGCCTGTACCTGCTCACCTGGCTGGGACTGAGCACCGCGTTCGGAGAAGAGGCATCAGTGGAGATACACTACGGCAGCACCCTGGCCATCTGGATGATAACGATACTGGTCATCGAGATCCAGTACTACATGCTTTCCGCCAAGGCAGCCGTCAGGAAAGCAGAGCAGTTCAAGCTGGAGGCCCTGCAGTACCAGTACGACGCTTTCAGGGCTCAGGTCAACCCCCATTTCCTGTTCAACTCGCTCAACATACTCCTGGACATCATCGAGACTGACAAGGAAAGAGCCTCCCGCTTCACCGAGGCCCTCTCCGACATCTACCGATACGTGCTCAGCACCCACCACCGCACCCGCGTGACCGTCTCGGAGGAGATGTCCTTCCTGGAATCCTACATCCACATCCTCACCCTGAAATACAACAATTTCCTGGAAGTGGACATCAACGACAGCCTTCAGGGCACGCGGTACATCATCCCGTTCACCATGCAGATACTGCTGGAGAACGTGACCAAGCACAACACCATCTCCGACAGATGTCCCATGAAAGTGACGATAACCGTGGACAACAGCGGCATCACCGTGCGCAACCCGGTCAATCTGCGTAAGAGCACCGGCACCGGCCTCGGACTGCGGTATCTGATCACACAGTACGAGGCGGCCGGCAGGCAGTTCTCCGCACCGAACTCAGTCTCGGAATTATAGTCCACGTCTGCCTTTATCTCGATGTTGACATAGTCGCCCGTACCCTGTGTGAGAAGTGACTCAGGATCGCTCTCGAAGGGTCCTGTAAGCTGGATAGAGAACATGCCGTCACCGTTGAACGTCGTGAACTCGGTAGCTTCGGAAAGGTCCACATAATAGTCACCGGTAAGGGTAGAGAAGCCGCTGCCGGGAATGTTGGGTATCTCTATCTCGCCCACATACCGGCCGGAGATGGTGAAGCCCTCGGCTGTCTTCAGATTGATGTCGATGGTATAGATGCCGTCCGCATCCTCGGCAACCTCAAGCGTACCGTCGGAGATAAGAGCCAGTACCGCATAGCCGGGACCGGGCAGATACTGCGCGTAGGTACCGAAAGCATAGCCTGAGGATGCGTCGATATAGCCGGGATACATGGTGTTGGCGCTGAAGTCAGAGCCTATCTTATAGGTGCCTGGAATCAATTTGTACTGATCATAAGGCGCGTACATCTCTATGGCAAGAATAGTAAACGGATAGTCACCGCTTTCAGGAGTTGCCGCAAGCGACCATGTCAGGGCCATCACGTCACCGCTGCGTCCGGTATAGCTTACATTGCTGGCCAGCTTTATGTTCTCCATGGTGATGTCCTGGTTGATAATCTGGTATCCCTCATAGCTGTAAAGGTCCATGCTCACGGGGCCGGTGTAGAGCACGTGGTGAACCTTGCCGTTCTCGTCCGTGAGGACAGCCTCGTACACGTAGTTCTCACCGTTCCTGGTCACTGTCAGCGTACCCTCTTCCAGGTCTGCCAGTTCAGTATATTCTGTCACGTCAGCATTCACCACTCCGAAGAAGGAGCCGGACATAATGTTGTCGCTGAGACTGTAGGTTCCCTCGGGCAGGAAGATGTCAGTGTAGTCCTCGGGAGCGACTCCGGCGCAGATGTCGAGACGGTAATATGTGGCGTTGGCCTGCATATCTCCGTCAGCGTTCATACCGAGGTCGGACAAGTAGAAGCACCAGTCAGGCTCGTTGCCGCTCCTGCCGGTAAAGTATCCTCCGGCATCCAGGAACTTGGCCTCGAGATTGTAGTCGTACTGATAGACCTGATGCACGGATATCTGATCCTCAAGCACAAGCCCCTCGCCGTAAGTATAGGTAACGGCGATGACGGCGTTG
The DNA here is from genome assembly GCA_944326265.1 of uncultured Bacteroidales bacterium. Lineage (GTDB taxonomy): Bacteria > Bacteroidota > Bacteroidia > Bacteroidales > UBA932 > Coprenecus. The sequence continues at coordinate 62,009 of CALVDE010000018.1, read as the reverse complement.
CGGTCGGCATTGTCATAGTTGGGATCAACGGTTACGGACAGTTTCTCACCGGTGAATTCCCAGGCAGAGATCCACTCTGAGTCAGGGGCCAGGTCGAGGACCGCGCCCTCCACCGGATTATCGATACTGCACGCGAGCTCATACACTCCGCCGTCCGCAGTTGCCTGTATAACTTTCTCGGAAAGATTGAGAACGGGATCAAGAGCCTCCTTGCCGCCATTCTCCTCGCATGCTGCCAAAGCCATGATCATGGATGCAGCTGCCGTCATTAGAAAAAACTGCTTTCTCATCTCTTATAATTTTTAAGTTATAGCTATCTTTGTTTCGCAATGTAAAATAAGACATATTGCCTTTTTTTTCAAAGAAAAATAGCGCGAACTCAAAAATCAATGGCACGAATTTCCATATCAGCAGCTCCACCGGACGACAGGCCGCGCACCGTGGCGGACAGCCGGCCCCTGACAGACGGCATAAGGCCCGGTGACGGCATCATTTCGCTGGGTTCCTGCTTCTCGACCGAGATCGGCACAAGACTGGCCGCGGACGGCTACGAGATCTGCAACAATCCGTTCGGTGTGCTCTACAATCCGGTATCCATAGCACGTGCCGTCGATTTCCTCAGCGGCAGGCGAAGTCTCTCCGCCGACGATGTGATCCTGCGCGATACCAATCCGGCCCCCGTGAATGCCCCGGCCCGTCCGGCCCCGCATCACAGACCCATCGCCCCTGACGGCGGCGGATACGTGTCCTTCTTCCACCACGGCTCATTTGCCCGGAAAACCCCGGAAGAGTTCCTGGACAACGCGCACACGGCCCTTGCCGAGGCATCCGGACGCTTTGCCGAAGCCCACTGGATTCTGGTCACATTCGGCACCGCCTGGGTCTACCGCCACCTGGAGAGAGACATCATCGTCTCCAACTGCCACAAGCACCCGGCCCGGGAATTCCGCCGGGAACTCCTCGGCCCCGAGGACATCACCGGACTGTGGGTGCCCCTGCTACGCCGCTTCCCCGACAAGCATTTCATACTGACCGTATCGCCTATCCGCCACAAGAAAGACGGAATGCACGGCAACCAGATATCCAAGGCCATCCTGCTCCTGGCCGTCGAGCGGCTCCTGCACGAATGTCCCCGGGCCAGCTACTTCCCCTCCTACGAGATCGTCCTCGACGAACTGCGCGACTACTCATGGTACGCCCCCGACCTCGTCCACCCGTCAGCAGCCGCCATAGAGACCGTGTGGCAGCGATTCCGCACCTTCGCCCTCCGGTAAAACAAACCGCATCCTGTCCACGGCGCACATACCTGATGCCTTTGAGAGACCTTCCATCGGTGCATTTACGGAAATTAAAGGGCGACAAGCCGGTAATTGCGGCGGATAGCATCTACATCCATCGTGACATGGGGCATATTCTTGACAATATTAGAAATAGTGTAATCATTCATAATCGACGGATCATATATCGTATAGGCCACCTTGCTGCCGTCAGGACAGTCGAAAAGCAGATACATCTTGCCCGACTCCCTGTCCAAATACCGCTTCATCTCATGCAGATTGATGTCAGCTTCACTCAGATCCAGCCGGAAGGCAGCGGCCTGAGGCGACACTCCGGACACTTCGGATGCGGAACATTCAGAAGTAGCAGCAGACGCAACCTCAAATCCATAATCAGGCATACGATCTACCAACGGGTAGCCGATTTTAATCTTGATTCCCTGGAACTGTGCACGCATCTGCCTGGTTATCCATTCAGAAAAAGCATCCTGACTTTCCCTGGACGGCAGCACCGTCCTGCCTATCAATAATCCCTCGCCATATCTTGTCCTCAAAGACACCGTGACATGTACCCGCGCATATCCGTTCGCATCCACTACAGGGATCCCGCTGACAGCTACATACGGTTCTATCAGGTCTGCGTCGCCAGCCTGGCCGCGCTCCATAATCTGCATAAACCTCTCTCTGAGATTGTCCTCCTCTATAAACTCGTACAGAGGAATCAGAGAGCCGTCGGGCAGATCAGCGATCGTATGATACCGGCTGTTCTGCAATGAAGCGCACCAGTCCGACAGATCGAAAAAGGCCTCATTGACATCCTTGGGCGGAGTAAACTGATTGCCTCCGACCGGGATACCGCCGAAGGTACAGAGAGAGAAGGCTGTCTCGGAGAAGTTGTGCTCGATAGTACTGCCCGAAGAACTGCCCCCGCCCGCACCGAAGGAAAGGCCGCCGGAGACAAGACTGCCCACATCCACATTGGCCGACATCAGGGCATCCATCTCGCTTTCCCTGAAAGACTCCGTAGACGACCTCATTGCATGTGCCCGGTATATGGCCTTGGCATTGGCACCCGAGATATACTTGCTCAGGACGAAGCATCCGTAATTCTTGAACAGCTGCTCTGGCGTAGAATAATACATGTACTCCCTGAACACCTCATCAAGATATCCGTCAATAATCCTGTCATAAAGACCGGACGGCAGGGAGAAATCATACTTGTTGGCATAGTAGCTGATGGTAGTCTCACCGTAAACCGTGCTGTAATCCTTCTCGGTCGAGCAGGAAAATATCTCCGAGAACGCAAGATCCGCGCTGGCGGAGAAAACTTTCAGGATGTCCAGATTGCCGCTGACACTGAGCTTGGAGGAAAGGTCGCACTTCTGGACATACCTGTCGAAATTGGCGAAAGAGTAATAAGTAGCCCGGCTCTGAAGCAGCGCGACAGGCTCGGCTCTGCCCGGATAATCCCGCTCATATAGTTCCATGTCGATGACTCTGTGACCCACGTTGCGCGCATCCTCCAGCGGATAATACTGGGTCGCGAATGCTCTGCCGATAAAGTCATCGGCTCCCGCAGGCGATGAAGCGCGCGAGAGGATGGAGGAGCGGCGGGCGGCATAGTCCGTAAGAGGCCAGGACGGATCGCGGTCACAGACAGTGACCGAAGCGGAAAGGCCAGAAGAGGAAGGGGATTGTTTGTACCGCTAAGATGGGCAATATCTCTAAGAAAAGCAAATAAAATACAAAAAAAGAGAGCAGCCGCCTGGACTGCTCCCTTTATTACTATTGTTAAATATTGATTAACGTCTGAAATTGACATCTGCGACTGTACCCACCTCAATCATCTCATAATAACCGAATACGGCAGGACCCACATTCATCACATTACGAGAGAACGCATTGACAGAATACTCATCAGAAGTTTTAACCAAAGACCATTCCCCTCCGGGAAGCTCTGTAGGTGCTACAAGAACAGAGGCCGCTCCTGAGTCATCAAACGCAAAAATATCCGTAGCCTGAACTGTATACGGATCACCACTACTCAGTGTTCCGGACACAGGCAGACCTACTATCTCTCCATTTTCTTCAATCAATACAAACGAATAATCCATTTCGCCTACGAATGAGAGATTCATCATATCTATAATAGCAGCAGCATAAGCGTAAGCAGTGCTACCGTCCTGGAATGTCAGTGCAGCTATACAATACATACCGTCAGCTCCCTTGCCCATAGGATCATAATCAGCCCTGATTGAAAGTTCACCTGAAGGCAGAAGTCTTGCATAATGGAAACCTGGCATCTGGTTGCCATCCTGATCCTGCAGAACCAGCTCCGTAAGACCAAGTACCAAAGCAACAGAGTCATCATACTCGTAAGGCATAATAGTAATCTCACGTGTTAGAGGAGTAGGCTCATATCCGGGTTCCAACGAAGAACCATCATCAGAAACACCCATTATAGCTGTTGCGGTAGATGTCAGGGTGTATGTACCAAACCATTTGGAAAGTCCTTCTGTAGGTGCTACAACAGATCCCTTGAATACATACGTTATAGTCGAGGACCACTGAGAATCAGTATATTCCTCGCTACCCTCAGCGGGAACGGCCTTTACACGGAATGTGTACTCACCGGCCTCGGGGGTCTCCATGATGAAGGATGTCTCGGCTGTAGATGCCTCCTCACCGTTGTTGAAAACATAAGTGTAGGTAGCTGCGTTCTCTATTGCACCCCATGAAACGGTCACAGATGTCTCTGTGGTATCAGACAGTACAAGCTGGGGAACAGCAAGTTTCTGGGCTCCGCCGCCACCGTTTCCATCATCTTTTCCATTGTCATCTTTGCAAGAAGCAAGCGCCAAGGTAGCCATAAGGGCCATACCGGCAAAATAAAGGATTTTTCTCATAAGTAAAATTATTAAAAAGTTTTAAAAATTTTCACAAATATAATAAAATTCGTTTTCCAAAATCAAAAAAGGAGGACAGATTATAACTTTTCCCATCCTCCTCTTCTATCAGTGTATGCCCTGAGCGGAATTACTCGGCCTTGGGCTCTGTGCTCTCTGTCTCCTTGGGAGCCGCAGCAGGAGCCGCCTTCTTGCGGCTGCGTCTTGTCGCGGTCTTCTTATTAGATGCATCTTTTACCGAATTCGTTGCATCGTTGAAGTCAACAAGTTCGATAAATGCCATATCGGCTGCGTCACCCTGACGGAAACCGGTCTTGATGATACGGGTGTATCCGCCGGGACGGTCAGCGATCCTGGGAGCCACGTTGCGGAAGAGCTCGGTCACGGCCTCCTTCTGCTTCAGGTAAGCGAAGACAGTACGGCGGGAGTGGGTGGAGTCGTCCTTTGACTTGGTGATCAGGGGCTCTACATACACTCTGAGAGCCTTGGCCTTGGCCACTGTGGTCTCAATCCTCTTGTGGAGGATCAGCGAGCAGGCCATGTTGGCGAGCATCGACTTGCGGTGACCGCTCTTGCGTCCTAAATGATTGATTGTCCTATTGTGCCTCATTGTTTTCTACTTCTGTTTTCTTTTTAACTTCAATATTGTACTTGGTGACATCCATGCCGAAGTTGAGCTTCACACGGTCCATGAGAACGTCTATCTCGTTCATGGACTTCTTACCGAAGTTCCTGAAGCGGATGAGCTCGGACCTCTGGTGTGAAACCAAGTCGGCGAATGTCTCGATGTTGGCTGCCTTCAGACAGTTGAGAGCCCTCACGGAGAGTTCCATGTCAGAGAGCTTGGTCAGCAGCAGATGCCTCATGCGCAGAGCCTCCTCGTCAAGTGCCTCGGGTGCGCTCTTCTCGGGAGGTGTCTCCAAGGAGATCTTCTCGTCGGAGAAAAGCATGAAGTGGTAGATGAGAATCTTGGCTGCCTCTGTCAGGGCATCCTTGGGATGAATCGAGCCGTCAGTCGTTATCTCGAGGTTGAGCTTGTCGTAGTCGGTTTTCTGCTCGACACGGTAGTCCTCCACCGAGTAGTTGACGTTCTTGATGGGGGTGAAGATCGAGTCGATGGGAATAGTGCCCAGGGGAGCGGACTCCACCTTGTTCTCGTCCGAAGGCACATATCCGCGTCCCTTGCCTATGCGCAGCTCTACGACGAGCTTCACTGTAGGCTCCATGGAGCATATATGCAGACCGGGGTTGAGAACGGAGAAGTTGCAGAGGTTCCTGGAGATGTCCTCAGCGGTGAACTCCTGCTTGCCGGTCACGGTGAAGCTGACGGTCTCAGCTTCCTCCTCCCTGACCTCTCTCTTGAAACGTACCTGCTTGAGATTCAGAATGATGTCTACTACACTCTCTATGACTCCGGGGATAGTGTCAAACTCATGACTTACCCCTTCGATCCTTACGGATGTGATGGCAAATCCCTCCAACGAGGACAACAGGACCCTGCGCAGGGCATTGCCTATTGTAATCCCGTATCCGGGTTCCAGCGGGCGGAACTCGAATTTTCCGAATGTATCGGTAGATTCGAGCATTATGACTTTGTCCGGTTTCTGAAATGCTAAAATTGCCATGACGTCAGTTATTATTTGGAGTACAGTTCGACGATCAGCTGCTCGTTGATATTCTCAGGTATCTCAGTTCTCTCGGGGAGATTGAGGAACTTGCCGGTAAGGTCGGCGCGGTTCCACTCGATCCATGCGTACTTGCAGGTGTCGGCCACGCTGTTCTGTATCACCTCGAGGCTCTTGGACCTCTCGCGGACACCGACGGTCTGGCCGGGCTTCACGATGGTGGAAGGCACGTTGCAGACATCTCCGTTGAGTACGATGTGGCAGTGCGACACGAGCTGGCGTGCAGCCGCACGTGTGGGAGCGATGCCCATGCGGTATACGATGTTGTCCAGACGGGACTCAAGGAGCATCAGCAGATTCTCACCTGTACGTCCCTGCATCCTGCGGGCCTTGGCGTATGTGTTGCGGAACTGTCTCTCGAGGACACCGTAGGTGTATTTCACTTTCTGTTTCTCCTTGAGCTGGTTGCCGTACTCGGAGATCTTCTTGCGCTTCTTGGCCAGTCCGTGCTGTCCCGGAGGGTAGTTCTTCTTCTCAAAATATTTGTCCGGACCGTAGATCGGTTCACCGAACTTACGGGCTATCTTGGTGGTAGGTCCTGTATATCTTGCCATAATCTGATACTTTTAAAAACCTGTTAAACAAAATTATACCTTACGGCGTCCTTTGGGACGGCATCCGTTGTGAGGAAGGGGTGTCACATCGACAATCTCGGTAACCTCAATGCCTGTGCCGTGGATGGTGCGGATCGCAGACTCGCGGCCCGCGCCGGGACCTTTGACGTATGCCTTGATCTTACGCAGACCCAGGTCGTAAGCAACCTTGGCAGCGTCTGCGGCAGCTACCTGCGCGGCATAGGGAGTGTTCTTCTTGGAACCTCGGAATCCCATCTTGCCGGCCGAAGACCAACTGATAACCTGACCCATGCTGTTGGTCATGGTTACGATCACATTGTTGAAAGTCGAGGAGATGTGCGCTTCTCCGTATGCATCGACCTTTACGACTCTCTTCTTATTCGTTGTTCCTGTTTTCTTTGCCATAATCCGTTAACTGTTACTTGGTTGCTTTCTTCTTGTTGGCCACCGTCTTCTTCTTACCCTTACGTGTACGGGCATTGTTCTTGGTGCTCTGTCCGCGCACGGGGAGTCCGATACGGTGACGGATTCCTCTGTAGCATCCGATATCCATCAGACGCTTGATGTTGAGCTGAACGGATGAACGGAGTTCACCCTCGATCTTGTAGTGTTCTGCGATAGTGGCCCTTATCGCTGCGATCTGGTCGTCGTTCCAGTCACTCACCTTGGTGTCGAAGTCGATACCGCAATCGGTGAGTATCTTTCTGGCCGAGCTGCGACCGATACCGTAGATATAGGTAAGCCCTATCTCTCCTCTTTTGTTTTTAGGTAAATCTACACCGGCTATACGTGCCATATTACTATATTACTTTTTTAATTTGTTACACATTTGTTATCCCTGGCGCATCTTGAACTTGGGGTTCTTCTTGCAGATGATATAAAGGCGACCTTTGCGCTTTACTATTTTGCAATCCTCGCTGCGCTTCTTGATGGATGCTTTAACTTTCATTGTCGTAAATTTTTATTTGTACCTGAAAGAAATTCTTCCTTTTGATAAATCATAAGGGGACATCTCTACTCTGACCTTGTCACCGGGCAGGATACGGATGTAGTGCATGCGCATCTTGCCGGAGATGTGTGCTATAATCACATGACCGTTGTCCAGCTCCACGCGGAACATGGCGTTGGAAAGGGCCTCGATTATAGTGCCGTCTTTTTCTATAGCAGCTTGTTTGGGCATAAGTACTTGTCTCTTACAACTTAATATTGTCTCTTACCTTCTATAAAGTCAAAAGTAGACAGAATATCGGCCTTTTCGTCCCCGACGGCGACCGTGAGCTCGAAGTGGGCTGACTTCTTCTTGTCACAGGTGCTGACAGCCCATCCGTTCTCGTGGAGGTAGATAGCCTTGCCTCCGGCATTGATCATCGGCTCGATGCATATCGTCATACCCTTGAGGAGCTTCTTTCCGGTGCCCGCCTTGCCGTAGTTCGGAACCTCGGGATGCTCGTGCATGTCCTTTCCGATTCCGTGTCCTACCATCTCGCGGACCACCGAGAATCCGAAACTCTCGGTATATGACTGGATGGCATGGCCGATGTCCCCTATCCTGTTGCCTGCGACTGCTTTCTCTATGCCGCGATACAGAGACTCCCTGGTGACTCTCAGGAGAGTCGCGGTCTCCTCGTCCACCTCTCCGACAGGAAAGGTGTACGCGGAGTCACCGTAGTAGCCTTTGTATATAGTCCCGCAGTCCACGGACACTATGTCGCCCTCGCGGAGCTTGTAGTCCGACGGAAATCCGTGGACCACGACATCGTTGACGGACAGACAGAGAGTGTAGGGGAAGCCGCCGTATCCCAAGAAGCCCGGCTCCGCTCCGTTGTCACGGATGAAAGTCTCGGCGATCTTGTCAAGCTGCATGGTGGTGACACCGGGAGCAACGTGCCTGCCGACTTCCGCCAACGTCTTGGAGACGAGGATCGCATTCTCTCTGAGAATCTCGATTTCTTCTTCGGATTTTATTCTTATCATACTCAAAGAACTTTCTGAGAATTACATTCCCGAACGGCCTTTAAGACGTCCGGTCTTCATCAAACCGTCGTAGTGCCTCATGAGCAGATGCGATTCGATCTGCTGCAGGGTGTCAAGCACCACGCCTACAAGGATAAGCAGCGATGTTCCGCCGTAGAACTGGGAGAACTGGTTGTTTATCCCGAACATCATCGCAAATGCCGGAAGTATCGCCACGATAGCCAGGAAGAATGATCCGGGCAGGGTGATACGCGACATGATTGCATCGAGGTAGTCGACAGTCTTCTTTCCGGGCTTCACTCCGGGAATAAAACCGCCGTTCTTCTTCATCTCCTCGGCCATCATGTTGGGGTTCACTGTTACTGCGGTGTAGAAGTAAGTGAACACTATCACGAGGACTGCAAAGATGGCATTATACCAGAATCCGGTATAGTCGCTGAGTGTAGCCGCAAGTCCCTGCGAGGCATCGAAACGCGCGAGCAGGAGCGGGAACATCATCAGGGCCTGTGCGAAAATAATCGGCATTACGCCGGCCGCGTTTATTTTCAGAGGTATATACTGACGGACTCCACCGTACTGACGGTTTCCGACCACCCTCTTCGCGTACTGCACGGGCACCTTGCGCTGTCCCTGCACGAGAGCGATGGTGGCGATGAAGACGAGGAAGAGAATCACTATCTCAATGAGGAACATGAGGGGACCTCCATTGGTCTGGCTGAATCTCTGTGCGGCTTCAGCGAAGAGCGCGAAAGGCAGACGGGCGATGATACCGACCATAATGATCAGGGAGATACCGTTACCGATACCCCTGTCGGTAATACGCTCGCCGAGCCACATCACGAACATCGTTCCGGCCATCAGCACGATCGTGGCGAAGATGTTGAATCCGAAACCCTGCACTAAGAACGCTTCCGGAGGCAATTGTGCGTGAAGGTTGGTAATGTACGCAGGTCCTTGAAGCAGAAGGATTACAATTGTCAGATAGCGTGTCCACTGGTTCATTTTTCTACGTCCGCTCTCCCCCTCCCTCTGCATCTTCTGGAAGTAGGGGACCATCACACCCAGAAGCTGGATGACGATGGATGCGGAGATGTACGGCATCACTCCCAGCGCGAAGATGGAAGCGTTGCCGAAAGCGCCGCCGGAGAACATATCCAACAGACTGAGGAGTCCTGTCGAGGCCTGCGCCTCAAGGTTCTGGAGCATGGTAGGATCGATTCCCGGCACTACCACGAAGCTGCCCAGACGATAGACGAGCAGGAGGAGGAAGGTGTAACCCAACCTCTTCCTGAGCTCCTCAATCTTGAAGATATTCTTGATTGTTTGAAAAAATCTTTTCATCGGCCGCTATTGTTTTTAAAGTACTATGGCCTTTCCTTCGAGAGCCTCGATCTTCTCCTTGGCTGACTTGGAGAATGCATCGGCGGTCACTTCGAGCTTAGCCTTAAGCTCTCCGTTTCCGAGGATCTTCACCTTGTCGTTCTTGGATACGAGACCGGCTGCGACAAGGGTGTCGAAACCGATAACGGTGATATTGTTCTTCTCGCTGAGAGCCTGAAGCATCGAAAGGTTTACAGCCTTGTACTCCACTCTGGTGGGATTCTTGAAACCGAACTTGGGCAGACGCCTCTGGATAGGCATCTGACCGCCCTCGAATCCGATCTTGTGACGGTAACCTGAGCGGGACTTGGCACCGTTCATACCACGGGTTGACTGTCCGCCGTGTCCGGAGCCTTCACCCCTTCCCACACGTTTTACTCTCTTTGTAGAACCGTCAGCAGGTTTTAAATTATGCAGTTTCATCTCTTTACCTTGATTAGTTTATTTCTTCAACTTTTACAAGATGTAGAACTTTCTGAATCATACCGTTGGTCACGGGTGTAAGTTCTATCTCCACGGACTGGTGCATACGGCGCAGGCCCAAAGACTCGAGGTTGGCCCTCTGCCTCTTGGTCGAACCGTTCTTGCTCTTGATCTGAGTAACTTTAACTTTTGCCATCGTACTTCCTCCTTATCCTTTAAATACTCTTTGCATGGGAATACCGCGCACACCGGCTACGGTGTAAGCGTCACGGAGCTCAACGAGGGCGGCGATAGTGGCCTTCACCAGGTTGTGGGGGTTGGACGAGCCCTTGGACTTTGCCAGCACGTCCTGAACACCTACTGACTCGAACACGGCACGCATCGCACCTCCGGCCTTCACTCCGGTACCGGGGGCCGCAGGCTTCATGAATACCCTTGCGCCGCCGAACTTGGCTTCCTGCTCGTGAGGGATGGTCCTCTTGTTCAGAGGCACCTTGACGAGGTTCTTCTTTGCATCCTCGATGCCCTTGGAGATAGCCGTGGTAACTTCGTTGGCCTTTCCGAGACCATAACCGACGACACCCTTCTCGTCACCCACTACAACGATAGCGGCGAAACTGAAATGGCGGCCTCCCTTGGTTACCTTGGTAACCCTCTGTACTGCTACCAATCTGTCCTTGAGTTCCAGATCGGTGGTTTTTACTTTCTTTACGTTGATATCTGCCATAGTCTCTAGAATTTAAGACCGCCCTCGCGGGCAGCGTCTGCCAAACTTTTTACTCTTCCGTGATAGAGATAACCTCCACGGTCAAAAGCTACGGTGGAGATACCTTTCTCTGTCGCACGTTCAGCTATGAGCTTGCCCACCAGTGCAGCCACCTCAGAGGCGGTCTTGCCCTTGACAGCCTCAGCAAGAGACTTGTCGGTCGAGCCGGCCGATACGAGGGTGAATCCCTTGGTATCGTCGATTATCTGAACGTATATCTGCTTGTTGCTTCTGAATACGGACATCCTGGGTCTCTCGGGAGTACCGTTGACAACCTTGCGGATGCGGTAGCGTATTCTCTGTCTTCTCTGTATTTTAGTCATTGCCATATTCCTATCCTCCTATTATTTAGCTCCGGCTGACTTACCGGCCTTGCGGCGAAGCTGCTCGCCGACGAACTTGATACCTTTACCCTTGTACGGCTCAGGAGCGCGCATAGAGCGGATCTTGGCGGCCACCTGACCGAGCAGCTGCTTGTCGCAGCTCTTGAGTACGAGAACAGGATTCTGTCCCTTCTTCACCGGCTCGGCCTCGGCCTTGATCTCCGAGGGGAGCATGAAGTGAATGTCGTGGGAGTATCCGAGAGCGAGCTCCAGGATCTGGCCCTTGACCTCGACACGGTAACCGACACCGATCAGTTCCTGTTTGATAGTGAAACCTGTGGACACTCCAGTCACCATATTGTGAATGAGTGCACGGTAGAGTCCGTGCAGGGAACGGTGACGGGGCTGGTCCGTAGGACGGCTTACCGTGATTGTATTCCCTTCAACGGATACTTTGATGTCAGGATCAACCTTCTGACTCAGTTGTCCGAGCGGTCCTTTAACCAGTACCACATTGTCGGCGCCGACCGTTGCGGTCACGCCCTGCGGCAGGTGTACAGGCAATTTTCCAATTCTTGACATTGTATTCTTACGATTTTAACATTAATAAACATAACAGAGGACCTCGCCGCCGACATTCATGTCCTTGGCCTCCTTGTCGGTGATTATGCCCTTTGAGGTAGAGAGGACGGCTATACCCATGCCGTTGAGCACGCGGGGCATGTCCTCCACTCCGACATAACGTCTCAGACCGGGGGTAGACACGCGCTGTATCTTCTTGATGGCGGCCTGCTTCGTTACGGGGTGATACTTGAGGGCGATCTTGATGGTGTTGTAGGGAGTGCCCTCCACGAGCTTGTAGCTGAGGATGTATCCCTTCTCGTGGAGAATACGGGTAATCTCCATCTTCATCTTGGACGCGGGAATCTCGACGATTTTGTGCTTTGCGAGATACGCGTTCCTGACTCTCGTCAGGTAATCTGCTATTGGATCAGTCATTTTAAATTTGTTTTGTTTCAGTGGTTCGACGCCTTCCGGCGCCCGATATCCAATGGTTTATAAATAATTTAGTTTATTGTTTCCTATCTTTTGGTAAGATTTATTTGGACGATTTTCAAGGCCTGCGACTGAGGAGATACCGGAGTTTACTTGAGTAAATGAGGATATCTCCGAAGGAGCATAACGCAGAAAATCGTTCAAAGAAACTTACCATGAGGCTTTGCGGACTCCGGGGATCAGACCCTTGCTGGCCATCTCACGGAACTGAATACGGCTGATGCCGAAAATACGCATGTAACCTTTGGGACGACCGGTAATGGAGCAGCGGTTATGCTGACGGCAGGGACTCGAGTTCTTGGGGAGTTTGTCGAGAGCGGCCCAGTCGCCGGCTTCCTTTAATGCTTTACGTTTCTCTGCGTATTTAGCGCACAGTCTCGCACGTTTCACTTCGCGAGCTTTCATTGATTCTTTTGCCATATCTTCTATTTACGATTTTTTGTTCTTAAAAGGCAGTCCGAACTCACGGAGAAGAGCGCGGGCCTCCTCGTCCTTCTCTGTGGATGTGACAAAGGTGATCTCAAGTCCGAAAATCTTGACGATCTTGTCGATGTCGATCTCGGGGAAGATGATCTGCTCCTTGATACCGAGAGTGTAGTTTCCGCGTCCGTCGAACTTCTCGTTGATACCGTTGAAGTCACGGATACGGGGCAGGGAAACGGCGATGAGTCTCTCAAGGAACTCATACATGCGCGCACCTCTGAGGGTAACTTTCACTCCGATAGCCGTACCGCGACGGAGCTTGAAGTTGGAAATATCCTTGCGTGAGTAAGTTGCCACAGCCTTCTGTCCTGTGATGGCGGTGAGCTCCTGCTGAGCCTGCTCCACGAGCTTCTTGTCTCCGGTTGCCGCACCGATACCCTGGTTGATGGTGATCTTCACGAGCCTGGGCACCTGCATCACTGACTGGAACGCAAACTCCTTCTGGAGCCTGGCCACAATCTCCTCTTTGTATTTCTTCTGAAGATTAGGAACGTATCCTGCCAAGCTGACCTGCTCCTGCTTGGTCTCTTCTACTTTTTTCTTTGCCATTATTTGATCTCCTCTCCTGATTTTTTAGCGTAACGGACCAATTTCCCATTCTCGCCCATACGGCGGCCGATCCTGGTAGGACCTCCCTTGGCGGGATCCACTACCTGAAGGTTGGAAATATGAATTCCGGCTTCCTGTTTGATAATACCGCCCTGAGGATGCTTGGCGTTGGGTTTGGTGTGCTTGCTCACCATGTTCACACCCTCCACGATGGCGCGGTCCTTCTTAGTGATGATCTCGAGAACCTTTCCGGTCTTGCCCTTGTCATTGCCGGCGTTCACATAGACCATGTCGCCTTTCTTGATATGTAATTTTTTGTTCATGTCTGTACCTCCTATATATTAAAGTACCTCGGGTGCAAGAGAGACAATCTTCATGTAGTTGTCACGCAGCTCACGGGCAACGGGGCCGAAAATACGTGTTCCACGGACCTCTCCCTGGTTGTTCAAAAGCACGCAGGCATTGTCATCGAAACGGATGTACGAACCGTCGGCACGACGGATCTCTTTCTTGGTGCGCACTACAACGGCCTTGGATACCGATCCCTTCTTGGCGTCACCGCCGGGGATAGCGCTCTTGACAGCGACTACGATCTTGTCGCCGACGCTGGCGTAACGGCGGCGGGTACCTCCGAGTACACGGATGCAGAGTACCTCTTTCGCTCCGCTGTTGTCAGCTACCATTAAACGTGATTCCTGTTGTATCATTTTACTTCACTTTTTCTACGATTTCTACTAATCTCCAGCGTTTGGTCTTGCTCAGGGGACGTGTCTCCATGATGCGGACCGTATCGCCCTCGTCGCATGTGTTCTTCTCATCGTGTGCGACGAACTTGGTGGTCTTGTTCACGAACTTGCCGTAAACAGGGTGTTTCTCCTTGACTCTTACAGCCACTACGATGGATTTGTCCATCTTGTTGCTGACCACCACCCCGATTCTTTCCTTGCGTAAATTTCTTTCCATAACGGTTACTCTTCTACTTTAGCCTGTTTTTCCTTTTCAGTCAGGATGGTGAGCATACGGGCGATGTCCTTTCCTGCCTTTCTGATCTTTGAGGTATCCTCAATGGGGGAGACGGCATGGTTGATCTTCATCTGCGCCAGATTGGCCTTCTCGGTCTCGATGCGCTCGCGCAGGTCCTTAATCGACATTTCACGGATTTCCTTGGGTTTCATTACTTCTCCTCCATTAATTATTGTTCAACATAATCTCTGCGGACCACGAACTTGGTGGTAACGGGCAATTTCTGTGCGCCCAGACGAAGAGCCTCCTTTGCAACCTCCAAAGGCACACCCTCTGCCTCGATAAGCATACGGCCTGGAGTGATGGGAGCCACGAATCCCTCGGGATTACCTTTACCTTTACCCATACGGACCTCAGCCGGTTTCTTCGTGTAAGGTTTGTCAGGGAAAACGCGAATCCAAATCTTACCTTCACGTTTCATGTAACGCACTACAGCCTGACGGGCAGCCTCAATCTGCTGACCTGTGAGCCATGCCGACTCGAGGGTCTTGATACCGAAAGATCCGAAAGAAAGCTCGGTGCCACGGTGGGCATTACCTTTCATACGGCCTTTCTGCTGCCTTCTGAATTTGGTTTTCTTTGGTTGTAACATTGTCTATACTTTTTGTAAGTCTATTATTTTCAAACAAATAAATACAGTTCTCCCATTAAATGGGGCTGCAAAGATATTACAAATTCCTGTAACACCAAACTTTTTTGAAGAATTTTTACAATTTTTTCTACACATTTTCGACCGCAGGATTTGAAGGTCAAATAACGGCTCCTCAGAATCTTATGAAGTTATAAACATTTCCGCCGCACTCATTTTGGACACGGCTGCACATACGGAAACAGCACCGTCCGGCACAAAAAAAGGAGCCGCTCCCGGAACAGGGGCGGCTCCCGATGACATATTGAGCAACAGTATGCGTCAGAATCTGAACGCCAGCTTCAGACGCGGCATCGTCAGCAGCTTGATGTCATGGTTGACAGCTCTGTAGGGAGACATTCCCGAAGGATGAAGCTCCATGACATTGCACTGGTACATGGCCGGAGCGACCTCGACACCCAGAATCAGGCCGGGAGCCACTGAGTAATCTATACCGGCGACGATTCCGCCCTGGACCGCCCATGACTGACCCGCCTGATAAGAAGGCGTGTAAAGCTCGATGGGCTCTCCGTCAGAGGCCGTCTCCCCGGTGTAGGGGAGCATGGTCTCCAGGCGGGCGAACTGATAGCCGAACACCACTCCTATATAAGGAGCTATCCGCTGGTTCTCCGGCCGGAAGTAGTAATTGGTTCCCAGCTGGACATAGAACACATGGTTGGTGCGGCCCACGATATAGTCGGCATCGGGTATGGGCATCTCGGGCACCGTGAAGTCGCCCTCGATGAAATCCTTTTTCGGGGTCAGGTTGATGTTCATGCCGAACATCACGTTGACATCGAAACGCTCGTGTACGAATACACTGTAGCGGATACCGACCGTATTGACTATACTGTTGCCATTCATACTTCCCAGATCCAGGAAGACCAGGGGGTCACTCCCGAATCCTATGCTCTGTCCTCCGCTGATGCCTCCGTCGTAAGGCATCAGGTAATCCATACCGTAGGACTCGTTGTAGAGCGAGAAGCTGGAAGAGCCCAGCAACAGCGAGAACTGCATGTCACCCGCCTTGGGAGCCTCGATGGAATAGACCTGAGCGCTCAGGGGCAGCGCAAGGAACAGCGCGGCGATTATTGTTATGAAATGGCGTTTTCTCATAATTCAGAAAATTTATTCTCCGGAACCGATAACAGTTGTCAGGAAGTCGCTCAGGAGATCGTTGTAGTAATTGAATCTCTCGAGCAGCTCGTTGTAGCGTTCCTGAGCCTTCTCGACAGCACGCTCGGCATCCTCGACAGCCACTGCTCCGGGATCCTCGGCGCTCTCAAGTCTTTCGAGGTTGGCCTGCGCCCTCTCAAGCTCACGCTCAGCCAATGCCAGATCATCCTCAAGGACAGCTATGTAATCAGCCTTGATGCCCTCAAGGTCATCAGTGAGAGGATTATAGATGGCACCGCCAATCTCTATCTCCACACCACGGATAATGCCTTCGATGATACCCTTGGTCGTGTTCAGTCTGGCAATCTGGTTGTTGATATTATAGATCTGATCATTGATTTCACTGATCTCGAGGTCGATCTCAGCTATGATCTCGTCCTGCCCGTCGATACGGTCGTACAGGTCTACCATCAGGTTGTTCAGCTCTACGACACGGTCATACATGGTCTTAAGCGTCTCGGTATCGATAACGCCCACTTCAGCAAGCTCCCCGCGCTGAGCCTCGATGCCGGCTACAAGTACAGGGAACTCCCCGAGATTGTCCAGATATGACTGGACGCTCTCCTCGATGAACCGGTTGTAGCAATACATAAAGATTTCGGTTCCGATTACAGCATTTGCATCAGTATAGCCGAGACTCTGATAATACCTGTCTATCATATTCATGTCTCCAAGATACCACAGACCGGGACTGTAGAGGTTGTCCGGATTGAACTCGATACCCAGATACTCGCCTATCATGAGTTCCTCCACAGTTATCTCGTCCTCTACAAACTCAAGATTATAGAGGTTGAACGAAGCCTCGTTCCATCTCTGAAGGATACTCCAGTCGGTCTGCTCGGCACCGTATGAATACGTATAGGAATTCCAGATATCATACGAGGAGTTCTCATACTCGTTGTAGGAATTCTGATATGCCGAGAACACAAAGCTGATGTCGATATGGTTCGGTGCTGTCGCTTCGGAAGTAAGGTTGGCGTATGTAATGTTCTCCCATCCTGAGTAGGCGTTGTTGAAGAGAGTATCGCGGATCTCCTGCTCCAGCCGTATGGCTGCAAGGGCCTCTGTTACAGGCTCCACAACTGCCGAACCGTCAAGAGGAGTACCCTCGTCTATAAGGCTCTGCAGATACTCTGCCGCCTCCTGCGCCTTAACCATCAGGTTGTCATTTGCGTAGTGCTCTCTGTTGATTACACCGTACTCGGCTGCGAATTCGGCATACTCCTTAACGGCCTGACGGTAATTCTCCAGATGCTCCTCGTATGTCTCGTAGAATCTGCTGGCCGAAAGATCCAGTCTGAAATTCTCCAGATCATTCCTGAGATTCTGAATGGCCGGATCGGGAAGCACGTACTGGTTAAGGGCATCGGCAAAGGCCGGCAGGATATAGTTCAGATTGTCCCACTCGGTGGCAATCCACGAGAAGACTCCTGAAGGCAAGGTGTACTCGAGATCCACATACTCGAAGCCCGAGACAACCATAACCTCCAATCCGTAATTAGACAGAAGATCAGATATCGCAGTATTCAATGCGCCTCCTACTACATTGGCAACGGACTCGGGCACAGCGAGTTCTCTGGTAGCCTGATAATTAAGGGCCGACTTGTCACCGCCGTTGTTAATCTGGTCCATCAGTCCGTCTATCTCCTCCCGGACGAGCTGGATGCTGTCCTGGAGCTCTTCCTTCACGGCATTGGGCTCATCCTTCTCATACTCCTTGGCATCCGCATCGATGGTGAGCTGGTCTGCCTGAGCCTCCAGTCCGGCAATCCTGTCCTCGATATCCTCGACTTCAGCCAGAAGATCCTCGGATCCTCCGGTCAGGTCAAGATTGCGGACCTCCTCGAGGTCGGCGTTCATGTTGTCCACTTCCCTCTGCCAGTAGTTCACATTATTGACATACTGCTGATGGGTTACGAGGGAGTCATAGCCACGGTTGAACTTCAGGTTCACAAGATCGTTCTGGGCAGAGATGAGCTGCGCCTCGGCGGCGTCCAGGTCAATCCGGATGGCATCGATAGCGTCGATATACTGCTGGATCTTGTCCTGCTCTCCCTGAGTAAGTCCGTGCTTTGCGGCCTCGATGTCCCGCAGAGTCTGCTCGTAGGTAGCCTGAGCCTCGGCAAGCTGGGTCTGAAGTTCGAGCAGTTCCAACTCATGCTGCTGCACCATGGTCTCCTTGGCGAGCTCCAGTTCCTGCATATCGAGCTCCAGCTGCATCTGGCGCAGTTCAAGCTCGGCTATCTCCATCTTGATCTCCTCGATGCGGGCGTTGTTCTCCTCCTGAGTCAGCAGATACTCAAGTTCCATCATACGTATCGCATGCTCGTTCTCAGCCTCCTGAAGTTCAAGATCAAGCTCCCTCTTACGGATCTCCAGCTCTTTCAGCTGGTTATCCAGGAGGGTCCCCTGGGTCAGGGCCTCCTGCATGGCGGCTTCCGCCTCGATCAACGCAATGCGGGCCTGCTCGTAAGCGGCCTGTGCGCGGATAAGTTCCGATTTGGCATTTCTGAGTTCCTCAATGCCGGCCGGCTCGGTATTGTCCAGACATGACGTCGCCATGAAGAACATTCCGAAGACGGCTGTTCCGATCAAAAGAATTTTTTTCATAGTAATTTGTTTTACTTATCCTGTCTAATACCAAACCACGCACAGTGCCAGACAGGATTATGCACTGACGCAGCCGCTGAAAGACATAATAAGGGGATAAAGGTTAGTGATACAGATGCCTTTCATAATTTAAATTCCCGATAAAGGTACGGAAAAAATGATACACGCACAAATTAATCGGTAAACTATTATGAATTTTGTGTAATTTTGTGACAGCAAAAATGTCATTGTTATGAGTACTGATTTCACAAATGTCGAGAAAGCCTATATGGGCCGTACCACACACAGATTCCCTTCCAACATCCCATACATCACAGTCGAGAATTTCCCGAAGCTGGGAAAACTGACTGCATTCAGATTCCTGGAATGGGCGGCAGAGCACCCCGAAGGGGTCATCAGCCTTCCTACCGGCAAGACACCGGAGTATTTCATCGCCTGGGTCAGGAAAGTCCTGGCGGAGTGGGACACCAGGGAGGGTGCGGCGACACGCGAGGAAAGCGGTCTGCTCGTCAGCAGGAAGCCTGATCTCAGGGGACTGCATTTCGTACAGATAGACGAGTTCTACCCCATAGACCCCAGACAGCACAACAGTTTCTACAACTACGTACAGAAATACTACGTCGAGGACTTCGGCCTGGACGCATCGAAAGGCATATTCATCAACTGCGAGCAGATTCCCCTCGTGGACGGCAAGCACTTCACGGAGGTGTTCCCCGACGGAGTGATAGACCTGAGCCTGCGCTACCGCAACGCCAGATCCGTCACAGAGGAGATGCAGCAGAAGTCCATCTTCATGATTGACAACTGGTGCGCGGACTACGATCAGAAAGTCAGGGACATGGGCGGCATCGGATTCTTCCTCGGAGGCATAGGCCCCGACGGACACATAGCATTCAACGTCCGCGGCAGCGATCCCCACTCCACCACCCGCCTGACCCACACCAACTACGAGACCCAGGCAGCCGCTGCGAGCGACCTCGGAGGCATCGAGATCTCCCGCATCAAGCCCGTCATCACCATCGGCTTGGACACCATCACCCATGACCCCGAGGCCGTGGCCATCATCTTCGCCGCAGGCGAGGCAAAGGCTCCCGTCGTAGCCGACGCACTGGAAAAGACTCCCTGCAACCTCTACCCCGCATCGGTCCTCTCCCGGCTGCCCAACGCCCGCTTCTACCTCACCACAGGAGCCGCGTCAATGCTGCATGAATCCATATACCATTATTATACCGACACCCCCTGGTCACAGGAGAAGACCGACCGCGCCGTGCTCGACTGCTGCAACCGCATCAACAAATACGGCGACAAGATTACCCTCGAGGACCTCAAGGCCGATGAGTACTGCAGCATGATTCCCGACCTGAGCGAGAACACGGTCCAGAGCGTCATCGACTCGATGACCCGCAAGATTGCCCGCGGCACATCCACCTGGAGCAACCAGACCTTCTACTACACCGGTCCCCACCACGACGACATCCTCCTCGGCCTGCTTCCCCACATCCACAGGGTGTCCCGCAACGAGACCAACGACTCGCATTTCTCCATCATGACCTCCGGCTTCAACGCCGTGACCAACCACTTCCTTATCGACGCCCTGAACGAGACCGTCGGCTTCCTCGACGCAGGAAGAATCCAGATGACGGACTACCCCGACTTCTTCACCGAAGGCTGGAAGGAGAAACGCGAGAAAGACATCTACCACTCCCTGATCAACGTCGCCTCCGGCAATGAGGAGGAGCGCAAGAGAGGACGCTCTCACCGTCTGGTACGCGACTTCATTGAGATCTACGGTGTGAAGAACAAAGAGGAACTGCGCGCCAAGATTCTCGACGTGATCGACGAGACCCGGCACAGCTATGACGGTCAGAAGATGTCCGCCGACATCCGCCTGCTCAAGGGCATGATCCGCGAGTTCGAGGAAGAGCTGGTATGGGGCTTCTTCGGCATCAAGAACGAGAACGTGCATCACCTCCGCCTGGGCTTCTACACCGGTGACATCTTCACCGAGCAGCCCAACCGCGAGCGTGACGTGGCCCCCATTCTGGAGGAGCTGCGCACCATCAGGCCTACCGTGATCAGCATCGCCTTCGACCCCGAGGGCAGCGGTCCCGACACCCACTACAAGGTGCTCCAGGCCATCGCCGAAGCCATCCGCGAGTGGGGCAAGGAGACCGACCTGAGCAACCTCAAGATCTGGGGCTACCGCAACGTATGGTACCGCTTCCTGCCTTCCGAGGCCACCCACATCGTGCCCGTATCGCTCAACGCCATGAGCGTCTTCGACAACGCATTCTGCAACTGCTACGCCTCACAGGTACACGCCGACTTCCCGAGCTACATGCTCGACGGCAAGTTCAGCGACCTGGCCAAGATCATCTGGGTGGACCAATTGGCCAAGGTGCAGCGCGTACTCGGCAAGCCGTTCTTCTACCAGAACCCCAGCCCGAGACTCAGGACCACACACGGACTGCTCTTCTTCAAGGAGATGAGCGTCGAGGAGTTCCTCCAGTCCGCACGCGAGCTGCAGAAGTCGATGACCAGCATGTAACCCGCAGGCAAGGTGAGGCGGACCGCACTCATATTGCTGATACTCACAGCGACTGTCATCTCTGTCCATGGGCTCGCGGCTCAGGACAGGGATGATATGTTTATGGAGTTCATCGTGGACAGAAACGGAGATACTGTCTACATAGACCATCTCGATCCGGTGTACAAGGTGGCCCGCCGCAAGGGGAAAGAATGGCGCAAGTACTACCGGCTGGTACATAATTTCGCCAAGGCATATCCTTACGCGCTGCTGGCCGAAGAGAAGCTCCGGGAAGCCGACTCGACCATAGCCCGGAGCGGATTCAACCGACGGCAGAAGAACCGGTACATCAACATTCTCCAGGACGAGCTGTTCGACACGTTCGAGAAGCCGCTCCGGAACCTGACCGTAAGCCAGGGGAAACTGCTGCTGCGCCTCATTGACAGACAGACGGGGATCACCCCCTATGAGATCATCCGTGATTACAAGGGCAGGGCCGCCGCCGGATTCTGGCAAGGCATCGCCAGGCTTTTCGGCTCGGACATGAAAAAGCCCTATGATCCGCAAGGAGACGACAAGCAGACAGAACAGCTTGTGGAACTGTATTCAAAGGGGGAATTCAACGCACTGTACAGATCAATCTTCGGGAAAAATCCTCCGGAGCCTGTCGTCAGATCCTATCTTGACGTGCCGCAGAAATGATTTCCAGCTGCCCGTCCTGATATACGGCATAATCTCCGCCGTCCACCCAGCAGCTCAGGATAATCAGCTCGCCACCCGAAGGGACAGTCACCCGCCCCGGCGTATGATAGTGGCCGAAGATATAATAGTCTATGCCGCAGTCATCGTGCCCGACACGGTAGAGACTGCCGAAACCGTCCGCATAATAATACAGAGGCTCACGCTTTCCGCTGAACATATAACGGTACGCCCTCTCCGGATCGTTCTTGACCTTTCTGGAATGTCTTGCCCAAGCATAGCCCAGCCCGAAAGCCCAGCGCGGATGCAGGGAACTGAATAGCACCTGAAGAGTACGGTTGTAGAAAGCCCACCTGATGAAGCGGAACGCCCTGTCCGTCTTTCCGAGACCGTCACCGTGCCCGATACAGAACATCTTTCCGCCTATCTCCCTCACATGGGGCTGCTTCAGCACGGTCATGCCTATCTCTTTCTCAAAATAGTCATAGACCCACACATCGTGGTTGCCCCTGAAGAAATAGACCTTGGTCCCGCTGTCGCAAAGCCTGGCCAGGGCACCCAGGGCACGGGTGTGACCGCGCGGAATCACATAGCGGTACTCATACCAGAAATCGAATATGTCACCGAGAAGATACAGCGCAGCCGCCTTCTCCTCCCTCACCTTGTCGATAAACGAGACAAACCTTCTCTCCAGCTCCCGGTTATCGCAGAACGCGGCCCCGAGATGGACATCCGACACGAAATAATATTTAGGTCCTCCTGCCATAGATTAAGCGGACTTGCTGACCGCCTCGAATATAAAGCAGAACAAAGCTGCCGCACAACAATATATTGAGAAATAACGCAGACGGGCCTTCTGCACGATGCGGATCATCCAGCGGCAGGCCACGTAGCCCGAGACAAATGCCGTAAGTGTCCCGAGGACAAGCGACAGAGACGATATGCCTGATGACGATGCTGAGAAATCCCCGCCCACAAGCTGCAGGAACGCCTCTCCGAGAATTGGCACCAGCACCATCAGGAATGAGAACTGCGCCATCGAGCTCTTCCTGACACCCAGCATCAGACCGGTGGAGATAGTGGTGCCCGAGCGTGACAGACCGGGCAGCACGGCCAGAGCCTGCGACAGACCTATAATAAATGCCTCCTTGTAACCTACCTCCTTCCCGGGCTCACGTCCTTCCTTCAGTGCCTTGGCGGCCTGCCGGTTGGAAAGAGTCTCCGAAAGGAAGAGGAGCAGCGCTGTAAGAAGCAGCATACAGCCCACGATCACAAGACCGGCTCCGAAAATCGCCTCCACCTGGTCCTTGAAGAAGAAACCCACCACGGCGACCGGGATCATGGACACACATATCTTCAGGAAGTACTGCGTCTGGGAGTTGTAGCTGAACTTGAATACCCCCCTGATGATGTCCCATATCTCCTTGCGGAAAGCCACGATGGTACTGAGCACTGTCGCGGCATGGACGGCGACCTCGAAGCTGAGATTGTCCGCCTCGATTCCGAATATGGCCTTGAATATGGTCAGATGACCGCTGCTGCTGACAGGCAGGAATTCCGTAAGGCCCTGAATGAGTCCGAGGACTACTGCTTGAAACCACTCCATCTCCGTCACTGCTTACGTTTGAAAAGTCTGATCGGCCTCCTCATGAGAAGCACGACGGTCTCCACTGCGAAACCTGCAAGTATCAGCAGAGGGGCGACGTACATCCTTGTAAAGCTGAAAAGCGCGTAGTTGAACACCTCCGGGGAGTCGGCTCCGCCGCCCAGCAGCAGCAGATAGCCCAGGATCATCAAGCCCAGACCGGCTATCAGATACACGATATTTTCCTTGGGGATTGCGAATTTATCCATTTCTATATTACTTAGTTGTATATTTTCTTGGTATCAGATTCCTTACACTGAACGATGTCGAGAAGATGCATATCATGATGCCCAGGGCTATCACGGCCAGCAGGACCGCTCCCAGGAGGCGGACATCGAACAGGGCGAACAGCTGGTAGAACTCATTGCGCACCAGGTACAGCGAGCAGAGTATCAGGACATCGGCCACACAGCCGGCAATCAGGCCCTGGAAAAATGCCAGGGACACGAAAGGGCGGGCGATAAAGCCCCTTGTTGCTCCGGTGAGACGCTTGACCACTATCTCCTCGTTGCGCAGATAGACGTTGAGCCGCACCATATTGTTGATAAGCACCACGGATATGAACAGAAGCAGGACGACGAAGATACCGCAGACCACTCCGATCCTCTCAATATTGGCATTCAGCAGCTCGACCAGAGACTGCTGGTACACCACATCCTCGACTACCGGAAAGCCGTACAGCTCATCCTCTATCATCCGCAGACTGTCGGTGGAGATGTAGCCGGCGGCGACCTGTATCTCCACTGAGACCGGAATCGGATTGACCTCGAAGACATCCATGAAATCGTCCCCCAGGATCCGCTTCATCTCGTCCACACCCTCTTCCTTGGTGATGATACGCACGTCCCTGACGTACTCCCCGCCCTCAATGCTCTCCGCAAGTTCCGAAGCGTCAGCCTCATCCGCCTCCACATTGAGCACCGCCGACACCGTTATGCTCTCCTTGAAGCGGTTGGCCACAGCTCCGGCATTGACCACCAGCACACCGGTCATGCCCACCATGAAAAGTATCAGACTGATACTCATCACGGACAGGAAATAAGGGCGTAACTGCCCCCCTCTCAGTTGCTTACTTTTGTTAGCGGCCATTCGTGCGCATTAGATAAATCCCTCAAAGATAAATAAAAAGATAATTATCTTAGACTTTTTATTATTATATTTGCAAAAAATGTATCTGAGATGAAAGATCCCAAAAGAGTTTTATTTGTCAATTCCGAGATTTACCCCTATCTGCCCGAGAGCACTGTCTCTCTGGCCGGCAGGTATCTTCCACAAGGAATACAGGAGCTCGGCAAGGAAATACGCACATTCATGCCCCGGTACGGCTGCATCAACGAACGGCGCAACCAGCTGCATGAAGTGATCAGGCTCTCCGGGATGAACATGGTCATCAACGACATCGACCGTCCGCTCGTCATCAAGGTGGCTTCCATCTCCTCGGCGAGGATGCAGGTGTACTTCATCGACAACGACGACTATTTCCATAAGAAATTCATATACGAGGATGCCGAAGGCAACTTCCTGGAGGACAACGACGAGAGAGCCATCTTCTTCGCAAGGGGCATACTGGAGACCGTCAAGAAGCTCAGGTGGAAACCGGACATCCTGCACTGCAGCGGATGGATATCGCACCTGGTCCCGCTGTATCTCAAGAAAGCCTACAAGAACGACCCCATATTCTCGGACACCAAAATCGTTCTATCCCTTTACAATGAACATGTAGACAAGTCATTCTCTCCCGGAATGAAAAGCAAGATCCCCGTCCCCGGCATCAAGGCCAAGGACCTGGACGCGCTGAAGGCACCCGATGGCATAAATCTTGCAAAACTCGCTATCCAGTATGCAGATGCAGTCATCATCGGTTCGGAAGAGACGGCACCGGATATAACTGAGTTCCTTTCCAAGAAGAACATACCGGTCCTCCCGTACATTCCCATCGATCACCCTGAAGGCACCTACATACGGAAGTACAACGAATTTTACGACAAATTACTGGGAGAAGATGCCATTTAGCAAGACCTTGGCCGCAGCAGCAGCGGCGCTCATCATGATTCCGGCAGTCACATCCTGCATCGAGAACGACAGGACCATGGGTGAGGGACTGCTCCCCGAAGAATCCATACTCAGCGTAGGTATAAAGACCTTTGATCTGGAAGTCACCAACCGGACCAGCGACTCGACACAGGCCGCCAACAATTTCAGTATGCTCATCGGCAACATGACCGATCCCGTGTTCGGCACGATGACATCCAACGCCGCCTCATACATCCTGCCTTACTCCGACTCCACCGACTTCGGCACCGATCCGGTCATCACCTCCGCCTACATATCCCTCTCCGTGGATTCCACATACTATCTGGACAACAGCCAGGAAGGCATCCACCAGCGGATCAAGATCTACAGTCTCACAGAAAGGATTGACACCAACGCGGTGTTCTGCAGTTCCCTGACTCCATCCATGTACGGCCCGGAGCCGATTACCACGAGCGACCCGGTAATCTACGGACAGGGAGAGCTCCGCATCGAGCTCAAGGAAGAGTTCGCCAGAAGACTTCTGTCCGTTACACCCGAGGAATACGCGGACACCGATCTCTTCCTGGAAAAAATTCCCGGGGTCTACATCGAGGCCGAACCGCAGATCAGCACCGCCCCGGGAGGAAGGCTCAACTACCTGGACCTGGGCAACTCCACCATCAACATCAACTACACCCTCAATGACCCCGACCGGGGAATCAGCGGGCTTGACACCACCGAATCCTTCGCATTCGGCTACAGTGCCGCATTCAATTTCTACACCACCGGTTCGTCGGGACTGGAAAGCAGCGACCCCGGAGAGGAGCTGTATCTGGAAGGGCTCTCGGGCATCAAGCCCCACATAGAGGCCGCATGGATCAGGGAGACCATGGAACACTGGATATCCGAAGACGGACTGGAAGACAAGACGGTCATCATCTCCAGGGCCGAGATGGTCTTCCCCTATCCGGAAAGCGATGAAGAGGACTATGACCGTTTCGAGAAGGAGCATCCGCTTGCGATCTATGCCTTCACACGTACCCCGTGGGCCGCAGACTCCTCGCTTTATCTGACACCGCTGCCGGAAGTCACCGCAAGCACGAACATAGGCAGCATCAACAGGTCCCTTAGGCAGTACAGCCTGGACATCACTGCCTATCTGCAGGAGCTCATGAAACTTCAGCCGGATGAGATAGACTCCTCCTACGACCTGTGGATAGCACCGATCACATACAAGACCAACCTACTGGGCGACATCGTCTACGAATTCGACAACTACAACTACAACAAAATCATCCTCAACGGACCGGCTGCCGAAAGACGGCCCACGCTCACTGTTACATACGGACTGATGGAATAAAAGCGGAGCAGAGACTGCTACAAAGCGCGGAACACCACGCACGAATTGTGCCCGCCGAATCCGAAAGTATTGCTGATGGCCACTCTTATGTCCCTCCTGCGGGCCTGATTGAGAGTAAGGTCCAGCCTGTAGTCTATCTCCGGATCCTCATGACGGAAATTGATGGTAGGGGGCACGACTGACGAGCATATCGCATGGATGCAGGCCAGTGCCTCCACTGCCCCGGCCGCTCCGAGCAGATGCCCGTGCATGGATTTCGTCGAACTGATGCTCAGACGGTATGCGTGTTCCCCGAAAAGAGCCTTGACGGCCCTGAGCTCAGCAACATCGCCGAGCGGCGTAGAGGTGCCGTGCACATTGATATAATCCACCTCTTCCGGAGATATACCGGCATCCTCAAGAGCAAGCTGCATGACCCTGGAAGCACCCCGGCCTTCCGGATGAGGAGCGGTGATATGATAGGCATCCGCGCTCATACCGGCTCCGGCCACCTCGGCATAGATTCTCGCTCCGCGCCTCAGCGCATGCTCCATCTCCTCGAAAACAAGCACCGCCGCCCCCTCGCCCATGACGAAGCCGTCACGGGTAGCATCGAACGGACGCGATGCGGTCATATACTCGTCATTATTGGTGGACAATGCCTTGGAAGAATCGAAACCGCCTATGGCCGGTTCCGAGACAGGAGCCTCGGCTCCTCCTGTCAGTATCACGTCGGCCTTGCCGAGACGAATCAGATTGAGAGCGTCCCCCATAGCATGCGAAGAAGACGCACATGCCGACGTAGTGGTGTAGTTGGGCCCCGCCAGACCGTACTTGATGGATATCAGACCGGGGGCCATGTCCGATATCATCTTGGTAATAAGAAATGGGCTAAAGCGTGGAATACATCCTCCACTGCAATAACCCATTATCTCATCCGTGAGGCTCTGTATGCCTCCTATGCCGGATCCCAGGATCACCCCCGCTCTGTCAAGGTCTATCTTGCCGAGATCGAGTCCGCTGTCCGTGACAGCCTGATCTGCGGCGACCATAGCGAACTGGGCGAAACGGTCAATCCTCCTGAGTTCCTTGCGTTCTATGCCGTAATCGGACGGATTGAAATCGTTAACCGTGCATGCAAATCTGGTCTTGAAACGAGAAGTGTCGAATGCCGTTATGAGACTCGCACCGCTCTTACCCTCATCCAGACTGGAAAAATACTCCTGTACATTCTTTCCCAGAGGGTTGACAGTCCCGAGTCCCGTAACCGCAACTCTTCTCAGCCCCATGCGCAATTATTTAGTATGCTCCTCAATATAGTCGATGGCCTCGCCTACTGTCGATATCTTCTCGGCTGCATCATCAGGAATCTCGATATTGAATTTCTTCTCGAATTCCATAATCAGCTCAACGGTGTCGAGAGAATCAGCACCTAAATCGTTGGTAAAACTTGCATTGCGGGTTACTTCGCTTTCATCAACTCCGAGTTTGTTGACGATGATGGCTGTTACTTCAGAAACAATATCTGCCATGGTCTAAATTTTAGTTAATAATTAGTTGTTGTAATAAATTTTGCTGCAAACTAACATATAATTTTTTAAATAATGAAATTTTTATGAACTTTGCAGGAATCCAAAAGCTCAGAAATATGAGTAAAAATATTCCCAACATTGTCATATTTGCTTCAGGCTCAGGCACTAATGCTGAAAATATCATAAAGTGGTCCCAAAGCCGCAACACCTACCGCACAACAGCCGTAATGTGCAACCGCAAGGATGCCTTCGTGCTGACCCGCGCCGAGAGACTTGGCGTACCGCACTGGACCTTCACGGCATCCGGGTTCCGCAGCAATTCCATATTATATAATGGAGAGACGCGCACACTTACCGATGTGCTGGCCGGGATGGACACCGACTACATAATACTTGCCGGATTCCTGCTCAAAGTGCCTGAATATCTGACAGCCGCCTACCCGGAACGGATTCTGAACATCCATCCGGCCCTGCTTCCTTCCTACGGCGGAAAAGGCATGTACGGGGACCACGTCCACCGTGCGGTAATAGCTGCCGGAGAGAAAGAGTCCGGCATCACCATACACGTAGTGGACAACCAGTATGATCACGGAAAGACCATATATCAGGCCCGCTGCACCGTCACGCCGGAAGACACTCCGGAGACACTCTTCGCCAAAGTTCACGAACTTGAGCGTGCCTACCCTGAGGTCATTGAGAAATACATCTCACAACTCCGAAATCAGATCTGATGCTGGAAAGCCTGAAAGAAAAGATACTTTCCGGACAGGAAATATGTCCGGACGAGGCGTTGTGGCTGGCTGAGAAGGCCGGACTGAGGCCGCTGCTGGATGCCGCACAGGAGATTACCGTGCAGTGCGCCCCGAGAAGGTTCGACCTGTGCTCGATCATCAACGCCAAGTCTGGCCGCTGCCCGGAGGACTGCAAGTGGTGCGCCCAGTCAGCTCACTACCATACCGGAGCCCAGGAATACGGGCTGGTGTCCGAAGAAGAATGCCTGCGCCACGCCTCCGCCAACGAAGCCGCCGGCATCGGCCGCTTCTCCATAGTCACCAGCGGCCGCAAGCTCTCCGACCGGGAAGTGGACGAGGTCTGCGCAAGGATCCGTTTCCTGCGCGGAAAATGCGGACTCAGCTTCTGCGCGTCCCTCGGACTGCTCTCCGAAGAGAGCCTGAGAAAACTACACGAGGCCGGAGTGACCAGATACCACTGCAACCTGGAGGCCGCTCCTTCATTTTTCCCCACCCTCTGCACCACCCACACCCAGGAGCAGAAGATACAGACCCTCGAGGCTGCCCGCCGCGTCGGGATGGATATCTGCTCGGGCGGCATCATAGGCATGGGCGAGAGCGGGGAGCAGAGGATTGAGCTGGCATTTACACTAAAGAAACTGGACGTGCGGTCCATTCCCCTGAACATCCTCTCCCCTATTCCGGGAACACCGCTGGAGAACGTACCGCCCATATCGGAGGAGGAGATTCTCCGGTGCATTGCCCTTTTCCGCCTCATTCATCCCACGGCCTGGCTGCGCTTTGCGGGCGGACGCGCCAGACTCTCCCGTCAGACGGTGCTGGAGGCCATGCGCATAGGCATCAACTCGGCCATAGTCGGAGACCTGCTTACCACAGTGGGCTCAAAAGTAGCCGAGGACAAAGAACTGATAAAAACCGCCGGATATGAACTCTGAGACCCCTGTCAGCCCCAACTTCGACACATTTGACCACGACCACCTGTGGCATCCCTATACCTCCACCATCACCCCCCTGCCCACCTACAAGGTGCGCAGCGCACGGGGCTGCCGGATAACCCTTGAGGACGGCACTGAGCTTATCGAGGGCATGTCCTCATGGTGGTGCGCCGTACACGGCTACAACCATCCGGTGCTCAATGAGGCCGTCCGCCGGCAGCTGGACAGCATGGCCCACGTCATGTTCGGAGGGCTGACCCATGAGCCGGCCATAGAGCTGGGCAAGCTGCTGCTGAGTATTGTCCCGCCCTCGATGAGCCACATCTTCTACGCCGACAGCGGTTCGGTGGCCGTGGAGGTGGCCATGAAGATGGCCGTGCAGTACCAGGTGGCCGCCGGACATCCTGACCGGACCAATTTCGTGACCATACGCACCGGCTACCACGGCGACACCTGGAACGCCATGTCCGTATGCGACCCTGTCACCGGGATGCACTCCCTCTTCGGCTCGGCCCTGCCGGTTAGGTACTTCGCTCCCTCGCCCCACAGCCGTTTCGACGGGGGCTGGGACCCACACGACATAGACCCGCTGCGGGAGATTATAGAGCAGCACGGAAAGGGCATAGCGGCCCTTATCCTCGAACCGATAGTGCAGGGAGCCGGCGGAATGCGGTTCTACCATCCCCAGTACCTGCGGGAGGCGGCCGCCCTCTGCCGGGAGCACGGACTGCTGCTGATATTCGACGAGATAGCCACCGGATTCGGCCGCACAGGGAAGCTCTTCGCCTGGGAGCACGCCGGAGTGGAGCCGGACATCATGTGCATCGGCAAGGCCCTCACCGGAGGCTACATGACTTTCTCGGCGGTGCTGGCCAATGACCTGGTGGCGGACACCATCTCCTCGCACGACCCGAGGGTATTCATGCACGGACCCACCTTCATGGGCAATCCGCTGGCCTGCTCCGTCGCCATAGCATCCACCCGCCTGCTGCTAGAGGGCGGCTGGCAGGAGAAGGTGCGCAGGATAGAGGCGCAGCTGAGGGAAGAGCTCGCTCCCGCACGCCGGATACAGTCGGTAGCGGACGTGAGGGTGCTCGGGGCCATAGGAGTACTGGAGATGAAGCAGCCGGTGGACATGGCCTGGATGCAGAAGCGTTTCGTAGAGGAAGGCATCTGGCTCAGGCCCTTCGGAAGGCTGGTATACACCATGCCGCCCTTCATCATTGAACCCGGAGAGTTGTCCGTGCTGACCTCCAGAATGCTGAAAATAGTAAAAGAAATACCGGCATGAGAGCTATATATGAGAAATATGCGGAGGAGCTGGATGCTCTGAAAGCCTCCGGCAATCTGCGGATACTGCCGTCCGGCCTGCATGAGGGCCGCTGGATCCTCAGCGGAGGACAGCGGATGCTCAATCTGTCCTCCAACGACTATCTCGGGCTGGCCTCCGACACCGCTCTGATGAAGGAGTTCCGTGAATGGCTCAGGGACACCGGCAAACAGCTGCCGCTGTCCTCGTCCTCCTCCCGCCTGCTGACCGGCAATTTCGGAGTGTTCAGTGCCCTTGAGGATACTCTGGTCTCCCTTTATGGACGGGAAGAGGCTCTGGTGCTCAGCAGCGGCTACCATATGAATGCCGGCATCCTCCCAGCCCTGTGCGGCAAAGATACGCTCATCCTGGCCGACAAGCTGATACACGCCAGTCTCATCGACGGCATCCGCCTGAGCGGAGCCCGCTGCATACGCTACCGGCATCAGGACTACGGCCAGCTGGAGACACTGATAGAAAAGGAGTACTCCGGCTGCGACAGGATAATCATAGTCACCGAAAGCATATTCAGCATGGACGGAGATACGGCACCGCTGCGGCGGCTGACAGAGCTGAAACGCCGCCGGGACAAAATTATGCTCTATGTGGACGAGGCCCACGCCGTAGGAGTACGCGGAGAGCGCGGCCTGGGACTGGCCGAGGAGACCGGCTGCATCGCGGACATAGACCTGCTGTGCGGCACATTCGGCAAGGCCCTGGCCTCGACAGGAGCATTCGTCATCTGCGACCGGGTCATCAAGGAGTATCTGGTCAACCGGATGCGTACCCTTATCTTCACCACCGCCCTGCCTCCGCTCAACATGGCCTGGACTCTGTTCGTCATGGAACGGCTCTCCGGCTTCAAGGGGCAGCGTGAGAGGCTGCAACGGCACTCTGCACAATTCAGACAGGCCCTACAGGCAAAAGGATTCGGGACTCCCTCCGAAAGCCATATAGTGCCGCTCGTCACAGGTCCGGCGGCAGATGCCGTCCTCAAAGCCGAGGACATGCGGCGCAAGGGCTTCTACGTCCTGCCTATAAGGCCGCCGACTGTGCCCGAAGGCACTTCCCGACTGCGTTTTTCCCTTACAGCCGGCCTCACGGATGAGGATATGGACCGACTCTGCGACAGTATATGAGACACACCTTTCTAAGACATCGCCCAGACAGCTCCGAGCTGCTGCTGTTCTTCTCCGGCTGGGGAAGCGAGCCTGGCATGTTCATCCCCGGCTCAGACACGGGCCCGGGCAGGGACATACTGATACTGTGGGACTACCGGGACATGACTCTGGACCCGGATCTGCTGCGCGGATACGGCAGGATAAGTCTGCTGGCCTGGTCCATGGGTGTGTGGGCTGCCGGAAAGGCACTGGGTGAGGCAGGCATGGTAAACGGTCCGAGGCTGGCCGTGAACGGCACTCCCTTTCCCATAGATGACGGCAGAGGTATCCCTGCGGCCATATTTGACGGTACCCTCAACGGCCTTTCCGAGCGGACTCTGGCCAAATTCCGCCGGAGGATGTGCGGCTCGTCCGAGACTCTTGAAAGTCTGCTCGCCTGCGGTCTTAACCGAAGTGCGGAGGAGCTGCGCGACGAGCTTGCCGCCATAGGCGACAGGGCCAGGAACACCGTTTCAAGTCCTTTAAGATGGGACAAGGCCCTCGTAGGAGGCCGGGACATGATATTCCCGCCCGCCGGTCAGCACCAAGCCTGGGAAGAATTGAACGTACCGATAACAGACACAGATGCAGCACACTACGATGCCGGCCTGTTCAGACGGCTGCTGTATGAGGATGAGCTATGGACAAGACTCTGATACGCCGCCGCTTCGCCCGCTCGGTACGCAGCTATGCCGAATATGCCCGGGCCCAGCAGATGATAGCCGGGCGGATGTGCCTTATGCTCAGGCCACTGGTGAGGGAATGCCCGGCCAGCGTACTGGAGATCGGCTGCGGCACAGGCACATTTACCCGCCTCTTCATGCAGCATTTCCATCCTGCACGGATGACCCTCAACGACATCTGTCCCGAAGTCCGCGAAGCCCTGGATGACGTGCTGTCCCTCCCCGGCCTGGAATTTCTGGCAGGAGATGCCGAGCAGTGCCGCCTGCCCGAGGGGCAGGAACTCATTACCTCCTGCTCGGTACTGCAATGGCTCGAGCATCCGGAAGATTTCATCAGACACTGCCGCAGCCTGCTGGTATCCGGCGGCACACTGGCCATAAGCACATTCGGGCCCGACAATCTCCACGAGATCAGGAGCATCACAGGCAGCGGACTCGAATACCCGTCAGTGCATCAGCTCAGACGGATGCTCTCCGATGCCGGACTTGAGACACTGCTGCTGCATGATGAGCGCATAGTGCTGAATTTCCCCTCCGCGACCGACATCATGCGCCATCTGAAACACACAGGAGTCACAGGCATTGTCCGCACACGCTGGACCCCGGGACGGCTGGCTGACTTCTCCGCAGAATACTCCTCCAGATACGGAGCCGGTGACGGAAGCGTGCCGCTCACCTATCACCCTGTTTACATGATTGCAAAAAAAGACTGAAGCCATGACTGACAACGTATATTTCGTAAGCGGAATCGACACCAATATCGGGAAAAGCTACGCCACCGGCTATATCGCCCGCACCTGGAACTCCGAGGGCAGGCGCACCATCACCCAGAAACTCATTCAGACAGGTAATACAGGCATGTCGGAGGACATAGAGCTGCACCGCAGGCTCATGGGATGCGGACTGCTGCCCGAGGACCGCGAGAGGCTGACAATGCCCGAGATATTCTCCTACCCGTGCTCGCCTCACCTTGCCGCCGAGATAGACGGAAGACCGATAGATCTGGCCGGAATAGAAAGGGCCACCGTGGAACTCAGCCGCCGGTACGACGCAGTGCTGCTTGAAGGAGCCGGCGGCCTGATGGTGCCCCTGACCAGGCAGCTGCTGACTATCGACTACATCGCCCGGAAAGGATATCCGCTCATCTACGTGACATCGGGCCGACTGGGCAGCATCAACCATTTTCTCTTAGGGTTGGAAGCCATCCGCGCCCGCCGTATCCGTCTGCACACCGTAGCCTACAACCTCTTCCCGCGAGATGAGGACGACCGCATCAGCCGCGATACCGAGGGCTACATCCGCGATGTACTCGCCCGTGAATGGCCGGACACTCAGTTTGTCACTGTTCCGGTGCTGGAATAATGTCCTCCAGAAGGCCGGAGACATCGTACCTTATCAGAAGCTCCTGACCTGATATCAGGACGTAGAGGCATCCGCCTGGAATGTCCATATCGAAGAAAATACCCCCTTCCGGCAGAGGTATCTCGGCTAGCGGTTCTCCCTCATAGCTGAACAGGCGGACGTATTGCTTAACCTCGGGTTCCCTGAGCCAATGCAGGACAGATATGAAGTCCGGGTAAGCCTTGGGCCGGAGAGCCAGCCTGGCATCGCTGTCGTACTCCACGGACGAGATGTCGTCCACCCTGTCACCGTAGGTGTCGTCCTCCTTTCCCCGTCTGAGGTAAGGATAAAGCGGTTTATGGAACTGCGGTCCGCACCGGCGTGTACTATCAGATACTCCTGCCCGTCAAGAGGAACTGCACTCAGCAACCACGGTGAATCCTGCAGCTCAAGACTCCTCGATGCCAGCTCAGTCCGCCCGTTCTCTATTGAGGCCGTCACATCCCATTCCACCAGATTTCCCGCATAATCCGTCCAGCAGGCCGTCAGATGACCGTCCTCCTTGTAGCTGAACTGCACACTGCTCACCCCATTGAAACTTACTATCTCGCCCGGGCCGCGTCCCATTCGCAGGAACTTCCCGTAGACCGTCCCGCCGTCCAGACTGAGGACCGTCACCCGTCCGGCGTTGTCGTTATTGCTCACTATCAGCAGCGAGTCCTTTATCACAAAATCACTCACCCCCAGCACCGGAAGAGCCAGCGTATCCCCCTGGGCCAGTTCCCAAGTCACCGGATACCCGTCCTCCACATACACCACGTCCGCGAACGCCAGCGAATTCTCCGGCACCTTCCGCCCGTCACCACAGCCTGCCGCCGCCAGTATCATGGCCGCTCCAGCCACCGTCATAAACAAACATCTGCGAAAATTTCCTGCTTTCATAATTATTCAGAATTCAGTTGCTACTGTCTTCAAAATTAAGACTATTTTTTGAAAAGGCAATCGTGGAATACGAAGCAACGGTAAGCAGAAGAGCACCCTATAAATACAAGACTCGTATTTTCAATCAGTTTGGTGGGGGTCTGACAAGGGCAGCGAAGCGTCCCGAGCACAAAAAAGCCGGCTTTCACCGGCTTTTTGTGCTCGAGACGGGAATCGAACCCGTACGGACATTGCTGCCCACAGGATTTTAAGTCCTGCGTGTCTACCTATTCCACCACTCGAGCAGTTCTGGAACAGGCTGCAAAGTTACAATTTTTTCGCAAATGCCAAATGCAAAACAGAAAGAGACTGCGCCCGAGCCCTCAAAAGGACTTCTGACGCAGCCTCTGATCTGAAAGTCACGTACCGGACGTATGCCTAAAGCCTAATCTTGCCGGCAGCAGGAACGCTGAAAGAGAATCCGGGAGCCGTGCCCTCTACGGAGAGAGATGATCTGCGGACAGCAGAAGGAGCCGCGCTCCTGTTCTGAAGCTCCATGGGACCCGTCCACTCGCCGTCCCAGGTATTGCCCTTGTCATCCAGGAACTCGAACGAGAACGTGTAGGTACCGTCACCGTGATTAGTGATCACCAGGTCACCCGATGTAGCAGGAGCGAACTCGGACACATAACCGCCAGCCGTGAAACCGCCGAGGAACATTGTTCCGCCTATATTGGTGGAGGTCATATAGCCCTCAAGATACTGGCCGGGCTCGGGATATCCGTTGGGAGATACTGTATATGTCCCGCTCGGGATACCGTCCTCATAATCCATGCCCTCAGCCACGAGATCTACCTGGAAACCGTCGTAATCCGTAGTGTAGTCAGGGGTTATGGTGATGTACCAGTTGCCTCCGCCTGTCTCATAATAATCTCCGTAATACACGGCCTCACCGCTTTCGCAACCCTCCAGGTCGAGGGTATAGTCACCTGTAAGGGTAGAGAACGGACCGGGAATATTCTGCACGGGAAGCTCGCCGGTGTAATCACAAGTCACCCTGCTTCCGTCGGATGTCACCAGGTCGCATACGAGGGTTATCTGCCCGCCGCTTCCGGATATTTCGACCGTACCGTCGGATATCATGCCGTAGACAGACATTCCGGCTTCGTCAACACTCATGACATACGTTCCAAGCGGATACACTACTCCCATGAAATCCACCATCTCACCGGGGAAGAACGTACCGGAGGCACCGTCGCCCGCTGCCGTATAGCTGCCGGTCATCAGCTCGCCTTCCTCGTTTAAGGGCATGAAGAGATTGAGATAGAGAATCGTACCGGGAGGAATAACAGTACCGTCGGGCAGGACCTCCATGTCGGTCAGGTTGATATTGACCTCCATCACCCCTTCCCTGTCATTGATGTATCCGGCGACCGCCGTCGCGGCAGTGAAGTCTATATCGCCGCCGATACCGGGATTGTTGCCTCCGTTGTAGTCGAAATAGGACGCAGAGCCGTTGTAGGTGGCATAGTGCTTCTTGCCGGTCTCATCCACCAGGTCCGCCACTATCACCATATTGCTGCCCTCGTAGGATACGGTCACCGTTCCGGCTGAGAATACGGACTCGAAGATGGTATTGCCGTCATCGTCCAGAGAGGCTCCGAGCGAATAGTCCACGGAGAAAGTCATATCTCCGCAGTCCTCATACGCGGCGAGGGTGTAGGTTCCGGCGGGAGGAAGCAGGCTCTCTCCCTCTCCCTCAGTAGTCGAATACAGGTCCAGGACATAATACGTGCCGCCCGCATCGAGGTACGTTCCCATCAGAAGATCCTTATCGGAGATGACGGTGTAGTAGTTGACCTCTCCTGAAGGTCCGTTGGAACTGAAATACGTACCGGTGAAGATAGGCAGATCCTCATACACATAATCGTAAGGCACCGCACCGTCCTGGACTACATTGACCTGAGCGGTCACGGTCTCGCCCCCGCCGTAGGTGTAGGTAAGGGTGACGATGGTGCTTCTGGCCTCGGTCTCCTCGTTCTCCTGAACGGTGAATGCAACCACGCCATCAGTGTCATAGTTGAACTCCCCGGCCCAGTCCTCGGAAGAGACTGCGGATATCTTGCCGCCGTCCACAGGATTGACGATCTCATAGGGAATCTCGGCCAGACCGCCCTCGAGGGGAACCTGAAGATTGCCCTGGATGCCGAGCGTTATCGACGGAGCATCCGGATTGACGGGCTCCTTGGTATCCGGCTTCTGACATGCCGTGAAAACCAGGGCCGCTGAACAAACAGATAATACAAAAAATGCTTTTCTCACACTGCAAAAATTAATATTCGGAATAAAAGGCCGGTCCTTTACCGGGGCCGGCCTTAAAACTCATCTTAGGGAGCAGGGTTAGCGGACTGCCTTTGCCCTGTTTGATTCGAATGCTCTGGAAGCCACCTTGAGAGGGAGGTTCTTCTGGGCATCGATCCTTTCTTCCATAGTAATCTTCGATCCGAGAACCTTGGCGGCAGAACGCTCGGGTGCTGCGGCAGATGCTCCGGAATAATCTGTAGTAGAGAGAGAGCCTGTCCACTCACCGTCCCAGGTGTGGCCGAAGTCATCGAGGAACTCGAAGGAGAACGTGTAGGTACCGTCACCGTGATTGGTGATCACCAGGTCTCCGGACATAGCCGGTGCGAACTCCGACACATAACCGTCAGCCGTGAAACCGCCGAGGAACATCGTTCCGCCGAGCGATCCGTTGTCGTTGTATCCGACCAGATACTCACCGGGATAAGGATTGCCGGTTGCAGCTGCGGTGTATGTTCCGCTGGTTATACCGTCTGCGAAATTCAGACCCTCAGCCACGAGGTCTAACTGCAGACCGTCAGTTCCGGTTGTCGGTTCAAGGAATACATACCAGTTACCGCCGCCTGTAGAGTAGAAGTCACCATAGAAATCAGCCGTACCGACTGCTCCTTCCAGATCCAGAGTGTAGTCTCCTGTCAGAGTCGAGAACGGGCCGGGCATGTTCGCTACCTCCATAGGACCGGTATAGCTCGTAGACACTGAGACACCTGCGGCATTGACAGCATTGAACTCGATGGTGTAGTTGCCAGGCTCACCTGAGATCTCCATGCTGCCGTCAACCAGCAGACCATACAAAGGAGTATCTGACTCTGCTGTCTCATAATACTGGAGATATGTACCCAGAGGGAACAGATATCCTAAGAACTCCATCATATCACCGGGACTCATGGTCATAGGAGAGTAATCCTCGGAGAATGTGTATGTACCGGTGGCAATCGTACCGTCCTCATTGAAAGGCATGAAAGCATCCACTAACAGATAAGAGCCTGCTCCGACCAGATATCCCTCGGCATCCACCTCCATATCAGTGAAGAGCATGTTTACCTCCATGGTACTTCCGTCATCGGTGACATAGCTGGCCTGTGCCAGTGTCGCAGCAAAGTCAACCGGATCTGTAATCTCCTCTATTGTAGGAGGCTCCGGCTCCTCATAAGTATCAAGTACATAATCAGGGCTGGTGAAGACGATGTGGTGAAGCTTTCCATCCGCATCGGTCAGGAAGCCCTCTGCTATCATATTGCTTCCCTCGTAAGAGACTGTCAGTGTTCCGGCACTGAATCCGCAGTTAAACACTACCTCCTCCTCTGATATGGCATACAGAGCCTTGGAGTAATCCGCCGTGAATGTCATCTCCTCGGTCGCGCCCATCTCGCCCAGTGTGTATGTACCGGCCGGGATAACGGGATTCTCAGGGTCTTCCGCTGCGGGAGCGAAGATATCGAAGAGATAGTACACACCGCCTAACTGGGTGTAGCCGTCCTCGAAGGGAATGTCAGAGAGCCAGGTGTAGTAGTTGTTCTCTCCGTTGTTACCGTACATATCGCCATAATAGGTACCGGTAAGGACTGACAGCTCGTACTCATAGTCGTAAGCTACTGCGGGCTCCTGGACTACATTGACCTGAGCGGTCACGGTCTCGCCCTCGCCGTAGGTGTAGGTAAGGGTGACGATGGTGCTTCTGGCCTCGGTCTCCTCGTTCTCCTGAACGGTGAATGCAACTACGCCATCAGTGTCATAGTTGAACTCCCCGGCCCAGTCCTCGGAAGAGACTGCGGATATCTTGCCGCCGTCCACAGGATTGACGATCTCATAGGGAATCTCGGCCAGACCGCCCTCGAGGGGAACCTGAAGATTGCCCTGGATGCCGAGCGTTATCGACGGAGCATCCGGATTGACGGGCTCCTTGGTATCCGGCTTCTGACATGCCGTGAAAACCAGAGCCGCTGTACAGATAATAAAAAACAGGGATTTTTTCATACTGCATTTGGTTTTTAAGGTTAATAAAACTTTTGTCGCAACAAATTTAAAAAATTTTAAAATCAAATTAAAATTTTAATAACTTTTTATTATAGAATTTTTCATCTGTCATCCGCGCTTGCGGTAGCTGAGGACGGCCCAGCCGATGATGACGACGAAGAAAGCCAGCAGCGGATAGACGTACGGAAGGATGTCCGTGAATGTGCTGCCCTTGAGATAGATCATGCTCATTATCTGAGCGAAATACGTGAACGGATCGAACATAGAGATAGCTCTGGCCCACTCCGGCATACTGCTGACCGGAGTGAAAATGCCGCTCATGAGGATGAAGACGATGATGATGAAGAATATCATGAACATCGCCTGCTGCATCGTGCCGGAATAGTTGGAAATTATAAGACCCAGCCCTGAGAGGCCGAAGATGAAGAGCAGCGACAGGCCGTAGAGCAGAAGCACGCTGCCCTCCGGACGCAGGCCGTAAAGCAGCCAGGCGACCACCATGCCGACACTGAGCACGATGACACCGATGACCCAGTACGGAATGAGTTTGCCCACGATGAAGGTAATCTTCGGGACGGGGGTGACATTGATCTGCTCGATGGTGCCGGCCTCCTTCTCACCGACGATGTTCATGGCCGGGAGGAAGCCGGTGATAAGGGCAACGACGAGCATGATCAGGGCCGGAATCATGGGTATCTTGTAGTCCATCGTGGGATTGAACCAGTAGTAGGAGTCCACGGCTATGCCGCCGGGAGCCGTCAGCGTCACGGCCCCGCGCTCTAAGTTCACCTCCTCGGTGAAGTCCAGCACTATGACATCGAGGTAGGACGTACCGAGGCTGGCCTTGGTCCCGTTGACTGCATTGGCCTCTATCAGAAGGGAGCTGCCGCCCTCCGAGAGCAGATCCTGCTCAAATCCGTAGGGCACCTCGAGGATGATGTCCGCGTCCCCGAACTCCACCTGCTCTAAGGCCTCGTCCGAGCGCATGAATACCCCGGTGATGTCGAAATACTCTGTAGAGGCTATCTTCTCGGTCAGCAGCCTGGAGAGGTCCGAGCGGTCGTTGTCCACCACAGCCACATTGACGTTCTTGATCTCCATGGTGGTGGCCCAGGGGAAGACCAGCATCACCAGTACGGGCAGGGCTATGACGATGAAGAGGATGAATGGGTCTCTCGCCATCTGCTTGAATTCCTTTTCTATGAGATATTTGAGTATCATAGCCTGTCCTTGAATTTAAATACGCTCAGTCCGGTGATTACCGTCAGGAATCCGCACAGAATCAGTACCGCGTCGAGGCAGTACCGGATGCCGAGGCCCTGAATCATCATCACCTTAATCGAGTCAATATACCATTTGGCCGGTACACAGTAAGATATCCACTGCAGCACCTTCGGCATGCTCTCGATGGGGAAAAGCATGCCCGAGAGCAGCATCGTAGGGAGCATCAGCACCATGCCCGAGATAAGTATCGCCACCTCCTGCTTGGCCACGAGAGTAGATATCAGGATACCTATCGACAGTGACACGAGGATGAACAGCAGCGACACTAATACCACCCACATCAGACTGCCCGATATCGGCACCTTGATCAGGAACACCGACAGGCAGAGGACTATCAGCAGGATGAAGGCCGAGACCACGAAGTAGGGTATCGCCTTGGCCAGTATCACCGAGAAGGGCTTCACGGGCGAGACCAGCAGCACCTCCATCGTCCCCCTCTCCTTCTCGCGGACGATGGACACCGAGGTCATCATCGCGCACACGAGCATGAGAATCATGCCCATCACTCCTGGCACGAAGTTGAAGGCGCTCTTCATCTGGGGATTGTACATCATGCGGGTGGAGGTGTGTATCTGCACGGGCTGGACATCCTCCGCCGAGGATGATGAGCCGCCCGCAGCTGCCTGGTTGAGAGCCGCCTCCTGCGCCAGCTCCTTCTGGAAGGAGGAGACTATGCTGCTGACATAGAATACCGCCATCGAGCCGATATTGGTGTTGGAGCCGTCCACGATGATCTGCAGACGGCCGTCGGAGTCATGAACCGCACGGTGGTAGAAATTGTCCTCGAAGACCAGGGCGATGTCCGCCGAGTTGGAGCGGAAAGCCTCCAGCACCCCGTCCTCCCCGTCCAGGAAGGCCGTAACCGTGAAATATTCACTGGCATCTATCTGACTGATGAGCCGCGATGTGGCCGCATCCCGCGAGGGGTCGTAGACAGCCACCTTGACATCCTTGATCTCGGTGGACAGGGCGAAGCCGAAGAGCACTATCATCACCACCGGCATCACGATGAGCACCATGAGGGTCCTCGTATCCCGGAGAATGTGGTTGAACTCCTTGCCCACAAACGACATGAACCGTTTAAAATCCTGCATCCTTCCCATAGCGTCATTCCTCCCTTTTGGCCCGCCCGGCGAGCATCCTGAATACTTCGTCCATTCCGGAGGCCCCGTACCGCTGCTTGAGAGCCGCCGGCGAGTCCAGTGCCTCTATCCTGCCGTCCACCATGATGGAGACGCGGTTACAGTACTCCGCCTCATCCATGTAGTGGGTCGTTACAAACACCGTGATACCCCTCTCGGCGGCATCGTAGATCATCTCCCAGAAGCCTCTGCGGGTTGCCGGGTCCACACCTCCCGTAGGCTCGTCGAGAAACACGATCCTCGGCTCGTGGAATATTGCCACGGAAAACGCCAGCTTCTGCTTCCATCCCAGCGGCAGGTCCCGCACCATCCTGTCCCGCTGTTCCGTCAGGCCGAGCCGCAGCAGCAGCTCATCGGTCTTCTCCGCTATGTCCCGGTCCTTCATCCCGTAGATGCCTCCGAAGAGCCGGATATTCTCCCATACACTGAGATCCTCGTAGAGGGAGAATTTCTGACTCATGTAGCCGATGACCTTCTTGAGCCGCTTCACGTCGCTGTTGAAATGCAGGTCGTAGCCAGCCACCACCGCCCTGCCGTCCGTAGGCTTGCTCAGGCCGCAGAGCATCTTCATGGCCGTGGTCTTGCCCGCTCCGTTGGCCCCGAGGAAGCCGAATATCTCTCCCTTATTGACAGAGAACGAGATATGGTCGACAGCGGTGAAGTCCCCGAAACATTTCGTGAGTCCTTCCGTGCGTATCACCTCATCCTCCCTGAGGAAACCGTCGTCGGTGTACCCAAGGAGCTCACGGATGCGTTTTCTGGTATTTTCTCCTCTGCTCATGAGCGTTCCTCCAGTGTGTCAAGATACATGTAGCAGTCCTCCACATTGGGACGTATCGGCCTGATGGAAAGGTCGCTGTGGCCCGTAGCATGAAGGGATGTGTTCAGAAGGTTGATCTGCGCCTCGAGGGACAGATCACTGGGCCGCATGACCGCATGGTGAGTATCTCCGAAGGCGAAACAGCTGAATACCTGCGGTATCCGGCGGATGTCCCGCAGCAGCGAAGGCATGTGGGGACCGCTGACGGCCAGCAGGGGAAGGGTGAATTTGGAAATAATATCGGCGGGGGTATCGGTATCCAGGAAAATGCCTTTGCGGATCAACGCAATCCGGTCGCAGAGCGTCGCCTCGTCCATGTAGGGGGTGGAGACGACTATCGAGAGTCCCTGCTCCCTGAGACGGCGCAGCATCGTCCAGAATTCCTTGCGGGAGACTGGGTCCACACCGGTGGTAGGCTCGTCCAGGAAAAGGACATCCGGCCTGTGTATCAGGGCGCAGGAAAGGGCCAGCTTCTGCTTCATGCCGCCGGAAAGGGCTCCGGCCTTGCGCTTGCGGAACGGCTCCAGGTAGGAGTAAATGTCCTTGACAAGGTCGTAGTTCTCCTCGATGGTGGTGCCGAAGAGGGTGGCGAAGAAGCGGAGATTCTCCTCCACGCTCAGGTCCTGGTAGAGAGAGAAGCGGCCAGGCATATAACCCACGCGGCGGCGTATCCCGTGGTAGTCCTGCACGACATCGAGGCCCAGGACCCTCGCGCTGCCCCCGTCGGGAAGGATTAGGGTGGTCAGGATCCGGAAAATGGAGGTCTTGCCGGCTCCGTCGGGTCCGATGATGCCGAATATCTCCCCCTCGGAGACCCTGAAGGAGACTCCGCGGAGAGCTTCGTTGCTTCCGTACCGCTTGATGAGATTATCTGCCTCGACGCTGTACATTG
This sequence comes from uncultured Bacteroidales bacterium, assembly GCA_944326265.1. Lineage (GTDB taxonomy): Bacteria > Bacteroidota > Bacteroidia > Bacteroidales > UBA932 > Coprenecus. Next base: position 17,843 of record CALVDE010000018.1, on the reverse strand, counting down.
TCTAGAATTTCAGGTCACCGTACATGCCTATCTTGACATAGCCGTCGTTGACGAACGAGACCTTGATGGCGTAGACCAGGTTGGCCCGCTCGTCCCGGGTCTGGATAGTCTTGGGGGTGAACTCGGACTGGTCCGATATCCACGACACCGTGCCCTCGTACTCGCGCACCCCGTCCTCGCCGGAGTCGGCGAATACCCTCACCTTCTGGCCCAGCTTGACTGCCGTGAGCTGCGAGGCGGTGATGTAGGCCCGCAGGTTCATCCGGCTCAGGTCGGCTATCTTGAACAGGGGCTTGCCGGCGGCTGTCAGCTCACCGGCCTCAGCATACTTGACCAGCACCGTACCGTCTATCGGAGAGGATATGCGGCAGCGGCGCAGGGACTCCTCGACCTGGGCAATCTGGGCCCGGTAGGAGGCGGCCTCGGCCTCGGCTATGGTGTTGTTCTGGGCGATATCGGCTTCGGTGGCCGCCAGCTGGGTCTCCAGGAGCTTGATGGATGATGTAATGTCATCCAGCTGCTTGGTGTTGGCTGCATCGGCGGCTATGAGGTTACGCACGCGGTCGGCCTCCCGGCGGTTGACCTCTATCTGCTCCTTGATGTAGGCGGTCTGGGTCTCCACGTCCCGGCGGCGGCTCAGGGCCGCTTCCACTCCGGCCTCCAGCTGACGTTTCTGAAGATAGAGCTGAAGGGTATCGACCAGTCCGCAGTCCTGCCCGGCCGTGAGCGCCCCGCCCTCGTGCACGCTAAGGGAGAGAATGCGTCCGGAGGCTTCGGAGGAGACCATCACCTCGGTGGCCTCGAACGTACCCGAGGCATCATTGGTCCCGTCAGCATCCTTGCAGGAAGTAACCGTCATCAGCACTGCACCGGCCACTGCCGGCAGGAGGTATATCCATCTGATCTTTTTCATGATATCCGTGTTGTTTCTATTTTCGTTCTTTAGCTGTTCTTGATTGTCTTGAGCTCGTACAGAGCCTTCATCATCTCTATCTGGTGCATGATGAGCTGCCTGCGGGCCGCATTCTCCTTGTTTATCTCGGAGACCAGGTCGGAGGCGTTCTTGGTGCCGTTCTCCACTCCGGCGGCGGTGGACTCGCGGATTTTCTCCCTGAGCTCCACTATCCGCTCATCATCCTCCACCGTCTTGAAATAGCGGCGTATCCCGGCCACCTGCTCCTGCACCTGAAGGTTGGTGTTGAAGAGGAAGGTCTCACGCACCGTATTGACCTGCTCTTTCGAGTAATTGACTATCTTCTTACCGTAGCCGAGGCTGTAGAGCTGGCTGATGTTCCATACCAGACGGATACCGCCGATGGCGAAGGGCTGGAAACTGTTGTCCAGCATATTGAGTCCCGGACGGCCATAACCTCCCCGGATGAAGAGGCTGAACTGGGGCAGACCGCCGGCTGTCCAGTAGTCGAGCTGGGTGTCTATCTCCAGCTCCTGGGCCTTGTACAGATCCAGTTCAGGACGGCGTATCTCCGACACTATCAAGGCATCCAGCATCGCCTCCTTGTCCATTCCCTCGGGCAACGGCATGACCAGCTGCCGGCTGTCATCTATCCTGACCCCGGTCATCATGGTCAGCACACGGAGATAGGCGTCGAGCATGGACGAAAGCTGGTCCCGGCTCTGGTTCTGGGCAATACGCTCGACCTCTATCAGGTCCAGGTCGGAAAGGCTGGCCACTCCGTTGGCGATACAGCCCTCGATGCGGGCGTACTCCCTCTCCAGCTCCTCCATCATGATATCCACCTGACAGATCTGCTGGTCGAGGTAGAGGATGCCGAAGTACAGCTCGTTGACCTTCTCCCGCAGCGAGTACATGTTGATCTCCTGCTGGGCCATGTCCACGTCAGCCTTGGCCCTGATATTGGCCCGGTTGGCCGCTATCATGCCGCCGTCCCAGAGCACCTGGGACAACTCCAGGACGGCCGCGTACTGGTCCTTGCTGAAGGTAGGCATCTCTATCCCGTAGGGACTCAGGTCGAAGGGAAACTCCAGCACGTCGGTCTGCCAGGAGGCCGAGCCCTGGAGGGATATCTGGGGAAAATAGTTCATGTAGGCATTCTTCAGGGTGTACTCCTCCGTCAGGTCCAGCAGCTCGTAACGCTTGACCAGAGGGTAGTTCTCCCGGACGAGGTCGTAGCACTGCTCGATGGTATAGACCTCAGCGGAATCACCCTGAGACCAGGCCGGCACTGTCTCCGACGCATCCTGCGCACCGGCTGTCACAGCCGGCACAGCCAGGACCACGGCCAATGCCGCCAATATTCTCTTGACATTCATCTTCATGGCTTGAGACTTTCTGTTATAATCCTGAGTATCTCCTGCTTCCTTCTGGCGATAAATTCCTCGCGGCATGCGTCATTGACCAGACCGGTCTCCTCCAGAAAAGGCAGGATAATGAAAAAGGTAACCACCAGAGAGAACATATTGAGCGTGATGTCCATCGTATCCGTCGGACGTATCCGTCCGCTCTCCACCTCTGCCTTCATCAGCATCCCCAGGCGGACCGTCGCTTCCGTACTGAGTCCTACAATCCTGTCCCTCAGACTCATCCTCTGGTCGGCACTGATGACAAACTCGCTCATGAGCATAAACGGCAGCCTGGGATTGGCCGCCATCAGGTCGAAGAGCCTGGATGTGCGGAGCGCGATCATCTCCGTAAAAGGCAGCTTCTCGTCCTCTGCATCCACGATGCTCTCTATGAAGAACTGGAACTTGTTCTCGAATATCCGCGAGAACAGATTCTCCTTGGTCCTGTAGTAATAATGTACCAGGGCCTGGGTACAGCCGGACTCCCTGGCAATCTCCGTCATACTGGTAAGGTTGTATCCCTTGCTGAGGAACAGTCTCTCCGCACAAGCCAGTATCCGCTCCTCCATACTGCTGTCCGCAACCTCTCTGCCTTCTTTGTCTTCCATATCTGACATCACGTATTTAATAGTTAATTAAATATTCAGTTAAATGCAAATATAGTGCCTTTTATCATATCTGTTGCAAGTTTTTGCTACTTTTGCGGCCCGCTTTTCAACACAGGACAGGAATATGACTTTAAGAGATTACATACCTTTCTATAAACGGAACCTGAAAGTGGCCTTCCCCGTGATGATTACCCAGGCCGGCCAGGTTATGGTGCAGCTGGCGGACAACATCATGGTCGGGCACCTCGGCGCGGCCCAGCTGGCCGGCGTGTCATTCGCCAACGCCATCATCATGATCGGGCTGGTCTTCGCGATAGGCTTCGCCCAGGGAGTGACCCCGGTCGTGGGACAGCACTTCGGCAAGGGTGACGGACGGGCCGTAGCGGTAGTCCTGAGCAATTCGGCGGCCCTCAACGCCGTCATGGCCGTGGTCCTCACCGGCATCATGCTGACCGTCGGAGCATTCATGGACCGGATGGGCCAGGACCCGGAAGTTCTCCGGTACGCCAAGCAGTACTACTTCATCATCGTATCGGGCTTCATCCCCATGATCGCCTTCTTCAACGTCCGCTTCTTCTCCGAAGGCATCGGCAACACCCGCAACGAGATGTGGATCACGATAGGTACGAACATCCTCAACATCTTCCTCAACTGGGTGCTCATCTACGGAAAGCTCGGCGCACCCGCACTGGGCGTGGCCGGAGCGGCATGGTCTACGCTGATATCCAGGGTACTGGGTGCAATAGCCTTCCTGATCATCCTCTTCCGGGTAGAGGAGTACCGCAAATTCGTCAGGCTCACACCGCGCCGGGCGGTACACCTGCGGGAAATGCTCCACCAGCTCAAGCTGTCCCTGCCCATTTCGCTGCAGAACCTGCTGGAGGTCACGGCATTCAGTTTCGCCGCCATCATGGTGGGCTGGATGGGCAAATACCAGCTGGCGGCCCACCAGATAGCCCAGAACCTCAGCTCCCTGTCCTTCATGATAGCCACCGGTATCGGAGCCGCCGCCACCATCCGCGTCTCGCACCAGTTCGGAGCGGGCCGCCGGGAGGACGCATACCACGCCGGCATAGCGGCAGTCCACATGGCCGTGGCCATCATGGTCGGCTTCGGACTGCTGTTCATCAGCCTGCACCGGGTAATACCTTTTATATATACTGAGGATCCGGCCGTCATTCCCATAGCCGGAAGACTGATCATCATCCTGGCCCTCTACCAGGTCTTCGACGCCGTGCAGCTGGCCAGCCGCTCTTCACTGCTGGGGCTCAAGGACATCAACATTCCCACCGTATTTTCCGGCATCTCCTACTACGTCATCTGCCTGCCGAGCGCCTACCTCCTCGGATTCACCTTCGGACTCGGCCCGGACGGGGTCTGGATCGGACTGCTGCTGGGACTGGCCGTAGCCGCGCTGCTGTTCAACGTGCGCTTCCGCCGCGTCTGCCGCCGCTACATCACGAACTCGCGCCAGGCCTCGCCGTCCCACCGGGAGGAATAGACCTCCGGCTTCTGTCTCCTTCCGTAAAGTTTTTCGGAGAGACGCTGCACATTCTCGGAAATATAGTCGAACAATGCTCCGTAAGATATGGAACCGGGATTGTCCTGAAGGGCTTTCAGGAGAAAATATGTGAACAGCCCGTGTCTTTTCAGCGGGTAGGGATATGCGCCTTCCCCGTCACCAGCCGCATAAAAGACCACCATGCGGTCCGCGGGCTGAAGGGACCCGGCATCGGGAGCGTGCCAGTCGAACACCTCCGATCTCATGCCGTCCCTGCCTGTCCGGCCATAGGAAGCGTCTATAAGGAACAGTGCATTGTCTGCGGAAGACTCCTGAAGCAGGGAATACAGACGGTTGAGACTCAGCCCTGACTGCGTTCCACCTGACGTACCGTCAACCGGCAGCAGACACGGCTCCCGGAGCACATCGTCCAGGACGCAGCGGCCCGAATAATACACCACCACCCTCGTATCCGCATTGAAGACCCTGGACTCCTTCGCCAGCCATGTCTCCACTGCATTCAGGTCTTCCGAAGTGGCATCCAGCACCAGCCTGATATTGTCCCGGGGAATGCCCAGCCTCCTGAGGCAGTACTCGTAGAAGATCCTGCCGTCATTAAGCGCGAACGGGACACTGTCCCCCGAAACATAATGTTCACTGGCGATTACCACCGCATACGTATCGGAACTGCGTCCGGGACGTCCCGGTATGGAAGAGTCCGTCCCGGCTGCCGATGAATCCGCCGCGCAGCGCAGCATCTCCCTGTATATCCTGCCCGGCAGGCTGAAATCCAGAGGGTCGATATCATAGTCCAGCAGCAGACCGTTCCTGGGCGCATAATCCGGATTGATCCACTGCAGCACCCTCTTGCCCGGCAGAGAGAACAGGGCCTCCGCCACAGCCGGCCTGTCGTTGCTGATAAAGTACTCGAAAGAGGCACGGACACGTTTCCAGCCGCTTCTGACCGCAGCCGTGTCCCCGACAGGTACGCTCACATCCATCCTGAACTGCCTGCCGCGTCTGTCAGCATCTTCTTCATCAGCCCCGTCCATGACCATGACGGCAAACGTACCTGAAAGCGTATCGTAGCCGCCGAGCACACACTCCGGCTCCTCTATACGGTTCGCATCCAGATACTCCGCCTCGGAACGAAGTTCCAGACCCTCAAGCCTGGCCATGAACGTATCATCATTGACCCTGGCCTCCCAGTCCGGGACTGACTCCCCGGGCTGAAGCCCCTGCCACCCGTTCATGCGGTTCATCACCTTGTCCTTGGCGTATATCGAGAACGGTATGCCGCGTATCCAGTCCAGAGCCCTGTCCTTGGTGGCATACCAGCTGCCGTTGCGGAACACGAAACCCGACGAGTCAGCACGGCTGACGGCAGCGAACCCGTCGGCCCCGAAATTGGAGACCGCATCGTATCCGCACGGCACGGCTTCCTGACCGTCAGTATCGATGAAGCCCCACGAGCCGCCCCTGCGCACTGCCGCGAAGCCGTTCACGAAATCCTTGACCTCATCGTATCTGAAAGACACCAGCGTATCCCCGGTGTAATCTATGAACCCCCATCTGTTGCCTGACATTACGGCAGCATAGCCCTCCGAGAACTGGTTGGCGAGATCGAAGCGGCATGGAATGACAATCATGCCGGCAGTGTCGATGTAGCCCCACTTCAGCGTAGGCGACAGGGGACCGAACACTCCGCCTCCGCCCACCGTAACACCGCTGCGCGAAAGCACCGGAGCATATCCCTCGGTAAATCCCTTCACATCATCGAACTGACAGTCTATCGCTATGTTGCCCAGACTGTCCGTGAAGCCGTAACTTCCGAACCAGTCCCGGTAAGGCTCCAGATCCTGAGCCCGGAGCCCTCCGGCAAGTCCGAAGACCGCCGCAGCAGCGAGCACTGATATGGCCGATATGACTGTCCGTATTATTCTTCCCATAGCGTCTGTCCTATCCGCAAAGCCCGTGCCGGAAAGCGTCCTGTCACATCAATTTAATATTGAACATATACCTGTCCGACTCCGTACCCTCCTCATCGAACACTCCCGTAACCAGGATTATGCCCAGAGCCACCGCATCCGTACCGACCATAATCACGTCACCCACGGCGATACCGTTGACCGCATCCGTCTTGACAGCGTTGGAATAAAGGGTCCAGAGACGGTTGCGGGTGATGGTCGGATAATCTATCCCGTCCATCCTGGCGAACTTGAGTCCGGACTTGGAGAGCCAGCCGTCGCTCATCACATCTGAGTCCTGACCGGCAGGCACGTAGATATCGACATCGCTGTCTTCGGATGCCGACACATACAGCGGCTGAAGAGTCGTCAGCGAGAATCCGTCCGGCTTGCCTGATTCAGGCGAGTACATCAGGACAGATGTCGCGGCCTCGTCCAGGACAGCGTCCTCTGCCACGACCGTCAGCCAGGCCCTCATCGTCCTGGAATTGGAAAGATTGTCATGGACAGTAAACGAAAGTTCTATCACCAGACTGTCCGAGTCAATCTCAGGAGCCCTGTAAAAATATTCGCCCTCATACCTGACCGATGACAGCGGCACGGAAACAAGGTCCACCTTCCCGTTCTCCTTGTCGTATGAGGATATGTCCATCCGTTCCAGACGGTCGTGGACAGTCCACGTCTCTATCCCGAATCTTACCGCATCGCCCTCGGTCACCTTCAGGGCCGACTGGTCCAGCAGCAATACGACATCGGATGCATCCTTCTCAGAGGTGCATCCGATAATCGTACATAAAACCACAATTATTATGAAAAGCTGTCTCATTTGAATCTATATGCCTTGATCCGAGCCCTGACAGTTATGTCGCTGCCCAGGAAAAGCCTGGTCCTGGATATTTTCTGCATGGTCACGATATAATAGTCGGCCTCCGGGAAATCCTCCACCAGCTTGTAGGACGCACGGTCAAGGTAACGGTACAGTCCCTCGGGAACATTGCTCAGTTCCAGTTTTTTGGTCTCGACCCTGTCATACACCTTGCCGTTGATGGCGTCGATGACGGATATGAATCCGATATACTTCCTGTAATCCACGCTTATTTCAGTCTCGCCCAGATACTCCAGGTCGTCCATCGTAACGTTGAGCCTGGTGCCGTCCATAGAGTACGGCCTGTGCCTGGTAACGCTGCACGCTGACAGGCTGACAATGAGGGCAGCCGCCAGCAGATATCTGTATATGTGTCTCATGGTCCGCATTATTTGAAATAATAAGTCAATGTCAGACGGGCCTGGCCGGAGATGTCGCCGGTCCTGGCCTTCAGACTGTCATAACGCTCGCTTGAGTTAGGCGTGCTGGTGTAGTAAATCTGGTCCTCAGCACCTGTCTGCGTAACCGTGTGCTTGTACTTCACGCCCGTGTCGAAGCGCGAGCTGATGCCCAGCTCCACTCCCAGAGCAAGCGGAAGGTCAGCGATATAAGCCTGAAGGCCGACGAAAGCGCCCAGACCTATCACGAAAGACCTCTTGGTAATCTTGTGAGTGTAGGACACGGGCACCATGCCGGTACCGTTCTCCAGACTCTCCAACGTACCGTTTTCAGTGTTCTGCGTACTGCTGTCCCATCCCAGGGGAAGCTCGGCTCCCACGTAGACATCCAGGATGTTGCGCGAGGAGAAATGCCAGGCGAATCCGGGATACAGCATGGCATTGGAATTGGAATTGGCAGAAACCTCGGGCAGCGTGTAGTAATTGTTTTCGTATTCCTGACCGACCTCGCCCTTGAGCTTGCTGGATGTCTTGTAAAGTTCCAGACCCAGCCTCCACTCGGCCTGGTCAGTCATCATGTACTTGAAGTTGATCAGAGGAAGGGCCGACAGCTTCACGTCACTGTCGAAAATATCCCCCATCATTGTGCTGGTTATTCCAAGGTAGAGACCGAAATCTCCGGCCTCAGCCCTGTTTCCGGTCCTTATGACTTTGGACGAAGGCTCTCCGGTGGTAATCTGTGCGTTTGCCGGAACGGACATTGCTCCCGCCGCCGCGATGACGGCAAGTGACATGGTTAATAAGATCTTGTGCATTACTTTGTGTAAGTTTAGGAAACTGACGGGCAGTTTCGGTTGCCTTCCGGTCCCTGGAAGAATATTTTCGCTGGAAAACGGGAGACCGCTCCGGCTGCCCGGACCGCTTTCCGCCAAGCAGCCGCAGGCCCCTTGACCTCACAAATATAAACAAATTTCCCCACCGTCCGACCGGACGGGCAGAAAAAACAGCACTGTCCGGAGGCTCCGCCGCGCAGCCGGGAAAAGCAACCGGACAGAAAATACCGGAATCTGTCGGCAGAAACGGGCCGCCGGTCGATTGGATTTTGCCCGGAAAGCCTGCCGTCAGTAGCTTTGTCACTGGAAATTAAAAGAAGATACGGTGATGAGACTGACCAGACTGCTGTCAATATTTTCTCTAATTACATGTGTGTGCATCCCTGTCCGGGCCCAGAGTCCGGGCGGGGATTCTTTAAATGCCCCCGGGCCGTGGACCCTGTCCGACTGCCTGGACTATGCGATGGAGCACAATATCCAGCTCAGGCAGGCCCGGAACACGTACCTTTCAGGAATCGAGGACACCAAGCAGGCCCGTGCGGCCCTGTTTCCCTCCCTGTCGGCCTCCACTTCCCAGAGTCTGGCCAACTATCCGTCATCCGATGTGACTGACAACAACATGTACACCGGATCGTACAACCTCAACGCCAGCATGAGCCTCTTCCGGGGCGGCAGTCTCTCCACTGCCCTCAAGCAGCAGAAAGTCCAGAACGAGATGGACCTGCTCTCCGTGGAGGAGACGGCCAACGACATCCGCATCGCCATCATCCAGGCCTACATGCAGTGCCTCTACGCTGCCGAGACAGTAACCGTCAACCGCAGTACTGCCGAGGCTTCCAAAGCCCAGCGTGACCGGGCGGAGGAGATGTGGAAGGCCGGATCAATCAGCCGGGTGGATTTCGCCCAGCTCGAGAGCCAGTGGAAGAGCGACGAGTATCAGGTCATCTCAGCACAGGCCTCATACGACGAATACCTCCTGCAGCTCAAGCAGCTGCTGGAACTGGATATCATGGACGAGATGAATCTTGCCGGGCCTGAGGTAACGCAGGAACAGGTCCTGTCGGTATTGCCCTCCAAGTCCGACATCTATCTGGCCGCACTGGACGCCATGCCTGAGGTTGAGCGTGGCACGCTATCCGTCCGGGCGGCGGAACTGGAGATACGCCAGGCCCGTGCAGGATTCTTCCCCTCCATCTCTCTTTCCGCAGGCGTAGGCACCAGCTTCATGACAGCCACAGGCGCGGGAACGGCCACAGGCTCTACGCCAGGCTACCGTACCGGCAACCAGTACTGGAACAATTTTCATGAGAACATCGGCATTACCCTCAGTATTCCCATCTACTCCAACCGCAGCAACCGCACCGCCCTCAACAAGGCCCGCATCTCCGCCGAGAACACCCGTCTGGAAAAGCTGGGCATAGAGAAGGACCTTCTGAAAGAGGTCGAGTCGGCCTATCTCGGAGCCTTGTCCAACCAGTCCCGGTACGTAGCGGCCCTGCAGCAGGAGGACTATGCCCGTCAGAGCTATGACCTGACATACGAGCAGTTCTCCCTGGGGGTGAAGAATACTGTAGAGCTGATTACGGCCCAGAACGAGCTTACATCCGCCCAGCAGGAAGTGCTCCAGGCCAAATACATGACCCTGCTCAATCTGGAGCTGCTCGACATCTATCAAGGAATTAAAAACTTATAATCCAATGAAAAAGAAAACGACAGTAAAAATAACCGTGTGGACGGCGGTACTGGCTGCCGCAGCTGTGGGTATATGGCTGACGGTCCGGCCTTCAGGCGGAGGGGACATCACCCTTCAGACCGCCGTCGCCGCCAGGGGCGACATCCGCAACTCCGTGACCGCCACGGGCACCGTCGAGCCCGTCACCCTCGTGGAGGTCGGAACTCAGGTCTCCGGCATCATCGACAGGCTCTATGTGGACTACAACGACCGGGTCACCGCCGGCCAGCTCATCGCCGAGATGGACAAGGTGACTCTGGAATCCGACCTGGAGGAGGCCGAGGCCCAGCTGGCCAGCAGCAAGACCGAGTACGAGTACCGCATGAAGGAATATCTCCGTACCAAGCAGCTCTATGAAAAGGAACTGGTCAGTGACGCCGAGTACGACGAGGCCCTCTACCTCTATGAGACGGCCAGGAACACCTACGCCCAGCGTCAGGCCTCCATTGTAGGTATCCGGCGCAATCTGGGCTACGCCACCATCACCTCGCCCATCGACGGAGTGGTCATAAGCCGCGCCGTGGAAGAGGGGCAGACAGTGGCCGCCGGTTTCGAGACCCCGACCCTGTTCACGATAGCCAACGACCTGACCGACATGCAGGTGATAGCAGACGTGGACGAGGCCGACATAGGTTATGTGCAGGAGGGTCAGAGGGTGGATTTCACAGTGGATGCCTATCCGGACGACGTGTTCAGCGGCACAGTGAAACAGGTGCGTCTGGAAGCCACCACTGAGTCGAGTGTCGTGACATACGAGGTGGTTATCACGGCCTACAATCCGGAGCTGAAGCTCAAGCCGGGCCTGACCGCCAATGTGACGATATATACCCTCGAGCGCAACAATGTCTGCTGCATCCCGTCCAAGGCGCTGCGCTTCGTCCCCGACCCCGGCATGATGGAGTCCATGGGCTACAGCATAGCCGTTCCGGAAGCCGGGAAGAAAGGCCCCGAAAATATCTGCTGGGTCATGAACGGCACTCAGCTGGAGCCACGGACGGTGACTGTGGGCGAGTCCGACGGAGAGATGACCGAGATCATCTCCGGAGTGGCCGAGGGAGAGACCGTCGTCACCGGAGTGCAGATGGCGGCAGTGCCGGTAAAAGCCGCACAGCAGGAGCGCAGTCCATTCATGCCCGGACCTCCCAGATAAAACAGCCGGTCATGAGAGAGATTATCAAACTTGAGGATATCCGCCGCGACTTCATAGTCGGAGAAGAGACGGTCCACGCACTCAGAGGAGTGTCCTTCACCATCACCGAAGGGGAGTTCGTGACCATCATGGGCTCCTCCGGCTCTGGCAAGTCCACACTGCTCAACACCCTCGGCTGCCTGGACACCCCCACTTCAGGAGAATACTGGCTCGACGGCATATCCGTCCGGACCATGGACAAGAACCGGAGGGCGACCCTGCGCAACCGCAAGATAGGCTTCGTCTTCCAGAGCTACAACCTCCTGCCCAAGACCACGGCCGTGGAGAATGTGGAGCTGCCCCTGATGTACAATCCCTCCTACTCCTCCTCGCAGCGGCGCCAGAAGGCCGTCAGTGCACTGGAGGCAGTGGGGCTGGGCGACCGCCTGTGGCACAAGAGCAACCAGATGTCCGGCGGACAGATGCAGAGGGTGGCCATCGCCCGGGCCCTGGTCAACGACCCGGCGGTAATTCTGGCCGACGAGGCCACCGGCAACCTCGACACCCGCACCAGCTTCGAGGTGCTGGTGCTCTTCCAGAAGCTCCACGCCGAGGGCCGGACCATAATTTTCGTAACGCATAATCCCGAGATAGCGCGGTACAGCAGCCGCAACATCACCCTCCGCGACGGAAGGGTGACCGGGGATATCCTCAACGGGAATATCCTCGACGCAGCCGCCACCCTCGCGTCCATCCCGGTAGAGGAGGACTAGGCCATGAATATAGGCAATCTTTTCAAAATAGCCGTAAAGGCTCTCAGCAACAACAAATTCCGTGGGTTCCTGACCATGCTCGGCATCATTATCGGCGTAGCTGCCGTGATAACGATGCTGGCCATCGGCCAGGGGTCCAAGCGGAGCATCCAGGCGCAGATCAGCGAGATGGGCTCCAATATGATCATGATCCATCCGGGCGGCGAGCGCAGGGGCGGAGTGAGGCTGAGCGCGGACGACATGGAGTCCCTCAAGCTCGAGGACCTTCAGGACATCCAGGCGCAGACCAGTTTCGTCACCTACGTCTCTCCTGCGGTCAACAGTTCCGGGCAGGCCATTTACGGGGCGGAGAATACCCCGACCACGGTCTACGGAGTGAACAGGGACTATCTGGAGATCCGGCGTTACCGGGTCCAGGACGGGGAAATATTCACCGGGCAGGATATCCGCACGGCGGCCAAGGTCTGCCTGGTCGGCAAATCGGTAGTGGACGAGCTCTTCCCCGAGGGACAGAATCCGATAGGGAAGGTAATCCGCTTCGGAAGCATCCCCCTGCGCATCATCGGAGTGCTGGAGAGCAAGGGCTACAACAGCATGGGCATGGACCAGGACGACCTGATCATCGCGCCTTACACCACGGTGCAGAAGAGGATGCTGGCCATCACCCATCTCCAGGAGATTATCTGCTCCGCTGTCTCGGAGGACTATACGGAGGAGGCCATCGATGAGATCTCCCGGATACTGAGGGACAACCACCGGCTCAAGGACACCGACGAGGACGATTTCTCCATCCGTTCCCAGCAGGAACTCTCGTCCATGATGTCCTCCACCACCGACACGATGACGGTGCTGCTGGCGGTCGTGGCCGGCATCTCGCTGCTGGTCGGAGGCATCGGCATCATGAACATCATGTATGTCTCGGTCACCGAGCGCACCCGCGAGATAGGCCTGAGGATGTCGATAGGGGCCAAGGGCCGGGATATTCTGGCGCAGTTCCTCATCGAAGCCGTGCTCATCAGCGTGACCGGCGGTCTCATCGGGGTCATCGTCGGGGTCGGGGCTGCCCTGCTGGTCAACCTCCTGGCCTCCTACCCCGTCTTCATCCAGCCCTGGAGCGTGATACTCTCGTTCGCAGTCTGCACAGTGACCGGAGTCTTCTTCGGCTGGTATCCGGCCAGAAAAGCCGCCGGACTGGACCCGATAGAGGCGATAAGATACGAGTAATTTGCTTACATTTGCATTCACGACAATGCCGAGCGCTATGAAACAACGTCAGACAAGACACACAGGATGGCTGATCCACGCCCTGATATGGGCCGTGGTGATATGCCTGCCCCTGTTCCGGACCTCTCCGGACAGGCCCATGATGACCGGAACGGAGTACATCCGCTTCCTGATGGTCCCCCTGTCTTTCATGGCGGTATTTTACCTCAACTATTTCATCCTGATAGACAAGTTTCTGGCCCGGCGCCGCATGGGACTGTTCGTCATACTCAACATCCTGCTCATCGCGGCGGCCATGACTGCGGTGCATCTGATTTTCAGGTATGTCCTGCCGCCGGATTTCCACCGCCCTCCGAGGATGCGGCCCCTGATGGACAGCATGATGTTCCTGGGGCGCAATGCCTTGATGTACGTGCTGGTGGCAGGAGCCAGCGTGGCGGTGAGAATGACGGCGGGCTGGTGGAGAGCCGAGGCCGCCCGCCGGGACCTTGAGCACCGCCGCTCAGAGGCCGAACTGCAGAATCTCAGGCAACAGCTCAACCCCCATTTTCTCTTCAACACCCTGAACAACATCTATTCCCTCATACAGATCGACCCGGCACGGGCACAGATTGCCGTCCACGACCTCAGCCATCTGCTCCGCTATGTCCTCTACGGCGGCAACCGGGAAGAGGTGCCGCTGAAGGACGAGGTGGATTTTATCCGGGAGTACATCGCCCTGATGCGCATCCGCCTGCCCGGGTATGTGAAAGTCAGCGTGGAGCTGCCTGAGGCACCTGCGGGACAGATGATTGCTCCGCTGCTGTTCATCTCTCTGGTGGAGAATGCCTTCAAGCACGGAGTCAGCAATGACAAGCCCTCGTATGTACACATACGGATCACTGTGGAAGGGAACCGGCTGGAGTGCTTTACTGCCAACAGCTGCTTCCCCAAGACGCAGGGGACTGACCGCAGCGGCTCCGGAGTAGGGCTGGCGAACCTCAGCCGCCGGCTGGAGCTGATATATCCCGGAAAGCACGTGCTGCGCTACGGACAGGAGGGGGAGGAGTACCGCGCCTTCCTGAGTATTGACCTTAGTAAATGAGAGCACTATGAAACTGACCTGTTATGTCGTGGATGACGAGCCCCTGGCGGTGGAGCTGATAGAGGGATATGTCCGCAAGACCCCATTTCTGGAGCTGAAGGGGTCATTCTACAGTGCCTCGGCGACATTCGAGGCACTGGGACGGGAGGCTGTGGATCTGCTGTTCTGCGATATCCAGATGCCGGAGCTGAGCGGGATGGAACTTGCCCGGATGCTGCCTGAGCGGACGCGGGTGATATTTACCACCGCCTTCAGCAACTATGCCGTGGAAGGCTTCAGGGTCAATGCCCTGGACTATCTGCTCAAACCTATAAGCTACAACGACTTCCTTTCCGCCGCCCGGAGAGCCCTGGACTGGTTCGCAGTGGCCGGCTCCGGCACGGAACACGTCAGGCGGCAGACAACCTCCATATACGTCAAGGCGGACTACCGGCTGGTACGGATAGACCTGGACAGACTTCTCTATGCCGAGGGGCTGAAAGACTATGTCAAGCTGTATCTTGAAGGAGATGAGCATCCGGTGCTGTCTCTCATGACCCTGAAATCACTGGAGGAGCAGCTGCCCCCGGACCGCTTCATCCGGGTGCACCGCTCGTATATCGTCCAGCCCTCCAGGATGACGTGCCTGGAGAGAGGCAGGATGGTCTTCGGAAACGCACGCATACCGGTATCGGACACGTACCGCAGCGCACTGACGGAATTCCTCACAGGGCAGCCGCCCGTGCGCTAGAAAGCCAGGACACACCTTACGGGGTCGGCATGGGACTTGGACAGATTGTTGCAGAAAGCCGTACCGTCGTAGTAGAAGTCGAAATACCTGGCGCCGGTCTCAGACGCAGGCGAGGATGTCCACTGATAGCTGTAGATATAGTAAGATGACTTCCTGCTGTCAGGCACCTTGGCCATGGCCGCGTCCATCATGCCTGACAGATCGCCCAGGCCCGTCCAGTAGAAATCACCCATGCCCCAGTCCACCATATTGGATGCGTCCAGAGTCACGCCGCACAGATTCCTCACGATATCGAACCACTGTCCGTTGGAGGGCAGGAACCAGCCGGTGGTCCCTGATGCCGTAAGCCTGCCGTATTCCTCCGAACCGTAGTCCTCTGCGGCCTTGAAAGCCGGATAGCATCCTGCGGCATAGTCCTCCGCCCTGGCTGTACGCACGGCCATGTTGTTCCTGTATCCCTCGATATCGGCATCGGCCATGCTGAAGCTGGCGTATGCGTCCTCACCGTCGAACTTGTTGTCCAGACCTATCTCCGTCTCGTCCCTGGAGCTGCTGCCGTCCTTGACAAACCATTGGAACAGAGCACCGTCACCGACAGTCCTGCACGACACCACCAGGGCATGCGCCGTTCCGCCCAACGCCTCCTTCTCTCCCGCGCCTATCCGCTCCGGATCGGTCTGGAAGACTATTCCCACCACATCCGACGAAGCCACCTCCCCAGCATCCGCGTCCCTGGACAGCAGGCAGCCGTCAGCCAGGAAGAAGTCTCCGGGACGCAGCTCATGGCTGCGCTGCTCCATGCCTCCGCCGATCCTGACCAGATAGCTTTCCCCCGGAAGCGCGCTTTCCGCGCAGCTCCAGCTGTACTCACCGTAACGGCCTGAAGGAAGACCTCCGGACACGGGATTGAAGAGCAGAACCGCCCTGTCCGTTCCGAGAGACAGCGGTACCGGGCCGTCACTGAACCCGCCGCCGTATGCAATGCTGTAATCCGGAATGTCCCGGTCCGTGTTGGTAAACACATATCTGACACCGGGAAGCTCAAGCTCCAGAAGGCTCATGGCATGCCGCATGGCGAAATGCAGCTTCCCGTCCGCGATGGACGCGGATGCCGTCATCAGGCCGGCCGCAGCCATGCCCCCCTCATCACTCTGGTCCTCGGGTACCGTCCACGATCCGACCAGTTCTGCGAAAAAGCCCTCCGCGTCCCCGGCCTTGGCATCCGGAGTCAGGCGCAGGTCCTCCACCCGGGGAGCATACAGGTAGAACACGGCATCCTGAGGCAGTTCCACCTCTTCCTCTATCACGCAGACACTCAAGCCTCCTTCTCCTTCCGCATCCATACCGCCCGGCCTGATGGCGACAGCGAGATTGGCGCAGTCCCCGACTATGCCGCCGTCCTTTACGGCATACAGTCCTGCCGTGATGCCGGTGCCGCCGTCAAGCTCATCGCTGCCGTCCTGGTCGTCATGGCCGTCCCAGACGGAGAATGCACTGCCGTCCGAAAGCCGGAAACCCGGAATTTCTGCGGTTATCTCCAGCCCGCCTGATGCGATTGTCCCTCCGCCGTCGCTGCCGCTGCACGAGCATAGGAGCGCAACTGAAAAAACCGTCATTACGACGGAAAGCAGAGCCATGGACACAAACGGACGGCTCTCAGGCAATGAATGTGAGTCAGGAATCGAAGAAGTATTCATATCAGTTCTGAAATTATGATTAAGATTAACGTTTTACCGCTCAGCAGAACAAAGATATGAACTAAATTTTGCTTTTTTGCAAAAAAGACGTACTTTTGCCGTCCGGTTAAGCCGAAGGTGAGGTGGGTGAGTGGCTTAAACCAGCAGTTTGCTAAACTGCCGTACGGGTTACCGTACCGGGGGTTCGAATCCCCCCCTCACCGCAGAAAAAGGGGCATAAGTTATTGTTAATCAATTTCTTATACCTCTTTCTCTTTTTATAAAACCCATAAAATCGCCCATTTTTCAGGTTGATAAATTGATGTCTTTCTCCAATTTGCCATAGAAGATATATGGCTCATCGGCAAGGAGGCGGAACCAGAACATACGAACAGATTTACGAACATTTTTGTAAGTCTGTTCGTATTTGTTTTATGCGTTATTTCCGCCTTCCGAAGGTGATCCGAAACACAGAATACCCCCAACACAGAATACCCCCTACAATCATCACGTTGGGCGGGGTGATCACGTTGGGCGGGGTGGACATTTTGGGTGATAAAATGTCCAGATGACCTCACGTTGCTTTTTAGTTGAGTTGCATATACTTAAAGATAAGCACTTTATCTGTCAGCCGATATTTTAAGTGGGGCGGATTTCACCTAAAATCGGCCTTTTTGCCGTCACTTAACTTTTTACGCAAAATGCAATACCCGGTCAATCAGGCGGTTGCAATACAACTAAAAAGCAACGTGAGGATGCCGGGAGGATTGGGAATGGAACTGAGGTATGTGGCGGAGAGATGGGCGGTGCGTCTCCTAATCTGCCCCATTAATCTACCCCATAAGGCACCGGCACCTATCATAACTAACTGTCAATCAGCAACTATTGAATATAACAGTTGCGTTATGGTCTGTTTTTTCAGGCCATGAGGTGTACCAAAAAAGTTGGACACAAGAGAAAAAGTAATGATAAAAAGCAACAGTTTACGGGTCCACCTGCTG
>CALVDE010000017.1 GCA_944326265.1 uncultured Bacteroidales bacterium | reverse complement strand
AGCAGGTGGACCCGTAAACTGTTGCTTTTTATCATTACTTTTTCTCTTGTGTCCAACTTTTTTGGTACACCTCACGCACTTTCTGAGACACCCAGAAAGCACACCGCTATTTTTCAACACACTGATTATCCAAAGATTACAAAAAGTACCCGCGCCTCTGCTTACCGTTGTTGCACAGTCTGAATATAATTCCTAACTTTGAGGCAGTGATTAACCGATAGAAGCGAAAGATTATGGAGCAGGAGAAACATTTCCGGCATATCTGCACAGCCGGACTGGAAAAGGAAATCATTTTCAAGACTGACGCCGATTACATTTTCGGGATGAACAGCATTCCGGTATGCATGGCTGACAAAGACATATCCATGCACGCCTTCTGTCTGATGGACAACCACGTCCATTTCATAGGCCACGGCACTGAAGAGGATTGCGGCGGATTCATCAAGACCTACCGGAAGCGACTTTTCACTCTGGCGGACATGAGCCGCGCAGACATCTGCATGAAAGAAATTGACGATACCGAGTACCTTAAACGGGCGATTGCCTACGTCTTGCGCAACCCTCCCGCAGCCGGACTGGCCGTTCTCCCGATGCATTACCGATGGAGCTCCGGTCCTCTGTATTTCAACGACGGCAACACGCTGACAGTCAACCGGCCGGTCACAGATATCGCGCACATGAGCAAGCGGCGGCAGCAGAAACTGTTCCGTACCCGCGGACAGCTGCCGGGACACTACACCGTAACGGCCGACGGACTCATCTGCCCTAAATGCTACGTTGACTACCGCGCCGTCGAGGAGATATTCCACAGCCCCGTCAGGATGCTCTACTTCCTCTCGCGCAACGACAGCATGGAGATGGAGCTGACATCCGGCATCCTCCGACGTGCCCGCTACACTGACAGCGAGATGGCCTCCACCGTCACGAACCTCTGCCGCGAAATATTCAGCAAGTCATCTCCCGAGGCGCTCAGCATAGACGAAAGATATCACCTGGCCGACATCCTCCGCAAACAGTACGGCCTGGGAATCAAGCAGCTGGCACGCCTCACCCATACCAGCATCAGTCTGCTCGGACAAGTCTTCCACCACGGCCAAAGCATTCCTGGCCAGAACAGTCCGGTGCAGAACGGCCTGGCTCAGAACAGCCAGGATCACAACCCTCAAGGATAAAAGCCCAAATCCGTCCGGTTCCGACAAAAACAGCCACTACCTGAGCACCAACAGCAAGCACAGTCCAGAGCCGCCGGTTCCAACAACGGTAAGATGTGACGCACCCCTGTTTTGCAAAACACTTACATTCAGAGCAATGCTAGTTAAGCATGATCTTCCCGCCCCCTCACAACATCCCGAAAAGATCACATCCCTACCGTAACACGCTGATCACTGTGAGATTGCAAAAGCACTCCGCGACTCTGCTTACCATTGCCACAGGGTGTGGGCAGGATTGCAGAACAGGGATACTCCCGGCCATCTCAGGACGCACGGATTGGTCACAGGACGCGGGCGAGATTGCGGAACAGCGCGTCGGGAATGTCGGCCGAGGCGGTGCGGAAGCCGGCATTGCCGTTGACCTCGCAGACCTTGAAGCCGTTATGACCGTCGAACAGCAGGTCCACCCCTGCAAAGAAGAGCCCGCAGGCACGGGCAGCGGCCACAGCGAGAGAGGCAGCGGCGGGAGGCAGCGGAATCTGACGGAAGGAGCCCCCGGCGGCGAAATTGGACTTGAAGCCCGAGGGATTGTACCGAAGCACATGGCCGGCGACCTCATCCCCCGTCACCCACACCCGGATATCCCGTCCACTGCTCGTGGCCACGAACTCCTGCAGCACAGGCTCGCAGCCGCGGCGGACCTCCTCCGGCGTCTCCCCGAACTCGCTGATTCCCCGGGACAATGCCTCCAGGCGCAGAGCCTCCTCCCGCCGGCACGCCTCCAGCGCGGAACGGTATTCCAGGGCATCGCGGACGAGGAAGACATTTTCCCCCTTCGACCCGAAATTGAGCTTGAGGATAAATGGAAATGCGTCCCCGCTCCGGGCCTTCTCAGGGGACAATGCCCCCGGCACCGGCACCCCGGCAGCGGCCAGAACCTCCCCGCAGCGGAGCTTGTCCCGGCAGAGGATCATCGCCTCGGGGGCATTCAGCACGGGCACACCCTGTGCCCCGTACCACCGCGACAGGGCGATATTGTACCCACGCATCAGCACAAAATCCGGCTTCCATGCAGGAGCGCCCGCAGGAGCCTCAGCCGCCGGAGCGTCGTAGAACAGCACCTCGACCGACATCCCGTGACGGGCAGCCGCCTCCCGGAACCAGCCGAAAGCATTGTTCCCCCGGGGAGTCGTCGAGGGATATATCAGCAGACCTCTTTTTTCCATGACGCGAAAATATGGAAAATAATCGCTAAATTTGGCGAATCACAATAAAACTGCCATGAAACGTCTGCTCACACCCGCACTTCTGGTAACATCACTGCTCCTGACCGGCTGCGGCCGGAACAATATCAGATACGAGCCGCCCGTATTTCCTGTCGAGAGGGAGGCCTGTTTCGAGATACTCGGTGACGCGCTGCTCTTCAATACCGCTCAGGATCTTTACGTTTACAAGGACTGGCTGGTGCTGCCTGCACTCGACATGCAGACCCGGAAAACGCTGCATATCTACGACAAGCATACAGGTGCTCCGGTCGCCGGCGCCATCAGGGAAGGACGCGGACCGGGCGAGACCATCCAGGGGAACAGGGCACCATCCCTGCGGAACGACACTCTTTACTACTATGACCTGTCGCGGAACCTCATGCAGTGCTTCCCTGTGGACCCGCTCATTCACAGCAGCTATCCCGTCCGGGAGATAAAAATGGAGGGGACCGGCAGGACAAACCGATGCATCTACATCAGAGACGGCATCCTGCTCAACCAGACATCCAAGGCCGGGTTCACCGCCGCGGTGGACGATGAGCTCCCGATAGAACTGCTGCTCCAGACCCTTGACGGAAACGTTCTGTCCCGGCACACTCTCCTGGAAATACCGGACGAAACCGGACGCATGAACGAATACCTGTACTGGAATTGCGTCATGGACCTCTCTCCCGACGGCAGCCGGTGTGTCATAGGCACGTTCTACGGAGCCGTTCTGCAGATATTTTCCATAGATGATGACCGGCTGGAACCCACAGGCATCCGGTACTTCGTGAAGCCGGACATCGAGGCGCTGGAGTACACCTATGATTTCAACGAGAACACCATCGCAGGATTCGCCGACATCTGCTGCACCGACGACAGGATCTACACCGCCTACGACGGACACACTCCCGTACAGAAATACTACGACGACTATACGCCTGACATGGGACAGATATACTCAGACATCGCAGTGTTCGACAGGGAAGGCCGTCCTTTAGAACTCATACGGACAGACATGAAAATCGTGAAACTGTGCTATGACGGAAACGAGAACACCGTCTACGCCCTGACTGAGGACACTGAAGGCACACTGCACTTCGGACGGCTGAGGATGTAGGGCCGGCAGGGCTGTTGCATATTCCGGAGTCTTTCACTATTTTTGCCGCCCTGAAACACAAAACCGATTCATCAACTCAGCTACAACACACTACAGTCATGAACCTAAAGGCCACTGCCATCACTATAATCCTGACCGCCGCAGCATGCATCAGCTCGGCGGCAGCGACAGACTCCCTCAGCTCCGGCACACAGAAAGGCTCAAAAGGCGGCAAACTGGTCCGTTTCCTTTCGGAAAAGGTAAGCGTAAGCGGCTACGCCCAGGCCGGATACCAGTACGACACCTACGACATGGCACATGACGGGGCCTTCAACAAGTTCAATCTGTACAGGGCAATGATCATCGCCGACATCAGGCCCGTCAGGCATCTGGACCTCTACTTCATGGCCGACGTGTCCAAATTCAAGCTGCATGAGCTCTTCGTCAGATACCGCCCGGTGGATGCGTTCTACATCCGCCTCGGGCAGTACAAGACCCCCTTCACGATCGAGAGCAATATGTCTCCCTCCGTCCTGGAAATAATAAAGGGCGCCCAGGCAGTCCAGTATCTCGCGGGTATCGACGGCTCGGACGTATGCTTCGGGGCGGGAGCCGGCAGGGACCTTGGTCTGGAAGTGGGAGGCGCATTTCTGAAAATAGGCAAGGACAACCGCAATCTGATAGAATACAGGGTCGGCGTCTTCAGCGGCGAGCCGTCCAATACGGCCGAGACCAACAACCGGAAGGACGTAGTGGCAAGCCTCGCCCTCAGGCCGGTCAGCTTCCTGAAACTGCACAGTTCCGTCTACATCGGAGAAGGAACGGCAAAAGCGGACAGTCCATACGGAACCTTCAAGGCTGGTGACACATACCGGAGAAACAGATGGAGCACCGGACTGGAGCTGAAGGCCGGGCCGGTATATCTCAGGAGCGAATACATGGAAGGACTGGATGCCACAGTCAGAAGCCGGGGCGCATACGCCACACTGACCGGATCGCCCGCAAAATTTCTGGACATAGTGGCATCTGTGGATTATCTGGACCGCAACATCAGCCTGCATGACTGGCAATGCAACTATATCATAGGACTTCAATGGAATATCTACCGCAAATGCCGCCTCCAGGCGCAGTACGTCTATCAGCAGCGCTCCCGGGACAGTCAGGGGGTCTTCAGCGGCATCCCCTCCTCGCACATGATCATCACACAGCTTCAGGTCGGCTTCTGAGGTAAGGCCAACGGTAAGCAGGCGAGCACCCATTTCTCAGAAAGGCTTGTAAATTAAGACATTCTAAAAGTCACGAGTAACTTTAGTCGGGTTCGGAGCCACCCGAAAGAACACTCTGTTTTGTAACTAACTGATCACTGAGCGTTTACAAAACACCCCCGCTGCAGTACTTACGGAAAAAGCCGCACCGGGATTCCGGCACGGCCTTTCTTCATGTTTTTGCGGATCGCCCGCTGGGTCAACTATTTCAGCAGATGCTCGTCGATTATCTGTTTGAGCTGAGCTTTTGACGGAGCACCCGGGCTCATCGACGGCTCCCCGTCGGCGGGGATGAAGAGCAGCGTAGGCACCGAGCGGATTCCGAAAGCTCCGGCCAGCTCGCGCTCCTGATCCACGTCCACCTTGTAAATCGTCAGCTTGTCTCCGTACTCGGCCGCAAGCTCGTCCAGAACAGGGCTGAGAGCCTTGCACGGCCCGCACCAGGTCGCGAAGAAATCCACAATGGCAGGACCCTCGCCCTCGTATTTCCAAGTCTGTGGATTAGCCTCGTAATTATATACTTTCTGCAGAAACTCCGCTTTCGTTATATGCTGTACTTTTCCCATACCTTCGTCGTTTTTTCCGGTTTTCCTCTCCTGCCCGGCCGCCCCGTTCGGGACAGCGGACAGAAGCAGGATTCCGGCTGTTAATAGTAGTGTTGTTATGCGTTTCATTATTTTCTGTAAATTTTGTCCTCTATCTTCTCCTTGGGGAGCTGACGGGTGCAGAAGAACCAGTCGTAGCACTTCAAGTCCTTGTCGTCTCCGTCCATCCGGCTCTTGGCCACTCCGCAGGAACCGGCCGTGGGCACTATCACCTCATCTCCGGGCTGCCAGTCGGCGGGCAGGGCGACACCGAACTCATCGGCGGTCTGCAGGCCCACCAGCACTCTCTTGAGCTCATCAAAATTCCTGCCAAGCGAAAGGGGATAGTAGACGATGGTGCGGATTACGTTCTTCGGGTCGATGAAGAAGACGGCGCGGACGGCCTGGGTGGCACTCTCGCCGGGCTGGATCATGCCGTAGCGGCGGGCGATGTCCATGGTGATGTCCTCAATCAGGGGAAATTTCACCTCGACGTTCTTCATGCCCTTGTACTGAATCTTCTCCTGAATGGTGCGCAGCCATGCGATATGGCTGTAGAGTCCGTCCACAGAGAGGCCGATGAGCTGGGTATTGAGGGCTTCGAACTCGGCGGTGCGGGAGGCGAAGGTCATGAACTCGGAGGTGCAGACGGGTGTGAAGTCGGCGGGATGACTGAAGAGAATCTTCCATTTGCCCTTGAAATCCTCGGGGAAGCGGATCTTGCCCTGAGTGGTCACGGCCTCGAAAGCGGGGGCCTGGTCGCCGATGCGGGGCATGGGATAATACTGCTGCTGTGTCTGAGTCTGAATGTTGTTGTTGCTGTCCATAACTATTACTTTTTAATGATTAATATTCCGTTGTGTTTTGTTTTACGGTGCAAAGATATGGCGGCGGTTTTGATAAATCAAATCGATATTTTTTATATTCTCATAGATAATTTCTATATTTGTCGGCAGTATGAAGACAGACACCAACCTCAGCCTTACCGCCCTGCGCTACATCGTCGCAGTGGACACCCACCGCAACTTCGTCCGGGCCGCCGAGGCCTGCGGCGTCACCCAACCGACCCTCAGCGCGGGCATCCGCAGCATCGAGACCGCCCTGGACGTGACCATATTTGACCGCGGAGCCCACCCCGTCCGGCCCACCGCCCTCGGAGAGAAGATCATCGCCCAGGCCCGGGTGACCCTGCACAATGCCTCGCAGATCGAGGAGCTGGTCGCCGTCGAGAAGGGCGACGAGAGCGGAGAGGCCGTCATGGGCATCATCCCGACCATTGCCCCCTACATCCTCCCCGGACTCTTCCGGAGGATGCACGAAGAGCACCCGTCCATACATCTGCGCGTGTCCGAGATGCGCACCCGCTTCATCGTGGAGAAGCTGCTGGCGGCGGAGATTGACATGGCCATCCTGGCCACTCCGTTAGAGCAGAAGGGCCTGCTGGAAATACCATTGTACTACGAGAAATTCGTGGCGTATATCTCCCCGTCCGACGAGCTGTACGCCCTGAGTGAAGTGCCGGCCGACCGCCTGGCCTCCGACCGCCTGTGGATCCTCGAGGAGGGCCACTGCCTCCGCAGCCAGGTCTTCAACTTCTGCCACAGCCGCCGCCGGACCCGAACCGAATACCAGGCCGGCAGCATCGACACCCTCGTGCGCATCGTGGACACCAACGGCGGCTACACCGTCATCCCCGAGCTGCATACCGCATTCCTCACCGAAAAACAGCACGGAAACCTCAGGCCCATCGTCCGGCAGAACGGCGGGACACCGGCCACTGACATTGCCCCTTCAGGCGGCATCCCGTCCCCCGGCTGCCCCACCTGCGTCCCCGTCCGCGAAGTCTCCCTCGTCATCCGCGAGGACTTCGTCCGCGAGCGCCTTCTCAACGTCATCGCCGGCTGCATCAGACACATCGTCCCGGAAGAGATGCTCGACTCGCGGCTCAAGCGCTTCGCCATCAAACTTTAGAGACACATTGTTTCCTTATATTTTATAAATTTGAACCTGCAAAGTACTCAGTTATGGAAAAAGATAAAATCATATCGGAAGAGCAACAGTTCAGAGAAGTCGTAGACATTATTCTACAACATAAAAGCCGTGCTTCCAAAGCTGTCAATAAAGAGCTGCTGCTTACCGCATGGCATGTGGGAGGATATGTTTCAGGCAAGCTGAAAAGCGAAGAATGGGGAAGCAAGGTCGTAACGCAACTGTCTGAATATATCCGGTCACAGCATCCTGATATTAAAGGATTTAGGCGGAGCAGTATTTATAATATGGTGCTGTTTTATGATGAGTATTCTTCGGCTGCATTTGCTGCGATTGTTGAGAAATATCTGAATTCTGAATTTGTCCAGCCAAGAATTGGACAAATTGAGACATCTAATTTTGAAGCATCATCAGACCATGCGATAACTGTGCAGCCAAAAACTGCACAAATTGTCCGACCGGAAATCGGACAAATGCCGAAGATACTGGAGTTGACCACATTGACCAATCATATAGAGATACTATGCTGTTGTAAAAATAACGAAGAACGGATGTTTTATAGTTATAGTCAAAAGTAAGTGAAATGCGAAAAATCATTCAAAAAAAATAGTATCTTTGCACTATGGAAATTCAGTTGTCGACATCAGAAATGGAAGTTTTGCGTAAACTTCAACGGAATTTAGCCGGAAGTTCCGACTATGCCCGTGTGACTTGCATTCTGATGTTGGGCATGGGTAATACGCCCTCTTTCGTGTCCTCATGTCTTGTAATAGACGTTTCCACTGTATACCGTTATCGTTCCGCTTATTTACATGGTGGTGCTGATGAACTTCTGGAAAACCGTTACAAGGGTTATTGGGGGCTTCTTGACAGCCGTCAGCTGGCAGCCTTGTGCAAGGAACTACGCGAGCACATATATACGGATGCCAAAGGTGTGGCGGCCTGGATAAAGTCCGCATTCGGCGTTGAATACACTCCCCGGGGGGTTGCAGACTTGCTGAACCGCATCGGATTTACCTATAAGAAGACATCGGAAGTCCCTTGTGAGGCTGATGCCTCAAGGCAGGCGGCCTTTGCCGGGAAACTTTCAGAAATTCTTTCCGGTATGCCGGAAGATGCGGTGGTTTATTATGCGGACGGTGTCCATCCGACCCACAACAGCCGTTCCACTTATGCGTGGATAGAGAAAGGCGAGAGACTTGAACAGCCGACCGTCAGCGGTCGTGACAGGGTGAACATCAACGGGTTGCTTAATGCATATGACGTGACAGATGTGATAGCGCATGACTGTGAGAGCGTCAATGCCGAATCCACCCGGGATGTTTATCAGTCAGCCTTGGAAAGGCATCCCGAAGCTTCCGTCATCTATATCATCTCCGACAATGCCCGCTATTATCACAACAAAAAGCTCAAGGAATGGGTAAACGGGACGAAAATCAAACAGATATTCCTGCCGCCTTACTCGCCGAACCTCAATTTGATTGAAAGGCTTTGGAAGTTCCTCAGGAAGAAGGTCATTAACACCGGATTCTACAGGACAAAAGAGAAATTCAGACAGGCCGTCAAGGATTTCTTCGACAATATCGGAAACTATAAAGAAGAGTTGGAGTCACTTCTAACTCTCAAATTTCGTTTGTGTAATTCGCAAACCATTTCTTTTTAACTATAAATATTTTATAATCAATGAAACGTTTTTTAGTACCATTTGTTTTATTAGTTGGGATTTTTTCATGTTCCAAAGGGACTGAGGAAGTTCCTACAATGGATTCCGTGATTGAAATAGATCCCGGAATCGTGGAAGTCGAGGCTGCGGGAGGAACTTATACTGTCAGCTATTCGATAACCGATCCTGCCGAAGATGGCGTAATCGAGACTCCGATATGCACCGATGGATGGTGTAATCAATTCGATGTCAGCGAACCGGGCGTTATTTCGTTCAATGTGGACCCCAATACGGTTCCCGGTGAAAGAAGGACAGAGGTAACCGTTCTGTATTCCAATGCGGAGGAACCTGCTGTGTTTACGGTAATCCAAGCGGATCCGACCAAAGTTCTGGCATCTGATCTGGATAATACTCTCTGGACTGCCGAAGTTTGTGAATTCGACCGCGATTCTACCATATTCAGGCTATTGACGGAATATAATGAACTGAGTTATCAGACGATAACCGCAGGGGAATTTGCTGACCAGTATGCGATTGACTATAATATGGCAAATCCGGACAGCCCGATATCTCCGGATGACGCGCTCGGATTTCAATTCATCGATACTCCGGAGTACAGGTCATACGCCAATGTCCTTTTCGGCGGCAATCAGATAGAGTTCGTCCACGGGTCTTCTAATCCTGTCGGCGGTGTAAAGGTCACGGATGTTTCAGGGCCTTACGTGTTTGATGAAAGCACCGGTATAATTACGGTAAACGACAAGAGCAACACGAACTATGAAAGGGAAGTAACCATACATGTCTCAAAGGACGGGGATTACCTTCTGTTTAGAATCATCAAGACATGGTGGCCTGAGACTATTGCAGACTATTACGGGGGTGACAAGCCTTATTTAGGTTTCAATGTTACCAATTACAACGGAACTCAAACATATTGCCCTTACGGGTATCTTTTGTACAGAATGAAACTTTCACAAAACGAAGATGAGCAGTAAAAAACAATCAAAATTTAAATAAAAAAAGAAAACAATGAAAAATTTATTTACTTTATTGAAAATATCGGTGTTGGCACTGATTGCCATGTCGGTCTTTTCCTGTAAAAAGGACGAAGTGAAGACAGTCCCTACTGTAAGTGTCGAATTTGTGTCCTCGGGCATGACTTCGGCTACGCTTAGCATAACTTCTGAAAATGCAAATGAATTGGCATACATGATGTTGAACGATGCGGCGGAAGTGCCTTCAGCAAGGGGTATATTGACCGCAGGTACAAAGATACAGGTTCCCGGCGGGGATGTGACGGTTTCCGACCTTGTCGCCGGTGAAACTTATCATATAGCGGCTGCGGCTGTTTCGGAAAACGGCGAATATTCTGAGGTGGCGACTCTGGAGTTCGGCACATCGGGGCAGAATTGTTCGTTTGACATTGATGTGATTTCCGCTACGGACAAATCCATATCGTATTCGGTAGTTCCTTCCATGGACAATGTAGACTATTATGTTGCCGCTTTGGAATTTTCCGTTTACGGGGACTCTGATGATGAAGCCATATATGAAGCCGTGGCCGAAAGTGCGGCACAGGCGGCTTCCGCAGCAGGGATTTCGTTGCAGGAATACCTTTCACAGAATCTCCATAGGGGAGAATATTCCGGTGTTGTCTCGGAACTCGTCCCTGAAACCGAATATTTGCTGACGGTATTCGGCATGTCTTCAGAAGACGCGTCCCCTACGACCCCTCTTTCAAGGATAGAAACATCTACAGCGCCTGAAACTCCGGAACTTACATTCGATTTGGAATACTCTGACGTTACAACCACGACTGTCCATTTGAAAGTGACTCCTTCAAACAAGACAGCACAGTTTATATTCCTCTGCCTTCCATCCGCGAATTTCCCTGATCTGACAGAAGATGATGCGGATGAAATCGCTCAGAGATATGTAGATGGCGTTAAAAGCTATTTGGATGAAGGCATAGGACTTTATACTGGTGATCAGGACGTGCCTAACTTCTCGATAATGCAGAATACTGAATACTATTTCTTCGCTTTCGGATATACTCCGGGTGTGGGTATTTCAAGCAAATGCGAACTTGTGTCGTTCATGAGCGAAAGGGGCATCGTTCCGGAGGACTTCGAGGCAGAAATAATCATAGATGCCACGACAGCGAAGCGTATCTCGGCCAGAGTGGTTCCGGCAGCCGGGTTTGAAAGCATCTTTTACGGTTGTGTCGCAATTCCTACCGATGAGTATACGGAAGAACTCGCAAAAGAGAGTGTCGAACAGGCGATAGTCGATTATTACAACCAGCAGGTAGAATTTAATCCTACATACTCTATGCTGGATGCCGTTACTGCCGTATGCGACAGAGGTGAAGGATGGTTTGAACCGTCAGGGCTTACTCCTGAAACGGAATATACTGTCGCTGCGGTGTCCGTTTCAAATGAAGGTATCGCGGCAAAGGTTCTGACTACCACGGCTACCACAGGTTCGGAGGATGTTTCGGCAGCGACTTTCACAAGTACTTTCGTGAAAGTTTATGACGGTAATGAGGCATTGGAGGCCGGCTTGTTTGCCGACTCGCCTCATCTGATGAAAGACAAAGGTATTGCAGTGTTCCATTTCGAACGTTCGTCCGAGGCTGTGGAATGCTATTATTTCATGGCGAACGGAGACTATTCCAACCCAGATGAAGAATACAAGACCGATGATGACCTGTTGAGTTGGATAACTACCAATCCGTATTTCTATCAGGCTGACGAAAACACCCACTACGCTTTCGTGTCGGTTGATTTCTATGATGCATACACTTATTTGGGATGGTACTACACCATGCTTACTGTCGCAAAGGATTCACAGGGAATGTGGGGGCCTGTGGGCAGGACAATGATTCTGCCAGAGTATGCGAAAAGAGGAGATATCCAGGAATTGGTAGACCTCATCAATGAAATAGAGGCTGGTACAGAAAGTCTTTCAATTAAAGCAAGTAAATGATGAGAAACATATACAGCCTGTTGATAATGATTCCGGCAATCCTTGTGATTGCCGGTTGTGAAAAGAACGGGCAGGAATCGGTTCTGGTGCCTTTGACTGTTTCCGTGTCCGATGACGGCTTCCTGTCATCGGACGGTGCGGCCGTATATCCTGCTGAATTCTCGGACGGGGATGCGATAGGTTTGTTTGCGGTTGAAAACGGAACGGTGTTAGAAGCTGTGGACAATCTTCGTCTTACGGCTTCATCCAATGGAGGGTCCATTGTCTGGTCTTCTTCGGATTCAGTCATGACATTTCCTGAAAATGCGGTTTATTATGCATATTATCCGTATCAGGAAAATTTCGGGGCCTCTGTAGACCCGTCTGCGACCACGGCTTCGGAATTTTTTGCTGACTTCATTGCAGGATGGAATTTGCCCGATGACCAGAGCAACGGTTTTGCAGATTATGATCTGTCTGTAGGAACGGCGTCTCCTTCATCGGGTAGGCTTGATTTTGAAATGTCCCATGCGATGGGATTAGTGAAAATAAGTCTTCTGGAGAAAACTTACCGCTTTACCAATACGGACAGGCAGATTCCTGACTATTCTTTGTCCGGCAATGTGGTTTTCAATGACTTTAAGCCGTGGACGGATGGCAACTTTTACATTTATTTGATCATGCCGGGGAATTTCAGCCTGTCTGGCAGTTACGGGGATACGCCGTGGCAACAGGACGGCGAGGCGATAGCCGACAATTGCGTGACTATAGACTATGGCGAACCTGAAGTGATAGAGCATTTGCTGCAAGTCGGTGATTTCTTTCTTGCGGACGGCTCTCTGATTTCTAAGGACGCTCCGGCATCAGAGGTGTCCTCGGCCGATGTGATAGGCATTGTATGCCAGATTGATCCTGACAGGATAGCAGATGGTGAAAAAGAGGCCCTTGGCGGTGTCGCGCATGCCATTGTTCTGGCTACGCGGGTAGCAGGTTTTTTAAGCGCAGATAATTTAGGGTATATGCGCCGTTTCTATACCGATTATTCTATTCAGAATACTGACTTCGAGGCCAGCTATACAAGGGACGAGGAGGAAATAGGTTTTCCTAATATCCCGATGACATCCGATCTGCAAGAACTGTATACGTTGGCAGATGAAAATCTGGATGGATATAGAGCCACTCATTTGATATATACCGAAAGGGCGGATGATTTCGCAAAGGGATATTATCCCGGTTTTAAGGCGGTATATGATTTTGCTTCAGAAGTGGGAGGCCCGGCAGAGGGTGTCACTACAGGCTGGTTCATGCCGTCGGGAGGCCAGTACCTTGATGCAATCCGCAATCTATGCAATGTAGAATTGGATATTACCGGTATCGTTGCATCGGGTGTCGCGAACGGCAGTATGGCATGGGAAGGCCAAGGCGCTCTGGCATCGGCCATGAATAAGGCCATGGAGAAAGTTTCCAACAATAATAAAATACTGTATAGCGATTATCAGAACGGGGTTATGATTGCGGCTACCGCATCTGACAAATATTACAGATATATAGATATCGCCGATGGAGGCTGGGTGGACTATATATGTTTCTTTAAATATGCTACTACGATTGTAAGGCCTATGTTGGCATTCTGACAGATATAAAGACTTTTCTTGGGGGGTTGTGTCAAAATGAAATTTTTGATACAACCCCTGTCATTTTTGGGATTTTTCCTGCACACTGCCCGTGAGCATCCTTACGAACTTGACATGCGACAGGAACTTTGCCGCAAAAACTCTTATGACTGTATAAGCAGGAATGGCAATCAGCATTCCGACTACTCCTCCGACATATCCAGCCATGAGCAGGACTATGAAGATTTCCAAAGGGTGGGCCTTGACACTGTTGGAGTATATGATTGGCTGGAAGATGTAATTGTCTATGAGTTGTGCGAAAACGAATATTCCTGCCAGGATGGCGATGTATCCCCAGAAGCTAACGTCTATTCCCATCGGGTGCACGGAGTAGTATTTGAGTATCAGTCCGAGAAAAGTGCCTATTACTCCTCCGGCGAATGGCCCGACATATGGTATTATGTTCAGAAGTCCTGTCATGAATGCAATGCCGACCGCCATGCTGAAAGTAAGGCCTGCCACGAAATGCAGTCCGATGGTGTTTATGATTGCGACTCCGATTATTTCTATTACAAGTCCTATGAAATAGCGGCTCAGCAGCCCGTACATGTCGTCTATCGCTTCGCTCGTCTTGTCTGTGTACTTGTCATTCACGAAAGACAGAGAAGGTCACCACCATTTCTCAACTTTTCTAATTCCTTATTTAGGGACTGTCGTTTAATTCCGTCATCATGAGTCAATCGGCAGACTGTCCCTGTAATTTTTCCGATCGAACCCATCTTTTTATATCTTCGGCTCCGTTTCGGAGCCCCTTTTTTCATTTTTGGACCCAACTGGAGCCAATACTCCAGTGAAAGGGAGATCGGGTGATATTCCAGAGAAATTTTGTACCTTAGCCATGCAGATTAATTTTTGCGATACCTCCAAATTTGGCTTTTTCAGGGCAATTGGAGGTATTCTTTTTATCTTTAGCTAAGATACAAATTTTATATTACATTGGCAATCAATTCTTTATAAAGTTTTATTCTTTTTACGACAGTCCCTAAAATAACAACGCAGTTACAGTCACCAGGCAGCTAGAAAATGGAATTGCCGATATCGGTGGTGAAATGCTCGAGGGCAGCCATACCGGCCAGGGAGTTGCCGTGACGGTTGAGCTCGGGACTCCAGACGGTGACGGCGAGGTTGCCGGGGATGTAGGCCGCTATGCCGCCGCCCACACCGCTCTTGCCGGGGAGACCGGCGCGGAAGGCGAAGTCACCCGATTCATCGTAGAAGCCGCAGGTGAGCATCAGGGCACCGAGACGCTTGGCCTGACTGACAGTCAGCACCTGCCTGCCGTTGAATGGATTCACGCCACGGTTGCTCAGGAAGAGAAACGCCCTGGCCAGGTCCACGCAGGACATGGATATGGCGCACTGATGGCAATAGACATCCAGCAGTGTGTCCACATCGCTGCGGATGTTGCCGAAACTTTTCATCAGATAGGCCAGCGACATATTGCGGTCCGCGTTAAGCCGTTCGGAGCGGGCTATCTCCTTGTCGTAATAGATATCGTCATTGCCGCACAGACTGCGGACAAACTCCAGCATTGCGTCCTTGGGATGAGGATAAAGCGAGATCAGACGGTCAGTGACCACCAGAGCACCCGCATTGATGAACGGATTGCGCGGCTTGCCCTGCTCGTACTCGAGCTGCACCAGGGAGTTGAACGGATTGCCGGAAGGCTCGCGCCCCACGGCATCCCAGATATCGTCCCCCACATGCCTGGTCACCATCGCCAGGGTGAACACTTTTGATATACTCTGGATAGAGAAGCACACCTGTGCATCCCCTGTACTGTACTCATGTCCGTCGAGAGTCGCCACTGCTATCCCGAACTGCCTCGGATCCACCTTCTCCAGTGCCGGAATATAATCCGCCACCCTGCCCTGTCCCCACAGTTCCCGCACCTCGTCGCGAATCCTGTCTATCACACTTTGATAATCCATATTCTGATTTTAGGGATGCAAAAATACACAAGAAACCGGCAGGATGAACTATATTTGCGCACCGATTAAGACAAATTTATATGGAGACAGCCGAGGAAAGACGCAGAAAAGTACTTGACAAGTTGCAGGAACTGGGCATCAGCTACGTCATGCACGAACACCCGCCGCTTCCGACAATAGAAGAGGCCATGAAATATTGGAAAGATTTCGACTCGACGCACTGCAAGAACCTGTTTTTCAGAAACCACAAGGGCAACCGGCACTATCTGGTCATCCTCGAGTGCCACAAGCAGATGGACATCCACGGCCTGGAGCACCAGCTGCATCAGGGCAAGCTCTCCTTCGCCTCGGAGCAGCGCATGGAGAAATACCTCGGCACGGTCCCCGGCTCCGTCTCCCTCTTCGGCCTTATCAACGACCCTGACCATCAGGTCAAGCTCTATCTGGACAAGGATCTGCGCCAGGCCGAAAGGGTTACCTTCCACCCCAACGACAACACCGCCTCGCTGGAAATCTCCCGCGACGACATGTACCGCTTCATCCAGTTTTGGGGCGGCGAGTGGGAAGAGTTGTAGATGGCGGTGTAGTCCTGAAAAGTACGCTCCGCTATCCCTCCCACTGCTTCGCAGCGGGCCCCTCCCGTTCACGAAATCACGGGCGATTACGCTTTTCAGGACTATACCTCCTCTACACCGAACCGCCCGATCTCAGACAGAATCAGACTGATACCCAGTCGATGCGGATGCCCCGGCGTTCCATGCCCCGGAACCAGGTCATCTGACGCTTGGCGAACTGGTGGATGGCGATAGCCAGCTTGGTCCGCATCTCGTCATAGCTCATCTGCCCTGTAAGATACAGGGTCACGAACTTGTATTCCAGACCGTAGTAGATAAGATCATCGGGAGAAAGGCCGCCCTCAAGCAGACGGCGCACCTCATCGACCATTCCCTCCTTCAGACGGGCATCCAGCCGCCGGTCGATACGGGCATTGCGCTCATCGCGGCTGACAGACAGACCTATGTAATGCACCTCGTCCGGAGCGAACTCCACCATGCTATTGCCGAACACTCCGGTATCCTCCGGATGCTCCTTCTGGTACACGGCTATCTCGATGGCCCGGATGAGCCGCTTGCGCGTGTCATAGTCGGTGGTGTTGTGCGGAGTCGTCAGGGACTTGAGCATATCTATCAGATATTCGTCGGAGTGCTGCTCGAGTTCTGCGCGGAGAGCCGGATTGGAAGGCACCTCGGGTATGGCGTAATTGCGGGTCACAGACTCTATGTACAGTCCCGAGCCTCCGCAGAGTATGACCGGACGGCCACGGGACACGATGTCATTGTACGCAGCCGCGAAATCCCTCTGGTACCGGAAGATATCGTAACGCACCCCGGCATCCACGATGTCTATCAGATGATACGGCACCGGCCTTCCCCCGTACACATATTCTCCGAGGTCCTTCCCGGTCCCGATATCCATTCCCCGGTAGATCTGCCGCGAGTCTGCCGAAACAATCTCAGCACCTGTTTCCCCTGCAAGCCGCACCGCATAGCGGGTCTTTCCTGAAGCGGTGGGTCCGAGGACCACTGTAAGTCTATATTCTTTTTTATCCATAGCTACATTGATTTACGCCTGGCACGGTACTCTTTCGGAGTCATCCCGGTATTACGCCTGAAAAAACGGCTCATCGAGGTATGATCCGGGAAATTAAAATACTCAGCTATCTCGCTGACCGTAAGCAGGGGATTGTCCAGCTGCACTTTTATCTCTGCCGTCAGCTGACCGTCTATCAGCTGCTTGGGTGTCCTGCCGTCAAAATACCGTGCGACGATGTCGTTGAGATACCTCGGAGAAATTCCCAGTTTTCCCGCATAGAACGGCAGATGATGTTCCTGCGCGCCGTTCTCCCGGACAAGGCGCACGAACTGATGGCAGACCAGCTGCATCCGGGCACTGTCACTGATCCCGGGCATCTGCCCGAAAGGCATTGCGTTATACATGCACATAAGCATACTCTGAATAAAATTCTGCTCTATGTACCTCCGGAAATGCGGTATTGGACGCGAGAACAGCAGCGCAGCCATATCCATCCACTGAATGACCGCATTCCACTCCGCAGAAGAGTCCCCGCCGTCAAGATAATCGAAATAGGGATACTCGTGAAGGTAATTGAGAAAGTCCGTATCGACCGGTATCAGGGCCTTGAGCATCACATCCTTCGGATACAGAAGCATCCTCACCCTGAAATCAGCGGACGGACCGACCGCATGCACAAGTCCTCCGCCAAGCAGGAAGAGTCCCGTACCTCTGCGCATCCGGTAGCTCTGTATACCGATGGATATCTCCGCCGTGCCGTGAGTGCATATTATCTGGACATCACACCCGAACCGGCAGGGATTCCGCGCAAGCTCCGCCA
Source organism: uncultured Bacteroidales bacterium (assembly GCA_944326265.1). GTDB lineage: Bacteria > Bacteroidota > Bacteroidia > Bacteroidales > UBA932 > Coprenecus. The sequence goes on along the minus strand of CALVDE010000017.1, from coordinate 127,017 downwards.
TATCCGTCTCCCCGTACCTTATCTCCGGGGTGTCTGAGTAAAACGATTTATTCATCCTTTCAGAATTCTGCATCCATGCACAAAACTAAAAATAATCCCGGAAACAAGCGGAATGTCATTAGGATTTCTCGCAGAGAAATATTATATTTGTGCATAAGAAACCTTTTCTAAACAATCATTCATACAGACATGGAAGTTTACGACAACAATTACAGAAGACCTGAATACATCGAAAGGCCGACAAACGGAATCGGAACGGCAGGATTCGTACTCGCACTGATCACATTGATTTTCGGATGGGTGCCGGTTTTCGGATGGATTATCTGGGTTCTCGGACTTGTTTTCTCCTTTATCGGAATATTCAGAAGACCCCGGGGACTTGCCGTGGCCGGACTCATAATCTCACTGATCGACATTATACTCATCCTGTTTCTGTTCGCGATAATCGCAGCGGCCCTAGGTGTCGCCGGTGCGTCCACCGCCCTTTACACGATGCTTTAACCCCTAAAATACAAACGTCATGAACACTCAACCACGCGCATTCATCTTCTTGGCCGAGGGCTTCGAGATTACCGAGGCCATGGCCCCAGCCGACATCCTCATAAGAGGCGGCATCGAGCTCAACATCATCTCCGTCGGCAATTCCACCGCCGTGACAAGCGCACAGCGTATAAGTGTCAATGCCGAATCAACCCTGGAGGAATATCCTCTGAACGACATCCGCAAGGAGGACATCATGATCTTTCCCGGAGGAATGCCGGGAACATCCAATCTGGCGGCATGCACTCCGCTGATGAACAGGATGCAGAGACATTTCGCAGAAGGGGGTACTGTAGCGGCGATCTGCGCGGCTCCCGGCCTGGTGCTCTCCCTGCTGCCCCTGGAGAAAGCGGTCGAGGCCAGAGGAAGTCTCAGAATGACCTGCTACGAAGGATTCGAGCCTGAACTTACTGCCAAAGGAGTCACTGTCATCGACCAGCGCCAGGGTGTGGTAGAAGACGGAAACATCATCACTGCCAGCGGCCCCGGACATGCCGTGGCATTCGGGCTCAGGATTCTGGAGCATATCGCCGGCGCGGAGGCAGCGGCCACCATCGCCAAAGCCCTTATGCTTTAGGTCTCATTTTCCGCACCTCTTCCCTGTATTTTGAAGGAGAAATTCCCGTCTCCTCCCTGAACACGCGGAAGAACGAAGCTGCGGAATTGTAGCCGAGGACTTCATAGATATTCTTGATCTGCACCTCATTGTTCAGGTCTGACAATATCTCTGTCGCCTCGGCTATTCTGTACATATTGACGTAACCCCAGAACGATTTGTCCGCATACCGGTTGATTACACGGGAAATATACGTCCTGTTGGAACCGAGCATTGCGGCCAGCTTGTCCAGAGATATGTCGTTGGAGCGGTACGCATGTTCCTCGCGCATAATCCTCTCCAGCTTGCCGAACAGCTGTTCATCTGCAGGATCATTGCCGGAAGGAGCCGGCTCGGGCCTGAGATATTTCTGCAGCATCTCACTTCTTTTCAGATACTCCTGGTTACGCTGCACCAGTTCCTTATTGAGCCTGCTCTGACGTAAATACCTATAGATAAAGAATGCGCAGATCAGAAGACTCAGCACGCATATAAACAGCGTCACATACATATCGTACTGACGCTTGCGGATAATATTCTGCAGCGAGGCTTTCTCATACAGATCCAGCAGATTGTTGAACGATGTCTCCTTGTCGACATTCATTATGCTGTCCCTGGAGGACACCGCACTTTTAAAATACCTGTACGCAGAATGTATGTCACCCTGCGCCTCTTTAAGAGCGGACAGCTGCTCCAGGAGCACGTGCCTGTAACGGATGTTGTCGTTCCTGTCCACAATGCTGAGTGTCCCGGCAAGGAACTCCTCCGCCTCCTGATATCTTCCTGTCTGGATAAGCATCCGGCTATAAGGGATGGCCAGCTCGAAATAAAAGTCCGGGTCGGTATTCCGGGCCGCCTCGAATCCTTTCCGGAACAGTCCGTCAGCGGCCGCCGCATCACCGTCATCAAGAGCCGCCTCACCCAGCACCATATATATGCGCGGATACACCAGTGTATAACTTTCCTTGTCCGCTATCCGCTTCGCCTCGTCAGCATATCTCCTTGCACCGTCGTAATCGCCTTTGACCAACAGCATCATCGCCATCACGACATCGGCAGTACACATCATGTACGGATCATCCATATTCTCCGAACTTATCTCTATCGCCTCCCTGGCATACCTGAGCCCCGCCGTATCCCTCCTGAAGAAATATATCATACTGATATTGTACAGCGCATTGCACGTATTGAGCGCGTTGCCGTCCTCCTTGAACCAGTTGAGCGCATCCGTCAGATGTGCCAGAGCCGACGGATAGTCAAAGCCGGCCTTGATCTCGTATGAGGCCTGTATGCCGCTGAACATAGCGGACAGATCGGGATATTCCGCCCAGTCCCCGAAACCGGACAGAGTATCGATGTACGCCGCCGCCTGCGGATAGTTGTCCAGAAAAATCGCCGCCTGTGCAGAATGCAGTCCGGAAAGCAGGATCAGCCTGCGGTCCATACCCGGGTTCCTTGCCGCGAACACGCGGCCGGCATCAACAGCCAGACTGTCGAACTGCCCCGAGCGGCAGTAATGAACATACAGTTCTGAATATTTCTGCAGCTCGGACTGCCTTGCTCTGTCAGAGCAGGAGCAAAGCATCGACACCAACACCGGAAGCAATGCTATGATTATGATTAATTGCGGTTTATTCATAAATTCAAAGATAATTATTTTTTATTTAACAGGGTTACAAAATGTAAAATATATGTAATGTCACCATTTAACGGAGCGCAGGAACAGTTTTTTTTATCCTGTACCGTAACTTTGAAAACGCAAACACCAGAAAACATTACTTATCATGAAACTCTCAAACTATTTTCTTATCCTTCTTGCAGGTCTTTTCCTGTTGGCCTTCGCAGGACTTAACGGATGCAAAACACCTGAACAGGACCAAGAGGAAGAGCCTGTCATCGATAACGAGGTAACAGAGCCTTCAGTAGAAATCAATTTCGTATCCTCTGATGCCAACAGTGCGGTCTTTACTGTAAAGACCAACGACATCACTGAGATCGCCTACGCGGCTTTTGCCGGCACGCCTGAGGCCGAGCAGACTGAAGACGTTCTTTTCATGAACGGAACCACGGCCGAGTGTACTGACGGAGACAACTCCATAACCGTTTCCGGCCTCGAGCCCAACACCAACTACACCCTCTATGTAGCTGCCACGACCGTCGATGATGAATATTACGGTGAAGTCGTGACCCAGGATTTCTCCACCGGCGACTACGAGGAGGACGTCACTATGGTAGACATAGGCTACAATAGCTTTACTGTCCACGTGAAGGTACCTGAATCCGTAAAGGAAACCGGAAACGTACTGCGTTTCTCCTACGGCAACCTGGTAATGTACAACTCCAACAAGTCCGGCTGGATGGCCTCATCCGATGCACAGACGCTGGAAGCCAACGGAGGGTTCTTTATAACTAACGACAGCACTATCTACTACGGCCCCGAAAACGAAGTATATATCGATGAATACGGTGACGAGATTGTCCTCCACGACCCTATAGTTCCCGGCGAGCCTATAATTTTCCTCGTAGGTGAGTTCACATGGGGTGAATCGATGTACGGCTGGGGCGAGGGATGGTATCAGGCCCTCTTTGACGAAACAGCCTATCAGGATGCTCTCTTGAACGGTACCGGAGACGTAAATGAAGAGGAGTACTGGACCGGATACTTTTACAAGACTCAGATCAGAGCCCGCGAGCCGCAGGTCCTCAACGCCACTGTTGACGTAGACTGCTCAAACGTACAGGCTGTCACAGGATCCATCAAATTCACGCCCGATCCGGACGTATTCCAGTACTGCGTGGTGATTGTAGACGAGTACAGTTATGCACAGATACTGGAACTCCTTGGCAATAACGAGGATTATCTCCAGTGGTTCACCACATCATACTACGCATCGTTCATGCTCGGTATGAGGACATTCGAGGGCAATGTGGAAATTGACCTCACGGAGTATCTCTACCTCCAGGAACAGACCAATTATCATATACTGGTTACAGCGATGGGCAACAAGGAGGGAACCAGCCAGTCATTCCAGCATATTGAGTTCTCCACTACTGAAAAGACCATGGAGGCACCGGAAGTGACGGTTACCGCCATCGACAATCCTAACGGACCCAATGATCCGTTCGAGGTATGGTTCAACGTAAAGAACACCGGAAACGTAGATGTAGCATCGGCTATCTATGCCGCCAACTATGAAAGAGACTGGGCTGCGGCTCTTCAATATATGACATACGCCGACGTAACCGCATCAGGCAATGCACTGACTGACGAACAAGTGGCACAGATCAACACTGCCGAAGGTCTCAATCTCAGCTTCTCCACTATAGACGGTATGACTACCAGACTGGCTGTTCTGGCATACAATATTGAGCAGACGCCCAATGTACTGGAAGAGGGCGGTCCCGCCATAGCTGACAACACCGCTGACTTCATGCCAGATGCTGAGAGAGTAGAGTCCGAGCTGTTCTCTGCCCTTGAGGGTGAATGGACCATGACTGCCGATGTCGCACACTACGACTACTATGAGGGAGGATATGTCAGCGAAGGTCCCAAGTCCATCAAAGTAACCGTATATGACGGCATCAATGACTACCCCGAGACCCTGCCTTCCGAAGTGTACGACTACTATACCGGCATGACAAAGGAGGAAGTGGACGCCCTCTATGACGAGTTCAAGATGGAGGCCGAGGCTTTCAACGCCAGAGTCCGCGGACAGAACCGCCTGCTCTGCCTGGGATTCGGATATGACACTGACGATGCAGATACACCGCAGTTCCCGAGCATCACTCCCTATGAGCTCTTCTGCAACCCGGAATACAGCTCATACGATGTCGCTTCCCTGTTCTATGACTTCGGTCCGAAGTGGTATCTCCAGATAGCCGAAGACGGTTCCGTGACCGCTCCTTTCAACTCCAACAGGATGTATCCTCTCCAGGCATGGACGGACAACATCTACTACCTGGCCGCATTAAGCGACAATGGATACGTATCTGTGGGTGAGAACGACAGCAACGAGGAGTTTACCGTTGACATTGCCTCCGACAGGAATACCATAACAGTCAATCCCTATATCCTGGACGGTGCGGAGATGTACCCCAACGCAATATATCTCAACTACACATGGGCTTACCTGGGAGGCAAACGGATCAATTCCGAACTGACCCTCACAAGAGGCTGGACAGAAAGCGCCGCCTATGCACCTGCCTCCAACGGCAGTCACAGCACTGCCAGGATTCAGTCCGCCAACGGAGTCTCCCTGAGACCTGAGGCAAGGACTATGTCCAGGACTTCTTTCCGCACAGCCAAAGCGTACAAGAAGGTAACAGACTTCAAGATTGTCTCAGCTGAGGAATTCCAGGAGAACCTCAGGAATTTCACACAGAACTCATCCAGATAATACAAATAAATTTTTGAATTTACTGCAAGACGGGCGGCGTGCCATAATCTGTCAGGCCGCCCGTTTTTATTTCAGTAAATTCTGCTGAAAAACAAATAAAGGAAAAGCAATATGAGAATCTCGAGAATATCCGCACTGCTTGCGGCAGGAGCCATAATGTTCCTGTCCTGCACGGAACTGCCTGAAGAAAATAACGGAAATAACGGAAACGAGGAGAATAATCCCGGTGTGGGCTCTTCCGAACTGGTGCTGCTCGCTTCCGACATGATTATCCAGGCCAATGGCGAAGATGCAGTCCAGCTCACCGTACTGAGTGACGGAGAGCCTGTAACTGAAGGTGTCCGTCTCTACGACGGCAAGACCAACAAGCTGCTTGAGCTGCCTGACATGACATTCACCACCACCGAGACCGGTGAGTACTCTTTCTGGGCCGCCTACGGCACCTCGCACACCGACATCGTCAGCGTGACCGCCATCGGCTTCCCAGTTCCCGAACTGCCTGAGGACCCGGACCCGGAAAACACTTCATTCAGCCGTAAAGTGCTTCTGACACAGTTCACCGGCACGGGCTGCGGATACTGCCCCGGCATGATTACCCTCCTGCGCAGTCTCATGGAAGACGAGGACTACTCCTCCAGGACGGTACTGGCCGCATGCCATACGTACAACAGCGACGACCCCGCATATCTTGACGACAGGCTGGACCAGGCAATGGGAGTGACAGGCTACCCTATGGTAGTCGCGGACATGTACTACGCATACAACAATTACAACAGTGAGGCCGGACTCAAGAACGTCATCGACGCAGCCTATGACAGGACAGATGCGAAAGCCGGCATATCGGCACGCGCTGAGCTCAACGGAAACACCCTGGTGGTTCTCACCTCCGTCAAGGCTGCCGGAACATCCGAGTTCCGCATAGGAGCCTGGCTGCTTGAGGACGGAATAGAAGGCAGACAGGCCAACTATTCTTCCTGGCCGGGAGATTTCGACACCCATGACAACTGCATACGCATCGCCGACAGCCGTGTGTCCAATTTCGACTTCACAGGACACTCACTCGGTACACTTGAGAGCGGACAGACGACAGAATACGCATTCGTCATGAATCTTGAAGAGGACTGGAATACAGACAACTGCCATCTGGTAATCTTCATTACGACACCTGAGGAAGGAGAGGACTTCTTCACCGTCAACAACGCCATCCCCTGCGGCATCAACGAATCTGTGCCGTTCCAATACAGATAACCGAAAGCATCTCCGGACGGCCGGCACGTATCATTCCTCCGAGGAGGATACGATGTCGGCCAGTTCGGCGGTGATTGCCTGCTGGCGGCGCTTGTTATACTCCAGGGACAGATCGTCTATGAGTTCCTGAGCATTGTCCGTGGCTGTCTGCATGGCTATCATACGTGCGGCATTCTCAGCCGTAACACTGTCGAGCAGAACTCTGTACAGCCTTATACGGGTCGCTGACGGCAACAGGTCCGCCAGCAGTTCATCCGGGCCGGGTTCCAGGATATAATCGTGCGCAGCCTCACGTCCTGCGTTGTCCACGCTCTCTTCCCTGAAAGGCAGCAGCTGGTCCGTCACCGGAGACTGACGGCCCATGGAATGAAAATGATTGTACACCATGCAGACCCTGTCGTTGCGTCCGGCGATATACTCCTTCATCAGCAGAGTCGCCAAAGGCGCAATACCGTCAAAAGAATATTTCCCGGCCATCCTCCGGTAGTCAGTACAGATGCTGACTCCTGGTGCGAACCGTTCCGAAAATCCCGGTCCCGAGACGGCCTGCACCATTTTCTCACCTATCGGATAAAGAGTTATCTCAGTGAATCCTTCTGACTTCAGAGATGACATAAGTGCCGTCAGTTCCTTTACCGCATTGGCATTGAAAGCACCGCACAGAGAGCTGTCCGAGGCAATGGCTATCACCACGGCCCGCCTGAGAGTCTTGTGCGGCAGATACAGCGGAGAAGCCGTCACCACATCCGGATCGCTGCACAGAGCCGCAACCGCCTCCGTGAAACGGTTCTCATACCTGGCCAGAGCCTCCATGGAAGCCTGTACACGGTGGAGCTTGGCCGAGGAGACCATCTTCATGGCGGAAGTGATCTTCAGCGTACTCTGCACGGAGTTGATTCGTCCTTTAAGCTCTTTAAGCGCAGCCATCGTCCTATGCCTTTAACGTGGCGGCCACCTCAGCGGCGGCAGTCTCTATCCTGTGACATGTATCATCATCAAGATTTCCGGCGGCCAGTGTGTCAAACACTCCCGTCGGCTTGAGAGACTCTATCAGCAGCCTCTCGAAATCAGAGACCCGGTCCAGGGGCACGTCGCGAAGGAGTCCGTGCGTACCGCAATAGAGCACGGCTATCTGCTGACCCACAGGCATCGGAGTGTACTGAGGCTGGATGAGCAGGCGCGTATTCTTGCGGCCCCGGTCAAGCACAGCGGCCGTAACCGGATCCATATCGCTGCTGAACTTGGAGAATGACTCCAGCTCGCGGAACTGCGCCTGATCGATTTTCAGTGTTCCGGCGACTTTCTTCATGGCCTTCACCTGAGCGTTGCCCCCGACTCTGGAAACAGATATACCGACATCTATCGCCGGCAGATTGCCTTCGTTGAACAGATCCGTATCGAGGAATATCTGTCCGTCGGTAATGGATATGACATTGGTCGGGATATACGCCGACACGTCCCCGGCCTGTGTCTCAATAATCGGCAGGGCCGTAAGCGAGCCGCCGCCTCGGACCTTGTCCTTCAGGGACGGCGGAAGATCGTTCATCTCTCTGGCCACCTCCTCCTGGGCTATAATCTTGGCCGCCCTCTCCAGCAGACGTGAATGCAGATAGAATATGTCGCCGGGATATGCCTCACGTCCGGAAGGCCTGCGGAGAATCAGGGACACCTCGCGGTAGGCCACCGCCTGCTTGGAAAGATCATCATAGACCACCAGCGCGTGCCGTCCCGTATCACGGAAATACTCTCCGATGGCGGCACCGGCAAAAGGAGCGAAATACTGCACGGCTGCGGGATCAGAAGCGGTGGCCGCCACTACCACGGTGTAGTCCATCGCTCCGTATCTGTTGAGTGTATCCACCAGATTGGCCACTGTCGACGCTTTCTGACCTACCGCCACATAGATACAGTAGACCGGATCCCCCGACTCATAACCGGCCCTCTGATTGATGATGGTGTCCACCGCTATCGCTGTCTTGCCTGTCTGACGGTCACCGATTATCAGTTCCCTCTGGCCGCGCCCGATAGGGATCATGGCATCCACTGCCTTAAGTCCGGTCTGGAGCGGCTGGTTGACAGGCTGGCGGAAAATCACCCCGGGCGCCTTTCTGTCCAGGGGCATCTCCACCATCTCTCCTCTGATGTCGCCGCCGCCGTCTATCGGCTCGCCCAGCGGATTGATTACACGTCCCAGAAGGCCCTCGCCCACGCCAATGGATGCCGTATGGCCCGTCCTGCGCACCATGTCGCCTTCCTTGACCTGATCTGTAGGACCCAGGAGTACGGCTCCCACATTGTCCTCCTCCAGATTCATGACCACAGCCTTCATGCCGTTGTCGAATTCAAGCAGCTCGCTGGCCTCTGCATTGCGGAGTCCGAATATGCGCACCACGCCGTCACTGACCTGAAGCACCGTGCCGACCTCGGCATATCTGGCCTCGAGGTCTATGCCCTGAAGTTCCGCCAGCAGCGCCCCGGACACCTCCGAAGGTCTTACTTTATCTAATTTCTCACTCATATTCTATAATTTGTCTGTCTCTAAATTTTCTTGACCGGATTGTCCCCCAGCCTTCTGCGCAGAGTCCTGAGCTGGGACACCACGCTCGCATCGATGAACGTGTCCTCCATCCTGAACACGAAACCTCCTATTATCTCCGGATCCACCCTGACAGTCACATTGACAGTGCATCCGCAGCGTTCCTGCATCACATTGCGCACCGCATCCCTGACATTCTCACCGAGAGCGGCGGCCGTAGTCAGCACCGCTTCCTTTATATGATGCCTGTCGCGGTAGAGGGCAATGAACGAATGCAGGATGAAATAAAAATACGCCTCCCTGCGGTGACGGAGCACAAGCAGGATAAAATCGCGCAGCGAACGGCAGGGACCGCCCTCGAAAAGAGCCGAAATCACCGCCGTCTTCTCCTCCACGGACACTACCGGAGAAAGGACTGTCTCCCTCACCTCGGGAACATAGTCGTAACGTTCAGACAGCGGCAGCAACTGGGCGTAGACCCTGTCCTCCTCGCCGAGCCCTGCCGAATATTCGGCGAGGGCACTGGCATAACGCCTTGATATCAGTCCTATACCGGTCATTGTCAAGCCTCCTTGTCACTGACTTTACCTTTCTGCTCTATCTCCGAGATGAGTTTCTCGACCAGCTCGGTCTGAGCCCGCTCATCCTCCAGCCTGCCGCGCAGCACCTTCTCGCTGACGGCTATGGAGAGCATGGCCACCTGACGCCGTGCGTCCCGGACGATAGCCTCGCCCTCATTGCGCGCACTGATTCTGGCGGCGGCAATAATCCGCTCACCCTCCTCGCCCGCACGCTGCCTTGCCTCCGAGAGTATTTTCTCACGGGCATCAGCTGCGGACTTGAGGATCTCGTTCCTCTCCTTCCGTGCCTCCTGACGCATCCCGTCCATCTCTGCCTCCAGCCCGTCAAGCCTGCGCCTGGCCTCTCCGGCAGCCTCCAGGGACGAGTCGATGTACTTCCTGCGCTCGTCAAGAGTCTTCTGAATCACCGGAAAGCCGAACTTGGCCAGCAGTCCGAAGACAATGAGGAACGCTATGGTCATCCATATAAGCAATCCCGGTTCCGGTTGCAGCAGTCCCATAGCCAGTCCTCCTTACTACAGTCCCATGAAACAGATTACAAGCGCGAACAGGGCGACACCCTCGATCAGGGCGGCAATGATAATCATGTTTGTCCTGATCTTGCCGGCCGCATCAGGCTGACGGCCTATGGCCTCCATGGCGGATGAACCGATTCTACCAATTCCGATACCCGCTCCTATGGCAGCAAGACCTGCGCCGACAGCGGCTCCAAGTATTCCTAACTCAGTCATAATTGTTAAATTTTATTTTATCTGTTTTCTATCAGTTTCTTGTTTTTACTTTTTCCTTCCTCACCCTGCGCCAGTCCGATGAACACGCCCGACAGCATGGTGAACACGTATGCCTGCAGGAATGCCACCAGCACCTCCAGACAGTTCATGAATACCGCGAATATCAGCGAGACCACTGTCATGGATGCATTCAGGGCCGCGCCCATACTTGCCGTAACGAATATCACACATACCAGGCACATAATCGCAGCATGACCTGCCAGCATATTGGCGAAGAGTCGGATCATAAGGGCGAACGGCTTGGTAAAAATACCCACGAACTCTATCAGCGGTATCAGAGGCACCGGAACTTTCAGCCATGCAGGAACATCCGGCCAGAAAATATCCTTCCAGTACTCCCGGCCTCCGAAGAGGTTGATCGCGATGAACGACGCAAGCGCGAGAGTGAAGGTCACCGCTATATTGCCTGTCACGTTGACTCCTCCAGGGAAGAACGGTATAAGGCTCATGAAATTGTTGATCAGGATGAAGAAGAAGACCGTAAGAAGGAAAGGCGCGAATCTGCGCCAGTTCTCTCCTACACCGGGCTTGATAATATCTTCCTCAACCGTTTCGACCGCCCACTCCATCAGGGCCGCCAGCCCATGAGGAGTCTCGGTCACCTTCCTGTGCCGGTACCACCTTGCCGCGCCGAGCACCAGAGCCAGCACCAACGCGCTGTTGAGCAGCAGCGCGGCCACTGTCCTGGTTATGGAGAGATCAAACGGACGGACCACACTGCCGTCGGAGAGAGTCTCCACCACCTTGCCCTTGTATTTTCCGTCCCCGGCGATACTCAGCCCCCTGTAAGAAGCTCCGCCGCTCAGATGCCTGGAAGAGAACGCACACCATCCGTCCGTCCTGCTGCGGACTATCACCGGCAGATACAGATTGAGCTCCCGGCCTCCGAATGTGCCGATATGCCACCAATAGCTGTCCTCGAAATGACCCAGGACCACATCCTTGGCACTGAAACCCTCCTCCTGCCCGTTCTCCGGCTCATCTGCGGCACGGACCGGAAGCGTTGAGAACAACGCCAGCATAATCAACGGCAATATGTATTTCCACGCTCTCATGGCTCCACTGTCTCAACACATGCCTCGATCCTGTCCTTCAGCAGCCGGACGCAGCCGGCCCGGACCGCAACGGCCGTCTCCTTCCCGTCCGGGGCCGTATAGACAATCTCCCCGGGTGCAAGGGACGTAAGCAGAGGAGCATGGCCGGGGAAAATCTCCAGTCCGCCGGCGGCACCGGGGAAGAAGACCTTGACCACATCCGTATCGCATACGGTCCTGACAGGTGATACAATCAAAAGTTCCATTACGAAAGCATCTTCTCACCCTTGCGGATGGCCTCGTCTATAGTTCCGACGTTGAGGAAGGCCTGCTCAGGCAGATAATCCGCCTCTCCGTCCAATATCATCCTGAAACCACGGACAGTCTCCTCTATGGGCACCATCTGCCCGGGAACACCCGTGAACTGCTCCGCCACAGAGAAAGGCTGCGAGAGATACCTCTGCACGCGGCGAGCCCGGCTGACCACTGTCTTGTCCTCCTCGGAAAGCTCGTCCATGCCCAGAATGGCTATGATATCCTGCAGTTCCTTGTTGCGCTGAAGTATCTGCTTCACCCTCTGAGCCACCTGATAATGCTCCTCTCCCACGATATTGGAATCCAGAATCCTCGATGTGGACTCCAGCGGATCCACGGCCGGATAGATGCCAAGCTCCGCGATCTTACGGCTCAGCACCGTAGTAGCGTCCAGATGGGTGAATGTAGTGGCGGGGGCCGGGTCGGTCAGGTCATCAGCAGGCACATAGACAGCCTGCACGGAAGTGATGGAACCGTATTTAGTGGAAGTTATCCGCTCCTGCATCTGACCCATCTCAGAAGCCAGCGTAGGCTGGTATCCCACTGCGGACGGCATACGGCCCAGCAGCGCGGACACCTCGGAACCGGCCTGGGTGAAACGGAAAATATTATCTATGAAGAACAGGATGTCGCGCTTCTCACCGCTCTCCTTGCCTGCGTCCCTGAATGACTCCGCTACTGTAAGTCCTGAAAGGGCAACTGACTGACGGGCTCCGGGCGGCTCGTTCATCTGTCCGAACACCAGTGTCGCCTGGGACTTGGCCACCTCATTGTAATCCACCTTGGAAAGGTCCCAGTGGCCAGCCTCCATGCTCTTTCTGAACTCCTCACCGTATCTTATCACGCCTGACTCGATCATCTCCCTGAGCAGATCGTTGCCCTCGCGGGTACGCTCCCCCACTCCGGCGAAGACCGAGAAGCCGTTGTGTCCCTTGGCTATGTTGTTGATGAGCTCCATTATAAGCACGGTCTTCCCCACACCTGCCCCGCCGAACAGACCTATCTTGCCGCCCTTGACGTAAGGCTCCAGCAGATCTATCACCTTGATTCCGGTATAGAGCACCTCCTGGGAAGTGGCCAGGTCCTCGAACCTGGGCGGCTCACGGTGTATGGGCAGCTCTCCGGTACGGTCCAGTACGCGCATACCGTCGATGCTGTCTCCCGTAACATTGAGCAACCGGCCCTTGATCTGCTCCCCCACAGGCATCGAGACGGCCCGGCCGGCCGCAGCGACCTCCAGGCGGCGCTGGAGACCGTCAGTGGATTCCATGGCGATGGAGCGGACAGTATTCTCTCCGATATGCTGCTGGACCTCAAGCACCAGCTCCCGGCCGTCCCGCCTTCTGACCGTCATGGCCTCATGAATGCCCGGAAGACGGCCGTGCTCTCCCAAATCCGGGAAATGAACGTCCACGACCGGGCCTATTATCTGTGAAATATATCCTGTCAACTGCATGATTCCGCATTGTTTTAACAACACCGCACACTCTGCAAAAAATAAGCCACCACATAGTGCGATTTTACATTATTTTCATTAATTTTGTCAAATCATTTACCCTACTGATTATGAACTTCAAGACTTTCAGAACACTACTTCTCTCAATGACCGCGCTCTCCGTCTCCGCACCACTCGGCGCCCAGATTACGGAGCGGTCCACATTCACCATCGACAGGCAATATGAAGATGTCCGCTTCAGAGGATTCAGCATCATCTACAAAAGCGACGAGGGCACATTGTACAACCTCATGAACCGTCCTGTCTACGACTACAGCGTGGAGAACTTCCATATCAACCCCACGGGCGCGTCCATAGCCGTCACCTACCGCAACGGCAGGAACGTGTTCATCATCTCCAACCGGGACCGCAACCGCATCCTCGCCGAGATCAAGGGGGTCAAGCGCACCGACCCGTTCGTCCTGGACAAGGAAAAGAAGGGAGTCCCGTCTGTAACGGCCGCAGCCTACTCCACTGATGCCCGTGAGCTGGTCACAGCCGACTCCTACGGACAGATTATAAGGTATTCCACCGAGAACTACAGGCCCACGGCGATAATCGAAAGCGGGGAAGTCTATGACCATATAGCCATGAGTCCCAACAAATACTATATCGCCGCCGCCCGGGGCAGTGAGATGGACATCTGGAACACCGGAACATCGGAGCTCAGGAGGATCGTCCGCTTCGCAGGTCCGGTCAACCACATAGCATTCTCCCCCGACTCAAGGGAGATAGCCGTGAGCTGCGACACCGCCGGCCTGCACATAGTCAACTCCATAGACTACGACAGGAAGGTAATTACAGAAGGCATCAGGGATGTAGTGCAGTCCTCGTGGCATCCCGAAGGCAAATATATCGCCTACGCCCTCCGGGACTCGATTATCGTGTACAACCTGATCAACGGCAGGACCGTGTTCCGCACAGGCACGGCAGACGGCACTCCCATAGACGGAGTCCTGGCCCTCAACTTCCACACCAACAACGAAGTCACCACCCTGAGCCACAACACAGGAGAAAAAGTCGTGTTCTGGGATATGTCGTCCCTGCCGCCGCTCTACAAGTCCAGGCTGAGCGAGGAGGTGGACAAGATGATGGCCGACTGGATCAGGCAGATGGACGGCGAGTCGATGGACGAATACCGGGTCAGAGTAACCGACGAGAACGCCGCCAGACAGAAGAGTATGCTGCTGGACCAGGCAGCCACGGCTATCGCGACCCAGAGCATCAGGCTGGAAGACCCGTTCATCGCTGAAGAATATGACACCGAGAACCACGCGATAGACATCAAGTTCAAGGAACTGAACACCATCAAGCTGGAAATACCCCAGGAAGACTTCCAGGACGTGCGCACCGGAAACCTCTCATACGAGAATCCTATTTACACCCTGGATGAGAATGACGAGTTCCAGCTCGTCTATCTCGAGGTGGTCAACCAGACTACGGACAAGACCTATATTTTCGACCAGAGGAGCTACATCATCGAAGACATCAGCTTCGAGGAGGAGAGCCTGGAATTCATTCCCGTGGCCATGCTTCAGACGGTAAACATGGAGATGGAGGCCCTGCAGCAGCAGACACAGGAGATCATGGAGGAGAAAAAACAGGAGAACGTCATCACGGACAAGACCGAAATAACCATCAACACCGAGATCGAGAGCGACTTCGATGCCGACGGCAACAAGATCTACAACTACAACCTCGGCTATCAGTACGACGTGTCCGAGGGATTCTCCTACCAGGAGGACTTCGGCCCGGGCAAGTTCATGGTAGAGGAGTCCAATGCCGCTCTCACGATGCTTGAGGCCATCAGGACCGCCCTGTCCGGAGACATGAAGAAATACGTAGAAGAGGCGGGCAGCATAGAAATCACCATCACGGGATCGGCCGATGCCATCCCGGTAGGCCGCATACTCTATGACGGAAGCTGCGGCGAGTTCAACGAGACTCCCTATTACGCCAAGGACGAGCTCTCGAGCATGACCGTCACGGACGAGACAGACATCCGCAACAACGAGCAGCTGGCATTCATCCGCGCCGCAAGCGTCAAGGTATGGCTTGAGAACAACGTGGAGGAACTGAGCGCCAACAAGGACAAATGCGTATACAACTTCCGCACAGAGGTAAGCGACGTCCGTGGCGGTGAGTTCCGCAGAATCATAGTGAACATCAAATTCAGAAATATATTCAACTAATCATTAAGCTTATGAAAGGCAAATCATCAATCATACTGCTGTCCTTGCTGCTGCTGGCAGCCGCAAGCGACGGACTCTACGGTCAGGATGCCCAGTCCGTCCTGTCCCGCGCCAACCAGCAGTACGTGCTGTACGAGAACGCCAGGGGCGACAACAGCACGGAAATGTACGGTCATCTCTACCAGAGCTACACCCTCTACACACAGCTGCTGGAAGCCTACTCCGACCCTAACGCCATGAATGCCGCGAAGAACAGGCTTACGCAGATCTACCCCGTGCTGAAGAACGCGGCCATGTTCTTCTCCAACATGAACGACACCCAGATGGCCTACCAGTTCGGAATGGCATACATCACACTGCCCAAGAATCCGTCACTGGCCACTGAACTGAGCGGCCGCGACGAGCTCTATCCGCAGATCGTGTACAACACCGGCATCTCGGCCTACAAGCTCCAGAAGACAGCCGATGCGGCCCTGTGCTTCAACGAGTACCTCTCCACCGGCGAGCCGGAACGGGCCAAAGACTGCATCGTCTTCCTCAACATGATCTATCTGTCCGAGCACAACTACACCGAACAGGAGAGAGTCCTGCTCAAGGCCATTGCGCAGTTCCCCAACACACTGGACTTCTACTACAACCTCATCAACCTGTACATCGCGACTCAGAACCAGCAGGAGCTGCTGAGCACCATAGACAAAGTCCTCGCCGTTGACCCCAACGACATCAACGTGCTTCCCATAAAGGCCAGGATGGAAGAGGCCGCCGGCAACGCGGAAGAAGCCCTGGGCATCTACAAGAGACTGCTGTCCTTCTTCCCGGAGGATCTGGCGATCATGAAAGGTGTCGCAAAGTGCAGTTTCAAGATAGGCTCAGAGATCAACAATCACGCCTACGCGGTGATTGACGAGGCCGAAGCCATGAAGCTAAAGCAGCAGGCCTATCCCTATCTGTACGATGCGAGGATATACTTCGAGAAAATACTCGCGCAGGAACCCACGTCCGCTGTCTACATGAAAGGTCTCGAAGAATGTTACAAGTTCATGGACATGACTGCAGAAGCCACAGTACTGCTGTCCATCATCGCAGACGGTGACACATACAGCTCGTTCGAGCAGAGACTGAACAACTACCGGCAGCTGGCCATGAACCTCAATGCCGCAGACACCGTCAGTGCAGTGTTCCAGGGAGAGCCGCCTGTACTGACCACCCTTATCACAGGCTTCACGGAAACCAACGCCAACAAGGTGATCGACGCAGGCGAAAGCTTCTCCATATCCCTGTCCGTGAACAACAGCGGAATGGGCGATGCCCACAACGTCAAGATACTGCTCTCCGAGAACAGCGGCCTGGACCGCTATTTTGAAGGTTCCAGGGAGATCGATGCAGGCATAATCAAGGCCGGAGAGACCAAGGACTTCACTTTCAGATATGTGATGAGCGAAGCCGCACCGACTGCCGAAGCCAACATAACGGTGTACACTCTTGAGGAAAGCGGCATGGACGCCGACCCCTCCAGCCTGGTGGTCAACATCCAGGACATGGCCCGTCCCAATCTGCTGATTGCCGACTATCAGTACATGTCAGCAAGAGGAACATCCATCACGCTGGGTGACAGAGGAAAGCTTATCGTAGCCGTACAGAACACAGGCCGCATGTCCGCAAAGGAGACCCGGGTCTCATTCGAGTGCCCCGACAACATCATCCCCACAGACAACATCGAGACAGTGCTGGACTCGATACAGCCGGGAGAAGTGGTGCCCCTGACTTTCGACTTTCTTGTCAACAAGAGGTTTGACCTTGACTCCATTCCCATAGCCGTGAAGATCTCCGAGGGCTCCACGTTCGCTCTTGTCCAGGACGTATTCAAGGTCAAACTGGGCGAATACCTTTCCACCGCCAACAAGATAGTCATAGAGGGCAAGCTGGACGAACGTCCTGCAGTCAACACCGGCTACACTCTGGCCATGGAATCAGAATTGCTTGAGAACGTTCCGGCCGGCATAACGCATCCCAACCGGTACGCGCTGATCATAGGCAACGAGGACTACTCAATAGTGGGAGGAAGCGCTGAGATCAACGTACCCTTCGCCTGCAACGACGCCATAGTCTTCAAGGAATACTGTGTCCGCACATTCGGCATTCCTGACGACCATATCCGGTTCATAGACAATGCTACGGCCGGCATAATGCGAGAGTCTATCGACTGGCTCATCAATATAGGCAAGGCCACGCCGGATGCCGAACTTTTCTTCTACTATTCCGGACACGGCAGCAACGACGAGTCATCACGCGAGCCCTATCTGCTGCCCGTGGACGTGACAGGCAAGTACATAAAGCTGGGAATCTCACTCAACGAGCTGTATGCCAAGCTGTCCGAAGTGCCGTGCCAGGCTTCTTACGTTTTCCTTGACGCCTGCTTCAGCGGTGGTTACAAGAGCAAGGAGCCGCTGGTCGCACAGAAAGGAGTGCGCGTAGTGCCCAAGTACTCCATGCTGGGCGGCAAGCTGATATGCTTCTCTTCCAGTTCTGGCGAGCAGACATCCAGCGTATACTACGACAAGCGTCAGGGATACTTTACATACTATCTGATCAAGACCATCCAGGATGCCGGCGGCAATATCTCCCTGGGCGACCTCTACAACACGACACGCGAGAAAGTGGAGGCTGCGACTGCCGTATCAGGCAAGCTGCAGTCCCCTCAGGTACTTGTATCACCGGAATGGACCGACTGGAGCACCAAGGTCCTCAAATAACCCGGAAACAGACGTAAGACAAAGCCTCTCAGGCCGGCACACTGACTGCCAAGGTCCTGAGAGGCTTCTGTCATATTACCAGGTCCGTACCGCCGAACGGCCAATCTGCCTAATCATAATAGTGCTCAATACTTGTAATAATACCCTTCGAGTCATAGCAGAAGTACGGATACATCATCCAGTCGACCTGTTTCTCCGGAAATCCTTCCGGACACCAGTACAGCTCCCCTTTTCCGTCGCCATATCGGTTATCATGGAATGTGCCGGGAAACGCACGCACCTTGGATATCGGATCCCCGACCCGGACACTAACGCCCGGAACAGACGGATGGGTGAAGGCGTATCTGTCGGTATAGATGAAATATGAGTTGAACACTCCGCCGGGATATGACGTGAATCCGAACGAGTCCGTCAGGACCTCTTCCTCCGGCAACGGGCCGCGCTCTGAAGTATGACGGGGCACCATACTATAGTGATAATAAATATATGCCTCCATTGTCACTGTATCCGGCTCGCCTAGCATGGAGACTATCTCTTTTCCGCTGTAATTGCGGGTTATCGTCAGACCACCGACTGTTTCAAACTCATTCCTGGGCTGCGCAGACACCACCGCGCCCGCCAGCAACGACAGCAACAATACCGCCGAACGGCCAATCAACATCGTTCTACTCATAACATTGTGATATTTATTAATTATCTTGATTGCATGGATTCGTCTGCACACCATCATCATCAAACTGACTATGAATATAAAACTCAGGATTAAGATATATGGTCGTATCCTTACCAGCCGATGTTTTACCGGCACACTGCACCTGATAGTGAAGATGAGGGCCAGAACTGCCCTGATTGGAGGCATTGCCTGTATTGCCGGACTGCGCTATCATCTGCCCGACAGTAACTTTGTCCCCGTCCTTTACAAAAAGATTCTGAAGGTGGAAAAAAGCAACCGTCACCTCCTCCCCGTCAATTTTCCCGGTGATAAATATCCTGTTTCCACAGTTAAATGTAATCCTTGCCAATTTTGTATCACCATAATTCCTCCAGGCCTTTTCATATGTTGGCCAGTCCAAACCATTAGGCAGTCCACGGGTTGTCCCCCACACACGGCCGGAGATTGTAGCATAAACAGGCGTACCTATAGGACATCCGAAATCCATTCCTCTATGCATACGTGTACCATTTGATCTGGTCTTGCCGAAACATCCTCCCTCGATGCCACTGCCAGGTGTTCCTAAAATCCGCATATCAAGCAAAGGATCCCGCTTATCACCTGTCTCGCATGGGACATAATCATGAAAAGTGGCTGTCAGGCTGTACTCCGCTATAACTGTATTTATTGTAAATGTCACTGTTTCTTCTGTTGAAGACATGAATCCACTCCATGACACGAATTCTGAAACTAGAGTTTCACTATACACCATTGGAGAAGCCGAACAATGCACCATTTGACCGACTTTATAGAATCCCGCTCCAGTAGCGGTTCCTCTTCCCACTGTTCTTACTGAGACTTCGAATGCCTGTCCTTCACCTCCTGGGAAAGAAGGTTGATCAACATACAAAACCACTTCATGCGGCTCTCTTTTACTACTCGGATGATCCGGCTCATCACTCTTCCAATCTTTTCTGTTATCCCATGGTTCTTTTCTCGGTGTTACTACTATTTCTCTCAGTATTTCTATTTCATCCTCATCACACTGGACAACCGATTCAGATGAAAACGCAGGAGAGCCAGAATTTACATCATCAATTATTTTCACTTTCACCAGCACAGTATCTGACGGTCCGTATTCCTTAGCAACAATACCAGTTCGATTGATCTCACCATTAATGACCATTTCCACCTTCTGAACTTTTCCATTCACATCAGAATAAATCAATGCACCGTTGAAATGTCCTCCATAAAAGAAATCCACGCTATCAAGCTGCGCCTGCGTCATATATTTTGGCTGAGACAGCATCATCACAACATTAATAATTCTATTTTTTGCCGAGTCCCTGCTGTCCTGTATCACAAGAAAAGTCTTGATCTCGCCAGGAGACGAATATGGGCTACTGCTGTTCTCTATCACAGGAAACCTCAGAACGCTGCTATCCGGCATTCCCTCCGTCTTTATCGGTATCTGAATATAGTCATATTTGTCATTTGACATTGTCTTAATACTTTCAAAATCAAGATTATCCGAAGATATATAAATATCAGGAGGCAGTGTCCCTGACTTTGTAACCGAAGACAATGCGTACAATTCTGATGGAGCGAACACACAGATGCGGTCAGGCAACATACTTTTTATGCCTTTAACCGACTTATCTTCTTTCTTTCCAAAAGAATTTGTCTCAACCATAGAACATGAGTAAGGCATCAGACAGAACAAAGATGAAATAAAAATTAAAATTAGCTGTTTCATAGAATAATGTTTCCGATACAAATATAACATATTCATTATTATTCATACAAATTCTTGAGCTCTTTCTACTCATATATCATCCCAAAATATTACTTTTGCGATAACGTTTAAAAAAAAAAGAATATGCTGAAATCGATTATAATACAAGACTTCTTTTCTTTTAAAGGGAAAAAGGAAATAAAACTAAACAATGGAGTTAACATACTGCTAGGAATTAATGGTAGTGGAAAGACATCTTTTATTAACGCATTGCGCTTATTGTCTGAGGGTATTGCTGGAGACGGACTTGTTAAATTGATTCAAGAACAATGGGGAGGGTATGACCACATTGTAAACTTCAATGGCGAAAGAACAGCTCCGTGCGCACAAATTACTTATATTTTCAGCTATAGCGAACTAAACGAACTGAATCCCGCAGCTGGTTTTAATGCGGATGTACATTATCGTATTACCATTAAACGCTCAGGAACGAGCTATGTTTTAAACGAACAAGTATTCACTCAACATAGAACTAAAAAGGACACATCTTTTACATATTTGGATTTTGCTAATGGCAATGGTAAAATCAGTACCCGAACTCAGGAAGGAATAGTCCTTCAGGATTATACCGGCACAGATGTGTCTGGAAAAGAGTTAGTTTTACGTCAAATTAATGATCCAATACATTATTTACCTACGCATACATTGCGTAAAGCGATAGAATCTATAGCTGTATACAATAGTTTTGACATAGGAGAAGAAAGCAAATTACGTATGCCGACTGAATTCTCTACCGATATTCGACTACGTAAATCAGGCTCCAATCTAACTCAAATTCTAAACGAATTGAAACTCAATCACACATTTGATTTTGAGCGTTTAGAAGAAACCTTTCGCAATGTTAACCCTTATTTTATAAGTATTGAAATTGCCAATCTCTATGGACAATCCTACTTGTCTTTACGCGAAAAAAATATAAGTCGGACAATAGGAGCTTTACATATTTCTGACGGAACTTTACGATTTTTACTATCAGAGTGTATCTTTTACAATCCTTTGCGTGGAGAATTGGTTGCAATTGATGAGCCTGAGAGAGGATTGCATCCAGACATGATTCGTTCTGTCGCTGATATGATGAAATATGCTGCAAGACAAAGCCAAATTATAGTTGCGACACATTCTCCTCACTTATTAAACCAGTTTGAACTTGAGAATATTTTGGTCTTTGAAAAAGACGAAGATAATTCTACGGTTGTTCATAAAGTATCTGAAAATGATTTCCCAGAATGGGAAGGCGAGTTTTTACCTGGACAAATGTGGTTATTAGGTCAGATTGGAGGCAAAAGATGGTAAAATTGAATTTGATAGTTGAAGGTGGAGTCCATACCCAAAATGCTTCTGCTGAAACTGCAAGTAATGTTGAATCATTGCGCCAGTCATTATATAGGTTCTTTACTGGAATATTAAAAAGAACCGATATTGAAATAACTATCTTTATGGGTGCTGGATATCGCAATGCTGCGAAACAGTTTGTTGGATGCAGTCAACCGTCTGGGCTTTTTGTAGATTCTGATTTACCACCTGAAATAAAGCATTTATGGTTTGATAAGTTAATCAATAAGGAGCATGCTGAAATGACCATAATTATACCCGAAGAAAAAAAACAATACATATTCTTTATGGTTCAGGAAATGGAGGCGTGGTTCTTGAAACAACCTGAATGCCTAGATCGTTGGGCAATTTCGGAAGGATACAGTCGCAAAGATGCAGGATTTGATATTTCGAACCATTCTCTAATCAAAGGAAGAGACATAGAGTCCATTTTCAAACCATCTGAAAAATTGGCTTTAATTATGAAACGTTTCTTTTATAAAGGCACTAAAGTGGCGAAATATGGAAAGTTGAAAACTTCACCACAATTATTGGATTCGTTGGATATTGACTCCCTATTGCATTTGGACTCAGAACTGCAACGCTTTGTAACTGTAATAAATATGCAATGCTCAGGGAATACGCATTGAACATTTCCTGAGCATCTTTTATTCCGCTCGAATAGTATGAACTATAATTAATGCTTCTACATAATGCCTTACCAACTACCCATGACTAGTAGGTCACCAATTCACACCATTGTCGACACATTTCCTGAGCAGCTAGTTTTCACGGTTAGATATGAGCTGATAGTGCTTGAATTCTAACTACCTAATTTCCACGTCTATTACGTTAATCTACGAAATCCGGCGGATATTCCATAGATTTTCCGTAACTTTGCCGACCTTATGGCAAAGGCTAAGAGCAAAATAGAAATCCGCAACAAGAAAGCCTCGTTTGAGTACGAGTTCCTGGACAGCTACACTGCGGGCATTGTGCTGACCGGCACTGAGATCAAGTCAATCAGAGCCGGCAAAGCCTCGCTAGTGGACAGCTGGTGCTATTTCGCCGGCGGTGAGCTGTACGTGAAGAACATGCACATAGCCGAATACTGGTGGGGTACCTTCAACCGCCACGATCCCAAGCGCGACCGCAAGCTGCTGCTCACCCGCAAGGAACTCCGCAAACTCGCCCGTGCCGTCAAGGAAAAGGGTCTGACAATAGTCGCCCGCCGCCTCTTCATCTCCGAAAGCGGCTACGCCAAGCTCGACATCGCCCTCGCCCGGGGCAAAAAGGAATACGACAAGCGCGAGTCCATCAAGGAAAAGGATCTGCGCCGCTACTCAGTCGACTAAGCCAACAGGCACACCATCCGTACATAAGTATACCTCCGAAAATCCTCCCCACCTGCGGTGGGTCCCCTCCCTTTTCGGGAGCCAAAGTTTTCGGAGGTATACTTATGTACGGACGGCTATGAGCCGCAGATGCCTACTTGCCTCTATTTCGTTCGGGTGACGGTGTGGAGCACCTTGCCGTCCTTGTCGAGCATGTGCAGGCTGAGGGAGTCAGCGGAGACGGTCACGAGGGACCAGCCGGACTCGGGGCTGCAGAAGACAGTACCCTCGATGGGCTCGACTTCGCGGCTCAGGGAACCGGAAGTATTGACTATGTAGTCGATGTCACTGCCGTCCTTGCGGATGTGCTGGAAGGTGTGCAGATGACCGCAGACGTACATATCCACGTTGTCATGCTTGAGGAGGACGGTATTCACGCGGTCCTGCATGTTGGTGCGCTCGATCTCGTCCTTGTCAGTGAAAGCGTATATGGGATGGTGTCCCACTACGATTACCCAGTCCTCGTCGGCCTCCGACAGAGTTCTGTCCAGCCATGCGAGCTGCTTGCGGTAGTCCGACTTGGAGGCATCGGCGTACTTGTCGGTCTCCTCACGGTACTTGTCGATGATGGGAGTGGTGTCTATCATCACTATACGGACCTCTACCCCGTCCTCCTCCTGAACGAAGGTGTAGTAGCGCGAGGGCATGTGCCAGCGGGCGCTGACCTGGCTGTAGTCGATGCAGGCCTGGGTGTTGCTGCGGTACTCGTGGTTGCCGCAGACGGCGTACCAGGGCATCATCAGGTCGGGGTGGGAGTAGATAAGCTCGTAGTTGGTCATCCACAGAGGGTCGCTCACGCTCTGCACGCCCTCGAAATGATGCACGTCACCGGCCGCCACCACAAACTCTATGTCTATGGTCTCGGCCATCTCGCCCATCGTCCTGGCAATGGGCTTCTGGTCGTAGTAGCCGTTGCGGCCCAGGTCGTTGGCAATGTAGAAGTTGAGCGGCTGCTCCAGGGCCTTCCACTCCTGGGAGCGGTCCTCCGGCACACTGGAGGACACACTCGCGGAAGTGTTGCAGGACACCGCTGACAGGGAGAGTACCGCAGCGGCGGTAAGGGTCAGAAGATTGATTCTTTTCATAAAGCTGTCTTTGTTTATTGATTTTACCTGTGCTGATTATTCACCGTATGCTCCGAACCATGCGCCGACGGCGGGGGAGGTGTAGGTCTGACCGTTCACCTCGAGACCGGATGTTCCGAAGTAAGGCTGGCGGTCACCGGCGGTGTAAGTCTTCGAAGCGTCGAGGGCAGGAGAGCCGGCTGCAAGATGGAAGTCCCAGCTGTCGTTGAAGGTGTAGCTGGCAGGATCCATGTCCAGACTGAAATTGACGAACATAGGGTCAAGAGAGGCAGCTTCCTCCGCCGTCTTAGCTATCACGCTGTGTACGTCCACCTTGTCGTTGTCATACCACTCGTGGTCGAAGGCGTAGCCCTCGTAGGGATATCTCACGCCGGAGTAGAGCAGTGTCTCACCGTCATCCTCATATTCGCCGCTGAATACTATCGAGCTGGCGGTTGTGCCGGAGGCGTAGTAATTGTAATCTATCATGGAATGCTCACCGTCATAGCAGTCCTCGGAACCCGGCTCATCCCATGCAGGTGTGGTGGCGCGGAACTTACAGTTCACGAGCAGGTTGTTGAACACGCCCGCGTCGGCATTCTCCTCTACATAGATTCCGCCGCCCTTTTCTCCGTCGCGTCTCCAGCCAGAACCGATAATGGTGTTGTTGTAGGCCTGAATCTTAGCCTGGTGACGTACCTCGCTCTGGTCGGAGCTGGAGAGTTTCAGACCATTGGTATTGGCGCTGAACATGATGTTGCGGGTCACGTCCACAGTGCAGCCGGACTTCACGTTGACAGCCTCGGCACCGTCGTATCCGATGGCACTGAAGATGTTGCCGGCGATGATGGCATTGCCGCCCATCATGTAGATGGCATCGGACCAGCCGTTGCGCAGGATGGAGTTGGTGATGACGTAGCGGCCGTCCACATTGTTGGTGGTAATGTGGGGATAGGCGTCGTCACCGGCGGTGTAATAGCCGTTCTCGGCAGCGGGCGAGCCCTCGATTACCTGGCCTCCGCAGTACTCTATGATGGTGTGGTCGATAAGCATCTCCTCACAGGCGGCACCGGCTACGATTCCGCCCCAGAGACCGGCAAAAGTATTGTCTGCGGTCCTTAGACTCTCATCCACGGTCAGGAGTACAGGATTTTCGGCTGTTCCGAGACAGTAAAGGCTGCCGTCTACTGAGAACTCGATGGCCGTATGGTTAACACCCACGCCGGCATCACTGAAAATAACCGTCACACCCTCTTCTATGGTCAGGCTCTCTCCTTCCGGAACTGTAATGTGACCGGTAACATTGACCGTACTTCCGGCCTCCCATACTCCTGAAACGTTACCTGAGACTCCTTCCGACTGTGTTGAGTCCGCAGGCTCCTCAACCGGATTATCATCAGGTTCCAGAGGCTTGTTCTCTTCGCAGGAAACGGATAAGAATACCATTGCAGCTGCGGCAATGACAAAAATGCTTTTTGTTTTCATGTTGATAAATAATTAGTTGATTGTTTTCTATTTTTCCTTGAATGAATACCGCAGACCTATCATAAGCGACTGTCCGTGCCACTCCCTGCGCTCGATGACCCCGCCCTTGTAACGTTCGTAGTCCTGAAGATTCTCCGTGCGCGGATTATTGACGATATAGCGGAGCACGGGCGTATCAAGCAGATTGTTGGCCTTGGCATAGACAGTGATGCCGCACTTGAAGCTCTTCTCTACAGAAGCATCGAGCTGGACGTAACCGGCCTCCCAGATATCATTGTCCAGCCAGTTGGATATCTCGCTGAGCCTGCGGCCCGTATAGCTGCCCGAAACCTGAGCCTCCACCCCGGCCCTGGCGAACTTCAGCAGGAGCGAGAGGTTGGCCACATGTGCCGCCTGGCCGTAGAGAGGACGGGTCTGGTCCACTGTCACGACCTCGGTGCCCTGCATGGTCCGCTTCGTAGTGGTGATGGCAGAGTGGGTATAGGTATAATTGGCCTTGATTCCGAACCAGTTGAAATATTTCATGATATCCACCTCAACTCCGGCATTGACCGCATTGCCGAAGTTCATGGGAGTCAGATAGGTGGCCTGACCCTCAGAGATAAGGCCGTACTCTATGGGATTGTAGAGCTTTTTCCAGAACAGCCCCACCATGAACTGCTCGGAGGACTTGGGAAAGAACTCGTAGCGAAGATCCACATTATCGGCAGTCGTATGCTTCAGGCCGGGATTACCCTGCTCATCGTAGTCCTCGTTCAGGATGGTGTATGGCACTATTTCGAAGAATCCGGGACGGTTGATGGAGCGGCCGTAGGACAGACGCAGGCTGGCGTTTCTGTGGACATTGTACTTCAGATGCAGGCTGGGCAGCAGATCCGTGTAGACCTGATGACCTTCTCCATCGGTCTGCCTGGGGAAGACCAGCTTATAGCCCTGGTCAGTGTGCTCCACGCGGAGACCGGCGATAATCTCAAGACGGTCCCTGACGTAGGTCCCCATCAGGTAGGCGGCCCCTATCCTCTCGAAAGCATCGTAGTTGAGAGGATCGCCCACATTGCCGTAGCGGCGCGGCTCCAGAATAAGCTCATCGAAGTTGGTCCAGTCCTCACCGTATATCTGAAGGTCATGTATGCCTGTGGGGGAATCAAATGTATACTCGTTGAAAAAGCTGTTGCGCACCTTGTCCCTGTACATTCCTCCGCCCTTGAGGGTCAATGCTGAGCCGTCGGCAAAATCGAAACGGTAGGACAGGTCCACATATCCGGCTGCATCCCTGTCGCTGTTATGCTCCCAGCGGCGGTCCGCCGAATCAGTGTTGTACAGATGGTCTCCGTTGATGTAGATATAGGCATTGTCAGGAGTGGTGCTGTAAGCCCTGGAGAATACCCCGGTCCAGTCGATCTTGAGCCGGTCGGCATCCAGGAATGAATGCTCACCCTTAAGCGTAGTGTTGAATATGTACTGGTGGTTCCATTTCATCCTGACCGTGCGTTCCTGATCATTCGAGCCGTCACGCACCTCTGTCTCCTGCAGATCCATGTAGCCGGCATACAGCATCAGCTTATGTCTGTCCGAGAAACGGTAGTCCAGCTTGGCATGGGCACCCATCCTGTTCTGTTCCTCGGAATACATGCGGTTCTCCGTTCCCTTGCCCGATGAGCCCGGGATATAGTAGAGCGAAGCATCCTTGCCCCGGAAAAGGTTCTGATAGCTGAATGCGGCTATCACGCCCAGCTTTCCTCCGAAAAAACGGTCTCCGTAAGAGAATCCGCCCACGATGTCAGGACGCGGGCGGCTCTGCGACATACGGAGGTTTTCCATAGTAAAATCGTCGGCGGACACCGAGTAGTTCTCACCGTGCAGTTCGGGACGGCCCATCCTCTCGTTGGGTGAAAGTTTCTGTATCGCCCTGCGGTTGAAAGTCTGAAAATCCCTGTCCAGGAAAAGAGCACTGTATCCTGTAGACAGATTGGCCGTGACCTCCATTTGCTCAGGAGCATCTTTCATCACCAGATTGACCGCTCCGCCGATACCGTCACCCTCCATATCTGCCGTCAGGGACTTGGTGACTTCGAT
The DNA here is from genome assembly GCA_944326265.1 of uncultured Bacteroidales bacterium. GTDB lineage: Bacteria > Bacteroidota > Bacteroidia > Bacteroidales > UBA932 > Coprenecus. The sequence continues at coordinate 98,763 of CALVDE010000017.1, read as the reverse complement.
ACGGTCGAGAATCTCGGACGGGAAGATATCCAGAGGCACGAAACGGTTCTTGTTGTCGGGGCTGGGGATCTTGATTCCGTTGATCAGTGTGTAGTTGTAACGCTTGTCCATACCTCGGAGGATGGCGTACTGCCCCTCACCGCTGCTGTTGCGCTCTACTGTCACTCCCGACATCCTTTTTATGACGTTGGCCACCGTAATGTCCGGAGACAGCTCCATCGCTTTCGCGCTCATGACATTCACAACGTTGACCGAATTACGCTCTATATTCCTGGCTGCGACTTCTGTACGTCCGCCTCCTACAGCCGTTATGACAGCTGCGTCCAGCATCTCGATGTTCTGCTCAAGCCGTATCGTAAGACTCGCTGACGGAGAACTGAACGGAATCTCCAGATCCTTGTATCCGATAAGATTGCACATCAGCACACCCGAAGACAGACGTGTGTCGATGACGAAACTGCCGTCAAGGCCGGTGACCGCCCAGTTGTCGGACGTACCTTTTATAATAACAGTAGCACCCGTTATCTCTTCGCCGGTGGAAGCATCCACGACCTTTCCCCGTATTGTCTCAGCCATCAGGGCCGAGGTCTGGAACAGAACTGCTGCTGCAAGCAGAATTACTTGTTTAATACTCATACCGTTTGTTTTCCGGCGGCAAAGGTATTCCGGGGCTGTTTCAGCCTCATTACATCCGGTATGTATTGTTGTTAAGTTGCCGTTACGTTCCGGTTACAGCGCACAAAAAAAGAGGGTGGATTCTAAGTCAAATCCGCCCTCTTCAACAATTTCAGTACACGGCCCTACTCCATCAGGGACTCAACGGCACCCTTGAGCTGTGCGTCAAAGCCGCGCATCACGTCACCGGGCTCGTTGTAGATGAGGATATCAGGCTCTATCTCCACATTCTCGAGATAGTGACCCTTCTTCACGTCCCAGCAGCCTACCTGAGGAATACCGAACACGAGACTGGGGTCAATCTGGCTCTCCCACCATACGGCAGTCATCGTGCCTGGAACAGGCGCACCGACCAGCTTGCCGATACCCATTGTCTGGTATACCCACGGTGTACCTGATGCATCGCTGTAATTGGACTCACTGACAATCATGCACGAAGGCTTTGTCCACTTATTGAACGGGTCGCTGCCGATATACTGGCCGCGTGGCATGAAACGCGCGTATTCCTTGCCGGAGAGTATGGTCAGTACATCATCATGGAGCCAGCCGCCGCCGTTCCAGCGGGTATCGACCACCACAGCCTCCTTGTCGCGGTTACGTCCGAGAAGTTCCTTGTACATCTCGCGGTAGCTGTCGCTGTCCATGCCCTTTATATGCACATAGCCAACTTTTCCGCCGGATATCGAATCGACTGCCGCCTTGTTGCGGTCCACCCACCGCTGATACAGAAGGCCGCTCTCACTGCGCAGACCCTTGACACGGACATCGAAACGCCCGGAAGTCTCCGGATCATACACTGTCAGGCGGATATCCTTGCCGGCCTTGCCCTCAAGCAGGGGGAAGTAATCCTTGCCGGCCAGCACCGGCTCGCCGTCAATCTCCTCGATGATGCAGCCGGGCCTCACGTCGGATTTAATCTCAGCCAGAGGGCTTCTCTTGATAATCTCCTTGATTTTCAGACCGTCCCCAGTGTAAGTATCATCGTAGAACACTCCGAGATAAGCCGTAGGATAAGCCGCGCCGGGCGCACCGTAACGTGCTCCGGTATGTGAGGCATTGAGCTCGCCGAGAAGCTCGCTGAGCATCTCCGCAAAGTCAAAATTATTGGAGATATGGGGCAGATACTTGGCATACACTTCCTTATAGTAATCCCAGTCCACGCCGTGAAGCTCAGGATCATAGAATTTCTCCACCACCTGTCTCCACGCATGGTCGAAGATGTACTCCCGCTCCTCGTAAGGCCTGTACTCGAATACACCCTCGAACTCCACGGGAGTCACCTGACCGCTGGTCACATCGATCTTCTTGATGGATCCGGTATTCATGAATATGCTGGTACCGTCATCAGAGAGGATCAGCGAACCGTAGCCGACACCCTTCGACAGGATACGTGTCTCGTCCTTCATCAGGTCATGCACCCAGAGATCCATGCCACCCTCGAATGAAGCCAGGTAATAGAGCTTCTGACCGTCCTTGCTCAGCACATAGTCTCCGAGATTGGACGAATTGATGGTAAGACGCTCCACCCTGTACTCGGCATTCTCAAGGTCCAGGACCACAGGCTCCTCTTCCGGTTCCTCCTCAGCGTCCCTGGATTTCTTGTCTTTCCTGGATTTCTTGTCCTTCTTGTCAGCTCCGGAGTTCTCACCCTCATCCTCATTCTGTTCCTCCTTTGCCGCCTCGTAACGCTCAAGTTCCTCCTCGCTCATGTTGAACTTCTCATACGCCTCCAGGTCGAAGAACATGATGTACACGTCCGACTCCGCGCCCCAGCTGCCATGGCTGCGGTAACCGGCCCTGTCGCTGTTCCAGATCATGGCCTTGCCGTCAAGCACCCATTTGGCACCTCCGTCGGAGTAACCGCTGTTGGTAAGATTATGCATGACTCCGTTGCCGGAAGCATCCAGCAGAGCCACGTCCTGATTGTTCCAGCCTCCGTGGAAAATACTGTTGGACAATATCCACTTTCCGTCGGGCGACCACTGATACCACTGGTCACCGTCCTGATACGAGTACTGGAACTTGCCGTCCATGACTGTACGCACCTCCCTGGTGTCAAGATTGAGTACCCTGATGGCCGTGCGGTCCTCCAGGAATGCCACTTCCTTGCCGTCAGGACTGTAAAGCGCCTGGAACGAGGGTCTGTCGGAATTGGTCAGGCACTCCTCCTTGAGCTCGGAAGCATAGGGGAAGAGCTTCTCGTCATCATTGACGATGGTTGTCCTGTACACCTGCCACAGACCGTCACGCTCGGAAGAATAGATGAGGCTGCGTCCGTCCGGAGCGAAATCCAGGTCGCGCTCCTGCTCGGGAGTACTGGTAATCCGCTTGGTGGTCCTGTAGTCCGTCATTGTCACATACACGTCGCCACGGTATATGAATGCCACCTGCTTGCCATCCTTGCTGACAGCAATATCCTGCGCATAGTACACGGGCTGCTTTACAAGGTCGCGGTCCTGCCTGTCCGTAACGATACGTACATCCACCAAAGCGGGCTCGCCTCCCTCACGGAGGGTATAGATCCTGCCGTCATAGCCGAAGCAGAGCAGACCGTCGGCGGACGACGTGAGGAAACGCACGGGATTGCCCTCGAAATGAGTCAGCTGTACGCTCTCTCCGCTCTCAAGCTGACGCTTCCACACATTGAAAGTGCCGTCTTCCTCACTCAGGTAGTAGAACGACTTGCCGTCGGCGGTGAAGACAGGGTTGCGGTCCTCGCCCTCGAACGAAGTGAGCTTTGTAAACTCTCCGTCCTTGACATTGCTGCCGTCAAAAGTGCAGGACCAGATATCACGGGCGATGGACGAGGTCTGGTGCTTGCGCCATGCATCCTCATAGCCCTTCATGTCGTTGTACAGAATCGTCTTTCCGTCGGGGCTGAAAGAGATGTTCTCGAGGGTCATGGACGAGAACATCACCGGCCTGCCGCCTCCGTCCGTACTTACGGCATATATCTGACTGTAACCGGCAGGGAACTGCACGCTTTCAGCCGAGGGCTGTATGGAAGCGGAGTAAAGGATGGTCGAGTCATTCATGAATGCAATGGGGAACTCATTGGCCGAATGGGTAGTAAGCCTTACAGGCACGCCGCCGTCACGGTCCACGATGAACACATCGGCTCCGCCCATACGGTAGGACGCAAATGCAATCCTGCTGCCGTCAGGGCTCCATACCGGTCTGGAGTCGAATGCAGAGTTGGTGGTAATCTGACGGGCCTGGCCGCCGGTTGCCGGTACTGTAAAAATATCGCCTTTATAGGCAAAAGCAATGGTACTGCCGTCCGGGGAAATCGCGCTGTAGCGCATCCACAGAGGTCCTTCCGGGGACTCCTGCGCTCCCGCCGCCGCTGACACTGCCGCCAGCATGGCCGCACCCATAAAAATTCTGAAAATCCGTTTCATTTATTTAAAAATTAAAGCTATTTACATACCATAATATTGAGAATCATCTCATCAGTCACCTGCATACCTTTGGAACCGATAGCACCGAGATTGCGTATGGATTTTTCCACATCATCCTCGATAATACCGTCGTTGGCGGTCACGCAGTGGTTGTCCAGGGCCAGTACCGCCGACTGCACGGCAGAGGAGACACCGGAGGCCACCTTGAGAGCGCAGCCTACTTTCGCACCGTCGCAGACCATACCGGTGATGTTGCCGATCATGTTCTTGACCGCGCTGCACACCTGTTCGAAGCTGCCGCCGCTTAGCCATACGATGCCGCAGGCCGAGCCGGTGGAGGCCACCACGCAGCCACAGAGGGCAGAGAGCTTGCCGAGATATCCCTTGATGTGAATAGCCGTCAGATGGCTGAGGGCCAGGGCACGGATGAGCTGTTCCTCCGAAGAGCCGAACTGCTCTGCCGCAGCCACTACGGGCATTGTGACGGTGATACCCTGATTGCCCGAGCCGGAATTGCTCATCGCAGGCAGGGTGCATCCGGCCATACGGGCATCGGAAGCCGCTGCCGTCATGGCCATGCAGTGAGTAAGAAGGCCTTTGCCGAAGACCTGACGGTGAATATTGTCCTGAATCGTGCGTCCCACCTGAAGACCGTAGGGACGGGCGAGTCCCTCCTCTGCCAGTGCCTTGTTCATTCTGGCCGCGTCCATCAGGAAGGCTATGTCTTCCAGACGGGCCTCCCTGGTCGCGAAATCAAAAATCTTCCGCATGTCCAGGTGATAGTCCAGGGTTGTCTTATGCGATGCTGCCTCCGGAGCCGCTGACGGCTCTCCCTCCGCTGAGGAAGACATATTGTCCAGCAGCACCTGGGAATCCCTGGATACGAAGACGACTGCATCATGGTCATCCTGAATGACGGCCCTTGATCGGTGCTCCGGTGTCTCCGCCGGTCCGTAAAGGCACTCGGCATCGATATACAGTTTCTTGGGAGTATTGGCCAGGGATATCCTGACCCTGCCCTCCGAAGCGTATGCCTTGGCCTTCTCCACATCGGCGGGGGTCAGGTCCTTGAGTACTTCCAGACCGTAGTCCGGGTTGCCGCACTCCATGGCCAGGGCCACCGCTATGTTGAGGCCGACCATCCCGGTGCCGGGAATGCCGACACCCATGGCATTCTTGAGGATATTGGCACTTACCTGCACATTGATCCGGGAAGGTTGCTGAGGCCTGAAAAGCGAGCAGGCTTTCGCTACGGCCAGAGCCACTGCTATGGGCTCGGTACAGCCGAGAGCCGGCTTTACCTCGCGGTGCAGCAGCTCAAGTATATCTGAATAAGTCTGAGCGTCCATGATTATTTGTTCTCTGCTAAATATTTCTCGGCATCCATTGCAGCGCGGCATCCTGAGGCGGCGGCGTTGATGGCCTGACGGTAGGTCGGATCCTGCACGTCTCCGGCGGCGAAGATACCGGGACGGGAAGTGCGTGTGCTCTTGCCGTCGGTGATGATGTAGCCTTCCTCATTGGTCTCCACCCACTCCTTGAACACATCGGAGTTGGGGTGATGGCCGATGGCCAGGAAGAAACCGTCGATGGAGATGGTGGTCTCGGTGCCGTCGTTGCGGCGCAGCACGGCTCCGGTCACACCCATGTCGTTGCCGATAATCTCCTTGGTCTGATGCTCCCAGAGCACCTCGATGTTGGGGGTGTTGAAGACTCTCTCCTGCATGGCCTTGGAGGCGCGGAACACGTTGCGGCGCACAATCATGTAGACCTTGCGGCAGAGTGAAGCCAGATAGGTGGCCTCCTCGCATGCGGTGTCACCGCCTCCTACCACGGCCACGTCCTTGCCACGATAGAAGAAACCGTCGCATGTGGCGCAGGCAGACACGCCCTGTCCCCTGAACTTCTCCTCGGACTCAAGACCGAGATAACGGGCTGTGGCTCCGGTAGCGATAATGACCGCATCGGCCTCCACCCACTTGTCATCGTCTATCTGAGCCTTGAAAGGACGCTGGGAGAAATCCGCCTTGGTCACGATACCGAAACGGACCTCCGCCCCGAATCTTTCGGCCTGGGCCTTGAAATCGTCCATCATCTGCTGTCCCTGGACTCCGTTGGGATAACCGGGGAAGTTCTCTATCTCCGTCGTGGTCGTAAGCTGGCCGCCGGGCTGTATGCCCTCGTATACCACAGCTTTAAGATTTGCGCGGCAGGCATAGATAGCCGCTGTGTAACCGGCAGGGCCGCTGCCGATTATAAGCAATTGTATTCTTTCGTTTGCCATATCTGTAATGTTTTATTGGTTATTCGGATGTACGTGAGTAAGCGGAGTCTTGTCCTTAGGCTTCTTCGGCTGTCTCTCAGACGGCTGTCCTGCACTTTTCAAGGCAGCCTGAGGCACATGTATGGCCGCCGGACCCGCTTTCCTGAAGCTCCACACCAGGATCAGTATGCCGGCAATGATGAAAGGCACGCTCAGCCACTGTCCCATATTCAGGACCATGCCGGCCTCGAAGTCAGACTGATCCTCCTTGATGAACTCGATCAGGAATCTCATACCGAAAAGCACAATCAGGAATATTCCGAAAATGGTACCGGTGCGGAGCTTGTCCAGCCTTTTCCTGTACAGCCACAGCAGCACCAGTCCAAGGATGCAGTAACTCAGGGCCTCGTAAAGCTGAGTGGGATGATGGGGCATACCGTCGCAGCGCGGATCGCGGACAAAGATGAACCCCCACGGCAGATCCGTCTGCACACCGTATATCTCGGAATTCATCAGATTGCCCAGACGTATCATCATGCCGGCGAAACAGATAGGTATCACCAGGCGGTCGATGATCTGGACGTATCCGAAGCCGTATTTCCTGCCGTACTTGTGTACATACCACCACATGGCCAGCAGTACGCCGACCGCTCCGCCGTGCGAGGCCAGACCGCCCTCCCAGGTCATGAGGATCTTCCAGGGATGAGAGAAATAATAGCCCGGATCGTAAGCGATGCAGTGTCCCAGACGGGCACCGACAAGCGTTCCGATAAAAAGCGCGAACAGCAGAGGATCCAGCAGTTCCACAGGCAGTCCCTCCCTTTTGTAGAAAGAGCGCATGATATAATAACCGACAGGAAAAAGTCCGGCAACGAAAAGTACGCTGTACCATCTCAGATGAAAGCCTCCGAGAGACAGAATGTCCGGATTGGCATTCCAGGTAATAGCCAGAAGATCAAGCATATTGTCTATTTATTCCTTTTGAGTTTCTGAATATTCAAGCAAATATACGGATAAATATTCAAATTCCGCTCTGTCCGGCGGGTCCTTTTTATCTTGTGCACTGACCGAAGATCTGCTCAGGCGCAACGACAATCACCTCGCACACTGTATATCCGTCACGCTCACAGACCACTGCGATCTCCCCGGAAGGCAGGACGGCAAGATCGGAATAACCTGTATCGCCCTCCACCAGCACCAGGCCGGAGCTCCAGGTCATACCGCCGTCAGTACTGTAGCGCAGGGTGAGATTCCGGCGGTATTCCGGATCTGCGGCATTGACGAAAAGCAGGCAGCCGGCCTCCCCTCCGAAGTACGGATAATGGACAATGGCTCCGTTACAGCCTGGATCCGGCAGGCCCGGATGAGGACTGGAAGTCCAGAGGCGGCCCTTGTCCTCCGAAATATGGATCCAGCGCATACCGCCTTCGTTAACCCGGCTGTTGATCATCCAGCGGCCGTCCGGCAGTTCTATGACCTTGGACTCATCTGCCGGGACAATGGCTGTCGGCAGCAGTTGCCATGTAAGGCCGCCGTCGGTACTTTCTATCAGATGCAGGCCCTTCTGGAGATTGACCATCGTATGCAGGAGCCGGCCGTCGCGGGTGGCCGTACCCTGCCCCGAGGTCAGGAACTTGAAGTCACCCCTCCATTCTTCCGGGGCCACCTGAGCAGTAATGTCCTCCGGCCCGGACCATGTCAGACCGTTGTCCTCACTGCGCATGACATGGAAGAAATATTCGTCCTTTGCCCTGTCATGGTCCATGAAATTGTAGAAAAGGAACACTGTGCCGCTGACAGTGTCGGAAATCAGCGAGGGATCCGAGGCCGACTGCCCGTCCGGGAAGTCCGCCACCCTCTCCACCCGGTCCCATGTCCGGCCCCCGTCGGTGCTGCGGCGGATGACGATGTTGATGTTCCGGCTCCATTTCAGGTCCCCGCATGAGGGCACCCGCTCGTCTATAGCGGCTATCAGGCTGCCGTCCGGGGCTGTGGTGACTGCCGGTATGCGATAGCAGGAAACCGCTCTGGAAGTATCCTGAGCATCCACAGAGAACAGCTTCTGACGGAAGAACGCGGCGGATGTTTCCTCCGACTGTTCCCGGCTCACTTTCTCGGCCTGCGCCACCCGCATACAGGACAGCAGCAGGATTATGGCGACAAGTATTTTGCTCATAACGCTCAATGCTTTTAACGTTCCAGCCGGGTATATACGCTCAGGGGCAGGATGCGGCCGAAGTCGTCCTGCAGGACCAGTTCTCCGGAGGTGCGGCGGCCGGCCGGACCGAAGGCGCAGGCCACGAGTGTATCCGCAAGCATGGCCGAATAGCCGTTGGAATAGAGGTTCAGCACCAGGAAACTGTTCATCGGAGCCAGGATCTGAGCGCAGCCCTTCAGGATGTCGTTCAGGCACTCGTCCAGCTTCCAGCGTTCTCCGTCGGGACCACGGCCATACGCCGGAGGGTCGAGGATGATGCCGTCGAAAGAGGCACCGCGCCTGACCTGACGGGTAACGTACTTGAGAGCGTCGTCAATGGTCCAGCGGATACCGTCGAGAGAGGATATCTCCATATTGTGCCGGGCCCAGGTAACCACCTGGCGGACTGAGTCGAGATGGGTGACGTCGGCTCCGGCGGCCTTTGCAGCCAGGGAGGCGGCACCGGTGTAGGCGAAGAGGTTCAGCACACGCGGAGGCTGGGCGCCCCCCCTTTTCATATTGTTGGCACGCAGACGGGCCACCTGTCTGTAGATGAAGTCCCAGTTCGGGGCCTGCTCCGGGAATACACCCACGTGCTTGAAAGCCGTGAGACCCAGGCGCAGATGCAGATCCGCTCCGCCGCACTCCGGAAGGATTTCCGCAGCTGACGGCAGCCTGTAGGCGATGTTCCACTGCTCCTGCATCCGCCCGAGCATGGTCCACACTCCGCTGTCCTCCTTCCCCGCCTTGGAGAAGCCGGCCCCCGGAGTAAACGCCGTCTGCGCCCTCCTCTTCCATTCCCCTTCGGACAGTGCCTTGTCCCACAGTGCCTTCGGTTCAGGCCTGATCATCGTATAACGTCCGAAACGCTCCAGCTTCTCGAATCCGCCGGAGTCTATCAGCTCGTAATCTTTCCAACTGTCAGATGGTCTTTCTATATTCATGCGCCAAAGATAGCGATTATTTGCTTGCGGCGACAAAGAACGTCATGTGAGATGGCAAGCGGATAGGACAACTATATATGACTGTGGGATCGATGTCCCGACAGACAGCAGGGGAAAGTGAACCGAAAAAGCAGAAAAGCAGGCACTTACATGTTTTTTTTGGGATTCTTGGTTTCTATTTTATAGATTTGTATTGAATTACTTATAATAAATTTAAACTACTATGATACTGCGCAACAGCCTATTGAAATTGAAATCGTATATCATTCCCGCCGTTGTCATTTCCACGGCGGGAATGCTTGTATCGTGCGGACAGGAAGATGTCAACACAGTCAGCATCTGGAAGAACCTGAACAGGACGGACTCGACGGGATTGGAAAGCATCGCCACGAGAATCGACACAGTCACGTTCAGGACGGACTCGCTGTTCGACATCAGAATCTTCGGAGTGTCGGACGACAGGTTCTTCGGTTTGACGGCAGACGACATCATAGTGGTCCTCAGCCACGACGGACGGGTCCTGGACTCGCACGACATTCACGGAAGGGGACCGGGCGAGTTCACCAATCTGACAAGCATCATATACGACCAGTACAACGATGAAATACTAATTTATGACACGTGGAACAAGATCATAAGGCTGGACGCTGATGGAAACTTCAAGGACGAGGTGAAGAACGGGGAGACAGCCCTTGTCGGAGACATCGCGCCTCTCGGCAAAAACTTATACGCCGCCACCGGGATATCCAACTCGGAGAGAGAGCACTGCATAACCGTCCTGGACCGGGACTTCAACCCCGCACACAGGATGATGCCGCTCATGAACGACGCCCAGTGCTCGAAAAGAGGCATCATCGCGTTCGAGGGCATTGACGTGTTCAACTCGAAGGTCCTGTACAAGCCGTTCGGAGAGTATACCTATTACGAGATCACTGACTCCTCATTCACGCCGTACCTGAGAGTCGACTGCGGAAAACATGAGATGCCGGCGGAAATGCATGTAGCAGTTACAGGCAACAAACCTATCAAAAAATATTTCCAGATACAGTACGAGGCAATATGCGGCAGATACTATCTTGTACAGTTCCTGTACGTTGACAACAACTTGTGGTATCACGATGTCTACGACACTGAGACGGGGAAAAGAATGCTGCACACCACATACACTGAGGAAGAATTCGACAACGGTGTGGATGCCGGTTTCATATTCCGTTTCGGAGGACACGAATACAGGATAATCCCGCAGTTCGAGAAGGACAACGTGCTCTACTGGTCAAGATTCAACGACGACGGTTCCACCACCCTGTTCAGGATACAGCTGTAGGCCATACGCACAGCCGGATGCGGCTGACGCGGCAACTGCATGCAGGATTATTCCGGATATTTTTATAATTTTGCAGCCAAATAAACTACACGGTTATGCAGAACATAGACTCTTATGACTTTAATGGCAAGAAAGCCATTGTGAGAGTGGATTTCAACGTCCCCCTCGACTCGGATTTCAACATCACTGACGACACACGTATCCGTGCCGCGATCCCTACCCTTAAAAAGGTACTGGCAGGCGGAGGTGCTCTCATCATAATGTCCCATCTAGGGAAGCCGAAGGGACCCGCTGACAAATTCTCCCTCAGGCACATCATCGGCCGCATCGAGGAACTGCTCGGCACTAAGGTGCAGTTCGCTCCCGACTGCATGAAGGCCGACGAGCAGGCCGCGGCCCTGAAACCCGGCGAGGTGCTCCTGCTCGAGAACCTACGTTTCTACGCCGAGGAGGAGGGCAAGCCCCGCGGACTGGCCGAGGACGCTTCCGAGGAGGAGAAGAAGGCCGCCAAGGCCGCTGTAAAAGAAAGCCAGAAGAAATTCACCGAGCATCTGGCCTCGTATGCTGACTGCTACATCAACGACGCATTCGGCACAGCTCACCGTGCCCACGCATCCACAGCCCTCATCGCCAAGTATTTCCCGAACGACAAGATGTTCGGCTACGTAATGGAGGGCGAGATCAAGGCCATCGACAAGGTACTGGACAATCCTCAGAGACCTCTGACCGTTATCCTCGGAGGTGCGAAAGTATCATCGAAGATAGGAGTAATAGAGCATCTGCTCGGTCTCGCTGACAATATGATCGTATGCGGAGGAATGGTGTTTACATTTATGAAGGCGCAGGGAGGCTCTATCGGAAAATCACTCGTGGAAGACGACCAGCTCCAGCTGGCTCTCGATACCATTGCCAAGGCCAGGGAGAAAGGAGTCAGGCTGTATTTCTCCGATACCGTAGTCGCAGCAGACGCTTTCGACAACAATGCCCGCACACAGATATGCCCGGCAAACGCCATTCCTGACGGATGGATGGGCATGGATGCCGCTCCTGAATCCATTGAAGAATGGAAAAAAGTGCTGCTTGAGTCCAGGACCATCCTCTGGAACGGTCCCGCCGGAGTATTCGAGATGCCCAATTTCGCACACGGCACCAACGCCATCGCCGGGATACTTGCCGAGGCCACCGCAAAAGGTGCCTTCACCCTCGTGGGCGGCGGAGACTCCGTAGCTGCTGTGACCCAGATGGGCTATGCCGACAAGGTGAGCTATGTGTCCACCGGCGGAGGTGCGATGCTGGAGTTCCTGGAGGGAAAAGAACTTCCGGGTATCAAAGCCATCCGCGAATAACGGGTAGACGATGAAAGAACAGTTAGAAAGTCTCAACGCGATATCGATAAACTTTGGCCAGAACGGGATGCTGATAGTCAACATCCTGCTGGCCTTTATTATGTTCGGGGTAGCCCTGGGCATCAAGCTGGAGACCTTCAGGAACGTATTCCGCCATCCCAAGTCCATCATTACCGGCATCCTCCTGCAGTGGGTCGGCCTGCCCGCAGTTACCTTCCTGATCTGCCTGGCCCTGACCCCCTGGATAACTCCGATGGTGGCACTCGGCATGATACTGGTGGCCTCCTGCCCCGGCGGCAACATCTCCAACTTCATCTCCTCCCTGTCGAAGGGCAATGTCGAGCTTTCCGTGAGCATGACAGCAGTGACGACCGCATTCGCCCCGCTGGTAACCCCCCTCAACTTCTACGTCTGGGGCACATTGTACTACAGTGCCATCAGCATCTCCGGCGACATTCCCCGGCTGGTCATTCCTTTCCTGCCGATGCTGTGGCAGATACTGCTGCTCTTAGGCATCCCCATCGTCCTGGGAATGCTCTTCGCCCGGTATTTCCCCAACGCCACGAAGAAGATCACCAAACCGGCTCAGACCCTCTCCATCTTCCTCTTCTTAGTAATGGTAGTGGCATCATTCTCCCAGAATTTCCAGTTGTTCATCGACAATATCATATTCATCTTCCTGATTGTACTGGTACATAACGCCGCCGCATTCGCCACGGGATATTTCGGAGGGATGGCGGCCCGTCTGCCGCTGAGAGACCGCCGCTCAGTGACCATCGAGGTGGGCATCCAGAACTCCGGCCTGGGGCTGGTGCTGCTGTTCAACCCGGCCATCTTCCCTCCGGAGATATGGCACGGGCACTACGGCGGAATGCTCTTTGTCACGGCATGGTGGGGCATCTGGCATATCATCGCGGGACTCACGCTGGCAGCCATCTTCCGCAGGCATCCCCTTCCGGAGGACAATGTCAAGGCGGCAGCATAATTTTCAAGGACAATGAGTAAGAAGGAAAACAGGAAAATACAGGACTTCGACGGGCTATACGCCTTTCTGCGGCACTACGTGGACTTCATGCTGCGGATGGCATACCGCAGGATAAAATACGTGGGGCTGGAAAAGGTCCCCGCCGACGGGGCCGTCATCTACGCCCCCAACCACACCAACGCCCTGATGGACGCGCTGGTCATCCTGGCCATGGACCGCAAGCAGAAGGTCTTCGTGGCCAGGGCCGACATCTTCAGGAATCCCAAGGTTGCCAAGATCCTCCGCTTCCTGAAGATCATGCCCATCATGCGCATCCGCGACGGCATGGACGAGGTGCGCAAGAACACCGAGATCATCCACAAGAGCGTGGATGTCCTCCTGGACAAGGTACCCTTCTGCATCCTGCCCGAGGGACGGCACCAGGCCAAACACTCCCTGCTGCCCCTGTCCAAGGGCATCTTCCGCATTGCCTTAGAGGCCGAGGAGCTCATGGACGGCCGCCTGCCCCTGTACATCGTGCCGGTCGGCTTAGAGTACGGCAACTTCTTCCGCTTCCGCTCCACCGTCCTGGTCCAGATAGGCGACCCCATCAACGTCAGCGAATACCTACGGGAGCACGCCGACCTTACCCAGCCCGAGGTGATGAACCTGATGAAGGACGACCTGACCGAGCGAATGAAGGAGGTAATCCTCTACATCCCCGACGACGAATACTACGACGCCACCCTCGACACCTGCGCCGCCGTCATCAACCAACAGGTGGATGCCTGGAGAAAGGAGCATCCGCAGGAGCGCCGCCACGCCCTCACCACCCGTTTCGCCGCCAACAAGATGACCCTCGGGCAGATAGCCGCGCTAAGGGCCTCCGAGCCGGAACGCGCAGCAGAGTTGCTCGGCCTCGCCGCCGACATCCACCACGAGCGGGAGGCACGCGGCATCTCCCTCGGCTCCGTCGTCAAGAAGCATCCCTTCTGGTCCCGGCTCTTCCAGCTGATAGTGCTCATTGTCACCCTGCCCTACACCATTCCCGCAGGAATACTGACCCTCCCGGTCACCGGCATAGCCGCCTTCCTCTTCTCGAAGATGAAGGACCGCGCCTTCTACAACTCCATCCGCTTCGTGGTCACCCTCGTGCTCTGGCCCCTGCTGCTGATCATCTACGCCGTAGTCCTCTACTGCACCCTGCCGTGGGAATGGGCCTTAGCCGCCTCCATTGCCTTAGTGCCCGCCACCGTCCTCACCCAGGAAGCCTGGCGCCTGCTCCGCTTAGTCATCTCCGACCTGCGGCTGCTCTGCGCCCCGGGACTGCGCCGCGCCATCAAGGACTTAAAGCATTATTATTCCGATTGTATTTCCAAACTCAATAAATGAAAATAGGACTTTTTATCCCCTGCTTCGTCAACGCCGTATACCCGTCGGTGGGCGTAGCATCGTACAAGCTGCTGAAAGCACTGGGGCTCGACGTGGACTATCCACTCGGGCAGACCTGCTGCGGACAGCCAATGGCCAACGGCGGATTCGAGAAGGACGCCGCTCCCCTGGCCCGCCGCATGGAGGAGCTTTTCAGCGGCTATGACTATGTGGTAGGACCTTCCGGCAGCTGCGTGGCCTTCGTCAAGGAGCATTATCCTGACATCCTGCACAGGGAGGCCCACGAGTGCCTCGGCAGCCGCATCTACGAGATCTGCGAGTTCATCCACGATGTGGTGCGGCCCTCGGAGCTGCCCCGGGCGTATTTTCCCCACAAGGTCAGCATACACAACAGCTGCCACGGACAGCGGCTGCTCGGACTGGCGTCGCCCTCGGAGCTGAACGTCCCGCATTATTCCAAGCTCAGGGACCTGCTGTCCCTCGTGCGCGGTGCGGAGGTTTTCGAGCCCTCCCGGGTGGACGAATGCTGCGGCTTCGGCGGCATGTTCTCCATAGAGGAGCCGGCCGTCTCCGCCTGCATGGGTGCCGACAAGGTCCGCGACCATATTTCCACCGGCGCCGAATACATCACCGGAGCCGACTCCTCCTGCCTGATGCACATGGAGGGCATCATCAAGCGGCAGAAACTTCCCATAAAGACCATTCACATAGTAGAGATACTGGCCTCGGGCCTGTAACATTCCGAACAAGACATGAGCACACATTCCAAAGCCGCCGAAGCATTCATAGCCGACTCAGAGCGCACCGCATGGCACAACCGGGCCCTGTGGTTCGTCCGGGAGAAGCGCGACCGCATGGCCCGGTCAATCCCCGAGTGGGAGGCCCTGCGTGATGCGGCCGCCCACACCAAGATGCACACCATCACCCATCTCGCCTACTACCTCGAGATGTTCGAGCGCAATGCCGTGGCCAACGGCATCCACGTACACTGGGCCAAGGACGCTCAGGAACACAACGAGACAGTCTACAGAATACTCAGCGAGCACGGAGCCAGGCACCTGATCAAGAGCAAGTCCATGCTCTCCGAGGAATGCGGCCTGACCCCCTATCTCGAAGAGCGCGGCATCGAGGCCGTAGAGAGCGACCTCGGCGAGCGCATCATGCAGCTGATGCACCGCCCACCCAGCCACATTGTACTGCCGGCCATACACGTCAAGCGGGAGGAAGTCGGCGAGCTGTTCGAGCGCGAACTGGGCACAGAGCACGGCAACAGCGACCCGACCTACCTCACCCACGCCGCCAGAAAGCATCTGCGGGAGAAATTCCTGCACGCCGACGCCGCCATGACCGGAGTCAACTTCGCCGTGGCCTCCTCGGGCGCATTCACAGTCTGCACCAACGAGGGCAACGCCGACATGGGCACCTCCTTCCCCAAGCTCCACATCGCCATCATGGGCCTCGAGAAGGTCATCCCCGACTACGACGCCCTCGCCCTGTACACCCGCCTGCTCGCCCGCTCCGCCACCGGACAGCATTCCACCACCTACACCACCCACTACAAGCGTCCGGTCGAGGGCCAGGAGATCCACGTCATCATCGTGGACAACGGCCGCAGCCGCATCCTCGCCAACCCGGCCCACCTCAACATGCTCCGCTGCCTGCGCTGCGGTTCCTGCATGAACACCTGCCCGGTCTACCGCCGCTCCGGAGGCTACTCCTACTCGTACTTCATCCCCGGCCCGCTCGGCATCAACCTCGGTATGCTCGCCTCCCCCAAGCTCTACAGCGGCAATGTCTCCGCCTGCAGCCTCTGTATGTCCTGTTCCAATGTCTGCCCCGTCAAGATCGACCTCGGCGAGCAGATCTACCTCTGGCGGCAGCAGCTCGACTCCCTCGGGCTGGCCAACCCCGTCAAGAAAGGCATTGTCAAGGTGCTCAACACCGCCCTCCGCAATCCCGGCATGTTCCATTTCTGCGTCAGGGCCGGGCGCCTCGGAGAGAAAATCGCTCCGCGCGGCCTGCTGTACTGCGGGGCCAATGCCTGGGGACGCGACCGCGAGCTGCCGAAGTTCACGTCCCGCACATTTGAACAAATATGGAAGGAGGAACTCTCCTCCACCGCTGCCGGCAGTCCAGAAACAGTGCCGGAAGATTCATCGACAAACATTTAACAGGGATACTCTCATGACAAGCAAGGATACAATACTTGAGGCCCTCAGGGCCAATAGCCCCGCACCCCTGGAAAGAGGGCCGCTGGGATTCACCCCCATGACATTCGAGGACCCTCTGGCAGAGTTCCGGGAAAGGGTCGTGAAGGCCGCCGCTGCCCGCTGCTTCCTGCTGGAGGAAGGCCGAGCTGCCTCCGACGCGGTCGCCGCGATTGTCCGCCGGACATACCCCGACGCCAAGCGGATAGCCTCCAGCCTGCCCGAAGCCGCTGCCTGCGCCACCTTCAACCCCGACGAACTGAAAGACCCCCGCAGCCTGGCCGGCACCGACATCGCCATCGTCCGCGGAGCCTTCGGAGTCGCCGAGAACGGCGCCGTCTGGATCCCCCGGACATTCCGCCACAAGGCCCTGCTGTTCATCCCAGAGGCCCTGGTCATCCTCCTGGACCGCACCCAGATCGTATGCACCATGCACGAGGCCTACTCCCGGGAAGACTTCGACACCTACGACTTCGGCAGCTTCATCGCCGGCCCCTCCAAGACCGCCGACATCGAGCAGGCCCTCGTCATCGGTGCCCACGGTCCCCGCGACGTCTCCGTCATCCTCCTGTAACCCTTCTGCGGGCATATTTTCCACCGCTCCTACCACAACGGCAGCAAATTCCACAATTCTCTGCCGTTGCGGCACCACCTTTTCTGCCTCACCCTCTCTACAGGCTCTCTGGGCGGCACTGCCCTTCCATCCCCTCACCACAACGGCAGCAAAACCCGCGATTCGGTGCCGTTGCGGAACAGCATTTTCCCCGTCCCCCCTGCTACAGCCCTTCTGAGCGGCATCCCTCTTCCGTGCCCCTACCACAACGGCAGCAAAACCCGCAATTCCCTGCCGTTGCGGCAAGCCCCCTTATCCCTTTTTCTTATACGGCAGGGCAAGACACCTGCACACCTGCGCCTCTGTGGCATTGAAATTCTCCATAAGCCATTTCGCCGTCTCTTTCTTCTCATCCTCAGTCAGATGCCAGTAACTTTTCCGCCCATACCGATTTATGATATCCGTGTCAATTATCCGGCACAGCTCCATATCCGAGACAGCCTCCTCCCTATACCAGTGCTTGCTCTTCCGCTCGAAAGCCTCAACCTCCTCCCGGGACATCCACGGCTCTATAGACCCCAGCGTAACAGGCTCATCATCTGTACCATCCTGCTTCTGCTGCTGTTTCCATTCCTCATAGTCGCGCCTATGAAGATTGTATTGAAAGGCATTGTATGTGCCGAATATCGTTTCAACTGCCTTGTACTCCACAAATGACGCCGGGTCGATACTTCCCCGGTCATCCAGCCGAAGCAGGTCCGTCAATGGCTTGCTGCGCCTGAGCAGTTTCCTGGCCAGGGTCTCATGTACCCGCTCTTTTTGTGTCAGAACCGTTCCGGATCCACATCCGGCCTTTCCGACCGCACTGCCGAAGTACAGGCCCGCGGTACTGTACGGATAACTGAAAGGATTCACGCATACCTGATGATGCACGGGATTTTTCAGAACATAGCTGATTGCTGCGGCCTTATGTTCTATGCCGCGAAGTTCGAGACTGAAGAAATTCTTCTCTCCCAAGGATCCTTTCCGATGATATTTCTTGTTGAAAGTACTTGTGTACGAATGCCTGAGCCGCCTCGAGAACTCAGGCAGATTATCAGTTTCGATAATCTGATGCGCATGAGTGGACATCAACGCGTACGCGAAAATACCCGCGTTCATGGTCTCCGATATCTGCGCGATCCTGCACAGAAGCCGGCAAAAATCTTCATCGTCCCGGCAAAGCACCTCTCCATGAGAGGTGTAGCAATAGTGATACGGTGCTCTCATTTTATTATGTTTTAAGGATTTGTACACTAAGTACTGCAGGGACGTGACGTAAAGATACTGTATTATTCCGGATTATCCCGGAAAATGTTATCGGGCAGGTAAAATATTTTACCGAAAGTGCAATTGGGCAGGCAAAGTCCCTTCCACAACGGCAGTGAATCGCAGGTTTTGCTGCCGTTGTGGAAAGGAGGTAGAAGAGCAATGCCGCCCAGAGAGCCTGTAGAGAGGGTGCAGCATGAATGGTGGTGCCACAACGGCACCGAATCGCGGAAAACTCTGCCGTTGTGGAAAAAGAAAGATACCAGTAGAGCGAGATATCCGATGAGAGAGTTTCGTCAGATGTCGAGGGTAAGTTCTACGGGACAGTGGTCGGAGCCGAAGATTTCGTTGTGGATGGCGGCACCGAGGAGCTTGGGCTGCAGGCGGTTGGAAACGAGGAAATAGTCGATGCGCCACCCGGCGTTCTTCTCGCGGGCCTTGAAACGGTAGGACCACCAGGAGTAGGCACCCTCGGTGTCGGGGTAGAAATGGCGGAAGGTATCGGTGAATCCGGCGGCGAGCAGGTCGGAGAACTTGCCGCGCTCCTGGTCGGTGAATCCGGCGTTCATACGGTTGGTCTTCGGGTTCTTCAGGTCGATCTCCTTGTGGGCCACATTCAGGTCACCGCAGACAATGACGGGCTTGACGGCATCCAGGCGCAGCAGATAGGCGCGGAACTCGTCCTCCCAGGTCATGCGGTAGTCCAGCCGCCGCAGTTCATCCTGCGAGTTGGGCGTATAGACCGTCACCAGATAGAAATCCGGCATCTCGAGAGTGATTACGCGGCCCTCGGTATCGTGCTCCTCCAGCCCGAGTCCGTAAGTAACCGACAACGGTTCATGGCGCGAGAATATCGCAGTTCCCGAGTAGCCCTTCTTCTGAGCGTAGTTCCAGTACGAGCGGTAGCCCTCGAAGGCCAGGTCCAGCTGTCCCTCCTGCATCTTGGTCTCCTGCAGGCAGAAAAAGTCCGCGTCCAATGCTCGGAAAGAGTCCTCGAAACCCTTGCCGCAGCAGGCCCTCAGGCCATTCACGTTCCATGAGATGAATTTCATATCGATATCGGTTATTCGTTCAATATTTCCGCGAGCAAAGATAACAAAAAAGTGCCTGTCTCACCGCAACGGCTCCGAACTAAGGGAAATGCTGCTACCGCCCGTAGTCGTAGACGGCCTTGCGCTGCGCATCGCGGACGTTCTTGACGGGCACGAGGGAGAAGCCCCAGGTGTAGTCGCGGTCGGCGGGGAGCTGGTACTGCGGCTCGGGACGGTCGCCCCAGCTGTCGTAGCCGGCGACACCCTGCTGGCGCATGTCGACGCAGACCTCAACGTAATCCTGCGGCACGATATCGTTTACGTGGTGCATACGGCGCAGCACGTCCTTAGCCTCTGCGGGATCCTTAGAGGCGATCTGTTCGGGGGTGAAGTTGGGCCACTGGTAGTCGTGCTCCACGGCCTCCTCCGAGTCGAAGTCCTCCACAGGATTCCTCAACGCGCTGAATCCTACGGTGCTGTCAGCCACCACCATCAGCCCGCTGCCCTCGCCATAGAACGCAGCCCAGCGGGTATCGCTGCGATGTCCGTTCTCCTGAGGACGCACGTATGGGAAGTACATGTCCTCGGCAGTAGAGGTGTACAGCCCTACCAGCGAGCCCCTGCTGCGGTCGATATAGTTCTCCCCTGGTCCGCGTCCGTACCAGGTCACGTCATTCATGCTCACCGGCAGACGGAAGCGCACACCGATACGGGGCACCTCCGGACGGGCCTTCAGGCCCACGCGGGATTCCTGTCCCGGAGTATAGGTAGCGGTCAGAGTGGCCTCGGAAACTTCGGACGAAACCTCGGGCATCAGTGCCGGAGTAAAATGCAGCCGGGCATCCACCACCCCGTCGGGATGTACGCGGTACTCGGCGATATACCGGTTGCCGGCCGCCAGCAGATATTCCACCGTCATCACCGCATCCGCACCGTCCATGACAGCCGACACGGAACCGACCTTCAGCTCCCGCGAAGAGGTCTTCCAGATCTGCAGCCGCTTGGGAGCCCCGTTGCCGTAATCATTGTCATTGGGCCCGCGCCAGAAATTGGGACGGAGTCCGAAGCCGTCGGCAAAATACTCGACCCCGCGCACCTTGTAGGAGGTGACGGCAGCCTCCGAGCGGTCGAACACCCATTCTACCGAAGAAGAGGATATCCGCAGAACACCCTCCGACGACACGGAATCAATCGACAGAGCCGGTCCGCGGCCCTCGGCATATGCAGAACGCTCCCCGCTCACAGGGAAGGCTATCTGGTCCGAAGCCAGCACGTGCCCTGCGGGGATGCCGAGCATCGAAGAGCGTTGCTTCATATAAAGGTTCAGAAAATACTCCACACCGGAACCGCTCAGGGCAGGCAGCTCCAGCGACACCTCGGCGGTATCCTGAGGAGCGGCATCCACGGTAAATTCTCCGGAAGCGGCGACCCGTCCGTCAGCTGTCAGCTCATACTCAAAGTCATACGCACTCAGCGGGGTAAAATAGAAGCGGTTCACGACCTCCACGGTCACCCGTCCGTCGGAGGGCACCGAGGCAAATGAGAGCCGCCCGGTGGTCAGGACACGCTCCGCTGTAGGCTCATCTACATAGCCGGAGGGGAGGAATGTTACATTCTGGTAGGCATGTTTTACCTCCGTCATCGCAGGATGGGGATTGCGGTCAGGATTGACAATACCGTTGCAGAGGAAGTTACCGTCGCTCGGGGCATTCTCCCCGAAGTCTCCGCCGTAGGCCCAGAAGCCTCCGTCACGGTCCTGCCACAGCCCCTGGTCCACCCAGTCCCAGATGTATCCGCCCTGAAGGTTGGGATAGCGGTATATCTCGTCCCACTGCAGGGAGAGGCTGCCGGAAGAATTGCCCATGGCATGGGAATACTCCGAGGGCACTACGGGGCGGTCGCTGCCGGAGCGGCCTATCGCCCGCAGCCATTCGGCACCGGGGTACTGCGGCACGTACATGTCGCTGTTCCACTCCCACTGTGCCCGCTCGTAGCAGACGGGTCTATTCATGCCGGAGAGCTCGCGGTCCTTGATCCAGAGGTAGGTCTGGTAGAAGTTGTAGCCGTTGCCGGCCTCGTTGCCGAGGGACCAGACGGTGATGCAGGGGTAGTTCTTGTTGCGCTCGTACATGTTTATGGTACGGTCCATGTGGGCGGCGAGCCATTCGGGGTTGTTGCCGAGGGTTCCGCCCTTACGCAGATTGTAGTACATGCCGTGCGACTCGATATTGGCCTCATCATAGACGTACAGTCCGTACTGGTCGCAGAGCTCGTAGAAACGGCGGCCCTGGGGATAGTGGGCCAGGCGGACGGTATTGATGTTGTTCTGCTTCATCAGCTCCAGGTCACGGCGGATCAGGTCCTCTGTGACATAGTGGCCGGTAAGCGGATTGTGCTCGTGGGTATTGACGCCCTTGAGCTTGACGGGCTGGCCGTTGACATAGAAGAGCACGTAGGGACGGCCCTCGGGAGAGAGCTGGCCGGAAGGCTTAATCTCGAACTTCCTGAAGCCCACATGATAGGGCACGGTCTCCACCGCCTGTCCGTCGGCATAGACGGTCATGGTCAGCCGGTACAGGTCCGGATGCTCGGCCGACCAGGGCATCACGTCCGGGATACGGCTCTCAAAGCGCACCTCCGAGGTACCGCCGGCATCCAGCCCGACCTCCTGAGCCTCAGACCATACCACAGCCCCGCCCGGCCCGGTCAGGGTCCCGCGCAGCACGGCTTCGGAGCCCTCTGCGGCGGTATTCTTCAGCACGGCCCTCACCGACAACAGACCGTCGGTATAGGTGTCGTCCAAAGTAGACACTATCGCGAAATCCTTCAGCGCCGCCTCACGGGGCTGGCACCACAGGTACACATCCCTCTCGATACCGCTCATCCGCCAGAAGTCCTGGCACTCCAGATATGAGCCGGTGCTCCAGCGGTAAATCTTCAGCACCAGAGTGTTCTCGCCGGGCACGAGATAATCGCTCACCGCAAACTCAGCCGAGGTCTTCGAGTCCTCGCTGTAGCCCACCTCGCGTCCGTTCAGGTACACATACACGCCGGACTTGGCCCCGTCGATGTTCAGGAATATCTCGGAGCCGTCCCAGGACTCGGGCACGGTGAACTCCCGGCGGTAGACTCCCACCGGATTGTCCTCGGGCAGCACGGGCGGCGTAGGATTGCGCGGCTTGAACTCGTAGCCGTGATTGGTATAGATAGCCGTACCGAATCCCTGCACCTCCCAGTTGCCGGGCACATTGACATCGTGCCAGCCGGAAGCGTCCACAGCTGGGTCGGTGATATTCTCCGGAAGGTCGCGGTAGGCATCCACGAAGTAGAATTTCCACACTCCGTTGAGCAGCAGATAGCGCGGGCTGTTCTCGTAACGGTACGCGGCGGCGGTCGCCGAGTCCGGATAACTCATGAAGGCCGCACGGGGATATTCCCGGTTCACCTCCACAGTCTGTACGTCCTGCCAGTAAGGCAGCCGGTCCTCCTGTCCCTGAGCGGCCAGTACCGCCGGACAGAGCACAAGTGCGAGAGAGATCAGTATATTCTTCATAACCGTTATAAATTAAAAAAGGCTGTGTCGAAATGCTTCAACCACAGCCCATTATTGCTAAAATCTATTTGAAGGTGTGTCAGAATGGGTAAAATGCAAGGCATCAAAGTTCACGGCGAAGGAGTTTACTGAGCGTAAATGACTGAGCCGTGGGCTGAAGACAACGCAGCAGTTTGCCCGTTATGGCGCACCGTTACATTATTGCGTTGGCCTTCAGGCAGGATACTACTGCCACTGCCACGAACACCAGGCAGATGATGGTGGCCACGATGTAGGAAATCACCTTCAGGCGGCCGATCCATATATTGTTGTTCCAACCGAGAGTGTGGAATGCGCTCCAGAAACCGTGGGTCAGGTGCATCCACAAAGCCACGAACCAAATGATGTACAGGACGGTCACCCACCATGTGCCGAAGGTCTCGAGCAGCAGTCCGTAGGGATCGGCAAGCTGGTCGTGAGGCACACCCTGGAACTGCAGCAGCTGCATGTCAGCCCAGAAGTGAGTCAGGTGGAAAGCCAACAGACCGAGAACCACGATACCGAGGACGAGCATGTTCTTGGCTGCCCAGTTGTCGGCCTGGCTCTTGTTGGCTACGGCGTAGCGGTTGTTGCCGCGGGCCTTGTAGTTGGTCCATGAGAGGTAGATGGCATAAATGATGTGGATAATGAATCCGGCTGCAAGAATGGGCACCATCACGGTGATGATCGGCAGAGCCATAAAGTCGCATCCTGCCCTGAAAGCGTCGGCACTGATCAAAGAGAGACCGTTGATGGTCGCATGCAGGAGAAGGAAGATTATCAGGAACAATCCCGTTACACTCATTATAAGTTTCTTCCCGATAGAAGAAGTAAAAATATTTGCCATTGCGTCGTGTTGTTTTTGTTTTTCGCGGCAAAGATAAGAAACTGTTTTGAATTTTCAACAAAAAGCGGCTGTGGCCGGAGATTTTATTCCGTCACAGCCGCCTCCCATACAATCACACTTTTTTATACTATCTGTTCACATAGTCATACGGGTCAGACGCTCCTTCCAGAGACATGGTGAACGGCTCGCTCTTCCACAGGGGACCCCAGTCTCCGTTGTCATCCACTGCGAATCCTACAAGCACGAACTCAAGACCGTAATCGGAAAGGAAATAACTGGGCGCATAGTCATTGCCGTTGTCGTAAAGCTCATTGTAAAGCCTCTCGTCATCCCATCCGTATATAGCATCCGTTGTATAGAGCATATAGTAGAACTCCTTGTCCGCCAGCTCTTCAGGAACATCTACAGGCAGCAGGCAGTCATAGTACATAGCAGAATAGTCCCAGCCGCCCTCAGGATTGGCTGCGTCCAGCTGCATCAGATCATACCACGGTCCGTACTCAAGGCTGAACTCAAGAGTTCCCGTCTGTGCCTCATTGGTCGTGAAGGACTCCTTGAAAAGCCCGGTGGTGACATTGCCGTTATAGTTGCCGTAAGCTATAGCGTAGTATTCGGTACCGGGAGTAAGTTTTCCGTATGTGTCTATATACCTGCCGGTCCTTACGGGAGCATAGAGACGGTTCATGCAGTAGTCTATGATCTCCTCGTCGGACATGCCCTCGAACTGAGCCGCCTCGGTCACGATATAGGCAAAGGGATCGTCATTGGCCGGCACAAACTCTACGCTGGCAGAGCGGGATGTAACAGCCGTCACATTGATCGTAATCACATTCCCGCTGGCGGTCGTAGAGCCTGTGGTGAAGTCTGTGAACACCGGTTCGGTGCAGAGCCAGGCCATGTCATCCAGCGCGAATACTGCCAGCCTGCAGTCGGTCTCGGGCAGAAGCTCGAACACCCACTCGGACTGTCCCTGTCCGCAATATTCCGCGAAAATCTCCTCGACTGTCATACCGTAATACACCTCATAATTCATCCTCAAGGCATTCCATGCATTGGAGCACCATACGGCGAAATCCATTCCCCCGTCTATATCTTCCACAGCCCAGGCACCGGCCCAATAATAGCCGTCATAATCCACAGGCGTGATGTCAGCCGTAACGATATGGCCGTTGATGTCAGTCTCTATCTCAAAATCCGCCTCTCCCAAAGTATTGGTGCGGATTCTCTCCACAGTCACTTCAGTAAGCACTTCAAGAGAAGTGGTGTCAATTCCGTATGCATAGAGAACATACTCGGTATCAGGCTCGGCATTGCAGAGATATTCCGGACAGTCTCCCTGAAGGGCATCATCAGCAACGGCCTGCGCCTCTGTCATCTCATACATATAGGCCATCCAGGCATAATACTCCATGTCAGAGCTGAGCAGGGAGTCTATGTCAGGGTACATGTCGAACGCTTCGGCAGTCTTGAAGAATACGAGATAGTTCATCTCCTTATCAGAGGGAGTGATGGCTGCGGAGAACCATCTCTGGCCTATCTCTGTCACGTCGATGGAGATTGTCTCCTGAGGAACTTCCGGCCCGTCACCTTCTTCGGTTCCGGCCTGCACAATCCCGACTGCAAACGAAAGTTCTCCGTCCGGATATGTGTATGTTACCGTCATCTCCGCATTTCTGGACTCGGCGGCCTCATTGGGAAGCACATTGAAGCTGACCGTACCGGCAGTCGCGCAGTCTATATCTGATATCCATTCCGTATCTCCGCAGTCAGCGGTCACGGATCCGCCTTCCACAGGATTCTCCAACTTATAAGCGATTGAGCACTCTCCGCCCTCTGCAGGAATACTGAGCGGTTCCTCCGTCTCAGGAGAGAGAGCGGGAGGAGCGGTCTGAGGGTCGTCGGGCTTGCATCCCGTCAGGCAAAATGCCAGGAACAGGACAGGAATAATGGTCAATAAAGATTTTTTCATAAGATATTTATTAGTAAATTTGACACGAAAATACACTGTTTGTATTCAACCGACGTTGTACTAGTACTATTTTTATCATGGGAAATGATTCCAGTTTCGTGGACACGCTCAGGAAGGAAGGGACATTCGCTCCCTCTACAGATCTGATCAACAAACTGTTGAGCTGCGCCAAAGAGATCCGGATAAAGCCCGGTGGCATCGTTGTAGGATACGGAGCCACAGACACCGGCATCTACATTGTCAAGGAGGGCATTATCCAGCTTCTGTATTTCAAGGGAGACAAGGAGGTGACTTTCGGCTTCGCCTTCCCCGGCACGTTCATGTGCTCACCCCAGTCCGTATACATGAACCAGCCGGCAGTCATACAGATCGAGTCCTGCAAGACCGCTTCCACGGTACTGAGGATATCCAAGGAGGATTTCTTCTCCATGATGAGAGAGTCCAACGAGTTCGCCCTATGGATGTTTGACATAGCCATGGGCCAGTTCTACACATCAGAGCTCAAGATGATCCAGATCAACGGCTCCGCAGAAGAAAGATACAGGAATCTGTTACGCTTCAGGCCGGATATCGCGAGCGCAATCTCATCCAACAGGATGGCTTCCTATCTGGGTGTCACGCCGTCATGGCTCTGCAAGATCCGCAAGAAACTGCTGTATGAATAGGTCCGGCATGACATCAGAGGCGGCATTACACGCCGGAACAGGCAGGCCCTTCATAATCGCCGGCCCCTGCAGCGTGGAAAGTCCGGAACAGATCATGGCTGCGGCCGAGGAGATCAGCAGGACAGGAGTCAAAGTGCTGAGAGGAGGACTGTGGAAACCGAGGACCCATCCGGGCAGTTTCGAGGGTGTCGGAGAGACCGGTGCCAGGTGGCTCCGGGATGCAGGAAAAGCCGCCGGCATGAAAACAGTCACCGAAGTCGCGAATGTACGCCATGTGGAGGTAGTTCTGGAGAACGGGATCAACGGAGTCTGGATAGGCGCACGCACTACCGGAAACCCCTTTCTGGTCCAGGAAATAGCCGAAGCACTCAGAGGAACGGACATCCCGGTATTCGTAAAGAACCCTCTCGTTCCGGACCCGGAGCTATGGAGCGGAGCCATAGAACGGTTCGTCCGCTGCGGCATGAAGCACGTATATGCGGTCCACAGGGGCTTCCACTCCTACGGAGAAAGCCACTACCGCAATCCTCCGTTCTGGCAGATTCCGGTCGAACTGCGCAGACGCTTCCCCGGTCTGCCGCTGCTGTGCGACCCCAGCCACATCACAGGCCGCCGCGACCTGGTGGAGGACACCGCACGCCAGGCATTGATCCTGGGATTCGACGGACTTATGATAGAAGTGCATCCCGATCCGGACAAGGCCCTGAGCGATGCCGCCCAACAGATAACCCCTGAAATGCTCGGAGACATGCTGGGCCGTCTGAAGACCCGCAGCAGTTCCATTACCGACACCAGGGCCTCCGCCGCCATCGACGATCTGCGCAGCGGCATCGACCGGATAGACGCGGATCTCATAGACCTTCTGGCCAGGCGCATGGACATCTCGGAAGCCATAGGCCGCATCAAGGACAGCAGCGGCCTCACCGTACTGCAGACAGGCAGATGGAACTCCGTCCTTGAAAGAGTAAGGGCCCTTGCAAAAGAAAAAGATCTCGATGAAGATTTTATCACCGAGATCTATACAACCATCCACCGCGCCTCAATGGAGCGGCAGCTGAAGCGGTAACGCACCCTATCTTCTGGAATAGGTCAGCACCATATTGGCGGAATTGCTGGTAGGCAGAGCCTCGGAGGTAAACTGCACGTTCGTATTCTCAAGGGACATCGAAGCCACGATCCTCACCCAGCCTTTGACCATTCCCTCTCCCAGCAAGGCCATCTCGTCACTTGTCAGGACATCGCCCCGGCGGTACTTGTTGGCAACGCTGATGCACTCCGTACGGTCTGTATCAAGCTGCTCCACAGACCTTCCGGCAATGCTTCCGGCAGCAAAGTCAGTTTCGAGAGTTCTAAGCGCAAAATCAAAGACATCAGCCACGTACTTGT
This sequence comes from uncultured Bacteroidales bacterium, assembly GCA_944326265.1. GTDB lineage: Bacteria > Bacteroidota > Bacteroidia > Bacteroidales > UBA932 > Coprenecus. The sequence continues at coordinate 70,720 of CALVDE010000017.1, read as the reverse complement.
ATCCGTCCGTGCGGTCAGCCGACACCTCGAACTCCTCGACGATCCTTACCAGTCCGCCGTTCTCAAATGTATAAGTGAGATCCACGCTGGGAACCATGTTGGAAATACCGAGTATCGAGCTGGTGCCCTCCCCTATGTAATCACCGCTGGTTCCTTTCCTTATCAGACCGGGCTCGCGGTACATCGTTATCTCCACCGAATCGCCCCAGAATGAATTGCGGGCATCACACCTGACCACTTCAAAAACTCCTGACTTGGAAACCGACTTCTCATCCTCGCCGGCAGGAGCGTCGTTGAAGCGCAGAGCCACATTGAGCGTCACCTCCATTGTCCCTACGTTCATGGGAACATAGTAGCAGGTATATTTTCCCTTGCCTCCCACCATGTCGTAGGTAGTGTAGATATCCAGTATCTCATTGCCGTTTATCGTCCACACAGGATCGATACTGTAGATGCTGCCAGACATCATGGTCTTGTCCTCCACCGAGAATACGATCTGATGACCGACACCGATCTTGTCCTGGCTCACCTCCACATCGCTCAGCTCCGGAGGGACAGGAACTGCCGGACCTTTATCACAGCCCGTAAAAGCCAGCACGGAAAGCACCGTGCAGCCGGCCAAAACAAAAAGTCTGTTCATAACTTATTATCTTAAACTGTCATTATCTCTTTCTCCTTGTTGGCAAGAATGGTGTCAATCTTCTTGTTGTAGTTGTCGACTTCCTTCTGCACGTCGTTCTCGGCATCCTTTGCCACATCCTCGGGCATACCGTCCTTCTGGGCCTTCTTCAGCAGGTCGTTGGCATCCTTGCGGGCGTTGCGGACAGATATCTTGGCCGACTCGCCGGCTGCCTTCGACTTCTTCACCAGTTCCTTGCGGCGGTCCTCAGTGAGGGGCGGGACGTTGATGCGGATGTGCTCGCCGTTGTTCTGGGGGGTGAAGCCGAGATTGGCATCCATGATGGCCTTCTCGATCTTGGGTATCATGTTCTTCTCCCAGGGCTGGATCAGCATCGTGCGGGCATCGGGCACGGTGATGCTGGCCACCTGGGGCACGGGGGTCGGGTTGCCGTAGTAGTCCACCATGACGCTGTTGAACACAGCCGGGTTGGCCTTGCCGGCCCTGTAGGTCTTGAGGTCCTCTTCCAGATAGTTGACGGCCTCGCTCATTTTTTTCACTGCTGAGGCAATGATGTCTTTTGCATTGTCTACCATAGTATTGTGATTTTGAAATTATTTCCTCCGTTCTGTCTACTTGTGCACCAGCGTGCCGACTTTTCCGCCGGCGAGCAGCTGCTGCAGATTGCCTTCACGGTTCATATCGAAGACCACGATGGGCATGTCGTTGTCCTTGCACAGGGCAAATGCGGTGCTGTCCATGACCTTCAGCCCGTCCGAGAGGGCCTTGTCAAATGTCAGCTCGTCGTACCTTGTGGCTGTCGGGTCCTTCTCCGGATCGGCGGTGTAGACCCCGTCCACGCGGGTACCCTTGAGCAATGCCCCGGCACCTATCTCGCAGGCTCTCAAGGCCGCCGCGGAATCAGTGGTGAAGAAAGGGTTGCCGGTGCCTCCGGCGATAAGGGCCACCGCACCGCGCTCCATGGCCGCTACGGCATTGTCCCTGGTATAATATTCGGCATAGGGCTCCATCGGAGTCGAGGTGAATACCTCCGCATCCACTCCGGCACTGCGGATGGCCATTGCCAGGCCGAGACTGTTGATCACCGTCGCGAGCATACCCATGCGGTCGCCGCCCACACGGTCAAAGCCCTTGCCCGTACCAGAAAGTCCTCTGAAAATGTTGCCACCGCCCACTACGATGGCGACCTGCACTCCGCTCCTGACGGCCTGAGCCACCTCTGCGGCATAGCGGGCCAGCATCCCTTCATCGATGCCGCGTCCCTCATTGCCTCCGAGGCTCTCCCCGCTGAGCTTGAGCAATACCCTTTTATACTTCATATTTTCCGTGATTTCCATTTAACTTCCGTTTATCCTGCAAATTTACGGAAAATTTCCTTTCAATCTCGCTTCCCTCCTGCTTTTCACCCGCCGTCGCGCTAAATTTACAAGTAAAATCGCGTCAATTTCCAAGTTGAGCTTTTAATAAACTGTCAATCAGGCATGTTTTTAAAACGACATCAGGTCATTTTTCCTCGGCGAGGAGGGCATCGACGTCGGCCTGAATGGGAGTGCCGGTGGCGTAGTCCCAGAGGGTGACGGAGCGGACGTTGTAGTAGTAGTACCAGTAGTAGTAGAGCTGCTGGACGTAGTCCTGGCGGGCGAGGTCCTTGGCGTCGCGGGCGTCGTTGAGTTCGAGCACGCTCATGCGGCCGATGAGGAAGGACTCGACGGAGGCCTGGTAGCGGGCGGAGGCGACGCGGTCGGACTCACGGGCGAGGTCCAGCTGGCCGGCCTGGTTGTTGAACTGTTCGGTGAGCAGAAAGATGTTCTGGTTGAAATTGAGTTCCTCCTGCTGGAGTTGGGAGCGGACCACGTCACGGTTGCTCTCGGCCACCTTTACCTGCCCCTTGCGCTTGCCCCAGTCGAGAATCGGTATCGACAGGCCTATCGAGACGACCTCCTGGTCGCGGATGTCGTTGTAGGCCATGGCCAGCTCACGGTTCACGCCGGAGTAGCCGACGGTTACGTTCAGGTCCACCTGATAGCGCTGCCCCTTGGCCGTAGCCACGTCGTAGTCGGCCTCGAGCTTGCGGCGCAGGATATTCTGGGCAAATGAGCTGTTGGCAAGGGCCCGGCTCAGCACGTCATCGTAGTCCAGCACGGGCAGGGGAATGGCCTCGGGCAGCACGGCCTCGATGGTGTCCTGCTCGGAGAGGCCGAGGAAGGCCCGGAGGTTGAACATCGCTCCGTTCAGGCTGCTGCGCCGCTCGGTCACATCGGCCTTGGCCTGCAGGGCGGAAAGACTCAGCTGCATCAGCTCGGTCTCGGATATCTGGCCGATCTTGCGGCGCTCCTGAGCGATGGCGTAGAGCTTGTCGGCGTTCTCGAGGTTCTGCTCGGCTATCTTCAGGTTCTCGGTCGCGAGGATATAGTCGAAGAAATACGCGATAGTGTTCATCTTGACCGTCTCCATGTCCTCGGAGTAGCTTGCCCGGGACTCGGCATAGCGCACCGGCTCGATCTTCTTGTCCCAGCGGAAGGGGTTGACCGAGAACAGGGGCTGGGTCAGGGTCAGGGCCACGGGTATGGACATGAATTCGTTGTAGGCATTCACACCCAGCTGCCGCGTCATATCCAGGCCGGTACTCAGCGAGACCGTACCGCCGGTAAACGGAATGTTCTGGGTCACGGACAGCTCGCCGGAGAGTCCCAGCCAGTTGCTGCGGACATAGCCGTAGGAACCGTCGGCATTCTGATAAGAATTGTAGTTGTTGTTGAACGTCGGCAGCGTCCCGTTGAAAATCAGCTCCGGCAGCCGCTCCGCCTTGTAGGTCCGGAACTGCCAGTACGCGCTCTTCAGCTGGTTCAGCGCCACCGCCGCATCCACCGACTGCCCGCAGGCCAGGTCCATCGCGCCCTCGAGGGTCAGCTGCATCACACCGCCCTGCTTTCCATCGGCATCCTGCGCCGCCAGCCTCTGCTGCCCTGACATCGCCGCCATCAGCAGCACCACCGCCGTCATCATCACCTTTGTCCGAAAAATACGTTTCATTTTCATCTTCTCCTATTTTGCTTAAATACATGGTCATTCCTCCCGAAGGGCCTCCGACGGCCGCATCCCGGTGATTTTCCACACGGAGAGGAGGGCCGCCAGGGCATTTATCAGGAATATCGTTCCGGCCACAATCACTGTCACCACGACTCCCGACAGGAAGCCGGACGTAATCAGAGGCCACGGTGCCATCGACTCGACGGACGGATATGCACCGTAACGCACTGCTCCCAGCACTGCCGGTTCTCTTCCCATTGCAAGGGAAAGGTTGAATACGATCAGTACCCCTATGCCGACAGCGACAGCAGTTATTCCCACGCTCTGCAGCATGGCGTCCAGTCTCAGCCGGGAAGGCGTCGCTCCCATGGCAGTACGGACTCCATATTCGTCCTTGCTCTTGCGAGAATACAGAAGCCAGAATGACAGCACGCCCAAGGCCATGTTCAGGAGCAGGAACACAATACCGACACGGTAGAAAGTCACATCCTGATTGCTTTGCACCTGATTGAGCATAGGCCATGCACTTCTGGCCCGCACGTTGCCGAATGCCGCCTGCGATGATGAGAGCCGGAGATTGACAGCCGCCGTAAGCTCATCCGTATCCGTACCCGGCTCAGCACGCACCGCCCATCCGGCATAACCGTTGGCTATATCGGAGTTCATCCCGGACGCCCTGACATTGACAATCATCACGGGCACAGGGACTCCGGTAGTCTCCCATACCTTCTGGCGGGACACCACCCCGACTATCGTGTTGGAGCCGCTCTCGTTGGTATCGAAAGACCTGCCTATCGGATTCTCCCCGGGGAACAGGAACTCCGCAAGATCCTCCGAGACAATCACCCTTCCGGGTATATCCTGTTCAGGAGGCAGACCTCCCTCCGGCAATACCCACCGGTAGCCCAAGGTCCTGATAAAGTCACTGCCGGTCACTCTATGCATCACGGCGCAACTGATAAAATGGGAAGAATCCCGGAATGCCCCGACAAAATGCTGATTGTTCACCCCTGGGGAAAACGCCCCGTAGGGAGTGACGGCCTCCGCACCTTCTACAGATGCCAAAAGTTCTCCCATCTGATTGAAATTGCTCAAAATGCGTCCGGGATCAGCCGCCGCGGCATCATACATAGGATCGTAATCCGGCAGTACCCTGACTGGTACCATCAGCACTTTCTCCGGCTCCCAGCCCATCGGGATCAGAGCCTTGCGCAGCTGTTTCATAATCTCCTCATCGGCCAGCAGCCAGCCTACCGTAAACACCATGACGGTCTCTATGACAAACCATGTCCGGCTCATTCTGTTCTTGTGTCTCTTTCTCATGGCAGATTTACTGTTTTTCATTCAACGAATCGACAACACTGGACCTCATAGTCCTTAATACCGGGATAAGGGAAGAGAGCAGATTGAGCAGCAGCAAGCTCACAAACACAGCCGCATAGACGTCAACCCGCAGGAACATATCCGTCGGGAAGACCAGATCGGCCTGCAGCACCCCCGTTCCATATCCGGATTTAGAGCCGGCCAGCACCGGAGAGAGCAGCCTCAGCAGACCGCCGGCAAAGAACATTCCTGCCAGTCCTCCGATCAGAGTCAGGAGGAAATTCTCCGAAAGCACCTGCTTCACCAGCACTCCGGCCGAAGCCCCATAGGCCTTGCGCACTCCGAACTCGGCAATCCGCTCCTCCACGCTGGAAGATACCATGCCGCTCAGATTGACTGCCGGAATAAGCATCAGCAGGAGCACCATCGCAGTGATTGCCGAGATGAATACTCCTACATGGGCATCTGTGGACGCGCCCAAATAGGTCAGAGGGACAGTCTCCTCCGGGGATATGTACATTCCGTCAGCCTTGCCGAACGAGGCATTGTATCTGGCTATCACCTCCTCTACCCCTGCCCTGATTGCAGGGAAATCCCTGCGGCTGTCGGCCAGCAGGCACATCATGTCAGTTCCTACGTAAGGCTCGTTGTGAATGAGCGAAGCCATCTCCCGGCCCATCTGTATTGGCAGCCATATCCCAGCATCGGCAAGCATGGCCATAACAGACACGTCCCGCACCACCCCGCATATTCTAAGCGCCGTACCGCCGTACATAAGTTCCCTTCCGGCCGCATCCTCGGTGCCGAAGCATCTGCGTGCCGTAGTGGCGGACAGCACCGCCTCGGGGAGCGCCGGATTCCATTCTCCGGAAGGGGCCTTGCCGGAAATGAACTCGAACTGACAGACTTCCCAGAAGCCGTCATCCACATACAGTTCAGGAACGGTGACAATCCCTCTGCCCGGAACTTCCAGATCCACTCCCTTGGTCAGACCGGAATAGGTAATCACGGCCGTATTCTCCACCCCATCAATACCGGCATCCTCCAACAGGGCTGCGAAACGGGAGCTGACCATAGTATTCAGCTTGGGATTCCCGTCCTCATCACACAGGAGTACGCTGCCTATGAGCATCATTCTGTCACGGTCTCTTTCAGGGTAAATACTTCTGGAAGCCATCAGGACAAACATCAGAAACGCCATGATGAAAGCCATGGACAGAGTGACGCCCACTATGTAAAGCAGGCTGTACTGCCGGTCCTTGAGCATTATCTGCCAGCTCTGGCGGAAGTATACGGGTAGTTTCATATATCCCCTCCTCTACCCGATGATGCGGCCGTCGAGCATACGGATGATGCGGTCGGTCTGCTTGGCCTGGGACTCGTTGTGGGTCACCATCAGGATGGTCTTGCCGCGCTGCTTGTTGACCTCGTGCAGGAGCTCCATAACCTCGGCACCCATCTTGGAGTCCAGGTTACCGGTGGGCTCGTCCGCTAAGATGATGGAGGGATCGCCGACTAAGGCACGGGCGATGGCCACCCTCTGGCACTGACCGCCGGAGAGCTGCGAGGGGAAATGCCGGATACGGTGGTTCAGTCCTACGGCATCAATCATCTTCAGGGCACGCTCCTTGCGCTCGGTCGCACCCATCCTGCGGTACAACAGGGGCATCTGCACATTGTCCAGGACATTGAGCGAGGGGATCAGGTGGAAGCTCTGGAAGACAAATCCGAGCTCGGTGTTGCGGAAGCGGGCGGCCTCGCGGGCATTGAGGCCCGAAACGGGCTTGCCGTGCAGCTCCACGGTACCGGAAGTAGGCTCGTCAAGCAGTCCGGCGATGTTGAGCAGGGTGGACTTGCCGCAGCCGGAGGGGCCCATGATACTTACAAATTCTCCTTCGCGCACTTCGAGGTTGATATTGTCGAGAGCCATGGTCTCGATCTCGGAGGTTCTGTAGATTTTGGAAATTTCGATAAGCTTGATCATAATTTTAAATTTTTATCTGTTTTTAAATATTTTCAAAAAGTTAAAATTTATTCGTCCTTCAATACATCGGCTGGCGACTCCTTCAGGGCCCCGGCCACAGGAACAATGGTCGAGAGGGTCACCACCGCAAGCATCACGGCCGCAGCAATACCGGAAACGGCAAGGAAGTGCCGTACGGGGTCGAAAAGCACGGACAGCCGCTCTCTGGTCAGATCCAGGATGTATCCGTCATAAAGAGCGGACGCACAGAAGTTCACCTTGCCTATGAGCAGGATATTCAGGACTATCACCAGGCCCAGCAGCATAGCCAGTAACCAGAGCATCCATACCTCGGCGAGCTGCTGCATCACCAGGATGCCCCGGGATCCGCCCATGGCCCGCCGTACGCCTATCTCGCCGCGTCTCTCACGGGTACGCAGCCATGTAAAGGAAGCCACACCGATGAGGACGCACAGCAGCACGAAGACCAGAAGGGCCTGCCAGATAAAGGTATCGGCCATAGTATCCTTCAGCTGCCTCTCCATGGGAAAAACCGACCCGGTACGGTAGTTACCGAATACCAGGTCCTCCCGCCATGTCATCCTGGCCTTTTGGATGAACTCCTCCTCATCCACACCCGGAGCGAGACGGAAACACCAGAACGCATCCATATTGTCCTCTTCCCGGACAATATCCGGTGTTGTGAAGAATATCATCGGCCTGTATTCCTTATCCTTCTCGACCTTGACTGGAGCTATCACTCCGGATATGGTCCATCCGTACAGACTATGGTCGCTGTAGCGGCCCAGACGTCTGCCAACGGGATTCTCCCCGGGAAACAGGGTCTCAGCCACGTCCTCGGTAATGATGACCGTCCCGGGCACATCCTCTATAGGGGCACCCTCAGGCCATATCTGACGATAGCCCATCATCTTCAGATCCTCACCCCCGGCCTCACGCAGATGGTAGGCATACGGCAGATATTCACCGGTGACAGTGTCCAGTTCCATACCATGATTGTAATTGGAAAGAGACAGTCCCGGCATAGTACTTCCCACTGCTGCAGCATACTCTATCTCAGGCATATCCCTTAGAGTCTGGCCTATGCGGTGAAAATCCGCCGAACGCTGCTCCCGGGAATCCATCTCCGGACGGAAACCCGTCTGCCCGTCGTAAAGCCGGTTGATACTCACCGCATACACTCCACGTGCATCATAGCCGTCCGGCAGGGACTTCCTGTAGGCACTGGGCCATACAGCATTGACCAGGAACCATGAGGCTGCGGCGATTAGAGTCATCTCTATGAAAAGCCAGGCATTGCCCCGGCGGTAGTACCACAATTGTTTAAGTATCTGTCTGAACATATCGGATTTACTTTACAGAGTTCAACGATTCCGTGATGGGTCTGCGCATCACCTTCATGACAGGCAGCAGAGCCGAAATAATATTGAGAACCAGCACTATGGCCAGCAGAAGAAGATACAGTTTCAGCTTGAAGAAATCCCTTACCGAGAATACCGCCGCATCTATATCCTCCATCGAGATCGTCATTCCCAGAGTCTCTGTCGGCAGCATCCCGTTGAACTGCTCCGAGAACACGGCCAGCAGCACATACGAGAGGGCCAGTCCGAGCACGCCCCCGAGCAGGGTCAGCAGCAGGTTCTCCCCGGCAATCTGTCCGAGTATATCCCCCCTCCAGGCTCCGAAGGACTTGCGCACTCCGAACTCGCCCATACGGGCATCCATACGGGAGCCGACCATGCCCGAGAGGTTGATCATCGGTATGAGCAGGATGAAGAACATGACTCCTATTCCTATCCATGTAAATGATGCGGAAGTCAGCCCGCTCCAGGTGAAGGCGTTCTCCCTGACGGTTGGAATGCCCTTGTAGAAAGACAGCTTGTACTCGGCCTCCGCACTGTTGTTGTATGTCTCGACACGGTCCTCCAACGTCTGCCGTATGGAGGCGAAAACGCTCCGGTCCTCAGCCAGCAGCACGGCGAAATAGTCTCCCAGCATACTGTCGTGCCCCAGCCATTCAAACACTGAGGCAGCCCGTATATCCTTGTCCAGGTCCGGAATCCACAGCTGTGCGAAGGCTATCGACGCTGTCTGAGGCACATCCCGGACCACTCCGCTCACCCGGAATTCCCTGTCCTTGAAGAAAAGCCTCTCCCCCGCGATGTCACTGCGGCCATAGAGAAGCCTGGCCAGGGACTCGCAGACCACTGCCTCGGGAGCCGCCTGATTGAGACTGAGCTCCGTCAGGGCATGTCCGTCTACAAAGTCCATTCTGAAAACCGTCCAAAAAGCCTCATCCACCACACCGGCCACCGTTCCTATCGCCTCGCCCCTGTCATTGGCCACCGTCACATTCTCGTATGTAATGGCAGATACCGCCTCCACTCCCCCGATGGGACCCTGCCGGAGAAAACGGTCGATAAACTTCAGGCTGAGCATCGCCGAAGAGTTGCCGCCTCCCTCATAGCTTTCCGCCAGTGCCGGGATTATCAGCATCCTGTCCCTGTTCACCTCCGGATAGGAGTTGTCAAAGTGCATCGACTGCACCGTCAGCCAGGCCATCACCAGCGCCAGCGAGAAGCCCGTGCCTACGATATAGACCGCGCTGTACACCCTTGACTTGCGCAGGTCGTACCACGCCTCTTTTATATACATTCCAAGTTTCATATAACAACGATTTTATCTTTTCCTCTTGGCCGGCTTGATCCTGAGCTCCGGCTGCTTCGCATAGTCGGACATATCCGAGATGACCACCTGCTCGCCGGGCCCGATGCCGGAGATGACCTCCACGTAGTCGTAGTTTGCCTCGCCGAGGGCTACGCGGCGGCGCACCAGACGGTCGCCCTCGCGGACGAAGAGGTCGTAGTTGCCTTCACCTTTATAATATGTGCCGGAGGGCAGGCGGAGGACATTCTCGCGGTAGGCGTAGACCACGTAGATGTCGCACTTCAGGCCCGAGCGCAGACCAGGGGCCGACTCGTCGTCGAGCTGTACGGTAAAGGATATCAGGCCGTCGGTGGACATCGGGGAGAGGACCGACACCATGCCGGTGAGGGTATCCCGTCCGGCCAGCACGGTGGTCCGGTAGCCCTCGGCTATCCTGCCGGCCTGCATGTCGCCCAGCTCGCCCTCCACCTTGAAGCGGGTGAGGTCGGCCAGCATCGCCAGCTTCTCGCCCTGCCCCACCTGGGCACCTATCTCGCTGTTGATGAAGGTAAGGGTAGCGGCGTAGGGAGCCCGGATACCGGCATCGTAGAGCCGGCGGCGGGTCTGCTCCTTGTTCTTGCGGAAGATCGAGAGCTCCAGCTCGGCCACGGCCTCATCGGCGGCGGCCAGGTCCCGCTGGTTCTGGAGCTTGCGGCGGTTGTCCTCCAGCTTGAGGCTCGACACCGTGTAGTCCAGCTCAGCCTCGCGCACCTTGTCCGGAGTACCCGCTCCGAGCGAGTCCAGATACTTCTCGTTGCGCAGGGCGGCGGCCTTGCGGTCCAGTTCCATCTCCTGTATCTCGATATTCATCTCCATCTCCGAGAGGTTGTTGCGGTTGGTGATGCGCAGCTGCTCGAGCTTCAGTTCCTTCATCCGCTCCTCGTCCAGCATATTGTCATACTCGGTCTGCACCTCTGAGAGCTCCAGACGCAGCAGCGGCTCGCCTGCCTGCACCACCTCGCCGGCCCGCTTGTAGACCTCCATCACGCGGGAGGTAATCGGGGAGTTTATGATCTCCTCGTAGCCAGGCACCACCTTTCCGGTAGCCGATACCGCAAACTCTATCGAGCCGGTGTCCACCGTAGCCAGCCGCAGGCTGTTTTCCCGCACCGAAGGCTGGATCAGCACTGCCAGCAGCACCACCGCCACTACTGCGACGGCGCCTCCGAGGCTCCAGCGGAGAATGATTTTGCGGCGGTCCTGCCATTTTTCCTTGCTTGTCAATTCTCGATCCATAATATCCTGTACTTATTTATTTCAAATCATTTGTTTATCCACTAAAAAAATCTATTCGTCTCTGAGGGCCTCGACGGGGGGACGGCGGAGCGCTCCGGCGGCGGGGATGAGGATGGCCGCAGTCACAGCCAGGAGCAGGAGGCCGAGGACAATGCCCTCCACCGCGAGAAAATGCACCGTGGAGTCGAAGAGCAGGGGGAAGTCCGCAGCGTTGAGGGGCATCATGCCGTGCTGATTATCCGGAGCCACGATATTTATCTTGCCTATAAGGATGATGTTGACCGTTATCAGAATACCGATGACGGCGGCCGCAGCGAAGGTCACCCAGACCTCCTGCATATAGTGCAGCAGGATGCGGCGGGGCGAGCCTCCCATGGCCCTGCGGACTCCGATCTCCCCGCGCCTCTCCTCCATCCGGAGCCATCCTGTAGAGGCCACAGCCAGCAGAACATTGACTATCATGAACAACCAGAGGGCCTTCCAGATGAAGAGCTTGTCCAGCACCTCGATTCTGACCACAGAGTCCACCCTGTCCTCGAAGGAGTACACGTCCTGTACGCGGTAGTTGCCGAACTGCAGAGTCTTCCTCCACTCCCTGGAAGCCTTCTCGAGGAAGCGGTCTCCGTCCACACCGGGCTTGAGGCGGAAAGCGTACATCTGGTCTCCGCCGTAGTCTCCCACCATATCGGCGACATTCTGTATCATGTAAGGTATGTCATCCGAGTAGCGGGCACCGCGCATACTGCCTATCACTCCGGCTATGGGTTCAGTATAATCCATCTTAGTCAATTTCTCCGAGTCGCTGAGTGTCCTGCCTACAGGATTCTGCCCCGGGAAAAGGTAATCGGCCATATCCTTGGTGATGATGATCGAGCCGGGCGTATCCTCCATCTGTCCATCCGCAGGGTAGATCAGTCCGTACCTCAACACCTCAAAATCGTCTGAGCCGGACTCCCGCTCAAAGGTCGTTAACATCATCATAGTCACACTGTCAATGTTGACCATCATCATGGAATGTACGCCGTCTCCGGGATGGTTTGTGCTTATGGGCGAGGCGCACAATACTTCCGGCATGGCTCTGAGAGCGTCTCCGAAACGGCGGAGATTCTCCCTCTGCGCCTTCAGGGAAGCAGCCTCAGGGTCATATCCGTTGCGGTCGGATGTCAAGTCCGTGAGATACACACAGTACACTCCCTCAGGGTCATATCCGTCAGGGACGTTCCCGATACGGTATGTGGATGTCCACGTCTCGTTGACGATGAACCAGGACGCGGCGATGATGACCACCAGCTCGATGAACAGCCAGGCATTGCTCCTGCGGTAGAACCACAGCTGTTTGAATATCTGTCTAAGCATATCTTGTCATTTTTTACAGTTCAACGATTCAGTGATGGGACGGCGGATGACCTTGACCGCCGGGATGACCGCCGATATCATGTTGAGTACGGCCAGGATTACCAGCAGGACGGCGTACAGCCCGATATTGAAGAAGTCCCGGAAGTCGAAGAAGCCGCCGGACTCAGGCACCTTGTAGGTGTAGGACTCCACCAGTACGCTGCCCGGCACCATGGCGTTCATCTGCTGCGAGAACAGCACGATGATCAGCCATGCCACCAGCAGGCCTGCGACTCCACCCATCAGGGTCATCAGCAGATTCTCCCCGGCTATCTGCGCGATAATAGAGCGCGGTCCGGCACCGAAGGACTTGCGGGTGCCGAACTCGGTCAGGCGGGCCTCCATTCTGGAATTGACCATGCCCGAAAGGTTAAGCAGCGGCACCAGCAGGATCAGCAGCACCACTCCCGCTCCCAGCCATGCGTATGCCGAGGAGCCTAAGTCGCTTCCCGAGAAGATGTACTGGTGCTGCGAGTCTATGCCGCTGACGGTCATCTTATATTCGGATTTCTCGATATTGTTGTACTGTTCCACGCGGTCCAGCACAGCCTGTTTTACTGCCGGAATATCCTTGCCGTCCCTGAGCAGCACTATTATCTCATTGCCGTTCATATACTTTGCCAAAGCACTGGATTCAGGGCCCAGGGTTTTATCTCCTATCGTAGACGGCAGCCATATCTCGGAAAAAGCCAGCGTCGCGCTCATCGGTACGTCCCTGACCACTCCGCAGACAGTCAGCGTATATCCGTCCATGTACACCTTCTCTCCCACAGCGTCTGTCCGTCCTGTCAGGGAGCGGGCCAGTGACTCGGTCACCACAGCCTCGGGCGTATTGAGGTCCATGCCGCTTTCCGATATCGGCCTGCCGTACAGGAAGTCCAGACTGAATATCTTCCAGAAATTCCTGTCCACCATCCTGGCGTATGCGTAGGAGACCTCATCCGACGTATTTTCCAAAGCAGCGAACGTATCGTAATACGTATAGACAGCCGACCAGCACTCCACCTCCGGCATGTCCTTGAGGAAATCTCTGGCGAACCGGTAATTGGGAGCCGCGCCGAACATTATGGTCTCGCTTCGCAGTTCGATTCTGGAAATCACCATCGTCCTGTCCCTGTGCGTCTCCGGTGCAGTATTCACCACCCTGGCCGACAGCACCGTCAGGAACGCCATCACCAGAGCCAGCGAGAGAGCCGTTCCGGCGATGAACACCGCGCTGTACACCCTGTTCACCCCGAGGTTGTACCACGCCTGCCTGAAGTATAATCCTAATTTCATACCGTTTTTATTCTACTTTTGTTCCGAGGCCGGACAATCCCCGTGCCAGCATCATACCGCACTATTTATCAATACTTTGCCCTCAGCAACATCCGTTCATTTCCGTACAGGTGTCCGATATCGGACACCCCTCTGCGTACACCTGACCGAACCTCCGGACACCCCGCGATTGAAAATCTTGGGAATTTTTCATTGAAAATCTTGGGAATTTTATACTGAAAATCATAGGAATTTCTATCTTTGCAATGGATTATAACACATTCCCTATGTATTACAGCCGCCTTATCGAAAAGGAGATAGAACTTAAGCTGAGAACCTCCGGGGCAATAGTCGTGGCCGGCCCGAAGTTCTGCGGCAAGACCACCACATGTATGCTTTACCAGAAGAGTTTCATAAAGCTGAACACGAAACAGGCCATCGCTATGGCGCGGATGAATCCCAAAGCGGTGCTCAACGGAGAGTGCCCCAGGCTGATAGACGAATGGCAGAAAGCCCCTGATATCTGGAATCAAGTCAAGGACGACCTGGATTTCAAATACGAATTCGGCAAATATATTCTGACCGGAAGCTCCACCCCTGCGGACAAGACCGAGGTACATCACAGCGGAGCCGGAAGAATCACTCCCGTAAGGATGCGCCCGATGAGTCTGTGGGAATCAAAAGAGTCAAAAGGAACGGTATCACTGCAGGGGCTGTTCAACGGCGATGCCGCTTCCGTATGGGACTTGAATCAGGATGCGTCTCTGGAGAATATCGCTCATCTGATCTGCCGTGGCGGCTGGCCGGTGTCCGTGCTGGCATCAAAAGATATCGCCATAGAGATAACCAAAAATTATTGGAACGGACTCTTTGTGTTCGAGGACTGCGGGAACGAGCGTTTCCGCAACAAGAAACCGGAAGTGCTGAGAATGATCGTAAGAAGCTACGCCCGTCATATCTCGACAGAAGCCGCAATATCAACCATCATCGCAGATGTACGCCAGAGCAACGAAAGGACAATGGATCCCAAGACCTTTGACGACTATCTGGAAGCCTTAAAGGACCTGTACATCATCGAGGACATGGCTGCGTGGAATCCCGACATCCGCTCCAAGACCTCCATACGCTCGACTCCCACACGGCATTTTGTAGACACATCCATCGCATGCAGGGCCTTGGGTGTCATGCCGGAAGACCTGCTCAGGGACCTTGAAAGCCTGGGGCTGTTCTTTGAGGATATGGCCGTGCGCGACCTCAGAATATATGCGGAGACCCTTGGCGGAGAGGTGCTGCACTACAGGGACAACACCGGACTGGAATGCGATGCCGTCATACATCTTGACGACGGACGCTGGGGCGCCGTGGAGATCAAACTGGGCGGAGACGAGCTGATCGAGGCCGGTGCCGATTCACTTAAGACGCTGAAAGCAAAACTTGAGGAAAAGAGCAATGAGAAAGCACCCTCGTTCTTAATGGTACTGACTGCCGTCGGCAGTTCTTACCGAAGAGAGGACGGAGTGTATGTCGTTCCCATCAACCTACTGAAACCGTGACATTATGATACTGATTGTTGACGATGATGATGCGATAAGGGCATCGCTTAGATTCCTGCTGGGCAGGGCCGGACTGACGGCAGAGGCCGTACCGGGTCCGAAAGAGGCGATAGAGACCGTGCGCCGTCAGGAGCCGGAACTCATCCTGATGGATATGAACTACTCCCTGTCCACCACCGGCGAGGAGGGTCTGGAACTTCTGCGGAAGGTGCGTATCCTCGCCCCGTCCACTCCTGTCATACTCATGACGGCCTGGGGCAGCATTTCCCTGGCCGTGGAGGGCATGAGGCTGGGAGCATTTGACTTCATCACCAAGCCCTGGGACAATACGGCTCTGCTGGAACGCATAGGCACTGCCCTGCACCTGAACTCGGCGCAGGCGGAGCAGACCCCGGACACGGGCAGGGGATTCGAGCGGATTATCGGCCGCAGCCCCATGATGCGGGAAGTGCTGGACGCAGTGCTGAGGGTAGCCCCCACCGGAGCGTCCGTGCTCATCACCGGGGAAAGCGGCACGGGCAAGGAACTCATCGCCGAGGCCATCCATCTCAACTCTCCAAGGCAATCCGGCCCGTTCGTCAAGGTCAATCTCGGAGGCCTGAGTTCCAGCCTCTTCGACAGCGAGATGTTCGGGCACAAGAAGGGGGCCTTCACCGATGCCTGGACAGACCGCAAGGGACGCTTTGAGCTGGCCGACAAGGGCACCATCTTCCTGGACGAGATCGGGGAGCTGGAGCCGGTGTGCCAGGTCAAGCTGCTGCGGGTACTCCAGGACCGCACCTACGAGCCACTTGGAGAGAGCCTGCCCCGCAGGACCGACGTGCGCGTGATCTCGGCCACCAACCGCAGCCTGCCTGACATGGTGAGCCAGGGACTTTTCCGCGAAGACCTCTACTACCGCCTCAATCTCATTCCCATCCACCTGCCCCCGCTAAGAGAGCGCAGGGAGGACATTCCCCTGCTGGTGAAGCATTTCGCCAAGGATGTGCCGTCCCGGGCGGAGTTCTCCTCCGAGGCGGTGGAATACCTGAGCCGTCTGCCGTGGCCGGGCAATATCCGGGAACTGAAGAATGTGGTGGAGCGGGCCCTCATCATGGCTCCCGGCGGGACCATCGGTAAGGACGACATCGCCCGATGCATGGGAAGTGTACCGGAGCCGTCAGCCGCACGCTCCTCCGGCAGCCTCACTTTGGAAGAGCTGGAGAAAGAGCGCATCCGCAGGGCACTGTCCGACTGCAACGGCAACATGACCCGGGCAGCCGCCTCCCTGGGCATCACCAGGGCCTCTCTCTACCGCCGTCTGGAAAAATACAAAATAGAAACTCCAGCATGATGAGCGCACGGGGATATTTCAGGCTCATAGCCGCATCGATACTCGTACTGACGGTCGGAACTGCCGTTCTCGTACTCGTGCTCGCACCTGAAAAGAAGGAATGGACCTGGCTTGTCATCCAGATCTGCGCCGTAGCCGTCATAATACTGCTGGCCATACTCTACCGGAAAACAGTCCGGCCTATCGACACCCTGTCGAGAGGTATTGACCTGCTGAAAGAACAGGACTTCTCCACCCGGCTCCGTCCCGTAGGACAGACAGACGCGGACCGCATCATAGAGCTGTTCAACCGGATGAGCCGCCAGCTCCACGAAGATGAGGTACGGGCCCAGGAGCAGAACCATTTTCTGGAACTGCTTATCGCCGCCTCCCCGATGGGAGTGCTCATCATGGACATAGACGGGAAACTGTCCTCGGCCAATCCGGCCATGTGCCGCTTCCTCGGCCTGACCGGCATCGGCACATACAAAGGTCTCTCCATGGACGAGAGCGGGCTGCCACTGCTCAGGCTCATGGCCTCCGTGGAACCGGACAGCGGCAGGATCCTCCAGACCGACCCGCTGCACATCTACCGCTGCACCCAGTCATCCTTCATGGACAGAGGATTTCCGCATACGTTCTACATGGTGGAGCCGCTGACCGAAGAACTGTACGAGGCCGAGAAACGGGGCTACCGGAAAGTCATCCGCATCATATCCCACGAGGTCAACAACACCATGGCCGGGCTGACATCAGCCCTCGGAGCAATGCAACAGAGCAGTGCGGACTCGGGCGATGAGGATACCGCCTCCATGCTCTCGATACTGCTCTCACGCATAGACCGCATGAGCCGCTTTATCACCGACTACGCCTCGATGGCCCGCATTCCCGACCCGGTGTGCCGGCCCGTGGACGCCAACTCTTTCCTGCGCAGGACAGCACCCTTCCTCGAAAGCCTCAAGGGCCGGCGGCATATTGCCGTGGTGCTGGACCTGGACGACAACGCCGGAGAAGTCAGCATCGACCCTGTGCTGATGGAGCAGGTCCTCACCAACATCGTCAAGAACGCCGTCGAAGCCTTCCCTCCCGACACTCCAGACACCGCCCCAGACACCGCAGAATCCGTACAGCCCGTACCCCACAGCAAGCCCGACATTTCCCGGAATCAGATTACCATTGTCTCCAGACCGGGCTACTGGTGCATCTCCGACAACGGCCTGCCCATACCGGAAGAAGCCGCCCGCAACCTCTTCACCCCGTTCTTCTCCACCAAGCCCGACGGCAAGGGCATCGGCCTGACTGTCATCCACGAGATACTCACCCGCTCCGGCATCCGCTTCAGTCTCGCCACCGGTCCCGACGGCCTCACCCGCTTCGAGCTCTTCTTCCGCTGATCCACCCCGTCCACATCCTCCCCAGCACTCTGGCCAGTCAAATCAGCAGGCCGCAACAAGTCAACCGCAACCAGGCCCGTCACTTACGATACTCTGCGCCGGTGCATTTACGGGATGTGCGCGCATCTTTTATGCCCACCAATTGCTTAATAATCAATATATTCGCCTAGCAAGCCGATGGATTTCGAGGGGTCAGAATGGCTTGAAATCCATCACACAAATTCGCGACACCTTGTCTATCAGACCATTACGCAAAATACAGATGCTCACACTTTCCGTTTACTTAAAAACTTCCTCAAGCAATGCGGGTTTTGTCCCGGTCAGACGCGCCAGCTGCTTGATACCCAGACCGTATCTGCGGCGCAAAATGTCAGCCAGCCGGTAACGGTCCTCCAGCTGCAAGTCCGCCGGCCCGTCTTTCGAGAAAGACTCGCTGCATATATCACGGACCGTACCGACAAGTTCACTGTCCTTATACCTGACCTTATGAAGCATATCTCCCGACAGCTCCATTTCCATATCCTTATTCACCGAAAGATAATACATCATCCTGGCCGGCCTGTTATTGTAAAGTTCCTCCACCGCACTGATATCCACATAGCACTCCGGGCACACCATACCGTCTGGCGACACCTTGTAATCATCCGGCAGTCTCACCCGTGAGCACAGCAGCCTCCTCATCTTCACGACACCGAGCCCACCCACTGTTTCGTAATGCCTATGCTGGCTGACAATCAGACCGTCATCAAAATACAATGCTCCCGAGCCCCACGGATAAGCCGCTGGCATGACATTGTAAGCCTTGACCGGATTGCGCAGGACATATCCTACAGCATGTCTGAGATATTCGTCATCATCTATCAGTTTCATCGAGGCCTTCTCCACCGGTATCCTGACCAGGCGCGACAACCGGCGCAGATACTGTCTGACAAAATGCTCTCCGTCCTCCCTCACAGCATTGACAATAAAATGAACATGGTTGGTCATCAAGCAGAAACTCCATACGGATATGCCGCACGTAAGCGCACACACCGGCACTCCGTTCATCCCGTACACAAAATCGCCGGCACTTTTGAATATAAGGTCATCCGCAAGCCCTTCCGTACAGATATGCCAATTTTTCTTTTCCATAATACTGCGAAGTTACGGCTCACTTTATCGATTTCAAAACACTGCCTGTTAATTATTTACGATTTTTGCAAAATGTATTTTACGCAAATGGACGGCATGGTCGGCAAAGATTTGAGCCACTGCGATAAGCAAAGGCAGGCACCGACGCAAAAGTTTTTACGTTTTTGGTAAGCTGAATACGCCGGCAGCATAATGGCCGGCAAAGACATGCCTATCAGGTCCGGCAACGGAATTCACGCGCACATAGCGTCAAGTGTAACCGGTTGATTAGACGTTATTTGACCGTTTTCTCAGATGGATTTCGAGGGTATAAAAGGCTCCGAAATCCACCTTCAAAATAGTTAATAACCAGAAAATCAGGATATTGCGCATAACACCGATGCCCGTACATACCACACGGGCAGGAAGTGGCGGAAAGATGATGAGGTGCGACAGACTTTCCGGGAAAAATGGAAAAAGCACCCGTCATTAGGCAGAGGGCGGGAAAAGTAAATGGGCTGCGAATAACCGGAATCAGCCGGAGGGAAGGAGGGAGCGGATGACGGTGTCACTGATGAAGAGCCTTGAGGGAGGGATGCGTATGCGGCCGGCATCCTCGACGAGAGAGCCGGAGGAGACCATACGGGTGACTGTCACCGGATCGAGTTCCGGAACATCGGACAAAAGCAGGCCGGAAGTCTTGCGCAGCCCCAGCATGACTTTCTCGACCAGCACGTCCTCATCGGTAAGAGTCTCGCTGCCGGAAGCCGCACCGTCCGTCCGGTAAGGCGCACCTCCGGAGCGAGCGGCACCCCCGGAACAAGCGGAAGTCCCGACCGGAATTTCAGGGCCGGGAGACACCTCCGGCAGCCAGTGCCGGATATACAGGTCCACATCGGGAACATTCCAGCTGCGGCGGCGGTCTCCGTCAAACGAATGTGCTCCCGGGCCGAAACCGATGTACGGCAGACGCTCCCAGTAACCGCTGTTGTGTAAGGCATGATAGCCCGGCAATGCGAAATTGGACACCTCGTACTGCTCATAGCCGGCTCCGGCGAGCATCTTCTGAAGCAATGCGTACTGCGCGGCGCACAACTCGTCGGACGGTTCGCAGTACAGACCGGCCGAGGCTTTCTCTCCCAGCACGCTGCCATCCTCGACACCCATCTGATAGGCCGATATGTGCTCCGGACGAAGATGCAGCATCTGTTCCAGATCCTCACTCCACATCCGCATCAGCAAGTCATCGGACGAGGGCGGAGTCCCCCACGGCACCGGGTCGTAACCGAAGATCAGGTCCAGCGAGATATTGCAAAAGCCGGCCTCACGCAGCACCCGGAAAGCCTCACGGGCTCCTGCGGCATCGTGACGGCGGTTCATCCACCTGAGACTGACATCCGAGAACGACTGTACGCCCATACTGATACGGTTGGCACCCAGGCGGCGCAGTCCGAGCGCATATTCCGGAGTCACATCGTCAGGGTTGACCTCCACGGTCAGCTCCCTGAAATCCCCGGCAACGGCACGGAGAGCGGACACAATCTCCGACAACCACCCGGACGGGCACAGAGAGGGAGTTCCGCCGCCTATATACAATGTTGCAGGCTCCGCACACCGCATAAGAAAAGCCCTCCGCGCATCAATCTCGCGCAGAAGGGCTTTCACATACTGCTCCATTTTCCCTCTCTCCCTTACCGAATAGAAGTCACAGTAAGTGCAGAACGATCTGCAGAAAGGGAAATGGATATAAATCATTTTATCTCAAAAGCACGTCTCCGGTGCCCAGCAGGCCCGACGCAGTATAGACCTCGACGGTATATACTCCTTTCACGAATTTCTGGTCGGATGAGTAGTACACACATACTTCCACTTCCTCTCCCTGATAGTCCACATCACGGGACTCGGTGTAGACAAGCTGCTCTCCGCCTGTCTCGAAAATACGCTGCTGGTCCGTGGTCAGAAGGATTCCGTCAGGACCTTTGACCCTGATGTACACTGTCATGATGCCCTTCGGAGCAATCGAGTTCTCCACCAGCGAGAGACAGGTCCTGAGCTTCTTGATACGGCTGCTCCGGTCCGTTTCCTTGTTGGAGGCGTTTATGCCTGTCACACGGATGCCCCTGCCCTTTATCTCCGAGCCCTGCTCCACCAGACGCGCATACTCGTCGGTCGTCTTGCTGAGTTCCTGATAACGCTCCTGAGACTGCCTGGCCTCCTGACGCGCCAGCTCGGCATCCTTGCGCAAAGCTATGTTGAGGGTATTGAGCGAGTCTATCTGGAAAATATAATGTTTCATGATCGAACGCAGAGTCCCCAGTTCCTTCTCGTACTGACGGATCTTGCTGCGGTTGGCGGCATCTGTTTTCTGAATCCGGTCAAGCAGCTGGCTCACCTTCTCCCTCTCACGGTCGAGCTGGACGTTAAGGCTGTCATTGTCCGTAGAAAGCAGCGCATACTCTCCCTGAAGGTCGATAAGTTCCTGTGTAAGATTCTCCTTGTCAACGGTCAGATCATCTATCATCTTCTGACGGTCGTACCACACATACGCGAAGACTCCTGCCAGGACCACAGCCACAACGGCCAGGACTATCACGGTAATTTTAAGCCCACGGTTGGGATCGGCACCGCCGGCTGCAGGCGCATTGTTCTCAATCTTGTTGTTTTCTTCCATTGATTCTAAAATTAATCCTGTTATATACGGGCAAAAATAATACGATTTACTATATTTGTGGCAAATTTAATCAAAAACAGACACACGCAACATGAATCCCAAGGCAAAACGCATAATCAGATCCGTAAAATATTTCTTCATCTTCGTCATACTCGCAGCCGTCTTCACAGGTGTCATCGTCCTGATCTCGCCCGAACAGTACGGTGACATCAACCGCATTTTCGCCACCTCCCCCGATTCAGTCCCCGGCGAAGCCCTGTTCAGCTACGGCTCATGGTGGAAAATGCTGCTGATCTTCGTCATCATCGCAGCTATCTATCCCGGCCTGACCTTTGTCAAGAAAGAAGTCATGATCGAAGGTGATTTCGAGGACCACCGGGACAAGATCATCAATGAATTCGAGCAGGCAGGATACGAGAAAGTGAGCGAGGACCCGGAGAAACTGACATTCCGTATCAAAAACGGTTTCACGCGCTTCATGAGAGCCTACGAGGATGCCGTAACCATAACCAAGGGCGAGGCCCCGCTCATCCTTGAAGGCAACCGCAAGGACATTCTCCGTCTTGAGAGCCGGATTTCATACGCCCTCCGCAATGATTCCGATGCTCCTTTACGCGACGATCCATACGATTTCGGCGGACCCGACGGGACAGCCGGAGACAACAGCAATGAGAAATAAATTATGAAAGTAGTTCAGAAATTCAACAACCCCATCTCCGCAAACATCTGCAAAGGAGTCCTTGAAGAGAACGGAGTCCCGGCTTTCGTTCTCGGTGAGAATCTGGTCTGGTCCACAGGTGCGGTAAACACCGACCTGGTCGCCATAGAGGTAGTCGTCGACGACGCACTTTACGACAAGGCGATGGAAATACTGAATGCCCGTCCTGAAGACTGACGGCCGGGTATCGCTCACTCCTGACGGAGACACACTCCGGCTGACGAGCACCGAGTACATTACCCGCCTTGAGGCTCCCGGAATCGTGATTGTCCCCGTAGGAAAGTACTTCGTCAGGGTCATTCAGGAAGCCGGCAACGTAACCTTGTCCGAGCTCAGGACCTTAACCTTGGATTACGGCAACCACTACCCGGCAGAAGAAGAAAGCCAGGACTACAGGCTAAACGCCGTAGGCCACGCATTTGTCGTGGATTACAGCCAGTCTTCCTTCTCCGGGCAGACAAAATCCACGGAACCATTCCAGTTGCGCTGCATCTGCAATGTCGAGAATGTAATGACGATAGGCAGGAAACTTTATCCTATAAAACTCAGCTCTTTTCTGAAAGCATTTCCGGACAAGAAGCGCGATATCCGCGACTTTGTGAGAGCAAACAAGGTTGATTTCGACAATCCGGGCCAGGTGGCCGGACTGTTCGAGTTCTGCTCAGAGCTGTAAAACGTTACCACGGTCAGCCCGAATTTTTTCAATTTTTTTTGGAGACAACAAAATTTGTCTTACCTTTGCTGTGTACTAGATAACTAATACACTAAATAAATAAGACATCCTGTCTGATTACATCAAATAAAAAGTATAAGTTATGGACACCAACAACCCGATCGTAAAGATTGAACACCTGAAGTTCAACTACAGGAAACACATCGTGTTCGAGGACCTGAGCCTCGAACTGGAAGCGGGCCGCATCTACGGCCTGCTCGGCGAGAACGGCGTGGGCAAGACCACGCTGCTGCGCACAATCTGCGGCCTGCTCCGCGCCAAAAGCGGCGAATGCACAGTCATGGGCATGCGCTCCGCCAGCCGCAATCCCGAAATGCTCAAGGACATCTACTTCGTCCCCGAGCTGTTCGTCGCCCCTCCCATCTCCGTAAAACGGTTCGCACAGAGCAATTCCCTGCTCTACCCCCGCTGGGACGCAGCCCAGTTCGAGAAACTCTGCCTCACCTTCGAGGTCGACCCCACCTACCGCTTCGACAAACTTTCCCACGGCCAGCAGAAGAAGGCCCTCATCGCATTTGCCCTGGCACTCAACACCAGGGTGCTGCTGATGGACGAGCCCTCCAACGGCCTGGACATCCCCTCGAAGACCACCCTGCGCCGCGTCATCTCCGAGTGCGCCACCGAAGACAGGGTCATCGCCATCTCCACCCATCAGGTACGTGACCTGGAAAACCTTATCGACCCGATCATCATCCTCGACCGCAGCGGCATGATCCTCAACGCCTCCATCGAGCAGATCAGCGAAAAACTCCTCTTCACCATGAGCCAGGAGCCCGATCCCGAGGCCTACTGGAGCGAGAACAGCCTCAGCGGATATTATCAGGTAATTCCCAACCGCGACGGCATGCCCTCCAGAGTGAACCTCGAGGCCCTCTTCAACGCCACCCTCCGGAATAAAGAAACATTCAAGAAACTTTTTAAATAAATGACCATGAACGCAACATTCAGCATACACCGCCTGGGCCTGACCATCTACAAGGAGCTTCAGGAAAAATACATGCCCATCCTGACCTCCACAGGCATCATCCTCATGACCTACCTTGCCATCTGGGCTCTTAACCTCATCGACGGAGAGCCTGTCGCCGCCGGAGCCCGGGCATCTTCAGCCGCGACAATCCTCAGCATCATAGGCTGCCTGGCTCCCTTCTTCCTCTACAAGAACGAGAACCGCCGCATGGAAGGTGTCTTCTACGCCGTCTCTCCCTCCTCGACCCTCGAGAAGACCATCAGTATGCTGGTCATCTGCTCGGTCATCTTTCCCCTGCTCTCCACAGTCCTGCTGATGAGCCTCGATTCCCTGCTCACCCTCATGCCGTTTGAAGCCCGTTACTCCGGCAGCATCTGGGGCTGCATGTTCTCCTCCAAGGAATATCTGAACACAATAACAAGCTTCCTGCAGCTCAATACCGACCCTATGGCCATTGACTTCGTCAACAGGATGTTCGACACCATAATTCCATTGGCCGTACCGCCCATAGTCGGCCTGGCCCTCACCCAGAGCGCATTTGTCCTGCTCAACATGCTTTTCCGCCGGCACAAGATAGGCTACACCCTGCTTACCCTTCTGGGTATATGGGTAATAGCGATAGTCATCGTGGTCATATCCGCAGTCAGCGTCTTCGACAACCTGCAGAACAATCCCGACATCAATCCAGAGCGCATCTACCAATGGCTGATAACCCTCTACAAAGCTGCCATAGTGTTCTGCACATACATCCTCCCCATTGCCTGCTGGATACTCACCTATTTCCGTATCCGCAGGATCCAGTACTAAGGTCTCAGTAAAATGCAAGCAATCATGGAATTCGACCAGCATAAACCCATCTACCTGCAGATAGCCGACGCGATATGCGAGCGGATTCTGACAGGACAGTGGCCCGAGGGTGACCGCATACCGTCAGTAAGGGAATGCGGAGTCTCCCTCGAGGTCAATCCCAACACCGTCGCCCGCTCCTACGACGAGCTCTCCTCCGAGGGCATTATCCACAACAAGCGCGGCATCGGGTACTTCGTCAGCCCGGGGGCCAAGACCGTCATCCGCGAGAAACAGCGCAGCAGCTTCATCTCCGGCGACCTGAAGGAGGTATTCAGGAAAATGGAAATCCTCGGCATCACGATTGAGGAGATCGTCTCTCTTTACCGGAAACAGCAGACAACAGCAGACAACAGCAGACAACAGCAATGAGACACCATATTATTACAGCGACAGCGGCAGTATGCATGATTCTGGCCTCTGCGACAGCCGCCCTGGCCGGGCCGCAGCATGAACACACCGGGACATTGACCGGAAGAGTGACGGATGCCGCCACATCGGCACCGGTGGAGTTCGCGACAGTGGCCCTGATAATGCCGGACAGCACGTTCGTGGACGGCACCACCACCGACTCCACGGGCAGATTCGCTTTCAACGGTCTGACCGCAAGGGAATACATCATGAAAATATCCTTCATCGGATACAAGGATGCAGTCATCCGGGTCAATCCGTCCATGGGCTCCGACATCGGTACTGTCAGCATCGAGCCTGTCGCAGAGATGCTGGACGCAGTAGTTGTCTCAGCCCGCCGCCCGGTCATCGAGCAGAAGCTGGACCGGCTGATAATGAACGTTGCCGATGCGGTTTCCACCGAGGGCAGCAACGGCACGGATCTGCTCCGCAAGGCCCCCGGCGTGACGATAGACTTCGACGGCAATGTCAAGCTCAACGGCTCATCCGTGGAGGTCTGGATAGACGGAAGGCCGTCCAATCTCTCCGGCAAGGAACTCGAGGTCCTGCTCCAGTCCACTGACGGCACTACCATCGACCGCATCGAGATCATGGCCCATCCCTCGGCCAAATACGATGCGGCGGGCGGTGGCGGCATCATCAACATCGTAACCAAGAAGAATTTCACCCAAGGACTCAACGGCTCGGTAAACCTCAGCTACGGAGGGATGTATTTCGACCGCTGGGAACAGGCCGCCGACGGATCCGTCAATCTCAGCTACCGTGGTGCAAAGACCAACACTTTCCTTACATACAGCGCCGGGTATGACGACATGACAGCCGGTCTTGTCTCAGAATCTCTGTACGGAGAGGACTACGGAATGAAGATGCGCAGCACGTCCAACCTCCTGATGCGCAACACCAACCAGATGTTCCGCGTCGGAAACGACTGGTACATGAATGAGCGCAACGTTCTGGGAGCCATCGTCAACGGCACATTCCGCAACAGCAGTACAGGCACATACGGGGACAACTTCACAGAGCATCTCATGGCGGATGAGCTTCTGGGCCGGCTGGAAAGCGGGATAGACAACACCGACAGGTTCGACGGTGTCTCGGCCAATCTCAACTACACCCATACATTCGACAAGACCAGGATGCAGGAGCTGACCGTCAACGCCGATTACTCATGGTACGACATCAACAACAACAGCCGCCAGAGCGACATTCCGTCGGACATAATGCCGTCGCTGCTTCAGCTTGATTCCAGCATCTTCAGGCAGGACGCAGCCCAGAATCTTCAGATCCTGTCCGTAAAAGCCGATTACCAGCAGGTTTTCTGGCAGACAGGTATGCTTGAGGCCGGACTCAAATGGTCCAGGACCCTGACTGACAATAATTCCGTGCGCGAGGACTTCTACGGAGGACGCTGGAACTACAGCGACAGCCTTTCAAACCTGTTCCTCTACGACGAACAGATAGCCGCCGCCTACATCTCGGCAGCCAAGAGCTTCGGCACCAAATGGTCCGTCAAGATCGGACTGCGCGGCGAGTACACCTGGGCCAGAGGCGACTGGCGAAGCGCAGGAGAGAAGAGCGCCAAGAGCTACTTCAACATCTTCCCCACAGCCTTCGTCAGCTACATGCCCTCAAAGGACTGGCGGCTGGCCGTCTCCTACACCCGGCGCATCAGCCGCCCCGGATACAGCCAGCTCAATCCCTTCCGCACCTACATGTCGGCCAATTCCTTCACCGAGGGTGATCCCGACCTTGACCCCCAGTTCTCCGATCAGGTATCCCTGAGTGTCGGATACGGCCAGCACCTCAACCTGAGCCTGCTCTACCAGCACAACACCAACCTCATCATGCAGCATCCCGAGGTCAATCCGGCAAACGGTGAGCAGCGTCTTATATGGGAGAATTTCGGGACCCAGTCCCTTGCCGGTGCGGCCCTGTCAGTATCCGAGCTGCCCATAACCAAGTGGCTCAACCTCTCGGCCAACTACTTCGCCGCCTACAACAGCAATGTCAGCACCTCCGACGACAGCTACTCAGACGGCTCCTTCCTCCAGAGCTTCTACGGCAGCCTCAACTTCCTGCTGCCCAAGGAATGGAAAATAGAGATCGGAGGCTTCGGCTCCGGCAACATGACAATGGGCTACATGAACATCCGCCCGATGTACATGCTCTTCGGCGGCATCAAGAAGAACCTCTGGGACGGCCGCGGCACCATCGCCCTCAACGTCCAGGATCTGCTCCGCTCATTCCGGACCAGCATCACCTCCTACAGCGGCGACGTGCTGACCTACAGCATAGACCAGCACATCAACATGCAGAAAATCACCCTCTCGTTCAGCTACCGTTTCGGTACCGCATCCAACGTCCGCAGACGCAACGTCGGCAACGTGGAGGAATCCTCCCGCGTAGGAGGCTCCGGCGGCATAAGCACCGGCCAGGCCGGCGGAATGGGAAGATAATAATTCGGAAGCTATGGGAAGTCCGTATTTCAGATTCAAACAGTTCACCGTATGGCACGACCGGTGCGCGATGAAAGTGGGAACCGACGGGGTCCTTCTGGGTGCGTGGGCCGGTCCGGACCGACCTGAGGAAATCTCCGGCAGAGGGCCGCAGACAATCCTGGACATCGGTACAGGCAGCGGCCTGGTCGCCCTGATGCTGGCACAGCGTTTCCCGGAAGCACAGGTGACCGGTATTGACTGTGACGGGGCCGCAGCAGCTCAGGCCCGGGAAAATTTCGCCGGCTCTCCCTGGCCGCAAAGACTCAGGGTCCGGCACATATCCCTTCAGGAGCTGTGCCGGGGCAGCGCGGCCGACACAGCCGCCCTCCGTTTCGACCTGATAGTCTCCAATCCGCCTTTCTACGACACCACCCTCACCAATCCCGATCCGCACCGGAACACAGCCCGCCATACCGGCGGACTCACCCATGAAGAACTGCTGCTGCTCTCCGCCGGCCTCCTCTCCGACACGGGGGTCTTAAGTCTGATCGTTCCCTCCGAGTCAGAGAAATCCATCCTGCGGCTGGCGGACAGAAGCAGACTCCACCTGCACCGGCTCACCCGGGTCTACTCCAAACCGTCCCCCCGTCCCCGGCGCATCCTGGCCTCTTTCGGCAGACAGCCCGTCCCGTCCCCAGCTGAAGACTCCCTTACACTGACAGACAGCGAAGGCACGCGCAGCCCGGAGCACTTGAGCCTTACACGGGATTTCTACCTTGAATATTAACACCATAATGTAACAGATATGAAAAAGACAGTCTTAATCACCATCCTTCTCATCACCGCTGCGGCCGTCAAGGCCATGGCCGGAAACGACACCACAGCAGCTGAGGCCCCGAAGGTCCGGTTCACGTACTTCTTCGAGACCAGAATGGGAGCCGACATGCTGGATTACCCCGGATTCGGCTCGCTTGACTGGACGGTCGCACCGGGATGCTCCTTCAGCAACGGACTTTCCCTGAGATTACCGATAGAATACAACCTCGGAATGCACAAAGAATCATACAGCGACTACGAGGGGGTCTACATGTCCACCGGCACCATAGGCCTGAACCTCGGTTACGATCTGCTCCGCAAGAGCAAGTACTACTGGCTGGAGCTCAACGCATCAGGAGGCTCCTCCTATCTCAAGACCGTCTACCGGTTCGCCTACGCCGATCTGTCCCTGAAGTTCGGGAGCAAATTTAGCGGAGCCTACAACATATACTTCGGCCTGGGCCTGCGCTACCTGAAGCCCTACAATCCGGACATGAGTCAGAAACTCCTGATGCACTGCGCCATAGGATTCCGGTTCTGACGGTTCATCCGGACACCCGGCAGACAGCCATCTCGCAGCGGGCACAGTCGAATACAAGCTTGAGGCGGCGGCCGTTGTTGAGCAGATACAGCGGCACCGCCTTTTCTTCAGGATTGAGTCCGGGACAGCGGCCGGTCTCATAGCGTATGCAGTACTTGCAGCGCATCAGTTCGACCGGAGAGGACGGATCCAGCTCGAAGGCGGTATCCGGCTCGACACCGGCAGCCCGGTAAACCTCCCGCGAAAGGGAATTGGCACAGTTAAGCTGCCTGCGCTGAAGCGGCGGAACGATACTGCCGGGAGCCAGGCGGCCTGACGGAGCTTCTGCGGTCATATCAGGGTTCAGCGGCGGAGTCTCAAGCCGGAGTGCCAGTTCCCGGCGCAGGGCATTGGCCCCGGATGCCGGCAGGAACGGCAGCGGTCCCTCACCCGGAAGCCAGTCAAGGGTAAAAGAGAAAATCCCGCTGCGTTTGGAGAATGCGGCCCTAAGTCCGGCAGCGGCCTTGTCACGGTCCCGGGCCTGCTCTGCATTGAAATCCAGCACTGCCGTCCTTCCGTTTTCAGCCCCGGCCTCCAGACGGAACATTCCGGACTCCGAATACAGGCGGATGACTGCCGGTATGAGTCTTACCGGCAGATTGTTCTCAAGTTCCCGTTCAAGAGTACGGTTAAAATTGCGGTACACCGGTGTGCCCGGTGCAGGGCTGACTGTCTGACTGCACGAGACCCTGCTGCCGTCCACCGTATCCGCCCTCATGCCGACAACCTCTCCGCTGCCGTCCACATAGCAGAGACCGTCACCATTCGCAAGCGGAGTACTGAGATCCCTGCGCAGACGCAGCTCCATGACAGTACCGCCGCGCTGTCCGTCTCCTTTACGGCCCGCCGGTCCGGCAGAGCGGACCTCTCCCAGCAGCTCTCCGACTCCTTTCGCATATTCGGCGGAGCACCACTGTCCGCGTTTTCCATCTATGAAATAATGAGTATAGCCCCTGTTGAAAGTAGCCTCCGGATGCGGAGTGAATCCTCCGACGGGCGAGCCCCATGAGGAGCGGACATACCGTCCTCCGCTGGCGCGGACTATCCCGTCCAGCGCATCGCTGTAGGAACGCACGACATTGCGCACGTATGAGATATTCTTCAGCCGGCCCTCTATCTTGAACGAAGTGGCCCCGGCCTCCGCAAGCTGCTCCAGACGGTCCCGCAGAGAAAGGTCCTTGAGCGAAAGCAGAGCCTTGTTCCGGACCAGGACACGTCCGTCACCGTCCAGCAGATCGTAGCGGGAACGGCAGGCCTGCACACAGCAGCCACGGTTGGCACTGCGGCCAGCAAGATACTGACTCAGCCAGCATTGTCCGCTGTAGGACACGCACAGGGCACCGTGCACGAAGCACTCTATGCCGCAGTCCGGCACCGCCTGCGAGATCTCCCGGATCTGCTCCAGACTCAGTTCCCTGGCCAGCACCAGTCTGGAGAATCCCAGGGATGCCAGCCAGCGGGCCTGCTCCACCGTCCGGATATTGCACTGCGTGGAGGCATGCAGCTCTATCGGCGGAATATTCATGCGGAGCAGTCCCAGGTCCTGCACGATGAGCGCATCGACCCCGGCCTCCACGGCCTGAAAGACGGTCCGCCGCGCAGCCTCCAGTTCCTGCTCGTAGACAAGCGTATTGAGAGTAAGGAAAACTTTGGCTCCGAAACGGCGGGCGTATGCCGTCAGCTCAGCTATGTCGGCGAAACTGTTGCCGGCAGCCTCCCTGGCTCCGAATGCCGGTCCTGCGATATATACGGCATCGGCACCGCAGTCTATAGCCGCGATGCCGATGTCCTTATTCCTGGCAGGAGCCAGAAGCTCTAATGCTACTGGCATTTGAGATCGTTGTCTACCTTATGCTTGGCGTACTCGGCGAACTGAGGATTGTTCAGAATAGCCTTGTAGTTGACGCAGGCATTAGCCTTGTCGCCTATAGCCTCGTATGCGGTAGCCAGCTGATACTTGATTTCATCTATATTCCTGGCATTGGGAGAAGCGGCGACAAATCCCTCGAAGTTCTCGATGGCAGCAGGATAATTCTTCAGCTGAAGAGCCGCCCTGCCCGCAATCTGCAGCGCGGAGGGAGAGGCGACGATGGCCACGGACTTGACGGCATTGTCAAGAGCAGCCTGATAATCCTTGGCCTTCAGCGCATCGTTTGCAGCCTGCGCATACATATTGGCCAGTTCCTTGTCGGCTGCATTCTTCTGCCCGAGTTCTCCGGCCTTGGTGAGTGCGGCGACGGCGGTCTCAATATCGTTGACCCTGCGTGCGGCCTGACCGATACGGAGATATCCGATGGCATCACCGGGATTGATCTCCACCACTTTCTTATAGTTCTCCAGAGCCGCCTCGAAATTCTTCTGATTCAGGAACATATTGCCCTGCTGCATGTAAAGCTGAGGGATCAGGGACTCCGCCTCGAAAGCTATGTCGCTCTGCCCGTACTCATTGGCTTTCTCCATTGCCCTGCTGAGCACGACGATGGCCGAGTCTATGCTGCCTGCAGCCGCCAGATCCTTTCCGATAGAGTTGATGAGAAAAGGTATGTTCCTCTGGCAGTTGTAAGCAAGCTCCTCTGCCTCAGGTCCTATGAGCTCTGCCTGGGACAGGGCCTCCTCGAAGTATCCGAGGGCCATCTCCTTGTCTCCGGCGTTAAGGGCCGCTGCGCCCTCATTGTACAATGATGTTGCTGATTCCATATCCTGTGCAAAGGCGGATATGGCTGTAAATGCTGCGATTGTAAGAATTGCTAAAATTTTTTTCATATACACGGATTAAATTCGGCTGACAAATATACGATATATTTTCATACTTTTGTTTTATGAAACGTATATTTTTCATTGTAATCTTTCTGCTGTCGTGGATATACGCCTCTCAGGGGCAGATGGCGGGCATTCTGGAGGACGATGCCCGCATCATACGCGGGACCATGCCCAACGGCCTGTCGTACTATCTGGTAAGCAACTCTTCCATAAAAGGATTCGCTGATTTCACCTTCATCCAGAAGAACGGCGTGGCCATGGAAGACTCATCCACCAAAGGCATGACATATCTTATGGAATGCATGGCCCTGACCGAGACACACAACTTCCCCGACGGAGCGATTTTCACCTTCATGGACGACATGGGGCTGAACCGCACGGACGGGCTGGTGATCAAGGCGGAAGACTACTATACCACATATTCGTTCCAGAACGTGCCGGTAAGCAAGAACGCCTCCGTCACCGATTCCATGCTCCTGGCCATGTTCAATATGTCCTCGGCACTGATAGTCAATGACAGGTCAGTAGAGCGGGGGAAGAACTTCCTCAAGAACACTTATTGCGCCGGACAGACTCTGGAACGGCGGATAAAAGACTCGCTGGCCAGGTTCTACTACGCCGGCACACCCCTTGCGCCGGCACCTGAGAAGGAGCTGTTCCGGCTTGTTGACAGATATACTGCCGAGGATGTCGAGGCGTTCTACAGGACAAGGTGCAGGCCCGACATGCAGGCCATAGTCATAGCAGGCGATATTGACGCGGCCGCCGTAGAATCCAAGATAAGGGCTCTTTTTCAGGTAATACCCAGGCCTGACACTCCCCTGCCTGAATTTCCGGACTCGGTGCTCGATGCCGCCGGAGGAGGCTTCTTCTACTTCAAGGACAAGGAGGCGGACCGCGCCAGGATTACCCTGGACTTCATAATGCCGCTGCCGGACCGCCAGCTGAGAAACACAGCCGTACCCTTTGTCTACGACTATCTCTCAGGAGTAGGAATGGACATCATGCGGCGCAGGCTGCAGGATGCGCTGGAAGACGCCCCGCTCTACGCGATGAGCGTGGACGCGGAGACAGTTCCCTATCTCAACCGCATCTCGTACCGGCTCTCACTTGAATGCGCCCCGGAGGACTGCACCGACGGCTACAGGCTGCTGATCAACGAGGTGGAAAGTCTCCTGAAGTACGGAATATCCGAAGCAGAGTTCAACCGCAGCAGCGATGCTTTCATATACACGCTCAACGACACATACCGGAGCCGCTCGTCTCTGGACAACAAGTATTACCGCGACCTGTGCGTCTCCAATTTCACCGAAGGGTACGTAATGGCCGGCATAGAACTGTACCGCAGTTACGTGGAGACGGCAAGGGAGATAGTGGACAGCACCACCGTCTACGGCTTCCTTTCGTCGGTCTTCTCGGACAAAAGCCGCATGACCGTAGTCTGCTCGTCCCCCGTGCATACAGCCGGCCTGGAAGACATAGCGGCAGACCCGCAGCCGTATGTAGGAAAGGCCGTCCCGCCCATTCCGGAAACCCCTCACCCCGGTGGAACATTCAAGGACAGGAACACATTCATCAACCGGAACATGGGCGTGGTGTCCCGACGGCTGCCCAACGGAGCCACCGTCGCCTGCCGCAAGATGAAAGTGGATCCCGGACGGGTGTATTTCGAGGCTGTGGCCAGAGGCGGGCTGTCGCTCTCAGCCGACAGTCTGAACATTCTAAGAGAATGGGTAAACGACGTTGCGGCTATATCCGTCAACGGCGGCATGAACATATTCGGCCTGGAACGTCTGAAGGAATCTCTCCACATATCCCTGGAACGCAGTATCAGCATAGGCTCGCGCAGGATAACAGGAAGTTTCCCGGCAGACAAGGCGGACGAATTCCTGTCCCTTGCAGCCATGTACTTCGACGGCTCGTCTCCGGACTGCCGGACATTCGACAAGTTCCGCCGCATGAAGAGCGGATGCGCTCCTTACGCGCTCAACAGTCCCGAAAGCCTTTTCAAAGCCCTGCATACCGAGGACATCCGCTCCTGGGACAAAGACACAGCCACAGGAACTGCGCTTGACTCCACCGGCTACATGCGGACTCTCCGGTTCATCAACAGACTCTTTTCCAGCGCATCCGACTTTTCTTTCACATTCATAGGCGACTTCGACGAACAAGAGCTCATGAAGTCCGTCTACTCGCGCCTGTCGTCCCTGCCGGGCGGCAGATACAGCGGACGGCGACCGGCTTCCGGCGGTTTCTACATCGCCTCCTACGACGCGGTGGAGGAAGTCACCGTTCCCATGACGTTTCCACGAAGACTACACAGCGTCAGGCTCACAGTGCCCTCGCCGCAGAACATAGACGAGCGCGCCCTGTCCTCCATAACAGCCAAGGTCATCGAGAGGGAAGTCATACGCCGGCTCTCATTAAGGGGCATCATGGCAGAGGCATCAAGAAGGTACCACAGTTACCCCGAGGAAGTACTCACGCTAGACTTCCAGTTCACCACCTTCGAGGATCCGGGTGACCTGGACGCAATATTCGCAGGCATCATCGTGGAACTGGCGGAAAGGGGAGTGACAGCCAACGAAGTCGACGGTGTCCGCCGCAACATGGCCCTGAAAAACTCCCTGATGAAAGCGAGGGACTACAACTACTGGAAAAACATCCTGCGCAACAGATACGTGGACAGGAAAGACTACTACACCGGATGGAAGGAGGCCGTGGACGCGGTAACTGCCGCAGATGTCAGCGAGGCTCTTTACGGAGTCCTGGAAGACGGACGCATATCGGTGCTCTCGGTAATCCCCGACGACGGGTCCCTGCAATGACAGACAATAACACATCATACTGGAACAGCACAATGAAGACAATGGACATACCGGCCATTATTGACGACAAGATAGTCTCTCCGGAGATTCTCACGGAATATTTCGCGTGTGACTACGCTGTCTGCGGCGGAGCATGCTGCATAATCGGAGACAGCGGTGCCCCGATGGAAGAGGACGAGCCCGGACGCATAGAGTCCAATTATGAGAAATTCTCTCCCCTGATGTCTCCCGAAGGACGTGCGGCGGTGGCTGAAAAAGGATTCTTCGAGATAGACACGGACGGGGATACGGTCACTCCGCTGGTCCCCGGAAGAGAAGAATGTGCATACGCCTGCTGCGATGCGGAGGGCAACTGGTTCTGCACCATCGAGCGGTCATGGTGCCGAGGCGGCTCGGACTTCGTAAAGCCAATATCGTGCCGTCTCTACCCGATCCGGGTCACCAGGCTATCCAACGGCATGAGCGCCCTCAATCTGCACCGCTGGGATATCTGCGCCTGCGCATTCGCCAAAGGCAAAAAAGAAGGCATCCCGGTCTTCCGCTTCCTGCAGAAACCCCTTACGGATGCCTTCGGTGAACAATTTTACGCCGCTCTGGAAGCTGCCTACAGACAACTTGCTCAGCCAGCCTGAGTACCGTTCAGGTAAAAGTAGAAATCTCCTGATGCCATACCCACCTTGAATGTCCTCTCCTCTCCCGTCCCGTTGGGCTCCAGCGTAAGCACCAGGTCACATCCGTCTTTCCGGACACGCAGCCACTCTACTGTCTTGTCGAAATCCTCACAATACTTTTCCTCCGGGGTAAAAGGATAATAGTCCTCTCCCAGCCATACAGCATTGAACCACCACCAGTCATGCTTCGTTGTCGCCCGGACCGTACCTCCCTCACGGCCCAAGAACACTTCCTCAGGCTCAAGCTGCACGTCATCGTCCCAGCTGCCAATCAGCATCTCCGACTGCGAGCCCTTCAGTTCCGTCCTGACACCGTCCAGTTCCAGACACAGGGTGAAAAACCGCTCTCCAGTCGGATTGCAGTCAACCGTCAGGCATATCTCATCCTCGGAGCACTCTACTCCCAGCCAGTCAAATACCTCAGAATATACGCTGCCGTCCCACATCCAGGACACCTCGTATTCCTGCTCATCCACCACTACACTCAGCAAGCTCCACTCTTCGGCACTCACCCGGACGCAGGCAGTGTCCATCCTGTTGCCGTCAAGTTCCACCGTCGTCTCAGACAGGCCGGGTTCTTTATCTTCCGCAGTGCGCGTACATGCCGCCGCCAGCAGCACGCTGCCCAAAATCAAAAAAGCAATTTTTTTCATAAGCATATTATTTAATATTCAATCTTTACCGAAAAATAAGACATATTACCGTATTCCCTACTTCCCACTTTGAACACTTCACCGTAATAAAATCCATTTCTACTTCCTCCCCACCCCCAATTACAATGCAAATAATATTGTTGCCGTTTTTCAATCACACCATACTTTATATATGCACAACCGTCCACTACCCATGCATGACCAGCACCTGGTCTGTATCCTGTTATATATACAATATGACCGTCATCTAAGGAATGTGCTATATCTATACCCGAAAACGGTGTCAGTCGACCTTCTTTTATCATAAAGTCCAGATCTTTAAACAGTTGCAATGCTTTCGCATTTGATGCAGAACTACCATCAGGAGCATATGACATATCTACATCCTGACCAATATAATACAACAACTTTGCCGAATAATCCACGGCTTCGTTATATGTACAACGAGGTCCATAATGATTGTCCCTATCCTCATCTATCCATGAACCCCAACCAGAGGCTTCTTTAAACGCATTGTTTATGGATGATAAATAGAATGTCATACCGTGATAATCGTCTAAGCGATGCCTGCAATAGACCATAATTTGTCCTATAGCTACCGCAACACAGCCTACTGGGCACCCCCCATATTCCTGTATCACATACTTATCATATGGTGCACCCTGATCCCAATTTGTGTAAAGTTTAGGAGCCACGTATGTGTAAATGCCAATTTGATCAGAAGAAAGGTCCAATGACGGAGATCTGGATTCACTAACCTCTGCTATATATTCATCTATACACGACACAAAATTTGAATATACAATGTCTTCCTGACTTTCTTCGTACTCAAAGTTTCCTGTTTCTGAATATGCCAAAACCGGCACAGTTCTAGCATCGGCCGACACTATCACAAATCCTCCATCATCTAAAACATTGAATATATACGCCAGTGTATCAATTTGAGCAGACTTTGTTGCAATCCCCCCATCATGCAATATATAATCCACATTAAATGACAGCGACTTGGTCCGATTTACTTCTGCAAACATACTTTCAGCAATAGACAATGCAGACTCTTCTGACACCCTATAATTCTCTACACCGACACTATTCTCTCGAAATGTGTCTACCTCGTTTAATGAACACGAGAACAGCAAAAAGAACGAAATGATGAGAATACTCGAATTTAATTTTATTTTCATAAGTGTGTTATTTAAAGTTAATACTTTTATATGCGTATTATTCCCGCACACAATGTGCACGGTATAATAACGGGACTAAGGTAAGGCTGGTAATTTCGGATACGTCCGCAAGTTAACAATTACTTAATAAAAAAAAAAAAATAAAAGTGATGAAATGTGAAAAAATTAAATGATTAATTATCCGCAAAGACACCCTCCACAGTCTTCACGTTACTTTTTAGTTGAGTTACATGTACTTGAATATAAGCATTTTATCTATCCACCGATATTTTAAGTGGTGAGGATTTCACTCAGAATCGGCCTTTTTGCCGTCACTTAACTTTTTACGCAAAATGCAATGCCCGGTCAATCAAGCTGTTGCGACACAACTAAAAAGCAACGTGATGATACTGGGAAGATTGGAACTGAGGAATTGGACTGAGAGATGGGCGGTGCTTCATGGGTCACTCTCTCCGCTGTGCGGAATGCTGCGGATGGCAGCGACAGGCATCGGTGCCTCAAAAACAGCAATCCGGCCAGGGCCTGCCTTAGGCGGAGAGAAGGCCCGTGCCATTAATGCCCCTAAACCGTCTACAGGTCAGGGTGATGATAGCGGCCCTGGGTCTGCGTGATGCCTCCGTATTCGACAGCGCGCACCGGACAGCGGTTGATGCAGGCCGTACACTGCACGCATCCGCGTCCCCACTCAGGCCGTCCGCCCTTCATCGTCACCGTGCCGGTAGGACAGACACGGGCACAGAGACCGCACCCGATGCAGGTATCCGCCACATGATACTTCGTGCGGCTGTCCGGTCCGGCCAGGAAACGGCGGAAAAGGGGATTGATAATCCGGCTCTTAAGCCAGGGCCGGGAGCCTACTGTCAGATGCACTCCCCCCTCGTGTGCGCGTATGGCCTCCGCCACAGCATCCACCGCAGCAGGAGCGGCTGCCAGTTTGGCCTCACGGACATCGTCGGCATCCACCCCGAAACCTTTCATCAGGATATAATTGTTCGGCATACGCACCGACCAGCAGCCGGCAAGAGACAGGCCACGCTTTCTCAGAGCTTCACCGAGTATGCGGTCAGTCCAGCCGCAGGTATCTCCGCAGGTACACACGGCATACACCTTCTGACCGGCGTAATCCCGTATACTCAGACGGGAGACAAACCGCAGCATAAGCTCCGCCGGGCCCCATGAATGCACCGGAAAGACCAGGATCAGACACTCGCCTCCACCCAGTTCATAGACACAGTCCCCTGACGGATGTCTCCTCAGCTCGTCTGCCACGGCAACCGGCTCCGCCTGACCGAGAACCCGTGAAAGCCGCCTCGCGGCCCATAATGAATTACCTGTACCGGAAAAATAGAATATCATATCAGAAGTTCTTGATTGCGAACAGCACATTGGCCAGATGGCAGAACACCATCTTGGCATTGACATTGGACTCCACGGCGGAGCGGGCCTCCTCCAGAGCCTTGAATGCCTTGGAGTAGAAATCCTGCGGCAGAAGCCCGCTGTAGCGTTCCACTGCTACAGTCTCTTCCGGCATGGCATCAGCTATGGAACTGAGTTTCTTGCTGAACATGAGAGTCTTGCGCAGAAAATCCTCCGAATAGAGAATGAACCCCCGCTGCCGTTCCCGGCCCAGACCGACAAGAGAGTCATTGCCCTCCAGCAATGCGGGCAGATCCCCGGAAAGAATATTGTCCAGCATACCGGTCAGAAGAGGAAAATAAGTCTCCGCTGACACGCCTCCCGAAGCCATCGCCACGGCTGCTCCGGGACTGCCCCCGGAGATACGGGCATAGAGCAGGGCCTCCTCCGGAGACAGGCGCAGCCTCTGCTCCAGTGCAGGAGCAAGTTCCTGCTGCGGCACCGGATAAAGCCTTATAATCTGGGAGCGGGACCTGATAGTGGATATCACCCTCTCGGGAGAGTGGGTGATGAAAAAGAAATAAGTATCGGGCGACGGCTCCTCCACTATCTTGAGCAGGGTATTGGCCGCCTCGGCGTTCATCCGCTCGGGAAGCCACACCACCATGTATTTATTGCCTCCCTCGTAGGACTTCAGACTCAGGGCATCCAGAATCTCCCTGGCCTGCGACACGTTTATTATCCCGGCCTTGTCCCCTATGTCCAGCTTCCGGTAAAGATCCGCCTCGGTAAAATAGGGATTCTCCGCATATAGTTCCCGCCACTCCTGCAGGAAGGCACTGCTAAGCGGCTTCCTGGACGAAGATGCCTTCGCCGGGACATTGACGGGGAAAGCGAAATGCAGATCGGGGTGAATCATCCCGGAAACCCTGCGGCAGACCGGACAGGCTCCGCACGAGTCCTCCCCTGTCCGCCTGTCACGGCACATCATGTACTGTACCAGAGCCATGGCCAGAGGCAGCGCGCCCTGACCGTC
Source organism: uncultured Bacteroidales bacterium (assembly GCA_944326265.1). GTDB lineage: Bacteria > Bacteroidota > Bacteroidia > Bacteroidales > UBA932 > Coprenecus. The sequence goes on along the minus strand of CALVDE010000017.1, from coordinate 31,112 downwards.
CTTCTCCACGAACATGAGCGAGTGTCCTGTCCTGCCGCTGTCCACCATGCGCAGCAGCCTGGTCCTGAGATCTCCGTTTCCTAAAACGTCTTTAAACTGCATCTTTGAATTACTTATCGAAATTCAAAGATAAATAATTATCTTTGTAATTTATGGCAAAAATGGAAGAAAAAAACATCATACATGACTGCTCCCGGGGCTGTGTCACCGGGAGAGCCGACACAGGCGAGCTTCTCTGCGATTACTCGCCCGGCTGCTGCAAGCTGAGAGACTTCAACTGGCTTGCCGGCATAAGCGATCCGAAATACAGCAATCTTTACGAAGTACGTTTCAAGAATACCCGCAAAGGATTCTACGAGAATACCTCCCGACAGATCCTGAAGACAGGAGACCTTGTGGTGGTGGAAGCCGCCACAGGACACGACGTGGGCATCATCACCCTTGAAGGGCCCGTGGTCGGAAGACAGATGCTCCGCAACCGTTTCGACATGGAGACCAAGGAAGTCAGGAAAATCTACCGCAAGGCGCGTCCGCTCGACCTTGAGAAATGGCAGGAGGCCATCGCCAGGGAGAATGACACGATGATACGCGCCAGAAAAATCGCAGCCGACATGGGACTGGACATGAAAATCGGAGACGTGGAGTTCCAGGGCGACGGAACGAAGGCCATCTTTTACTACATAGCCGACGAGAGGGTGGACTTCCGTCAGCTCATCAAGGTCTTCGCGGAAGAATTCCGCATCAGGATAGAGATGAAGCAGATCGGAGCACGTCAGGAGGCCGGGCTCATAGGCGGCATAGGTGTCTGCGGCAGGGCACTGTGCTGCTCGAAGTTCATCACCAATTTCCAGTCCATCTCCACTCAGTCGGCGCGCTGCCAGGACCTGTCGCTCAATCCGCAGAAACTGGCCGGCCAGTGCGGCAAGCTCAAGTGCTGCATCAACTACGAGGTACCTGTATACGTGGACGCACAGAACAGCATACCCCAGCTCAGCGCCCCCCTCGAATTCATGGACGGACAGGGATTTCTGGTCAAGGTGGACGTGCTCAAAGGCATCATGTGGTTCTCCTACGAGAAAGGCAATATGTCCAACATGATTCCTCTGAGCGTGGATGACGTGCGGAAAATCAAGGCCGCCAACCAGAAAGGCGTAAAGCCGGCCACCATGCTCAAGGACCGCGAGGAAAGCGGGACCATCGACTTCGTATCGTCTATCGGAGACGACAGCATCGACCGCTTCGACAAGAAGAAGAAAAAGAAAAAGAGGAAAAAGCCTGCCAGACCCCAGGGAGCAAAGCCGTCCGCTGGCAAAAACCAGGAGAAAGAACAGCAGCAATGACAGCTCTGCGCATTCCCGTGACTGCGGCGTTGACGGCCGTCCTGTTTCTCGGCCTGTGCTCCTGTTCCGACATGAGCCGGAGCGGAGACGGCTCCTGTTTTCACTTCACCTCATTCACCGGGCGGAGCGGCCGGCACACAGCGTTCACCGTGAACATGAACGACTCCACGTGCGCATACTCCATAGACATTGTCGCACGGATGTCCCGGAGACATGCCCCCGGGACACTGCCTCTGGAAGTGACCGTAGTCTCCCCGGAAGGGCACCGGGCCTCGGAAACGGTATTTCTTCCCTCGGATCTGAACTCATTGCGGCACTATACCGCCAGATCGGAGGACCGCAGGATACGGATTGCAGAAAGCGCAGGCAGCTATGATGTAAGCTGGAGATACAGGGACGGCATAGTCCCCGGAGAAAAAGGAGACTGGCTCGTATGCATCAGCGCGCCCGACACACTGGAAGGCCTGTCGGGAATCGGAATATCAGTCTCCGGAACACCTGTCAAACAATAGTATGGGAAAGGACAAAATACGCAAATTCAAGGAAAACGAGACTTTCAGATGTCTCGTACAGCCACCTATGGACGAGGTGCTGCACAAGGATCATCCGCTGAAAGGCAACTGGGGAAGAGATATTTTCGGCAACAGCAGACCGATAATACTGGAACTGGGCTGCGGCAAGGGAGAATACACAATCGCTCTGGCCGAACGGTTCCCGGACAACAACTTCATCGGTGTGGACATCAAGGGTGCCAGGCTCTGGAAAGGAGCGAAATACGCCCACGAGCACAATATGCCGAATGTGGCGTTTCTCCGTACCCGGATAGACTTCATAGACTCGCTTTTCGGACCTGACGAGGTGTCGGAGATATGGCTGACCTTCTCGGACCCCCAGCCCAAGAAACCAAACAAGAGACTCTCCAGTCCCATATTTCTGGAGCGGTACTCTCATTTCCTTAAAAAGGACGGCATAATGCACCTGAAAACCGACAGCCAGCTCCTGCACGAGTCCACCCTTGAAGTCATAAAAGAGGGCGGCCACACCCTGCTGGAAGCCGACAGCGACATCTACGGCTCCGGCCTGGCCGAGAGAGAGCCGCTGCTGTCCATCAAGACATTCTATGAGTCGATGTTCCTTGCCGAAGGCAAGCCGATCACATACGCAAGGTGGAAATTATAGGCCGCCGACGTAAGCGGCTATGGACATGAGGCCGTCCCTGCACTGGGACGGCTTAAGTACTTTAAGATATTCCTGTGCATTGAGCGCATATTTCCGCAGCACCCCACGGGCCGAGTCAAGTCCCCCGTGAGAGAGGACAAAACTGCGTATCTCTGCGGCGACTTCCCTGTCCTGCTCCACTCTGGACGGATCGCAGGTAATGTCACCCATGCGGCGGCGGACACGCTCCTCCTCTTCCGGGGCATTGCGTATGGCGCAGAGCAGAGGCATGGTGATCTTGCGCTCCATGATATCGCTGTCGCTGTCCTTGCCGGTCTCGGACGTAGGACGGTAATCCAGGATATCGTCCCTTATCTGGAAACTGCACCCCAGCCAGTACGCATACTGCTCCATGGCCGCAACCACATCGTCCGAAGCCCCTGAGACTATGGCAGGCCCCTTGACCGAGGCGATGAACAAGGATGCCGTCTTGCGCCGGATGACCTGAATATAATCGTCCTCCGTCGTCCTCAGGCTGTCTGCCAGTTCCATCTGGATAATCTCTCCCTCGGACAGTTCCTCAAGGGACTTGGAATAAATGCCGAGCACCTCGTATGGGCAGCCGTACTTGATGAGCAGATGAATCGCCCTGGTCAGCCAGTAATCCCCCATAAGCAGAGACGCTCCTGAAGAAAAGAGTTTCCTGACTGTCAGGCGGCCGCGCCGATGGTCGCTTCCGTCCACCACATCGTCATGCAGAAGGGTAGCCGTGTGTATCAGTTCGGACACAGCAGCGCATGCTATGGCCTTCTGATTGACAGAACCGCTGCAGGCCTTCGCGGTTACGAGGGCCAGCAGCGGTCTTAGTTTCTTGCCCGAAGTCTCGAGCAGATAGCCGTTGATACGGTTCAGGAGGTCACTGCGGGAGGTAAGCGAGTCGGCCATAAGCCTCTCGAATCCTTCCCACTCTGCGGCTACAGTGCTTTTAAGATCTCCGGTCAATGTCATCCCTGCTAAAAGAAATAGGCAATGGAGATCTCGCCTCCGTTGAACTTCTTGTCCTTGGCTCCGACGATATCGGAGATAATGCCCGAGTCATCCTTGAAAGTGGGGTTGAGATCCCAGTTCCACTTGAAAGACACCTGGAAGTTCCAGATATAGATGCCGGCGCCGAGTCCGATTCCGTACTGGAAACGGTTCAGGTAGCTGTTGACGCTCTCCTGATCAAGATCCACATCCAGAATGCTGCCGTTGCCGAAAAGAACCGCACCCACGTATGGGGAGACAACGAAGTAGGGCTTGATGAAGTCACGGAAGAGCCCGATGCCCCACTGGAGGTTGACCGGAACTCTTATGGAGCCGGATTTGTAAACGGAGGAGACCTGTTTTCCTGTCAGGATATCTCCGTCATAGATATAATCGTATGTGAAACGCTGGCCCGACTGGACATACAGAATCTCGGGATTGATCTCGAAGCCCAGGGGCAGGTTGAAGTTCAGCACGACTCCGGCATTGAAACCGGTATAGGTCTTCAGGAAGTTGTCCTGGGTTAAATCCTGGAATCCGGACATATTCGTGAAGTTCAGGCCGGCCTTTACTCCGAAATTGAAAATAGTGTTCCTTGCACCGGACACCGTGGGAACAGCCGTCATCATGACGGCAGCCGCCAGCAGAGCATAAATCTTTTTCATAACTTTACTTTTTAAGTGATTAGTAATTATTTGGACTCCACGTCATTCATCTTGGATACGATGGCTGCCTTGGTGGTTGAGCCCACCAGTTTCTCCTTCATCGCACCGTCCTTGAAGAACAACAGGGTCGGGATATTGCGGATACCGAACTTCATGGGCACGTCAGTAGCCTCGTCGACATTGCACTTTGCGATAAGCCATTTGCCCTCATACTCTTTTGAAAGCTCCTCCACGATGGGAGAGATCATGCGGCAGGGACCGCACCAGGGTGCCCAGAAATCAAGAAGTACAGGAATCTGGGAATTCATTACCAGCTCCTCGAAATTTGAATCATTAACTGCTAACATAACTATTAATATTTAATTTGAAACATTTGACTTACTACCAAAAGAAGAACACCAGGCTGACCTCCAGTCCACGGAATGCCGCGTCATGCACGCTGCCCAGCAGCTCCGGTGCTCCCACAATCCCCGTATGGGCATCACTTCCCTCAGGAACCTTCCGTACCAGGTCTCCGATATTCCAGTTGTATTTCACCTGGAGCTGAAACCTCCAGAAATCTATTCCTCCGCCGATACCGATACCGTACTGAAAGCGGTTGAGACTACTCCATTCCACAAAACCGGGCTCCTTGTACACCGCATAGCCGATATACGGGGAGACCATGAGATAGGGCCTGAACAGAATCAGATCAAGTCCCACCTGAAGGTTGACCGGAAGTTCCACGTAATCCGCCCTCAGACGTACATTGCCGACGGGAGAGCGGAACATTGCGCCCTTGGACACATAGTTGAGTTCCGGCTGTATGGTCATGCCCCTGACCGGAAGGTCAAAGCTGAAAGCCACGCCGGCGTTGAATCCGGTGTAGCTGCTCACTGACTCGGATATGTAGCCGAGCTCGAAACGGCTCACCGACATGAAGTCAATGCCGCCCTTGACCCCGACCTTGAAGAACGATGCGGCATAGCTCTTGCCCGCATCCTTTCCGTCCTCAGCTTCCGCACGGAAAGAGAGGGCCGACAGAGCCAGCAGGCCGGTAATGACTATAGCTGATGCAATTCGTTTCATTCTGCGAAGATACTAAATTTATCTCTTATTCTTAATCAAATTGGCCAGACCTCCCTCCGATGTCTCCTTGTACAGGCTGGGAAGATCATGGCCCGTCTGCTTCATCGCCTCTATTACTGTATCGAACGGAACTATGTGACTTCCGTCCGACATCAGCGCGTACTGCGCGGCATCCATGGCCCTGGCAGCGGCTATGGCATTGCGCTCTATGCAAGGAATCTGCACCAGGCCGCACACAGGGTCGCAGGTGAGTCCCAGGCAGTGCTCCATGCCCATGGAGGCAGCACACTCAATCTGCGGAGGCGTACCCCCGAGAATCCTGGTCGCCGCAGCACATGCCATGGCACAGGCCGTGCCGACCTCTCCCTGACAGCCCACCTCGGCACCTGATATGGAAGCATTCTCCTTTATGAGCGCTCCGATCAGGCCGGCCGTAGCCATCGCGTTGACAATCTTCTTCTCAGTCACGCCGTAAGAGGTGTGGAAAAGATACAGTACGGCTGGCAGGACTCCGCACGAGCCGCATGTGGGGGCAGTGACAATCGTTCCTCCGGAGGCATTCTCCTCCGAGACAGCAAGCGCGTATGCGAACAGAAGGCCGCGCCGCTGCATGGAATTGTTATAGCTTTTGGCATGCTGGTAATACGAATAGGCCTTGCGGCGCACGTTCAGACCTCCGGGAAGCACTCCCTCGTGATCCAGCCCCCTCGCGATAGCCTCTTTCATGACCTCCCAGCGCTCTGCAAGATAGTCCCAGATGTCCGGACTCTCGTACATCGCCACATACTCCCAGAAATAGGAATTGTTGTCATTGCACCAGCCCAGTATATCCTTCATCCTGCTGAACGGATACACATCCTCCTTCCGCTCGATTCTTCCCGTCTCGCTTATGTCTCCTCCGCCGATGCTGAAATAGGTCTTCTCGCACATCAGGTCCCCGTGGCTGTCGTATGCCTTGAAGTTCATACCGTTGGGATGCTGGGGCAGGAATTCCTTGGGCTTCCATATTATCTGTATCCTCGGACCGTCCCCGTCAGAAAGGGCCTCGGTCAGCGCGACATCCGTCAGGTGTCCCTTACCGGTGGCCGCCAGACTTCCGTACAGGGTAACTACGAACGAAGATGCCCCGGGGCACTGGCCCTTGAACATCTCCGCCGCTTTCTTGGGACCCATCGTATGGCTGCTTGACGGGCCCTTGCCTATCTTGAATATTTCCTTTATGCTCTCCATCGCAGTATATGGTACTCAAATGAAGACGCAAAGATATACAAAATCAAAAATTGTACTCAAAAAATCAGACAGTCTGCTCGATATTCCAGACGAAGGCCCGCACGCCCACCTCGCGGTTGCGGTTGTCGAGCTTGCGGACGGTCTGAAGCAGCTCCTCGACGCGGTCATCCTCCACCACGGTCATCATGGCTGAGTTCATCTCCGGCCAGGTGTGGGTGCCCCGGCGGGGCTCTCCGTCCCGGCTGCCGCGTCCCTGCACCTGCTCGAAGAAGGTAAAGCCACGGATGCCCAGCTCGTCGAGCATGTACTCCACCCTCTCTGTATTGGCCTGGTTATATACGATAAAAACACATTTCATACTTCGTTCCTCCTTCTTTACTGATTAAGTTCCCTGCTCCGGCGCACCTCGGGATCATCTCCTTCGGGATTGGGCGAGAGCTGCATGAATATGAACTGGGCACGGGTTTTCTTGTCCTTATTCCTCTCACCGTGACGCGAGAGAAGGGCGTAGAAGACAGGCACCACCACGAGGGTCACGACCGTGGACACCAGCAGACCGCCGATAACCACGATACCCATGGGCTTCCACATTTCGGCACCCTCGCCGTTGCTCATGGCCATAGGCAGCATACCGAGGAAGGTAGTGATGGCCGTCATCAGCACGGGGCGCAGACGGGAGGCTCCGGACAGGGCGATGGCCTCGTTGAGCTCGTAGCCACGGTCGCGCATCAGGTTGGTGTAGTCCACCAGCACGATGGCGTTCTTGGTGGCGATACCCACCAGCATGATGAATCCGAGCGAGCCGATCATGTCGAGGGTAGTACCGGTAATCCACAGAGCCAGCACTACTCCCGAGAGGGCGAAAGGCACGGCTGTCATGATCATCACCGGCTTGACGAAGGACTCGAACTGGGATGCCAGCACGATGTATATCAACATGACAATCAAGGCCAACAGCAGCAGCAGATCCTGGAAGGTATCCTGCTGGTCCTCGTAATTACCGGCCAGACGGACAGTGATACCGCTCGGCACACCCATCTGATCGATGGTCTGCTGGATACCGGCGGCCAGCTCTCCGAGGGATGTCCCGTATGGAGTTACCGATACGGTCACTACCCTCTGACGGCTCTTGCGCTCGATGGTAGGCGGTGCGAAATACTCCTCTATCCTGCCGAGTTCCTTTATCTTGATCATGGCGCCGGTCGCGGTAGGAATAGTCATGTTCTCGATGTCAGAGATAGAGTTGCGGTCCTCCTCCTGCAGGCGCACCACTATGTCGTACTCGTCGCCGTCCTCCTTGAGATAGCCCGATGCCATGCCGTTCACGCGGTTGCGCACGTAAGTTGAGACAGTCGAGGAGTTAAGACCGTGGTAGGCCAGCTTCTCCTTGTCGAGGTTGATTTTAATCTCAGGACGGTCCTTCTCGCGGCTGATGTCGATGTCACGGGCACCGTAGACATTGTCCCTTATGGCAGCCCTCACCTCCTGGGCGAAGACGTTGGTCTCATCGAAGCTGTAGCCGTAGATCTCCACATCGACAGTGGACGAGGCTCCACCCATGAAACTGGAGACACCGCACTGGTAGTCGATAATCTCCGGATAGGAAGCCAGTTCCTGACGCAGCACCTCGGCTATCTCGAAGATGGAGCGGTCACGCTCGTTCTTCTTGTTGCAGACCACGGTCATGGACATGGTGTTGTTCATGGTGGTGGAGAACATGGCCGAGACACCGTCGTCGTCCGTAGTACCGGCGGATGTCGATATCAGCTCTATCTCAGGTACCAGCTCGTAGAAACGGCTCTCGATGTAGCGGGCCATCTTGGCGGTCTCCTCGATACGGTATCCTGTAGCTAATTCTATGTCCACGGTCAGACGGCCGTTATCGGTCTCCTGGATGAAGTCCGTACCGACCTTGCCCATGAGGAACGGCATGATGGACGCTACGAAGAACAGCGATATCGCAACCAGAGTCCAGGCCTTGTGCCGCAGGCAGAAGCGCAGCAGACGGGCGTATGCCTTGTCCAGACGGTCCAGCAGGGGAATGACATACCGCTGATACCAGTTGCGCCTGGGCGGAATGTTCTCGATCACTCCGCGCTCGTTGACACGCACGGGACGGGCCTTGAGCAGTTTGGAGCAGAGCATGGGGGTCAGGGAGATGGCCACTACGGTAGAGGTACATACCATGATGGTCACCAGCCAGCCGAGCTCCTTGAACATGATGCCGGCCATGCCGGTGAGCATGGTCAGAGGCACAAACACCACCACTATCACCAGGGTCGTGGCGATGACAGACACCCACACCTCGTTGGTCGCATAGATGGACGCTTCCCTCGGTGACGAGCCCCTCTCAATATGCTTGGTGATGTTCTCCAGCACCACTATGGCATCGTCCACCACCATACCGATGGCCACGGTCAGGGAACTGAGCGATATGATGTTCAGCGAGCTGTCCGCCAGCATCAGGTAGATGAAGGCGACTATAAGTGAGATAGGAATCGTCAGGGAAATAATCAGGGTCGAACGCCATTCCCCCAGGAAGAATAGCACCACGAGCACCACGAAGAGCAGCGCGTACAGGATGGACTCCTCCAGCGAGTTGATGGAGTTGACGATATCCTCCGACGAGTCGTAGATTACCTCTATCTTGATATCGTTGGGCAGAGTCCGCTCGATACGGGCCATCTCTTCCTCCAGATCCTCGCATATCTGCACGGTATTGGCTCCGGTCTGCTTGGTCACCATCAGGCGGACGCTCTCGCGGCCGTTGGTCTTCTCGTCGAGACTCAGGTCCTTTATCGTATCGCGCACGACGGCCAGGTCCCGCACGAAGACCTGCCGGCCCTCGGGAGTCACCGTCACCACGATGTCGTTGATCTCGGAGCTCTCAACGTACTCGCTGCGCACCTCCAGCTGATACTGTTCCTTGTTCATCTTGACGGTACCGGAGGAGAGGTTCAGATTGTTTGCGGCTATCGCACTGCCGACAGTCTCCAGAGGAAGACCGTAGGCATCCAGCTTCTGCTGGTCGATATCCACGTACACATAACGCTCCGGAGAGCCGGAAAGGGTAAGGTTTCCGATACCGTTCACCATGCTCAGCTGAGGTATAATCTCATCGTTGAGCAGCTTGTCCAGACCGGGATAGCTCTCGTCCGCAGTAATCGAATACTGGAGGATAGGCATGGAACTGGTACTGAACTTGAAGATGAAAGGATTGGTACAGCCGTCGGGCAGCTCGTCCTTCACCATGTCTATATAGGACCGGACATCGTTGATTATCTCGTCCAGGTCCGTACCCCACTCCAGCTCGAGCAGCACCACGGAGATATTGTCCTTGGTAGTGGACGTAATCTCCTTGAGGTAGTCGACGGAGTTGAGGTTGTTCTCTATAATCTTGGTCACGTTGGTCTCTATCTCTGAGGCACTGGCACCAGGATAGACTGTAAGCACGGAGATATACGGCGGGTCCATCTCCGGGAACTGGTCGATAGGCAGCCTCAGGAAGGAGAACACGCCTATCACTATCACGGCGACGAACACCAGGAGGGTCGTCACCGGACGGTTGATCGCTGATTTGTAGATACTCATCGCGGACTGTCTTTACTTTACCACATTCAGTCTGACTCCGTCCACCAGCTTGGCCTGCCCGGTGGTCACTACGGGATCGCCCACCTTAAGGCTGTCGCTGGATATCTCGATGGTCTGGTCGTGACGCTCGCCTATCTCCACGAAGACGCGCTTGGCCACACCGCCCTCGTCCACGAATACGTAGCGGTTGTTGGAGCCGATGAGCCTGAGCACCGCCTGATAAGGCACCACCAGGGCCTCGGTCCGGCCCAGGTCGAGCACGGTGCTGACATACATGCCCGGACGTATCAGCTCGCTGCTGTTGGGGATTCTCAGCTTGAGGGTAAACGTATGCGAGGCCGGATCAATGGTCGGATATACTATCTCTATCACAGCCGGGAAGACCTTGTCGGGATAGATGTCGGAGTAGACATTGACCTTCATGCCCTTTTTGACCAGAGGGAAATAGGTCTCAGGCACATTGACGTATGCTTTCAGCTCATTGATCTGGGTCAGACGGAGAATGGGCTGCGCTCCGGCGTACAGCTCCCCGTCCTCGTAGCTCTTGGACGAGATGACTCCGTCGTACTGAGCCAGCACAAATGTGTTCTCCTCCAGAAATCTCAACGACTCAGCGGTCTGGTCAAAGCTCAGCTTGGTCTGGTCGTAGGTCTGCTGCGAGATGGCCTCGCTCTCCAGCAGCATCCGGACGCGGTTCATCTCTATCTGAAGATTGGCGTATGCCAGACGGGTGGTATTGAGCTGGTTCTGATCCATCCGCACCAGAGTGTCGCCCTTACGGACCCTGTCGCCCACCTCCACGTATATTTTCTCGATAATACCCGTAAGCGAGGGCGAGATGTTCATCTCCTCGTAACCCTGAAGGGTCGTCGAAAGCTCAATCTGCCGCGACACCTCCTGATAGGCCAGCGGAGTGGTCCGCACCTGCTCCACCCTGTCCTGGGAGACTTCCTCCGTGTTGGCTCCGCAGCCGCTCAGCAGCGCGGCGGCCGTGATAATTGCGATTGCCTTTATTTTCATATCCATAATTTATTTCTGTTCCTGTGTTGATTGTCCGTAAGTATTCTTGTTGAGGAGCTTCTCCAGCTCGATCTGGGCCGTCACGTAGTCCAGGGCGGCCTGCACGTAGGTGCTCTGGGCCGTGATGAGGGTTGTGGCGGCATTGGTCACGTCCAGGCTGGAAGCGTGACCGAACTCGTATTTCTTGCCGATGTTGTCAAATACGGCCTGGGAGACCTCCACGTTCTTCACCTGTGTCTGATAACGCTCGTATGCGGAGGAGAGGTTGTACTTGAGCTGCCGGTGCTGGATGTTCAGGGCCATCTTGGTGTTCTCCAAGGTGTTGAGCTGCTTCTGATAATCCAGTTTGGCCTTCTGGAAAGAAGTATAGTTGCGGCCCGAGGAGAATATGGGGATGGACAGAGTCAGGCCAATCATATTCGGGGGAGTCATGTTCATGGTCATCTCGTCGGAGAAATACTTCCTGCCCGTGTACTGGTAGAATGCGCTCAGGGTAGGTCCGTAGGCCCATCCGGCAAGGTTTTTCTGCTTTCTGTACAGCTCGGTGCTCTGCAGGGCCAGCTGATAGGAGAAATTGTTCTCCAGGATAAAGTCATCGTAGAGCAGATCCAGCGAATGCTCCACATCCATCAGGTCGTCCAGGGTCTGGGTCAGGACTATCTCCTTGTCGAAACCGACGTTCATCTGCAGGCGCATGGAGTTGTAGATCATCTCCAGTCCGCGCTCGGCCTCGTTGATGGAGCTTTCGAGGGTCGCCACCTGCACCAGTATCTGGTCCGCGTCCACCTGCTCGGCCACTCCCGCGTCCACCGACTTCTGGGACAGCTCGTGCAGCTTGCGCACGGTACCGAGGTTGCGCCGGAGCAGTTCCACAGTCTGCTCACTCACAAGTGCGGAAAAATACAGAAGACGCACCTGCTCGGCCACCTCCTGCTGCGACTGACGGTGCGAGACATCCGCCATCTCTATGGACAGCTTGCCTATAAGCGTACTTATGATCTGGGCTCCGCTCACAGACATTGAGGCATTGACACCTATTGAACCGTAAGGCGGCATGGCAATGGCCATGAACTCACCGAGATCCATCTCATACCCCATGTAGTTGGAATAGTCCAGAGTACCGTTGACCTGAGGCAGCATGGTCGCTATCGCGCCCCAGCGGTCAGCCTCCGCCTGACGCACGGCCAGCGAAGAGTTCTGGAGGTCCCAGTTATGCTCCAGCGCATAACTCATCGCCTCCTCCAGTGTGAAATGCAACACGGCGGAGTCCCCTTCTTCCTGCGCCGTCGCGCTCCAGGAAACGAAGACGCAGCACAGAGCCGCCGCCATTGCTCTTGACAACTTTCTCATTATCGTAACAGTGATTTATTATTTTTCAGATATTCGTCTATATACTCACGGCCCTTCTCCGTCGCGATGCCCCTTATCAGGAAAAGCATCAGGCAGTCCGAGCCACGGTCATGCTTGATTTCAAGATAATTGCGCACCGCCCTATCCGTAACCGCCACAGAAAGCTCAAAGAGCTGCAGGGACAACTGATGCGCGTCCAGGATACCAGTTATGAAAAGACCCTCCTTCTGTCCCTGCCTGATTACTCTCTCCAGCAGCTCGCAGTGCCATCTGTTCACATCCTGCACCACATTCATGAACACCTCCGGATAATACCGCTTGACCTCAGTAAAGAAGTCATAGTAGAAACTCATGCGCTTCTCGTCCTTGTTCTCCAGCGAGCGCATGAACCACTCGAGAACATTGTCCGCCCCTGCGAGTTCCTCTTCCATCCGGACCATGTTACCCCTGTGCATAAGAAGGATACATTCCCTCAACAGCCCGGCCTTGTCGTGGAACATCTCGTACAGCGTGCGTTTGGACATACCGTTGGCCGAAGCCACCTCATCCATAGTCAGCGACTTGCAGCCACGCTCCAGAAAGAGGTCTCCGGTCCTTCTCAATATTTGTTCCCTGTTTGTCATAATCAAGCCGCAAAACTAAAAAAACTTCTACAGTTTTTAAATTTTTCTTATTTTTTTATATTTTCCCCATTCTGTCCGGAGAAAAAGTCTTAACTTCACCCCCGACAACAACAATATTCAACCTCACACAACACCCTGACTGATTATGAAACGGCACCAGACATTCATGGCTGCGGCCTTCATCACGGCCATAGCCGCCCTTTCCGTTCCGACCGGATGCGTCAAAGAACTGCCGGAGGATGACGGTAATTCCACGACAGACACCACTGACTGCGATTACGACTACGAATTCGAGGCTACACTCCAGAGCGGTGACTACTACAGCGCCGCCATAGGCGGAGGACACAATTTCTACACATGGCTTTCCGACATGCCGTTCGACGCCAACGGCTACACGCAGTCCGGAGGGACATACTATCTGTTCGACCTGTTCTCGCCGGCTCCGCAGGACCCGGACAATCCAATGCTTCCGGCAGGGAGCTACACCCTGGGAGAACCCGGGGCCATCGATGAGTTCACGTTCACACCGGACTACTCCCTGGGCATAACGATCAACGAAGACGGCACCGCACGTACAATGGATGCCGTATTCTCCGAAGGCACCCTGGACATCAGCATTGAAGGAGACGGTTACGTATTCGATGCCAGGCTCGTAGACCAGGACGGCAAGACCCACCACGTCACATACAGAGGCCCGGCGGCATGGCACAGCGACCCTCTCCCCTACACTCCGATAGGAGACGACCTCAACATCACCCCCACAGATGCCTTTGCGCAGTACATTTCAGAAGATGACGGCATCATGTGCGTGTCCATCCGGTTTACAGATGCCGGGACGACACTTACGGCAAAGGCATACATGCCCTTTGACGAAAACGGCTCACTGGCAGCCGGAACTTACGAAGTCACAGTCATTCCGAGCGATGCCATGACCCTGTCGCCCGGTGAGATTCTCGACATCTCCGGAGAGCTGCTCCCGCTCGGGACATACGCCTTCCAGACTGACGGCACTGGTACCGCACACTACGGCCCCGTCCACACCGGAAGCATGATAATAAGCGGAAGCGGAGGGCAGTACAGCATTGAATGTGATTTCACCACGGCTGAAGGACGCAGCATCGCCTGCACATATTCCGGAGAGATGACTGTATCCGGCATACCTTCGGGCGACGGATTCTCCACTCTGGAAGGCGACTATACCCTCGACCTCGACAATGCGGTATGCAGCTATGCATCATATTTCGGGGACGACTACGGCACCGGCGGAGGAGCCTGGTATCTGATGATCGCACCGGAAGAAGGCGTTCCAGGAGACGGGCTTCAGGTGGACCTCGTGGGAAACAGCCTGGATTTCGAGGCCGGCATCCCTTCCGGTACCTACACGGCCGCTCCTGAAGGAGTCCTGCCTGAGCCGGGCCAGTACTATGCCGGCCTGTATGATGACGGCAATCTTGTAGGCACCATGTTCCTGGGAGAATTCTATGACTACGGATTCGCCTCTCAATACGCGCCCGCGACCTGCGGAGACCTGGAAATCACCAACCACGGCGACGGACTGTACACACTCTCATTCCGGTTCCTGGATGACAAGGGCAACACCTGGGACGGCGAATGGACAGGCACGCTGCTGTTCGACGACTACAGCACTTTCGCCGCCGCAGCATCACGAAGTACGGCCTGTTCAGGAGGGTCCTCGGCCAGATTACGCCCGTCACCAGATGAATCATGCCTCGTCCCCGCTCATTTATACATGAATTACTTTACAACAGTACGGTGAATTTACTACCTTTGCGCCCAAACTAAATACGCAATATTATGTACAAAGATTTTCAAGCCTATCTTCAGAATGAGCTGAACAGCATCAGGGAAGCCGGCCTCTACAAAGAGGAGCGCGTTATCGTAACCCCCCAGGGTCCCGAAATCACTCTTCAGGACGGCACCAAGGCCCTTAACTTCTGCGCCAACAACTACCTCGGACTTGCCGACAGCAAGGAATTGGTAAACGCCGCCAAGGAAGCTCTCGACACACACGGCTACGGAATGGCCAGCGTGCGTTTCATCTGCGGTACAGGCGACCTGCAGAAGACCCTCGAGGCCAAGATCGCCGAGTTCTTCGGAACTGAGGACACTATCCTCTATGCAGCCTGCTTCGATGCAAACGGAGGTGTATTCGAGCCCCTTCTGAACGAGCAGGACGCCATTATCTCCGACTCCCTAAACCACGCCTCCATCATCGACGGCGTGCGTCTGTGCAAGGCCAAGAGATACCGTTATGCCAACGCTGATATGGCAGAGCTGGAGAAATGCCTCCAGGAAGCCCAGGCCCAGCGTCACCGCATCATCGTCACCGACGGTGTGTTCTCGATGGACGGCAATGTATGCCCTCTGGACAAGATCCACGCCCTCGCCGAGAAGTACAACGCCATGGTTATGGTCGATGAGTCGCATTCAGCCGGCGTCGTAGGCAAGACCGGACGCGGCGTTACCGAGCGCTACAACCTCCGCGGCCAGATCGAGATCATCACAGGCACTCTCGGAAAGGCATTCGGCGGCTCCGTAGGCGGATTCACCACCGGTAAGAAGGAGATCATCGCCATGCTGCGCCAGAGGTCGAGACCTTATCTGTTCTCCAACTCGATTCCTCCCATGATCGCAGCAGCAGGTATCCGCATGTTCGACATGATGAAGGAGTCCAACGAACTCCAGGACCGCCTGCACGAGAACACCGACTACTTCATCAGCAAGATGAAGGCAGCCGGCTTCGACATCAAGCCCACCGAGTCAGCTATCTGCGCAGTCATGCTGTACGATGCCAAGCTGTCCCAGGAGATGGCCGCACGCCTGCAGGACGAAGGTATCTTCGTAACCGGCTTCTACTACCCTGTAGTGCCCAAAGATCAAGCCCGTATCCGCGTACAGGTATCCGCCGGCCACAAGAAGGAGCACCTCGACAGATGCGTCGCAGCCTTCACCAAGATCGGCAAGGAACTCGGTGTCCTGAAATAACAAGATCACTCACACGGCTGCGTCCGGTCAGGCATGTCCTCCGGCATCCGCACGACCGCACTTCCAGCCGCAGACCACAAGCCCCGGTCCCATTCCACGATGGTTCCGGGCTTTCTTTTAGCCCCTTCGGGAAAACGAGCCGTCTTCGCTCAAATATAACTAGAAAATTTTGTTGAATCGGGATATTTTGCTACATTTGGAAGCACAAACCACTAACTGTAAAACACCATGAGAGCAACAGCACATCTACTTAGAGCACTTGCCGCAGGAGCGGCCGCAGTCATCGCAACCGCATGCGGACAGAAAAACGACGGAGAACTCATCAGTGTCAATTTCAACCGGGTCAACCAGGCCCCGGCAATGAATATCTCCGAACTGACGGGCGAGCCCGAGTTCATCGCCCTGGACAGCCGGATCGAGGCATTCGCCACCGGCTACAACTACGCATTCAGCGATCACTATATATGCATAGGAGCATCCATGCGCGGTCCGGCCAAGCTATACGACCGTGCAACCGGCAAGTTCCTCTGCGACGTAGGAACGATCGGACGCGGCCCGGGCGAATACCTCAACACCTACGGATCTCCGAGGATAGACGAGCAGGACGGTACTGTCTGGCTACTGCCCTGGCAGACCAAGACTCTCCTGGGCTTCGACATCGCCACCGGCAAGTTCAAAAAGGAAATTCCTCTGAAATACTTCGTGCCCAAAGGACAGTTCCAGGTAGACCCGAAGGCCGGCACGGTAACTGTCGCCGCACTGCCGTTCAGGGACATAGTGCCGGTGATCGCGTGGCAGCAGGACATGCAGGGCAACGTACTCTGGGAGATACCGTCCGGACATCTGGCCATTACCCCCGACTTCAGCAATGAGATTGAAAGCAGCGGCAACACCGAGGGAGCCTTCGACCTGTCGCTCATAACCTGGGGCGGCAGACAGGACTCTCTGTACGTAATCAGCGAGGGCACCGTCAATCCGGTCTACACCATTGACTTCCACACCAAGGAAGTGGAATCCGAGGACTACAGCCTCAACGTCAACGAGGATGCCCCCATCCACTCCTATATCATGCTGCCCGGACACTTCATCACCAGCGTAAGCTACCCCGTACAGACTGAATGGGGATTCAGCACCGGCAAGCCCGAGTACGTCATCACCGACCGGAACACGGGCGAAAGCATCAGAACCACATTCTACAACGACTATCTGGCCAAAGAGACCGACTACGTATCCTTCGCCGGCGGCTACTGGTACGGCATCATGGACCCTGAAAGTTTCACAGAAGCCGCTGAGAAAGCCCTGAGGGACGGAAACCTCTCCGACAAGACCAAGGCCAGCATCTCCGCCATCCTCGAGAACCTGACCCCCGAGAGCAACAACATCGTCATCCTCGCACCCATAAAAAAATAAAATGTTCCGCCATTATTTGGCGGTTTCCCGCATTATTATATTAACTTTGGTTCGTTAAGCGAATTATTAATCTTCTAAAATCAAAATTTCATGAAGAAACTACCCTATCTTCCCCTGCTGTTCACAGCACTTCTATCATTTTTTGTTATCGCTGGATGCGAGGAACAGCTTAAACCTGACGAACCTGCATCCCTGGAGCTCGACCCCTCTGACGAGATAGTCTTTGAAGCAGCGGGCGGCACCGAGACCGTAAGGGTTGTCTCTAACAGGAACTGGGAGGTGAGTGCCGAAAAGTCCGGACACTTCTCCGTCCAGACACTGACAGACACCACGTTCTCGATTACAGCCGCGCCCAATGAAAGCGAGGAAGACATCCCGGCCGTCACCGTCACAGTTACAGCCGGTGAAGGAGATGATTCCGTCACCGAAACCATTCTGGTGAGCCAGAAAGGCCGGTCAGCCGTAACATTGACACTTGACCCCTCTGAAGACATCGTGTTCGGAGCCGAGGGCGGCAAAGAGACCATAACTGTCACATCCAATGCCGAATGGACCGTAGAATCGGACAATCCTGACCATTTCCCTGTGGAGAAGATCAGCGAGACACAGTTTACGGTAAGCGCAGCCGCCAATTCCGATGCAGAGGAACTTCCCACAGCGACCGTCACCGTCACTGCCGGAGAAGACGGGGCAGTTCAGACCGCGACATTGAAAGTAAGCCAGCTGGGTCCCGACCCTCTGGTGCTGACCATAGTTCTGGAGAATATTACGGCGACATCGACGGACATGACCGTAACACCTTCTGTAGAGACGGCCAGATATTATTTCGATGTAATCCAGAAAAGTATCCTGAACGAGCATCACTCCGGAGATCTCGCCGTCTACATGGAGAACATGATGGCGGAGGCGATTAATAATTACGGAAGTGTGGAGGAAGCCATGAATGTTCTGTGCGACACAGGGAAGCAGAGCTGGACATTCGACAACCTGAGACCTGAGACAGAGTATGTGGCTTTCGCCGCCGGACTGAACGACGAGGGTAAGGTGTCTTCCGAGATAGCATCAGAGGAATACACCACACTGGAAATGCCCGGCACATCCTTCGAGGTAGAGTTCAGCAACACCACTTACGACGGAACCGACTATACGGTGACACCCAGCAATGACTCTGTTTCCTACTATCACTGCGTGCGTCCAGTGGCCGAATATGAGGACCTCTCCGATGAAGAGCTTATGGACGCCATCCTGGCCGAGGACGGATTCGTCATTCCCTTCTACTCTACAAGCGGGGTCAGCGAATACACCAATGAGCACGTGAACCTCGCCGGTACAAGATACATGGTGCTGATATTCGGAGTATCGGGCGGATACTACGACGTAGTGCCCACCACAGAGATATTCCGGTTTGATTACACCACCCTGTCTCCTGAGACCGATCCACAGGACTGCACATTCGATTTTGAATTCACCAACATCACGGCAAAGAGCGCGGACGTGAAGATAACCCCTTCCGATGAGTACGTACCCTACATCTACGACCTGATTGCCGAAGAGGACTATCTGGCCTACAAGGACGACATGGAGGGATATGTGGCCGAATACATCGAGAACAACGTTACAAGCATCGACTATGCCCGCTGCGACGGAGTGCAGAGCTACATGTATTACCAGACTCTTGAGCCCGGCACCACCTACTACAACTGGGTCGCCTGCATCGACGAGTACGGCAACCTTACAGCCGACGTTGTAATCAGCCCGTCTTTCTCCACAATACCCAGACAGGAGAGTACCGCCACCGTCACGGCTGTAGTGAACCAGTACTTTGACGGAGACGAGCTGTACGAGATGTATCCTGACGATTATCCTGACGGACAGGGCAAAGTGTATGTATCCGTGACATTCACCGCCAGCGAGGATGCCAAGACATGGTATGGCGAGATGGTGGAGGAAGACCCTAATGATCCCACTTCGGCAATCTCCGATCAGGAAATAGCAGAGACCCTCAGCTACAGCGGTTCATGGTGCCCTACAGAGAAACTTTACTGGGCCAACTGGGACACCGAGCACACCATCCTGGCCGTAGCCATCGGTCCCGATGAGAACTACAGCAAGGTATTCCGCCTTACCACCACCTTCACCAAAGAAGGAGCCAATGACATCTCCGAATTTGAAAAACCGGAATACCCCTACTACGCCCCCGGACATTCCAGGACAGAGCTCGACAGCCCCGTCCACATGCCAAAGGTCGTAATGTACAAATCCGCTGACAGCGAACCCAAAAAGGTATCCCGATGAAAACTGCCCGTATCAATGGAATAATATTGTTCTGCGCACTTCTGCCGATGCTCGCTGCATTGGCAGGATGCGTGGACAAGACCCCGGTAACGCAGGATCCGGTCATTTCTGTCGCAGACCCTTCCCCGATAGCCCCTGAAGGCGGAACTTTTGAGCTGGCAGTCAGCGTAGCCAATCCGGTCGAAGGAGTGACGCTGGAAGCTGTATGCTCCGAGACATGGCTCCATATCGAATCCGTGACTGACGGCAGGATGACTGCAGAAGTGGAGGCGAACGGCTCCGCCACAGAAAGAACTGCCGAAATCACCTTCACGTATGAAGGAGCAGAGCCCGTAAATGTCACCGCACTGCAATACGGCACGTCCGTTCCGTTTGTCCTGACACCGGGTACCGCTTACTACGACACACTAAGCGTACACGTGACTCCTGCCGATCCAGGGATGACATATCTGGTAATGGCGCAGCCGTCAGATGAGTTTGCAGCTGACAGTGCCGAAGCATGGACCATAGGATACGTGCAGAATCTCGCGGACATCAACGGAATGACCTTCGCGGATGTCCTGAGTCTCTTCTCCTATCAGGGAGAGCAGGATGCCGCAGTCTACGGTCTCTACCCCAACACGGAGCACACCGTCTATGTATATGGTCCGGACGCATCCGGAAATGCACTCACCGGTATCTTCACATGCACGATGGAGACGCTTCCGGTACCCGACGGCCAGCCCAGCGGATGTACGATCGACATTACGGTGTCCGGTGTGACAGACAACAGCGCGGCTGTGACTTTCCGGCCCTCCGACGAATCGGTATATTACTACTATGAAGTATTCGACGAGGCAGGATACGGAGAAGTCAGCCAGGACTGGAACGCCTACATCTACAACTACATGACCTCGCGCGTCATCCATCCGCTGACACTTGAGGAGACCATAAGGGTCATCTGCGTCTACGGAGAGTACACCCAGCATGCATCCGGTCTGGCTGAGGAAACCAGATACTACGCCTGCGCCGTAGGAGTGGACATGACGGCCCTGACCATCACCGATGTGACAGTCGAGGAGTTCACTACGACAGAATTCATGGAGATAGACTATGCGCTGGACTTCAGCGTAAAAGACGTGACTTCCAGAACTGCCGTAATAACGGCTCAGGCCAGGGACGCAAGAGCATTCTACTACTGGAACGTAATGACATCAGAGCAGTACATGGAGCTCGGAGGTGACGAAGAGACTATCAGCCGGTGGTTTCTGGACATGATGAATGAGAGAAGAATCGAGCAGTACGGAGAATATGCGGACTTCATCTCTCTGCCTGACTACATCTACATGCAGTGTACACGTGGAGCTGAACCAGATGAGTACTCATTCACCTCCCTGACCGGCGACACCGAGTACTATGTCTACGGATTCTGGGTTGACGAGACTACAGGAGAAAAGGCATCAGCTTCCTCATTCAGCGAGCCGTTCACTACTCCGGAGGCCGTGACATCCTCAGCGACAGTGACAGCAGAGGCCATCCTGACCGACGGTGACGACTGGAGAGAACTCAACCTGATGGCCTTCGGGCACTACGGCGGATACGCAATTCTCGGAGCAGAGCTTACCTACAGCGACAATGCCGTAAAATGGTACTCGAATATCTACGACATCTCCCAGCTTTCCTTTTCTGACGATGAACTTATAACCTCTCTTCTGCAACAAGGTTACTACAACAAGGACCGCTACCACCTTTCCTACGGAGCGGAATGGGACAAGGAATATGTAATCCTCAGTGTTGCGGTAGACGCGGACGGAAATGTCGGGGAGCTGCACAAATGCCGGTTCACAGCAAGCAAAGACGATGCGCTGCCTATCGACAGCATCCCGGAGCTTTTCCCCGAGGACTTCGAAATGTAGGCCATACGGCCCCGACCAACAAAAAAGGCCGGAGGGATGCAATATCCTTCCGGCCTTTTCTATGTGAGTGCCCTTTGAGGGCAGGATTAGTCTACGAGTGAGATGCGCTTGAAGACGGTCACCTTGGCATCCTTGTCTACGGCTGCGATGGCGGCCTTGACAGAGGTCTTGCCGTCGCCCATCTGGTACTCTTGCTCCTCAAGGGTATTCTCCTTGAAGAACTTGTTCAGACGGCCGTTGGCAATATTGTTGACCATAGCCTCCTGGAGATTGGCGGCCTTCTCGGCTGAGACGGTCTTGATAATCTCGCGGGCCTGGTCAGCCTGCTCGGGGGTGAGCCAGCCTTTGGCAGTGTTGGACTGGATGTGGTCCTCGCTGTCAACATGGGCGGGATTGATTCCGGCCTTGCTGAGAGCGGCATCCACTGCCTTCTTTACGAGCTCCTCCTTGGTCTTCTCCACGGCCACCTTGAGCTCCTCGTCGACAACACTCTGAGGCACGGCCTCTTTGTTGACTGCGACGGGATTCATGGAAGCAACCTGCATGGCCACGCCCTTGGCGAGCTCTACGGGCACTTCCTTGTTGAAGCCGACGATTGCGCCGAGCTTGCCGTTAATGGTGTGGATGTAGGAGATGATATAGGGAGCCTCGACTTTCTCGTAAGCTACGAGGGAGTGCTTCTCACCGGTCTTGCCGATCTGCTCTGTGATAGCGGCCTCTACTGTGCGGCCGTCAGCGATGGTGCAGGCTTTGAGAGCCTCCATGTCGGCGGGCATAGCCTTGATGGCTGCATCGGCGATGGCGTTTGCAAGAGCCTGGAACTCCTCGTTCTTGGCCACGAAGTCAGTCTCGCAGCCGAGGCACAGGAGGATACCCTTGCTGCCGTCCACCTTGGCTACGACAGCACCCTCGGAAGTCTCGCGGTCAGCCCTCTTGGCAGCCACGAGCTTGCCTTTCTCACGGATAATCTCCTTTGCGCGCTCATAGTCACCGTTGGCCTCTACGAGAGCCTTCTTGCAGTCCATCATACCGGCTCCGGTCATCTTGCGGAGCTTCTGAACGTCTATTGCTTTAATTTCCATGGTCAGCTGATTTAAATTACTCCTTAACTTCTGCGGGTTCAGCGGCAGGAGCTTCCTCTACTGCTGCGGGGGCCTCTGTCTCTGCCTTGGGAGCGGCACCCTTGCGGGGACGCATCTTCTTGCCGGAAGCGGCATTGTCAGCCTCGCGGGCCTCTTCCTCTTTGTCCTTCTCGAGCTTCCTCTCTTCCAGACCCTCCTTGATGGCTCCGCAAAGAGCATCGAGGATACATGAAACAGACTTGGCTGCATCGTCATTACCCGGAATCACATAATCAACGGGGGTGGGATCGCAACATGTATCAACAACTGCGATAACGGGGATATTGAGACGGTTGGCCTCCTTGACGGCATTCATCTCTTTCTGTACATCCACTACGAAAAGGGCGGCGGGAAGACGGTTGAGATCAGCTATGGAACCGAGGTTCTTCTCGAGCTTTGCTCTCTGACGGGTAATCTGAAGACGCTCGCGCTTTGCAAGGGTCTCGAATGTACCGTTGGTCATCATCTCGTCGATGGTGTGCATCTTCTTGACAGCTTTGCGGATGGTGGGGAAGTTGGTGAGCATTCCACCGGGCCATCTTTCTGTCACGTAAGGCATTCCGACACCCTGCGCGTACTCTGCGACGATGTCTTTTGCCTGCTTCTTGGTAGCCACGAAAAGGATACGGCGGCCCGCACGTGCGAGCTGCTTCATTACGTTCGCGGCCTCGTCTATCTTGACAACAGTCTTATGCAGGTCTATGATATGGATTCCGTTCTTCTCCATGAAAATGTAAGGAGCCATCTTGGGATTCCATTTTCTCTTCAGGTGACCGAAGTGAACACCTGCATCAAGTAAATCTTGGAAATTTGTTCTGGGCATTGTTTTGTTAATTTTGTCTCTGTGTTATACAAGAGTTCTCTTTGTTAATCTCGAAGTAGCGGCTATGCTGCCGGTCTTCCAAATTTCTCGCAGCAGGACAAACGCGCAGTAACCGCTGAGGGGGTCTGTCCGTTTTGAATCCTGACTGTGCATTCTGACGGTTCTACGTAAATACTAACGTTTGCTGAACTGGAAGCGTCTACGTGCACCGGGCTGTCCGGGTTTCTTCCTCTCGACCTCGCGGGCATCGCGGGTGAGGAAACCGTTGGACTTCAGAACCGGACGATAGGCATCCTTGTTGATCTCGCAGAGTGCGCGGGATATGGCAAGGCGGAGTGCCTCGGCCTGGCCTTTGATTCCACCGCCGTCAAGGTTCACCTTGATGTCGAAATCGGCCAGAGTATCGGTAACACTCAGAGGCTGCTTCACGATATAACGGAGTGTATCCTCCTTGAAGTACTCCTCAAGGGTACGGCCGTTAATGGTGATGTTGCCTTTGCCTGTAGTCACATAAACGCGAGCGACAGCAGATTTACGTCTTCCAAGGGCGTTGATTACTTCCATGCTCTGTTTACTTTTGTTCGTTAATGTTGATTGTTACTGGAGACTGAGCCTGATGAGGATGCTCGGGACCTGCATATACATGAAGGTTGCTGTAGAGCTTGTTTCCCAGGCGGGTCTTGGGGAGCATCTTGCGGACTGCCTCCCTGATAACGGCTTCCGGCTTGCGGGCGAGAAGTTCCTTGGGTGTAGCGAAACGCTGACCTCCGGGATAGCCGGTGTGACGTACATAGACCTTGTCGGTGAGCTTCTTTCCGGTGAAACGGACTTTCTCGGCGTTAACGATAATGACGTTATCACCGCAGTCCATATTCGGGGAATAGTACACCTTGTTCTTGCCGCGCAGAATAATTGCGACCTTGGAAGCAAGGCGGCCCACGATCTGGTCTGTTGCATCAACCACTACCCATTTCTTCTCGATCATGCTCGGGTTAGCCGACACTGTTTTGTAGCTTAATGTGTCCACTGTGTTGATTTTTAAGTTAATACATTTAATTTTGTTGCAATCCCCCTATTATAAGGGGGTGCAAAGATATACAAAATTTCCAACGTTGCAAAATTAGAAGATTACGCCATGTAGAAAAATTTGCTATATTTGAAGCACAAAACCTATTAACCTTGTATCCGTTATGAAGAAAATCGAAATCTCTCTGCAAAGGAAAATCGCCGCCGTGGCCATCAGTATCGCACTCGCAGCAGTGACATACTTTCTGATTACCTGCATCTGCCGCGAGTGGCTGCATGTAAGTTCCGACTTCCTGCGTATTTTCATCAGCCTCGTCATAGCCATCCCTGTAGGAGCCGTCTCCTGCAAGGCACTCATAGAGTCGTGGACCGGGGAGAAGATTGAGTAGGCCCGTCCGCCCCTCCCCAGCGCTCACCTATATAGTCAAGTATCTCCAGGACCTTGACCGGGTCATTCTCGGTCACCAGGCGCAGCCTTGTCTCCTTGAAGTCCGGAAGGCCCTTGAAATAGCACGACAAGTGCCTGCGCATCTCCAGCACTCCAGTCCGCTCACCCTTGAACTCCAGTGATTTGGCGAAATGCTCCTTGGCCAGAGCCACCCTCTCGTCCACACTCATGGGCGGAAGCTCCTCCCCCGTATCCAGATAATGCCTCATCTCCCGGAATATCCACGGATGGCCGAAACTGGCACGTCCCACCATGACTCCGTCCACCCCATACCGCTCAAAGGCATCTGCCGCATCCTTCGGAGTCCTGATATCACCGTTGCCTATGACCGGTATCCTCATCCTCGGATTGCGCTTGACCTCTCCTATCAATGTCCAGTCCGCCTCACCTTTATACATCTGGCAGCGGGTCCGGCCGTGTATAGTAATGGCCTGGATGCCCGCATCCTGAAGCCTCTCCGCCAGCTCCACGATGATCTTGCTGTCCTCGTCCCAGCCCAGACGGGTCTTGACCGTGACCGGCAGCCTGACCGCATCCACCACCCTGCGGGTAATCTCCACCATCTTGTCCGGCTCGCGCATCATCCCGGAACCGGCGCCGCGACGGGCAATCTTGTTGACCGGGCATCCGAAATTGATGTCTATCACATCCGGTCCGGCAGCCTCCACCCTCAGTGCCGACTCCACCATCGCCTCGGGTATGTGGCCGTATATCTGCATACCTATGGGACGCTCATAATCGAATATCTTCAATTTGTAGAGCGAGCCCGGCACATCACGGATAAGTCCGTCCGAGGATATGAACTCAGTGTACATCATGTCCGCCCCGAACTTCTTGCAGACATATCTGAATGAAAGATCCGTCACATCCTCCATAGGCGCCAGCAGCAGGGGCCTGTTCCCAAGGTCCAGATTTCCGATTCTCATCTTGTAACTGTATTGTAACTTTTAAATCACGGGCAAAAGTAAAAATAATTGCAGAAAACAATATATTTGCGCTGAATTTAAAATTTTAAGAAAATATATAAACATGGCAACGAAGAGCAGAATCAACCGCATAGGCGTTCTCACATCAGGAGGTGACGCGCCTGGCATGAACGCAGCCATAAGGGCAGTGGTGAGGACAGCCATCTACAACGGAAAAGAAGTTTACGGATTCTACAGAGGATATGAAGGCATCGTCAACAAGAACTTCATCCCCATGCAGTCCCACTCGGTATCAAAGATCATCTCACAGGGAGGCACCATACTCAAGTCATCCCGTTTCCCCGAGTTCAAGGAGAAGCTGGTCAGGGAGAAAGCCTACAACAACCTTCGCGAGATGGGCATCGACGGACTGGTGGTCATAGGCGGTGACGGCTCGTTCCGAGGAGCGGACCTATTATATAAGGAGCACGGTTTCCCCATTGTCGGGGTTCCCGGAACAATCGACAACGATATCTACGGAACTGACTTCACCATCGGCTTCGATACGGCGATAAACACTGCCGTCCAGGCCATAGACAAGCTGCGCGACACGGCTGACAGCCACAACCTGGCCTTCTTCGTGGAGGTAATGGGACGCGATGCCGGATTCATCGCGCTCAATACCGCCATCGCCACCGGTGCGGAAGCCACTCTGATACCGGAAATTCCCACTACCATCGAGAGCCTGTGCGAATATCTTCAGTTCGAGAGGCGCAAGAACAAGACCTCCGGCATCATCATCGTAGCCGAGGGAGGCGACCTGGGCAGCGCGATGGACATAGCCGCAAAGGTCAAGGAGCGCATACCGGACTATGAGACCCGCGTCACCACTCTCGGACATATCCAGAGGGGCGGCTCGCCGACCTGCAACGACCGCGTTCTGGCCAGCGTCCTGGGATGCGAGGCCGTAAAGGCCCTGCTGGAAGGCCGCAGCGATGTCATGGTCGGCCAGATGCAGAACGAGACAGTCTTCACGCCTTTCGCCGAGGCCTGCAGCCGTCACAACGAGATCAACACCAAGTGGTACGACATCTCGCACATCCTCTCGATATAATACACCGCCTTGATTTTTCTAAAACATGTCACATATTACCTTGTCCGGCATTGATAGCATGAGAAACATGAAGTAGATATTCTGAACAAGGTTAATGATTAGTTAGGAAGCAGCCGGAGCGTCGTGACGACAGCCCGGCTGCTCCTGTTTCATACCAACAGACTTAAATCAATATCAGGGATAATGACATCCGCAAGTTTATCCTTGACAAGAAATCCCATGTAAAGCGGAATTGTGAGCACCTCTCCATCTCGTCCTACATTGTATTGACCCAACTTGATTGCGCTATTGACATGATAGACATCCTTGTTCCTGAGAACTGTCGCCATGCTTTTTGACTTGCCTGTCCTGGCCTTGACCTCAAGGACAACACATTCACCGTTGAGTCTCACCAGAAAGTCCAGTTCAAGACCGCTGTCCTTATGAAAATAATACAGTCTCTGCCCGGACTTGCACAGGAAATCAGCCATAAGATTCTCAAATACAGCCCCTTTGTATCCAAGAAGATTGCCTTTCAGAATATCCGCCTGAGTACCATAGTCAAGCATGGCTACAAGGATACCGATATCCGTGACGTACACTTTAAAGCAATCCTCAACGGCATTGCCGTCTAACGGAAGTTCCGTAATCCGCGTATTATAGCACCTGCGGACTATCCCTGCATCCTCCAGCCATTGAATGCTGCCGGCATACTGCGAGGCCCGTCCTCCTTTCCTGACCACCGAATACTGAAATTTCTTGTTCTCCTTCGCCAACTGCTTCGGGATAGACTCAAAACATTCCCGGATATGAGGTTTATCGGCCTCATCCGCATATTTTACCATATCCTCCTCGTATTCAGTTATCAGACTACGTTGGAGCTTGTATATCTGCTCAATGTTCCTGGTTTCAAGGAAACAGCTCACCACTTCCGGCAGTCCTCC
Source organism: uncultured Bacteroidales bacterium (assembly GCA_944326265.1). Classification (GTDB taxonomy): domain Bacteria; phylum Bacteroidota; class Bacteroidia; order Bacteroidales; family UBA932; genus Coprenecus. The sequence goes on along the minus strand of CALVDE010000017.1, from coordinate 3,075 downwards.
GACAATGATATATCTGTACAACAGATCCATCATCACTTTGTGAATACCGTCCGGGACTGCTTTCTCACTCTCAAAGCATGACCTGACGGCATCAATGACCGCATCACTGATTCCGTTTGCCCATAGAAACTCCTCGAAATCCAGTGGATACATGTCTATCACAGTCTCATATCCCACCGGGACAGAGTCCTGTCCTTCACTCTCATCCTTTTTCTTCCTGCTTTTACCATAGCCTTTCACTCCTAAAAGCGAGCCTGTGGCTATGATGTCGAAACGACCGTCTATCTGAAATGACTTCAATGCCGTCCTCGCCTCCCTGCATTCCTGAATCTCATCAAGTATGATACAGGTCTTTCCCTCTATAAAGCGACTGCCTTTAATCATAGCAGAAAGATTGAGAATGATGGTATCGACATCAATATTGCCTGTAAAAGCGGATTTCTTGTCCGGCTCCAGAATAAAATTCACATACACCACATTCTCGTAATTCTCATTTGCGAATTTCCGTACAATGTATGTCTTTCCGCATTGGCGCATACCTTTTATCACAAGTGGCTTTCTAGTCTCCGACTTCTTCCACTCGGCCAGATACGTTTCTATTTTTCTCTTAAGCATAGGCTTATTCCGTTCTTCCGACAGCAAAATTACATTTTTTCAAGCGAATAAACAATAATTGCTACATTTTTTCAAGCGAATACCGCCCCTATTGCTACACTTTTTCGATGGAAAATGAAAACAGCCGGACCGTCACCACGACAGCCCGGCTGCTCCTGTTTTACCACTTTCGTAAAAACTTTCTGTCTGACAGACAGTTTTTATTGGATGTCCGATGAATAATCCCTACTTTTGTGCAGAACAGAATCAATGACGGGCATGAGTAAGTGGGCAGAAGAGCAGGAACGCAGGAGGGATGACAAAGAGAGGCGGAGGGTCAGCCGCGAGACGATGGGCAAATTTTTCTACGACCTCGCGAAACTCGCATTTGCAGCCATGTCATTGACCGGAGGGATATCGTTGATAATTAACGAAGTGCAGATCAGACAGATTGTATTGCTGGCCAGCGGCATAGGACTGACATACATCTGTGCGTTGATCGGCCACAGAATACTGAAATAAGATATGGACTTTTTAATAATATTTTTTGGAGCCAATTTAGTGATTGCCATAATTTTCCTCATTTGGCTAAAATCCAAACGGGGCAAGAAATGGCTGGCCGACCTATAACGGGCAGAGATGGTTCGACGGAAAATGAAAGCAGCCGGAGTGTCTGACGACAGCCCGGCTGTTTCATTTCTGCGTGAGATACGCCGTTACAGAGAATTGTCGGCCATCTCGCGCTCCACATCCTCGGTGGTGATGGGAAGGCGCTTGGAGCCGAGCAGACGGCAGCCCTTCTCGGTGATGAGGATATCGTCCTCCAGACGGATACCGCCGAAATCGTAATACTCTTTTTCCAGCAGAGGGAAGTTGATGTACTGGGTATTGACACCCTCTTTCTTCCATTTCTCAATCAGGGCAGGGATGAAGTAGATACCCGGCTCGTCTGTAACCACATGACCGGGCTCGAGCATCTTGCCCATGCGGAGCGAGCCGAGACCGAACTGCTTGCTGCGCCTGTAGGTATCGTCATATCCTACGTAATCCTCTCCGAGATCCTCCATATCGTGTACGTCCATACCCATATTGTGGCCCAGACCGTGAGGCATGAACACCGAGTGAGCTCCTGCCGCCACTATCTCGTCCGGATCGCCCTTGAGAATACCGAGATTGATCAGCCCCTGGGCCATCAGACGGGACACTGCCTGATGTACCTCAGTGTAGGTGATACCGGGCCGCGCCACACTCTGCGCCAGATTGTTGGCTGCCGACACTATGTCGTATATCTCTTTCTGTTTCGTGGTGAACTTGCCTGAAGACGGTATAGTCCTGGTAAAATCCGAGCAGTAATTGGTATTGGACTCCGCACCCGCGTCTATGACTATCAGCTTCCCATCTGTCAGGATACCGTCGTGCTTGTGGTTGTGCAGAGTCTCGCCATGCTGGGAGAGAATCGTCGGGAAGGACGGCATAAGTCCCTCGGAGACAGCGATGCCCTCCATCACACCGACCAGCTGCTGCTCCACCATGCCCAGCCTGGCCATCTTCATGGCCGTAAAGTGCATCGCATAGCCGATGTTGCAGGCCTTGTCTATCTCCTCTATCTCGCGCTGCTCCTTGATGAGCCTCATGGACACCACCGCCTTGATGAACTCCTCCGAAGCCTCTGCGCGCATCCTGTCGAAAGGCACTCCGAGCATCCGGTTGAGCAGAATCATATTGCGGTAACGGTACGGGGGCAGGAAATGAACCCTGCGGCCCTGAGCCTTCGCCCTGGAGACATATTTTTCCAGATCCGCGAACGGGAATGACTTGGAGACACCCACCGAGGCAGCCTTGTCACTGATCAGCGGCTGAGGTCCCATCCAGATGATATCATCGATATCGACATCGTTGCCGAAAATAATCTCCTCGCCGGACTCCAGGTCGATAATGGCGGCCAGATCAGGATCCGTCAGGCCGAAATAATAATTAAAGGTACTGTCCTGACGGTAGCGGTAGGCATTGCCGGCATAGTTTACGGCTGCCTCGCCTGTGCCCAGGAATAAAAGAATACCGGAGCCGACCTTGGTCTTCAGGACATTCCTCCGGTTGATATAAACTTCTTTTGCGAACATTTTGCTGTGGCTTTTTAAAATTCAATCGTCAAAATTAACTCATATTCCCCACAAAAACAACCCCTATTTATTGCGATTAAAGTACTGGAATGAAAAAGAGACTCGAACCCACGTCTGCGACGTGGACACGCCCTTTGACATCGGAACTTCCGCAAAAGCATGTATCATCTCAGAAGGACATGACGACATTCCTTAGAAAAGCAGGCACAACGGTAACTATGAGAGCAGAGCGATTTCGCAAATAGCCGATAATCAGAAACTTGCAAAAGCATAGTGTTCCTGCCGTGAGGTGTACCAAAAAAGTTGGACGGATTAATATTTATCAGTTATTTGATAATTAACTGATCTGCAATGTATTATG
>CALVDE010000016.1 GCA_944326265.1 uncultured Bacteroidales bacterium | reverse complement strand
ACAGGGCCGATACGCACGAAGCCATGATGCATATCGCTGCCATAAAATTATTTTTGAATAAAATTTAAACAGATTCTAAGAATTTTGCAAAAGCGAATCTGAACCAAGAGAGTGCCCTCCTTATTTCTGAATCTGGATTAACTAATGAAGACAAAAAGAGTATTGCGAAAAATGGATATAGGGGCACATACGGCAAATATGATACTGATTCAAAGTATTATGTAGAAATCCACATTACAGATGTGTTTATTCCGGCAATACCGTGTTCAGAGATTACAATTAGAAGAACATACGACAACCTCTTGGAGGTGGAAAATGTAGAAGTCTTAATCGATGGGCGAGTAAATGAACTTGCCAAGGAAGTCGGATATGATATTTTTATAAATGACTTCATTCTGTCTAAGGACATTGCAAAGTTTTTCCTTTTTGATGCGGAGAAAATAGTCAACTTGGCTGAAATAAAATCAGTTGAGGAAAAAAGAAAGTTAAGTACAGCATATAGTGAGGTTCTTGGGATTAAAAAGTACGAGGATATTAAAAGGAATCTTGAGAATTTACGAATAAAGTTCAGAAAGAAGGGAGGTACAAGCGTAAGCCAGATTAAGCTCGATAAGCTAACTGCGGATATTGAAAAGATAGAGCGGAGCATTGAGGAGAAGGAAAGAGGGCGCACATTAGCAATTGACGAGATCGCTGTCTTGCAAACAGAAAAGGATTCTCTTCAGGAAAAACTTATTCGTGAAGGCAATGCCATGAGCGTGGAAGAGCTTGAGAGGTTAAAGGCTGGCTTGGAGGCAATAAAAGAGAAGGATGTAAAGTTAAAGTCTCAGTTGCGCGAAATGCTCGATATTGCACCTTTTGCAATTTCCGGGAAACTTTTCTGTGAGGCAATTGCACAGTCGGAGCTTGAGCAACGCTCAAAAACGAAACGCGCAAAGGCAGAAGATTTAGCTGATGCTATGCGTCAGACGAGACAGAGCATTATTGAGGGTGTAAGTAATATCAATCTGACATCAGCCCAAAAGGAGTTGTTGGAATCAATAATCAAGAGCTCTTTTAAGACAACAATGGCACAGTATAATTCAGAAAGCGATGAGAATGGAGTAAAAGTGCTTCTGGATTTCAGTGCAGAGGAGCATAATGCTCTCAAGAGTTTGTATGACAATATCCGTCTGTCATATAATATTACTTTTCGCCAACTTGTTAAGGATATAAAGAATAACACCATTTTTATGCAAAAGACTCAGCGGAAAATTTCAGCTGCTGAATATGATGATGGCGATGCGGAAATTAAAAAGACTCGAGCCAGAAAAGCCGAAGTGGAAGTTAAGTTGACGGAGTTGGAATTGTCAAGCCGTAAACTTTCTGAGGAGATAGGTGTTCTAAATAAAGACTTATCAATCAAGAAGAAGCAGCTGTCCGAGTCCTTAAAGCTGGTTCGTATTGAAGGCATGGACAAGGAGAAGGATACCATGGCTGAGCGATTGATTAATGAACTTAACGCTTTTCTGACCCTTCTCAAGGATAAGAGGAAAGCTTCTCTCGCGTCAAAAATCAAGAGCGAGATAGATGTTCTTATGCATAAGACGGATTTTATTCATGGTGTCTCCATTGACATTCTTGACAATATAATAGAAATCAATCTGATGGATAAGGAGGGGAATATTATCAATAAGGAAAAACTATCAAAGGGGGAGCAGCAGCTCTATGCGACAGCCATACTTAAGGCACTTGTTGAAGAGTCCGGCATATCGTTCCCGGTATTTATTGATAGCCCTTTGCAAAAATTTGACAGCATTCACTCGAAGAACATCATATCCAAATTTTATCCGACTGTTTCAAAGCAGGTGGTCATATTTCCACTTCTTGGCAAGGAGTTGTCTCCGTCTGAGTATGATAGCCTTTTGCCAAATGTAAACAGGGCATATGTGATACAGAATCAGAATGGTCGCTCTTCATTTTTATTGGTAGACCCAAAGGATATTTTTAAATATGTTGATTGACTATGTTTACGCAAATTAAAACATCCAAAGCCAATAAACTCGTAGTAACGGATTTGAGCCGAAAATTCAATCTCGGTGCAGAAAATATTATTGCGAGAATTGCTTTCGCGTACTCATTATCCAAGGGGCGGCGAATGAATCTTGCAGAAATATCAGATTCGCAGGGCAAAGAGTATAGCAGAAATGTCTTGTTCGGGAGCAACTATCCATTTTATATTGCCCTCATAGCCACACACTATAAAATTTACAAAACGGATAAGGATATCCCTAAATATATCAAGATGCACCTTGATGATGGTCTTCAACTCATGAACAGCGAGTTGAGGGATAACCCTAATTTAAATGGCTTCGACTATCTGATAGATAAGATTGAACAAGGGCTGAACGCATATGTGAAAACTGATGAATAGTAAACGGATAACAGACTTGTATGCTTCCGGGGAGATTTCCGGATATGCCTATCTTAACTGTGTGGAGAATAATATCTACACTGTCCAAGATGCGGTGGATAGTGGTCTGTTGCAAGAAGAATCTTGCGCATGGGGAAAGGAGTTGCGTCAATTGCTCGAGGCTGTTCCCGAGGAGGACTCCAATAGTAGTCAAGAGCCTACCGAAGAAGGGCTGAAGCGAATAATACAAGATGGCTTATCCAAATTGTCTGTTCGCTCAAGGAATGCGCTTGATACGATTTTTTATCAGTGTGAAAAATCGTATATGACTTTTTTCGAGCACCTTCTCAGTCCAGATTTTGTTGTAAAAGACATAAAAAACATAGGTCGGAAGAGTACCCCGGAAATTGATGCATTCATTACTTCTCTGCGAACAATCTATTCATACAAATTTAGTCAGCACAAAGAGGCGGCGACTGAAAATCTTGATGATTATAATGCCATTTTTGAGACCAGACTAAAGACCTTGTCGGTGCGTTCATTCCATGCAGTAGATGCACTGTTTACCTCATGTGGAAGGTCTGTGTCTGCTTTTATGAATAAGATATCAGAACGAGGATTCAAGGTTTCCGACCTTCCTGCTGTAGGCAGGAAAAGTTCCGTTGAAATTGAGCGGTGGATTAACTCTTTCCGAGAATTAATTAACCTTGGCGAAGAAGGGAAAGGTGAAGCCGAGAAGAGTACGCGGATTAGTCGTTATGTGTCAAAAGGAGTCCGTGGAAATTGCGAGGCTATTGATAGTAAATGTGAGGAGCTGGGCTACTTTCCATACTTTTTAGCAATTCAGAGTTATATTGATTCCCTTGATTCAAGAGACAAGGCTATCATAGAGCGGCAGATAGAGATATATAATAATAAAACCGTAGAGAATAGGAAAGAAACTGCGAAGGCTCTGCATATAACTCCAGAGAGAACAAGACAGCTAAGGAATTCTATTGCACAAGAGCTTTATGGATATGTGTCCACGCTGAGGGCATTTAAAGAGGTATATCCAGATTTCATTTATGACAAGGGCAAGTATTCGCAGATTAATACATCTGAGGGGACTGCTTTTAATGATAATTTTGTTTGCTATGTGTTGGCTACAATTTGGCCAGAAAGATATACTCTTGTGGGCGATGCGGATGTTGCTTTTATGAATCCATATGGATATGAAAAGAACTTGGTATTGGTGTCTGCTGAATATTCAGAAATTTTTGACTTTGGCTCTTTTATGGAGTATTTTGAGAGACTTTCTCAAGAGAAAAGAGTCGAAGATTCTATTCTGTCTGTCCCAGAAATTGTGCATCGATTTTTCAAGGGACGAGTGTACTTTGAATATATCGATGATATAGTTAAGGAGTGTAAAGAAATTCTTGAGAGATTGTTCCTTTTTGAGGTAATAGGAGCCGAGGTGCATATATCCAAGAACGCGTCTCGGAACAATACCGAATGGGCAGAACTTATAATTAGGGAAGCCGGGCATCCCATGGCAATTGAGGAGATTTATGCGGAGCTTGAAAAACGCAACCCGGGAAAATCAAAATCTGTAGAGGCATTTGCAGGCGCAATACGAAATAATCCTAACTTAGTTCCATATGGAAGAAGCAGTACTTATGGCTTGAAAGAATGGTCAGAAGGGAGCAGTAGAGGTGGCACTATAAGAGAGTTTGTCACAGAGTATTTGTTGGCTCTCCCATGTCCTATCGCAACACTTGAGGATATAGGAAAATATGTTCGTCAATATCGACCATCGTCCTCCGATAAGAGCATCCATGCCAATTTGATGCTTGAGGCGAATGATGCTTTTTCAGTATATTATAAAGATGGGGTGCGACATATTGGCTTGACAAATTATGAGTATTCGGATGAGTATAGAAAGTTTGAGAAAAGCGTAGACTCTAAGAGGAGTTTTGAGATGAGTTGCACACTTCTCGAGGCTTTTGTTGCCGAGCATGGGCGACTGCCGTTTTCTTCCAATGTCGATGATGAAGAAATGCGGCTTGCGAGATTTTGGGGAGTACAGCAGTCATTTCTCAAAGGAGGGAGGCTTAATGAAGAAGAGAGTGCAATAATAAGGGCTATGCAGAATAAATTTGAAGGGCTGAAGGTAAACAAAAAAGACTATGATTGGCGGCAACAGCTTCAGACAATAAAGAATGCTCTCATGAATGGTTTCAGCATTACTTCCCTTTCAAGCGAAAAACAACGGTGGCTTGCAAAACAAATACAAAACTATAAATACGGAAGGCTGACAGATGAGCGACACGAAATGATTACTGAAATTCTCAATTTACTGGATGCGAATGCTAAACGAATATAACTTTAAATACATTTATTCTTCTGGTACAGGAAACTCTCCTATAGAGTTTTTTAATAATGCTTTGGTCAGAAGCAGCCGTTTTGATATCGGACTTGGCTTTTTTAGCTCGGCAAGTCTGAATGTATTATCGTATGGCTTTGCAAAGTTTATATCCAATGGTGGCAAGATGAGATTGTATATCAACCAGTACATCTCAGATGAGGACTTTGAGGCTTTTATTGCAACTCCAGAAAAGATAGAGGAAAAAGTGATATCTGACTTTTTGTCAATGTATGGAATTTTGTCCAAGCGAGATAAGCACTTCTTCAATTGCCTTTCATTTCTTATCTCATCCGGAAGGATAGACATACGAATTCTTATTCCGAAGACCGGGGGTATAGCGCACCAGAAGTTCGGTATTTTTGCTGATGAGGCAGGGAACAAATTGTCGTTCATTGGTTCTCTTAATCTGACAGCTTCTGCTCTTACTTCAAAAAATATTGAGAGTATCTCATGCCAGGCTTCATGGAGAGACGGACAAGACTGTGTTACTGAATATCAAAAACTTTTTGATGACTATTTCAGCGGCCTTGTTGATGATGTTTCTGTGATTGAAGCTGCAAATCTTTCCCGAGAAATACTGAAGGCTTTTCCGGTCAAGGAGGTAAAAGAGATTATGAAGGAGGAAGAAGACCTCATTAAGGAGTGGAATGTGCAAGAAGAAATGAACACTGATAATACATCTAATCTTCCTAAAAAAGATGAACCTCATTTCCCATACCCGACAGGAGCTTTTCCCTATCAAGTTGAGGCATATCGCAGATGGTGTGAAAATGGCTATACGGGAATCTTCGCGATGGCAACCGGAACAGGCAAAACGATAACTTCGCTTAACTGTGTTTTAGAGGAGTACACCAAGTCCGGGAAGTATAAGATACTGATTTTAGTCCCTTCAAATGACCTTGTGCATCAATGGGAAGAAGAGGTGGGGAAGTTTAATTATAAGAATATTCTCATAGCAAACGGCGAAAATGACTGGAGAAAATCTGTTACAGAATTAATCAACGATGTTATTTGGGGAATAGATAGGGACTATGTCATAATCTCTACATATAGGTCTTTCACAGATGATTCGTTCCAGAAGAAGATAAAAAAACTCAATTGTGATGAACTTATTCTCATCGCAGATGAAGCACATAATGTAGGAAGCCCTATGGTACGGACTGCGTTCAGCACTCTCCCCATAAAAAAAAGGATAGCACTTTCTGCTACTCCTAATAGAAAATATGATGAAGACGGCACGAAGGCGGTTGAGGAATTTTTTCACGATGAACCACCTTATTGTTACTCATTTCCAATGGATAGAGCAATCAAAGAAGGTAGGTTGATGCATTATTTGTATTACCCGCGTATCGTTTACCTAAATGACGAAGAAATGAACCGATATATTTCGTACACAAAAAGATTAATGACCTTTTTTGACCCCGGGAAGCAGCTGCTTAAAGATAGTCAAGAAGTTAAAGACCTCTTGATGAAGCGGAAAAGAGTCATTCATAAAGCCCAAGGAAAGTATTCTGTTTTTATGAATATTATTGATGAGCTGGTCTCGAAGAATAAGACAAAGTATTGTTTTGTTTATGTTCCAGAGGGGGTAGATTACAGTTCTGGTGAAGAAAAGCATATTCTTGAAAAGATGCAGGGACTTGTATATGACAAGTATCCTCAAATTCATACGAGTAGTTTTCTCGGAGGTGATTCCGAAAAGGAAGACAAACTAAGAGCTTTTGCAGAAGGAAAAATAGACATGCTCTTTGCCATGAAGTGCCTTGATGAAGGAGTTGATGTGCCAAGGGCAGAGGTTGGCATCTTTACTTCAAGCACAGGGAATCCTCGGCAATTCATCCAACGAAGAGGTAGGCTATTAAGAAAACATCCAGAGAAGAATTTTTCATATATATACGACACAGTTGTCGTTCCTGACTTCAATTGTTACCCGGATTCGGGAACTTATGAAATGGAACGCTCTCTGGTAAAGAATGAACTGATAAGAGTGGCGTATTTTGCCTCTTTGTCCGATAATTATTATGACTCCAAAACCGCACTTCAAAAGGTTCTGGATTACTATAACTTAGAAATTAGTTGTTTAATCTCTGAATTACAAACACAATAAATATGACAACGAAAGAATTACTCAAAGAGGTTTTGAAGGATTCAATCTTTCAAGAAAAGTATGGTATTCCAAAGGAATCGTTGGAAGATGTGTCTTTTGATGAGGACTCCGGGTATCCTATTGTTGAAGCACTAAAAATGATTATTCAACTCAAGGACAGCAGTGTATCTGACGCCCTCGTTTATAAAAATATTAAGCAGAACATATTTAACATAGCAGACTGATATGGCATCTGTCATTAAATCCATAGCCTTTAAAAATTTCTATAATTTTTTTGGCGAATTTGAAGATAACACATTCAACTTTAAGGAAGGGTTGAATATCGTCAACGCAGATAATGGCATGGGAAAATCCAAATTATATAATGGATTTCTGTGGATTATTAAGGATGTAGTGTATGATTCAGACTCCAGAAGTTTGGATACGGTTAATAATGCTGCAATTAAGATGGCTTCAGAGAAGGCAAAATCACAAGGAGGTATTGTTGATTTTGGCGTGAAGCTGGTCTTTGAAGATGAACAAAGCGAGTACACTATAACCAAGACAATTAAGTTGACAAAAGACTACGCATCCAATGGATGGCTGGTATCCAGTCCAAAGACTGAGGTGCTTGAGGTTGATGGACTAACACATAACTCAAAGTTCGTCTATGACTTACAGCAGCAAGAGAGTATTATAAAACAGCGACTTTTATCTCCGTCAATGCAACCTTATTCATTGCTGCAGGGAGAGGCTATTGACGACATAGTTGACCTAAGTAATTCTAATAATCTCGCTTCAACAGTAGAGGCGTTGACCGATATAGCTGAATTGAAAGTTATAGAGAAATCTTGCGAAACTCTCTATAAAAATGCGGATAAAGACTTGGCGAACAAACAAAAAGCCTGTGCTCAAAATAAGAGCGATTTTGAGAATGTTCAAAAGGAAAAAGCCGATGTCTTAATTCAAATTGGGAACACAAATGAATCGATTGCTCAATATAAGGAACAACTTAAAAAGGCGAGCGATGAGGCCTCGAAACATGAAGCGTCTCTCGCAAATACAGAGAAGCGTGTTGAGTATAGAGAAAAGCTGATTCACTTAAGGAATGAACTTTCTGAAAAAGAAGCAGCATTAAATGATTTGCTGTTATCTATAAATGATAATTTATTTAAGAAACCTCTTCCTTGGATTCTTTATGGGACGGATGGCTTCGTTGATAAGTTTCTTTCAAAGCGTACAGAATATACAGAAGATATGGTTGCCAAGAATATGGCAAAGAATCCACAATTACTCGCTTCTATTTTGCCAGAGGGTAGCCCGGACGATGCATCTCTTACAAAAATGCTTGAAGAGTGCAGGTGTTTTGTATGCAACCGAACATTTGAAAAAGGGGACGAGCACTATAAGCATGTCGAAATGCTGAGAAACCGTTCACTTCAGAAGCCTACGAGTTCTACAGCAAAATTTCAATCATTCTTTGACGGCATACAAAAATCGGTTGCTCAATTTATGAAGGTTGATTCTATCCTTGGTGCGATGGCAGGAACGATTCAGTCGAAGAAACAGCTTGAAGACGCGATAAAAGCTCTCAAAGGACAGATTCAAGATACTTTGACTGAGTATAAAAATTACGGAGGGGTTGATGAAGGAAATAGCTCACAAGGAGATAAGAATATACTTTCTTCATATAATCAAGCCAAAGATGATATACAGAAATACACTCAACTACTTGAATCCGCGAATAAGCATATTGAGAAGTTAAGAGACAAGCTGCAAAGTTGCGATAAGAAATTGTCAGAATATGCAGGGACGGCTGTTCCACAAGCTTGTCAAGACCTCAAGGAAATCATTGAAGACGCACAGGGTGTTTTTAGTAGAACAAAGCAACGGATTTATGACGAAGTAATTCAAATTTTGGAGAAAAAGGCCAATGATTTTTACCAAAAATTAACCCAAGACAATAATGTGGATGGTGGCACGCTTGTATTCAAAAAGACTTCATATGATTCGATAGAACTTAAGGTTTTTAATGAAGCAGGTGGTGAACTGTCTGGTGCGTCAGAAGGATTTCAGCGTATGAAAAAAATAGCAGTCCTTATGGCTATAATTTCGTCAAAATTTGGGGGAGGAAGATTCGATTATCCATTCATCGCAGATGCCCCGTTCTCTGCGTTTGGAAAGAATTTTATTAATAATTTCTTTGAGACAGTGCCATCTGTTTTCAGACAATGCATAATAATGATAAAAGACCTTTATGATGTCAACTCTCCTGAGTTGATATCTGAAGATGGTAAGAAACTATTGAATAGAATGAAGGACGGGAATCCTCCCGGAACATTCTATGTCATAAGCATTCCGGAACTTTCCGACCCTGTAAGAATGACAACAAATATTCACGCTTATTTAAAGTAGTTATGAACTCTCAAGAATTTCGTCAAGAAATAGACATAAAGAGACCGAGGTACTTGGCTAAGTATTTTGACCTCATGACAGCAATCTCAAATAAAGGAACGGCTGGAGGCGCAGATTATATTAAGTTCGGCCCTTTTTTCCAAACATATATGTACGCGTTTATGATAGGGTATCAACTTGGAGATTGCAGCCTTATCGCAGGAGCTGGGGAGACAAAAGATTTTGCTCCTATCGGCCATTGGAAACCATCCGAGTTGACGGATTATATCCTCATGCTGGTCTTATCGGAAGAGAAAGAGAAAATTGGGTTTACATGGAGTGAACTCGAGGATATGAATGATGAGCAATGCAAGGAGGCGGTTTCAACTATAATCAGAAGAATTGAAGGTTATGCAAATACAGGACTGAATTATATTCAAGATAAATTCAATACGGAAAAAGACGAGTTCCGTAGTCCGCAGGTATTTATTAACTTTCTAAGAGAAGTGGCTGATAAATGACACGGGAAAAGAAAATATCCAGATTGTCGCAGATTAGAGTGCTCATAACGAACTCTGTTCTAACATATGACATGGGAATCCAGTTCGATGTTATAACTGGTAAAGGTGCTTTGACTGATATTTGGAATATCGGGCAGTGGTCTTTTCTCCGCTTTTTCGTTTCTGATAATTTTCGTATGACTCATAAAGAAATTGTTTCAGATGAAGAATTCTGCATATTCCGGAGCAAGGTCGGCCAGTAATTCCAGCCTAAAAAGGTCAAAATGATGCTCGATCACCTATAAAAAACAGGTAAAATATGAGCAAAAAATGCAAAAAAGCACCGGCCGGACTCTCATTTTCCGGAGCATTGTCGGCCAGCATTCGATTTCTGCCAGAAGACGGCACTTCAGGTACATCCATTCCGGAGCAAGGTCGGCCATTGTCAAAATCCAACAGGCTGTTTGTCAATCTTTTCCGGAGTATAGTCGGCCACTCATTTGTCGAATCCCATACCTTTGCCTTGGAAATAACAGGTAAAGGATATGGCAGGAAACATAATTGACATGAGCAAGATCACGGTATTATAGATAGTTGTAGGTCCAGAATAAACTTACTAAGGCACTTTAGGGTGCCTTTTTTCATGTCCTACAGTGCCTTCTGGAGGGCATGTGTCGGAGAATAAACTTACTTAAAACTTACTATATTTGTTGGTAATTGTCCCGCAGTCTGTGGGACAGGTTTCGAAGATTCTGCCACAACTTGCGGCACTTTTCCATCTTGTAAGAGACCGTCCAAAATCTCTTTTGGGTCTCTTTAATTTTTTGGGACAAAATTCGTTACAGGAGCGGGAGGAGTCGGTGGGTCTGTCAGCCGGGGTCAGGGCTGGAAGAGCGATGTGATGTTGGCGGTGAAGAGCTTGACTGCGATGGCCAGAAGGATGATGCCGAAGAATTTGCGCAGGATGTAGACACCTCCCTTTCCGAGGATTCTTTCAGCAATGTTGAGGTAGCGCATTACGAAGTAGACTATCACCATGTTGAGAAGGATGGCGACAATGATGTTCTCAACATGGTATTCGGCGCGCAGGGACACTACGGTGGTGAGCGCTCCTGCTCCCGCAATAAGTGGGAATATTATGGGAACGATGGTCGCTGAGCCGCCTGGCCCGTTGTATTTGAAAATCTCGACATCCAGGAGCATCTCGCTGGCGAGGATAAGTATTATGATCGAGCCCGCGACGGCGAAGGACTGGATGTCTACACCGAAGAGGGACAGTATTGCGTCTCCCAGAAACAGGAACAGCAGGAAAATACCGCAGGAGAATATTGCGGCCTTCCCAGCCTCAACTTTCAGCCCCTTCTCTTTGAGGCCGAGAATTATGGGGGTGGACCCGGTGATGTCGATCACGGCGAAAAGCACCATGAATGCGCTGAAAATCTCTTTAAAGTTGAAATTTAGTTCCATAAATAGGGAAAAATTTATAAAAACGCCACAAAATTATAAAAAATAGCCGGATATTCGGAATTTATTCCTATATTTGACGCAAATCATTAATACATACAAGAGTATGAAAGAACTTATTGAGAAGATCAATGTGGAAATTGAGAATTTCCAGAAGAATGCAGAGGCTCAACTTGAAAAAGGCAACAAGACAGCGGGTACACGCGCACGCAAGGCTTCGCTCGAGCTCAACAAGCTCCTGAAGGATTTCAGGAAAGCCTCTATCGAGTTCTCCAAATAATTTCCACAGAGACGGTTGGGAAGGCCGTGCCGGGATTCCGGTGCGGCCTTCTTGTGTGCCGTGGTCTTCTATAGTCCAGAGATATCCAGGATGACACCGGTGAGCGAACCTGAATTCCATAGCCAGATTTTATCATCTGCAACTCTGGAGCATTCCAGGTGGCTCATGCTTGATATCAGCTCTCCGGGCGAGCGGTAGTCAATGGATGTCGTGATGTGCAGGCCCGCGCTGCCCGGGACCGCCTCCATCGTCACGTTCAGGCAGGTGTCCTGCTCGTCAGTCTGTATCCGGTATTGAATGCGTTTGGGATTGAGGGCTTTTTGATGATGGCTCTCCTTATATTTAAATAGGGGCCGCCCTTCCTTGTAGATGCCCTCTTCGGTCTCTTTCAGGAACATCTCTTTTTCCATGGAGTCAATCTCGATGTACCTTTCCCTGCAGGATACGGCGCAAAGGGCAGCGGTCAGGAGCAATATGGCTAGGAGTTTAGTATTCATCCGGTATGTCTTCTTCTTCTTTTACTGTGAGTAATCTTCTGATGGTCTCCTGGCTGCCGTCAGAGGAATATCTGATGACTGCGGTGATCTCGTATTCTCCGGCGGAGCGCAGTATGTATCTGTCTGTTATGGCCCTGGTGCCGTTGATGTACCACAGGCAGGAGCTGATGTCTTCCGTAAGATTGTTGATGACGAGGTTGACGGTGTCGCCGGCTCTGTACACTCTCCTGTCCAGTGTGATGTAAGGATAGGGGGATGTAAGGGCGGAGGTGCTGAACCTTACAGCTGCCGTGTCCCCGTGGTTGTGCTCGCCGATATGGTATAGGAGACAGAAGTATCCGGTCTTAGGGCTGAGATTCTCGAAGGTGTACCGGTTTGTCATGGCCGTATCCTTCACGGCTTTTTCCGGCTCGTTGACATCGCCCCATATAAGCCCCCACTTGTAGGTGCCCGGTCTTCCGCAGTCCCATTCGGCAAGGGCCTTGTTCTGGTAAGCCGTTATGTGCAGCTCGGTGGGTCTGAGCAGTATTTCCGTGTTGTCTTCCATGATGTCGAAAGTCACAGCATCCGAAGTCATGGCGATGTTGGAGAACTGTATGCCCAGGGGAGTTCCGTCCCATTCGATGAACGCCGGGGTGCCGGCCGCCGAGAATCCGGTTATTTCAGCCTGGCCAGGGAAGAAAACCTGGCTTATATGCTCCGCTTTCGGGGATGCTTCCACCAGATCAGCGCACTCGTGTTCTGCGTATGCGTTTATCAGATTGGTCTTCCAGCGCATGGATGCAGTGATGCCGTCAACGATGTTCTCCGATTTGTCGATGTGGTAGATAAGCATTCCCGAGCCGCCGATGTAGCTGTCCCAGCCGGTCTGCTGCCGGTTCTCCACAAGATAGTATTCTCCGTTTGTGGATGTGGGTATCCTTATGGTCGTCCCCTGTATGCTGGAGGGCTCCAGGGATACCGTCATGCCTTCGCTTACGCTCATATACAAGGCTGTGCCTGCCAGCTCGCGGTCTATCGCGCAGAAATAAGGGGGTGTGCGCCCGAAATTGTTGTAGTTGCCGGTGTCCATGAGCGAGAGACTGCCCCAGAGGCATTTGCCCATGCCTCCGCTTCCGTGGTCGGTGTCGTACAGGTCGACAAGCCCAAGGAAGTGTGCGAATTCGTGGCAGAATGTTCCTATGCCGGAGGGTATGACATCTCCGCCGAGGTCGCTGCCTGAAAGTTCGGACGTGCATGCGAACAGCCCCAGATTCAGTCCGTCAAAGCGGAGACCGTATGAGATCAGGTTGTAAGTCTGCGGCCAGATGGCATTGTCGTCCCCGCTCTCGGCCTCGTTGTATCCGGCGAAATATATGAATACGTAGTCAATGATGCCGTCCGAGTCCATATCGTATTCAGAGAAGTCTATCTCGTTGGAGGCAAGAGTGCAGGCTTCCTTCACCATGTCCTTTATCCGTATGTCGTACCGGATGACTGACGGGGTGCTCACATCATTCTCTCCGTAGTAGGAATACGGATGGTCGAGTCTAACGGGACTGCAGACATCGAATATGAATTCCTTGTCCGGCATATTGGCCATGAAATAGTCTTTGACCGAGCCGGTCCCTCCGTTCTCGGAATAGCCGGGAGTGTTCATCATGTTGTCGAAGTGCGTCCTGGGATCCGTGACGGAAAAATGTACGTCGGAGAATTCCACCGGAATAATCAGGGCCCTTGCCGTGGAGCCTGACGCTTTTACCGGAATTTCCCCGGCCATGCCGAGCCTCCGGCGGTTCTGCTCCCTGAAATGCCTGGCAGTCAACTTATCGACAGCGGCATCGTCCGCAGTGAGGGAGAATGGCAGGATACTTGCAGCGGCAACTCTTCTGTCAGACACTTCGACTCCGGCCGTGCTGTATGACGTGTAGTAGAAAAAGCCGTCCCGTCCTTTTGATACCGTCCTTCCGTCGGTCGTAGTGGCGTAGTGGAAGTATTCGTCTCCGTGGAGAAGAATGGTGACGGTGCTTCCGTCAGGCTGGCGAACAGTGACAGGGTAGGGCCAGGCCCGCACGGCAAGTGCCGTCTGGACTGACACCATAAGCAAAAATATTAAGCAGATTGGACGCATTTTCCTAAATTTGCTTTTTAAAATTTCATGCAAAATAAGAAGAATAGCCGATATCGGCAAATTATAATGGAAAAATGAAAGGATTCAGGACAATGGCTGTGATTGCCGCGCTTTCAGCAGTCCGGCTGCTGCAGGCGGCTCCGACGGATTCTCTGATCAATGAGAAAGGAAAATTTGATCACTGGAGGGTCTACGAACTGAAGGAGTCCGGTATAATAGGCGGCGGAATCAAGACTATATACAAACTTTCCGAGGGAGATGCTCTCAGAGGGCAGGATCCGTGCCCGGTACGTCCTGAGGACGTGTTTTCACCCTGCAATATAATGGCCAATGTGGCCGGAATCGTCAAGGGCAGCAATTCTGTTTTCCCCGAGCCCAGGGGAGACGGGTACTGTGCGCGGCTGGGAGTGGTGATGGAGAAAGTAAAGGTACTGGGAATGATCAATATGGAGGTGCTGGTGCAGGGTACAATCCTGACTGGCAGATTCAACGAGCCCATACGTGATACCAGGAGCGCCTATACCAAGATGGACTGCGGCATACCGTTCACCGGACGGCCCTCGGCGGTGCGGTATGACTACAAGGCAAAGGTCGGGAATACCGTAGTGCGCTCGACCGGATTCTCTCCGAAGAAAGTCATGGGAGGAAAGGATTATCCGTTCATTGCGGTCTTCCTGCAGAGGAGAGAGGAGGACGGGGCCGGAAATGTCACTGCTGCCCGTGTCGGTACTGCGTACAGGATATTCAAGGAGGACAGAACCGAATGGGTGAACGGTGAGGAGCTGCCGATCCGCTATGGCGATATATCGTCCGATCCGGATTTTATTCCTGATATGGATCTGAAGAACGGCGATATAGTATATTATTGCGTCAACAGCAAAGGCAAGGTAGTGCCTATCGAGGAGAACGGTTGGGCCGATGCCGGTGAGACCCCGACGCATATCATAGTCTGGATATCTTCCAGCAGCGGAGAGGCTTTTTACGGAGGTTTGGGAAACACATTCTGGGTGGACAACTTCAATCTGGTATACTGATATTTTCATGCGCGGGACCGCCGCATATCTGATAACTGTATTTCTGCTGTTTACCACGTCCGTGGCGAAGGCGCAGGAACTTGACTCGGCTTATCTGGCCCGTGTCCAGGATACTGTGGACAGGTATTACGACAGGCATCCCAGGAAGCGTCTTTCTTCGGAGGACCGTAGGTTCGCCGTCATGCCTCTGTACGGTGTGATGTACACTCAGGAAACAGGGCTTCTGGCCATGGGCGGATTCATGGGCTCGTACCGCAGCAGCGCGGATACTCTGGTGCCGGAATCTTCTGTCGGTGCGGTGGCCATGCTCTCGGTCAATCTTTCCGGTGCGGGTGCCGTCATGGGCAAATGGTATTCGGGCCCGGGTAATTTTCTGCTGGAGTATTCGGTGATTTTCAAGAACAGTCCGCGCCGTTTCTGGGGCCTGGGTTATGCCGATGCCTCGGATGAGTGCAATCTTACTTCTTTCACTGGCCGTAATCTGAGGGCGGAGGCTCAATTCCTCTATAGGGGAGGCCGCAGAATCCTGGCCGGCGGACTTGCCGGCTATGATTATTCGGATGCAGTGGACTTCGGCTCTGATGCTCTTGTGGACGGACTGCCGTTGAGGTCGCATTATCTTTATGCCGGGGTCAGATTCAGTTATGACAGCAGGGATGATACGTCGGAGCCCTCCAGAGGCGTATTCCTTGAGGCCGTTCAGAAGCTGTATCTGCCTCTTGTCGATGTCCCTCTGTTCGCAAGTACGGAGGTGACGGCGGATTTTTACTTCGCGCTTTGGAAAGGCTGTGTGGCTGCCGTGGATCTGTACGGCGCATTCACATCTCGCGGGGCTCCGTGGATGCTGTGGCCGCTCAGCGGAGGTGACGTAAGGCTGAGGGGGTATTATCAGGGACGTTACAGGGACCGCAATCTTATGTCTGCCCAGATAGAGCTCAGGCAGCACGTATACGGAGGCCACGGTGTAGTCGTATGGGGAGGTGCGGGAAATGTTTTTCCCTCATTCCGGAGTCTGGATATAAAAAGTACCCTGCCGACATACGGGGCAGGGTACCGTTTCTCTATATGGGGTGTCGTTTTCAGGCTGGATGCCGGATTCGGTACCCGAGGGCAGTGGTCGCTTACTGCCGGAGTCAATCATTCGTTCTGATATCCTCGATCATGCTCGGGTGAATCATGTTCTTGGGATTCAGAATCACGTCGAGCTGTTTCTTGGTCAGCAGCTTGCGCTCAAGCACGAGATCGTAGACGCTCTTTCCGCTCTCCAGGGCTTCCTTTGCTATTTCGGTGCAGTTGGAGTAGCCGATGTAGGGTTTCAGGGCCGTTACTATGCCGATGCTGTGCTTAACCTGTTCCTCGCAGTGCTTCTTGTTGGCCTGGATGCCCTCGATGCACTCTATGCGCAGGGTGTCGAATGCACGTGCCATCCATGTTGCGGATTCTACGAGAGATTCCACCATGACGGGCTCCATTACGTTGAGCTCGAGCTGTGCGGCCTCGGATGCCATAGTTACGGCGAAGTCGTTGCCGATAACCTTGAAGCAGATCTGGTTGACTACCTCGGGAATGACGGGATTGACCTTGCCGGGCATGATGGACGAACCGGGCTGTTTGGGAGGCAGTTTGATCTCCTCGATGCCGGTGCGGGGACCGGAGGACATCAGGCGTAGGTCGTTGCAGATCTTGGAGAGACGGATGGCGATGGACTTCAGGGCAGATGAGTAGGCGACCATGCATGATGTGTCGTGTGTGGCCTCGATGAGGTTGCGTGACAGCTTGATGTCCAGTCCTGAAATCTCGCGGAGATAGTCTGTGCAGATCTTCGCGTAGCCGGGCTCGGCAGTGATGCCGGTTCCGATGGCTGTCGCGCCCATGTTGGTGTAGAGGAACTCGTCAGCCGCTTTCTGGAGCCTTGCGGCCTCATGCTTCATGGCGTCAGCGAATGCTCCGAAAGACTGTCCGAGAGTCATGGGCACTGCGTCCTGCAGCTGCGTGCGGCCCATCTTGATGATGTTTGCGAAAGCTTTCTTCTTGTCGTCAAAGGCTTTGATGAGCTCTCTCAGGCTGGCCTGGACACTCTCGTTGATGAAGTAAAGTCCGAGGTGCATGGCACTGGGATATGCATCGTTGGTGGACTGCGCCATGTTGACGTGGTCGTTGGGATGGCAGTACTGGTACTCGCCTCTCTTATGGCCCATGAGCTCCAGGGCGCGGTTGGCGATTACCTCGTTGGCGTTCATGTTCATGCTGGTGCCGGCGCCTCCCTGCATCATGTCGATGGGGAAGAACTCGAGATGCTTGCCGTCGATGAGCTCCTGGCAGGCCTGTGACACTGCGCCGCAGACCTCGTCGGATACAAGGCCGAGCTTGTGATTGGCTTTGATTGCCGCCATCTTGACGATACCGAATGCCTTGATGAACTCAGGATAGTCGCAGAGGTGATAGTTGCTGATATTGAAATTCTCAATACACCTGAGTGTCTGGATGCCGAAGAGAGCCTCCTCGGGTACTTCTTTGTATCCCAGCAGATCGTGCTCTGTACGGGTCTTGCCGGATACCGGGAATTTAAACTGTTTCATTTTCTGGTATTTAGGATTTAATATTTTATAAAAAGAATTTGTCTACTTTGTCTACTGCGTCGGGCTTTGCGAAAACCACCACCTGGTCGTAGGGCCTGATGGTGCTCTCGCCGTCGGCAATGAAACTCTCGTTGCCTCTGACGAAGCCTCCGATGATGGCCTCTTCCGGGAAATTCAGGTCTTTCAGTTTCCCTGTGGTGATCTTGCTGTTCGTGTTGACTATGAACTCCAGGACCACTGCGTCTGTGCCGTTCAGCACCTTTATCGAGCGGACCTTGTTCGACAGGGTGAACCGGAATATCTTGCCGGCGGTTATGAGCTTCTTGTTGATTACCGAGTCCACGCCCATCTCCTCCGCCAGCTTGATGTACTCGAAGTTCTCCACTTCGGCAATGACCTTGGAGATGCCCATGCGCTTGGCCACTACGCACGAGAGAATGTTGGTCTCGGAACTGCTTGTGACGGCCACGAATGCCTCCATGTCTCTAATGCCTTCGTCCAGGAGCAGATCCGAGTTCCTGCCGTCTCCGTTGATCACCAGAGTCTTGTCGAGCGTCTCGGAAAGCCTTGAGCATCTGTCCGGATCGATGTCTATGAGCCGGATATTCTCGACCTGCCTCTCCATTGCCTTGGCCACCATCTCGCCGACCCTGCCTCCTCCGATAATCATGAGGTTGCGGACAGAGACCTTGGCCTTGCCTGAGAGCGACAGGGCCTGCTCCATACCCTCCTTCTTGGAAACGAGATAGACAACGTCGCCGGTCTTGAATCTGGTCGCGCTTTTGGGAATGATGGTCCTGTCGTCGCGTGATATGGCTACGGACCTGAACAGATTCTGGGTTCTCTCGCGCAGCTCTCCTACGGTCCTGTCCACCATGGGGGAGCACTCCTCCAGGCGGTATACTATCAACTGGAGCTTGCCGTGGGAGTAGTTCATGAACTCGGAGGCGGTGTTCTGCTTCAGCAGGTTGACTATCTCATTTGCGGCAATTTTCTCCGGATAGAAGAGGGAGTCGATGCCCAGGTCGGTAAACAGAATGCGGTTCTCGTTCTTCTGGTACTCATCGTTGTTGATCCTGGCGGTGACTTTCTTTGCACCCAGCTTCTTGGCCAGGATAGAGGACACGATATTAATGTCCTGCTCGTTGTCAGGATTGACAGCGATGAACAGATCGGCGTTCTGCACGCCTGCTTTCTGAAGTGTCTCAATCGATGCCGGATGTCCTTCGACGGTCACGATGTCCGACTCGCTGCTGATTCTCTCAAGGTCCTCCTCATTGGGGCTGATTACGGTAATCTCATGGAACTCCATGCTGAGCATCTTCGCCAGATGGCTGCCGATCTCCCCCGCGCCTGCTACGATGATCTTCATAAGTGGAATGTGCTACTGGCTGCTTCTTCTGCTTCTGATTATGTTCTTGACAAAATCAACAGCCTTGTACAGGATGTTGAAAGAGGAATTGTGCGAGGCGATGGCCCTGAGTCCCATGTCCAGAAGATTGGACGGTGAGATGAACTCCCAGACGCACCGCAGTTTGTACATGACCATTATCTCCTGATGGTCAATGCGGGAAGACAGGAGCCTGCGCTGATACTGCAGCTCCTGGATGTTTCTGATATTGCGGTAGTCGGAAATCCTGTTATTTTCCTTTTCCATTCTGTCTGTCATCGAAAAACATTCTTAAAAACATACGTAGCGGACTGTTGATCAGGAATCTGTCCTTGAAGAGGACCAGGATCAGTATGGCCAGCATGAAAATGCCTGCCGTGATCAGCAGACCGAGTGTCCTGTCACCCACTGCAGCGGACAGCCAGGAGCCGAGTGCGGCTGCCAGAATGCCGAGAACCACGCCGACAAGGATAAACAGCAGGAAAAAGAAGATTATCCTGCTGAAAATCTTGGCGAGGTTCTCCGCAAGAGCGAGCTTTATCTCGTCGATCCTGAGGTCGATGTAGCATTTGATGGACGAGAAAAGGTCTCCGAGCGGATTGTTGTTCTGGTTCCGGTCTTCCATTGTTCTTCCGGCTGCTTATTCGGTATAGTTCCCGTCAGCGGCTGCGGGCTCTGAGTCCACGGCGCTTTTGAGATGGTTGATCTTCTCCTTGAGGTTCTGGTACTCCTTGTCGAAAGTACCTTTAATCTTCTTGCGTGTCTCTTCGCCGGATTCGGGGGCGAAAAGAATGGCCACGGCTGCTCCTACGAGGACTCCGCCGAGGAAAGAGAATAAATTATCGCTTTTCATAACCCAATGAAATTTTGATTAATTACAAAAGTAACAAATAAATTCTATATTTGCTGAATAAATTGTAGAATTATGCGTAAAATCAGAATATATGTGCGGGTGCTCCTGCTTTTGACAACTGTTGCTGCCGTATCTTCCTGCCAGGCTCTTATGTATGAGGATGCTGAAATGGCTCCGGACACTACTGTGCTTGTCTATATGGCGGCGGACAACAATCTGGCCGGTAACGCGGAAAGGGATATCAAGGAGATGATGAAGGGTAACATACCGTATTATTTTGACGAAGGCTCCGGCAACGTCCTTCTCGTATATGCGGACATAGCCGGCGATGTTCCCAGGCTGATGCGTCTGAGCAAGGACCGTTTCGGGACTGTCAGCGTCGAGATTCTGAAGGAGTATGAGCCGCAGAACTCATGCTCTGATTCTGTGATGAGGAGCGTGCTCTCCTATGCGGCGGGTCTGTTCCCGGCGGAGAACAACGGTCTGGTGCTGTGGTCTCACGGTACCGGCTGGCTTCCTGCGGGCTATTACAGCAATCCGTATTCGGCAGGAGCGGACGGCATGTCCGTCCCCATGTCCTCGGAGGCGGATCCGTATGCCGGATATGTCAAGTCGTTCGGGGCGGACAACGGGTATGAGATGGATATCAGGGACCTTGCCGAGGCACTGCCGCTGCGCTATTCCTTTATACTTATCGACGCCTGTCTGATGGGCGGTGTGGAAGTCGCCTATGAGCTTAAGGACAAGTGCGACTACTTTATCGGGTCGGCTGCGGAGATTCTTGCCGATGGCTTCCCGTATGACCGTGTTACGGGGCATCTGTTCGGCGGCCGCAGCGGTCTGGTGGAGGCGTGCAGGCAGTTCTATGACTACTACAAGGACGACGGAGCCACAATAGCGATGGTGGACACCAGGGCTCTGGGAGGGTTGGCCGAGGCATGTCTCGATATATTCCTGGCCGGCCGTGTGGCAATACAGTCCCTGGATATGGACTCTCTTCAGGGCTATTACCGCATGGACCGTCACTGGTTCTACGATCTGGATGATTTTGTATCCCGGATAGCACCGCGCGATACAGCGGAAGGTCAGTCAAGAAGCATGTACGACGTGTTCAATGACGCTTTGTCGTCCGCAGTCGTGTACAAGTGTGCTACGGAGGATTTCGTGCTGGGAGGTGTCAGCCAGTTTCCTATAAAAACATTTTCGGGACTGAGCACTTACGTACCCAATCCCGAAAACTCTGTCCTGGATGAGTATTACAGGACCCTCGCCTGGAACAAGGCGGTGATGATGGTCGAGTAATTACTTCTTCTCCCCGAAGAATCTCTTGTACAGACCCTCGAAGGCCTGGCCGTGACGCGCCTCGTCCTTGCACATCTCGTGCACGGTGTCGTGGATGGCGTCGAGGTTGAGCTGCTTTGCCTTGGTGGCGATGCGCTTCTTGTCGGCGCAGGCATCTGCCTCGGCGTGCATTCTCTTCTCGAGGTTGGTCTTGGTGTCCCATACGACCTCTCCGAGAAGCTCTGCGAACCTGGCTGCATGGTCGGCCTCCTCGTAGGCGATACGGCGGTAAGCCTCGGCGATCTCGGGATAGCCTTCCCTGTCGGCCTGACGGCTCATTGCGATGTACATACCTACTTCAGAACATTCACCTGCGAAGTGAGCCTGCAGGCCTTCCCATATTTCTTGGTCGCAGCCTTTGGCCACTCCGAGGGTGTGACCGTCGGCCCAAGAGATCTCGCCGGCATTTTCCTTAATCTCTACAAACTTGCTTGCGGGAGCTTTGCAGAGAGGGCATTTCTCAGGAGGGTTGTCTCCTGTGTGCACATAACCGCATACGGTGCATCTCCATTTCTTTTCCATAAAATGTGATACTAAATGTTGTTAATTCATCCGTGCAAGATACAAATTTTTTGCCAAAAATGAAAATTTAGCTACTTTTGCAGCCCCTAAAAGCCGGTGGCTTTTGGTGCAATGGGGTCCGGAAAGTCCGGACTGAGTAACACATTTTAAACCAATATCATGAAACACATTACATTACGCGGTACCGCAAGGACCAAGGGCCGCAAGTCGCTCACCAAGAGCATCCGCAGAGAGGGTCTTGTACCCTGCAACCTCTACGGCAACGGAGTGGAGAACGTACTTTTCTCAGTGGACGCAAGGGATCTCAAGGCCCTCACCCACACTCCCAACAGCTACATCGTGGACCTCGACATCGACGGCAAGAACTATCTCGCCATCCTGCACGAGCTTCAGTTCCACCCTGTGACGGACAACACTATTCATGCTGACTTTCTCGCTGTTTCTGCAGACAAGCCCGTGACCATCAACGTGCCTCTGAACATCTTCGGCAACTGCGCCGGAGTCAAGGCCGGCGGTAAGCTCCTCATCGAGGCCCGCAAGCTCAGGGTATGCGGTCTGCCCGACCAGATACCCGATGTACTCGACATCGACATCACCAACCTCAAGCTCGGCAAGCAGATTGTGGCCGGAGACCTCTCTTACGAGGGCATACAGATCGTAAGCCCCAAGACCACAGGTGTCTGCACAGTTAAGCACACCCGTGCCGCCATGGCCGGTGCAGCTGAGGAGGAGGCATCCGCAGAGGAGGCAGCAGCACCCGCAGCTGAGTAATCGTCCCGCTCATGACATATCTCATAGTCGGATTGGGAAATATCGGGTACGAATATATCGGTACCCGCCACAATATGGGATTTTCGGTATTGGACACCTGGGCTCAGGCGTCCAATACTCTTTTTACGACAGTCCGTTACGGCGATATGGCGGAGATCCGGCTCAAGGGCCGCACCTTCGTCCTGCTCAAGCCCTCCACCTACATGAACCTGAGCGGCAAGGCTGTGGCGTACTGGCTGGATAAGAAGAACATCCCTGTGGAGAACCTGCTGGTGATAGCGGACGACATGAATCTGCCGTTCGGTACGATGCGTATGCGTAAGGGCGGAAGTGCCGGAGGCCATAACGGCCTGGCCAACATAGCGGAGATGCTGGGAACGCAGGATTATCCCAGGCTGCGTATAGGCATCGGCTCGCACGTGGGACGCGGCCCGCAGGTGGATTTCGTCCTGGGAAAATGGGACGAGGAGGAGGAGAAGCAGCTTCCTGAGATAAGGGAGAGGGCGGTGGAGGCAGTCAAGTCCTTCGGTATGGCCGGCATAGAGCGGACCATGACCCAGTTCAATCGACAATAAATACGTCTTCGTCCTTTTTCTGGAAATAGTATTGCTCCCTGGCGAATTTCTCCAGGGAGTCTTTGTCTGATGTCAGCTCGTCCAGCTTGTCGTCCAGAGCCTTGATGTCACGCTGATATTGCCTGATGACCCGCTCCTGGCGCAGGACATCCAGGTAGTCTCCTGCCCAGCTGATGAGATTGTTGCGGTCCACGAAGAGGACAATGACGGCAAAGGCCAGTGTCACTATGAAGTACTTGTCCGTAATCACTCTCACGAACTTGCTGCGTGTCCTGGGCGGCTTTTGTCTGTCAGTGCCTGCGCTGTTGTGCTCCGTATCTTCTTTCATGGCAGCGCAAAGTTATCATTAATATCACTATATTTGAAAAATTTTTAAAAGTAAATGCGCCGGATAATCGGTAAACTCACAATGTCCATGCCCGATCTGGGAGAGTCGTGGCTGATCCTGCTGCTGCTTGTGGCCGGACAGCTGGCGGTTTCATTCTCTGCCGTATTGCTTGCACCGGAAGTGTCGGGAATGCCTGCCGCCATGCCGGTGATGTATGTACTGGCCTACATTTTCCCTTTCTCCTATATATACTGGAAGGGGGCCGGAAGATTACGTGGGAAAGCATCTGTCCCGGGAGCTCCGTCCGTATTCGGAAAGCCTTCAGGACGTACCCTGGCCGTGTATGCCGTTTCAGCGGTTATCATGGAGGCGGCACTGGTCTTCCTGCTGAGCATTGTGCCCCCGGTGATGGATATTCCCGACTGGTATGTGAATACCCTGAGCGGACTCCATGGCTCCAATCTGGTGTTCACCCTGATTACCGTGGCTGTGGCGGCTCCGCTTCTGGAGGAGTTCCTTTTCAGGAAGGTTATACTGGACGGTCTGTCAAGCCGTATGCGGCCCTGGCCGGCTGTGATCTGGTCATCGGTGCTGTTTGCGGTGGCCCATCTCAATCCGTGGCAGGCGTTGCCGGCTCTGATCCTGGGCTGCTTTTTCGGATGGGTGCGTCTGGTGACCGGCAGCTGGTGGACGACGGTAGGACTTCATGCTCTGAACAATGCAGTCACAGTTGCCGTGGCTGCGGTATATGGTCCGGATGCAGCTCTTGGAGGCTCTCCTCAGACCCCGGCACAGGATCCGGTCAGTATGATTCTGTGCGTGCTGTCTGTCATGGTGCTTGCGGCAGGATCTGTTCTGTTTGTAAAATATGGAAAAAGTCTCAATAATCATGAAAAAAGCGATATATCCCATTAAGTTCATACCCAGGCCCAAGGAGCGCGTCTGGGGAGGCCGCCGTCTGGCCGCTCAGTTCCACAAACCCTTCGACCCCGATGCCGTGATAGGCGAGAGCTGGGAGGTCTCCGGCTTCGAGGACGACAGCTCCGTGATAGAGAACGGCTGGCTGGAGGACAATCCTCTATTCGATGTCATCGAGACCTACATGGACGAGATAGTCGGAGAGGACAACTACAAGCGCTTCGGCAATGAGTTCCCCATTTTGGTCAAGCTGCTCGATATCCAGGAGCGGCTCTCCGTCCAAGTGCATCCTGACGACGAGACGGCCTTCGACCGGCACAACTCCTACGGCAAGACCGAGGCTTGGTATGTCCTCGAGGCTGACCCTACGGCCCGTATCTACATGGGATTCAACAAGGACCTGGATGCCCGCGAGTTCCTCGACCGCTGCGCCGCCGGGACCCTCGAGGAGGTGCTGAACGTGGTGACTCCCAGGAAGGGCGATTTCTTCTTCATCGAGGCCGGTACCGTCCACTCGGCCGGAGGCGGACTCGTGATAGCCGAGATCCAGCAGCTCTCCGACGTGACTTACCGCATCTACGACTGGGGCCGCGAGAACAACCCCGCGACCGCCCGCCAGATGCACGTGGACCTGGCCCTGACCTGCATCAATTACCGGAAGTACGACGGCTCAGGCTTTGTCCCCGCCGGCGGAAACATCCCCTCGAAGAAGTTAGTCGAGTGCAAATACTTTACGGCCAACGAGCTGCAGCTGACCGACCCGCTCCGGGTATGGCCCGACCGCTACGAGAGCTTCCTGCTTTACTGTTGCCTGGAGGGCGAGGCGGTGATAACTCCCTCGGACTCGTCGCAGCCTACTCCTCTGCTCCGCGGTGAGTGGGTGCTGATACCCGCCGCCATGTCCGACTTCGTCCTCTCGGCCATCACAGCCGGTACCCGTCTGATGGAAGTGTATATCGGCAAACCCGAGGAGAAGGACAGTTATATAATGGAATAGGGTGATGGAACAGCAGGTACGTATAGACAAATTTCTCTGGTCCATCCGCGTCTACAAGACCCGTACGGAGGCGGCGGACGCCTGCCGCAGCGGCAAGGTCAGTGTCAACGGGGCGGAGGCCAAGGCTTCCCGGGACATCAAGGCGGGGGACACCGTATCGGTGCGCAAGGGCAGCGTGCACTTCCAGTACCGGGTCATAGTGCCTATAGGCAACCGGGTAGGGGCCAAGCTGGTGACCGAGTTCGTCGAGGACATCACCCCCCAGGAAGAGCTCGACAAGCTCAACGCCCCCTTCGAGACCGTGTACGTTAAGCGCGACCGGGGCACAGGCCGTCCCACCAAAAAGGAACGCCGCGACCTCGACCGTCTCATGGACGATTTGTTCTGACCTGTTTTAACGTGGGCTCGAATAATAGCAATAGAACCCGCTGTTCAGAACCGTATGCCCATCCCGATACCGCTTGGTTGCGCTCCAAGGGACAGCTCTGGGGCAAAGGAGAGCCTCTGTGGATTATACGTTTTTACGACAGTTTTCAGTTTTGAGATGCCGGACCAGTAGAAGGGAATGCTCAGTACCAGTAGTCCCGTGCCTAATACAAGTCCCGGGACTGCGAGCATTCCGTATATTATGTTGCCTGCCATTTCATAACTGTTGACAGCCAGTACAGTGAAGATAGTCCCCGGTATCAGCAGTGCGGCTCCGGCGATACTGAGTCCGGCTGCAGACCTGAAATGTCCATATCCTTTGCGGTAGATGCTGTATGTGTTTTCATCCATAAAAGTCATCGCTGTCTCCGGATTAAGTTTCACTCCCTCATCAGTGTACAGGTTGCCTCCCCTGCGCTTCAGGGACTGCGGGACTCCGTCGATATATTGGGCCACGGCTGTGACGGACATCAGTACGAGAATGGTTAGAGTTAAAAATTTTTTCATTGTCGGATAAGTTTTTGGTGGTTATTTGTCACTTGGTCGGCTTATCCATGAGTCGTCTACTGAGTCCCAAGTCAGAATGTAAGACCACGAAATAGTCAATTCTTTATGATCAGCGTTATCGGTCCAGTTACCTTTGTCCCAGAAGTGCATATTCATGGCAACCTCCTCGTTGGGGTATGGCTTGGGGTGGTGCTCGGGGTGGAATCTGAACAGTGTGTCGTAGCTGGTACTCAAAATGACCAGAGTGTCAGGGTTGAGCAAATCGGAGAAACTGTTCTCGAGTACGTAAAATGATGAACCTCCCAAGGATGCCATTTGGAATATGCATCCTATACCCCCATTGGGTATAAATACATTTGAAATTTCCGAGCTGTCGGACCTCGTAACGATTATGTCTTCGCCAATTTGATTTTCTATGTACCAGGACGTGCTATAGCTAGGGTCGCATGCGCCTAGCATTGCTAGGCTGAATATTACTGCTAAAAGTGTGAATTTTCTTTTCATGATTAGTGAATTAGTGTAGTGGCTATTGTTTAATTATAGGGAGATTTTTCTCACCGGTGTAGGAGAATGTCCAAGTTCTGGACTTTGATCCTGCCACTTCTGTCCATGATCCGCATTTGGTGAAAAGTTTTATGGACCCGTCCAGAGTGGCACTTTCGAGAATAAGACCGTTCTCGTCAGCAATGAAGATGCTGGAGGGAGCAATCTCCTCGACATTCAATATGTCGTAGAAATCATATTGTCGTCTGCCGTTGTATGCCAGGGAGTCTATAATAACTGTTTCGTCTGGCATCACAAGGTATCCGAAGTTTATCAGATTGGGATTTTTGTCGACATCTAAACGATTGCTTATGTATGTCTCTGAAAAGTTAGTCCTGCAGTTTCCACTGACATGGATGTACTTCGGGGTATTGGTCGCATTCTTGAATCTCCAGTATCCCATGCCATCGTATTCGCCGTAGCGGGCAAATATAAATTCCAGGTCTACGGCTTTGTCCGGGTACAGGGCTGTCATCTTGTTCCTCAGTTTGGGGACATCTGTTACATCCTTGGTGAGACATCTGTATATCTCACCTTTGTCAAGGTATGAGTCTCTGTAGATGTCCCAGAGGATATCCGGGTGGAAATAATAGTCATATCCGGGATATGAATCTTCTTTAGAAACGCCGTCCTTATATTTTTCGTATTGATAGATGTAGCCCATGGCATATCCCCACATCTCCCCGACAGCGCAGATGCCGCTATGTTCTATATTTTCGCTTGCGTAGGGAGATTTATAATTCAGATAACTATTCGCTATATAGTTTATATACTTGTTCCAGTAATCGGTGCCTACAACAGAAAAATGCGATGCATGTGACAGCTCGTGCAGTGTGGTTTCATATAAGGTATAACTGGATCTTTGATTTCCTGGAAAGACGAAGATGTCGGGGAGAAGGTATCTTAGAGGACCTAACGATAATCCCACATGCAACTGAAGCAGGTCATAAATGCTTATATGCAGGCTCAGGTGCTCAATTCGTGGTATCATCCAGGCCATACCACTTTTAACAAAGTCCCTATAGCACCAGATGGTTAGATTTTGAGGCGGAAGTGAGATACCCTCTTGTGAACAAAAGTTGTAGTAGTCGTATGCGGCATTGTTTATTGTCGCCCAGTCCCAAGCATTGGAATTGGTGTCAAAGTCATCGGAGTAGCCAGAGTTGCTCTTGAAGCGCATGTTGTGGTTGGCGGGAGCAAACATTGCCCAGTTCCCCCATATTTTAAATCCTTTGAGGTTTTGGAAAATCATGGCGTAGTGGACATTTGTCCTGTACTTTTTTCCGATTGTGTAGTAACCGTCCTGGTCGGTATATGCCGTAGCCCACTTGATGATGTTGTGTACACGTATCTTTGCACCTTTGACGGGAACGTATTCTCTGGTCTCGGTGTCATATACGGTGAATCTTCCAGACGGATATTCTGCAGCGCGGGTTAGCGGTTCGTCAATCCACATGCTGTCCAGTCCGGCAAGTCTGTATGCTTCGCGTTCTAGGTCTTCCGGAGAGAATATGACGGAGGATGAAGATTTTACTGAGATTTCCTGGGGAATATAACATGTCTCTAAGAATCTGTTTAAATTTTATTCAAAAATAATTTTATGGCAGCGATATGCATCATGGCTTCGTGCGTATCGGCCCT
>CALVDE010000015.1 GCA_944326265.1 uncultured Bacteroidales bacterium | reverse complement strand
CCAGCAGGTGGACCCGTAAACTGTTGCTTTTTATCATTACTTTTTCTCTTGTGTCCAACTTTTTTGGTACACCTCACATCAGTTCGGAACATGCCGAAAAGCGCACATGCTTTTCGTAAGTCCATGAGTATCGGGCAATTACAAAACCGCCCTGCGTCAGTACTTACCGTAAGTTTTGCTCAGATTGCCAAATATGTTACATTTGCGTACTG
The DNA here is from genome assembly GCA_944326265.1 of uncultured Bacteroidales bacterium. Lineage (GTDB taxonomy): Bacteria > Bacteroidota > Bacteroidia > Bacteroidales > UBA932 > Coprenecus. The sequence continues at coordinate 48,966 of CALVDE010000015.1, read as the reverse complement.
AAAGTTCATACTGACGCGCAATATGGAAATTTTCATCGACATAGTAGCCGTGATACTCGGCATCGTAGGCCTTCTCGGCTGTATTCTGCCCGTGCTGCCCGGCCCTCCATGCAGTTTGGCAGGCATGTTTCTGCTCTTTCTATGGGGCTCGCCTCAAGTTCAGGACGACATCACCTGGCGTCTGCTGATCATCATGCTGATAGTCACGGTGGTGGTCACCGTTCTGGATTATGTGGTGCCGGGCTGGTTGACACGGGTGACCGGCGGCACGAAGTACGCCTCGCGCGGAGCAACAGCCGGCATGGTAGTGGGCATTCTGTTCTTCCCGCCCTGGGGCATGATCATCGGAGCCTTCATCGGTGCCCTCGCCGCCGAACTCTACTGGGGAGAGAAGAAGATGGGGCAGGGTATCAAGGCCGCCGCAGGCTCATTTCTCGGCTTCCTGCTCGGCACCGGAGCCAAGCTTGCCGCCTCCGGAGTGATGCTCTACTACATCGTTATCGCCCTCATCCCATAAATTATGCAAATTCAGACGGTGGTGTAGTTGCCGCGGGAGAGGACGATGATGCGGCAGGCCATCTCGAAAAAGACGGCGCGGCGGAATGTGTCGGGGAAGTCGGGGCCGCAGGCGACCTGTCCGTGGTTGGACATCAGGACAATGTCGTGGGCGGTGAGGGCTTCCACGACCGCAGCGGCGAGTTCAGGGCTACCGGGCGGAAGGAACGGCACCACAGGTATATCCCGGCCCACGTATAATGGTCCTTCGAGGGTTACGTTGAAATCCCGGGGCTTGTCCTTCATGCAGGCCACTACCGTGGCATAGGGAGACTGGAAATGCAGGACGCATCCCACTTCCGGGCGGCGGCGCATGATTCCCAGATGGAAACCGGCCTCCATGGTGGGGGTTATCCCGTTGAGTACTTCCCCGTCGCAGATGCGGCAGAGGGCTATCTGGTCTTCCTGCAGCTCTTCGAGCCAGCTGCCGGTGGCGGACAGCAGGGCCAGGTCGGAAGGAGCCTCCGGCATGGTACTTTGCGGATTGCGGGAGATGTCCTGCCCGTCGTGATTGTCCTGACTTTGAAGAGAGCCGTGAGTGCCTTCGGACACCGGGAGGCGCAGGGAGAGGTTGCCGCTGCTGCAGGAGAGCAGTCCGGCCGCAGCTGTCCTGCGGGCACAGTCGATGAAATGCTGTATTTCTTTCTTTTTCATATTTTCCCTGACAATTCTTCCCTGACGGGATCGTCATACATTTCCTGAAGCCTGTCCAGCTCGCGGTGAAGCCGTCTCTGTACCCTGCGGTATGAGCGGTCCCCGTAGAGATTGTGCATCTCCGAAGGGTCTTTCCTGAGATCGTAGAGCTCCCATGAGTCGATGTCGTGGCCGTAGAAATGGATCAGCTTGTAGCGGTCCGTGCGGACTCCGTAGTGGCGGCGGACAGCATGTTCTCCGGGGAATTCGTAGAAATGGTAGTAGAGGGACTTGCGCCAGTGCCTGCCTTTCTCCGTCCTGCCTGTGCGCAGGAATGACAGGTAGGACTCGCCCTGGATGTCGTCCGGGACTGTCACGCCTGCCATCTCGAGGAAGGTGGGGGCGTGGTCGATATTCTGGACGAGTGCGTCCACTTCGCCGTGGAAGCCGCCCGGATAACGTGCCAGCAGAGGCGTCCGGAACGATTCCTCGTACATGAAACGCTTGTCGAACCAGCCGTGTTCACCCATATAGAAGCCCTGGTCGGAGGTGTAGATGACCAGGGTGTTGTCCCAGAGTCCGGATTCCATGAGATAGTCCAGGACGCGGCCCACATTGCGGTCCACGGAGCGGATGACGCTCAGGTAGTCGCTCATGTAGCGGCGGTACTTCCATTCGGCGAGGGCCTTGCCGGTGAGGCTGTCGGCCTTGAACTGCTCGATGATGGGGTCGTAGTAGGCATCCCAGACGGCTTTCTGCTCCGGTGTCATGCGGCCTGGCGTGAGGGACTCTCCGCTGTTGTCTTCAGATGTCGAGTACATGTATCTGCCGTAGCCTTCCAGACCGGTGGAGGTGTGGATTTCCCCTTCCCTGTCCGCCATTTTCAGGTCGTATACCAGGTCCATGTGGCGGCCTATCTCCATTTCCTGTGCCGCTGCCGCCGGGCGTCCGGCATAGTCGTCGTAGAAATTGTCCGGCAGGGGCAGTTCCGCACCGTCGAAGGCGCCCAGATCCTGCAGGTCCGGCATCCATGTCCGGTGGGGGGCCTTGTGGTGCAGCAGGAGGCAGAACGGCTTCTCGGGATCACGCCTGTTCTTCAGCCAGTCGAGGGCCAGGTCGGTAGTGATGTCGGTGGCATAGCCAGGGATGACCTTCTTCCGGCCGTTGTCTATGAAAGTCGGGTTGTAGTAGTCGCCCTGTCCTGTGAGGATGTTCCAGTAGTCGAAGCCTGTAGGCTCGGAGGTGAGGTGCCATTTGCCTATGACGGCCGTCTCATATCCGGCCTGCTGCAGGAGCTTGGGGAAGGTCTGCTGGCTGCCGTCGAAAGTGCGGGTGTTGTCCGTGAACCCGTTCTTGTGGCTGTGCTTGCCGGTGAGCAGGCAGGCCCTGCTCGGTCCGCTTATGGAGTTGGCCACGAAGCTGTTGGTAAACAGGATGCCGGAGTCGGCCAGACGGTCGATGTTGGGGGTCTCTATCAGGCCGTGCCCGTATGCACCTATGGTCTGCCAGGAGTGGTCGTCACTCATTATGTATATGATGTTGAGCGGCTTGCGAATGTCGTTTCCGGACTGCCCCTCTCCTTTTGCAGTCCCATTCTGTGATGTGCAGGCTGCCGGGAGGATGAGGATCCCCGCCGCGGCGAATGCCATCCTGGCTCTGTTTTTACCGATGCTGTCCATATTATACTGAATTATCCTGCAAGATATGGAAAATTTCGATACGGGATATACGAAAAAAGCCGCCCTCCGGTGTTGCCCGGGAGCGGCCTTCTCCTTTGCAGCAGGTGCAGATGCATCTGCATTGTTGTCCGTCAGACTATTTTATATCGATGAACCTCTCTTTAGGAGCGGCAGGTGCTTCAGTTACCTTAGGCAGGGTGATGTTCAGTACACCGTGCTCCATGCTGGCACTGATCTCTTCTTTCTTGATGTCGTCAGGAAGAAGCAGAGCCTGTTCGAAGTGGGAGTAGGAGAATTCCCTTCTGAGGTATTTCTCGTCCTTCTTCTCTTCTTTCTGTTCATTCTTGTGTTCAAGGGTGACCACAAGTTCGTTCTCTTCGTTGATGCGGATTTTGAAATCGTCCTTGGACATACCGGGAGCGGCTATCTCTACGGTGTATTCCTTGTCATTTTCCTTTACGTTGATGGCAGGGGACGAAGTCCTCATCATGTTTCCGAAATGCCTGAAGTCATCATCGAAAAAGTCATTGAAAAAAGCGGGCAGCCAATTCTGCTGTGTTCTTCTGCTAGGTACCATAATTTTATCCTCCATTTTTAATTTGTTCTTTTTAATGTTTTCCGAACGCCTTCCCGGGGAGTTTCCCGGAGCCCCTTCCGGGGTCTCCGTTCCGCCCTCCCTTTCGGGCGTTCGACAGGATATATCGCAAATTGCGGACCAGTGAGGATTATGTCCGGAGAAGCGGAAAAATTGGCTTAAATTTGTGACAAATTGTCACTAATCCACTGATTTACAACGAATTATAAGACATTTTGGCAGTTGCTGCACAGCAGTAACATAACAAATATGTAAAAGTTATTGAAACTTTGAGTTTTTACACTATATTTGTAAAGTCTTTCTGCGCAGATTTCTTTACATAGATGGCGTATGGGGGATGTACATATCAAGCGTTTATTTACGCTTTATTTTGCTGTTTCGACGAAGTAGTGTCAGGCAAGCCATCTTATAATATTCGTCTCAAATGATTTAATACGACATCCTAGAGTTACAATCAGAAATACTATGAGAATCAAATTTAATAACCGTCTTGCAGTATGTGCTTTTGTTTTTGTGTCAATTATACTGGCTGTAGGGTCCTGCAAGGAAGAAGAGTACACTTTTTATGGGAATCTGTACGGTATAATAACTGATGCAGACAACAAAGAGCCGATTAGAGGAGCGGAAGTGGTTTTGTCTCCTGGTAACAAAACGGCTGTTACGGGGGATGGGGGTCATTACGAGTTTCAGAATCTGGATGCGGAGCAATACAAAATCACTGTATCTTCAGCAGGCTACAAGACCAATTCCAGACAGGTGACCGTAGTTTCGGGAGAGACTGTAATTTGCGACATGCAATTGGTTAAAGAGGAAGAAGAGGCAGCTTTTGAGCTTTCTTCCACCAGCCTTGATTTCGGTTTGCAACGCGACGAGATGAATTTTACTATAAAAAATACTGGAAGTACCGAAAAACTTTCATGGACTGTTTCAAACATTACGGAAACATGGCTTAAGGAGAGTCCGATGGAAGGAACGACCGATAGAGGGAAATCAAGCAGTATAAAAGTTATAATAGACAGGATGCAAATATCGAAAGACGTAACCACTACATTCAATGTCAATGCTGCAGGAGGCTCACAGGCGATGACTGTGTCTGTGCTTTATGATGACGGAAGCCAAAATGATGCTGAAATGGAATTGTCTACTAGTAACCTTGATTTTGGAACCAAGTACGATGAATTGTCGTTCGATATAAGAAATACAGGGATTTCCGAGAGTCTCGAATGGGCAATTACCAATGTAACTGTAGACTGGATCAGTGTAAGTCCGCTGGAAGGCTCTACGGCAGCAGGAGAGTCCACAAGCGTAAAAGTTGCAGTTGACAGGAGCGATACTGTTTAAAAAAGTGTGTCTGAAGACTCACTCCAGACACGCTGATTGAAACATTGCCATGTGTTCCCTGTTAAAAGTTTAAGCTATACCAAGTACAAGTCAAAATTTCTTTAAAAGTTCAATGTTAACATCATTCCGCTGTGTTCAGGTGCAACATACGGAGATACGCTTATAGATGCATCGCCTATCATAATGTGTTTATTACCTTTAGCAACTATGCCGTCTATGATATTCCATGCATAAACAGCTGCTGCTCCGGCGATAAATCCATTCCTTAGACCGGACATCAAGTTGGCTTTATTGATATATTGCAGCCTGGCATCAGCATTATGCGTGTTATTAATTTTAGAGCTGTAAGACGAGCGCATACATTCAAAAACGACAACTCCTCCTAACATGGCGACTTCTCCGGATATGAAAGCTATCCCTTTCACGACAGTGCCCTTGTATATCTGTGCCATTCCTGGAACAAAAACTCTTGCGGAAAAGGGATATTTTTCAGTTACAGTAATTGGTTCATAATCGTACGTCGGATTTTTAACTGTCTGCACTAATAAATAAACCGTATATCCTATGCTTGTATGTAATACATACTCATCTAGAATTCTGGACTTTACTATAAGATCGTGGTTAGACACTACATTGAGATTGTTCCCGTATATGGAAACAGATGCTTCTGCCCCGGTAGCCAGACTGCGTCGTTTAATTGCCTCATTGGCAGCTTTATCTCTAGCGCTTTTTAAGTCGTATCCTGACGCAGACACAACCTCTATGTACGAGTTCGGTAATTCCCTGAAATAGCCATTGACCCAGTCAGGTTTAACATTGCCATGGGCATTTTGTCCCATGATAGGGAAATTTGACAAAATGCCCATGGCAAAAATGATAAGAATTTTTTTCATATGATTAATTCTGTTCCTTGTATTCAGCCATTCGCTCTTGCATCTGTTTACGGTAAACAAACTCATCAAAAGCTATGGCATCTTTCTCTTCTGGAGTAAGAACGTCTGATACAGCCTTTGTTACTTGCTCAGCAATAAGTGCTTTTGGAACTACGATTCCGACATAGCACTCAATCATACCGTCATCGCCTACTGCTGAGAATTTTACGCAGTTGGCCTGGATATCGTTCAGTATTATATCCATCATCTGATCTCCTGCACGATTTATTTTAGTCTCAATATCATTACCTCTATTATTACCGATACTTTGGCTATAATTACTTACCATTCCCTTATATGCATGATGGTATTTTTCATACACTAACTGTCTTGCATTTTGTAATGCATTCAGTTGACATTCTCCCTTTTGGTATGATGACCCACGATAAATACCTGTTGCAGCAAATTGTTCAGGGGTATCGTACACGGCACAAGGTACTTCATAGACTTCCCCGAAAGGGCTTTGTGATGGAGTACTATTCGTGGTAACGGTTGCTTTCTGGGCTCCACATGAGGATAAAAGGATGAGTGTTGCCGCTACGATGGCAGCTGTAATAATTGAAATGTTTTTCATGATAAATTTATTTTAATAGTTAAACATTTGGTTTAGTTTATATTCTTTGTGCCTAAAAGGTATGTATAGCAATATTGTTACCGTATACGTAGCCTGATTCTGTTCGCGCCCATGCGCGAACGTAGTAAATCATATTGGCAGACAGGTTTGTAATAGTAGTAGAGAACAGATTGGTAGGGTCGGGACTGGCGACGGTTACTGAATTATGCTCTGTCGCTGTAGGGTTCATTGTCAAACCGTAAGCGAAACCTATCGATGTATATGCTGGAGAACCGGATGATATCACTTGCCCATTAAGAGTGGCTGAATAATTAAATAAAAAAGATCCATCCCCTGGTTCTATATTGGTTGCATCTAATGTTATAACTACTGGTAGCTCGACAGTAGTAAAACTTACTGTCTCACCATATACAGGTTCCCCATTCTGAATGGCGAATGCCCTTACATAATATGTAGTTCCTTCATGTAAGTCATCGACATCGATGGATATACGGCCATTATGACCCCCGTACTTACTTTCCTTGTTGTCATTGATGGTTGGACTATTGGTACTTGAACTGTAGCAGAAGCCGTATTGAGAGCACTTGGGATCACCAACATTTTCTATTTCACCGTTGAAAGTAGCTGTGTTAGTCCCGATATCAGTAACAGCGTAAGTTACAATATCTGTTTGTGTATAAGTTGTCCTGAATGTTACTGTATTGCCATAATAAGTATTTCCATTCTGTATTACGTATGCGCGTACATAATAATGAGTATCAAATTGCAATTCTGAAACTTTAACAGAGTAATCTCCTTCTCCATTTCCTTGTGATATCAGTTTGTTGTCAGAAAGTGTAGGTTGTTCTCTCATTGAATAACAGAAGCCACGTTCAGAGTAAGCTGGAATCCCCTGGTCATAAATATATGCATTGAAAGTTGCATATGACGCACCGATGTCGGTAACCGCAGAAGTGATGAGATTTGGTGCTCCGGATATTGTATTGAAAGTCTGCGATTCACCGTAGAAGATGTTGTTGTTTTGTTTAATGTACGCGCGGACAGTGTAAGTCTGCTGAAGTTCAAGGCCGGAAACTTTTGTGGAGAATGACTGTCCCCCTGTACCGGATACTATAATGGCCATATCTTCAATGTCTGGTTCTGTAGTTCCAATTCTGTAGCAAAATCCCTTTTCCGTATACATTGGAACGCCAGGGTTTGTAATAGTTGCGTTAAAAGTAGCTTGTCCAGATAACATATCTATGTTGGATACATCATCTGTCTGCACTTCGGAATACTCGGACACAGTCTGAAAAGACAGCTCGTTGGAACTATAAAATACTCCATTTGAGTTTGTTGCATAGGCCCTGACATAATACGTGCTACCGGAAGCAAATGTATTTATTTCTTTCTCAAAATTGTCTCCTGCTTTATAAGTGGTTCCTACCGTGATGGTTTCAATGGTGTTGTCCAATGTCGGCATAGACTCTCCTGAATATACGAAGCCGAGTTCATGGTAGCGAGGAACGCCTTCGCTGATGAGCAGGCCTGTCAGTGTTGCACTGTTCATCATTACATTTGAGATTTCATTCATATTCAAGACGACATCTTCTCTGTCTTCCCCGATAGCTGAAACCTTCAAGTCAGAGCTTCCGCTTGAAGAACGCACAACCACAACAGTCTCGTTGTATCCTGGCAGTAAATCACTACGGTCTATGAATACTACTATTGTCTGAGTCTGACCATATGGCAGTATTCCCTCTTCGTCTTTGACTTTACTAATCCATTCACATTCATATTCTATCCTCCATTCCAAGTCTTCATAGCTGCTGTTGACAATATTAAATGAAAGGGCATTGACCTCTGATCCATCTCCGAAAGCTAGAGAGTCCCTGTCCACCGTGACTACAGCAGGTATACGGCTTATCAGAACATAACCGTTGCTCTGTCCTCCGGCAGTCACCTCTATTATTTTGCTCGTTGGAGTATAGCCTTCTTTTTTGAAGGCCAAAGTGTAAGTTCCTTGTTCCAGATCGGTGAACATATAATTGCCATCACTTCCTGTTATTGCTGATTTGCCGCCAGGGTCCAGTGATACATTGACTGTTGGTACGGGCTCACCAGTAGTTGCGTCCGCCACTGTGCCGATTATGCTACCTGTAACTTCCTGTGCTATCTTATCCTTGCATGAAACTAATCCCATAGCGAAAATCAATTGTATTGCAGTTACAGCAGAGTATTTAATAAAATTTCGCATAATTTTATTGAGTTATGGTTATTCAATGGTTCGTACACAGCGACCATAATAATTAGTATAGTATCCATCCGCAGGCATTGAATCAGAAGAACCATCAGAGAAGTCCAAGACATAGTACCATCTATCGTAATTGGATCTCGTTGACGACCAGTATAGTCCTCCTTTATCAAATCCTATAAAATCTCTTTCATTATACATTGTTCGCAATTCGTCAATTGTGGGAAGTCTCCAATCTGTATAACCTCCTATGTTGGAATTTTCACATAATGCATTTATATCATCCCAGTATCCTTTCCCAATATCCTCTTTTTGAACAGAAATACCGACAAGGGGTAAATCTACAAAGGTGTTGGAAATAGCTGTTTTGTTACCATATCCTATACCTACGGTATTGACAGCGTATGCTCTTATGTAAATCTCTACGTCTTTAGGAAGTTGATTGTCAAGATGTATGCTGAATGTTCCTGTTCCATTGCCAGGGACAATGATTTTTGTATCATTAACTGTAGGCTCTGTATTGGAAGTACTGTAAACGAAACCTCGTTCGGTATATGGAGGAAAACCTTCACTAACAATTGTGGCGTTGAAAGTTGCAGAACCTGTGTCCGTATTGACGTTCGTAGCTGGCTCAGTAATTACTTGTGGGAGTTCAGGATGAGTAGTCAAAAACAAGTTGACGGGCTCTTCGCTATAAGTGTCTCCTTTCTGGTTTACAGCATAGGCCCAGATATAGTAGTTTACATCCATTTGAAGACTGTCAACTACTGTACTGAAAGAGCCAGTACTAATGCCATCTACTTTGACTTTATTGTCGCACAGCAATGGAGTACTGAAAGTGCCGTAAACGAAACCCTTTTCTGTATATGCAGGATCCCCTACACTAATGATGCTTCCATTTAAAACTGCCCTTCTGTTTTCCATGTCTATGTCAGTGACTGCAGATACAGAAACTACAGGTGGAACAATAGATATGGAGAATGAGATATTATCGCTGCTATATACTATTGTGCTTCCGTCTCCGGCTATTGCATATGCACGTACATAATATTGTCTGTCAAGTACGAACCCCGAGACCTCAGTGCTGTATAGTCCTATCGTACTTCCTGCTACTGACACTTTTGTATCATAGATGGTAGGATTTGAAGTAAATCCGTATACAAAACCTTTTTCGGTGTAAACAGGATCTCCTGACTCTTCAATTGTGCCGTTAAGTACAACGGACAGACCGGCTACATTTATATTGCTTATATCCTGAACGGATACCATAGGAATAGTTATTTGAGGTGTAAATTCAACTTCGTTTGTGCTATAGAAAGTGCCTAACTCACTTTTGGCAAAAGCACGGACATAGTACTGCTGTCCAAGTTTCAATCCATTTACACGTGTCGAATAAACTTTATCATCTGAGACCGGAGTCGTGAGGGTCTCTATAGCTGTGGCTTCTGTTGGGTTTGACGATGTAGAATATACAAACCCCCTAGTAGTGTAGTGCGGTATACCTTGGTTTATCACCTCTCCATACAATGTCGCTGTGCTGGATGTAATATCTTTCACTTCGAGAGTATTCAGTACAACTTCTGCTCGTTCCGCACCAATTGCTTTTACAACAAGGTCGGAACTGCCGTTGGAGGAGTGGATTACTACGGTAGTGGTATTTTCTCCTTGGGAAAGTAGCTCGCGGTCAATGAATACAACTATAGATTGGGTCTTTCCGTAGGGTAGAATGCCTGAAGTGTCCCTCACCTCGCTAATCCACCGGCATGAGTATTTTATCGTCCATTGGAGATCCTCGTAACTACTGTTGACTATATTGAAAGACAAAGAGTTGACGTCAGAGCCGTCTCCGAAATCAAGGGTGTCGCAGTCTACTGTAATTACTGAAGGGATGCGCTTTATGAGAAAGTCCCCGTTTGTAGTCTTTTCAGATTCCACTTTTATGACTTTACTATCAGCAGTATAACCTTGTTTGTTTATTGATAGTGTATAACTGCCAGGATCAATTTCGGAAAAGAGATAATTGCCATCACTTCCTGTTATTGCTGATTTGCCGCCAGGGTCCAGTGATACATTGACTGTTGGTACGGGCTCACCAGTAGTTGCGTCTGCCACTGTGCCGATTATGCTACCTGTAACTTCCTGCTCCAAATTATCTTTACACGAGTTCAAAGTAAAACAGGTTAGCAATAGGGATGTTATTAATATCCAAAGAATATTTTTCATAGCATATATATTTAGATTTTACGTAAGAGAATATCGGCCTGTACCGTTTCGCCGCTGATCGCTGTTACAGATTTGCGGTCAACGTAATATCCTTCTTTCTGTACAGAGAGGGTGTACTGACCTGGATCCAGATCCTTGAATACAAACGTGCCTTCACTTCCTGTCTGGACAGTACTGCTTGACGGCATAAGTGTTACGGCAGCATTGGGCAGTGGTTCACTAGTCCCGGCATCATAGACTGCTCCATGTATTGTAGAGAAAAAATCAAAATCCGACTCGTTGCTGCATCCGTTTACATAAAAGATAGCTACCAGCATAGTTAATGTCAATGCTACCAATTTGACAATTATCTTAAATTTCATAGTTTTAATGCGTCTTTCCGGCTTCTGAAAGGCTGTTGTAGTTGGTATGTAAAAAGAAAGTGTGGAGCCGATTCCGCCTGTCCATTAGAAGGTTGTGGTAGAACCTGGAAGAAAACAGACGATATCCAATACCCCACACTTGAATAGATATGAGATATATGGCATAGAAGATGCCACAGTCAACATAATCTAAACAAAAAGAGTGTTGTCCGATATGTCCTTTCTTCATTGAAAACTACCACATTCTCTAATGAGGACGGTGCGAAAACACTTTTAATATGTATGCCGATTGCTCAGCAATGCAAAGGTATAAAAATATTTTCAAACTCGGACAAACACTCTTGGGTATTGAATGCCAAAGTTCCGTATATATTTTCAACCAAACAAAATTTAATGCCGCTATAGCTATTATGTGACAACAATCATATTCAATTCTTGTCATCTGATCTCGTATAATATTCGACTTACCTTTCTTTGTAATTTAAGAAAAAGTTTATTTCCCCAAATAAATAAAGGGGTTTATTCATTGAAACTACTTGCATATTAAAAAATTAGTGGTATATTTGCAGCCCCGCGAAAAGTGCGCGGGAACATTTAGTTCATTGATTAACAACAAATTAATTAAACCAATGCCTGGATTAATTGGAAAAAAAATCGGAATGACTTCCGTTTTCGATGCTGATGGGAAGAATATCCCATGCACCGTTATTGAGGCTGGTCCCTGTGTTGTCACGCAGATTCGTACAGTAGAGAAAGATGGTTATGCCGCTGTACAACTTGCCTATGACGAGATGAAAGAGAAACACACCAGCAAGGCCCTTAAAGGCCACTTCGACAAGGCAGGAACCACACCCAAGCGCAAACTGGTGGAGTTCAAGGCGGACTTCCCCAAGGAGCTTAAGCTTGGAGACACTGTGACCGTTTCAGACCTCAGCGAGGGAGTGGAATGGGTAGACGTGACCGGTATCTCTAAAGGTAAGGGATTCCAGGGCGTCGTTAAGCGTCACGGATTCGGCGGCGTGGGCGGAGCTACCCACGGTCAGGCCGACAGACTCCGTCACCCTGGTTCTATGGGTGCATCCTCTTGGCCTTCAAGAGTATTCAAGGGTATGAGAATGGCAGGCCGCATGGGCGGTGACCGCGTGAAGATTCTCAACCTCAAGGTTATCAAGGTTATCCCTGAGAACAATCTGGTTCTCGTGAAGGGTTCTATTCCCGGAGCAAAGGGTTCTTATGTAATTGTGGAGGACTAACGTTATGGAATTGTCAGTTTACAAAATCGACGGAACCGAATCGGGAAAGAAAGTGACCCTTGATTCGTCTATCTTCGGCATCGAGCCGAACGATCACGCGATCTATCTCGACGTTAAGCAGTATCTGGCCAACCAGCGTCAGGGTACTCACAAGACCAAGGACAGATCCGAAGTCAGCTACAGCACCAAGAAAATGGGCCGTCAGAAAGGCGGTGGCGGAGCGCGTCACGGAAGCATCAAGTCCAACATCTATGTTGGCGGTGGCCGTGCATTCGGTCCCAAGCCTCACAGCTATGGCTTCAAGCTCAACAAGAAGCTCAAACAGCTGGCCCGTTACTCTGCTTTGTCCTACAAGGCTCAGGAGAACGCCATCATCATGGTCGAGCCCTTCGCTATGGACGCTCCCAAGACCAAGGAGTTCATCCAGATCCTGGACAACCTCAAGGCCAACGGAAGAAGAACTCTGTTCGTACTTCCTGAAAACAGTGTGAATATTTACAAATCTTCGCGCAATCTTCAGAATGTCAATGTGATCTCAGTAGACGAGATCAACACCTACAACATCATGAACGCCTATCAGCTCGTGATGGTGGACGGTGTACAGGACATCATTGCAGAAAGACGCAAATAAACCATAGGAGACATGGGAATTATCATTAAGCCTATCGTAACAGAAAAGATGACGGTTCAGGGCGATAAATTGAACCGTTACGGTTTCATCGTAGACCGCTCAGCCAACAAGATAGAGATCAGAAAGGCTGTCGAGGAGCACTACGGAGTGACAGTGAAGGATGTAAACACTGTCAACTACCATGGCAAGCGTAAGAGCCGCTACACCAAGGCGGGATTACTCAGAGGCCGTGCCAACCACTATAAGAAAGCTTATGTGACACTGGCAGGCGAGGATAAGATTGATTTCTATAGCAACATTTAATCCTATGGCAATACGTAAATTCAAACCGACCACACCTGGTCAGAGAAATAAGGCAATAAGCGCATTTGACGAGATAACCTGCACAAAGCCCGAGAAGTCCCTTCTCGAGCCCCTCAGGAAGACCGGCGGCCGCAACAACTCCGGTAAGATGACCATGCGCTACATCGGTGGCGGACACAAGAGGATGTACCGTGTCATTGACTTCCGTCGTGACAAGGACAACTGCCCCGCTACTGTCAGGACCATCGAGTACGATCCCAACCGCAGTGCCCGCATTGCGCTGGTAGTATATGCCGACGGTGAGAAGAGATATATCATTGCTCCTGCCGGAATCCGCGTAGGCCAGACCATCATGTCAGGTCCCGGCGTGGCTCCCGAGCTCGGCAACGCTCTTCCTCTCTCAGAAATTCCTCTCGGAACAGTTATCCACAACATCGAGCTCCGTCCCGGTCAGGGTGCCGCTATGGCCCGCAGTGCCGGAACATACGCTCAGCTCACCGCACGTGAGGGCAAGCACGCCATCCTCCGTCTCCCTTCAGGCGAGACCAGAATGGTGCTCGTAACCTGCCGTGCGACTGTCGGAACTGTCTCCAATTCCGATCACAACCTCGAATCGTCCGGTAAGGCAGGACGCAGCCGCTGGCTCGGCCGCAGACCCCGCAACCGTGGCGTTGTGATGAACCCTGTCGATCACCCTATGGGTGGTGGTGAAGGACGCGCCTCCGGAGGACATCCCCGCTCGCGCAAAGGTATTCCTGCAAAGGGCTACAAGACACGTAATCCTAAGAGTACCTCCAATAAGTTTATCATCGAAAGACGTAAGAAATAACCGGAATAAAATAGAGAATTATGAGTAGATCACTTAGAAAAGGTCCCTACATTCAGGAGAGTCTCGAGAAGAAGATCCTTGCCATGAACGAGGGAACCAAGAAGAAAGAAGTCATCAAGACCTGGTCCCGCGCCAGCATGATCTCTCCTGACTTTGTCGGCCATACCATCGCTGTACACAACGGAAACAAGTTTATTCCGGTATACGTTACCGAGAACATGGTGGGACACAAGCTCGGAGAGTTTGCGCCGACCCGTACATTCAAAGGACATTCGGGCAACCGTTAATAATTAAAAAGAATCACAATGGGATCTCGTAAGAAAGAAATGGCCGACAGGCTGAAAGAAATAAAGAAGACCACAGCGATCGCCAAGCTGAACGATGTTCCTACATCGCCCCGCAAGATGCGTCTGGTCGCTGACATGATCAGAGGCGTTGAGGTCAACCATGCTCTTGATATCCTCAAGTACACCAAGAGAGAGGCCTCCAACCGCCTTGAGAAGCTCCTCAGAAGCGCTATCGCCAACTGGGAAGCCAAGAACGAAGGTGCCCGTAAAGAGCTCGAGGACGGCAACGTCATCGTGCAGACCATCATGGTCGGCCAGGGCACAACCCTCAAGCGTATCCGTACAGCCCCTCAAGGCCGTGCCGGACGTATCCGCAAGCGCTCCAACCACGTGACCATCATCGTCGGAGTGAAACCCGCCAAAGCAGAAGTAAACAACGAACCCGCTAATCAGGAGGAAAAATAAATGGGACAGAAAATCAACCCTATCAGCAACAGAATAGGAATCATCCGCGGCTGGGACTCCAATTGGTACGGCGGGGATGACTATGCAGCCAAGCTGCTCGAAGACTCCAAGATACGTGAGTACCTGTACGCCCGTATCTCCAAGATCAACCTCTCCAAGATCGTCATCGAGAGGACCCTCAAGCTTATTACAGTGACCATCCACACATCCCGTCCGGGTGCCATCATCGGCAAGGGCGGCCAGGAAGTGGACAAGCTGAAGGAGGAGCTTCGCAAGATCACCAACAAGGAGGTCCAGATCAATATTTTCGAGGTCAAGAGACCTGAGCTCGATGCCAACATCGTAGCCAACAACATCGCCCGTCAGGTGGAGGGACGTGTATCATACCGCCGCGCCATCAAGATGGCAGTTGCCAGCACCATGCGTATGGGTGCCGAGGGTATCAAGGTTCTCATCAGCGGCCGTCTCGGCGGTGCTGAAATGGCCCGCAAGGAGCTCTACAAGGAGGGCCGTACACCTCTCCACACTTTCCGTGCCGATATCGACTACGCACTCGCCGAGGCCCACACCAAGGTAGGCGTTCTGGGTATCAAGGTATGGATCTGCAACGGTGAGGTCTATGGCAAGCGCGACCTCTCTCCCAACGTAGGTACATTCGCAAAGTCTACAAACGGAGCGGGTGAGCGTCGTGAGGAGCGTCGTGGCGGTGGCCGTGGAGGCCGTCGTCGTGACCGCCGTCCCCGTGGCGGCAACCGCGACAATGCAGCAGAGTAATTCATTCTAAATATTTGTTTGACTGACCGCTCCGGACTGATGCCCGGGGCGGTTGTTTTTTCGCCATCTCCTGCGCACGATGAATAACGTGCAGGACAAGCATCCCGCTCCGGTATCCGGACCCGGAAACTTCAAGTGGCCTGTTAAATGGACAGATGTTTTCAGTATATTCGCGGTAAAATAAGATTCGGCCAGTCAAGTCATGAAAACGGAATATATCGTCGGCATCGGCGAGATCCTCTGGGACATGCTTCCGGAAGGACGCAGGCTCGGCGGAGCCCCGGCAAACTTCGCATATCACGTATCGCAATTCGGTCTCAATTCGGTGGCAGTCAGTGCTGTCGGACGCGATGAGGCAGGGGACGCGGTAATCCGGGAACTGAACGCCTTGGCATCCGGGGACGGGGGCATACCCTGCGAAAGCACTTCCTCCGGATTCAGGGCAATGCTCTCCCGCGTAGCGTTCCACACCGGCACCGTCGACATCCGGCTCGACCCCTCCGGTGTACCGCAGTACGACATCCGCATGCCCGCCGCCTGGGACAATATCCCATTCACCCCTGAACTGCAGCAGCTTGCATCCCGGACCCGCGCCGTCTGCTTCGGCACCCTCGCCCGCCGCTCCCCCGTATCACGCCGCACCATCTCCGACTTCGTGAACGCCGTCCCCTGCGGGGAAGGGCAGTGGCGTATCCTCGACATCAACCTCCGGCAGCATTTCTACTCCCACGACATCATTTTAGAAGCATTGGGGCAATGCAACATTTTAAAGATCAATGACGAAGAACTGGCCGTCCTCTCCGGAATGCTCTCCCTCCCAGGAGCAACGGCCCAGGAAAAATGTCTCCAGCTCCTCCGGCAATTCAGCCTGAAATTCCTCATTCTCACCTGTGGCGTGGACGGAAGTTATGTATTCTCCTCATTGTCCGGGATGCCGTCTTTCCTCGAGACTCCGCATGTGAAAGTCGCTGACACCGTGGGCGCAGGAGACTCATTCACAGCTGCTTTCACCGCAGCCCTGATCCACGGACGCTCCCCGCTCGAAGCCCACCGGCTCGCTGTCGCCGTCTCCGCCTACGTCTGCACCTGCAACGGGGCCATGCCCGTCCTGCCCGGCATCCTCCGTAGGTACTGAGACCAGTGATGATGTTTTCTGTAATTCACATTTCGAGATAAGCCGAAACAGACTCAAGGCGGCTCCGAGGCATCTGTCTCACGTTATCTGCCACGGAGGATGCTGTAGAATCAGGTGGATAATGACAGATCCGGGATAACAGACACGGAGGGTGTGGGAGGAATGGGTGCTGTGGATGGGAAAGGAAAGGCCGGGCGCGGGAGGAGGTGTCCTGCTGCGCCCGGCCTTGCGGTAAAAATATGTAGATCAGACTAGAGTTCGTTCTTGACATCGGTGACGATGTTGCCGTCGAAGAGGTTGATGACGCGCTGGGCGTAGCTGGAGTCCTTGATGGAGTGGGTTACCATGAGGATGGTGGTGCCTTCGCGGTTGAGTTCGGTGAGCAGGTCCATCACTTCCTTGCCGTTCTTGGAGTCGAGGTTACCGGTGGGCTCGTCGGCGAGGATGAGCTTGGGATTGGCGATGACGGCGCGGGCGATGGCGACTCTCTGCTGCTGACCTCCGGAGAGCTGCTGGGGGAAGTGGGAGGCGCGGTGGGCGATGTTCATGCGCTTGAGGATGTCGTTAACCATCTGTTTGCGCTGGGATGCCTTGATTTTCAGGTATATCAGAGGCAGCTCCACGTTCTCGTAGACGTTCAGTTCGTCGATGAGGTTGAAACTCTGGAAGACGAAGCCGATGTTGCCTTTGCGGTACTGGGTGCGCTCTTTCTCTTTCAGTGAGCCGACTTCCTTGCCCAGGAGTTCGTAGCGGCCCGAGGTGGGGTTGTCGAGGAGGCCGAGGATGTTGAGGAGGGTGGATTTACCGCAGCCGGAGGGGCCCATGACGGCAACGAACTCACCCTGCTTGATGTCGAAGGAGACGTTGTTGAGGGCTACGGTTTCGATTTCTTCGGTGCGGAACACCTTGCTTAAGTTCTCTACGTGTATCATAACGGTTTATAATTTAATTGGTTTATCAGTATATGTCTTTAAAATTTATTCGTTTGCTATGGAATCAACAGGGTTGCGCAGTGCGGCGCGGCGGCTCTGCAGGGTGACTGTCACTATGGTGATCAGGCCGATGATGAGCAGGGCGGCGAGGAATATCCATACCGGCACGGGGCTCTGGTAGGGGAATGTGGCTACCCAGGAGCGGATGATGACTATGGCGACGGGCACGGCCACTACGAAGCATACGAGGGTGATGATGAGGTAGTAGCGGTTGAGCATCGCGAGGATCTCGCCTACCGATGCGCCGTGTACCCTGCGTACGGCTATCTCCTTGCGGCGGAACTGGGTCTCGAAGTAGACGAGGCCGAGGATGCCGATGACGGATATCAGCAGGGAAATCAATGCTGCGGTGGTGATCAGGCGGTTGAGGTTGTCCTCTTTCTCGTAGAGCCTTCCGATGCCCTCATCCATGAAGTACAGGCCCATGGAGGAGGTGTCGAATGTGGGGTCCAGCTCGGCGCATTTCTCCCGGATGAACTTGAAGGTCTCCTGGACGTTGCCGGGCAGGACTTTGGCGTAGCCGACGGTCAGGGGCCACCATGGTTCGGAACCGAAGTTGTAGAGTACGATGGGGGCCACGCTGTACTGCAGGGGCTGGAAGTTGAAGTCCTTGACTATGCCGACTATCTCGGCGGGCATGTCGTCACCCTGATGCCCGGAGAATTTCAGACCGAGACGGAGGAAGGGGTATTTGGCCATGAAGGCCTGGTTGACAATGAAGGTGCCGTTGGGGTTCAGGTTGTCCGATTCGGTGAAGTCGCGGCCCTCGGCCATCTCCATGCCGAAGAAGCTGATGAAGTTGGGGTCTACGGGCAGGCAGTCCATCTGGACTCTCTGGCCCTGATAAGTGCGGCCCCAGCCCATCTTACCCTGGGATACTACCTGGTTGCCGGCAAATGTGACATCGGTGATGTTGGGATTCTCCAGGAGCATCTGCCTGAGGGTCTCGCGGCTGTTGCCTATCCTGCTGCTTACGAAGAACTCCACGGTCTGCTCCCGGTCGAAGCCCATGTCATAGCCCTTCATGTACTTGACCTGCACGGTGATGAACAGCGAGCAGAGTATCAGGATGAAGGAGATGACATACTGGAAGCCTACCAGGACCGAACGCAAGGAACGGCCTTTGGCCGAGAGGGAGAAGGAGCCCTTGAGGACCATGGCCGGATTGAAGGATGTGCTGTAGCGGGCGGGGAAGATACCGGCGATGAATGCGGTGACTACAGCCACGCCTAAGCCTATGAGTATGATGGGCAGGTTGTCCGCTACCCGGAGCGAGCCGGATATGTTGGAGGCGATGGAGGAGGTGGCCGCAAGGGACATCATGCCCACGCTCAGGGCAAAGGCCAGCAGCACCAGCCCGAGGGCCCGCCAGAGCTGTGCCCATATCTGCTGTCCGCGGGTCGAGCCGATGACTCTGCGGGTGTTGATGCTCTTGATACTGAAGGGCACGGAGGCCATGGCGAAGTTGACGAAGTTGATAATCGCTATCAGCAGCACCAGTATCGAGACGGTGAGCAGGGACATGGTGGTGGTGCGGTTGCCCTTGGCCATGTTGTCTCCTTCCACGTCGCGGGCGTAGTAGGCGTCATGCAGGTGGCTCAGACGGAAGTCAACCTGATCCTTAAATTCCGAATCCTCACCGAACATCACGGCCCCGAGCGAGTCCAGCAGCGGCTCTACGCCCTCGAATGTCCTCATCTTCATGTAGCAGGGGTAGTTCCATTCCGAATAGTTGGTCATGGAGTAGTCGCCTAAATTGAGCAGCAGGTCGTTGTCCATGCTGGAGTTGTCCGGGAAGTCCTTGTACACTGCTACGATGCGCCAGGAACTGCCGTCTCCGCTCTTGGTGTCGAACTGGATGTCCTTGCCCACGGGGGACTGGCTGCCGAAGACCTTGGCAGCCGCTTTCTGGGAGATGACCGCTGTGCCGGGAGCCCGGTAACCGGAGGTGTCGCCTTCGATGAACTCGAACGGGAATACCCGAAGCAGGTCGAAGTCGGTCTGGGTGTACCGCAGCATGATGCCCGGTGTCTCGGTATTGGCCTCCTTGAACGGACTGCGGTTGCCGTTCTTGTAGTACCAGTAGCAGGATACGGCCTCCGCCTGAGGGAAGAAAGTCTTCAGATTTTCTATGAAAGGTCTGGACAGCTGCACTCCGTAAACGCCCGGCGAAGTAGGGTCGGAGTACTCCAGCCTTACTATCTTGTCCGTGTCCGGATAGTTCAGGTCGTACCTGGTGTCATACACCACCTGTACCGTCAGTATCAGGAAGACCGAGAAAGCCAGGGTCAGTCCTATGACGTTGAGGACGGTGGAGAAGGTTTTGTGTCTGTTGAATCTGAGTCTCATATTTTAAATGTGCAATTTAAATTCCGAAAATCAATGTCATTCGGCTCGCAGGGAATCCGCCGGGTTGCTCCTCGCTATGCTGTGGCACCGGATGATGACCACGGCGGCCAGTAATCCCAACAGGGCCGCGGCCACTGCGATGAACAGCCATACCGGAGCTGTCGCCTTCACATCGAATGACTTCAGCATAAGGTCAAATATGAAGTATGAGCCCACGCATCCCACTATTACGGCTATGACTGCCAGCCGTCCGATATCGCGGATAAAGATACCGATAATCTGTCCCGGTTGTGCTCCGTTGATCTTGCGCAGGGCCACTTCCTTGCGTCTGCGTCCGGTCTCGTCAGCGGTATATCCTATCAGACCGAACAGGGCTATCAGCACTGTCACCACACCTGCCGCGAGAATAGACTCGCGTATGGTCCTGGCGGGCTGGTAGGCATCGTAGATGGCCGATGTGTATGTCATGAGCTCGTAACGGTCAGGTTCCACGCTGTCCAGCGCGCTCTGTATGCCGGACAGTACC
The DNA here is from genome assembly GCA_944326265.1 of uncultured Bacteroidales bacterium. Lineage (GTDB taxonomy): Bacteria > Bacteroidota > Bacteroidia > Bacteroidales > UBA932 > Coprenecus. The sequence goes on along the minus strand of CALVDE010000015.1, from coordinate 28,295 downwards.
TCCGGAGTCATGGAGGAGACCTTGATTATCAGATATTCGCAAGGATTCTCATTGTAGAACAATATGTTGGGCCGGGTGTCCTCGTACACGACAGTGCCGACGCGGACATCCTCGAACACGCCCACAATGGTGAATACATCATCGCCGCTCTGGCTGTGCTCCGTCAGTCCATCCGCGCAGTTCGCTGAGACGCTTGGCAAAGTTCTCGTCCACCATTACTTCCTTGGGTGTGGAGAAGTTGCGGCCCTCGATGATGTCGATGCCGAAGAGCTTGCTCCAGTTGGCGTTGGCCGAGTAGAGGTCGCCGACATTGAAAAGCTCCTCGCTCTCTCCAGGCATGTACACATTGTTTCCGCTGCAGCCGAACAGCATGGTCTCGTCCGCCGTGCCGGCAATCTCGACTCCGGGAACGCTGCTTACGCTCTGCAGTATGGCATTGCGTGTAGAATACGGGACACCTGACATGGGGCAGCCTACCAGTCGGTCATAATCAAATCCGGGATCGTCATTGACCCACCGGTTGTACTGCATGGCGATCAGGCTGAGCAGGGATATGAGCAATGATGCGAGTACTATCTGGAGGAAAAGCAGGGTACGCTTCCATATCTTCTTGTTGTCAACATAGTTGCGGAATGCCACTGCGATGGGGATGCTCTGGAAGGCCCGTCCTGGAATCCAAGCGGCAATGAGCAGTACGACGGCAACGGTAAGAGCCAGCACCCACAGGCTCTGTGGGGAGAACAATGCTCCGAGGGAGGTGGTCAGTACGTACTCTATCGGGTTGCGGAGGGCAAGGATAAGGAGGACTGCCAATACGAGAGATACTGCAAGGTTGATGAGGGTCTCCTTGAAGACAATGCCCATGATGCTGCCGTTTCCGGCTCCGTAGCAGCGTCTTACGGCCAGTCCCTTAGCCCTGCCGAGCAGGGAGGAGATGACTATCATGATGTAGTTCAATACCGATGCGAGAATCAGGGCGGCCGCCACCACTCCGAGAATGAGGTTGGTTCTCTTGGTGCCGGGGGACGAGGAGTGCTCGGCGGTAAGCGGGAACAGGGTATAGTGGATGTCCACGCCTGCGGATTTCAGGTCCTCCAGGGGCAGGTATTTGTCCTCCACGGCCGTGAGGGCGTCCTCGAGGGAGGCGGGATCTGTGCCCGGATAGAGCTTCACGCGGCTGATATAGCGGTCATTGCCCACCCAGTTCATGGTGGAGCGGAAGTCGGATCCCATCATGCGCATCATCTCGTCCATCGCATCGAGGGATACTCCGATGTCGAAGCGGAAAGAGGAGTTCTCGGGAATATCCTCGAAGACACCGCCGACCTCTATCGGGATGGTCGGGTAGCTCTCTAAGAAAATAAGCTGTCCGACGGCTTTCTGCACACCTCCCAGCATCTCGGCGAAGGAGCGGGAAATCATCGCCCGGTTCCAGTTGGAAAGCACGTTCACGGGGTCTCCGGTGAGTATGGGACGGGGAAATACCTTGAAATGGTTGGTGTCGATGAGGACTACCTGGCTGTGGACTGTCAGCTTGCGGTTGTCCTGGGTGTAGACATTGCTCTGATCATCGAAGACAATGGGGGTGGCGCGTGTGCCGTACATGATCTGAGGTATTTCCTGCCCGAAGTAGTACGCTACCGCTCCGGGGGTCTGGCTGTATTGCGAAGTACCTTCCTCACTTGCCTTTGTGTACTCCGATGTGATGCAATAGATGTCCTGCCAGTCGGGATAGAACTTGTCATAGCTGTTCTCGAAGGAGATCTTGGCTATGAGCACCAGCCCGACCGCGAGTCCCACCGCGAGGGAGAGGACCTTGAATATGCCTATGTTGAGTTTTTTCATGATTATTTATTCAATATGAGCACGTCGCTCTTGCCGTAGTTCTCGTAGTTGGAAATGATGACCTTCTCGCCCGGTTTCAGGCCCTCGAGTACCTCATAGTACTGGGGGTTCTGGCGGCCGATGCGGATGTCGCGGCGGTAGGCCTTGGTGCCGTCCTCGGAGAGCACGTAGATCCAGGTGCCTCCGGTGGACTGGTAGAATACTCCGCGGGGGATGTAGACCGACTGGGTGGGCTGGCCGAGCTGAAGGTTGAGGTAGTAGGTCTGGCCGATGCGGATGTTGTCGGGACGCTCGCCCTCGAAATAGAAGTCAGCCTTGAACTGGCCCTCTGTCACTTCGGGATAGACCTTCTCCACTACGGTGCTGAAGTTGGTGCCCTGACGCTCGAAGGTGGCGCTCAGGCCCGACTGCACGCGGTCGATGTAGTGCTCGTCGATGCGGGCCTCGATCTTATAGTCCGACAGGTCGTTGACCTGGCCGATCTTGGTGCCCTCGGGGATCGACTGGCCGAGGATCACGTCCAGGGAGCCGAGCTGCCCGTCGATGGGGGACTTGACGTTGAGGTTCTCAACCCTCTGGCGCACGAGCTGGATGCTGCGGCGCATACTCTCCAGACTCTCCTCCAGGTTGCCGATCTGGATAGAGCGGTAGATGGAGTCCTGCTTCTGACGGGCGATGACCAGCTCCAGGCTTTTGACCGCCAGCTCGTAGTCCTCCTTGGCCTGGAGATATTCCTCATGGGCAACCAGACCGTCCTCGTCGAGACGTTTGTACTGTTCGTATTTGCGCTTCTTGCGCTCGGTGTCGATGGTGTACTCCAGCCGCTGCTTCTCGAGGTCGAGCTTTTCCTGCTCCATGGTCACTGTGGTGTTCCTCAGGAAGTTCTCCTGCTCGGCCAGGTCGGCCTCGCTCTGGAGAATCTGCAGTCCGAGGGTGTTGTTGGACAGGCGGACGAGCACGTCGCCTTTTTTGACCATCGAGCCTTCCTCGATGAGTTTTTCCTCCACTACGCCGCCTTCAAGCAGGGATACCTGCACGACGGTAATGGGCTGTACCTGTCCCGATACCCTTACGTAGTCGTCGAACTCTCCTAGACGGACGTCGCCGATGGTGACGGTGTTGGCGTCCACCTTGAGTGTGGAGGACTTGTCCCTGAGCAGTAGCCAGAGGACGAATATTACGAATACTCCTGCGAGGAAGTACGGGATGTTCTTCTTGCGGAATACGGCGCGGATGCCTTTTTTCTTTTCAATGACTCTATCCATGATTGTACTGTTTATTCCTGATCCAGATATGTTATTCCCTTATAATACATGACTACTCTTTCCTTGAGCAGATACTGCAGGCCGCAGTTGAGCCTCTGGGCCTTGGCCTCCAGCAAATCGTTGGAGCTGGTCTGCAGCTCGATGACCGTCATCAGGCCCTCCTCGTACTTGCGGGTGTTGGCCTGGTGTGAGAGACTGAGCGCGCTGACCTTCTTGTCCGCCGAGACGAATTCCTTGGCTGCGCCCCTCATGTCCTGCACTGCCTTGCGGATTTCCACCTCGACCTCCTGGAACTTGATGTCCCGGTTGGCCTCCGCAGTGGCCAGGGCATTGCGCTTGCGGGCGATATTGTTGTATTTGTACAGTCCGTTGAAGATGGGGATGCTGATGCCGATGCCCACGTACTGTCCCTGCTTGTCGTTCATCTGGTTCCAGAAGGGATCGTTGACGGCGTATGAGCGGTCGTAGACGTAGCCGGTGGAGTATCCGCCCTGAGCGTAGATGTGGGGTATGAGGCTCCAGCGGGCGGTCTTGAGTTCCAGCTCCGCGTTGCGTACCTTGTATTCCTCGGCCTTGAACTCAGGCAGGAAACTGCGGGCAGCCGAGGCTATGCTGTCGGCATTGCCCTCGTATGAGAACTGGCTGAACAGCACGGACGGCTCGATGACCGAGATCTCCAGGTCATCGTCCAGAGGGTAGTACATCACGCTTTTGAGAGTCAGGACGGCCTGCTCCAGGGTATTCTCCATTTTGGTGAGATTGAAGTCCTTGGAGGCCAGGTCGGACTCTATCTGCAGCACGTCCGCGCTGCTCTTCAGGCCCAGCTCGCACTGGATTCTGGCCTGCTCCAGGGTCCTGCGGGTCTCTTCAAGCTGCTCGCGGGCCAGATCCGCCATGCCCTGATTGTAGAGCACGTTGTAGTAGGCCTGGATGACTTCGAGGCAGATGTCGTCCTTGGTCACCTGCTCTTCCTCAATGCCCAGCAGCAGGGCGGTCTTGGCTATACGCAGGCTGTTGACCGCCGAGAAGCCGTTGAAGATGTCCATTTCGGCCGAGAGGCTGTATGAGTTGCTGAATGTGGTCGTGTTGGTGTAGACGTTGGTCTCGGGGTCGATACCTCGGCCGAAGCTGAATGAACCGGATGTTCCTGCCGATATCGTGGGGAGGAATCCGAAAGCAGCCTCCCTGCGGTCTATGCGGCGGTCGTCATTGGTGGCCTGCTGTACTCTCATCTTCGGTGAGTTGGCCACGGCATACCGCATACAGTCGTGCAGGCTCCATATTTCCGCTGGTTGCTCTGCCGGGCCGTTGTTATCCTGTTCTGAGTTTGCGGTGTATGCCGCGCTTAGAGTCCTGGTGCCGGTATCCCCGCTGTATGTTCCGGTCAGGGAAAAGTCCGCCGGGATGTCCGTGCGCCACTGTGCATCGGCTTTGAACGGACCCGCAGCCAGTCCCGCTGTCAGAATCAGCGTTGCGGCCAGGGCTTTATTATAGAAGGTGTGTCTCATTTTCAGTCATTGTTGAGTTATGCCTGAGATACTGCCACAATAATGCCAAAATAACTAAAGTATTATTAATCAAAGTGTTGGTAAATTTGTCCGTATTTTTCATGTCAAATTTTCATACACCCTGTGTCCACTTTTTTGATATATGTCCTACATTTGCTCCAAACTTTAAGACAATGAGCAAGAAACAGAGTCCGGACGGACGTGTGCTGGTGGTGGATGACAACAAGGCCATACTTTCGGCCCTGAGGCTTCTGCTGCCGTCCTATTTTGCGGAGGTGACCCTGCTCTCCTCTCCCAACGACCTGATGCACAGCATCGAGACCAAGCGGCCCGAAGTGGTGCTGCTGGACATGAACTTCACGGCCAAGGTGACTACAGGCAACGAGGGCCTGTTCTGGCTCGGCGAGATAAAGAAGGCCTGGCCGGAGCTGCCGGTGGTGCTGTTCACTGCGTATTCGGACGTGGCCCTGGCCGTGGATGCGATAAAGCGGGGGGCATTTGACTTCGTCATCAAGCCTTTCGACAATGCCAAGCTGCTGTCAACCCTTCAGGCAGCCCTGCAGCTCAGCCGGAGCCGGCAGGAGGTCAAGCAGCTGCGCGAGATCAAGAACGAGATACGCAGCGACGGGCAGATGTACTGGGGAGACTCGCCCAAGATGAGGGAGCTGCGCTCGATAGTGCAGAAGGTCGCCCGTACCGATGCCGGCATCCTCATCACCGGGGAGAACGGCACCGGCAAGGACATGCTGGCAGGGGAGATACACCGTATGTCCCGCCGCAGCGGCAACAGCATGGTCTGCGTCGATGTGGGCTCGCTGCCCGAGAGTCTGTTCGAGAGCGAGCTGTTCGGCCATGTCAAGGGGGCTTTCACCGATGCCCGCGCTGACCGGGCCGGCAAGTTCGAGGTGGCTTCCGGAGGCACGCTGTTTCTGGACGAGATAGGCAATCTGCCCCTGCATCTGCAGATGAAGCTGCTGACGGCCATCCAGACCCGGAGCGTGACCCGGGTGGGCAGCAATACTCCGGTCCCGGTGGATATCCGCCTGATCTGCGCGACCAACCGGGATCTGGCGCAGATGGTGGCCTCGGGGGAGTTCCGCGAGGACCTGTATTTCCGCATCAATACCATCCACCTGACCCTGCCGCCCCTGAGGGAGAGGCCCGGAGACATAGCTCCGCTGGCGCAGATGTTCATGCGCAGATTCGCGGCCAAGTACGGCAAGGATGTCGGCGGTATCTCCGAGGAGGCTCTGAAGGCTCTGGAGGGCTGCGTCTGGAAGGGCAATATCCGGGAGCTGCAGCATGTGGTGGAGAAAGCGGTGATCCTGGCTGACGGTCAGGTGCTGGATGTCAGTGACTTCTTTCCGGAGGGCAATATGCGTGCGGCCTCATCCGTACCGTCTCCGGCGGTTGCGGTCGGCAAGGTGATGACTCTGGACGAGATGGAGAGCGAGATGATCCGGGAGGCCCTGCGCCGCAATGACGGCAATATGTCGGCAGTGGCCCAGCAGCTCGGCATCACCCGTCAGACTCTGTACAACAAGCTCCGCAAATACGGACTCTAGCTATTCTGCGCCATGGGTTACAGGCATCTCATAATATCGCTCGTGTTGCTGGTGCTCTCGGCAGGGGCGGCAGTGTGGCTCCTGCTTTCGGGCCTGTACTGGGGTGCCGGCGGGGCTGTGCTCTGCGTACTCTTCCTGGTCTACAGGGTGATATCCATCTATACAGGCAACCTTCGGAAGCTCAATTATCTGCTGGGAGCGTTTGAGAACGGGGATCTGGCCTTTCATTTTGCGGAAAACTCGACCTTCCTGCAGGACAGGGTGTTCAATATCCTGCTCAACAAGGTCAGGGATTTTGTCTCGGAGCAGCGCAGTATGCGCGGTGCCAACGAGGCTTTCCACACGGCTGTGGAGAGTCTGTCCCGGACCGGTATCCTCGGGGTGCTGCCGGCCGGGGAGGTGCGGTGCAGCAACAGGGCGGTGAGGGCCATGCTGGGGATGCCGGAGATCAGGCATGTCTCGGACGTGGACAAGGTGCTGCCCGGACTGTCCCTGCGTCTGAAGGCCGTGGAGGACGGAGGTGTGCTGGAGATACCCGTCGGCTCGGAGCAGCGGGTGTACAATGCTCTGATAGAGTGCCGCACGGTGATGGACGGTCAGACACCCGTGCGGATATATGTCTTTGAGGAGAAAACCGACGATGCAGCCGAGGCCCGCTCGCAGGAGAATGCCCAGTGGCAGAAGATGACGCGCATCATCTCCCACGAGGTGCTCAATACGATCACTCCGATCGTCTCGCTCAGCGATACCCTGCTGGGTATGACCGGGGAGCGCAGTGTCCGTGAGGGGATAGAGGTCATCGGGGAGTCGGCCCGTGGCCTGCTCGGCTTCGTCAACGGCTACAGGGCCTTGTCCCGCGTACCTGTGCCTCAGATCCATCCGTTCAGGTTCAGGGCCATGCTGGACTATGTGCTCCAGCCTCTTATGCCGGATGTCGAGGCTCTGGGGGGCCGGGTGGACATCAGCCTGGAGGACGAGGGGATGGTGCTCTTCGCAGACGAGCAGCTCATGCGCCAGGTGTTCGCCAACATCCTCAAGAATGCCGTCAATGCCCTGCGCGACCGCTTCAGGGACGGCACCGCTGCCGGTGACGCGCCTCTTATCCGTATCTCTGCGTTTGTCAATGCCTCCGACAACACCGAGATCCATATCTCCAACAACGGCTGGCCCATTCCCGATGCCGACGCGGAGCATATATTCGATCCGTTCTTCACTACCCGTGCCGAGGGTACCGGCGTCGGCCTGGCCCTGTCGCGCCAGATCATGCGTGCCCACTCAGGCACTATCCGCCTCGACCGCACCGACCCCGCCCTCACCACCTTCATCATCACCCTCTAGCCCGCATCTTCGGAAAACACATTTTCCAGACGATTTTACTAAAACTGTAAAATAATGACAGTCAGAGGCTAAAAAGATTTGGACGCTCTTGAGACATTGCATATATTTGTCCATAGAAGAATGTCTAACGATTAAGTGATGGAGATATGAGCAAATACCTGGACCCGAAAGCCGACCTTACGTTCAAGAAGGTGTTCGGCGAGCACAAGGATCTTGTGATCAGTTTTCTAAACGCCCTGCTTCCGTTTGAGTCTGCGGATGAGGAGATCAGCGAGGTGATTGAGTATCTGGACCCGGAACTGCGTCCGCGCAGTCCGCTGAAAAAGGACAGTGTGGTGGACCTTCGGTGCCGTGATGCACGGAACCGTCAGTTTGTGGTGGAGATGCAGATGATGTGGACTTCGGAGTTCAAGCAGCGCGTGCTGTTCAATGCTTCCAAGGCATATGTGAGCCAGTTGGATATCGGTCAGGACTACGAACTGCTTCAGCCTGTCTATTCGTTGAATCTGGTGAATGATACGTATGCGAAGGGGGACAAGTGGTACCATGATTACCGTATAGTGTCGGTGGAGGAGACAGATGAGGTGATTGACGGCTTGCGTTTTGTCTTTATAGAACTGCCGAAGTTCAGACCTGACTCGTTCGGACACAAGAGGATGCAGGTTCTGTGGCTGCGCTATCTTACGGAGATTAATGCGAAGACCCGGAAGGTGCCTGATGAACTGATGGCTGTCCCTGAGATACACAGAGCCGTGGACGCGCTGGAAGAGTCCGCTTTTACAGACCAGCAGCTGCTGGTGTATGACAAGTTCTGGGATATGGTGAGCACTTCCCGTACATTGATTAACGGGGCTCTTCGTAGAGGCAGGCGCGAGGGGATGCAGAAAGGTTTGGAAAAAGGCATGGCAAAGGGCCTGGAAAGGGGTATGAAAAAAGGCATGGAGAAAGGCATGGAGAAGGAACGTTTGAAAATTGCGGACAGGATGAGGCAGCTGGGTCTGTCGGAGGAAATCATATCGCAGGCTGTCGGACAGCCTGTAGTTTAGTACTGCAGCACCTCGAAAATATAATCACTCGCTGATCAGTATCTTACCGGACAGGGGTGTGCTTTCCGAGCTGTCCGGTCATCTTCTGAAGAACACATCGTAACGCCAATTCGCTGATTGTAGCGAGATTACAAAAAGACCCCGCTCTTCTGCTTACAGTTTAGCCTTTTTGCGTATATTCGCAGCTGAAAATACAAGCAATATGAAAAAGAACGAAGTACTTGAGTGCCTGAAAACCAGGCGGAGCATCAGGGCGTTCGACCCGGATAAGGTGCCTTCGCGGGAACTTGTGGCCAAGGTGGTTGAGGCGGGAACATACGCGCCAAGCGGTATGGGCAAGCAGTCTCCCGTTATAATTGCGGTAATGGATAAGGCTGTGCGGAACCGGCTCTCCAAGATGAATGCTGAAGTGCTCGGTTCGGCCTCGGATCCGTTCTACGGTGCACCGGTCGTGCTGGTGGTGCTGGCGGACCGTAACAGACCCACATATCTGTACGACGGGGCACTGGTAATGGGCAATCTGCTCAATGCAGCCCATGCTGTCGGGCTGGGCAGCTGCTGGATCCATCGGGCAAAAGAGGTTTTTGACTCCGAAGAGGGCCGCGACTTATTGAAACAGTGGGGCATAGAAGGAGACTATGAGGGCATCGGCCATTGTGTCCTCGGATATCCCAAGGATCTCAAGGAGCCTCAGGCTGCACCGCGCAAACCTGATTACGTACATTTCGTATAACTTATAGATACGGTATGCAGGCCAGACAGCGTGACCGCCGCAGATATTTTGAAGAGCTTGCCGCCACCAGCCGTAAGTACTATCTGCCGTGGCTGTCTTCTTTTGTGAAGATAGGGCAGGGGCTGAGAGTGCTGGAGATCGGCTGTGGGGAGGGAGGCAATCTGCTGCCTTTCGCGCAGGCCGGCTGCAGCGTCATGGGAGTGGACCTGGCTTCCGGCAAGATAAGTGATGCCGGGCGGTTTTTCGCTCAGGAGGGTGCCGAAGGCAAGTTCCTGGCTTCCGATATTTTCGAGGTCCGGGAACTGGAAGGGCAGTTCGGTCTGATTATATGCCACGATGTGATAGAGCATATAGGGGACAAGGAGGAATTCATGCGCAGGGTAAAACGCTATCTTGCGCCGGACGGTCTTGCATTTTTCGCCTTCCCCGCCTGGCAGATGCCTTTCGGCGGTCACCAGCAGATGTGCCGCAGCCGTGTGCTGTCGCATCTTCCCTTTTTTCATCTGCTGCCGTGCGGACTGTACCGACGGATACTGAAGGCTGCCGGAGAAAGTCCGGAATGTGTAGAGGAGCTTCTGGAGATAAAGCGCACGGCTACTCCGATAGAACTTTTCGAGAAGATAATCCGTAAGGAAAACTTTACGGTAATCGACCGCCGGCTGTGGTTGATCAATCCGCATTATGAGGTCAAATTCGGTCTGAAGCCGAGGCGGCTTCCGCAGTTCCCTGGCGGTATTTCTTATCTCAGGAACATTTTCGCCACCTCATGTTTTTATCTGCTGCGTTAGTCTGCGGCAGTTACTCGGACGCAGTATCCTTCCGGTTCATTGTCACATTGATGTCCACCTTATAGGACCCCCTGTTCCAGCCTTCGCCCTCCCCGGTCATTTCAGCATGTGCCGTCACTGTCTGTTCTTCAAAAAATCCGCCGCCGGCTTCACCGTCAATGTCCTTGAAGTTAATCTCAATCGTGTTGTCATCGGGCGGAAAAGTCTGATACATGGAATGAAAACAGCCGTCGCTATCAGTGACTGTGACGGAGTCCGAACTCACACCTACGCGGATACCGGGTATCGGTGCTCCTTCCTTATCCGATACTCTGCCCTTAATCTCGTATTCCGCGTATGGCGTTCCGTACTCGTCTGTCCCATAAAAGATGTCACAAGCAGTCAAAGATTTGAATCCCAGGCATATAATGATAAACTTGATGATTCTTTTCATGGCGGTTACTATATGTTTTGCAGGCAAGTTAGGTATAAAAGGTGTATTATGCAAGATTCAGGACATCAGATTCATGTGAAATATTAAATTTGCAGCTTTATGTGTATGAAAAGATTAGTGATATTTGACCTGGACGGGACCCTGCTGTACACCGTCCCGGATATCGCGGCGGCCACCAACCAGGCCCTGGCCGCCTGCGGTTATCCCGTCCACAGCGAGGCGGAGATAGCCTCCTACATCGGCAACGGCATCAACAAGCTCTTTGAGCGTGCCCTTCCGGAAGCCAGCCGCAGTCAGGAGGAGGTCCTGCGCATCCGGAGTCTGTTCCTGCCCTACTACGGCGAGCACTGCGCCGACATGACCCGGCCCTTTGAGGGCATACCGGAACTCCTGTCGGATATCTGCCGCCGGGACATCAAGGTCGCCGTCGCCTCGAACAAATACCACCCCGCAACCGTCAAACTCATGCGGCATTTCTTTCCTGAAATACCCTTCTGCGCCGTATTCGGAGAGAGGGAGGGAGTACCCCGCAAGCCGGAGCCGGTGATAGTATGGGACATCCTCCGCGAGGTGGGGATACATTGCCCCGCTGTAGACGGTCCCGGACGGAATTTCTCAGACGAACGCCCGTCCGTTCTGTACGTCGGGGACTCGGGCGTGGACATGCAGACAGCTGCCAATGCCGGTATCGAGGCCGTAGCCGTCACCTGGGGCTGCCGCACCCGGGAAGAACTGGCCTCCTACTCCCCGGCCCACATCGTCGACCGGCCATCTCAGATAGCCGACATCCTTTTCTGACTTACTGGAGCAATTGATTTACCGCAGCATCCGGCAGGTATCCGGCTGATTACAACATAATCTGTGCCCATTCCGGAATATCCCCGGAATATTTTTTGACAACACGACCGTCCGACAGACGGAATAACAGCCGGGCCTCCGCATTATCTACAGAATTATCATAGATATAAGCTCTGTCTGCAAAATGGCAGACGACAGCACCACGGGCAATTGACTTATTGTATCGTGATATGATTTTTGCAATCGGTACATCATGACCTCCCTCCATAACCCGTCTCGCAATACGGGCTGCATTTATTGTAGGACTGACTGTACACACAAAGAAAAAACGCACAAAATAACCGGCAAGTTTGGCACGGCGTATATACTCTACTTTATCGTCAACCGAAAGAACTGTCTCGAAAATAAGGCTGCGCTTTTCCGCCAGACATTGTTCACGCAACTCCTCGCAGTACTTTATAGATTTCATCACTGCTTCGGCTGAATTCCAATCCCCGAATCTTTCCTGTGCGACGATGTCAGGATTCACATACACCGCATCCTCCATCCATTCATGCTGCAGCAGTCTTGACGTGACTGATGTCTTGCCTGATCCGTTAGGGCCGGCTATGACTATAAGAACAGGACGATGTTCAGAACACGTCATCATTGAGCCTGTTGTAATCTGTGTTCCCATGTCCTGCGGTATTCATCGCACATCCTGCGCAATTCATCAAAGTACCGTCTACTGGCAGCCTTTTCTTTACGTACCGCCTCTTCGCAGACCTCCTGCATTATAGCAGACAGCATTTCGTCTGTAGGTTCCTCTATTTCGGTAAGACGGTATCTGTTTAATTCTGTTGCAGTCATATTCTGATTCTTAGAAATTATTGCGAATATACAGAATTCTTCGAAATAAAGAACCGGGAAGCCCCGGAATATTCCTTGATATAGTTGATTTACCGCAACATCCGGCAGGTGCCGGGACGGAGAGATCCGTCGGATTCACGCAGATGCATAGAGCCTCCGAGACAGTACCGGAAATACTTGCAGCGGCCGCATTCATCTCCTCGCTCCCGCATCCAGCTGCGGTCCCGGAATACCTGATAGCGGTTCTCCCAGACATCGATGAAATCGTCGCCCCGATAGATATTGCCCTGGGCGTAGTCGCTGCGGATGCTGGCGCAGGCCGCTATGTCTCCGTTGGCGAGGATAGAAGAAGTGGTCAGACCGGCGTTGCAGCTGAAGAAATTGTCCCGGACAAGGCCCTCGTAGCCTCCTAGGAAATTCTCGCAGCCGTAATTGAGATGAATACGGCCTTCTTTTCTGGTATTCACGATGAATTCCATCAGAGAGTCAAACTGTTCCGGAGAAAGCTGCATTTCCGGGTCATCGGCAGCCCGGCCTGACGGAAAGACCGTGAATATCCTCCACCGCTTGAGGCCAAGGGATATAAGGAACTCCTTGAACTCGGGCAGCGATGCCAGATTGCGCCGGTTGGCACATGTGACGACATCGAATATCACGTCTTCCACTTCCGTGAACATCCGGACACCTTCCGTGGCCTTCCTGAAACTGCCTGGGACACCGCGCATCCAGTCGTGATCGGCCTCGAACCCGTCCACGCTTATCGTCGCACTGTGGATACCGGCCTTGAGCAGGGAATCGAAACGCCTGCGGTCCAGCAGCATACCGTTCGTGACAATACCCCACGGAAAGCCCATGTCATAGATGGCCCTTCCACACGAGACTATGTCGGGGCGCATCAACGGTTCCCCGCCTGTAACTATGACGAAGACTTTATGCGGATTGTATTTTTCGGATATGCGGCGCAGGACCCTGGCGAAATCCTCAAAAGGCATGTCCTTTACCGAGGCTGTAGTGTGACAGTCACTGCCGCAGTGACGGCAACGCAGGGAGCATCTTAGAGTACACTCCCAGAACAGGTCGCGCAGAACGTGCTTTTCAGCCAGTTCCCTGTGCAGCGGACGGGCCAGCTCCAGTGCCAGCTTCTGCCTGACGGACAAAGAACGCATGACTACTCTTCGCTGTCCTTTTTAAGCTCAAGCGTTACATTCACATCTTCCTTTACGGCATAGTCGCCCTCGTCCCAGCCGTCGCCTTCCTCTGTCATTTCGGCCTGAACGGTGACGGTCTGCTCCTCAAAGAGACCGCCTCCGGCCTCTCCGTCTATGTCCGTAAACTGAATGTCAAAAGTATTGTCATTGTACGGGAATGTACCGTAAATGACGTGGAAACGGCCTTCGGCATCGGTGACGGTCACGGAATCCAAGTGGCTGCTCTGCGACTCACCCATACTTACCCTGATGCCCTGTATAGGAGAGCCTTCAGCATCCGACACCCTGCCCTTGACCTCATACTCCGCATATGGTGTCCCATACTCCTTTGTCCCGTCAAAGATGTCGCAGGCTGTCAACGACTTAAAGCCAAGGCAGATAAGCAGAAACTTGATAATCTTTCCCATAACTGTTACGATTCTAAAAGTTTAGCAGATGCTAAGCTAGGCATAAAAACCTGCCAATCCAAACATTTCCCGACAATTCGGTTATTTCTTGCGGGCAGCCAGGGCCAGGAGCACGCCGAGGGCGACCCCGAGCAGGGCGGCGCAGAGAACGCGGCCGGAGGGCGGCAGCAGGAAGGTCACCGTATGGGCCGGGAACCAGAACAGGGGGATGGTCTTCTTGAAGACGAAGCCCCACTGGGCCTTCCAGTTGACGCGGCAGAAGAGCTCGCCCATCTTCCAGGGCCGTATCAGGGCCAGGGCTGAGCCGTTGTAATCCGCTATATGGATGTCGCATATCTTGTGAAGGGTCATGAATACCGGAGCGAATATCGAGTTCATGGCCACCGAGACGCAGAAGGCCACCAGCACCTTCTGCCAGCATATCGGCCCGGCGAGGAACTCAGTGGCGCCGGTCAGTCCCATGTACTCCAGGAATGCCGGAGTGCCGGACGAGAAGATGATCATCGCCATGTTGATGCCCATGCCGAGGATGCCCCAGACCAGCATCTTTGATATCAGGCCGAAGCCCTTATAGTAGTAACGTCCGGTAGTGATACGCGCCCCCAGCATCTCGCCGGCGGTCGAGAGCACCGCGAACTTGATGAAGCTCACGATCATCCCGTGAGCGGCATTGAAACTCTTATAGGCCTCGTAGACAGGCTCCGAAAGCACGAAAGGCAGGAACACCGCCACCACCGCGCACACAAATACTATATCCGCTTTTTTCATGCCGCGAATATACTACATTTATTTCTCATCACGCTGTTTATGCATTTTTGGAGTTCAACTCCAAATTTACATAAATTACTGCTTCGCGACGAAGGGCCTAAGGCCCTTGACGGCCTCCCCGACGGTGATGCGCCTGCCGCCGTTATCACATGGTGCTGCTACATTTTATTTATTTGCACCTTTTTCCACCAGGGCAAACTTATGATATCCGATTTATTCTTATTTTTGTGGAAAATGAAAATATGTCCCGTACAGAAAAAAATAAACTGGAGTATACAGTTGCGCTGATAGCCGACTTCGCCGCTGCTTTTAATCTGAGCAAAAAGCAGGCATACAACTATTTGCAGCGTTTCAAGGGACTTGATTTCTTTTTCACTCACTACAATGTGATGCATACCCAGTCCTTCGAGGACACTATCAGCGACCTCGTCCTGGTATGCAGTCGGAATGGAGGGCGATTGGCATGAGACTGTATCACGGATCAAATGTGACAATAGAGCGACCGGACTTATCGCGTTCAAAGCCTTTCAAGGATTTCGGCCGCGGTTTCTACCTTTCCCACGACCCGGCTCAGGCACAGGAAAGAGCTGCCCAAGTCGTAGACTTGTTGAAACAAGGAAGCCATTCGGTAACCGTTTTTGAATGGAACGAGGATGGTGCCATTGCTGACGGATTAAAGATAAAACGGTTTGACGACTACTGTGAGGAATGGGCGGAATTTGTATTGAAGAACCGGGACCGTCATCAACCACAGCCTGTGCATGACTATGATATTGTGGTCGGCCCTATTGCCGATGACGGTGTGACATTTCAGCTCAGAAGATATACCGACGGTATTATCACGATGAGGCAATTAGTCGAAGAACTGCGGTACACCAAAGGACTGACTATCCAGTATTTCTTCGGGACAGACAGGGCATTATCCTATTTAAGCAGAATATGAGACTGAACAGTAGACAGATAGAGCATTTGCAGGAGGCGTTGACGGTAGAGTTGACCCAGATGCTTATGGAGAACTGGGGCTACAGCATGCAGGAAGCATTGACTGTCCTCTACAACTCCGACACCTTTGAGCGTCTTTCAGATCCTGCCACCGGACTTTATTTCCAAAGTGCCGGATATATCTACGACTATCTTCAAAACGAACTCACTTCAGGCAAGATTTTCTGATAAAACCGTCACTTTTAACTTTTTGCACGTTACTGCACTTATCTAAATATATACTACTACTGCTCTGCGACGAAGGGCCTAAGGTCCTTGACGGCCTCCCCGACGGTGATGCGCCTGCCGCCGTTATCCAGGTCAATGATGATATAGCGGTCATTGCCCATGCCGAGCTCCTTCATGTAAGAGAGCTGCCGCAGGCCGTGACGGGACTCGATGCGCTCCACCAGGGCATGGTGCTCCTCCTCCGTCATAGCGTAGACCATGTCCACGCAGGCCTTGCCTATGCGGCCGTCAGCGCAGCCGATGCCGATGTTCTTGCTGCTGCCGCCGAAACCACCCTTGGAATGTCCCTTGAAATGGGTGAGAACGACCGCCCAGAAGGAGCGCATCGAGAGCGAGCTGTGCCTTGCGGTGGGCATCCTCTCGATGCTGGCTCTCGGCCGTCTGCTGCCGGTGCGCAAGTCGCAGGAAGACGCGCTGGAGAATGTCTCGGACTATACGGTTGAGCTTCTGGTGCCTACGGAATGTCCCCACGTCGGCAAGACTGTGGAGGAAGCCGGGCTTTACAATGTGGAGGGAGGCCATATCATCGAGATTATCCGCTTTGACCATGAGATCATCTCGCCTGTGAGCAAGGACGAATTCATTTTCGGCGGCGACAGGCTGATATTCTCGGGAGATGTTGCGCGTATCCTGGAACTGAAGAAAACGCATCAGCTGGTCAATGCCACGCATCATGTCTTCGCACTCAATGAGGTGGAGGGCAACCGCCGCCTACAGATGGCGAACGTGAAATTCACCAGCTCCCTAGTCGGTAAGAAGATGAGGGATACGGACTTCGAGGAGAGCAACGATGTGGTCCTGGTGGCTGTCGCCAGGGAAGGCGAGCGTATCCAGGAAAGTCCTCGGGAAGTGGTGCTGGAAAAAGGCGACACGCTGTTGCTGGAGTGCAGCCAGTCATTCCTAAAGCGGCAGGACAGCTATGCCTCCGAACTGCAGCTCTTCGATTCTGAGAATGTGCCTAACATCGGCAGGAAGACCGTGCTCTCGGCTCTCATCATGCTGGCGATGATACTGCTGTCGTCGTTCAACGTACTGCCGCTGATGTCCTCCTGTTTCCTGGCGGCATTCGCAATGATCATTACCCGCTGCTGCAGCATCAAGCAGGCGCGGGAGAGCATAGACTGGAGTATCCTGATGATATTCGCCGGCTCGGTGTGCATGGGTATGGCTATTGAAAGGGTCGGACTGGCAGAGCTGCTGGCTGACAATCTCCTGGCATTGGCGGGGAACAGTCCGTTCTGGGTACTGACGTGTATCTGCGTGTGCGGTGTCGTACTGTCGGAGTTCGTCAGCAACACGGCTGCCGCCGCCATTCTCTATCCGGTGGCTTATCAGACGGCGCTGGTGATGGATGTCAATCCGCTCACATTCTGCATCGGACTGCTCATATCAGTGAGCCTGTGCTTTGCCTCGCCCATCGGCTCTCCGACCCACATGCTGGTGTACGGTCCCGGCGGCTACCGGTTCTCCGACTTTATGCGCGTGGGCATCATCATGAATGTCATCATGCTGATTGCGACACTTGTATTCACCCCCATGATATTTCCTTTTTAATTAAGAATAACTATGTTGAAAGTAACACTTACCGATAGCGGAGCAGAGACTGCCGTCACCATCGAAGGACGTATGGACACGGCGGCTGCTCCCGAATTTGAACAGGCGCTGGAGCCCGTATGGGCCATGGAGCATCCGCAGCTATTGCTTGACTGCCGGAAGCTGGAATACATCAGCAGCTCCGGTCTGCGGATATTCCTGAAGCTGAAAAAATCCGTCGACGCCAAGGGCGGACAGGTAACGCTGAGCGCATTGCAGCCCACTGTTAGGGAAGTCTTCGATATGACGGGCTTCGCCAAGATGTTTCAGATAAAATAAAGCAGCATCCGTTCAGAAGGAAATGCCGTGCCGTCCGGAGGGAGGCGCGGCTACAGGTGCAGATCGCGGATGACTGTCAGTTCGGTGGACTGCTCTCCGGTCCAGCCGCCCTTGGCCTGTACGCCGCACTGGATCTTGACGAAGTCGATGTACCTCAGGTCCGCCGGCTCTCCGTCCCAGCGCACTGCATTGGAGATGCTGAACTTGTCGATGTCGGGGTCTGTCTCGCTCCAGTTGTCGGCATAGCCCCAGTCAAACGGATGTCCTATCCACAGCGAACCGTTGCCGTTCTGGTCTTCAAGACGGTCTTCAAGGCGGGTGCCGCGCAGGGTGTAGCTGCCGGAGGTAATCCATGCGGGGAAGTAGGTGTCCTGATGATGGTAGGCCGGGAGATAATCCACTGTACCGTACCCGCCCCTGTTGTCTGTCCATTCGATGTCCGTACCTGGCTCTGTGGGGCGGTAGTAGGTGACCGCATAGTCCTGCCACGTCTCCGGCTTGCCGTATTCGGAGCCGCGCAGCTCGTACCAGGTGTCGTCGGGCAGGCCGTTGCCGTTCTCGTCCTGGCTGACCCAGATGATGCCGGGCTCGGACGAGGAGCTGTGGGCATTGCCGGTAATCTGTAGGTCCAGGGCACTTTCGCCGCCGCTCTCCACACTGTGGTCGAATCCGACTATGATATAGCCGCCGAATGCCCCGAGCGACACGAACTGACCTTCCGACAGACGCTGGAAGGCATAGTCACATGCTTCGACCGGCGTGGCTGCTGTATAACCCTCGTTGATGAACTGACCGGGAGCAGGGGTGTATTCGTAGACCCGCGAGATCAGCGGGCTGCTGGAGCCGTCAGCCGGGCGGAAATAGGTGCCTTCGGCAGGCAGTACCGTCACCGTCAGGTCCTGCGAGGCGGTGGTATAGGAGTTCCGCATGGTCACATTCACGGTATGGCTGCCCTCCGCTGTAAGGTCAAATACATATTCCGGAGCCTGGCCGCTCTGCACCTCGCTTCCGTCCACGGCCCATGTGTACACCGCGTCGAAGGGATGCTCTATGTCCAGCGGCCGCAGCATCAGGCTGCGTCCGGAGCATATCCCGTATTCCGTCCGGTCAAATGTCCAGGAGAACGCATCCCCGGGGCTGAGCACCTCTACGGTAAACTCTATCTCGTCAGCACCGTCGCGGTTCTCCGCGCTGAAACTTACCTCAAACAGCCCCGTCTCATCGGTAGGGAATGTCAGGACAGAATCAGCGGAGACAGGCTTTCCGCCAATACTCCACGAATATGTGACAGGCAGAGCAGACCGGACTTCCGGAGCCAGCACCAGGGACGAATCTTTCAGGACCGAGAATCCGGCAGCCGCTCCAGGCAAGGATATCTCGGGAGGAGCTACGTCATAGACATCGATACGGATCTCCGCCCTGTCCTCTCCGGCGGAATTGCCGACTGTCAGCTGTATCCAATACTCTCCACGCACATTCCGGGAAAATGTCAAGGATGGCTCCGTGGACAGAGTTTCCCCGTCACAGGTCCAAAGGTACACTGTCCCTTCACCACAGTTCCTGTACTCCGGAGTGACGGTCACCGCCTCTCCCGTCATTGTCTCGTAGATCTGCTGTTCAAGCACAATTACCGGAGGCAGGGAGTCACGCTGGTCCCTGCACCCGGTAAAAACAAGAACTATTGAAAATATGAATGCAGAAAAATTATTTCTCATCAAATGCTGATTACAGTCTGACTGTCACGTCGTCATAGGCGAAATAGCCGGGAATGGCCATTCCCCATTCATTGACCACGGATGAAGTTATGTCAAATTCCACTTTTACAGGTGTTCCGAGTCCGGTGAGATCCCACATAGTCCACTCATTGATGCTCTCACCGTCCTTGGAAAGATAGAACTCGCTGGTTCCGGTGACGGTACCTTCCGCATCATAACCCGTCGCGGTTATTTTGGTCCAGTCCGTTTCAGTTCCAAGAACATCGAAAGAGCCCAGATAATAAGAGGTGTTGGTGACGTACATACTCTCAATGATTCTTCCTACACCGTCCTTGAAGTAGAAGTATCCGGTAGCGATGGAGCTGCCGCTCTTATAGCCGTTGTGTACACAGAAATTCTTGGAACCGTCGTGTCCGCTTTCCAGGGGAATGGCCAGCTGAAGCATATAATCACCGGTGGGTTCCTGTCCTACGTAACCGGATACGGCATGTCCTCCGTTCCAGTACACCTTCGCACCGTAATTCTCGCACAGTTCGGAAGCCAGGAAAGTATTGCCGTCATCGAACCAGCTGTAATCAGTGCCGAGATAGGTGTAATTGGCCTCGTCATACTCTCCGTAAAGCAGCGGGCCTCCGTACTGGGGGCTGTCAATCAGTGCGTCCCAGTATTCTCCCTCAAAAGCAAGCACAGCCACTTCAGGCTCATCCACAGGACTGTTTTCTTTCTGGCATGAAGCGGCTAAGAGCACGGCGGCGGCCGCAATGGAAATTTTAAGAATCTGTCTCATTTTTAAAAATATTTTAAATCAAGATTTATTCCAATGGTTTTAACTGTTTGCGGGTAAATACGATATGAGCGGGTATATCACCTGTCCGCGCAGACCATTTCCGGACACCGTCCTGCCCGTAACAGTGTATATAGCCCGGAGTGACATGATCCTTGGCATCAGTCAGGAAGATGTCTCCGTTTGCAGGATTGACGGCTATGCAGTAAGGTGTGGTTATCCCGTCCTCGGTGCCGTCCGTGATGAAGTTGCGGGTCACCGTCACTCTGTCCCGGGTGTCGAACACAGCGTAGCCGGTCTGATAGTCCAGCGATATGTTGCTCCAGGAATGGGAGATGACGTACAGATAATCGCCGTAGACCGCCATGTCGCTGCTGGGCAGCAGTTCCAGCTCCTCCACTACCTTGTCGGTGGAAGGGTCGATGATGTATGTGGAGGACTGAAGACCGTAATAGTCTCCCCGGGACGACACGTAAAGCATACCGTCACCTCCCAGCTTGACCTGATGCAGATTGGGGGCCACCTCTATCTCGTTGACCACCTCAAATGTGGCCAGGTCTATGACCGACACCGTGCTGTCGTAGTCCGGGGCCATGTATCCGCCTGAGTTGGCCACGTAAAGCCGGCCCGACACCACGGCCATCTCCTCCGGCTGGTAACCTACGCCGCAGGTATCGACCACCTTCATCGTCACAGTATCTATCTTGGCCACATAACCCCGCCGGTACTCCGGGTCCAGCTCCACGGCCCCGGCGTATGAGCTGACATACGCATATCCGCCGTCAAATGTTATGTACCGGCAGTTGGGGACAGATATCTCGGCGACATGTACGGCTGTCTCCGCGTCCATGACCTCCACGAGGTTGGAACAGTTGATGACGGCGTAGAGCCTGCCGCCGTAGATGCCCAGGTCATTGCCCACGTCCCCGAGCTCGAGGGCCACTCCCGGATTCCGCTCCGGGTAGATATTGCGCGTATAGTCCCCCGACTCGTAGTCGTAATAGTCCAGCGTGGCCTTGTTGCTGCCCATATTGCCCTCGTTGAGCAGGAAGAATCCCTTGATCTCTCCGCTCTCTCCGCCTCCGACATGGTCACCCTCGCCCTGTAGGACAGGCTCCTCTTTACGGCAGGAGGACAGGCATCCGGCGAGACAGACGGACAGCAGTCCGATAAAAACGATATTCGCTGCGCTTATTCTCATATTATGAAATTGACTTTAATCATGAAGTTGGTGCCCGGCATCGGGTAGCACTTGACCACCTCGTACTGCTGGTTGAGTATGTTGTTTACCAAAACTGTAGCCCTGAGCCCCCAGCCGTTGAACTCAAACGACTTGGTCAAGGACACATCGTGGGTGTACCAGGGCTGGGCGTAGTTCTCGGGGATGTTGGCCGAGGACTCGTAACGCCCGCCGGTGTAGATGAAGCTGTAGTTCAGGGACCAGCTGCTGTAGGCTGCGCCGAGGGTCACGGAGCAGCTGTGCAGGGGAATGTAGGCCACCTGTCCGCCGTACCATTCGGATGTCGGGTCGCTCAGGTCGCGGGCCCGCTGGAAAGTGTAGCTCACCCTCGGGGACACGTCCACCGGCCCGAAGCGGAAATAACCCTGGGCCGCGATGTCCGTACCCAGTATCTCCACGTAGCCGAGATTCATCATCGTCCAGCGGAACTGGTTGGAGGTGGGCATGGCTATGATCTTGTTGTCTATCTGGTTGAAATACACGTCGGCCTGTATGTCCGTTCCCCGGAACCAGCCCCGGCTGCGTATCAGGTGCCAGGTGGCCCCGAAATCGTACTGCGTGGTCTCCTCCGGCTCCAGCCAGGATGCTCCTGTGAAGGTGTAGTAGAGGTCGTTGAAGGTGGGCATACGGTAATTCTTCTTGTAGAATGCCCTCAGTTCCAGGTCAATGTCCCGTAAGGGCTTCCACGAGGCTATGACGGCGGGGGATAGCTGGTGCCGGTCGTCCATCTCGGCGTCCGAGGCTCTCAGCACATCGTGGACATAGGTGTAGAGCAGGGATGCGGAGAGTTTCAGACCCCCGAATTCGAAGGCGGTGGCTGCGGCTCCGTATCCGGCGTAGCGCAGGGGGTAGACGAAGTCCCGCAGATCAGCGTCGAGGCTGTTCCACTGGAAGTCGGTGGCCAGGGACAATGTCCACCACCTGAAAGGCTTGAAGCGGTGTGCGGCGGAGAGGTAGGCCTCCTGCTGCCGGTAACGGTTGTCTACGTACATGGCCGTCACGTCGAGGCGGGGGTCGGCGAGGTAGTGAAGATAGTCGTAGGCGTACTTGCCGCTGACCTGCAGGGAGTACCAGGGGGCGAAGTCCTTCTTGAAGGACCCCTGGGCGAAGAAGTTGTCGTCCCGTTGGCGGTCCTGGTGTACGAACTTGCCCCGGACCACTGCTCCGGGATAGCCCCTTTCCGAGTCGTAGAAATAGACCTTGGCCCTCCAGTATCCGCCCTCGATGTCCCCGAAGAGAGCCACCTCGGCGCGGGTCATCCGCACGTCTCCGTTCTGGCGGATGCCGGTGGTGTCGTAGCCGTCCTGCTTGGCGTAGGTGAACTTGTACCGGCCGGTGGTATAGAGGAATTCGGTGCTGGCCGAGAGGGACAGGCGGTCCGATATCTTATGTTCCCAGAGCACAGAGGGGTTGACGGTCATGAACGAGCCTCCCTTGAGGCCTAGGTTCCAGTTGTTGCGCTTGCCGCCGGTGAAGCGTGGCTTTCTGGTCTGCAGATAAACGGCATTTGCCGAGGCATAGTCTTTGGCGGACTGCAGGGCCGCGCTCTTCTGTCCGTTGTAGAGGGAGACCGACTCCAAATTGTCTAAGGAGAACCGCCCCAGGTCCACTATGCCGTTCTGGGCGTTGCCGAGCTCCACTCCGTCGTAGAATACTCCCACGTGCTGGCTGCCGAGGCTGCGGACATTGATGCTCTTGAGTCCTCCGATACCGCCGAAGTCCTTGATCTGCACTCCGGAGAAATACCTTATCGCATCGGCGATCGAGTGGGTGCCGAGATTGCGGAGTTTTTCGCCCGAGAGCGTCTGCACCGGGACAACCTCCCCGGATGTGCGGCTGGCCACGACCATCAGCTCGTCCAGAGCGTAGACCGTGTCCGCTTCCGGAATCGTATCAGCCGCACTTGCAGGCATATCGTATACGGCAGCAGCCCGGACCCTCTCAGCCAGGCACACCTGTGCTCCGTACACTACGGGTGCGGCCGACAACAGGAATGCCGTCAGGGCCGGCACCGTCAGCACTACAGGTAATATCATTCTATCTATGAATCGCACTGCCATATTTCATTTTCCTAAATTATGGACAGCAGCTTGAAGGGCAGAAACGCCGCGAAGACCTCTTAGAGTCCGGAGCCTAAACACCCGTAGGCCGCTGATCCGTGTGCAAGGCAGGTCTTCTGACTCGTTCCGCTCCGGACGCCTTCCCGAAACCCGGCAGACGGTCAATCTCCCAGGGCATCAGTGGCAAAAGTGCCGGAACAACATTGGAACTCACAGCAGCGGGAACTGTCCGGGACTCTCACCCGGTTCCCTTTTAATCCTCCGCAGAGGAACCGTTGCAGCGGCAAAAATATGGAATTTATTGTAAGAATGGAAATATTATGCATAAATTCTGCGGCTTTTGAGCTGAAGTCGACGGAGGTCAATATTACGGCTGAGGGTGGCCAGGCTTCGATGCCCTACACTCTGGAGAATCCCATTGACAGCCTTAAAGTCGTAGCCGAGAGCGAAGCCGGATGGCTCGGACGTTTCGAGGACAACGGCTCTGAAATCATGTTCTTCGTGGATCCCAATGAGGAGGCTTCTTCCCGTTCGGCAGAGGTGACTGCCGTTTACGGAGATATCGTCCAGACATTTACTGTCAACCAGGATGGTGCGGTAGGCCCGTTCCAGTTCAACGTCAAGGAGATCGGCTATGATCATATCACCTACGACGTGATTCCCGAGGATAAGGAGATGACCTATATCTCATACGTATCCACTCTGATTATGCCGGCTGGGACCCTGATGACACGGACGCGTACATTCAGGACGAGCTGAACTGGTATATCAGTATTTCACTACCGAGCCCATTACGTCGTCAGACAACCAGCTTACTCTGGAGGTGTTCGATGTGGAGGACACTCAGGCCAGCATCAGTATTTATACTACCAATGATGATCCTTATGTTTACGGAGCGGCACTTGCCGAGCCTTACAAGAATCTGACAGACGAGGAAATTCTTGCCAAGCTTCTGGAGATGGACCTCAGCGGCAATGTCCGCAAGGGCGACTTCGTGAATCAGACTTTCTGGAACCTGGTGGATGAGACCGAGTATGTGGTCTTCGTATTCGGTTACGAAGCAGGTGCGGCTACCACAGCCCTGGTGAAGGAGTTCTTCACGACCGAATCTCTCGAGGTGGCTGACATAGATCCTATAGAGATTATCACAGGTCCGTTCTATGATGTCGATGATGTTCTGGCGGAGTATCCTGAATTGAGTGAGGATTTCTACTACGGGTATGGCAGGGCTCTCGGAATGATCAACTTCGGAGATATTCCTGAGGGAGCTGATGGTTTCATGTGGGCCATGCAGTACAAGAATGTCATGGATGAGGAAACCTACAGGGATTCTCAGCTGCTTCAGTTGATTGGCACTTTCGGTATCGGTGAGGAGTATCTGTACAACTGGTTCAATTATGGAGAGGACCACACCATTTTTGCGGCAGCTTTCACTTTTGATGAAAAAGGAAACCAGATATATGGTCCTGTCAGCAGGGTGTTGGTAAACGTTACCAAGGATGATGTTTCCCCTGTAAGCGAATTCCCTATCAATCTGTACCGTGCTCCGGCGTATGCGGCAAGTTCCGAGCCGCTGATGGTCTCTCTCGGCCGTCCGGCAGAGGAGGAGCCTGAGACTCTCATGACCGCCCGTCAGGTGAAGTAACGGTTCCGCCTGATATATAGAATAACCCCCGGAAGTTCAGTCTGTGAGACTTCCGGGGGTTTTTATTGCAGGGACCGTTAGAAAAGTGGTTCGCCGGTCATGTCGGCAGGGGCAGGGATACCCATGAGCTTGAGCATGGTGGGGGCGATGTCGGCCAGGCGGCCGTCGCGGAGGCTCTTGACGTCGTCGTCCACGGCGATGAAGGGCACTACGTTGAGGGAGTGGGCGGTGTTGGGGGTACCGTCCTCGTTGACTGCGTGGTCGGCGTTGCCGTGGTCGGCAGTGATGAGCACGCTGTAGCCGTTGGCACGGGCGGCCTCGACTACCTTGGCCACGCACTCGTCCACGGTCTTGACGGCCTTGCAGATGGCCTCGTAGACTCCGGTGTGGCCTACCATGTCACCGTTGGCGAAGTTGAGGATGACCATGTCGTGTACGCCCTTGTTCAGCTCTGCGACCAGGGCCTCTGCTACCTCGGGAGCGGACATCTCGGGCTTGAGGTCGTAGGTGGCCACTTTGGGAGAGTTGATGAGGATGCGGGACTCGCCCTCGAAAGGCTCCTCGCGTCCGCCGGAGAAGAAGAAGGTCACATGGGCGTATTTCTCGGTCTCGGCGATGCGGAGCTGCCTGCGTCCGGCCTTGGAGACTACCTCGCCGATGGTGTCGGGCACGTTCTCCTTGTCGAAGAGGATGTGCAGTCCGGTGAACTTGTCGTCGTAGGGGGTCAGGCAGCAGTAGTACAGGGGGATGGTCTTCATGCCCTGCTCCGGCATGTCCTGCTGGGTGAGCACTGCGGTGATCTCGCGGGCGCGGTCATTACGGAAGTTGTAGAAGATGACGGCGTCACCTTCGGAGATGAGTCCCAGGGGCTTGCCGGTGGCATCCACACCGCAGTGGGGCTTTACGAACTCGTCGGTCACGCCCTTGTCGTAGGAGCTCTGCACGGCTGCTACGGGGTCGGTGAACTTCTCGCCCTGACCGCTTACGACCAGGTCGTAGGTCATCTTGACGCGGTCCCACCTCTTGTCGCGGTCCATGGCGTAGTAGCGGCCGATGATGCTGGCGATGACGGGACCCTGCGAGGGATCGGGGTATTTGGCACGGAGCTCGGCGCATTTGGCCTGCAGCTCCTCGATGAAGCCCTTGCCGCTGCGGGGGTCGCAGTCGCGGCCGTCCATGAAGCAGTGGACATATACCTTGGGCAGCTGATACTGTGCGGCCACCTCGAGGAACTCGTAGAGGTGTGCAAGGGAGCTGTGGACTCCGCCGTGGGAGCACAGTCCGAAGAAGTGCAGGGCCCTGCCGCTGCCCGCCACATAGTCGTATGCTGCTTTGATTTCCTTGTTTTCCAGAAGTTTGTGCTGGCTGCAGGCCATGTTGATCTTGACCAGGTCCTGATATACGATGCGGCCCGCACCGATGTTGAGGTGTCCCACCTCGGAGTTGCCCATCTGTCCGGCGGGAAGACCCACGTCCTCACCGCAGGCTTTCAGAAACGATACGGGGTATTGTGCCCTGAGCTTGTCGAGATTGGGAGTTCCCTGAGTGTAGATGGCGTTGGAGCGGTCGTGCTTGCCCTCGCCCCAGCCGTCGAGGATCATAAGTAATACTTTCTTGTCCATAATATTTCACAATTCAAATCCGGACGCAAAAGTAGCA
Source organism: uncultured Bacteroidales bacterium (assembly GCA_944326265.1). GTDB lineage: Bacteria > Bacteroidota > Bacteroidia > Bacteroidales > UBA932 > Coprenecus. The sequence continues at coordinate 1,539 of CALVDE010000015.1, read as the reverse complement.
AAAATCGCACCCTAAATACAGTGCCGCTGTTTAAAATTTCCGCAGTGCCAGTTTGTAGTGGCCGCTGTCCGTGTCGGGGGCGACAAGTGATACCGTCCATTCTCCGCTCTGGCCCAGGATCCTGCTCAGACTGCCCGGCTTGCTTTTGTAGATGATCCTGTTCTTGCGGTCGGCGATAAAGTCCGTGTATTGGCCTTTGTCATTCATCCGTCCTATGACATAATCGTCTGACAGGTCCGCTATCTTAAGCAGGAAGATGTGGTCATCTATTGACTGTATGAGTTTCATGTCGTCATTACCATCACCCACTTCCAGAACATCCTCGGGAGTGATTTTGTCCGGACCGAAGTCGAGGAAGCAATGCTGCTTCAGTTCTCCGTCCCTGCTGTCAAACAGATAGACATCCCCGAAAGGAGGATAGTTGTGCAGCCAGCCTTCACGGACCTTGTTCAGCTGTCCTGACCCGTAATGAATATAGGGGTTGGGTTCGTAGCTGTAGCGTATTACCGTTCTGCGGTTTTCCTCTCCGAAAAGAGTGTCGGTCACGGCGATACGGATAAGGTCAGGGTTCCAGTGAGAGAGATTGACTATGAGGTTCCCGTCTTCCAGAAACTCCATGCAGTCTGCGTCGTAGGACGTGGGCACTGTGCAGATGTGCCTGAGGTCCTTGCCGTAGTGTATCAGATTGTTTGCGACTGCATCCTCGATCCAGACACTGCCGTCAGGGGCTGTTGCGAAATCGGATATGCCGAGATATTCCCCGGGTCCGCGTCCCATTGCTCCGATCTGCCTGATGAACCGGCCGTTGCTGTCAAAGGCCAGCAGCCGGTATTCCCTTATGGCCGGATTGTCCAGGACGTATATCCTGTCTTCAATCCTGCCTCCGGTCTTGCCGCTTCCGGTATCCTGTATCGGACCGTCAGTACCAGTGACATTGCCTGCAAACTTGACCTTTATGGGATTGGCCGGTATGGTCAGGTCACCATCGGCCACGAGCTCGATGACCCTGGTCTCTGTTGCGAGACTGTCCAGCATGGCATCCGTCAGCGCCCCTCCGTCCTCATATCTGTACAGGTCGATTATCTCTATGCCGCCCCGGCTATTCTGTCCGGTGCATCCGCCGAGCAGTGCTGTTGCGGCGATGAACAGTGCGGCGGCAGTCCCAAGAGTATTGTTGTTCTTTTTCATAGATGGTGATTTTTATAGATGGTGATTTTTGCAAATGCAAAAGTAGTGACTTTGTGACAGGCATGTCACCGCTCAATTCAATATTCCCGCGTCACCTTCCCACCTTCCGAAGGTGTGCGGATTTCCCGCGTTTTCTGCTCACCTTCCGAAGGTGCGCAATCGCCCGGGACCCTCTGTAGCGTCTGTGCCCGCGTTTTCGTTTCCATCCGCCCCTTCCCACCTTCCGAAGGTGTGCGGATTTCCCGCGTTTTCTGCTCACCTTCCGAAGGTGCGTAATCGCCCGGGACCCTCTGTAGCGTCTGTGCCCGCGTTTTCGTTTCCATCCGCCCCTTCCCACCTTCCGAAGGTGTG
>CALVDE010000014.1 GCA_944326265.1 uncultured Bacteroidales bacterium | reverse complement strand
AATACATTGCAGATCAGTTAATTATCAAATAACTGATAAATATTAATCCGTCCAACTTTTTTGGTACACCTCAGTGACAAGAACACGTCATCATCATAATGCCTTATACACCAAACTTTTACATTTTTGAGGTGACGCACTGCTTACCGTTTGTCTATTCATTGAAACCCTGGTGCCGCAGGACTTCCCGCATCTTGGCGGACATTTCCAGGCATTCCTGCCTGGTGAAACGGAAGCGGGTGAAGACCTGGGCAAGGTTCTCAGTGCCGTTGAGTTCCACGAAATAACGGCTCTCGGGAAGGGCCTCCTTTGCGGCGTAGATGCGGTCGATATCCTCCGCCGCATAGTCGTGATAATGACCGGCGTGCAGGATGGCCTCCACCGGCAGGCGGTCAGTCTGCCCCGGAGCCTCGTCCGGCCAGCCGATAGTAACGGTCAGCACGGGCACCACCAGAGGCGGCAAGCGCAGGGCCTCGATGATCTTATCGGGATTGTAAACCGTCGTACCTAGGATGCAGGTACCCAGGCCGCGCTCCTCCGCTAAGGTGATGAATGCCTGGGCAAACAGCAGAGTGTCCGTGGCAGCGTTGATGAAAGACACGAAGTTGCCGTAATCCGGTGCCGCGTCCCGCTGCTCACACCACCGGCTGAACCTGTGAAAATCCGCACAGAACGTAAGCACCGCCGGGGCCTCCTCCACCATCGGCTGATGATGGTGCGCCTCAGCCAGGGCCTCTCTTTCCGGCCCGTCCTCAGTGACCACCAGCGAATACAACTGCATATTGCCCATGGTCGCAGCTCTCGAAGCCTCCCCGGCCAGAGCCTCGATCAGTCCCTCCGGCAGCCCGCGCCGCGAATATTTCCGTATGCTTCTTCTGTCCTTGAATTCCATCATCATTTCATCATTTTTCCAAACGCCTACAAAAATACAAAACTTTCCCTCTCCGTTTTGCATTGATAGGAAATTCGGCTATCTTTACCACATGAACAAATCCATACATACAATACTGATAATGCTGCTCTGCAGTACAATCTGCCTGAGCTCATTCGCAACAGATAAGCAGAGCGCAGAAAACAGAACTGAGACACATAGGGCAAAAGGATATAGAGGCAGTGTCGCCCTCACCGACCAATACATAGTCTGGATAGGCTTTGACACCTCGCACGGATATATGTTCAACGAACACCATTATCTGGGTGCAGGCGCGGGTTTTTTTATAACCCCGACAGGGTTCTTTCCTCTGTTCGGCCATGCCTTTATAGATTACAACGCCTACATTCTTAAAAGAGCAAGCACTCCGATTGCCGGCATTAAAATAGGATACATGACCTTCCTTGGAGAGCTGGACAGCGGGACCAGCCTGTATTCATGGCATGCTGAAAACACCATAGAACTGGAACCTAACATCGGATGGAGCTGGGCGTTCAACGATGAGCTTGGTATGAGACTGTCCCTCGGTGCGGCTGTCTTCATCATGCCGCAACTGGAAGACGAAAACATAATGGTCATGCCGAAACTAGCCGTTGCCTTTGAATTCTAAACAAAAGGTAATATCCGTACATTTGCGGAAAATCAAATATGGAACGGACAATGCAGGAGATTACGGCAGCATATAGCGTGCAGGAGCAGTGGGCGGAAATGCCGATGGCCGAGTACATCGCCGGCTACCGGGACTTCGGACGGGTGCGGGGATACTGCCGTGAATGCAGCCGGTACGGCAACTGCTGGGCCTGCCCTCCCTACGATTTCGACGAGACGGCTCTTCCGGAAGGATATGCGGCCATCTCCCTGCTGGCCACCGTCATAACTCCTTCGGAAGGGGTCACGCTCACCCCGGAGACAGCCGACCCCATCATCCGCCGGGAACGGGAGCGGCTTGACCGGATGCTGTTGAAAATGGAACGTGAAGCCGCAGTGCCGGCACACACCGCCATGGCGTTCTTCGCCGGAACCTGCCTGCTCTGCCCGCCGGAGCACTGCACACGCCGCGAAGGCCGACCCTGCCATCACCCCGAAAGCATCCGTCCCTCCCTCGAGGCCCTCGGCTTCGACGTAGCCCGCACCACCTCCGGACTCTTCGGCATTGACCTCCAGTGGGACAGCCCGGACACGCCTCCTGCCTACCTCACACTTCTCAGTGCCCTCGCCTGCAGCGGGCACAGCCGGTTTTGACGATTTATCTTTCATTTCTCAGCACTTTTTTCCATCTTCGCACCCGGAAAACCTACGGAAATGACAGCCGGAACAACTATTGAACAGCAGCTTCAGGACCACGGCATCAACCCGACTGCGGCCCGCATCCTCGTACTCCAGAAACTCTCGGAGCTCACTCATCCCGTATCCATGACCGAACTGGAGACGGAACTGGAGACCATGGACAAGTCCACAATATTCCGCACCCTCAACGTCCTGCTCGAGCACCACGCGATTCATTCGTTCGAGGACGGCAGCGGATCCACAAAATACGAGATCTGCCGCTGCGAGTCCACTGTCTGCCGGGTCGAGAACAGGCACATCCATTTCTACTGCGAGGAGTGCCGCCGGACATTCTGCATCAAGGATGTCAAGATACCCGTAGTCGCCCTGCCGGAAGGTTATCACATCGAAACCATCAACTACACCGTCAAGGGTCTCTGCCCCGAGTGCTCCAGACGGCACGGCTGCAACCCGGTTGCAAACTGACATCCGGCACCTCCCTCTGAAACTTGGTTGCACTCCGCCAGCCGTAATTTTGAACCGTAAACAGGAAAGAACTTATGGCACGAGAGTCATCGCATAAGAAGATTCACGGGGCCGGGCCGCAGAAACATTCAGCCCGGCAAACGCACATACATCACACACATAAGGACACGCACCAGCATAACCACGCACACAGCAGCACAAAGCGGCAGATAACCTTCATCGCCGTCACCACCGTCCTGCTCGCCGCAGCCGTCCTCATCGAGAGATACTGCGCCCTGCAGACCTGGCAGCTGCTCCTGGTCTACCTCGTCCCCTACCTGCTCATCGGCACCGGCACCCTGAAAGAAGCGGCCGAAGGCATTGCCCGAGGAAACATCTTCAACGAGCACTTCCTCATGTCCCTGGCTACCATCGGTGCCCTCTGCATCGGCTTCCTGCCCGGAGCGGAGACCGAATTCCCGGAAGCGGTCTTCGTCATGCTGTTCTTTGCAGTGGGCGAGCTGTTCGAGAGTTACGCCGAGGGCCGCAGCCGCGACAGCATCTCCCACCTGATGGAAATCCGCCCGGATACAGCCGAAGTGGAGCGCGGCGGGCAAACCCGGACCGTCACTCCCGAAGAGGTCAGCATCGGAGAGGTCATCGTCATAAGGCCGGGGGAGAAAGTACCTCTGGACGGCACCGTCATCGAAGGCTCCTCCTCCCTCAACACCGTGGCCCTCACCGGCGAGAGCCTGCCCCGGGATGTCGAAAAAGGCGACGACGTGGCCTCCGGCTGCATCAACCTCTCCGGTGTCCTCCGCATCAGGACCACGAAGACCTTCGGCGAGAGCACCGTCTCGAAAATCATCCGGCTCGTGGAAAATGCCGACTCCCGCAAGTCCCGCAGCGAGTCCTTCATCACCCGCTTCGCCCGCATCTACACCCCGATAGTGGTCTCCGCCGCCCTCCTGCTGGCATTCGTACCGCCGCTGCTGTCCGGAAACGGCTTCGCCTCCTCCTTCGCCACCTGGCTCCACCGCGCCCTCATTTTCCTGGTGGTATCCTGTCCCTGCGCCTTAGTCATCAGCGTCCCCCTCACCTTCTTCGGCGGTCTGGGCGGCGCCTCCCGCAGAGGCATCCTCATCAAGGGCAGCAGCTTCATGGACTCCCTGGCAAATGTCGGGACAGTGGTATTCGACAAGACCGGCACCCTCACCCGCGGAGAGTTCGCAGTGGAGGCCGTGCACCCGGAAGCAGCCGCAAAGCCCGGATCAGCAGCCATCACGGAGCACGAGCTCCTGCATCTGGCCGCCCACGTGGAGCATTTCTCCACCCATCCGATAGGTGAGGCCCTCAGGGCGGCATTCCCCAACGAGGCGACCGACGGCTGCTCAGTCACGGACGTGGAGGAAATCGCCGGTCAGGGCATCAGGGCCAATGTGGAAGGCCGCACGGTCTGCGTAGGCAACGCCAGGATGATGGAGGCTGTCGGAGCGGCATGGCACGACTGTCACCGCACCGGCACCATCATCCACGTAGCGGTGGAAGGACAATACGCCGGGCACATCGTCATCAATGACAGGGTGAAGGAGGACAGCGCGGAGGCAATAGCAGCCCTCCGCCGGCTCGGGGTCAAAAACACCGTCATGCTGACCGGCGACCGGGAGGAAACGGCCCGCGACGTGGCCTCCAGGCTCGGTATCGGCTCCTACCGCGCCGACCTGCTGCCCGCCGACAAGGTCCGGTGCCTGGAAGAGCTGCTGGCCGCCAAGCCCTGCGGCACCAGCCTCGCATTCGTCGGGGACGGCATCAACGACGCCCCGGTGCTCAAACGCGCCGACGTGGGCATCGCCATGGGCGGACTCGGCAGCGATGCCGCCATAGAGGCCGCCGACGTAGTGCTGATGGACGACCGTCCCACCAAAATCGCAACAGCCGTCTCCATCGCCCGCCGCACCCTCCGCATCGCCCGTCAGAACGTCTGGCTGGCCATCGGCATCAAGGCCGCTATCCTGCTCCTCGCCGCCTTCGGCCTCGGCACCCTGTGGCTCGCCGTCTTCGCCGATGTCGGCGTCACCGTCCTGGCCGTTCTCAACGCCATGCGCGCCCTCCGCGTCCAGGAATACTGACGAATCAGCAGCACACTGCCCCTATCGTATACATTCTTTCTTGCCCTTTCGTACGAGTAATCCACAATGAGCCATCCATCACAAAGTAACGAAGAAAGTTGGAAAAGCCACGCGACTTTGACCCTTTTGGCCAAAGTCGCGTGGCTTTTCCAGCACCGTCAAATCGCCTTTCAGGACAAAAATTTCCGGCTCGCCGTGGGGCATAAATGCAGTTTCACCTGACAGCATTTATCTTCTGGACCTGTATAATGACAAAATAAAACTTATCAACGGCCAAGGAGCTCTACTTAGTTCATACGCCCTGGACGAAGCATCAGATATTATGCCCGGAGGCGAAGGGCTGCCGTATAAGACTCCGCAAGGGCTGGTATATACAAGCCGCACCCTTGGCGAGCCTTGTCTGATAGTAATAGACGAAAAGACAGGACACATAACCGGCAGGTTCCTTCCATATCCGGAAATATACAGCGATTTCTATGGAGAACTGCTGATTTGGTCGCGTTTTAACGATAACGGTACTACGACATTGTTCATGATAAGCCTGTAGGAGACCTTCCTGTACTCCTGCGCAAAACGACAATAAGTAGTTTTGACTTTCCATTTTGGCATTCGGACATTTACACCCACCCCGAAAAAACCGCCTCATTTTTTTGGGGATTCTTTCAGTAATTTTATATAAATTTGCAGTCTTGTACCGGTGGTGGCCAGATGAGGCTCTTACCATCCGCCGGCCTGCTAAAAGTACAAAGAACCTCCAATAAATTATTTTATTTTTAAATGAAAAAATTCTTGATTTTAACGGCATTGGCAACATTCATGATTGCCTCCTGCGAGCCCGAGGAGTCTACTACAGAGCCTGTCGCCGTTGAGGGTATCGAACTTAACGAGACATCTGTCACAATATTGGTTGGGGAAACATACCGGCTCACAGCTGCTATCTTCCCAGAAAATGCCGAGACACAAACGGTTGTATGGGAAAGCTCCGACACATCCATAGCAACGGTGGATGAGACCGGTCTGGTTAAGGCAGTAGCTGCCGGCGAGACAGTGATTACGGCCAGCGCAGAAGACAAGAGCGCCACATGTTCAGTCACCGTAAACGAACCTGCACCGGACGGCGACATCGACATGACCGGCATGAGCAACGAGGAGGTTCGCGCAGCTATAGACGAGGCTCTTGCTGCAGGTGTAACAGAATTCAAACTGACAGGAGAATTCGAACAGCTAGGCATGTCCACCACAGCTTCCCCTATGGACGCATCCTGGACCGGCAATCCGTTTGTAGGTACCAATGTTGAAGTCGTCGACCTCAGCGGCGTAACCGGATGGCCAGAAGTAGACGTGGACGGTCTGCTCGATGGAAACGGGCAGATAAGCAATGACGGTGTCTACGGACTCCCCGCATTTGCATTCAGCGGCTTGAACAACAATGAGTACACTTTCCCTGAACTCAGAAAAGTAATCCTGCCGGAAGAAGTCGAGACCATCGGAAGCCAGGCATTCTGGAACAACCCCAAACTGGAGACCATCGTATGCCCTGGTGTAAAATATGTAGGCAATCAGTGCCTTGTATTCTGCAATGCCTTCAACTCCATCGAGCTGCCTGAAGCCACCACCATCTACACTATGGCGTTCAAGGAGACAGGCCTTTCCTCCATTTCCCTGCCTAAAGTAGTGGAAATACATTATGGCCTTTTCCAGGACTGCCCCCTGACAAGACTTGAACTCACGGCCGCAGGTGACTTCACGATACACGAGGACCCCCTCGCCTTTATGGGATTGGGAGAACCGGTATTCAATTTCGAGACCAACTCCTGCGAGCTTGTGCTTAATGCAGACAAGCATTACGAGAGCGGAACAGCCTCGCCCAAGGCCGCTTCAGCCACCAATTGGTTCGACACCGAATGGAGCAGCATATCCTTTAACTGATAATCCGCCGGCACACGGGAAAGTGCCGCAAGTAAAAACCCAGATCGGTCATTAGAAACGTTTTCTACTATTTCCATGACCGGTCTGGGTTTAATTCTGTAATATCCACCACCTCACCCGTACAGGCAATACCTCACGAAAAGACCCACAGACCAACAACGGCTACCGCTCCAGGCGGATGCAGACGCTGAGGGGCAGGATGCGGCCGAAGTCATCGCGGAGGACGAGCTCTCCGGAAGTGCGGCGGCCGGCCGAGCCGAAAGCGCAGGCCACGAGGGTGTCCGCCAACATCGCCGAATAACCGTTGGAATAGAGATTCAGAACCAGGAAGCTGTTCATCGGGGCGAGAATCTGCGCACCGCATCTCCGATTATCCCGCCTTCAGCATTCCTAACCGCCGGTAACCTGTAAGAGATGTTCCATTGCTCCTGCATCCGCCCGAGCATGGTCCACACCCCGCTGTCCTCCTTCCCCGCCTTGGAGAAGCCGGCACCCGGAGTGAATGCCGTCTGTGCCCGCCGCTTCCATTCCTAGGAAGACATCGCCTTGTTCCACAAAGCCTTCGGCTCCGGTCTGATCATTGTATAACGCCCGAAACGCTCCAGCTTTCAGATGGTCTTTCAATATTCATGCGCCAAATTTAGATAAAAACCTCGAGATTTTACACCGACAGAATATATAGGTGGAAAAGCAAAGAATACGAAAAGATGTACCAGCAGTGTAACCATGCACCAGGAAACCGCCAGCGGTATCAAAACCTCCCTTGATTATATTTGTAAATGCCTCCTTGTAGTACTTTTTCAGTCCTCATATACACAGAAGAAGGGAGGACAGTATAGGAGACGCAGCCCGCATCAGCGGACGACTATCTCGTCGGTGAAGACCCAGCCGCCGAACTGGCCGGAGCGGGCCTGGACGCGGATGTAGCGGGCGGAGACAAAGGCACCGGCGGCATGCCACCCGTCGGTGACGAAGGTGACGCGGTCGTCGCGGACCACCTCACGGGTGATGCGCCGCAGCTCCCGGAACTCAGAACCGTCCTCCGATGCAGAAATCACCACCTCGGCCGGCAGGAAGACCTCCGGGCCGCAGACCTGTATGAAATCCGCCTCCACAGAACGGACATCAGTCAGCCGGCCAAGGTCCACAGTCACATCCAGACGGCCCCGCGAGATAAAGCCCTGCCAGCGGCCGTCCCCGTAAGTCCAGCCTCCGTGCAGCCCGTCCGTAAGAGCCGTGTCCCCTCCTGCGGCATAAGTAGCGTTATAAGGCGCGTTGTAGATGACCTTGCAGCCCCGGGCCAGATGCTCCACAGACTGCTGTGAAGCAGGACGGTCACCCACCTCGCGGGCCAGGTCGAAAACATTGTATCCGTCAGCCCTCATCCTCTCACACAGCACCAGGGCCCGACGGTGAAAGTCCCCGTAATCCCGACCCGAAGCCGGGCTCCAGGCCACCTCGGCCAGTGCATAGAGACGGGGGTATATCATCAGCTCGGCATGTTCTTCTGCCGGAATATATTCGCACCAGAGATTGGCCTGCACGCCTATAATATTGGAAGCCGCCGCCGAGTCCAGACCGTCAGGCACAGGCTCGAACGAATAGACCTTGGACAGCGGAGTATATCCGCCCATGGCCGGAGGCAGCGTGGACGGATCGTCCTGATAGGTATCGAAATAGCAGAACGCACCCGGAGACATGATCGTCCTGTTGCCGCCCTCAGCCGCACGGACACCCTGATCCACACCTCTCCAGACCATGACCACGGCGGTACTGTCAGCCCCGCCCTGCATGATCTCGTCCCATCCTACCGGAGTCCGGCCATGCGACTCCAGGAAAGTGCCTATGCGTCTGATCATATAACTTTGAAGTTCGTCCACATGCGTCAACCCCAGAGCCTCCATGCGGGCCTGGCACAACGGACATTCGGTCCAGGCTTTCTTCGATGCCTCGTCACCGCCTATGTGAATATACTGCGAGGGGAAAATATCCATTATCTCAGTGAGAATGTTTTCAAGAAACTCAAAAGTTTCCTCCTTTCCTATGCAGAAATCCGAGTGCCGGTACGGCTCGCCGGTGCAGGAAAGCTCCGGGTATGCAGTCAGCACCTCCTCCGAGTGCGAGGGCATCTCTATCTCCGGCACAATCGTAACATAGCAGTCGGCGGCATACCGCACCAGCTCCCGCAGCTGCTCCTTGGTATAATACCCGCCGTATGCTCCGGGAGTACCCTCGGGAAGGTATTTCCGCTCTCCGAACCACCAGTCCTTCCACAGGTCTCCCTCCCTCCATGCGGCCAGCGAGGTCAGCAGGGGATAGCGGTCAATCTCCACCCTCCAGCCGGCGGCATCGGTCAGATGCAGATGCAGGCGGTTGAGCTTCAGGGCCGCCATCGCGTCTATCTGTTTCTTGAGAAAATCCATGTCGAAGAAATGCCTCGACACATCCTGCATATAGCCTCTCCAGGCAAACCTTGGACTGTCCGATATGCTGACGCAGGGGATACTGTGCCCGTCAGGCTCGACAAGCTGCCGCAGAGTCTGCCGTGCGTAAAAAAGACCGGCACTGTCCCCGGCGGTAATCAGAATCGAATCCCGGCTCACTTTCAAGGTATAGGATTCTGGTCCGGTACCGGTGAGCGTACAGCGTACCCGGTCTGACGGGACCGAATCTCCCTCAAATCTGAAATAACCTGAGCCGTACTGCAACTCAGCCGGACGCGGAATAATATCCGACACGGGCCGGCATACAGCCCCGACAGGGACAAGCGACATGACAGAGGACAATACAATCAAGAACTTACGTATCATATTCACATATTTTGGCCACTAATATAAGGAATGTGAACCGTTTTCGCAAAAACCAGGGCACTTTCCCACACCACGGACGGTATGCCGTAACAGGGATGAAACTTCTGCAACATGTTCGTAATCCGCGTAACAGCATTTTAACAACCGCGTATCATCCATGACATATCGTCCGGATACTTTTGCCGCCGAAAAGCAGAAAAAGCATGAAAACAACTCTTCGCAAAGCAGTATTTGTCTTTACCACCGCTTTTGTCTCATTCCTCAGCGGTGCAGCAAATGCCCAGACAGTAAAGGGAATAGTCAGGGATGCCGCTACGTCCGAACCTCTTGCCGGCGTAGTCGTCATGTTCGAGAAAACAGTGGACGGCACCTACACTCCAATGACAGGAACCCAGACCGAAGCCGACGGAAGCTACACCATCAGTATTCCGGAAGGGACAGAAGGAGTAATCGGACTCTATTTCATAAGTTACAACGACTTGCGGTCCGAAGTCTTCAAGCTGGACAGCGGCATGGAGCGCGTCATGGACTTCTATATGGAATTCCAGTCCGAAACCCTTGAGACTGCCGTCATTGTCGGAAGAAAGAATCCGGAGTCCATCGGAGCCCTCATCAACGACAGGAAAATCTCGGCACAGGCTGTCGAGAACATCGGTGCGGCAGAGATCCAGGTAAAAGGTCTGGCCAACGTTGCTGAAGCCGTCGAGACCATGAGCGGCGTGTCATTCAACAGTTCCGGACAGCTCTTCGTGCGCGGACTAGGTGACCGCTACAGTCTGACCACCCTCAACGGACTCCCCGTAGCATCACCCAACCCGGACAACAAGCTCATCCCGCTTGACATATTCTCCAGCTCGGTGCTCCAGAGCATAACCGTCACCAAGGTGTACACCGCCACCAGCTTCGCAGACTACTCAGGCGCGCACATCGATATCGCCACGAAGGAGAACGTAGGGGACAGCTTTCTGTCCGTATCGCTGGGCATAGACGGGGTCATCGGAACGACATTCAAGGACACATACCGTCCCGACAGGAAAGGCTGGCTGCTTCACGACAACAACCTCCCCGACAATGTCAGGAACATGAGCCTGCCGGAGTTCAGAGACTACATCAAGAAAAACGATCCGTTCGGAACATCCTTCGCAATAAAGAAAGCCACCGCCATTCCCGACTTCTCCGGCTCAGTGTCCGGAGGGCGCACATTCAGACTGCGCAACGATGACGAGCTCAGTCTCCTGGCATCCGTCTCCCTGAGTCACGGTACCCAGAACATATACGACGGCTACATCACCAACATCAATACGGTGGGAGACCACATGGACGAATTCTCATACAACTCCTACGAGAACAGCCTCGACCTGACCGGGCTGCTCAGTCTCAACTACCTGTTCGGGAACGGAGACAGGATAGGCTTCACAACGCTCTACGCCAAATCGGCCCTCGAGGAATACAAGCTCCGGGACGGTTACGACGCCGAGGACAACATGCTGCTGGGAAGCAACTCCATCGCACACTCCTACTCCCTGTGGAACAACCAGCTGGGCGGCTCGCATACCCTGCACCCCCGCTGGAATATGGACTGGAAAATATCCTACGGCATGACCGACAGCAATGAGCCTGACCGCCGGCAGGTAATGTACCGCAAGGGAGAGGACGGCTCGCTGTCACTCTTCAAGCTCAACCGCCAGGAGACGATGAGGTATTTCGGTGAGCTCGAGGAGCAGGAACTGGTAGCGGAGATAAAGCCGTCGTTCAATTTCGGCGAACAGAGCCGGGTAATCTTCGGTATCGCCTACAAGGACAAGACCCGTGACTACAGTTCCACCCGCTTCTACTACAACCTTACCGGTATCAATCCGGACATCAACGACATCTACAATCCTGACTTCCTCAACATGCAGAATATCTCAGACGGTCTGATCACCATCGAGAGAGACGCGCAGCCCAAGAACAGCTACTACGCCGGACACAGGATCGCGGCAGGATTCGCAGAGGTAGAATATTATCCCGTCGAGCCCCTCCTGCTCAGTCTGGGAGTCCGCTACGAATACTCGCAGCAGTGGGTAAGGTACTGGAACGATGCCTCAAGGGAAAGCATCTCCAGACTCAACAAAGGAGACTTCTTCCCCGCCCTCAATATCAAGTACACCCTCAACAACAAGCACTCGTTCCGGTTCGCCTCGTCCATAACAGTGACCAGACCCTCGTTCATAGAGATGGCTCCGTTCCTGTACAAGGAGTCCTACGGAAGTGCTGAGATCAGAGGTAACGACCAGCTCCAGAACGGCTACAACTACAACTTCGACCTCAAGTACGAGTACTTCTCCTCCAACAACAGGCATCTGTTCTCTGTCGGACTTTATTACAAGATCCTCAAGGACCCTATCGAGAGAGTGCAGCAGACCTCCGGAGGCGCGATAGTCCACACTTTCAGAAATGCCGAGCAGGGCATGGCCGCAGGACTTGAGGCCGAGTTCAGGACAGAACCGGTAAAATACCTGACCATCGGGGGCAATATCTCTCTGATGTACACGGATGTGACCCTTCTTGCCAACGGCGGCATCTACACCGACAGCCGCAGAGCGCTTCAGGGAGCCTCTCCCTACCTGGGCAATGCCTTCATCACCTACGCCCCCAGATTCGGTGAAGAATCCTCCCTCTCTGTATCCGTGCTCTACAACGTACAGGGTCCCAAGATTCAGGCCGTAGGTATCTACGGACTCGGCAACGTGATGCAGGACCCCATCCATTCGCTGGATGCCAACATCACATACCGCATCAACAGACTGTGGAGCGTGGAGCTGTCCCTCTCCAATCTGCTCGACTCCGAATACCGCTTCACTCAGGAAGTTCCCGATCTCGGCAAGAAGATGCTGACGGAGAGCTACCGGCTCGGAAGGGGAATTGGAGCCGGTGTCAAGCTGGATTTTTAAAATTCATCAATAATCAAACATTTCTAAAAATTTTTAAAAATGAACAAAAAACTTATTTTTCTTGCACTCAGTGCTGCCGCAGTGGCAGTTTCCTGCGAAAAGAAAGGCAATGAGAATGTGATTGATCCCGAGGTTGACCTCATCGGAGACATCACTGAAGACAGGACTCTCGAGTCAGGCAACACCTACACCCTCACAGGAGGTCTCCATGTAAAGGCAGGCGCGACCCTGACTATCGAACCCGGTGTAACCATCGAGGCCAAGGACGACGATCAGGTTGACTATATACTCATAGAGCAGGGCGCGAAGATTGACGCACGCGGCACGGCCACTGACCCCATCGTCATGACTTCCGAAAGAAAAGAAGCCGGTGCATGGGGCGGACTCCACATCTGCGGAAAAGCTCCCATCAATGCCGGTACCGGTGCTGTTTCAGAGATCGGTGACGCATCTTACGGCGGAAATGACCCTGAGGACAACTCCGGTACACTCCAGTACATCCGCGTAGAGTACGGCGGATATGCATTCTCCGAGGAGAAGGAGGCCAACGGCTTCACATTCTACGGAGTAGGCAACGGCACCACCGTGGACCATCTCCAGGCCATCAACGGCTCCGATGACGGTTTCGAGTGGTTCGGCGGTACCGTAAACGTAAAATACCTCGTTTCCACCAACAACACCGACGACTCTTTCGACTGGACCGAGGGATGGCAGGGGAAAGGCCAGTTCATGGTAGCTTACCAGCAGTCCGCAGAATGTGACTGCCTCCTTGAGTGCGACAACAATGACAACTCGCCCGCCATCGAGCCCGTATCCCATCCTGTTCTCGCCAACATCACCCTGGTAGGCAATAATTCCGACAACGAGCGCGGAATACGTCTGCGCGCCGGTACACACGCCGACATCTACAACGCCATCGTCACCGGCAAGGCACGCGCCCTGACCACAGAGACAGCCGAAACCGAACAGTCGCTCGTGGACGGTGAGTCCGTTCTCAACTACGTATACCTCTCCACCGGTGTCACCAGCGACAACGACGAAGGCTCCGTCCTCTATACCCAGGATATGTTCCTCGAGGACGGCACCAACAAAGTGGACCAGACATTCAGCCTGACAGATAATTTCATCGGCACTATTGACGGAGGCATCGACCCCACCACAGTCGACAGCTTCTTCTCCGCCGGCAACTTCATCGGCGCCATTTCTTCCAGCGACAACTGGATGGAAGGCTGGACAAAATAAACAAACTGCTTTTCGAAGCTGTCATACCTGTTTTTCAACCGGGACTGTCGGAGTGATCCGCCGGTCCCTTTTCTTTTCCGCCAATCCCTACAAATTGGTATTGCACCGGTCGCAAAAGAATGGTAATTTTGCCCGGATTATTAGGAGTATTCACAGATGAAGCTGTCAGATTTAAAGACCGGAGAAAGAGGCATCATAGTAAAGGTTCACGGACACGGCTCCTTCCGCAAGCGGATCACCGAGATGGGATTCATCAAGGGCAAGGAGGTCAGGGTGGTGCTCAACGCCCCCCTGAGGGATCCGATAGAATATGAAATCATAGGTTACAAGATATCTCTGCGCAGGGATGAGGCCGGTGAGATCGATGTCATCAGCGAGAGCGAGGCCAGGGCACAGGAGGCTCAGGACAATGCCCTTGAGCCGGATGCATCCGGAAATCCGACCGGCAGTCCACGGCTGAGCAGCTGCCCCGATGCGGATGAGCTCGACCGGAAGATGCGGCAGCTTGCGGAGGAACGCCGCCATACGGTCCGGGTCGCCCTCGTGGGCAATCCCAACTGCGGCAAGACCTCCCTCTTCAATGTCGCTTCCGGCTCACACGAACATGTAGGCAACTACAGCGGTGTCACAGTCGATGCCAAAGAGGGGCATTTTGAGTACAAGGGCTACAAGTTCGTGCTGGTGGACCTGCCCGGCACCTACTCCCTCTCGGCCTACAGCCCTGAGGAACTGTACGTCCGCAAGAACCTGATCGAGAATATTCCCGACGTGGTCATCAACGTGGTGGATGCCTCCAACCTGGAGAGGAACCTCTACCTGACCGCCCAGATCATCGACATGAACCTCCGCGTGGTAATGGCCCTGAACATGTACGACGAGCTGGAGGCACGCGGTGACAAGCTCGACACCGTCACCCTGGGACATCTGCTCGGTATGCCCGTAATCCCTACGGTGAGCCGCAGCGGCAAGGGCATAGACAAGCTGTTCGACACCGTCATTCACGTCTACGAGAACAACGACCCGGCTGTGGCCCGCCACATCCACATCAACCACGGACAGGAGCTGGAGACCAGCATCGACCGCATCCGGCACCTGATATGGAAAAACGAGGACATCCGTACCCATTACTCCACCCGCTGGCTGGCAATCAAGTATCTGGAGAATGACTCTGACGTGGAAAAGACCGTCGAGGCCCTGCCCAACCACGACGAGATCATCGCAGCCCGCTTCGAGGAGAACAGGCGCATCGAGGGACTGCTCGGCGGCACCAGCGCAGAGTCCGCCATAGTAGACGCAAAATACGCCTTCGTGCAGGGAGCATTGAAAGAGACATATACTCCGGCCGAGGTCAAGAAGAAGCATACCGTTACCGACAAAATCGATGCGGTGGTCACAAACCGCTGGGCCGCCTTTCCGATATTCATCCTGCTGCTTTACATCATCTTCGAGGCCACTTTCCGCCTGGGCGAATACCCGATGACCTGGATTGAGTGGCTTGTGGAGAAATTCGGAGCCTTCGTGGCCACCACCATGCCGGAGGGTATGCTCAAGGACATGGTGGTCGACGGCATCATCGGAGGAGTGGGCAGCGTGCTGGTATTCCTGCCCAACATCCTGATTCTCTATCTGTTCATTTCCCTGCTGGAGGACTCCGGATACATGGCCCGCGCCGCATTCATCATGGACAAGCTCATGCACAAGATAGGCCTGCACGGCAAGTCGTTCATCCCCATGATCATGGGCTTCGGCTGCAACGTGCCCGCCATCATGGCCACACGCACTATCGAGAACCACAAGAGCCGCCTGGTCACCATGCTCATCATCCCCATGATGTCCTGCGCCGGCCGCCTGCCCGTGTACATCCTCGTGGCCGGGGCCTTCTTCCCCCGCAACGGTTCGCTCGTGCTCCTCGGCCTCTACGCCCTCGGCATCATCATGGCCATCATCTCGGCCAAGGTGATGAGCCGCTTCATCAAGGACGACAACCTGCCATTCGTCATGGAGCTGCCGCCCTACCGCGTCCCGACCTCCAAGTCCGTCTTCCGCCATACCTGGGAGAAAGGCAAGCAGTACCTGCACAAGATGGCCGGTATCATACTCGTTGCCTCGATCATTATATGGTTCCTCGGCTACTTCCCCCATCACGACCGCTACGCCACCGCCGCCGAGCAGCAGGAGAACTCCTACATCGGCATGATCGGCAAGACCATAGAACCTGTACTGGAACCCCTGGGTTTCGACTGGAAAATGGGTGTCGGAATCATCTCCGGAGTAGCCGCGAAGGAGCTTGTAGTCAGCACCATGGGCGTACTTTACAGCGGTGAGCAGGAGCGCTTCCCCTCAGCCGCAGGCGATCCCGGAACAGCATCTGCCGGTACCGTATCATCCCAAACCGCCGACGTGACTGCTCCTGCGACAGCCGGGTCTGAAACCGAAAACGTCTCCGGAGACACCATGCTGCAGAATGCCCTGGCCCGGACCACCACCCCGGCCGCAGCCCTGGCCTTCATGGTCTTCGTCCTGCTCTATTTCCCCTGCATAGCCACCTTCGTAGCCATCAAGAACGAGAGCGGCGGCTGGAAATGGGCCGTCATCTCCGCCGTCTACACCATCGTCCTCGCCTGGATTGTCGCCTTCATCGTCTACCGCACCGCCCTCCTGCTGCTCTGACACCGGAGCAGCACCGCCCGACCTACACCACGACCGGGGTCATCGTCCGGAGCTGCATGGCTTTCCTGCATTGCAGCATTACAGCATGGCCCTCAAGACCCTTCAAGACCCTTCAAGGCCCCTCAAGGCCCTAAGGCCCTTAATGAATGTCCCAATCCCACGTTGCTTTTTAGTTATATTGTACATCCTTGATTACAAAGCATTTACCATCTTGTAAGAATTTTAAGTGAGCTGCTTTTTGCCCTAAACCACCCATTTTCACCTCATGTAGAATTTTTACATTATTGCAACGTCCTTATTTTAAGCAATTTGCATTTCAACTAAAAAGCAACGTGAAGCTTACCCGTCACTTACTTCAAGGCATTCCCAACCTTATTTTGCCACTGCGGTAAATTAATTTACCCCACCTCTTGATTATCTCGAATTGATTTCCGTAATTCGCAGCACAAACATCAAAATGAAGCAGTATGAAAGAGGCGAGCGAAAAGATGTACCATCTGGTCCTGTCTTCCGGTACTCCGGAGGTGATATGCAGGGACGATCACGATTACACGGCATTGGAGAACAGCATTGCGTTGACCGTTTTCAAGACATGCATAACTTTGCTGGCCTACGCGGTAATGTCCACACACTGCCACATTGCGCTGGTCTGCACCTGTCCCGATGACTTTATCAAGATTCTCAAGATCTCTTATACCAAGCATTTCAACTCGAAATACAGACGCCGAGGTATCCTGTTCGAAAGCGACACATATTGCCGGCCTGTAACGGGATACCTCCGCCAGCGTGTACTTCTCAGCTACATTCTGCGGAATCCTGTCCACCATGGAGTTGCTGAAACCGCCTTCAGATACCCGCACTCCTCTATCGCCTCATACTTCAGGGACGGAGACAATGGAATTCTGCTGCCTGGAATCAGCAACTCCTGCTCAGGACACGGCAGGCTCAAAATAAAGAAAGGCACCGGATACGTCTACTATGACCTGGATGAAAACGGCAGGATACCGCTCAGATATTTCGTCAATGCAGGAAGGACTGAGTATCTGTATAGGACGGAGAGAAGTTTCATTCACCAGCTGAACCGATGGAACACTGAGGATTGGGAACGCGAACAGATAAAGGAGTATCCCAAGGACGAAATTATCACCCTGACGGGAGCCGAGCCCGGCTTCGAGTCTGAAATCGAGGATATGAGAGCCTATGAAAGAGGAGCCTGGCGGCTGCGTATCACCGACATGGAAGTGTGCGGATACATAGACCGCGTCCTGCTTCCGGAAATAGGCATACCGTCCTACACAATGCTTGACTCCGGACAACTGCCGTCAGTAATAAATGCAGTGCAGCGTAAATTCCATGTACGGGACGAGCAGATACTGCGCTGCCTCGGACTGTATACTATGCCCAACACCGTCCGCTGACCCGACGGCACTACAGCACCCATACCAGGAGAGGCCGGAAAACCCGCTGCCCATCAGGCTTCCCTCTCAGCGTCCATGATCAGCAACATGTCTCAGCCACCATTGCGCCGGTCTTTCTCATCAGCAACCATTGGCCGGCCATTCTCTTCAGCCACCATTGTACCGGTCTTTCTCATTCTCACGTTGCTTTTTAGTTGTAATATAACTTGTTCTTAGCATGAGACTTAGCAAATCAAAGACTTTTTAAATGGTGCTAAAATAAGCGATTTAGGGCAAAAAACGAGACACATAACAAATAAGTACTTTTGGATATTGCTGATAATCAAAAGTATACATCACAACTAAAAAGCAACGTGAAAATAAGCGCGCAAGGAAGAGAGAGGAAGGGAGAGAGGAAAGGGCAGGACAGAAGAATCGAGGAGGTGGAGCAAGGGGAGTCAGGGCCCTGAACTCCCAGAATACCTACAATGTGGGAACGATGATAGAGCAAATACCTATTAATGAGGATTGACGGGCATGGGACAGAGCCGTACCTTTGCACTCGTTATATCCATAATGTAGTGTTGTTATTTCAATCCTTATTACTCATAAGTTTGGAAAGTTACGGACCCCTGCACCTGCGACAGGCCCCGGGGTCCGTTGCTTTTTGCAAGACAACCGATGTTCCGTGGAATTAGCTATATTTGTTCCAAATATACTGCACAATGAGAAAGAATATGAAAATGGCCGACCTCGTCGGCGCCGACTACCGACTGCTGACCGTCATCTACCGCCTGGGCATCAAGCTGGGCTTCGGGGAGAAGACCGTCGAGGAGACCTGCCGCGAGAGCGGGGTCAACTGCGACACCTTCCTCCTCATAGCCAACGTGTATGCCACCGAAGGTTACGTTCCCACGACGGAGATGATGACCGCCGCCTCAGCCATTGACCTGGTCAGATACCTCCACGCCTCGCACTCCTACTACCTCGACCATGAAATCCAGGACCTGAGCCGTATCTTCGAGGATCTGCTCAGCCCCTGCACTCCGATGCAGCGGGACGTGATCATGCGCTTCTTCGACGGGTATCGGGAAGAGGTGGAGAACCATTTCGCCTACGAGGAGGACATCGTCTTCCCCTACGTGCGCTCGGTGGCCGGCGGACAGAGGGTCGAGGGCTACAGCATGGAAACATTTGAAGAGAACCACAACAACATAGATGAGAAGCTCAACGACCTGAGGAACATCGTCATGAAGTACCTCCCCCCGGTGTGCGACACAGTCACCGCCATCCGTGCCCTCTCGCGGCTCTGCACCCTGGAGGCCGACCTGGAGAAGCATACCCTGATCGAGAACTCAATCCTCATCCCTATGGTTAACAGACTGGAAGGAAAATGTCAGTAACAAAGAAGAAAATATTGCTCATCACCCCCTCGCACATCATGGCCCGAGGCATTGCCGGTATCCTGGAAGAGCATGGGGGATTCGCCATCGAGACAGTCCTGACCGATCTATCGCGCGAGAACGAGGCCACGGTACGGGACAGCATGGCCGACATCGTCATAGTGGACCCGGTCATCTTCGACTATGCCTCCAGACCGCTGGGACGCAGCCGCATATCGGATCTGACCGATGCCGCCGTGGTAGCCGCGCCCACTGTCCTGCCGGATGACGAGGCTATGAAGAACTACGACGAGACCATCAGCATATACGATAGCCCCGCGGCCGTCATCAGCAAGCTCCGGAATTCCCTGGCCCATTCCTCTGGCAGCCCCCGGACTGACAACCGCGAGGAACTGTCCGCCCGCGAGAAAGAGATTCTGGTCTGCGTGGCCAGGGGAATGCTGAACAAGGAGATAGCCGACCGCTTCCACATCTCGATATACACCGTCATCACCCACCGCAAGAACATCACACGCAAGACCGGCATCAAGACTGTCGCCGGCCTGACGGTCTACGCCCTCCTGAACAACCTTATCGATCCGGCCACGATGGAATAGGAAATTTTGCTATCTTCGCGGCAAATTCCGCATGAAGATGAGAGCACTGCTGACCGCTGCCGTCATGGCGGCCATACTTTCAATCATACCTTTAAATACTCTGGCATCCGATAAGGCCGACAGTTCCACATTCCGTTTCCGGGGCTACACGGGAGGCATGATGCTGCACAGCGGCTACATCCAAAGCCATCCGTTCGACATATATTCCACAGCCGCCATTCACCTGGGGACAATGCAGATCAAAGGCGGGGCCACCGGCATCGGCGGTCACGTCAAGTTCGCCTTCGGCACTCCCACCGACATGCTCCGCATCGGGGCCGAGGGTCACAGCTCCAATGTCTCCTACCGGCCCTCCCCGTCCTACTCGCACACCGGATGGGGCGGACTGCTCGTAGATTACATCCACCGCAGCAAGGGCCGCGTACATCCATTCATAGGCTGCCTGATAGGAGGTGGCGGAGTGAAAAACCACATCATAGCCGAAGGTTCTACGGATGACTTCGTCACCGAGCCTCAGGCGGCCATGCACAGATACGCATTCATGGCCTTAGCCCCTTTCGCCGGCATGGAGGTATCCCTGACCCCGAAACTCAGCCTGGTAGTCAAGGCCGACTGGCTCCTCAATGTCTCCTGCCGCCAGAACGATTTCTCCAGCGGTCTCAGGCTATACGTCGGCATTCTCTTCAACCGCCTCCAGCACTGAGGTCCTTCCACACGAACTCTTGCCAAAACCAACTTTTTTAACTACTTTTGGCAAGCTTTGATATGCAAACTCTTGCCAAAACCAACTTTTTTAACTACTTTTGGCAAGCTTAATCTGATATTATGACGGAAATAATAGGAAGAGATATTGAGCAGGCAACTCTTAACGACCTGTACCACAGTGGCAAAAGTGAATTTATCGCCATCTATGGAAGACGACGGATCGGGAAGACTTTCCTGATAAGAGAAATGTTCAAGGACAGATTCGCATTCTACCACACAGGACTTTCGCCTTTTGAGCTGAACGGCAAGAAACTGCTGTCAGAACAATTACGCAACTTCACATTGTCACTGGCGCGTTACGGTTCAGGCAACACCACTGCTCCTTCCAGCTGGATGGAAGCATTCGATCTGCTGATTGAATTGCTGGAAAGCAAGGGAAAAGAAACCAGACAGATTGTTTTCCTGGACGAAGTACCGTGGATGGATACTCATCGCTCAGGCTTTATAACCGCCTTGGAACATTTCTGGAACGGATGGGGTGCCGGACGGGACAATCTTATGCTGATTATATGCGGCTCCGCCACCTCATGGATCAACGACAATCTGATAAACAATACAGGAGGTCTTTACGGACGTCTCACCAAGCAGATTTGCCTGTCTCCGATGACATTGGCAGAGACTGAAAAACTGTTTCGACTCAATCAGGTCAGAATGGACCGGTACGACATCGTACAAAGCTGGATGATATTCGGGGGCATCCCTTATTACCTGAACTCCTTGACAAAGGAACGGAGCCTGGCTCAGAATGTGGATTATCTTTTATTCAGACACGGCTCTGAATTATCAAATGAGTTTGACAGGCTGTTCAACTCACTGTTTGTAAATCCGGAAGACTACAAGCACATCGTACGGTTCCTCTCAACCTCCAGCAACGGTTATACCCGGGAGGAAATAGCGGCAAAGGCCCCGTCATCGGGCGGAGGTCTCACTAAAATACTCAGAATCCTGAGAGAGAACGGTTTCATATCCGTGTTCCAGGACTTTTCCGGACGCTCAAGAGACCTGCGGTACAGACTGACAGACCCTTTCTGCCTGTTTTATCTCAAATTCATAGACGGTCACAAGACCAATGATGAAGCATTCTGGGAAAACAGTCAGTTTTCCCCGGGCATCAACGCCTGGAGAGGTCTTGCCTTTGAAAATGTCTGTTTCGCACATATCCGTCAGATCAAATCGGCACTTGGAATATCCGGAGTACACACGGAAACATATTCCTGGACATTCAAAGGAGATGAGACACACGACGGCACACAGATTGACATGCTGATAGACCGGGCCGACAGGATCATTAACCTGTGCGAAGTCAAGTTCAGTCTATCCGAATATACTATCACAAAAGACTACGACCGTAAGTTGAGAGACCGCCTTCAGACATTCCTCGATGTTGTCCACCCTAAAAAGGCCATTCACCAGACATTCATCACAACGTACGGTCTACGGGACAATGAATACGCCGGAAAGATCCAGAGTATCATAACAATGGAAGATCTCTTCCGATAGGAGCGCACATATACGGCACAAAGAATTTTTATACTTTATGTACTTTGTGATACAAGGTAATAAATTTTTTACATATATTTGCAGTGCAGAATAATTCTAACAACACAATAGTAAAGTCATGAAACAAGTACTCAACGTAGGAATCGGAGGCCGCAGCTTCGTCATCGACGAGGATGCCTTCGACCGTCTCAGCTCCTATCTCAACGCATTCCGCTCCAAGACCGGCATGGGATACCAGACCAAAGAAGTCATGGACGATCTGGAAATGCGTATCGCGGAGATCTTCTCCGAATCCCTCTCATCCCGCCAGGAAGTGGTGGACATCTGCCTCGTAGAGCGGGTCATCTCCCAGCTCGGGATGCCTGACGGATCTGACATCCCGGGAGGCCAGGGCTACAACTGCGCCGGCAGCACCGCAGACTCAGGCGAATACTGGCACTCAGGCCGCGAGAGCCGCCCGGTAAAGAAACTCTACCGTGACAAGGACCACAACGTCATAGGCGGCGTGGCTTCAGGTCTGGCCTGCTACTTTGACGTGGATGTACTGGTCATCCGTATTCTCTTCGTAATCCTCTTTCTCTTCGGGTCTTTCGGAGGCTGGATCTACATCATCCTCTGGATCGCCGTCCCGGCGGCCCGCACCAGCGCGGAGAAATGCCGGATGCACGGTATCCCGGTCACGGCCGAGAATATGCGCAGATTCTACAACACCGATAACCATTAGGAGGCACAGCCATGGAAGTAATGAACAACGTCGAGAACGTAAAGACCCAGATGCGGCGTGGAGTCCTGGAATACTGCATTCTCAGCATTCTCAGCAAGAAAGACTCCTATGCATCGTCCATCCTCTCCGAACTCAAGGATGCCCGTATGATTGTGGTCGAGGGCACCATCTATCCCCTGCTGATCCGCCAGAAGAACCAGGGACTGCTCACATACCGCTGGGAAGAGTCTCCTCAGGGTCCGCCCCGCAAGTACTATCAGATAACCGACAAGGGACGCAGGGCCCTGGCCGAGATGGACTCCGCCTGGCAGGAACTCGTCGAGACAATCCGTCTTTTAAGAGAAAAATAACTGTTTTAAAATTTTTTAAAAAATATAAAAATGCAGAAAGTTGTAAAAGTAAGCATAAGCAATATAGCGTTCACCCTGGAGCAGGACGCGCACGAGCTGATGCAGGACTATCTGGAGCGGCTGCAGATACATTATGAGAGCAGCCCCAATTGCGGGGAGATTCTCTCCGAGATAGAGTCCAGGATAACGGAGCTCCTGTCCGAAAGAGGATACCGGGACAAAGTAGTGCCGCCGGAGACCGTTCAGGAAATCATCGGCATCCTGGGACGGCCCGAGGATTTCGACGGAGAGAGCGAGGAGGAGCAAAGGACGACGAAAAAAAGAGTGTACCGCGACCCGGACAACAAAATCCTGGGAGGCGTATGCGGAGGTCTCGGAGCCTATTTTTCCGTAGATCCCCTGATATTCCGCATCGCCTTCGCTGTCTGGGTATTCTTCTTTTTCTGGCTGGAGATATTCGCGGACTGGGGATGGGGCATGTCCGTACTGGGTATGTTCGCATACGTCGTGCTGTGGATTGCTATGCCAGAAGCCCGCACCGTAGAGCAGAGATACAATATGAAAGGCGGCTCCGTATCATTGAAAAATATACAGAATGCCGTAGGAAAAGAGGCCAAGGATGTCAGCAGGAAGGTGAGCAGAGGCGTAAAGGAAGGCGTAAGGAGCACAGGAGGGTTCTGGAAAGCCCTGGGAAGGTGCATGGGCATCATCTTCGGTGCCATTCTCTTCATCACCGGCATGGCCGGATGCGCCGCCATGCTCCTGACAGCATTCGGCATCGGCATCTGGGACGGACTGCACGCATTCGGAGCATCGTGGTTCCTCTCCGTGATTACCGACACTCCGGCATGGGTATCGGTGCTGATAACAATCCTGGCCTGCATCACCGCAATCCTGCCGTTCATCGGAATGCTGTATGCCGGCATCCTTTTGCTGTTCAGACTCAAGTCCCCGAAATGGAGGCCCGGCCTCATAATCTTCATCATCTGGATAGTGGCCGTGCTGGGACTTACCGGTCTCTCGCTCGGAAGCCTGTCGACCATCCGCAGCATGGACCGCACGATAAGAGAAAGCCATCTGCCTGTACTGGACACACTGTATCTGGAATTTGCCGGAAGTCCGCAATGGAAGGATTACGACGTGCTCATCGATGCCGACCGCAACAGCTACGATCTGCTCTACTTGGGAAACAACGGCTCAGAGCCATGCCTTGTGGCATACCCCAGCCTGTATATCGGGGCTGTCAATGATTCTGCCGGATACATCCACTCATACGCCGAATATGTGACAGAGGGCATGAGCCTGGAGGACATGACAGGGAAAAAGAAAGAGACTTTCTGGACGTTCGACGCGGAAAGCAGGACCCTCAGGATAGAGCCGATAATCTTCGCGTCAGATGTCATGATTACAGACATCCGCAGGGAAATCAATGTTTTTGTAAACAGAAATACACAGGTCATCGTCCGCGAGCCTGTGCACCATGAATTCGACGGCAGCTTCGACTACTGCTCCAACCGGTTGCTGAAGATAATCGATGAAATGAACTGATTTTTTTCTACATAATTTTTCCCGGGGCCGTACATGACGTACAGCTCCGGGTTTTTATTTCCAATATCCGGCAGTGATTACTGAGCGTCAGGCTGAGCCTGATCCTGAGCTGCATCAGGGGTACCGGCGGGCATCATGGGAACTGCGTTCTCAGGCACTGCGGTAGGGAACTCGGGAGCACCGGTATTGGTGCCGGTCTGCTCAAGTCTCTCGAGAACGGTGTTGCTGCCCTGCTTTCTTGAAGGCGTGAAAGCCGTAGCGAGTATGCAGAGAGCAAGTATGATGATAGCCAGTGTCCATGTGGCTTTCTCCAGGAAATCGGCTGTCTGACGGACACCGAATGTCTGGTTGCCGGCTGCAAAATTGGCTGCGAGTCCGCCTCCCTTTGAATTCTGGATCAGCACAACAAAGGTGAGCAGAAGGCTCGCGATGATTATCAGAATAGAAATTGCTATGAACATAACTATAAATGTTTCTTTATATCGTTTTTAAGGGCTGCAAAGTAAGTACTTTTTTCTGGATATAGCAAAATAAGTTTCTCATAAACCTCATTTGCCCTGTCATATAACTCCTGATCGGCATAAATCCGGGCCAGGGTCTCGGTATAAAAGGTCTCGTCCAGGAACTCGGAGCTGTCGGTACCGGGCAGTGCAGCCGCATGACCCTGGGTCAGGGAAGACAGGTCCCCGCCCTGCACGTTCCTGAGATCATCCGTATTGAAATAGTCCCCTCCGACGTACACGACTCTGACAGCGGGCGCAGCCGCAGGTTCCGGAGCAGGCTCAGGCTCCACCGATATCCGCGCCTGAGGCTCTGCGGCGGTCTCAGCCGAAGGTCCGGTCTCCAGAAGATCCAGCTCACAGACATACTCCCCCTCGCCCGCATCCTGAGGTTCAGTGCCGGCAGCAGAGGAAGCGAGCACATATCCCCTCCTGAATGCCGCATAGTCCGGATAGAGATACAGCACGGCATGGCGCAGAGTGTCCCTGCGGTACTCCTCTCCCATGGCCGACATCCTCAGGAACAGTTCCTTTCTGGCCAGCGCATACCACGGATACGACTCGATTATTCTCTCCAGATCCGGAACGGGGCAGTCTCTTAGTTCTCCTGTTTTCATACCATGCCGACATCAATTACCAGTTGGCCACTGTCGCATTGAAAATATCCTCCACGAGGATATCGATTATCTCATCGCAGAGCGAGCCCTCCACGGCGTCCAGCAGCTGGTTGGAGTCATAGTCCGCGTATGCCGAGAATGACTTCTCAAAATCCTCCTCGGGGTGCAGTCTGTTCGTAAAATATATCTTGACTGTCACCGTAAGACGGTTCTGGGAGGCCACCTCGTCTGCCGTTACGGCCATCGGACGGGTGTCATATCCGGTAATCTCTCCGGAGACATTGAGGTCACCGTTCTCCGTCAGAATGTCCAGGCTCGTCAGACGGCGGTACTGGTCGATCAGCGCGTCCGAGAGATTGGCGGCCAGGGTAGGATTGACCTTAAGGGCGTTGTTCTGGAAATATTCCACGGCTATGGTCTTGACATCAGGCTGTATGGAGGTTCCGGAGAAAGAGTATATCCCGCATCCGGACACGGACAGGCAGGCCAATGCCGACAGCACCAGGTTTCGTATTGTTCTCATTTGTCAGTATCGTTTATTTTCAATTCTTTAATCTTGCGGTACAATGTTCTCTCGGATATGCCGAGCTCGGCCGCAGCCGCCTTCCGCCGTCCCTCGTGTTTCTCAAGGGCCCTGCGGATCATGTCGTCGTTGGCATCGTGGATGGTGCGCGGAGCATCTTCAGCCTGAGACGGCACGGACTGTACCTCGGCCGCAGGAACGACGATGGAAAGATCCGGCATGTCGGACAGCTTGACGGGAAGCGCATGATGCTGCGCAGTGACGGGCTGCTGAGGAATCTCTATGTGCCGCACGTCACCCGATGCGATCAGGCTTCTGAGCTCATCGACCTCTTCCCTGAGCTGGAACAGCATCTTGAATATAATGTCCCTGTCCTCGATGTTTCCGGCAGTTCCGCTGTCGCATCCGCGCACGGGCAAGGAGCCTGAATCATCCGGAGGAAGATATTTGCGGAGAGAGTCGGCAGTAATCTGCCTGTTCCTCTCGAGAACCGATATCTGCTCGGCCACGTTCTTGAGCTGACGCACGTTGCCGGGCCATCTGTATGCCTCGAGCAGTGCCCTTGCGTCAGGGTCCAGACGCACCGCCGGCATCTTGTATTTGTCCGCGAAGTCCAGGGCGAACTTGAGGAACAGCAGATGGATGTCCCCCTTCCTCTCCCTCAGCGGAGGTATGTATATCGGCACGGCATTGAGCCTGTAATACAGATCTTCCCTGAACCGGCCCGCCCTTATGGCATGCATGAAGTCCACATTGGAGGCCGCTATCACGCGCACATCCGTCTTCTGAGTCTTCGACGAGCCCACCCGTATGAATTCTCCTGTCTCCAGGACCCTCAGAAGCCTCACCTGCGTGGACAGGGGCAGCTCGCCCACCTCGTCCAGAAAAATAGTGCCTCCGTCAGCCACCTCAAAATATCCCTTGCGCGCCTCGTTGGCACCTGTGAACGAGCCTTTCTCGTGTCCGAAAAGCTCCGATTCGATGGTACCTTCGGGGATGGCTCCGCAGTTAATCGCTATGTAGTTGTTGTGCTTGCGCGGACTGAACGCATGGATTATCTTGGGGATCACCTCTTTACCGGCTCCGCTCTCTCCCGTAATGAGTACGGACAGATTGGTGCCGGCTATCTGCACGGCAGTATCGATGGCGCTGTTGAGTCTGGGGTCGTTGCCTATTATTCCGAACCTGTTTTTGATTTCACTGAGTTCCATATCGCAAAGTTATCATTTTTTGACATCAAAAATCAAATAATTATTATATTTGCGTTTACTTAAGACAGCAAAGCAGAACGAAACAATCTTAAAATATTTAAAATGAAAAAGATTTTTAACGTATTCATGATCGCTGCCGCCGGTCTTCTCATCTCATCCTGCGGCAGTCCCAAAAAGATGGCTGAAAGCGCCGAAGCTGTGTCAGTCAGCTGCAACCCCCAGGTTCTTGAGGTAGTTGCAGGCAACATCAAGGCTGATGTAACCGTCACTTTCCCCGAAGACTTTTTCCACCCCAAGGCTGTTGTCGAGGTTATCCCCGTACTTGTATATAACGGCGGTGAGACCGCTCTCGACCCTGTCATGCTTCAGGGCGAGGATGTAACCGACAACTATGAGGTTGTTCCCGAGGCTGGCGGAAACGTTTCCAGAACATTCGAGTTCGAGTACGTTGAGGGTGTAGAGAACTCGCACCTCGAGCTCAGGATGACCGTCATCCACAAGGACAAGAGAATCCCCTTCACAGCTCCCTACAAGGTAGCCGACGGAGCCAACACCACCTATATGCTGGTTAAGCAGAGCGGTTCTCTCGCATACGCCCCCGATGCATATCAGGCCGTTATCCCCGAGCAGAACGAGACTCAGATCCTCTATCTGATCAACAGCGCGACAGTACGTCCCTCTCAGCTCAAGAGCGACGAGATCAAGGCTTTCCAGGAGTTCCTGACCAACCTCAAGGCCGATGAGCGCCGCGAGCTGATCAGCACCGACATCATCGCATACGCTTCTCCTGACGGAAAGGAGGACTTCAACGCAGAGCTCTCCGAGCGCCGCGCCAAGACCGCCAGCGATGCATTCAACAAGAAGATCAACAACAAGGACATCGCCATCGAGGCCAATGTCAACACATCCAACGTAGATGAGGACTGGGACGGCTTCAAGGCCCTCGTATCCGGCTCCAACATCGAGGACAAGGACCTTATCCTCCGCGTTCTCGAGATGTACAGCGATCCCGCTGTCCGCGAGAGAGAGATCAAGAACATGTCACAGGTCTACACCGTACTCAAGAAAGACATTCTTCCTGAGCTCCGCCGTGCAAGATTCATTGCCAATGTCGAGTTCACCAACTACACCAACGAAGAGCTTGTGGCCCTCGTGAACGACAACATAGAGATTCTGGATGAGGAAGCGCTTCTCCGCGCCGGCTCACTGCTTCAGGACGCCAACCAGAAAATCACCATTTACCAGAAAGCTGTCGAGAAATTCAACAGCGAGCGCGCCAGGATCAACCTGGGCGTGGCTTACCTCGCACTCGGCAAGAACGCAGAGGCTGAGAACGCACTCGCAGGAGTAGCCGACAAGAACAACACCTATTATAACAATGCCATGGGTGTCGTAGCACTCCGCAAGGCCGACTACGAGGCCGCAGCTGCCGCATTCAGCAAGTCATCTCTGAAAGAGGCCCAGTACAATCTGGCTGTCATCGACATCCTCAACGGCAACTACACTGACGCAGCCGCCAAGCTCAGCGGAGCCGGCAGCTTCAACGAGGCTCTCGTAAACATCCTTACAGGAGACCTCAACACAGCTTCAAAAGTTCTTGGAGACGCACAGTGCCAGTGCAAGAACTACCTTAAAGCCATCATCGCAGCCCGTCAGGGTAATGCCGATGCCGCAAACGCAGCTCTGGAGATTGCATCTCAAGACGAGACCCTTGCAAAACGTGCTGAAAACGATATCGAATTCGCTAAGATCCGCTAACACACGAAACACTATAAACCTGAAGGGCGCGTCGGCAGATGCGCCCTTTTTCTATCAAGTCGACGACAGCCTTGCAT
Source organism: uncultured Bacteroidales bacterium (assembly GCA_944326265.1). Classification (GTDB taxonomy): domain Bacteria; phylum Bacteroidota; class Bacteroidia; order Bacteroidales; family UBA932; genus Coprenecus. The sequence goes on along the minus strand of CALVDE010000014.1, from coordinate 114,006 downwards.
CATGGTCATGACAGCCGGATACCGGCGTACCTGCGGTGGCTGTGGGGAAATACTCGGCAATGCTCTCCGGCAGGACTGCGGCCCTGAGTCAGGCCTTTGCAACAGCATACGCCCGAAATATCGTCATCAACAATACTCCGGGCGAATAAAAAAGAAATCGGCTGCAACCTGAAATATTGCAACCGAATATCATTCTGCATTATGCAAAAGAAGCCGACCTCAAAATCCTCTTTTGGGCCGGCCTCTCATCCAACTCATAAATAATACCTGTGCCTACTGCGCGGCTTTCCAGGCATTGTAATACTGGTCGAAAAGTTCAAAATCCTGCTCGCCCTCGAACACGTACCAAGAGTCCGCAAATGCCTTGCCAGGATTGCCCTCAGCATCCATACCCACAAGAAACAGAGTTATGGCCCAGTCACACGTAATGAAAAAGGCAGGGTCATCCTTGTACACAATGTTATTTTTCTCAACTATGGTATCGTACATGTCATCAACCATCCAGGCAAGGTCACCGTCCATTGTATGCCAGTAAGCACCTGCTGCATTGTCGCTGTAAGATGTAAGCTCAACCACTCCGACATACGGCTTGTCACCTGCGAACTCGGAATATGCCGGGTTGTAGGCAATCAAATCGCTGACAGCCCAGAAATGGGTGATAGCACCTTCAACCACAGCCGGTTCCAGAACAGGTGCCAGCGTCTTGAAGTCAATAACCGTGAGAGGTGTCGTGGGCTTTTCGTCATTCGGGTTCACTCCGAATACCACAAGCTGGTAATCCGTTTCCTCCTGCAGAGAACCTATTGTAACATCATTGACCTCAGTATTGACAAGATGCGTAAAGAGAGCCGATCCGCAGTCCCATATCAGTTCCATCATAATATCATAATCAGACCACTCCGGCTGAGCAAAATCAGCGTCTATCACCTGATACAGATAATATCCCTCGCCTGAAGGATGGATCGAGAAAGTAACGCTTCTGGTATCAGGTGTCACCTCTACATCAAATGTAATGGCCTCCGGTCTGGTCTCGAACTCCGGTCCCCAGAAGAAATCCGTAAGATACTCGCCAGTGGCGGGATCAACGCCGACTGCCAGGGTAAAATAGTGCGTCGAGAAGGAAAGATTCTCTACAACTACATCATAGTCATAGTCGCCTGCTAAGAGGAAGCCATCGAGGTCACCGGCAGCGTTCTCTTCAAGGTAACTTGTACACCATTCCTCTACATTTTCCTTTCCGCCTACAGCATCAAGCTCACCCTGAGTGAGATATGCAGTAAACCATCTCAGATCATCATAAGCCGAGCTGGCCTTGATACGGGCTGTCGTAGGAAGAATTTCAGACACCTCTATCACAAATGCGTCAGGATACATCTCCCCTGACTGGTTTACCGCAACTTCAGCTGTCACCTCAGTCCCCATATAGGCATAGTGAAGGATAACTTTCCCGTTTCTGAGTTCTCCGGACTCATTGGCAGCTACACTGAATGCGACTGTCCCTTCAACCGCATAGTCAATACCTGTGATCCACTCATCCTCCGAAGTCGCTGTAAATTCACCGCCATCGACCGGGTTTGAGAGTGTATAGGTCACAGACATCTCACCACCGTCGACAGGAACTTCGATACTCGGCTGGTCAGGCACAATGACGGGAGACGAACCTTTCGCACTCTGTATCACTTTGACTGTAGCGGTCTGCTCTCCGGAGTCATAGGTATAGCAGACTGTAATTTCTGCATTTCTCTCTGCCTCCTCCTCATTCTGATCAACCGTAAAGCTTACAGTTCCGTCTTCGGACGTATTGATTCCGCTGATCCAGGAAACCTCACCGGCATCTGCCGTCACGACAGCACCTTCTACAGGATTCTCTACACTGTACGTGAAAGAGTAGGTTCCTCCTACCTCAGGAACCAGTATATCGCCTTCAGTAGTCACACTGAAAACAGGCTCAAGTGTTTCCTCTGTCTGATTGCAACCGGACAGACACAACATTGCAGCAAAGATGACTGCAGATAATTTTACGAAAAGTTTCATAAGCTGTATTAATTAAGATTATTAAGATTGTTAATGTTCAACCTGACGGCCTGCTCCTCCGCCGCTCTGAGGGGGACAATGGATGCCTCCGAGGTAGTATAGTCCAATGTCCTTACATTACCTGACCAATGGCCACTCCATGTGTGCCCTTTGTCATCAAGGAAACTGAATGTGAACTCATAGGTGCCGTCTCCATTGTTTACGATATCAAGGTCTCCGGACATCGCAGGCGCATACTCCACATAGTATCCTTTATCGTCCCTGCCTCCCAGATAGATAGTGCCCGAAAGGGAGCCGTCATAAGCCGAGAGCGCTCCGCACTGGTACTCTCCAGGACCGGGATAAAGTTCAGTGGCAGCCGTATAGGTGCCTGTCACAAAGCCCTGATCAAATGGAACATTCTCAGATACTATCTCAATGTTCACGCCATCTCCTCCGGAAGTCGCAGGACTGATGGTTATGTTCCACTGCATTCCTCCTGTACGGAAATAGTCTCCGTAACATGAAGCAGTAACAGTAGCTCCCTCAAGATCCAGCTCTTTGTCTTCCGTAAGAGTGGAGAACGGTCCTGGAACCCCAATTACATCAAGAGCCCCGTCATAATTACAAGTCACGGTATAGCCGGTCTCCATCTCTATAGTACAGGTCACGGTATAGCCTCCGTTGCCATTGTCCACAATATCCATGCTGCCTGATTTCACAAGCGCATAGTTGGTAGCGTCTCCTGTCATCTCCGTCACATAGGATCCGGATGCTATCAGGTCCTCGATAAGCCACTCGCCAGGAGTGATCTGCAACGGTTCGCCGGCAGGAGACACGACAGTGTAGTTTCCTGCCGTGATCTTTCCGTCATAATCATAATGCATAAACGCATCCAGCGTGAGAATTGCTCCAGGAGGCTCCGGAAGACCGACAGCCGACAAACTCATGTCAGTAAATGACAACTGTACTTCCATTATTCCTCCATTCTGGCTGCCGGCTACATATACTGCCTCTCCGAATGATGCCTCTATCTCTATATCGTGCTGAATGCCGGGGAAGACATCTTCCTCATGCCACTCGATATATTCGGTCGGACCGCTGTATGATACAAAATGATACCCGCCCTCAGTGTCAAGCAGGACAGCCTCCATTACGATGGACTCGCCCTCGTACGACACTGTCAGAGTACCTTCCGAGAAAACAGACTCGTACAGATAGTTACCGCTCGCGTCCGTTTTGAATCCGTTCGAATAATCCGAGGAGAATGTCATGGCTGTCGTCGTATTGGGCTTGCCTATTGTATAGGTTCCGGCCGGGATAGAAGGCTTGCCTCCTTCAGGTGCCGGCGCATAGATATCGAAAAGATAATAAGTGCCTCCTGCCTGAGGCTCCTCATTCACGAACGGCATGTCGGAAAGCCATGTATAGTACCTGTGCTCACCGTCGTCACCGAAGAAGTCTCCATAATACGTAGAAGTGAACACTGTTGCGTCAAGCGCATAGCTGCTTGCGCTCTGGATAAGGTTGATCTGCTTGCTCTCAACGGTTCCACCGCCGTAGGTGTAATCGATGGTTATAACAGAACTCCGTTTCTCCATCGTGCCGTTCGCATCCACGACAAATGAAAGCCTTGTATCTGAATCGTAACTCGGCTCGGATATCCATTCGACATCGGAATAGGCGGATACGGTCCCACCGTCCACAGCATTCACTACTCCATACACAATCTCCACCTTGCCGCCGGCAGGTGAAACGATTACATTACCGTCATCAAGTAAAGAGATGGATGGTGCATTTCCTGTATTTCTGTCGCATGCCGCAAACAGAAGCAGAAAGAAAACAATTGGGAAAAATCTCTTCATTTCTTGTAAAACTTGTTGAATTTAAGTCTACTCTATCAGTTTTCTACAAAAGATTCGCTTGTCACGGCCTTCACATAATGAGTCGTGCCGAATATGTCCGTTATTCTGGCCTCATAGGTATAGACATCACCGTCACTGGACACGGTAAGGGTCGAGCCCTCCTCGTAGTTTCCGAAATCTCCGAAGAAGCCATCTTCGTCCAGCTGATACCACCATGAGCTGTTGTCAAATGTGAAGGGAACAGGATTGTCTCTTGTAGCAACATACTCGTAAACGCCGTCCTGAGGATAATTAGCCCTATTGCTCAGCGGATTACTGTAAAGGACGAACATATACTGCGATGCTCCGTACTGTAATGAGCCGTCTACAAAAGGCATGTCGGAAAGGTATACCATGAACTTGTTGTACCCGTCACCGACAGTTCCGCTATATACGCCGTAAAAATACGCCTCTCCGATATTGACATCATACGACATCGGTACAGGCTCCTGATATATCAGAGTCTCATTCTGGACAGTATCCTCCCCGTAAAAATAAACCAGTCTCATGACCGACGTCCTGGGGATATCACGTGTATTCTCCTGAACATCGAAACTGATCTCTCCTTCGACGTCGCTGTTGACACCGGTTATCCAACTGTCGTCACAAAGAGCTGTCACCACACCTCCTTCCACCGGGTTACTTATAGAATATTCCAACACAGCGGAGCCTTCAGTCGAAGGCACAACGAGAGTGTCCTCCACAACAATCACAGGTTTGACTGTAGTCGAACCGTTGTCCTCACCGGAAGTTCCCTCACAACCGGAAATTACTGTCGCCAAAACAGCGGACAGAATACAAAAACTGAAAATTGCACTTCTTTTTTCCATATACAAAAAGTTTTGTGCAATTATAATTATTATATTCTGAATTCCCGTCTCTTCCCCGCAAGTAATATTTCCGGATTAATAAATCAGGAAAATATAGGAAAAACGCATGTCAGACACCTAATCCGGCCAGATGCTTCGTGTACAGACCGTCTATTATTCCATCTGAAAGACCTATCACGGGGACATATATATAGGACGCTCCCGTGAGCGACACGACAGTCAGGAATATCTCTCCTGCCGGCACTATGACATCCGCCCTGTCGGCTTTCAGTCCATATTCATCCATTCTCTGACGCACAGACATGGACTTGAGTCTTTCGTGCAGGACTTTCAGCGAGGCCACGCTCATACGGGGCAGACGCCTGTCACGGGGCTCTATCAATTTGTACAGCTTGTTGATATTACCGCCTGAGCCTATTATGTTGATTCCCGGATATGAAGCCGCAAGATCCTCGAGGTCGGAGCGGAAGCGCATCCATTCCCCTTCTGACACCGAGTCGTTCAGCATACGGACAGTACCGATATTATAGGACTTCGAACATATAAGATCACCATCAGCCAGAAGATTTATCTCGGTACTGCCGCCTCCTACATCCACATACATATAATTGCCTTTATAGCCCCGTATGTTCTCGATGTGGTTGTTGTATATCATCCTGGCCTCCTCCTGTCCGTCGATAATCTCGATATTGATTCCAGTCTTCCTGACGACTTCCTTTATTATCTCCTTCCGGTTAGACGCATCGCGCATTGCGGATGTGGCGCAGGCACGGTAGTCCGACACATTGTATATCTTCATCAGCTGCCTGTAGGACTTCATAAGACGCACCAGGTCCTTCCTTTTCCTGTCAGATATCCTGCCTCCGTTGGAAAACACATCGAAACCAAGCCTAAGCGGCACCCTGAGAAGGAGTACCTTCGTGAAATGCGGCTGCATCCCGTCCTCGAGCTGCTTTATAAGCAGACGTACTGCATTTGAACCTATGTCAATAGCCGCATACGTGACTAAATGATCTCTGTACTCAACCATCGCTTCTTCCATGTTCATCAGTATTTAAAACATTGACACATCATACATGCACTCCTTTTCCTCCAGACCCTTGTAATAACTGTACAGCGCTTCCTGAGAGCCTGTATCGAGCGGATCGTCACATGTCCACGGCAGGTTGCGGCCCGTCCCGTCAACAACACGTCCCTGCCTTACATCACGCAGCGCATACTCGACTATCCTCTTCATTTCCTGCTTGATTGCCGGATCATAGACAGGAGTGACAACTTCTATCCGGTTGTCAAGGTTGCGGGGCATCCAGTCCGCCGATCCCAAATAGACCTTTTCCGCTCCACCGGCCGCAAAGACAAATATCCTGGAGTGCTCCAGATACCGGTCGATGATTCCGTTTATCCTCATATGGCAGTTCTCCGGAAGCTTGTCCGTGACAAGAGAGCAGTTACCGCGCACGGATAAATCGACCTCCACTCCGGCATATACCGCCTCGTAAAGTTTGTCCACCATCACTGGATCCGTTATGTGGTTGATCTTTATCTTTATATATGCCGGCTTGCCATTCTTCTTATTACGTATCTCAGTATTGATGAGAGAGATAAAGTGGGATTTCATATCGTTCGGAGAGACCAGCAGCTCTTTGAAACGTATCTGCGCGTAAGGCTTCTCGATAAAATCGAAGACCTTTCCGACCTCGTCCACTATCCTCGCACATGACGTCATCAGTATGCAGTCGGTATACGCCTTCGCATTGCCTTCATGAAAGTTGCCGGTGCTGATGCAGGCTATGTCACTGCCTCGTTTTGTACCTATATGAAGTACCTTCGAATGGACCTTGAGCCCTTCTACCCCGAATATCACCTTTACTCCTGCATCTTCGAGTTTCTGAGACCACTGGATGTTGGACTCCTCATCAAAGCGGGCCAGCAGTTCTATGACGACAGTGACTTTCTTCCCGTTTCTGGCAGCAGCTATGAGTGCCCGGACCACCTTTGACTCTTTCGCCAGACGGTACAGGGTTATCTTTATACTTTTGACATTACGGCTGGTGGCCGCTTCATGAAGAACACGTATGAATGAATCGAAACTGTGATAGGGAACATGCAGAAAACGGTCCTGTCTGACAATGCGCTCGAGGAGACTGCCAGGGGCCTCCATGGACGAACGCCTTATCGGAGGGAGCGGAGGATACCGCAATGAACTGTCACCGAAAGAAGGGAAACGCATAAGGTCCTTATGGTTCTGGTACCTTCCGCCACGGATGACAGTGTCCCTGTCCCCAAGATCCAGCTTGCCAAGCACCCTTCTCACCAGGTCATCGGGCATCTCCTCATCATAGATAAAGCGTAACGGTTCACCTTTACGCCTTGTCTTCAGAGCTTTAGCGATCTTTTGCAAAAATCCGGCACGCTGGTCGTTGTCTATTTCCATCTCGGCGTCACGTGTAAACTTGAACGTGAAAGCGCTGAATGATGTGAAGCAGTTGCCTTCGAACACCTTCGGCAGGCAACAGCGTACCACATCATCTATATACATTATATAGGCCGAGCCATTCTTGTCCGGAAGCCTCACGAATCTGCCGCAGTTCCGCACCGGAAGACTGAAATACGCATAGTCGAAAACATTCTTTCCGGACTCTGTCTGACGGCATGCCTTGACTGCCAAATATATCTTCTCATCCGTCTCATAGTCAAGATGTCTTACGGCAGAAAGCCATATCGGAACAATAAAACCGTCTATCTTGTCCTGATAATAGTCCCTGATGAACTGTTTCTGCTCCTCATCAGCCTCGACATCGGATATTATATGGATATTGCTGTCCGCCAGAGCACTGTTAACCTGCCTGACTGCAAGCTCGAAATCCCTTACATATCTGTTGTTGATACGGTTGAGCTGCTTGACGACATCCGCTGCGTGCCTTGCTTCCTTAAGCCCCGCTTTTCCGTCCCACTCGGCTATACGGTTCTGGGAAGCTACCCGGACTCTGAAAAACTCATCCAGGTTGTTGGAGTAGATACCTAAGAAATTAAGGCGCTCCAGCAAGGGCACACTGTCCTTGCACGCTTCCTGCAGAACCCTTCTGTTAAAATACATCCAGCTGACATCTCTCTCGAGATACGGCCTTGACTCTTTCTTTTTCCCCATTATCATCAAATTTCGCGCAATTTAATGATAATTTGTTACATAAATGTGACAAAATCAGAGTCTTGCTATTTCTTTCTTTATTACCTTGCCGTCGAAAGCCACTTCTACCGTGTACATTCCAGCAGGGAGTCCATTCATGTCAATTTTCAAAGGAGAGAACACACTGATATCAACCCCCTCCCCGCTGTACACCACAGCTCCGGACTGGGACATGACACTGACATCTCCGGTAACATCCACAGGAGCCCTGACATGGAGAGTGTCCACTACAGGAACTGGATAGAGATCCAACGGCTGCGAACCGTCCCTGACCACTACCTTAAAACGGCACTGAAGTTCCTCTCCGAAACTGTCCGAAACTGTCACTACCGCATCGGTAACACCGTAGCCCATCGGTACTGCAACCATGTTTCCGTCACTGTTTACAGATACAGCTCCGACAGACCAGTCCTCAATCTCCGCTGTCAACTCGAGCGGCTCTCCGTCCGGGTCCGCAAAATACTCCTGCCACTCTATTGTGACCGGAGCGTCCATGGGAGAACCGAAAGCCACACCCTTAAGTTCCTTGATCATCTCGGGCGCACGGTTTTCCAGTACTTCCAGACTTACGGGAACTACGGTACGCATACCATAATCATCCTCGACGACAAAAGACAGATCGTAAAGACCCGGCTCGGCTTCCGGACCATCTATGCGCAACACTGCCGTGTCCTTGGCCACAAGTTCGGCCTCTATGCCCTGCAGACTGCCATCACCTTCTACAAGTGCATTCATCGCATGACCTTGCGGATCCTCGATATGGAACTTTATCTCCCGGTTCTCGTAGCGGCTCATAGTAATATCCGTCTCCGAAAGAGGTTCTACAACCGGTGCCGAATTCGCACCTGTCGTCACCGAGACCTCATTGGATGCCGGTGACTTGTTGCCTGAGAAGTCGGTGACAACAGCTGTCAGCCTGTACGTCTTGCCGAAGTCCGGCAGATAGAACGATCCGGTGAACTCACTACCGGAATAAAGATCGGCTGCCTTGAATGTATATACATTGTCCATCTCATCCTCTCCATAGTAGATCAGCACCATATTTGCCCTGTCATCATCAGGATCGTCCGGTATTGTGAGAGTTACAGTGACATTGTTCGACTCCACGACAGCATCGAGATCATCCACGGCCAAAGGAGGTTCACCGGTATCCGCCACAAGAACCTTATAGGCATCTATCAGGCCCCTTCCTATCTCCATACCGGGATTATACGAGGATATATCGTTGACACCGTTAAGGATACGCTCCTTCAGAGCATCCGCTGTAAAGCCGGGACCACCCAAGTACGAAACAGCGAGGGCAGCTATGCCCGACACATGAGGACAGGCCTGGGACGTACCGGCCATACCCCCGTACTTGTTGTCTGGAAGAGTGCTGTACACAAAGACATTCTTCTGGTCATCTCCGCCCGGAGCCGACACATCCACCCAGTCTCCATAATTGGTGTAATACGCTGCCTTGTAGTCCGACGATATCGCTGCGACCGCTATGCATTTCTCGTATCCGGACGGGTAATTGTAACCGAGGGAAGAGTTCCCGGCCGCAAATATCACGACTCCTCCGGCCATCGGACCGACCTGATTCCCATTCTCGTCCATTCCTGCATTCTCAATGAAGTAGTCAATGGCTTCCTTATCCGATTCCGGAATGGAAGTGACTCCAGGATCTTCGTAGCCCCAGCTGTTCTGAGCAATCACGGCTCCATGATCCGCCGCCCATTTCATGGCCTGGGAGCCACTACCGCTGGCATTGCCCTGAAATATCTGACAGGACATCAGCTTTACTCCCGATATGCCCCTGGCATAATCGCCTCCGGCTATTCCACCGACTCCTATACCGTTGTTATTGACTGCGGCAACAGTACCGGCCACATGAGTACCGTGATTCTCCGGAATAATGGTGAGATTGTGGTTGACGAAATTATAACCGTAGACCTGGTCACCCGTTTCATCAGGGTTATGCCACATGTTGGCCGCCAGATCCTCATGGTCATAGTCAATGCCGCCATCGATGACAGCCACGACAACATCCTCGCTTCCGACGGTGATGTCTTCCCATACGGGAACGATATTGACATCAGCTCCTGGTCTTGAGTTGATCATGCTTCCATCATTGTAATAATGCCACTGATTGACGGGCATTTCCGGATCATCAAAGATGAAAGGCCCATCATCCATCAGGACCGTCTTGGGTCTGAGCTCTACAATATCCACTCCTTCGATAAAGGAGATATCCTCGCTCGCCTTTGTAATGACGGAAGAGCTGTCTATGTACACATCGTACCACAGATGCAGTCCGGCCGCCCTTGTACGGGGCTCGAACTTTCCGGCATAGGGAAACGTTCTCTCCATCCTGACAACACCGGCCGAGGCCAATGGAGTGCAGGCAGACCTGACTCCGGCAGAGAAGATCCTTCCTGAAGAATCAGCCGCTTCCTCAAACTTGGAAGCCATGTCACTGGAAAGTTTCACTCTCATCATATAGGGCTCATACGCAGAAATCATAATCCCGCGGTCACCCTGCCCACCCGTCATGCCGGTATTACGGTCAAAAGGAGTATCCTCATTAATACTGCAAGAGTGCGGCAAAAGAATTGCCGCACTCATATACACTATAAAACGTAGCCTGTTGCTCATTTCATTATCTCATCCTGATGTTTCTGCACCATGTGAAGTCTGGGCTTTTCAGGTGTCATGGTCCGGCTCTCAGACTTCTTCGAGTCTATCAGAGCCATGACTCTCTCCTCCATAAGCCGCTGAGCCCTTTCAATCAATGACTCGGCCGCCGGAGACTCCGGCTTGGCTGCCTTGACAGCAGTTTCCACGTACGGCTGGTCAGATGCGAGACCTGTCAGAGGCACTGCCATTTTCGGCTCGTTTCCAGGAGCCGGTTTCGAGTATGTGATCACATCACCTATCGGGTTGTACTCCTCAATCGGAGAAACTCCGCTTCTCGAGAAGGATACCTGCTCACGGTAGATCTGCGAGATATTGCCCTCGTCGTCATATGCTACCGCAAAGACCAGCATCTCCCTGTCCCAGTTGATGGCCAGGTCGAAAGAAGTCTTGTTCCACAGCACTGTTCCGAGGAGGTCATTGAGCTGGTACATCAACTCCTTGTCACTTACATCGGAAGAAGTATTCGATGTCACAGCCACGCACCATTCGGCAGGATCACCCTCAAGCTGCACCTCCACAGGAATCACGGCACGACCGGCAAAGTCGAAATACTGAGAATACTGCTGGGCGATCAGAGAGCCGTCAAAATACTTGTCGTAGGAAAGTCCTATTCCAATATTCTCAGTCGAATAGGAGAGATCAGGGACTTCGTATACCTCGCTTTCGAAAACAGGTCCGAGTGAGCCGTCCTGATCATCGATTCCGACAAGTATCACCTTGAACTCATCATACTGATGCACCTGGAAATACGTTGAGGACGTACCCCTGTATCCTATGCCCCTATAATAATCAATTGCTGTCACACCCTGACCAGTGTAAGCCTCAGCAAGGCTGTAGAGATAAGCCTTGGCCTGATCTCCCGTATAATCAGGATCCACAACCATATACCAGTAGAGACACTCTACAGGATCCGCCTGTACCTGGACGACAACAGACCATGGAGTGAGTTCTTTTATCCCTATCTCCACATCCAGTTCTTCAGGACTCTTGTAACCGCCGGTTGTAAACACCTCAGACTTGAACAGGCCGGTAGTTATGACCCCGCGGTCGTATCCGAGTCCGAAGATTATATAGTCTGTATTTTCATTGAGGGATGTAGCCTGTTTGTTTCTCGAGCCGCTCTGGGCAGAGCCGATATAGCCTCCGTTCTGCAGCTTCGCAATAATCTCCTCATCGCTCAGGCCCTCATACAGTTCAGCCATCACGACAGCTGTCACATAAGGGTCATCATTAGTGGCATTGACCCTGTAAGACACCCTGTCGCAGCTGATCTCTCCAATCTCAAATGAAAGCTGGTTGTCCGAAGGCTCGCAGGGGTCTGTCTTTAAAGTAGCAGTGGACATATCTGAATTGATGATACCGTCATTGTTGATGGCGAATGCCGCCACAATGTAACTTCTGTCATACATGAGGAAGTCACTGCCCCAGGTGATGGTGTCACGTCCTTTGGACGCAATGATTGCCAATGTCTCCTCGACAGTCATACCCATGATAGTCTGGGTGAACATAAGTGTGGCGTTCAGGGATTTCTCGAAATATACCTCATACGACACATTACCGCTTTCCAGTGTCTGTTCATCCACAGCATCCACGAAGTAATATTGATCGTAATCATACGGGTCAACTTCAGTCACAAGGACAAAATCATCTGTCACATAGGGCTTTACATCAAACTTTGCATTCACTTTCTCTACGTCCTGCGTAGTGAATGGCTCCTTGTTGATCTCGGAAGCAAGCTCGCCGGTAGTCTCCATATAGGCGGCGAACATAATGTATTCTGTCTTGTAAGTAAGGTCTCCAATGGTATAGGACTGCTCGCCGGTCATAAGTATTTGGTTCGTAAGGAAGTCCTCAAGGGTTACCCCGAGCTGTTCCGCATACATGTTGTAGTTGGACATCACCAGTTCATACAGCTTGTCATCCGAACCTTCACAATATGCGTCATAGTCCCTCTTGGTTATCACCATTCCGAAGTATGTCGTCTCGCTGTCCTCCGGCATGAATTTCACATCGACAGAACTGGTGGTGATGTTCGTCAGCTCAAGTTCGACAGCAGCTCTCGGACCTGCTCCGTTCTGACGTACCATAAGTCTGGCCTGCACGTTGGCGTAGGTGACAGTGATGAAACATTCACGGGACTTCTCTCCGTCATTTCTGGAAACTGATACTTTCATAACACCTTCCTCGCTGAAATCACAGCCAGTAATCCAGTCTTCATCATAATCCGCAAGGAACTCCGCAGTAGGAGAAGGATTGGTCAGTGTATAGGCGGCATCTACTGTGCCACCATCCGCAGGTGCCTCGATTACCGAACTGTCAAAAGCCAGTTCCGGAGTCAGCTGCTCCTGATTGTCACGGCATCCGGAAAAAAATACCGGCAATGCCCCAATTAATAAGAGGGAAAATACTTTTTTCATTTTTATTTTTAATTAACTTTTCAGTACAAAGTTATCCATACATCGTACTTTCTGCGAATTTTACTTTTCCTTATTCATAAAAATCAAGAATCAAGAAAAATTTTTACGATTCTGCAGTTCTTTTCTATACCTTCCGGGAGGCATACCCGTTTCTTTACAAAACGCACTGTAAAAGACACTCATTGAAGTGAATCCCACTTCGTCGGCCACCTGCTTGAGAGGAATATTCTGGGACAAGTCGGAAATCAGCCTCACTGCATCGGCGATTCTGTAAGTATTCAGAAAAGCCGGAAAAGACTGCCCGGCGTAATGATTGATCGTCTTGGACACATACGTCCTGTTGCTGCCGGTCATACCGGCTATACTGTCAAGCGTAAGATCTTTCTGACGGAATATCTTGTCTTTCGACATAAGCGACTTCACTTTCTCAAAAAGCATCTTGTCCACACCGTCCGCCTGCGAATCATCCTGCTCCCCTGTTTCTACCAGTTCCATATGCTCTGTCTGCTGCATATAATGACTATACTGGTTCATCAGCACCCTGTACATGTCCTTCTGCTTCCGCCACAGATAAAAGAACGAGAACAGCAGCACAAGTGCTATCAGGGACACACCGCACCACATCCACATCGCACGCTGGGACTTGAACAGCGCAAGCTCACTGGACTTTTTCTCGAACTCGTACTGCATCTCCTGATTGGACAGAAGCAAGGCATTGAACTCCCTCTCTCTTTCCTCCATCGAGACCGCTCCGGCACGGTATTTCATATAATATTCCTTAAACATCACGTAATCATCCATGCTGCAGTAGACATCCGCCAGACGAAGGAGCAGCTCCCTCCGGAATTCCTCGTTGCCGTATTCCTGAAATATGTCCAGACCCTGCCGGTAAAGATCCGCAGCACGGCTCAAGTCCCCCTGCATCTCACAGCACTGGCCGTAATTGAGATATATCAAGGGGACAATACCTGGTTCGGTGTCGGCGATATACTCAACGGCACGCTTGTAGTGCCGCTCCGCCTCCTTCCAGTCAGCCTCACGTGTACATACGTCACCCAACAGCACCTCAACCGATGCTATCAACGATCTATAACCGGCATTGCGTATCAGGCTGTCCGATTTCCCGCACAGCAGCCTCACTTCACTACAGTCACCTCTCAGATACTGCATCTGTGCCATCGCTATGTAGGCAAGACTCCGAGAAAAATCCGAGACATCGCATGTCTCCACTATCCTCATGGCGTCCTGCGCATACCTGCACCCGCTGGAGTCATAGCGCAGGTAGAAGATGTTCGTGATATTGGAAAGCAGAGCAACCCGATAGTCCGAGTGCCCCTGCGCCGTAGCCACTTCATAACCCTTCAGAAAATATTTCAGGGCCTCGGGGTAATTCACTTCACGCTTCAGCGCATAGATTGCCTTTACATTATAATATATGGACCTGGAACTCATGTCCGCGTTCTCTCCCTCGAGACTGTCCAGAAAAGCAATCCACTTCTTGACAGAATCCAATTTGCTGGAAAAAAGATAGCCCTGGGCTATCATGGCAGCTGCATAGAATGCGTCATGCTCATCTCCGGCCCTGTACGCCGAGTCGAAGACCGGCATGGCGGATACGATGATCGAATCGTAATTACCTGACCTGTTATAGTATTTCCACTCTGTTATCTTACTCGAGTCCACCTCAACCAGCGCCGCAGCGTCATACATCGGGCACGACAACATGACAAGTATAAGTATCAACAAATTACGCTTCAGCGACATATCAATATTACTTCGGTAAAATTCAAACTATATGATTACTGTAAGGACAACTTGCTGCCTCAGTCCAGCTTAAGCACAGCCATGAACGCTGACTGGGGCACCTCCACATTGCCAATCTGACGCATGCGCTTCTTTCCTTTCTTCTGCTTCTCCAGCAGCTTGCGCTTACGGGTGATGTCGCCGCCGTAACACTTTGCCAGCACGTCCTTGCGCACTGCCTTTACGGTCTCTCGGGCGATGATCTTCGCTCCGATGGCGGCTTGAATGGCTATCTCGAACTGCTGCCGGGGAATCAGTTCCTTGAGCTTCTCGCATATACGCCGACCGAAGTCATAGGCCCTGTCCCTGTGAATAAGGGACGACAGAGCGTCCACGGACTCACCGTTGAGCAGGATGTCCAGCTTGACCAGGTCTGCCTTCTGATAGCCTATGATATGGTAGTCGAAGGAAGCGTAGCCACGGGAAATGGACTTGAGCTTGTCGTAGAAGTCAAAGACTATCTCGGCCAGCGGCATATCGTATGTAAGTTCCACACGGTCTGCAGTGAGAAAATGCTGCCCTTTGAGCACCCCGCGCTTGTCCAGACAGAGTTTCATGATCTGACCGAAATACTCGCTCTTGGATATGATCTGGGCCCGGATATAAGGCTCTTCGATATAGTCTATGAGAGTAGGGGCAGGAAGCCCGGAAGGATTGTGTACGTCCACCACCTCGCCCTGAGTGGTATACACCTTATAAGATACGTTGGGCACAGTGGTTATCACGTCCATGTCGAACTCCCTGTACAGCCTCTCCTGCATGATCTCCAGATGAAGCAGGCCGAGGAAACCGCAGCGGAAACCGAAACCTAAAGCCAGCGAGGACTCGGGCTCGAAGACAAGGGAAGCGTCGTTGAGCTGGAGCTTCTCCAGAGACGCGCGCAGATTCTCGTATTCGTCGGTCTCCACCGGATAGACTCCGGCGAACAGCATGGGCTTGACCTCCTCGAAACCGGCAATGGACTCGGAGCAGGGCCGGTCCACATGGGTGATGGTATCGCCGACTTTCACCTCCACCGCCGTCTTGATGCCGGAGATGATGTAGCCCACGTTGCCGGTGGTCACCTCGTCCGTAGGGCACATTTTCAAGCGCAGGTAGCCCACCTCGTCGGCCTCATACTCCTTGCCGGTATTGAAAAACTTCACTTTGTCCCCTCTGCGTATCACTCCGTTCACCACCTTGAAATATGCTATCACACCTCTGAACGGATTGAAGACCGAATCGAATATCAGAGCCTGTAGCGGAGCCTCCGGGTCGCCCTTCGGAGCAGGGAAACGCTCTACCACCGCGTCCAGAATGGCCGGTACGCCCTCGCCTGTCTTCGCGCTGCACAGCAGGATGTCCTCGCGGTCGCAGCCTATCAGGTCCACTATCTGGTCGCTGACCACGTCCACCATGGCCGCGTCCATGTCTATCTTGTTGAGTACGGGAATAATCTCCAGGTCATGATTGATGGCCAGGTAAAGGTTGGATATCGTCTGGGCCTGTATGCCCTGGGTAGCGTCCACCACCAGAAGCGCTCCCTCGCAGGAGGCTATGGCGCGGGACACCTCGTAGGAGAAGTCCACGTGGCCCGGAGTGTCGATGAGATTGAGGATATACTTCTCACCTTTATAATTGTACACCATCTGTATCGCGTGGCTCTTGATGGTGATGCCTTTCTCCCGCTCCAGATCCATGGAATCCAGCACCTGATCCTCCATCTCCCGCTCCGTAAGGGTGTGGGTGCACTCCAGCAGACGGTCCGCCAGAGTACTCTTGCCATGGTCGATATGGGCTATTATGCAAAAATTCCGGATATTTTTCATCTCACTGTACTTTCATGCAAATATGGTGCAAAGATACATTATTTTCACAGTTTATAAAATTCATACTATCTTAGCGCAATAAACATTTTTAACTGATATGACAGATATCGAAAGACTGACTCAGACAGCGTCCCAGGTCAGAAGGGACATTGTGAGAATGGTTACTCAGGCCGGGTCAGGGCATCCCGGCGGCTCCTTGAGCAGCACTGATTTCATCACGGCCCTGTTTTTCAAAATCATGAAACACAGCCCGGAGCACTGGGACCGCAGCGGCAAAGGCAACGATATGTTCCTGCTTTCCGCAGGACATCTGTCCCCCCTGTTCTACAGCGTCCTGGCCAGAAGCGGATATTTCCCGGTGAAAGAGCTGGCCACTTTCCGCCATTTCGGTTCCAGGCTCCAGGGACATCCATCCACCGACCACGGCCTGCCCGGAGTGTACATGCCCTCAGGTTCTCTCGGACAGGGCCTGTCCGTAGCCTGCGGAGCAGCCCTCGGAAAGAAGCTGGACAAGGATGACCGCAAGGTCTATGTCCTCTGCGGCGACGGAGAGAGCGAGGAAGGACAGATCTGGGAGGCCGCCATGTTCGCCGCCCACCACCGGATCGACAACCTCATCGCCATGACAGACTGGAACCACCAGCAGATAGACGGCACGGTGGAATCGGTCATCGGACTTGGCGACCTGGAGACCAAGTGGAAAGCTTTCGGATGGGAATGCTTCACTGCTGACGGCCACGACATGCAGGCCGTCCTCGATGCCTTTGACAAGGCTCACGGCCTCAGCGGCCACGGCAAGCCGGTAATGATTCTCTTCAAGACCGTCATGGGCAAGGGCGTGGACTTCATGGAAGGCACCTGCAAATGGCACGGCAAGGCCCCTTCGGCTGAACAGTGTCAGGAAGCCATGGCACAGATCAAAGAAACTCTCGGTGATTTTTAAGGAATTAGTATGATGGAAAAATTTATAAACACAGGCAATAAGGACACACGCTCGGGCTTCGGCGCCGGGCTGGCCGAGCTGGGCAGAGAGGATGACCGGGTCATAGGACTCTGCGCCGACCTCACAGGCTCCCTCAAGATGGATCAGTTCGCAAAAGAGAATCCGGACCGCTTCTTCCAGTGCGGCATCGCCGAGGCGGACATGATAGACGTGGCTGCCGGACTGGCCCTCAACGGCAGGATACCTTTCGCCGGATCATTCGCCAATTTCGTAACATCCAGGGTTTATGACCAGATCCGCCAGTGCGTCTGCTACGCGGACACCAACGTCAAGATAGCGGCATCCCACGCCGGCATCACGCTCGGCGAGGACGGAGCCACCCATCAGGTAATGGAGGACATCGGCATGATGAGGATGCTGCCCCGAATGACAGTCATCAATCCCTGCGACTACAATCAGACCAAGGCCGCCACGATAGCCGCCGCAAAGTACGATGGCCCGGTGTACCTGCGTTTCGGCCGCCCTTCAGTACCCAATTTCACCCCTGAGAACCAGACATTCGAGATAGGCAAGGCCCTGCGCCTGGTGGAAGGACACGATGTCTCCATATTTGCCACAGGACACCTGGTATGGGAGTCCCTCCTGGCAGCCGAGGAACTGGAGAAGCAGGGAATCTCCGCAGAAGTCATCGACATACATACCATCAAGCCGCTGGACAGAGAGGCCGTGCTCGCATCCGCAGCCAAGACCGGAGCGGTAGTGACGGCAGAGGAGCACCTGATAGCCGGCGGACTGGGCGAGCTGATTGCCGGAGTCCTGATCCGCACCAGCCCCTGCCCCATGGAGTTCGTGGCCGTAGACGACCTCTTCGGCCAGAGCGGCACCCCTGCCGGCCTGATGGAGCACTACGGCCTGGACAGCGCGCATATCGTCAGGGCCGCTCTTAAAGCCATAGCCAGAAAATAGATGACAGACGACAGGGAGATATTGGACGCACTGCGTGAGGAAGGACGCGAGGACTACGCCTTCAATCTGCTGGTGCGCAAATATTCCGAACGTCTGTACTGGCACATCCGCAGAGCGGTGATCGATCACGACGACACCGACGATCTGCTGCAGAACACCTTTATAAAAGCCTGGAAATACCTGCCCGGATTCAGGGAGGATTCCAGGCTTTATACATGGCTGTACAGAATAGCCACCAACGAGACCATCAACTACCTCCGCAGCAAGCGTCTCAGGACCATGCTGCCCTTCAACGGACAGGAAAGGGCCGCATGTCTCAGACTGACAGAAGAACAGGGATTTACCGGAGACGAGATCACACGGAGGCTGTACCGCGCCATAGCACAGCTTCCCCCCAGGCAGAAGATGATATTCACCATGCGCTATTTCGACGAGCTGAAATTCACGGAAATAGCGGCCATCGTCAACAGGACCGTCGGAGCCGTAAAGGCTTCGTACCATCAGGCCCACACGAAGCTGCGTCAAATTTTGGACACTGAAGATTAATCCTATAGCCCGGCCAAATGTCTAATAAGCATGAACGATACGGCAAACAGACCTGACAAGTATCCTTTTACAGTCCCTGAAGGCTATTTCAGAAGCCTTGAGGACAGACTGCACGGAAGGATTCACGCACCGCTCCGGGGCACCGCTCTCCTCGTCATGAGAGTAAAGCCCGCCCTGATGCTCGCGCTGATGTTCGGAATCATCGCGGGATTCGGGTACATCGTATCGAAAGTGACCGGCCTGCTCTACACCGATCCCGTGGAGTCCGGCGACCCGATAATGGCCATGATCGAAGAAGGCTGGCTTGAGAGCAGCTTCATCTACTCCTATTCGGACGAGATAGATGTGGAGACAGCCTTCAACTCCTCCCTGGAGAACACCGTGACCATCGACGAAGACATCTCCGAAGAGATCGAGTCCTCCCTCACAGAGGACGAACTGATTGAATACCTTGAACTAAAATAACTGAACACCATGACACATCCCAAGACAATCATCCTGGTCCTTGCCGGGGCACTTATTATGTCGCTTACCGCATCGGCGCAGCCCAAAGCGGCGCACGGCAGCGACCGTCCCGCCCCTCCGGACCCCAAGAACATGGAACAGCTCGAAAGCGCCAAGATAGCATTTTTCACCACACGGATGGAACTTACTCCCGAAGAGGCCGCAAAGTTCTGGCCGGTGTACAACGAGTATCACAAGGCATTGTGCGACGCGCGCAGGACAACACGCGACAACTTCAAGGCCATCAAGGAGCTTTCCTCCAAAAGTTCCTGGTCCGAAGTCGAGATGAAACGGCTTCTCATCAAGTACACGGAAGACTGCGTCAGGGATGACGAGCTCGAAAGGCTCTACCTGGACGAGTTTCTCAAGATACTCCCGGTGGACAAAGTGGCCCGCATGTACATCGCAGAGGAGGACTTCCGCGCCAAGATGATCAAGATGTGGAAAAAGCCGGAGTCCGGACACGACCCAGAGCACAACAGAAAGCCATGATAGAAGCGGCAGGAATAACCAAGAGCTACGGAAGCGTGAAAGTGCTTCGCGGCATTGACTTCAGTGCCTCGGACAGAGAAGTGATATCCATCGTGGGTGCCAGCGGAGCCGGCAAGTCCACCCTTCTTCAGATCCTCGGCTCGCTTTCCTGGCCCGACACAGGCAAGGTGCTCATCGACGGCACCGACATATTCTCGCTCTCTCCGGATGCCCTGGCTGACTTCCGCAACCGGAGGATAGGCTTCGTCTTCCAGTTCCACCATCTGCTTCCGGAATTCACCGCCCTCGAGAACGTGATGATTCCGGCTCTCATAGCCCGCAAGAATTCTGCCGAAGCCAGGAAACGCGCCACGGAGCTGCTTTCGGACCTTGGGCTCGGAGCCAGGACAGGGCACAAGCCCTCGGAGCTGTCTGGCGGAGAACAGCAGAGAGTGGCCATCGCTCGCGCCGTCATCAACAATCCCTCGGTGATCTTCGCCGACGAGCCGTCCGGCAATCTGGACAGCCGCACCAAAAAGGACATACACAAGCTTTTCTTCGATTTGCGGGACCGGTTCGGACAGACTGTGGTCATCGTCACGCACGACCGCGACCTGGCCGCCATGTCGGACAGAATGCTCGAAATGAGGGACGGTCTTTTTTGCAATTAGGTGACAGTATTTTTGCATTTGTCTTACGGATTTTCTAAATTTGTGAGACTTTGACAAATTTACTAACTACTAATAATTAATCTTTTGATAAAATGAAAACCTACCAGACCGGAAACATCAGAAATGTCGTACTTCTGGGAAGCTCTAAATCCGGTAAGACCACGCTGTCGGAAGCAATGATGTTCGAAGGCAAGGTCATCGACCGCAGAGGAAGCGTAGAAGCCAAGAACACAATCAGTGACAACACGGAGATCGAACAGATCAACCAGCGCTCCATCTACTCCACACCGCTCTACACGGAGTTCATGGACAACAAGCTCAACATAATGGACACTCCGGGTGCCGACGACTTCATCGGCGGAGTGATATCGGCCTTCAAGGTATGTGACTCCGGAATCCTCGTAGTCAACGCGCAGCAGGGTGTTGAGGTCGGAACAGAAATCTTCGCAAGATACGCATCAGATTATAAAAAACCGCTCGTAGTAGCCGTCAACCAGCTCGATGCCGAGAAAGCCAGCTGGGAGAGCACCATCGACTCCCTCAGGGAAGCCTTCGGCAACAAAGTGGTGCTCGTGCAGTTCCCCGTAGCCGTAGGAGCCGGATTCAACGGTTTCATCGACGTGCTCACCATGAAGATGTACACCTTCACCGACGACAACGGCACACGCGAGGAGCACGACATCCCCGACAATCTCAAGGCACAGGCAGACGAAGTGCTCGCAGCCCTCACCGAGATGGCCGCTGAGAGCGACGAGGCCCTGATGGAGAAATATTTCGACGCAGGCGAGCTCTCCCGTGAAGAGATAGAGAAAGGACTCAACCTCGGATTCCTCCAGGGCACCATCATGCCTGCTTTCTGCGTATCCGCCAGAAAGGACATCGGTGTCAAGAAGCTCATGGAATTCATGATCAACGTTGCGCCTTCGCCCGCAGAGGACAACGAGCCCACCAAGGACGGCAAGTCCATACCGTGCAGCGTCGACGGACCCACAGCCATATTTATCTATAAGAACGCACTCGAGCAGCACCTGGGCGACGTATCCTACTTCAAGGTAATGTCCGGAAAGCTGACCGAGGGCATGGACCTGGTCAACCCCGAGACCGGCAACAAGGAACGCATCTCCCAGATATTCGCCGTAGCCGGCAAGAAGAGGGAGAAAGTCAGCGAGATGGTGGCCGGAGACATAGGCTGCACAGTCAAGCTCAAGAGCGTCAAGTCCAACCAGACCCTATGCGTACCCGGACAGGAGATAGTCTTCGCCCCCATCGTATATCCCCAGGCCAAGTTCCGCACGGCTATCAAGGCAGTCGACGAGAAGGACGAGGAGAAGCTCGGCGAGATCCTCAACAAGGCAGCTGCAGAAGACCCCACCTACATCGTACAGTACGCCAAGGAGCTCAAGCAGACCATCCTCAGCGGACAGGGCGAGCAGCACATCAACATCCTCAAGTGGCAGATCAACAACATCAACAAGATGGAGATCGAGTTCATGGCGCCCCGCATCTCCTACCGCGAGACCATCACCAAGGTCGCAGCGGCCAACTACCGCCACAAGAAACAGTCCGGAGGCGCCGGTCAGTTCGGTGAAGTGCATCTGCTTCTGGAGCCCTACGTAGAAGGCGCACCCCAGAACAACAAATTCAAAGTGGACGGCAGGGAGATGGTACTCAACATCAAGTCCAAGGAAGAATACACCATGGACTGGGGCGGCAAGCTCGAGTTCTACAACTGTATCGTCGGCGGTGCCATCGACGCCCGCTTCATGCCGGCCATCCTCAAGGGTATCATGGAGAAGATGGAGGAAGGTCCTCTGACAGGCTCATACGCCCGCGACATCCGCGTCTATGTGTACGACGGCAAGATGCACCCGGTGGACTCCAACGAGATCTCCTTCAAGCTGGCAGCCCGCAACGCCTTCAAGGAGGCTTTCCGCAACGCCGGTCCGAAGATCATGGAGCCTATCTGCAACATCGAGATCATGGTGCCCGGCGAGTACATGGGCGACGTGATGTCCGACCTCCAGGGCCGCAGGGCCATGATCGAGGGCATGAGCAGCGTCAAGGGATTCGAGGTGCTTAAGGCCCGCGTACCCCTGGCAGAGCTTTACAAATACTCCACCACCCTCAGCTCGCTGACATCGGGCCGCGCTTCCTTCACCATGGAGATGGCCGAGTACCAGCAGGTGCCTGCGGATGTGCAGGAGAAGCTGCTGAAGGCTTACCAGGAAGAGGACAAAGACGAATAACACCCCTACTTAATACTTTAACCGCAATGAAGGCGTGCGCCGTCGGTGACGGACACGCCTTTTTTGCTATATTAGCGCACCGAAACCACACACCGGACCCCGAATGAAAAGACTCACACTCCCGATAATCGCCTTGCTGTGCGCGGCCACGCTCCTGACGCTCTCTTGCCGCACACAGGACCGCGTACGCACCGTAGCAGCCCTTGATGCCGCCGACTCGCTCATGGACCACGACCCCCAAACCGCACTTGACACGCTGCTGCGCATCCGGGACAGGGAAGATTTCAGGCCCGGAAAGAGCGGAAGGGCCATGTACGCGCTGCTGCTGACAGAGGCACGCTACAAGTGCTACGAACCCGTAGCAAGAGACTCCGCAATATTTGACGCAGCAAGATACTTCAGAAAGCACGGGGACAGAAGCCTCTACGCCAGGGCTCTCATCATGCAGGGGGCGGTGCTCTTCGAGCAGGGTGATGCCGTAGCGGCACTTGAGTCATACAAAAAAGCGGAGCCGCTGCTCGCACAATCCGGTGACCTGGAACAGCTCGGACTGCTCCACACGCGAATCGGAGAACTGTACCAGATGAGCTTCTCCAACATACCTAACGCTGTTTTCCGGTACAGATCAGCCGCCGACTGCTTCGACAGAAGCCAGGCTACAAAAAGAGTTCCTGTCGCATACCTGACACTTTCCAGGATGCTGCTCCCGATGCCAGATTCCACAGAACAGTGGAAAGAGTCTTTCAGAAAAGGAGACAGCCTTGCGGCGGCCCTCAATGACTCAGCATCTATGGTCAATGCCCGGGAGCAGCTTGCATATTTCCTGTTGCTTCATGACAAAGACTACAGCCACGCAACCCGTACAGCGGTCAAAACACTGAGAGAATTTGACAGATGGATAGACTTGATAACCCTGCAGAACCTGACCTCCGTCGCCTGCCAGTCATACATCAAACTAGGTCTGTCCGACTCAGCGGAGGCGCTTGCCGGTACATTTCCTGTACACGATGACATATCCAGAATGATGAAACACGACATAGCCGCCCTCATCGCCGCAGACAGACAGGACTGGAAACAGGCCTATGACAACATCCGCGCCAGCAAGGATATAAAGGACAGCATAAATACGGCAAGAGACAATACACATCTTGACTATGCAGAAGACAGTTTCGAGATACAGTACTACAAACTGCTGAACGACTATCAGAAACAGATGTACCTCCTCGTCATCCTGGCGATAACAACTTGTCTTGCAATCCTCGGACTGACGGTACAGAGAATCACATCCAAACTCAGGTCACTGCGTACAGAGATCAAGAAATCAGGCCGCCTTGCCAGAAGAATCACAGGCGACGAAACCGGGAGTAATGATGAGGATATATCCGGGGACCTGACACTCATCGCCACCTGCCTAGACAGACTCCAGAGCCAGAACGATGCCGGCAACAGATACGCAGAATCAAATATGCGGCTGACTGAGACATCCAAGGTACTCCTTAATTTCATAGACGAGACACTAAATACCTACTATACCTATGAGAACTGCACCACATTCAGAAACAAGATCTCCGAATGTATCGAAAGACACTTCCCAAAAAACAACATCAAGAACACTGTCACCGGCATAGCATCATCGATGTACCCGGGGTTCCTCGAGCATCTGGAAGAACAGTACGGCATCAACAACACTGACAAATTCTACATCGCACTTATTCTTTGCGGCTTCAGAGGAAACTCCCAGCAAGTCCTGGCCAGGATGAAGAATCAATCCATCTCCGTCTCCAGATCAAGGACCGCTGCAAAACTGGGTCAGGGAATGATGCTGTCAAAGTCCATATTGAAAATATTAACATCCATCTCTCCGACACGCCCGTAACGTCTGGAACAACTGTTAAGAATTAATTTTAAAACAGACTGATAATCAGTAAATTATTTTCGGCTTGCTAAGATTATTTTTTTGCTTTTTCCATATCACGGCCTTAATTTTACAACAACTTAAAATTATTCTATATGAAAAAAGCAATTCTATTCGTCTCCAATGCAGCGTTCCGGTGCGTACGCGCATCTAACGGATATAGGATGACCTGAATCCGAGCACCACAGTCACGGAACCAATCAAACAACCGAGATATGAAAACTACACACAGACACATCATCATCACCGCGCTGGCCGCCGTGGCCGCGCTCTTGACCGCAACGGCAGCCGCGCTCGGCGCCCAGGAAAGCGACATCAAGGCATACAACTGGAAGGGAACGCACGAGCTCAGCCTCAAGGTCGGCTTCCCGCCCTACTACATGACGGCCTTTGATTTCTACGGATTTCTGGACTCAGAGTTCAAACACACCAGGCTCGACATTCCGTCCTTCGCTCTGGAATACGGATGGAACGTAGAGAAGTGGCTGTCCGTGGGATGCGGACTCTACTACGGATGGGCACGGTACAGGAACACGGACAGCGCGACCGGAGAGTTCGCCTTCGATGAGGACAGAAGCACAGTCTCCCTGCTGCTCAACGCCAGGGTCTACTGGCTCAACAGGAGGATGGTGAGGATGTACACCAGTGCCGGTGTAGGAGCCGCCCTGGACTGCTGGTCCGAGGGCAAGACCTACACGCAGTTCGACTTCGACATCAGGCTCATAGGACTGACTGTCGGCGAGAGGCTCTTCGGCAACTTCGAGCTAGGCGTCTGGCCCCACGGCCTCGTCACGGCAGGCATCGGATACAGGTTCTGACAACGACAGGACGGCGGACAGCTCAGACAACTTTAAAAACAATCAAGCGATGAGAACAACCAGAAAAAAACTTATTTGCCTGCCGGCACTCCTGACGGCCTGCTGCCTGTCCCTGAGCGCGCAGGAATACGATTTCTCGAAGATTACGGTGAACGGCCTGGAACTCGACAAGTCTTACAGCAGAAGCCAGATAATCCAGGCTCTCGGGGAGCCGGACACCGAAGACAACGTCATCTACCACTATTTCTGTTACTCCAGCGAGGTCCTGTCGCACGAAGAGCCGTCTGACGACTCCTCCTTGGGAAGGGGAGAGAAGAGGACGAGGATCCTGGAGGATGAGTTCGGACTGAGTGCTCTCTCCTTTTCCCCGGACTGGAAATTCAGCGTGTTCATGCTGGAGTCTGACCGATTCGCGGTGAACGGCTATGTCCGCGTGGGGGACCACATCTCCAAGGTGCGCGACATGGGCGGAGCAGTCAGGAACTTCAGCGATGAGGACGGCGGAGGACGGCTCTACTGGAAACCCGGAACGAAACCGCTTACGGACGAATATCTGCTGTATTACCCGGCTTTCTATTACGACAAGGACGGGACGATAACGTCCATCGAGCTCTACTACGACTGACAGCCCCCGATGCAGCGTTCCGGTGCGCACGCGCATCCAACGGATATAGGACGGCCTGAACCCGAGCACCGCAGTCACGGAACCAATTAAACAACCGAGATATGAAAACTACAAACAGACACTCAATCATCACCGCGCTGGCCGCCGTGGCCGCGCTCTTGACCACAACGGCAGCCGCGCTCAGCGCGCAGGAGACCGGCGGCAGGACTGCCGACTATACAGGAACCCATGAGATAGAGCTGAGCGTAGGACTGCCCGCGCCGCAGTTCGCCACCAGCCTCCTGGGCATGACCAGGGGATTCATGAACATACTGGACATGACTGGGGACATGCTGGGTGCGGCCGCAGGGGACGGCACGACGGCTCCGGATCCGGTCGTGTACTCCGGAACCGGACTCACCGGGAAAATACCCATCCTCAGAATAGAGTACGGGTACAACGCGCTGCCGTGGCTCAGCGCGGGCGGAGGCATCTACTACGGCTACGACTCCTATCCGCTGAACTATGCCGCGAACGGGGAGTTCGCCTGGAACGAGAACACGCACTGCGTCAGCATCATGGCCAACCTGAGGTTCTACTGGCTCAACAGGCCTGCGCTGAGGATGTACTCGGGCCTCGGCGCCGGTGTAGGAATCGTGCACACCAACTCCCTGGCTATGGACAAGCAGGAGAGCGAGTCCATGCGGACATACGCGACGCTGGCTTTCGACATCAGGCTCATAGGACTGACTGTCGGGCGCAAGCTGTACGGACGCTTCGAGCTGGGAGCGCTGGGCTCAGGACTCGTCACGGCAGGCATCGGGTACAGGTTCTGACAGCAGGAGGCATGATGAAGAAAAAGGCGTGCGCCGTCGGTGACGGACACGCCTTTTTGTGCGCGGCTCAACTTCGGAACATCCGCTCCCAGTAATGCTCCATCTCCTTGACGGAAGAGAAACCGGTCAATGACCATACACAGCTGTACGGAACTCCGTACCTGACCAGAAGCTGACGGGCGAAAAGCAGACGTGCCTCAACAACTTCTTTCCTGCCGCCGTGACGGCGGGCTTTAAACGATTTGGAATAAATTTTTCTCATAAGGAATAAAATAAAACCTAAAGTTATAGCAAGGCTCCGCACATATCGGGAATTTAAAAGAAAACCGGGCAGATTTTCACGTTTTTAAAATTTTTGCGCTTTTTAATATTAATCTTATGTTGTTTTTGATAACCATAGGTGTATTTTATAATTCTTTTTTTGACAATATTTTTGTTTGCATGAACAATGAGGAGATCAGAAAAAGGATTTTGGCAAGGCGCAAGGAGCAGCAGCTCTCGCAGGCTGATCTGGCAGACAGGCTGTCGATCTCCCAGACCGCATACTACAAGATAGAAAAGGGCAGGACCCATCTGATAAGCGACCATCTGCCCAAGATTGCATCCATCCTGGACCTGCCGGAAGAAGAGCTGGTCCTGGGATATGACCTCAGCAGATATGCGGACATCATCAATGAAAAAGACCGCCGGATAGCGGAATTGGAGGCAATTATTGCTGACAAGAACAAAATTATAGAACTTCAGGCCGAACTTCTGAAAAAAATTTAGTTGTTTTGCACTCATGTTGCAGAGCTATGACATACCCGGCACTGTGGAGGCCGGGACAGACGAGGCCGGACGCGGATGCATCGCGGGACCGGTATATGCCGCAGCGGTAATACTTCCTGCGGACTTTCACGACCCCGGACTCAATGACTCTAAACAACTGTCCCGACGCGAGAGAGAGCGTCTGAGAGACATCATCATAAAGGAAGCCCTGTCCTGGTGCGCAGCCTCTGCCAGCCCGGAGGAGATAGACGGCATCAACATCCTCAATGCTTCCATCCTGTCCATGCACAGGGCACTGGACGGACTTAGCATCACACCGGAACACATAATCGTGGACGGCAACCGGTTCAAGCCGTACAAGGACATCCCGTTCACGTGCTTCGTAAAAGGCGATGGCAGATATGCGTCCATAGCCGCCGCATCCATACTTGCAAAGACATTCAGGGATGACTTCATGAGAGAGGCTGCCGCACAGTATCCGCAGTACGGATGGGAGGTCAACTGCGGCTACCCGACGAAAGCGCACCGCGAAGCCGTCCGGAAGTACGGCATCACCCCACTGCACCGCAAATCCTTCAAGATACTTCCCGATCCGGAGTTATTCTAATCCTTCCTTGCTCAGAGTGAACTCGAACCTGAGTCCCGAGGGCCTGGCCGATACGGCCCTGATGCTGCCGCCGTGCAGATTGACGGCATTCTTGACTATTGAAAGCCCGAGTCCGGTCCCGCCTATCTTGCGGCTGCGGCCTTTGTCCACCCGGTAGAAACGCTCGAATATACGTGTCAGATGCACACTGTCCACGCCCACACCGTCATCCTCCACCGATATCCAGTACTGCCTTCCGTCCTCCTTGTCCAGAGAGACAGTGACAGTAGTGCCCTTGGAATAGAAAATGGCATTTTCCAATAGATTGCGGAAGACAGAGTAAAGCAGATTGCGGTTGCCCACGATTTCCCTGCCGGAGGGGAATTTGCTGACTATGTGCATAGTGCCTCTGTCAGACGGACCGGCCTTGTATTCCTGGCCGGGCACACCGTCGTATTTGCCGGCCACCGGCTCCATGTCCGCCACCGCCTCAGCCACCACATCGGAAAGCGATATTCTCTCCTTCTCTATCTTATCGCTGGCCTCGTCCATCCGCGTGATAGTGGACAGATCCCTCAGCAGGTCGGACAGACGCTGGGACTGCTCATAGCACTTGCGCAGAAACATCTCCCTCTGCGGCGCACTTAAAGCCGGGTTATTGATGACTGTCTCCAGATATCCGTTGATGCTGCTGACCGGAGTCTTGAGCTCATGGCTGATGTTCTGGGTCAACTGCTTCTTCTGACGGATGTTGTCCTGAGATTCGCGGACCACGAGTTCTCTTGCAGCAGACAGAGTGTCCCTGTCCGACATATCCCTGGTGTAGACCCGCACCAGACGGTTGAGCAACCGGCCCTCCCTTGTATCCGGGAAAGACGGGAACGACCTGTCCAGGGGATTGCCCTTCTCCGCCATATAGACGAACTCCTCCAGACGGGCCAGAATGCTCTTCCTGTTCAAAAGATTTTTCAGCATGGTATCTGTCTATACATCAAAACCGTAACCATAGCCCTGGCGCGTGACGATGAACTTGCCGTACTCGCCTATCTTCTTGCGCAGGCGGGTGATATTCACATCTATCGTCCTGTCGAGCACCACTACCTCGTCGCTCCAGACATTGTGAAGGATCTCCTCGCGGGAAAGCACCCTGCCGGAATTGCGCAGGAAGAGAACCATAATCTCCATCTCCTTCTTGGTGAGCTGTACCTCCTGCCCGTCGATGTAGCACTTGTGCTTGAGCAGGTCCAGACGCAGGCCGTTGTAAGTGATGCTGTCTCCGTCCATTTCAGTCCGGGACTGAGCCCGCTGCGGATGCACCTGAGCCTGAGGCTGCTGTGCACAGCGTCGCAGCACACTCTTGACCCTTGCCACCACTTCCCGCACGGAAAACGGCTTGGAGATGTAGTCGTCCGCCCCGAGGGTAAGACCAGCTATCTTGTTGTCCTCCGTATCCTTGGCTGTGCAGAAGATAATGGGGATGGACGCCGTGGCCGGATCCTTCTTGAGCATCTGGGCCATCTTGAATCCGCTCATCCCGCCCATCATGATGTCCAGCAGGATGAGGGAAAAACTTTTAATGTCCTTGCCGAGAGCCTCCTCCGCGCTGTAGGCCACTTCTACCTCGTAGCCCTCGACCTCCAGATTGAACTGGAGAATCTCACAGATGGACTCCTCGTCATCGACTATAAGAATTCTTTGCATACGCAAATATAGTATTAATTTTTACTTACCCTTCACTGTGGAGAGATAGGTGTAGGCGCGGATCAGGTGCTTCAGGTTGTCGGCCATCTGCTGGGTCTCCTGAAGGATGGTCTGGTACAGTATGTAGATATTGAAGTTGGAAGTGTCTGACTCCGAATTGAAGCGGTCCACGTTATTCTTGCGGAGCACGGCCACCTGTTTCTTGTATGCCGATATCTCCTTGATGATCGCCTTTGACTTGGCGTCGTCGGCTTCTGCGCCCACATACTCGGATGTCCTCCTGAGAAGTACGAGGAATGCCTCGCTGGCCGGAGCAAACTCCTCGACACAGTCTTTCGGCAGAGGATTGAAGTTATTCTCCAGGTGCTCCTTACACGGCTCGGAGATACGCTTGAGGCTGTACAGCAGCTGGGAGAGATGGTTGGATTCCAGGTGGAACCAGGTGCCGGCCTGCATTGACACGGCGGGGTCAGTGCGCTTGAGTGCCAGGATTTCCTTCCTCCGCACAGACTTGTAGCCCTCTATCTCCCCATGCAGCGTATTGTAGTTGCGGCGCAGGCACTTGAGGTTCTCGTTCTCGAAGCAGTCGATAAACGTGGTGTAGTAATTCGACACATAGTCCAGCTCCTTGACCGTATTGTCCTTGATCTGGCCTTTGAGAAGAGTCCATACCTGCTCAGGCTCAGCGGACATCATCTGCTCGAACACGGTCTTGTTCTTCTCCTTCTCATGAGACTTCCTGTTGAACTGTATGTTGCTGCGGATAATGATAAACAGGGCCAAGAGGCTGAGGAGTATCATCGCGATAAAACTGCCGTAGTGCATCACGAGGGCTATCACGAAGCAGACTGCGAATGCTATCACCGCTGTCAGCAGCCAGCCGCCCATCACGGACATCATGCCGGTAACCCTGCCGACGGCACTCTCGCGGTCCCATGCGCGGTCCATCAGGGAGGTACCCATGGCCACGGTGAATGTCACGAAAGTGGTGGAGAGGGGCAGCTTTAGGGATGTTCCGAGGGCAATCAGAAGGGAGGAAACCACTAAGTTGACGGCGGCCCTCATCTGGTCAAATGCGGCACCCTTGACGAGGATGGCCTCGTCCTTGTTGAAACGGCTGTCGATCCAGTTGCGGACTCTCAGGGGGGTCACCTTCTCCAGCCATGTGGCGAAGGAGTTGGCTATCTGCACGAGACGGCGGCCGGTGGCGGAGGTGCCGAAGGAAGCCTCGGACTCGTTCTGGTTGGTCAGGTTGACCTCGGTGTTAATCACGTTGCGGGCCTTCCGTGAGGTAGCCAGGGCAAATACCATGGTGGCACCGGAGAGTATCAGGAATATCATCGGGGTGTGGGCCGGTTCGAGCAGGCTGCCCATCAGGTAGTTGTCGGCACCCACGCCCATTCCGTTGGCGGAGTAGTCCTGCCATGCGGAGAAGCCTGCGAGAGGCACACCGACGAAGTTCACCAGGTCGTTGCCGGCGAAGGCCATGGCGAGGGAAAGAGTACCCATCAGCACGATGATCTTCAGGATATTGACCTTGCACCAGTGCAGTATCTGCATGATGACGCTGCTGCCGACGAAGAGGCAGAGCACCAGCATGCCGGTGTGCTCCTTAATCCATGCATTGGCATCGGCTGTCATGAAGGAGGAGTCCTTCAGACCCTTGATCAGCAGGAAGTACACGATGGCCGTCACGGCTATACCGCCGAAAACTCCGGCCAGGTATTTCATCCTGGGCTTATAGTTGAATGTAAATATCGTACGGACTATCCACTGTATCACCATACCGAAGACAAATGCTATGGCTATCGAAAGGAAGATACCAAGGACCACCGAGAGGGCCTTGTCTGTGTTGATCATCTGGGCGAATGTCAGGGTGCCGTCGGACTGGATGTTCTTAATCATGGCGAGGGCCACCGTACCACCGAGCAGCTCGAATACGAGGGAGACTGTGGTCGAGGTAGGCAAGCCCCTGGAGTTGAATGCGTCGAGGAGTATCACGTCGGTCACCATTACAGCCAGCATGATGGTAATCAGCTCGGCAAAGCTGAAATACTGCGGCTGGAAGATGCCGTGGCGGGCGATGTCCATCATACCGTTGGACAGGGACGCCCCGAGGAAGACTCCGATGGAGGCGATGATGATGAGGTTGCGGAACTTGGCGGTCTTGGAACCTACCGCGGAGTTGAGAAAGTTTACAGCGTCGTTGCTCACGCCGACAATAATGTCTGAAATGGCGAGGCAGAAAAGGAAAATGATGATTCCTATATACAAAAACTCCATAACTGTGTATATTTTCGGTTGCAAAAGTATGGCTGCTATGTTACAAAACTATTACAAAATTGTAACAAGTCTATGAAATGGGAGCGTCACATTTCATATTTTTCGTAAGTTTGCATTACTGGACAATTACAATTCAAGTATATGGAAAGAAAAATCGCACTTATCACCGGTGCCACAAGCGGTATCGGCGAGGCCTGCGCGAGAAAGTTCGCAGCAGGCGGCTATGACATCATCATCAACTGCCGCAAGCCCGAGAAGGGAGAGGCCCTGAAGGCCGAGCTGGCCGGACTGGGAGCCGATGCGCTAGTACTGCCCTTCGATGTCCGCTACCGGGACCAGATCATCGCGGCCCTCGGTTCCCTTGAAGGCAAATGGAAGAACATCGACGTACTCATCAACAACGCCGGCCTCGTCTTCGGCGTGGACAAGGAGCATGAGGGCAACCTTGACGAATGGGACATCATGCTCGACACCAACATCCGCGGCCTGCTCTCTATGACCCGCCTCGTAGTGCCCGGCATGGTCGAGCGCGGACGCGGCCACATCATCAACCTCGGCTCCATCGCCGGTGACGCAGCCTATCCCGGAGGCAGTGTGTACTGCGCAACCAAGGCCGCAGTGAAAGCCCTCTCCGACGGCCTCCGCATCGACCTCGTGGACACCCCGCTGAGAGTCACCAACATCAAGCCCGGCCTCGTAGAGACCAACTTCTCCGTCGTGCGCTTCCGTGGCGACAAGGCCAAGGCCGACAGCGTATACAAGGGCATCCGCCCCTTGACCGGAGCCGACATCGCCGAAGTAGCATGGTTCGCCGCCAGCGCCCCCGAATACATGCAGATCGCCGAGGTCCTCGTCATGCCCACCAACCAGGCCACCGGCACCATCACCTACAAGAAGGCCTGACAACAGCTCCTCCGGCACACACCGTTATGAAACACATACAAATCTCCATACTCCTCTCCATCAGCCTGTTGCTGACCGTCTCCTCATGCGGACAGCAGCAGGCATGGGACGGAGGTCTCATCTCAGTGCAATACGACAGACTGCCGCAAAGGGAGGACATACTCCTCTCCGAATGGGCAGGCGAGCCTGAGTTCATCGCCCTGGACAGCAGTGATCCCGAAGCACTTATAGCTGGTGGAGAGGTTACCGTATCGGACCATTACATCGGTATATACTCGCCTATGGAAACACCCTTCAAGCTTTTCGACAGAGCCACCGGCAAGTTCCTGCGCAATGTCGGCAACATCGGACGCGGTCCGGGAGAATACACCGGAATATCTTTCGCACAGATAGACGAGACCGGCATGAAAGTCTGGATCAGCACCTTGAATACCAACAAAGTCTACTCCTACGACATCAGCACCGGGCACCTCTCCGAAGACCTTCCCCTGGCATACAAAGGCAACGGCAATCCCAACCAGGGCTACAACTTCGTGGTCGACAGCAAAGCCCGCACCGTCACCATAGCCGGAGTACCCTACGACAACAGCTGTCCTGCAGCCTGGTGTCAGGACATGCAGGGCAATGTCATCTGGGAGATTCCGAAAACAGGCTACGCACCGGAGAACGCGATGCTCCGTCTCCACACCTCTCTCAACGTGAACGGAGCCCTGGACATCTGTCAGGTGTCGATGAACACCCAGCAGGACACCCTTTTCATCATACAGGACAGGGAACTCCGTCCGCTGCTGACGATGAATTTAGGAGAGACCTACGGGCCCAACGCACTGACAATTGGCGATGGCGACTATATGCACGATTCTTTTATCCTTCCGGACTATGCCGTGGTCAATATCAATAAAACGAAGATGGTCCAGAGCAGAAACACCGGTTCAGGCGTAAGCATAAATATGGAAATGGACCTCCAGCCGTCCATAATTCTGGACCGCAGGACCGGAGAAGTCTCACGCCGCACTGTCATCAATGACCTCATCGACAACGAAAAAACCGCCCCTACATTCAAGAACGGTTATCTGGTCTCCAACTACAGCGCGGAATATTTCATAGAGGACGGAGCCGAAGCCATCAGGCACGGCAACCTCAGCAGCTCCGCCCGCAAGCGTATCTCCGACATCCTGGAAAACATAAGCGAGGAAGACAACAACGTCATCATCCTCGCTCCGCTAAAATAAAATATATCTGCTTACTGCGCGAGCAGCTTCTTGACGATGGTGGAGATGAGGCGGCCGTCGGCCTGACCGGCAAGCTTCTTGGTGGCAACGCCCATCACCTTGCCCATGTCGGCCATGGATGAGGCTCCGGTCTCGGCGATGATAGCCTTGACCGCTTCCTCGACCTGAGCCTCAGAGAGGGCTGCCGGGAGATATTTCTCCATCGCGGCGGCCTCGGCCAGCTCGTTGTCCGCCAGGTCCTGACGGTTCTGCTGGGAGTAGATCTCCGCGCTCTCCTTGCGCTGCTTCACGAGCTTCTGGACTATCTTGACCACCTCGGAATCCTCGAGGCTGTCCTTGGCTCCCCCCTCGGAGGTCTTGGCGAGGAGGATCGCGGCCTTCACCGCACGGGCGGCAGCGAGAGCCACCTTGTCCTTGGCGACCATCGCCGCCTTGATGTCGGACTGTATCTGCTGTTCAAGTGACATATTGCTCTATTTTAATAAATTATTTTTCCTCCTTATAAGTACTCTGCAGGAAGAGCTCGTCCATCTGCACCTGGTCGATGCGGGAAGGAGCATCGAGCATCATGTCGCGGCCCTGATTGTTCTTGGGGAATGCGATGAAGTCGCGGATGCTCTCCTGTCCGCCGAAGAGAGCGCAGAAGCGGTCGAAACCGAACGCAATACCTCCGTGAGGGGGTGCGCCGTACTTGAAGGCATTGATCAGGAAGCCGAAGCGGTAGTCGGCGTCCTCATGACTGAAGCCGAGGACCTCGAACATACGCTCCTGTATCTTAGAGTCGTGGATACGGATGGAGCCGCCGCCGACCTCGGTGCCGTTGAGCACGAAGTCGTAGGCATTGGCGCACACGCGCTCTAAGTCTTCTTTCCTGTCGCTGTAGAACCAGTCCAGATGCTCGGGCTTGGGAGCGGTGAAGGGATGGTGCATGGCGTAGAAACGGGAGGTCTCGTCGTCCCACTCGAGCAGGGGGAAGTCCACCACCCACAGGGGAGCGAATACCTTCGGGTCGCGCAGGCCGAGACGGTTACCCATCTCGATACGCAGGGAGCCGAGGGCAGTGCGCATCTTGTTCCTGGCACCGGCGAGAATCAGGATCAGGTCGCCCTTCTGAGCCTCGACGGCTGCGGCCATGGCGGCTAAGTCATCGGGAGTGAGGAACTTGTCGGCCGAGGACTTGAAGGTGCCGTCCTCATTGCACTTGATGTAGACCAGACCCTTGGCGCCTATCTGGGGACGCTTCACCCACTCGGTCAGCTCGTCGGTCTGCTTGCGGGAGTAGCCGGCGCATCCGGGCACCGCGATACCGCCCACGTACTCGGCGGAGTCGAAGACAGGGAAGTTGTGGCCCTTGGCCAGCGAAGTAATCTCGTGCAGCTTCATGCCGAAGCGGATATCCGGCTTGTCCGAGCCGTATGAGTCCATGGCCTCGGAGTAGGGCATCTTATAGAAAGGCTCGGTGAAGTCTTTGCCCAGCACATTGTGGAAGAGAGTCTTTATCATGCCCTCGAATGTCTCCAGCACGTCGTCGCGCTCCACGAAGGACATCTCGCAGTCAATCTGGGTGAACTCCGGCTGACGGTCGGCCCTGAGGTCCTCGTCCCTGAAGCAGCGCACGATCTGGAAGTAACGGTCGTATCCGGCCACCATGAGGAGCTGCTTCTGCTGCTGGGGGCTCTGGGGCAGGGCGTAGAACTGGCCGGGGTTCATGCGCGAAGGCACCACGAAGTCGCGGGCACCCTCGGGAGTAGACTTGATCAGATAAGGGGTCTCTATCTCCATGAAGCCCTTGCCGTCGAGGTAGTTGCGCACCTCATGCGCCATGCGGTGACGCAGCATCAGGTTCTTTTTCAGAGGATTGCGGCGCAGATCCAGATAACGGTACTTCATGCGGAGGTCATCCCCGCCGTCAGACTCGTCCTCGATGGTGAACGGAGGAGTGGCAGCCGCATTGAGCACGTTGAGGGACTCGAGACGCACCTCGATGTCACCGGTGTCGATCCTGGAGTTCCTGCTCTGACGCTCCAGAACAGTGCCCGTAACCTGTATGACGTATTCGCGGCCCAGCTTCTCCACCTGCTCGTTGAGTTCCTTGGAAGCCGACTCGTCGATAACGATCTGTGTTATACCGTAACGGTCCCTCAGGTCGATGAAGCTCATACCGCCCATCTTCCTTACTCTCTGGACCCATCCGGCCAGAGTGACCCTCTGTCCGGCATTTGCAAGGCGAAGCTCGCCGCATGTGTGTGTCCTGTACATAACTTGTCGATAATTTGCTTGTGCAAATTTAAAAAAAAATACACTCATTCACCCAGCCGGACGGCTAAAAGTCCACTCCGAACTTGAAGCCCAGCATCAGCCACCGGTTGTCGCTGTTGGAAAGAAATACGTATTTGAGGTCTATACCCGTATGAAACCATTTCAAAGGACGGTAGAGAAGGGTCGAGCCGACACCGAAAACAGCCCTGGTCGACTCGGGGACCTGATGGATGGTGCCATGGCCCACACCGGCCTCAATCGTAGGACAGATTGTGAGCTTTCCGGTCTGATTACCGAAGAGGAGGGAGAGATAAGCCGTGCCCATCACCATACCCTTCATCCTGGAGTGGGTGTAGAGCGTACCCTTGGTGACCAGGCCGCCGAAGTTGATGCCCGCCTCCAGATTGTTGTTCAGGAAGGTATATCCGAAACCCACCGCCTCGTAGCCGAACGTCTCCGGACCGCTGCTGAATACCGGGAAAGAAAGGTTGATATTGAAAGTAAAATCACCGCGCGTCCTCTCCTTCCCGGGCACCGGAGCATCTTCCTGCTGCCCGGAGGCCGTAAATGAACACGTCAACAACATCATAATAATGACAACTGTACAGGAAACTGCATTCCAGGCAAGGTGTGTTCTGTCCATAGAATAAATTCAAGTTATTGTTTTCGGTCTGCAAAATTAGAAAAAAGTGTACATTTTGTAAAGATTATTCCAGCAGGATATAGTTTGTACTGCGTCCTCCTTCCTCGGTCTTCTTCAAAATGCCTTTTTCAACAAGATCACGGATATCATTAAGCGCTGTGTCTGTAGAGCATTTGGCAATTTTCGCCCATTTGCCGGTAGTCAGTTTGCCGAAGAATCCGTCAAACTGCATATTGAGCAGTTTCTGCTGTCTTGCGTTGAACGTAACATTCCGGTTGCGTTCCCAGAAATCAGCTTTCCTAAGGACTGACGACAATGCATTTTCGGTTGAATCCAGTGCTTTTTCAAAACAGCTCAGGAACCACAGTATCCAGTCGGTGATATCTCCGTCACCACGCTGCGTCCTCTCCAGGATTCCGTAATACTCTTTTTGCAGCAACTTCATCTCCGCTGATATGGAGTAGAATCGCTTTCCGCTATTTTCAGAACGGGCAAGCAACATATCGGTCAGCGCCCGTGCAATGCGCCCGTTACCGTCATCAAACGGATGAATAGATACAAACCACAGGTGCGCTATGGCGGCTTTCAGCACAGCATCAATATCTTCATCACTGTTGACCCACGAGAAGAACCTCTCCATCTCCACCGGCACCCTGTCCGCAGCCGGAGCCTGATAATGTACTCTTTCCATGCCCATGGCGCCGGACACAACCCGCATCCCTCCATTGCGGTATTTTCCCACTTCTATGTTGTATAATCCGCTCATTCCGGTTGGAAACAATACATTGTGCCATCCGAAAAGACGTTCCGCCGAAAGAGGCCTGCTATAATTCTGCGTTGCATCCAGCTGCATCTCCACGATACCATCTACATAACGCGAGGTCGGAACTATTCCTGCCGCTTATTCGCCGAAAATAATCGGCGAATAGACGAGTGTTTCACCGAATGGGAAAATTCAGCTGGACATGAGTCCATTATTCAAAATGAATTATTTAATTTAAATTATTCGGTTTGCATAATTCAGATTGAATAATTACATTTGTGGTAAAATAAATGGAGTATGGAAACTACAGAGAATCCTTTCATCGTCTCAGGCAGCATTGAGCCGGAATACTTCTGCGACCGTCGCGATGAGTCTGCCAGACTGATCAAATCGCTGACGAACGGCAACAACGTGGTGCTTATGTCCCCGAGGCGCATGGGCAAGACAGGCCTGATTCAGTTCTGCTACGGTAAGAGAGAACTGAACGGATATCGCAAGTTCTTCATCGACATCCTCCACACTACCGGACTTAAAGAACTCACATACCTTCTGGGAAAGGAAGTCTTCAACCGCCTGGCATCCTCGGACCGCAAGATGGTCAGTCTGCTGATCCGCACCCTGAAATCCATCAGCGGGAAACTTGGATTCGACCCTGTCAGCGGACTTCCTGCATTCTCATTGGAACTGGGCGACATAGACCGTCCGGAGTACACTCTGGAAGAGATTTTTACATGCCTGCAGGAAGCCGGGAAGCCGTGCATAGTGGCGATAGACGAATTTCAACAAGTAGCCAAATATCCTGAGAAGAACATAGAAGCACTGCTCCGCTCACATATCCAGCGGATAAGCAACGCCAAATTCATATTCGCGGGCAGCGAACGGCACCTCATGCAGGAGATGTTCACCTCCTCTGCCAGGCCATTCTATCAGAGTGCTGACATGCTGGAGCTCGGTCCCATAGAACGCAGCACCTATATTGACTTTGTCACCGGACATTTCCGCTGCAGGAACCGCTCCATAGAGCCGGAAACCGCCGGCCAGGTCTACGACCTGTTTGAGGGCAACACCTACTGTATGCAACGGACATTCAACGAATCCTTCGCCGACACAACGGACGGAGGAACCTGCACAACCGGGACCACCTCCCACGCTATCCGCAGCATCATCACCATGCTCGAACCTACCTACCGCGAGATCCTTTCCAATATCCCGGAGAAACAGAAAGAACTGCTCTACGCCATCGCCATAGACGGCAAGGCGGAGAGTATCACTTCCGCTGCATTTATCCGCAGACACAGCCTTTCATCCGCCAGTTCCGTCCAGGCCGCATCCAAAAAACTGCTGGAAAGAGGCCTGGTAACAAATACAAACGGCACCTGGTACCTGAACGACATGTTCTTCGGAATGTGGATTCGCACCCTCTACGGAACCGCCATCAACTGATATCAACGTCAATGAAAAAATCTCATAGAACAACCATACCCATACTGTGCGTACTGATGTGCGCTCTGATGCTGTGCCCTACCGGCTGCCGACAGCAAGCGTCCTCGGATAACGGCAAGCAGACCGGAGAGGGACTGGACTCACTGCGCGAGACCTTCCGATATTTCAATGTGGAGGGCCAATATGACTCCATAATATCCACCGCCCGTCCCATACTGATGAAAGCTCTTGACGGGCAGGACACTATGACCGTACTCCTCACCGGCGCGTATACAGCCCAAGCCTTTCTGACCATGGAAAGCATGGACTCGGTACGTCATTATATGAACCTCATCGGTCCGTACAGGAAAGGAGGCGGGAAAGACCCCAGTCTCCAGACAGTACTGTTCATAGTGGAAGGCCTCACACATCTGAAAGCCGAACTCAACTACTCCCTTGCCCTCGAATCATTCAAGGAAGGATGCAAGTGGGCGGAGACAGGAAACGACCCTGACAACCATATCGTGCTGCTGGCCAACATTGCGCACATATTCTACGTAAGGGGTGACAGGCACGGACTTCAATATGCCGAAGAAGCCTATGTAATCTCACGTGACCAGGCTGTAGAGGACTTCCCCAGATGCCAGGCCAATCTGCTCATGGCCCAGATGCTGCTGCTTGCCGACCGTACACAGGAGGCCGCAGCATATCTCAACGACGCACGTACAATGATTGAGGAGCATCAGTTCACGTCCCTTATCTCCATCTGCCGACTGCTCTACGCCAATATGTATCAGAGCGACGGCGATTACTTCCAGGCCGAACGCAGCTATCAGGAAGCCATGCGGTGGGGAAAGTACGCCGAGGCCGGTACCGCGACCATGATCTATCTGGATTACGGAGACTTCCTGCGTATGCGCGGTATGCCGGGGAATGCACTGGAACAGTACAAGGCCGGCCTTGGGATATCCTATAAAAACAACAGCCTGGAGTTCAGGCGGGAATTGCTGAGCAATATATCCGACACCTATCAGACATTGGGGGACAGAGCCTCTGCCGCTGAATACTCCTATCTGTACAAATCCTACGTTGACAGCATCTCCAGCCTGCAGAAAGAACAGGAATTCAACAGCCGGCTGCTGCGGTACTCCCAGATCGAGCACGAGCACGAGATACAGGCCAAGGAACTTGCCCTGCTCCAGGCCAGGCGCAAAAGCTCCACAGCCATATTTATCTCCGTAATAGTCGTCATCATAGCCCTCTCGCTCTATATTCTCTACATAAGGCAGCGGAGGACAAACCGGCTGCTGGTGACACAGTACGAGACATACATGCAGCGTCTGCTGCCGATGGACAAGAATAATCACACCGCCAAAGAGGAGCATGATGCCTCGGACACCGGCATACAAAACCAGGGCAGTACGGGAGAACGGGAGCTCTTCGCCCGCATTGAGGATCTAATGAGAAAAGACAAAATCTACCGTCAGAAAGATCTTTCCCTTGACCGGCTGGCCGAAATACTTTCCACTAACCGCACCTATGCGTCGAAGGCCATCAACTCCTGCGCCTCCCAGACATTCTTCAACTATGTGGACATGTACCGGATAAGAGAGGCTGTGATGATTCTGTCCGATGAATCAGAGAAAGGCAATGTTCCGTTCAAATATATAGCGGACACGGTAGGATACAACTCCGTGCAGGTCTTCTACCGCTCGTTCAAGCGCGAGACCGGATGTTCCCCGGGGCAGTACAGGGATGAGGCACGGCGGCTGAGAAAAGAACGCGGTCCCGTAGAGGATTAACTATTCTTTAATTTACAAAGTATCAAAAAAAGAATTTGCTATTATGTGCTGCGGATAATAATTTTGTTGGCGAACAATCTAAATCCAAAACACTATGGCCAGAATATTCAATGATTTCAGAATGTACATACTGTCGGCGGCATCAATCCTGCCGGCAGTCCTGCTGTCAGGCTGCAGTAAGCCGGGAACTGACTCTCCCCTGCCGGAAATCATACCGGACATTACCGGCAGCCTCCTTCTGCCGGCGGAAGGAGGTCCGGCTTCAATCGCATACAGCATTGCCGGCCACGCAGATGACGGCAAGCTGAGCGCGGCGGCCTCCGAGGATTGGCTGGACGGGTTTGACTGCGGAACGGACGGCACCGTAGCCTTCACAGTCCTGCCCAACGAAGACACAGAGGACAGAAGCGCTGTCATCACCCTCACATACACCTGGGCCGGAACAGAGACCGTCACAAAGCAGATCAATGCCATTCAGAAAGGCAAGATACCCTACGACTTCGAGTTTCTGGAACTGGACAAATTCTACGGCATATACTACGGAGACATCAACGGCATCAACGGAGAGCACAACTACAATATCACCATATCCGACAAAGAGCTGGAGGGCAACGGAGACTACATCACTCCCGGCGGAACATACTATATGCTGGACTTCTTCGCCGGAGTGCCCTCCGACCCGGAAAATCCCTCGCTCCCCTCAGGCACATACACCCTCGGCACATCCGGCTCCACGTCCGAGATGACATTCTCGAAAGACTTCTCGAAAGCCGCCATGCTGACCGAGGACGGTGATTACATATTCAATACCGTATTCACCGACGGTACCGCATCCGTATCCTACGAGGGCAGCACCATCACTATAGAAGCCTTCCTTACCGATGCCGACTCCAAGACGCATCACATCAGATACAGCGGTGAAGCCGTGTTCCATACCGACGGAGAGGACAGCATAACGACCCCGGTGATAGACCATGACATCAATCTCGATGTCCAGTACGCCTCAGCCATGTACGCCTCACGAAGCGGCGATGTCATGGAGGTGAACATTTCCCTTGAGGACGAGCAGACAATTCTGCATATTGAAGCTTTCATGCCTTTTGACGAGACAGGAGCCATAACCGCAGGCCAGTACCTGATGTCATCCGATGTGTACACCCCGTCCACCATCTATCCCGGTGAGACAGCTGAGTTCATGGGCGGAGTAATCTACATGGGAACATACGCAGAGCAAATGGGAGAGGACGGCTCGGTAACCATAGGACTTGCCGCCGACGGCTGCATGAGCATCTCTTCCGAAGCAGGCGACTGCGTGATATCGTGCTCTATTACCACTGCCGAAGGCTACAGCATTACCGCTGACTGGAGAGGGCCGCTCAGTGTAACGGCCATTCCGGACCCGATATCCACGCTCACCGGCGATTACACCCTTGATCTGACGGAGGCCGAAGCCACAGCCGACTATTGCGGAGACTACTACGGAACCGGCGGTTCTGACTGGCGGCTGACAATCACTTCTACAACAGGCAGCGACAGCTTCCAGACCGATTTCGTAACTTCCGGCACCAGCTACTCCGACGGTATCGGCTCGGGCACCTATACCGGTGTAATGGATTTCCCCTCCCCGGGACAATACCTCATCGGCTGGGCCATGGGCGATTATACAGGCGGTACCCTATATCTGGGCGGTGAAAATGAAATCGCCCCCGCTGTATCCGGAGATATGACAATCACCGACAACGGGGACGGAACTCATACTGTATCTTTTGCCTTCACAGACGATGCAGGGCACATCTGGGACGGAAATTGGACCGGAGTCATAAACACCCGGGACATATCCGCAGACATGTAACCGGGCTATAACGGCACGACGCTACAGCTTACCGGCTATGGCCGCGAAGGCTGCGGCGTCGGGGCCGTCCGAGAATGCGGCGGGCCTGCCGGCATGTACAACTACATACAGCCCATCGTTTCCGTCACAGCCTCCATCTTCCTCGGCCTGGACACTTTCAGCTACCTGAAAGTCCTCGCCGTCCTGCTCATCTTCACGGGAATATGGCTGGTCACAGCCAGCAAGAGCCGCGTCCAGATGGAGCGGGAACAATCGTGACAGTCAGACATACCTACCGCACCACTATCTGCCAAAGAATCATTGCCAGCCTCGTAAACCAAGCATGGTCTTGCCCCACGATGCCTTTTAGTTACAACAGAATGCGCAGGAAATCAAGTTATTAGTGATATTCCACAATTCTACATGAGCGGAAAACGCGGCATATTCAACGAAAATGCGGCCACATAGAAACCTGTCGTTCTGGCAAATATATGATAGCCAAAGACATACATCGTAACTAAAAAGC
The DNA here is from genome assembly GCA_944326265.1 of uncultured Bacteroidales bacterium. Taxonomy (GTDB): domain Bacteria; phylum Bacteroidota; class Bacteroidia; order Bacteroidales; family UBA932; genus Coprenecus. The sequence continues at coordinate 70,126 of CALVDE010000014.1, read as the reverse complement.
AACGTGAGATTGGCGAGACAGCACTGGGCACCGAAGGCTGATATCTCCGGGACGCATGGGCAAAACCGGCATAAACTGATGATTTTCTTGGTAATCCGGACAAATTTCGCTATATTGGGACATTATTTATTCACTTAACTCCCAAGCATTATGAAACATCTACTACCGGAACTGCCCTACGCACTTGAGGCACTGGAGCCGGCCATGAGCCGCGAGACCTTGGAATACCACTACGGGAAGCACCTCCAGACCTACATAGACAACCTCAACAGACTGATTCAGGGGACACCCTTCGAGGACTCTCCTTTAGAGGAAATAGTCATGAAAGCCGACGGCGGTATCCTGAACAACGCCGCACAGACCTGGAACCACACATTCTTTTTCAACGGACTTACCCCGGAGCAAGGGGAGATGCCTCAGGAACTGCTGAAGGCTATCGAAAAGGACTTCGGAAGCCTCGACAGCTTCAAGGCACAGTTCACCCAGACTGCCGTATCCCTTTTCGGCTCGGGATGGACATGGCTGGCTATGGACGGGGACGGGAAACTGCTCATCACAGCAGAGCCGAACGCCGGCAATCCGATGCGCAAGGGCCTGCGTCCCCTGCTGACTGTGGACGTATGGGAACACGCCTACTACATCGACTACCGCAACCGCCGTGCAGACTACATCAACGCCTGGTGGGGACTGGTCAACTGGGAGACCGTTCTCCGGTCGGGATGGTAGCAGAAACCGTAACACTAAGGGCCTCTTAAAAATTCAGAAACGCCATAAACTCTTCTTCGGAGCAGCTTCCGATGGGGCCTGAGAGTGTTTTGCCTTCAGAATCCACCACTGCGTAAAGCGGCTGGGACGCCGAGGCGAACTGCTTCATCTCGAAGTCGCGGTAGCGGCGTCCGAGAGTGCGGAACTCAGGATCTTCTGTTTTATCATCCACATACAGATTTGCGATCACGAAGTCTGCAGAAAGTTTCTCCATTACTGCCGCAGAGGAGAGTACCGTTGCCTCCATCTGCTTGCACACGCTGCATGTGTGGGACTTGAAGGCGATGAACACCGGTTTGCCGGCAGCCTTGCTTTCGGCGAGAGCCTCTTCGAGGTTGGTATAGCTCTTTATGGTGGAGTAGCCCGAGGCAGCTGTGTTGTCCCCTGCGCCGGCGGCATTGTTCCCTGAGGATATTGTCAGTGTGGAGCCGTCCATCGGAGGAATGAGGCCGGAAATGCTCTGGAGCGGGGCTCCGAAGAGGCCGGGGATGAGGTAGAAGGCGAAGGTGATGCAGACTATCGCCGCGATGTGCCTGCCCCAGCCAATGCCCTCAGAGGGCGAGTCGTGGCTGGTGCGGAAGACTCCGAGGAAGTATAGGCCGAGCAGCAGGGCGAGGACTACCCATACGGCGATGAAGCCCAGGCGGGTAATGATGCCCCATCCGAAGTACGCGTCGATGTTGTAGAGGAACTTCATGGCGAAGGCCAGCATGATGTAGGCGAAGACGACCTTGACCATGTTGAGCCAGCCGCCGGACTTCGGGAGCTTCTTCATTACTCCGGGGAAGAAGGAGAGCACCACGAAGGGCAGTGAGAAGCCGAGTCCGAAGACGGCCATGCCGACGATGGGCCTGAGGGCCACCCCGTCGAGGACGGCGGCGGCGAGGATGGAGCCCACGAAGGGACCGGTGCAGGAGAAGGAGACGATGACCATCGCCAGGGCCACGAAGAAGGCGGCCACGTACCCGCCCTTGTCGGCCTCGCGGTCCGCCTTGTTGGCCAGGCCCGAGGGCAGGGTTATCTCGAACGCGCCGAGGAACGACACGGCGAAGACGAGGAAGAGGAGGGCGAAGATGAGGTTGGGTATCCAGTGTGTGCCGATGGCGTCGGTGGCCGCGGTGCTCTGGAATAGGGCCACGATCAGGCCCAGCAGGGTGTAGATGACCATGATGGAGAGGCCGAAGATGACGCCCTTGAGGACGCCGGCCCTCCTGGTGCTGCCTCCTCCGATGAGGAAGCCCACGGTCATGGGTATCATGGGGAAGACGCAGGGGGTGATGACCCCGGCGAGTCCGGCGAGGAAGGCTATGAGCAGGAAGCTCCAGAAGCCCTGGCCGCCGGCCTTGCTGCCCTTGGCGGAGTCAGCGGAGGGAGCCGCGGAGGGGTCCACCTTTATGGACACTTCGCTCTCGTTGAGGGTGCACTCTGCCCCGTTGCAGGTCTGGTACTCGAGGTATCCGGTCACGGTGAAGGTCTCCTGCGTGGCGGGGACGATGACCTGGCGGAATTGCGCGGTGCCCTCGAAGTACTTGACGTCGATGCCGAAGCCCTCGTCTAGTTTGACGTGGGCCTCCTCAACGTCCTGCAGCCCTCCGGAGAGGGTGAAGGCGGAGCTTTCGTCGGCGGTGAAGGAGGTGGCCATCGGACCGCCGCTCACCGGAACGGTGCTGTACATGTACCAGCCCGGCTCGAGGCTGACGGTCAGCAGCAGCTCGACGTTACCGTCGGGCAGGACGGAGGCTTTCGAGTCTACTGAGATTACTCCCTGGGCGCTGGAGCACAGGGCTATAAGGCCGGCTAAGACGGCCATGACAGTTCTCTTGAAGTTCATAGTCAGTTTATTTGAACAGTTCGGCTACTTTCTCCGCCAGAGCCTCTCCGCGGACATTCTCAGCCACGATGCGGCCGTCGGCATCCACGAGGTACATCGTAGGGATGGCCCTCACCTTGTAGAGTTTGGCGACATCGGACTCATCGAGGAAGTTAGGCCATGTAAGCTGCTCATCCTCGATGGCTTTCTTCCAGTCCTCCGCATTTTTGTCTCTGGAGATGCTTATAATCTGGAAGCCTCTGGAGCCGTACTTGGCATAGAGATTCCTGAGGTTGGGTATCTCCCTGCGGCAGGGGGCGCACCACGATGCCCAGAAATCGATCAGGATGTATTTCTTGCCCTCACTGAGCTGCGCAAGGGAATATTCCTTTCCGGAAGCGTCCTTGACGGTGAAGTCGGGCACCTTCTCACCTATCATTCCGGCGGGATACAGTTCGGCACGCACCATCTTTCCATAATAGGAATCCTTAGCCTCCTGGCTGAAAGCCTCATATACGGGACGCATGTCCTCGGACAGATATGTCGTCAGGGATATCATCATCAGGGGTGCCCAGAAAGAGTCCTTGTTGTCCATGAAAGTCTTGTTGTACAAGGAATCCAAGGTGCTGAAGAACTTATGCTCGTCTGCCAGCATCGCTTTTCCGGCCTTGCTGTTCATGAGTTCCTCGACCTTCCTGGTATCGCCCTTTCCCTTTGCCTCTCCGACAGCAGCGATTATCTCTGCATGCCTGCGCTGATTGGCACTGAAAATCGAATCCATTCCGTAGCGCACCTGCATGAGTTCATAATAACGGTCGCTCATAGGAGAGCCGGTCACTTTGAGAGCTTCCAGCCCATAACTTGCCGTGCCGTCAGCGTCGGCAGAGGATGACACTGAGCCCGATATCTCCATTTTGGTATTTTCCACCATGAGATTGCGGTAGCCGTAGGCATCCTTCACTATCAGCGATACGGCCGTAGGCTGCTCCACGATACCGGTGAAAGTAAACTTACCGTCCGTTACGGTTGCCTCCGCCAGAGGATCCATCACCTCGTGAGCGACAGGTATAAGCTGAACGACCGCATTGTCGGGGATACCCTCGACTGAACCCTTGATGATGTAACCGCCCTTTGGCGCCTTCGGGCCGCATGCCGAGACAGCTGCGACAGATGCGAAGAGGAGAACCAGTTTAAAAAGATTACTTTTCATTTTACATTGATTTTATGTTATCTGTCTACATTCTGCGTAATGGTGCCGTTTCCGGGGTTGTTGATGGCTCCGGCCGGGAATGGCATGGTCCATAAATGAGAGCCGGGGCTGAGGGTATAGGTCCGGCCGTCGTATTCCTTGGTCAGGGTACGGGCGTAGGTACCCTCGGCGTTGAAGCGGCGGGCGTCGGCGAAGGGCACGATGGAGAAAATCAGCTCGTTGTCCTTGGTCCGGCGGATAAGATTAATGGCCTCCTCAAGGTCTGCTGCGGTCAGAGGCGCGTACACATCCGGACGGATACGGGTCTGGCGCACGGTGTTGAGCACGTCCATGGCACCGGAGATGTCTCCACCGCGGGCCAGGCACTCGGCCTTGATGAGGTAGACCTCGCAGGTGGTGAGTCCGCCCCAGTTGAAATATCCGTTGCCCACTCCGTCATAGTAGGTATCCTGGTTCTCGGAACGGTATTTCCAGCGGGACATGAACTTGGCGTCTCCTTTCTCGAAACGCTCCGCCCTCCAGACCGGAATATCCAGTTCGTTGGTGGTATAGTTCGGAGAGCCGTTGCCGCAGCGGAAATAGTAATTCTCCACGTAGGAATAGTCTGTCGGGGTAGGCAGGCCGGTATAGTCGTCAGGATTCTCTATGGCGGCGATATGGTCGTTATAATAGGCGTTCCAGTCGTAGAGAGCGCTGTTTTGGTCCAGGGCCAGGTCGGCATACCTGAGGGCTTCGGTGTAATCCTGCATCTGGAGATAGACACGGGCCAGGAGAGCGTAGGCTGCACCAAGATTAGGATGTATCACCGTCATGGACTCCTCGGGCAGACCTCCGTCTATGGCTTCCTCCACTCCCTGGATGATGAAGTCATACATCTCCTGTATGGTCACCTGCTCGCTGGGAGCATCTATCACCGAACTGGTAATGAGGGGCACGCTCAGTTTCTCTCCTGCCGAAGCGGCCTCGTAGGTGTCGGCATAGTAGTTGACCAGTACGTAGTAGCAGAGGGAACGGATAACCTTGGCGTATGCTATCACCTCCGCACGCTCGGCATCAGTAGCCTCGGTCGCAGTGGGGACGTATTCAATTATAAGGTTGCAGGAAGAAATAGCGGAGTACATCCGATAATATGTACCCTCATCCGAGTTGTTCAGCATGATACGGTCGGCCGACTCATCCCACATGTAGTTGGCCCGGGTAAGGGTGGGACTGTTGAGATTGGAAACGGTCACATAATAGTCATTCAGCAGATAAAGGGCGTTGCTGACGGGAGTCTGTCCGATGGTGTACTCGTCACGCAGCAGTGACTCGAAGTCTGCAAGCGTAGTGGGTATCTTCTCTCCCTTAGGAACGATATTCAGGTAATCGTCGCATGACGAGAAGACCGGAAGGCATGCTATGATGAATATGTACAGAAACTTTTTCATAAGTATCATTTTTATCTACGTTAGAAATTCAAATAAAGGCCGAGAATGAAGGTCGGCTTGTTGTAGCCTTCCAGCAGGTATTTGGCCTCGGGACTTGCCGCTATCATGAAGAGGTTCTCCGCTGCCAGCATGATGCGCGCGCTCTTCATGGCCATCTTGCTGCAGGCATTGGAAGGGAGCCTGTAGGTAAGCGACAGGTTGTTCAGGGAGAGGTTGGAGGCATCTATGATATTGATGGAGGACTGGGCGTACATGCTGTAATAGTTGTAGTTGTACAGCGGGTTCTCGGAAGAGATGTAGCGTGGTACGTCTGTATGGGCCTCGTCACCGGGCTGCTGCCAGCGGTCGGCAATGCGGTTGCTTACAGGAGCTATGCTGCCGTTGATGAACGGAATGCTGGTATTGCGCATCTTGTGCCCGCCCTCGAAGAGGAACTGAGCCGCCAGTTCCCAGTTGCGCCACCTGAGATTGAGGTTAAGAGCGCCGCTGTAAACAGGCACTGTCGTTCCGAAATAGAGCAGGTCCTCGATATCGGACGGGGTCATATCGTCGTACAGTTCTCCGTTACGGTCGTAGAGCTGAGGGGTTCCCTGTTCGCTCAGACCTGCCCACTGGTAGCCGTAGATGGCGTTGTAGGGATTTCCGATGCGGGGATAGGCCGTAGGATAATCAATCAGGAGGAAGGACACCGGGGCCTCCACATTGACGTAGGTCACCTCATTCCTGTTGTAACTGAAGATAGCGCCTATGTCAAATCTCCAGTCACTGGTGCTGACCGCCGTACCGTTCAGGGAGATCTCAAAGCCTTCGTTGACCATCTCTCCGTTGTTGATGGTGTAGGTGCTGTAGCCCCAGCCCTCGGTCGGCACGCCGTTGGTGTTGGTCAGAAGGTCCGTACCGTTTTTATAATAGTACTCCACCGTACCGCTCAGCCTGTTGTCCAGCAGGGAGAAGTCTACTCCGACGTTGGTGGTGGCTGTCTTCTCCCATCTCAGATTGGGATTCGGGCGGCTCTGAATGGTTCCGGAAATACCGCCTACATGCTGGTTGCTGCCGAAATAGGCCGTCATATACGGGGCGGAGTTCTTCGCGATGTTACCGCCGATACCGTAGCTGAAACGCAACTTGAGCATATCGACCCAGTCCGCACCCTGCATGAATTCCTCGCGGTCGATGTTCCAACTGGCTCCCACGGACCAGATAGGACGTTTCTGGTATTTGGAGCCGGTGGAGAAGAGATTGGTCTTGTCCCAGCGGATACTTCCTGTCACTGTGTACCGTCCGTCGTAAGTGTAAGCCGCATTGCCGTAGAACGACACGTAGCGGTTGATCAGCTCCAGAAGATAGGCTGTATTCTGAGTAGTGAAGCTGCCCCAGCCCCAGATACTGCCCATGGAACTCAGAGCGACCTGGTCGATCAGGGAATAGGTCATCAGATCCGGGTCGTAGTTGTAAAGAGTACGGTTCTCATAATTGTTCTTGTTCTCCCTGGTCTCGGTACCCACCAGGGCGGTAACCTCGTGCTTGCCGGCGAAAGTCTTGTTGAAATCCAGCTGCTGACGGAAGTTGTACGCTCTGGTAATATTGTTTGAAGTGAAGTAAATGTTTCCGTAAGGGATATTGAAGGTCGCCGTGCCGTCCCCGTTGGAGGAGGCGTATGTATTGACTGTATTGCGGACATCGTAGGAGTCCTTGCTGCGCAGCTGTTCCGTAGCGTAATTGGCATACTCGTACTGGAAAGATGCCGTGTATTTCAGCCAGTCAGTGAACTTAATGGCAAGGCGGGCGTATGTACGGTTACTGAAGTTCTTCTGACGGGTCAGGTTCATTTTTATCTCGTCAAGGGGAGTGATGTCGAGGTTGTACAGACCGTTTGAGTTGAGGATACTCATATTGTATGCCGAATACCTGTCTTCCTGACGGTTGGTATAATACGAGCCGTCCCCGTTAACCAGCCTGTCGTAGGGCATGTAGGTATATCCGGGAGAGAAAAGGCTGAAACTCTGGGTACTGCCGCTGCCGTAATTGAGATAGGTACCCACATCCAGGGTGAGCCACTTGGTTATCTGAGTGGTATTCTGAATGTTGATGCCGATATCGTCATTATCGGTGTATTTATCGCTTTCCAGGTTGTTGCGGTAGGTGATGGAGGCATTGAACGTATTTTTCTCGCTGCCCCTTCCGAAAGAGAGGTTGTACTGCTGGCTGAAAGGGTTGCGGGCGCCGTAACGCTTGATGTCATCATAGTAACTGTATCCCATAGCCGCAAGAGCAGCGAGCTGTGCGTCCACTTCCGACTGAGTCATCTGTCCTGCATAACCGCGCAGGAGAGTACGGATACCCTGGGTAGTAAATGTGTTGTCATCCAGCAGTCCCTGGGCGTATGCCGCTGCTCCGGTCCCCTGCAGGTTAGGGTTCTGGGCAGCCCACTCGCGCTCGAGTTCCACCATAGTGGCGGCATCGGCCAGATACTTATCGGCGTAAGTGGAATAGGGCTGAAGTGACAGTGTGGCGGAGAAGGACACATTCATCTGGTCTTTCTGCGCCCTCTTGGTAGTGATGACCACCACTCCGTTCGCCGCACGGGCTCCGTAGATGGAAGCTGCGGCAGCATCCTTCAGGACGGTGATGCTCTGGATGTCCTCAGGGTTGATATCGGGCACGCTCTCCACCCAGTTGCCGTAGCCGTCATTGGTGGTCTTCTCTACCGGGAAGCCGTCGATAACGTAGAGCGGAGTCGTCAGACCATTCATGGATGTGACACCCCTTATCTGCCCGTCGGTCAGACCTGCGACACGTCCTTCCAGCATGGTGCTGACATTTGAGATACGCTGGGTCTCGAACTGTTCGGAATTGACTTTGGCGAAGGCTCCGGTAGTCCTCTCCTTGGAGATGGTCTGATAACCGGTAACCACTACCGCATCCAGCATCTCGACATCCGGAAGAAGGATTACGTTTATTCTGTCGCGGGAACCTACCTGTTCTTCCCTTGATCTCATGCCGAAGAAGTTGAACACCAGAGTCACCTCCGGATTGTCCGGCACCTCTATCTCATAGTAGCCGTCAGCATCGGTATATACTCCCGTGGATGTACCTTTCACTATGACATCCGCTCCGGGCAGCGGCAGGTCCTCGCCTTCCAGGACCTGACCGCGGATTATCCGGACACCCTGCCGGATGCCGTCCTTCTGAGGTGAGGCCTCCTGAGCCTGAGGAGAAGGTTCCTGATGCAGGGCTACCTGCTTATCCATCAGCGTCCAGGTAATACCGGTCCCCTCGAAGACCGCTTCGAGGACCTCATTGATGTCCTGGCTGCTGACGTTAACTGTAACTGTCTGGGAGACATCCACAGAACTGTTGCTGTAAACGAAGTTGTAACCGGTCTCCCGGGTAACTTCCTTGAGGACTTCTGAAAGTCTGAGGTTACTGCAGTTCACCTCATAGGTCTGCTGCGCCGAGGCCGATGCCAGTGACAGCATCAGCGTAATTAAAAGCGCCGGCAAAAACTTAACTGGTGTAGATTTCATCTCGGTTAATATTGGTTATTATAGTCATCTGACTACAATAATTACAATATTTCACCGGACTACCCTAAAGAAAATTTAACCGAGGGTTATCATATTTCCGTCCACGGCATAGACTATGTCGCAGGTGATGGCCAGGAGCTCCAGAACGCGGGTGATGGACTCGGAGCGGAAATCTGCAGTGAAGAAATTGTTGTATATGGAACTGTCACTGACAGTTATCTCCACCCCGTACCAGCGTTCCAGCGATTCCAGGACCTCCGGCATCGGAGTGTTGTCGAAATGCAGGGTGCCCTTCGTCCAGGCAATATCCCCTTCTATGTCAGGAGTCCTGTTGATATAGGCGTGTCCGTCCTTGACAGTAATCCTGGAACCTTCCTCCACTGCAAGGGTGCTGTTTTCGTCCGTCAGCATCTGGACAGACCCCCTCAGCAGGGTGAGCCTTACCTCTCTGTCCGGAGAATAGCAGGAAAGGTTGAAGGCTGTGCCGGTGACTCTGACCGCAGGACCTCCCGGGGTGCGGACATAGAACGGGTCCGAAGGGTCGGAATGTACGTCAAAATAGCCTTCTCCGCGCAAGGCAACCTCTCTGTTGCCGTTCTCATAATCATCGGCCACGAGCAGCTCGCTGCCGCAGTTGAGCCAGACGACGGAGGAATCTGGAAGGACGACACGGCTCCTGACACCATTGGACACCGTATATACATCGGCCGCCCTGGCTGTGAATACAGTCGGATCGACGGGAGGCTCCGGCCTCAGCAGCGACCAGCAGAAAAGACCGGCCAGGACAACCGCCGCCGCACGGAAACACCAGTCCACGGCAGGGGTTTTCCGCCTCCTGCCGCCGAATGACGGGACAGGCCCCAGAGAGGGCTCGTCCGGCATGGTCGAGAACACCTCGGCATTGAATTTACTCAGTTTTTCCTTATCCAGCTTTTCCATAATCGGGTCTCTAATCTTTTCCTTGTCTATATAATACAATCAACTCCTGCCCTATCCTAAAAATTTTTCACTACAGATATTCTTTCAGCCTGTTGCGGAAATGCCGCAGCGAGATCTTGATGTGATATTCCACAGCCTTGACGCTGAGTCCCTTTTTCGCGGATATCTCCCTGTTGGTCATACCGTCGAGCCTGCTCATGTGGAAGGTGTCCCTGGCGGTGTCAGGCAGGGAGTCGAATGTCTTCCTAATTAAAGAGGACAGCTCCAGCGAGTCTATCAGATGTTCCACTGACGGGTCCTCGAGGGCAGCTGTCCTTTCTTCTAAAACACTAGTAAGGGAAGGGTCGGAAAACAGTTTCTTCTCCTTCAGAAAATTCAGGGTCCGGTTCCTGGCTATGGTAAAGACCCATGCGCGGAGATTCGAATCAGGCCGTATGGAACAGCGCTTCTCCCATACCGTGAACAGGACGTCCTGGGCCAGGTCGCGGGCCTTCTCGCTGTCGCAGATATAACTTGTAATGAAGTGTACGAGATTGTTGTATTCCAGGCGGTAGAACATCTCGAACGCCTTCCCGTCTCCATTACGTATGTCTTCTGCGATATTGGCCATAAGCTTATCCGCAGTTTACAGTCTGTCGGCAACAGCAGCGAAGGCAGCGGCATCCGGACCGTCTGAGAATGCGGCGGGCCTGCCGGCGTCTCCGCCCTGCTCCACCGACATATAGATCGGTATGCTGCCCAGAAGCGGGATGCTCAGCTCCTCCGCCATCTTCCTGCCGCCGTCCTTGCCGAAGATGTAGTACTTCTCTTCGGGATGCTCTGCGGGGGTGAACCAGGCCATGTTCTCGACCAGTCCGAGTATCGGCACATTCACGTCCTTGTGGCGGAACATGTTGATGCTCTTTATCACGTCGGCAATGGCCACCTGCTGGGGAGTGGTGACGATGACAGCTCCGGTCAGGGGGATGTCGTGGACCATCGAGATGTGGATGTCGCCCGTTCCGGGAGGGAGGTCGATGAGCAGGTAGTCGAGCTCGCCCCAGTCCACCTGCATGACGATTTGCTTCATGGCGTTGCTGGCCATGGGGCCGCGCCATATCAGGGCCTGTTCGGGTGCCACGAGGTGACCGATGGAGAGCAGCTTGATGCCCCACTTCTCGAGGGGAATGATCAGGTCCTTCTCCTCATCCATATAGGGTACCTGGCCCTCCGTGCCGGTCATCTTGGGGATGGAGGGTCCGTAGACATCCGCATCCACCAGACCTACGCGGTATCCCTTCAGGGACAGGGCCACGGCCAGATTGACCGAGACGGTGGACTTGCCCACTCCGCCCTTGCCGGAGGCTATGGCGATGATCTTGCCGATGCCACGGAGCTGGGTGTCGTCCAGTTCGTTGACCGTCTTCTTGGTAGGCTTGCGCTCCCGTACCAGCTCTATGATGGAAATCTTGGCATGAGGGAACTCGGCGGCCATCGCCTTCTCGCACTCCTTCTTGACAGATGCCAGAAGCGGATCGGGCGAGGGCACTACCAGCTTGAAACGTACCAGCACGGCCTTTTCTCCGGCCTGCGGATCCGTGGGTTCGACGGCAGCCCCGTTCCCGTCGAAGAGCTTGATGTCCTCGACGAGACCCAGGGAGACTATGTCCTTGTCAGCCGCCGGATGAATGATCTTTGAAAGGGTTTCTAAAATCATTTCCGCGTACAGGTTAATTATTCAACGATATCCAGCTCGTCAATCAGATTAGTGGCTCCGCCGTATTTCTCAATGATGAAGAGGACGTAGCGGATGTCCACACTGATGCACCTCTGGAGCTCGGGCTCGAAGATGATGTCACCGCTCATGGACTCCCAGTTGCCGTCGAAGGCCAGACCGATGAGCTCACCGCGTCCGTTCATGATAGGCGAGCCTGAGTTACCGCCGGTAATGTCGAGATTGGAAATAAAGGCCAGAGGCATCTTGCCGTTGTCGAGGGCATAGCGTCCGAAATCCTGATTTTTCCAGAGATCCTTGAGCTTTTCAGGCACTACGAACTCCCAGTTGTCAGGGTCCTCTTTCTCCATCACTCCGTCAAGGGTGGTGTAGTAGTCATAGAACACTGCGTCGCGGGGATAATAAGGCAGCACTGTACCGTAGGTCAGACGCATCGTGAAGTTGGCGTCGGGATAGATGGCCTCGCCCTCACGCATCTCGAGAGTGCCGGCGATATAATCCTTCTTGCCCTGGGCAAACTGCTCCTGATAACTGCCGTATGCGACAGCATGAGGGTTGTAGCTCTCGATATAGGACTTGCGCACGGCACAAGCGGGATCTGCGAGCAGTGTCTGCACGTCACCCGCATCAACGGCAGCCAGGACTTTGTCCAGAGACGTGAACACTGACTTTCCGTAGAGATCCTCAACGAAAGCATTGACATCACCGCCGAAACAGCTGTCGATATCATGATAGAATGACGGAAGCTCCTCTGCGGGGATGCTCTCCCTGAGCAGGCCGATCATCGCTGCGGCCACCTTCTTGTCAGTAGGCATGGAGTAGTCCTTGTAGAAATTCTCCAGACCTTCCTTGATGGAAGCCAGAGCCGCATCCTTCTCTTCCTGATCCTTCTTGCCCATGGCCTCTTCCAGCCTGCCGGCGTATGATGACACGCCCAGCAGCTCTATGCTGCCTACGCTCTCGCGGATATAGGTCAGCAGCAGATTGTCCGCCTTGCGTCCTGCGACAGCCTCATCAATGTTCTTCAGCGCACTGCCGTAACGGTCGATCCTCTCCTGACCGCCGGCATTGACCCATTCTGTAAATGCCTTCTCCTCCTCGGCACGGCGCTCCTGCACTCCGAGCTTTGCGAAGGTCTCGTTCATGCCGATCCATTTCTTCCAGCCGTTGGAAGAGCCGGCGTACTTGCTGGCGTACTGAATCATGATCTTCGGATCGGCCTGCATGTCGGCCATGAGCACATCCTGACGGACTGTCCTGACCTTGATGGCCACATCGTTCCTCTCGCTGGTCTCACCGAGCTCGGAGGCCGTCATGAAACGGTTGGTGGTACCGGGATAACCCATAATCATGGCCGGAGAACCTTCCTCATAACCGGCCAGAGATATCTTAAGATGTCTCTCAGGGCTGTAGGGCACGTTGTCCTCGGAGTACTCGGCGGGGTTGTTGTCCTTGTCGGCATATACGCGGAAGATAGAGAAATCTCCGGTATGACGGGGCCACATCCAGTTGTCGGTATCGGCTCCGAACTTGCCTATGGAGGAAGGAGGAGTGCCGACCAGACGGATATCCCTGAATATCTTATACACTATGAAATAATATGTGTTGCCGCCGTAGAACGAGGTCAGCTGTCCCACGATGAACTTGTCATCGCAGCCGGCCTTCTTGCAGAGCTTATCCTGCAGCTTGCCCAGTGCCTTGGCCTTGTCTTCCCGGGTCTTTGCCTTGGCGACAGCCTTCTCCACATCGGCGGTCACATCGGTGAAGCTTTCAAGGAAGCTGACAGTGAGCCCCTCGGCATAAAGCTCCTCGCCGGTATTCATGGCCCAGAAACCGTCCTTGAGGTAGTTGTGCTCCACGGAGCTGAGCTGCTGGATAGCACTGTAACCGCAGTGGTGGTTGGTAAAGAGAAGTCCCTGGTCGGAGACAATCTCTCCCGTACATCCGTTGCCGAATATGACGATTGCATCCTTAAGCGCGGTGTTGTTAAGATCGTATATCTCCTGAGGGGTTATCTCGAATCCCAGCTCAGTCATCCTTCCGCTGTTCATTTTTTCCAGCAGAGGAAGAAGCCACATACCCTCATCGGCCCTCACCGGAGCCAGGGGCAGAAGCAGCAGCATCAAGCTCAAAAGTGTTGTTTTTTTCATTATACAAGATGTTTAGTGTTTTTTAATCGGGCACAAATATAAAACATTAGGCCATAACTTGTACATTATTTATCCCGATGCGTATATTTGCAGCATGGGAGAGAGGAATAACCGCAGGATAGTAGTGGCTCCTGACAAGTTCAAGGGCTCAATGACAGCGTCCACAGTCGCGGAGGCGGTCAGGGACGGGCTGCTGGAGGGAGCGGCACAATCCGCAGGCACCGCACCGGAGATTCTGCTCAGACCCATGGCCGACGGAGGCGAAGGCAGCATGGGTGTGATGGAAAGAATCCTAAGGGACAAGAAATCAGACTACAGCAAAGTATTTCTCGACAGTGTCAACCACCTGGGTTCCCAGAGTCTGGTTCCTGTCATGATGTACACCGGCAAGGAAGGTACGCCGGCGGCATTCATCGAGATGGCTTCGGTCTGCGGACTCAACATGATACCGCGTGAGAAACGCAATCTGCTGCGTTCTTCGACATACGGACTCGGCATGGTGATACGTTCCGTCATAGAGGAGTACGGTGTAAGAAAGATACTGCTGGCCATCGGAGGCAGCGGGACCAACGACGGCGGTTTCGGAATGCTGACCGCTCTGGGCTGGTCGTTCACCAACAGCAATCCATTCAGGAACAAGGACATTCCCACTTTCATCAGTGGAATAGAATCTGTCTCTGACCGTTCCGTTCCGGACATCTGCCCCCATCTGCGGGACACAGTCATAGAAGTCGCCACCGACGTGACGAGCCCACTGCTCGGCGCATCCGGAGCGACCGCCGTATACGGACCGCAGAAAGGCTGCCGCAGACAGGATATGCCTGTATTTGAAAAAGCCATGGAGAACTGGGTCAATGTCATAGGGGCTCCTGACTTTCCAGGAGCAGGAGCGGCGGGAGGTACAGGCTACGCACTTAAAGCCGTTCTGGGAGCAACCCTGAAACCAGGATGGAAACTGCTGGCAGACATGTCCGGTCTGGAGGACGACATCGCTTCCGCCAGTCTGGTCATAACCGGTGAAGGACGTTTCGACGCATCCTCCCTGACCGGCAAACTGCCGGCCGGCATCGCCACCCTCTGCCGCCGTTACGGCAAACCTCTCTGGATCGTCACAGGTCTCTGCCGCGTCCCCGCCGAACAGCTCCCGATGCTCGGCATCACCCGTGTAATAGAACTTTCCTCCTCCGCAGCCTCCGGAGAGGACCCATTCGCAGACGCTCCCGCCATCATCCGGCACACCGTCGCCGGATCATTCCTACTCGACCCGGTTACGGTGAAAATGGGGAGCCGCGTAGAAGACGAAGCCGAGCAGGGAAACGAGGCTTAGGAAGGCTCCTGCCAGGTAGGCGTAGGAAAAAGACAGACGCTCCCCTATAATTCCTCCCAGCACCAGACCGATACCGATGCCTATGTCCCACGATGTGAGATAGGTCGATGTAGCCGTGCCGCGCTGGTCGTGCCGGCCTAGGTTGACGAACATGGTGTTGAAGGCCGGGAACATAGTTCCGAATCCGGCTCCGAGCACCAATGCCGTGGTATAGAGCATGATCTCCGCCGCCCTTATCGAATGGGGCGCCACCCTCTCGCACAGAAAGAGGCTCAGGAAACACAGTATCACCGGATAGAACGCGATGTGTATCACCTCCGTGATGTGACCCCTGTCCACCTGTTTGCCCGAGAACAGACGGGACACGGCCAGGCCGACGGCCATGCAGGTGAAGAACAGGCCCGTACCACCTGTGATACCCATGTGCTTGGCGTACATCGCCACGTAGGTAGTGGTCATGCCGTAGGGTATCGAGAGCAGCAGCAGGTCTATGCCCAGGGGGATGCCCTTGAGCAGTATGAAACGGTCTAAGGAGATGGCCGTGCGCGGAACCGGCTGCTTCTTGGGCGTCCTGATGCAGCAGGCGCAGATAAGGCCGGCCATACAGCAGCCCAGGGCAGTAACGAAGATGATGTCGAACGAAACGTGGTCGTGCATGAACAGACCGGTCATCGGGCCGAGAGACATGGCTATGTTGTTGGCCAGTCCGTAGTAGCCCACGGCTTCCCCGCGCCGGGACGAGGGCGTGATGTCGATGACTATCGTGTTGCCCGCCACCGTCACGGTCCCGAACGAGAATCCGTGCACTATGCGCAGGACGATGAACATCAGTACCGTCCCGGTGACGATATAGCCTCCGAAAATCAGGGTAAATACTAAAAATGCTATCAGGTACAGCGGCTTGCGGGCAAATGAATCCAGCAGATATCCAGAGAACGGACGGACAGCTAAAGCGGCCACCGTGTAGCAGGCGAGAATCGCTCCCACAGCCCCCTCGGTGACTCCGAACTCTTCAACTAAATAAAACGGAAAAACCGGCATCAGCAGATAGAAGCCGAAATACAGCAGGAAATTCGCTGCGAGGATGAAGCAGTAGCCGGGAGAGACCAGCCTGTCTTTATGCGGTGTCATCGGGGTTGTCTTTTCTTATGTCCGTAGAAAAATGAATAAAGGATGCATCCGGCTAAGGCCAGGATAATGACCAGGGAGGAGGCAAGGGAAATGTTCTTTCCGAGAGTGAAGGAACCGGGGTCATAGACAAATTCCACCTCGTGGTCCCCCTCGTCTATCAGCAGGGCCCGGAGGGTGTAGTCGGCGCGGAGGACGGGCACTTCCTCCCCGTCGATATAGGCCTTCCATCCGGCAGGGTAGTAAATCTCGCTGAATACGGCCAGTCCGCGGGCAGCGGCCGACACATCGTAGCTCAGGCGGTTCGGGCTGTAATCCTTCAGGACAATGCGGCCTTCCGCAGCACCTGGATATTCGGCGGCAGTGCCCTCTGCGGCCTGCGCGTCGAAGATGACGGCCTCCCGCCCGGGGTCAATCTCCCCGAGAGCGGCCATCTCCGCATCTGCGGTCGTAGCTGTACGGGAGCGTTCCACGAACCAGGCATTGCCCAAAGCCTGGCTGTATGTCAGGGGATAGCTGTTCCCGTCAATGACGATGTACTTGGTGTTGAGCATGGCCAGGACGGGATAATACTTCAGGCCTCCCTCTATGTCAGCGATGGTGGAAGCCGTGGGGATGACGGCATTGATATCCGAGGCCACGCGGCTCATCTCCGGTGCGATATGGAAATCTATCAAATCCTGGTACCGCTGGAGCTTGGCGGGGCTGTAGCCGCCTACAGTCTTGTGGTGGTAACTGACGATAGCGTCGTTGAAGGTATTGACACTCAGGTCGAGGACGCGGTAGGACAGGTCGGTGTCCTGATGTATGGCGTTGTCCACCGGACGGGGGTTGAACTGCGCGTCGAAATTACGCTCGGTGACGAAATGGTCCTTGTTCAGATACCGCTTGTCCACTCCCCAGAGGTCCACGAGGAGGAGGACACCGATAACTGCCACTGCCGGCAGAGCCTTCAGCTTCCGTTTCCATGCCGCGAAGAACACTCCTGCCGTCAGGAGGATGAAGATCAGCGAGCGGAAGGCGTCGGCGCGGAGGAGACTGCGGCGGTCGTCCTGGAGGGCACGGATGAGCTGCTCATTGCCCCCGAACACTGCGGCGTCAGTTGCAGAGGAAAAGTCGCCCACTAAGCCAGGGAAGAGGGCTAGGAGCAGGGAGAGGCCGCCCGTCACGCCGAGAGCCGTAAGCAGGCCGTTCCTCACCTTTTTCTCCGGAAGAGGGTCCTTGGCGAAAAGGGCCGCATTGACCCCGAGGATTCCCAGCAGGGGAACCGTCACCTGGAGGATGACCAGGATCATGGATACGGTCCTGAACTTATTGTACAGCGGGGCGTATTTGAAGAATATCTCGGAGAACCACATGAAATGCGAGCCCCAGGCCAGCAGCAGGGCGAGGACCGAGACTCCCGCTATCCACCATTTGTAGCGGCCGCGGATAACGCAGAGACCGAAGACGAAGAGGAAGAGGGAGACGGCACCGAGGTACATGGGGCCGGCGGTGAAGGGCTGGGGACCCCAGTACAGGGGCATGCCCTTGCGCATGGACTCGGCATTGACTCCGTAGGACTGCAGGACTTTGAATGTCTCGGAGTCGCGGGAGAGCTCGCCGGAGGAGGAACCGCCGTTAAGATTGGGTATAAGCAGGTTGAGGGTCTCCTCTATGCCATAGGACCAGGCGGTGGCGTAGTCCAGCTTGAGGCCGTCGCCGGTCTGGTTGTGCTCGTCGTGGGTGAGTTCCGAGCCGCCGCGCATGGTGTACTCGGCGTACTCGTAGGTGGGCAGGAGCTTGTTGGCGTTGGTGGCTATGCCGAGCAGGCCGCCGACCAGCACCAGGGCTGAGGCCATGAGCCAACGGCCTACCGGTGTGCTCAGGAACGGAACCCGCTCCATTTTCCTCTGAGCAGCAACTGCCCCGCAGAACTCCGCGATAGCATATCCTATGACGATGAATGCCAGATAGTAGGTAATCTGCGGATGGTTGGCCTTGATCTGGAAGCTCAGGGCCAGGGCGAAGAACACCGCTCCGAGCAGGGCCTTGCGCCGGTAGGCATAGACCAGAGCCGCGAGCACCCAGGGCATGAAGGCGATCGCCACCATCTTGGTGTTGTGCCCTACCTGAATTATCTGCATATTGTAGGAACAGAAGGTGACCGCAATGGCCCCTACCGCCGAGAGCCAGGGATTGGCCCCGAATGCCAGGAAGAGCAGGAAGCCGCCGAGCAGCGAGATAATCAGATAGCTGGGCGGACGCTGCCCCCAGAACAGCAGATCGTAGAGCGGCGTGGTCGCATCCCCCTTGTACTGCACCGATATCTGCGTGGCCGGCATACCGCCGAACATCGCCCCGGTCCACAGCGCCGGATCATCCGGATGAGCCTCGTTCCACTCTAGAATCTCGTGCGACATCCCCTTCCACGAGGAGATGTCCGACTGATTGACCACCTTGTGCTGCAGCACCTGAGGCGCATACGCATAGGCAATCACCACAAATCCCGCTACGATAACCGCATACGGCAGGACTTTCTTCAATATTTCCTTGACATTCATATTTTTCAATGCTGATTTTACAATCTGCAAAGATACTCTTTTTCCCAAGTAAACTGCCATATTCAGGAAGTTTTCGCTCCGAGACGCAGGAAGGAGAAGAGGGTAGAGCAGACGGTGAAGGTTCCTGCGATGAGCATGGCCGCACCGAGCCCCTCGCCATCACCGGAAATGCCACATTGCAGATATTGCCGTCCACCACATATAAGAAGAAACGGTAAATAGGAGAGCAGGGTCTTTTTACAATCACTCAGCAATCAATAACTTAGCCATACCTTGCGTTCTTTTGGGGATGTTCGGACTGCTCCGGAAGCACACTTCGGCCAGGTAACACGCTGATCAGCGAGTGATTACATTTTCGTGGTGCTGCAGTGCCTACCGTTCATTCACAGGCGGACGGAGGCCGAGACGGATGACGGAGGAAAGGGCTCCGCAGATGGTCAGAATACCGGCCAGGAGCATGGCATCGTGGGGAGCTCCGTCCCCGAAAAGATGGAAGAAGAGGGCGACGAGAGCCGCACCGGTGGACTGTCCCACGAGACGGGCTGTTGCGAGCATGCCTCCAGCACTGCCGGCACGGTGGTTGGGTGCGGAACTGAGCAGCATGTGGTTGTTCGGCGACTGGAAGAAACCGAATCCGGCCCCGCACATCATCAGCCGCCATGCGATGTCCAGATGCGATGCGCCTTCGGGAATGAATGAGAGCAGGAAGCAGCCGGTGCTCATCAGCAGCAGGCCGAAGCAGCCCAGCACCCCCGGATGCACCTTGCCTATCAGCGAGCCGGCCAGCGGGGCCACGAACACGATGACCAGCGGCCAGGAAGTCATCAGCAGTCCGGTCTCCACGGCATTCATTCCGAAAGTGTGCAACAGCATGAAGGGTATGGCCACCATAGCCATCATCTGCGCCGTAAAAGAGACGATGCTAGTGACTACCGACATCGTGAACACCGGGATGCGCAGAAGGTCGAATGGCAGCATCGGGTACTTCCGGTCAAGCTGGCTCCTTACATAGATATAGCCCAGAATCAGCAGCAGAGCCACGCCTATGAGCACTACGGTGGGCCTTGCTCCGTGGGAATACATCTCGATGCAGCCAATAAGCAGACCGAAGACGGCGGCGTTGAGCAGCGCGTCCCTGAAATTGAAATGCCGGCCCCGGACATGGGTCGGATTGTCAGGCAGATGCTTCCATGCCATGAAGAAAGTCACTATCCCCACCGGAATATTGATGGCGAACAGCCAGGGCCATTCGGCAAACGAGAGGATCCCGGCCGCCACCGTCGGGCCGGCAACCGAGGCCAGGGCCACCACCGTGGCATTGAGTCCCACACCCCGGCCGAGGTATTTTTTCGGATAAGTAATCTTCACCAGAGTGGTGTTGACGCTCATCATCATAGCCGCACCTATGCCCTGAAACACCCTGGAGGCTATAAGCAGCGGAAGTGTGTGTGAAAACGAGCAGAAAAACGAACCTATGGTGAACAGCACCACTCCTGAGACATACACACGCTTGTAGCTCAGAAGCTCTCCGAGCGAGGAGAATGCCAGCAGGGTCATCATGATCACCAGCTGGAACGAATTGACCACCCATATAGAGTCAGCCGACGACACCCCGAGCTCCTGCGCAATGGTGGGCAGGGCCACGTTGCAGATATTGCCGTCCATCACCGACAGAAAGATACCGCACCACAGCGAGGCCACTGCGTAATAGAGCTTCGGGCGGTGCAGCCCGTCCCACTGCAGATTCCCGACGACAGTCTCCTCCTGTTCCGTACTTGACTTCAATTCCACCTTTTTCATACCGGCTGCAAATGTACACAAAATCATGGCAATTGTCAGCAGGGACAGCAGCAGGAAGGTGCACCCAAGATGACCGTGCTTTGAGAAACAACAAAATTCTTGTTAAATTTGTGCCGATAATAGTCAGGCATGTTTTACAGACTCATAACCCAAAAGAGAGACGAATGGTTCTCTTCACCGGAATGCACGGTAAGGGAACTTGTCAGTTATATATGTAAGCGTGGGAAAATGCGGGATGCCCAGACCGATGCCATACGGACCTGGCTTTTCCTGAAAATAGCTTGCACCAATGCTCCACTATGGAAATTGTTTTCAGAGGGAACATTCAACACTGTGGACCTGGACACTGTTCCGCTCTCTACTACAGCCCGTAAAGTTCTTATATCCAACAAAGCTGCTTCTGCACTTTTTGAATATTCCCGGCTGAAGGATAGAAATGGGAAACAGATAGCTCCTGAACTGGAACAATTCATTACTGAGCATCCTGACCTGATTGATTACAACTCTGCTTTTCAAAAGATATTTTACAACGTAAGCTACACAGATTATCTTTTCAGTTTACCCATGGGTGCCGGGAAGACATCTCTAATGGCTGCTTTCATTTATCTGGATTTATATTTTGCCCAGAATGAGCCTGAAAATCCGAGTTTTGCACATAATTTTCTGATTCTTGCACCATCAGGTCTGAAGTCTTCCATCGTACCGAGCCTTAAAAATATCAATGAGTTTGATCCATCATGGGTCATTCCGGAGCCGTCGGCTTCAAGTCTGAAAAAACTCATTAAATTCGAAGTACTGGATGAACAGAAATCTGCCAGGAAGAGTAATTTGACGAGGAATCCAAACGCTCAGAAAATTACTAATCATCAGCCGCTGGAAGATCTTATGGGACTCGTAGCCGTGACTAATGCGGAAAAAGTAATCCTTGACCGCGTCGGTGAAGAAGCAAGCGGTAATCTTTATAGTAAAGAAGAGTGGGACAGGATAAAATCAGCCAATGAACTGCGCAATATTATCGGTAAAATCCCCAACCTGTCCGTCTACATAGATGAGGTGCATCATGCCGCAGACAGTGAAATAAAACTCCGCCAGGTGGTGAACGGGTGGACACAGGGAAAATCTTTCAACGGAGTGCTTGGTTTTTCCGGCACACCGTATTTGGAGAAAGCTGAAAGTGCGTCTCTGGCTGATACTTTTACCATTAAGAATACCGAACTTTCCAACGTAGTCTACTATTATCCTTTGATAAAGGGCGTTGGCAATTTCCTAAAAACACCCGAAGTAAAGTATGCTGACGCTGACACCGAAACCATCGTGCGCAACGGAGTCCGCGAATTCCTGGAGAGATATAAAGACACGGTCTATGTCAACGGCACATGCGCCAAACTTGCCATTTATTGCGGACAGATAGAGACGCTTGAAGAACAGATATACCCGCAGGTTTCCGAGATAGCGGCATCCTACGGCCTTAATCCTTCGGAAGTTATCTTAAAATATCATGGAGGTAACAAGACTTATCCACAGCCCGAAGGATCTGAAACGGCTTTCGCTTCGCTTGATACGGAACTGTCATGCATCCGCATCGTACTTTTGGTACAGATCGGCAAAGAAGGATGGGACTGCAAAAGCCTGACTGGAGTCATCCTGCCGCAAAAGGGCGTGTGCCCCACCAACATGGTACTTCAGACCAGCTGCAGGTGTCTGCGTCAAGTGGCAAGAAACCAGGAAGAATCCGCCTTAATCTGGCTGAACAAATTTAATGCGGACACACTGAACAAGCAGCTCAAGCAGCAGCAGAACATTTCTATACGTGAACTGAACGAAAGCGGGCAAAACAAAGAAAAGCGCATCGACCGTTTTTCGCGAATGGAGAAACTGCGTGTACCGCCGATCGACTTCTACCAGTTGAAAGTTTCTTATCAAACGCTGATTGTAGAAAATCAACCCCACACATCTGAACGTTTAAGGCAAGAAGATTTGTTGGAGAAAGCCGATGAAACGTTGATTCATCGACAAGACTTGTCAGGAGAAGAAACAGGCATTTATGCCGAAGACCGGGAAGCCGGAGAGGAAACCTGTTTCAACCGTTGGCTTTGCCAAATATCGAAAGAAAGTTTTAATACATTAAGTATAAAGAGCCTGAAGCAATACGAAGACGTATTGCGTGCTATTTTTAACCGCATTACAGAGAAACGGGACGAAAAGGTATATTTTAGCCTTCAGTTTGACCAGCAGGAAATCCGTTCGCGCATTCGCCGGGCGTTCCTACCTAAACGTGATTTTGTGGTGAAAGAAGAAACCGTGCCTTGTCATGCCAGTTTGCTTCAAATCGAAAAACTGGTTTCTCCGCTCTATGTAGCGGATGACAAAACTTTTTATCCTTCGCAGGAAGAAGTACACGAAATTGTGGAATGGGACACGAAACCGCCCGTACAGGCTCTTTCACCTGAAGTGTTGGCGGCTATTGAACTCTTGAAAGCGCAAGGGATGAAAGTGCCCGATGCAAGCGACCCGCGTCCCGAACGCGAACAGACCTACCATTACCTGCCTTATCGCTTCGACAGCGGGCTGGAGCGAGACTATTTCGCCCGCACGCTCCTGTTACTGAAGGACAAGAAACTGGAACTGTACTTCAACGGCGATGACACGCTTACCGACTTTAAGATAGATTGCTATAAACAGAACGGACATTCGTGGGTTTATATCGGCAAGTATGTGCCCGATTTCTTGCTCTTGGACCGTAAAGCGGACGGAAAATCAACCGCATAGCCATCATCGAGACCAAGGGCGAAGGCTTTTCCGCCAAGTTTACAGACCGCCGCCGCTTTATGGATAACGAATTTATCAGCAAGAACAACGAACGCTTCGGCTACAAGCGTTTCCGGTTCCTGTACCTGGAAGATACGCTCAAAAAAGAGGCTTTCTTGCAGCGGACGATGGAAGTAATAACTGAATTTTTTAAAGACTAACATACATACCTTATGGCTGTCAGATACATACCCTATTTCCCCGATACACTGGAAGGACAGGCCCTGCTCGACAATTTCGTG
The DNA here is from genome assembly GCA_944326265.1 of uncultured Bacteroidales bacterium. Taxonomy (GTDB): domain Bacteria; phylum Bacteroidota; class Bacteroidia; order Bacteroidales; family UBA932; genus Coprenecus. Next base: position 46,736 of record CALVDE010000014.1, on the reverse strand, counting down.
CGGACCAAGCGCATACTCCGCTATCGCGACAACGACCGCGTGATAGATCGCATCGTACGCGGAATGCCTTATTACGAAACTGAACTCCGCGAGCGCGTCGGCACGAACGCCGATGGCAATTTGGTTATCCAAGGCGAATGTCTTTCGGCCTGCGCCTACCTGAAAGACCGGGGCATCACCGTGGACCTGGTGTATATCGACCCGCCCTTTGCCAGCGGTGCGGATTATGCCAAGAAGGTTTATCTTCGCCGGAATCCGAAAGTGGCAGAAGCCATCCAACAGGCGGAAAACGAATTGGATATAGAAGAGCTGAAGGCTTTCGAAGAAAAAATGTATGGCGACATCTGGAACAAGGAAAGTTACCTGAACTGGATGTATGAAAATCTGATGGCTATCAAATCGGTGATGAGCGATACGGCAAGTATCTATGTACATCTGGACTGGCATACCGGGCATTATGTGAAGATTTTGATGGATGAGGTGTTCGGGGAGGATAATTTCAGAAATGAGATTATATGGCAAAGAGCCAATGCTCATAGCGATTCAAAACAGGGTGCTGTACATTACGGAAGGATGCACGATGTCATTTTTTACTACGCATTAAGTGATGAAGCGACTTTCAATATGCAATATACTCCGTATGATAATGATTATATAAATCAATATTATAAAAACATAGAACCTGATACAGGCAGACGTTTTTGGCTAGACAATTTACAAGCACCTGGAGGAGCAATGAAAGGGAATCCATATTATGAAGTCATGGGGGTAAAACGATATTGGCGTTTTAGCAAAGAAAACATGGAACGTCTGATAAAAGAAGGGCGAGTAATTCAGACATCACCAGGAACAGTGCCTAAATATAAAAGATATTTGGATGAAATGCCAGGGAAACCTGTCCAAGACTTATGGAACGACATTAAAAGTTTGGGTGGTTTAGGGAGCAAAGTTGATGAGCGCATAGATTACGCCACCCAAAAGCCCGAAGCCCTTCTTGAGCGTATCATCAAGGCCAGCAGCAACGAGGGTATGACCGTTGCTGATTTCTTCGGAGGAAGCGGGGTAACGGCAGCAGTAGCCAGCAAGTCAGGGCGCAAATTTATACATGCCGACGTGAATCTGAACAGCATTCAGACCACACGCGACCGCCTGATAGCCGCCAAAGCCGAATTCGACCTGATGGAAGTAAAAGACGGCGTGTCGCTCTATCGCAACCCAGTGCAGACCATGGAGAAACTGAAGAAGCTGATACCCGGACTTCGCAACGAAGATGCGTTGGGTAAGTTTTGGGAAGGGAGCATCATCGACACCAAGCATGGCATGACCCCGGTTTACCTGCCCAATCTGATGGACGGCACCACCCGCCTGCTGGACAAGCCATTAATGAACCGCATCATCCACGAAGCCATGCCCGACCTACCTGAAGACACCAAACGGGTCATCATTTACTACATCGACATTGACAACCGGGAAGAGATAGAACAGTTCATTTACGAGCAGAACAACACATTGATAGAAATCGAACTCCGCGACCTGAAACAAGTGCTCGATGAAGTCGTGACGGAAGACTATGCCGAATGGAATCTCTCCGAAGAGCAGAACGGCCTGTTCAAAGGCTGGAAAGTGGAGATACTCCAGTTTCAGAGCGACCGCGTCATAAAGAAGATAGAAGATCTCAACCTGAAAAATCAGCAGCAGGCACTAAACAGCAGCGCAAAGGGCAAAAACAGGGAATACGTCCACATCAGACTGAGCGACGAAGGCCTTGAAAGCATAGAGTGGCTCAGCCTGGACTGCACCTCCTCCGACAAAGACGCCCCGTGGCACAGCGACAGCGAAATCAAAATAGACAGGTTCGGCCATGTCACCAAAAACGGAGTTAAAACCACTGACATCTGGGACGGTTGCATCAGGAGCGAGAACAGACCGCTACGCCTGAAAATCCGCAACATCTGCGGTGACGAGACTGTATACCCGAACATTTGAAGGACAAAGATGGATATAAAACATAATAAAAATGCTTAGAGTAATTAGGCCGTCCAAATCCATATACATGTAATTTTGTTGGGGTAAGAAATCAAAGAACATTGAGACTACTCGATATGACGATACCACAGTCCTCTCCGGATTCTCAAAACGAGAGTTGGATGCTACAGTAAATTACCTTGACTATTCTACTTTTTGAACAGTATCTACAAATTCTTTCCAATCCTTTCCATATTGGAAAGAATTTTCTATTTTTGCAAAAAACTAAAAGTATGGAAAAAGCCCCTGACATACCTCAGCACAGCCTGCTTCAAGCCATTATGGAACTGCAGCGAAATAAAGAACTGCGTTCTTTTATTGAAGACTTGAATGATGAATACGAATATTGGGATAAAGTAAAGTATAGCAGAAATTCCTCCCACAAGTCTCCGGATGAGTTATGGGCTCTGATAAAAGCCCAGAGATTCATTTCCAACGTATCCGTCAGAAATTGGGGAAAATACAATATCCACTTCGCATTGACCGACAGAATGCAGCGGCAATGTCATTCTTTTGATATGAACTTCGGGGGAAGATGGGAGTATGAAACCACTATACCTGAAAAAACAAAGGGACGGTATCTTATAAGTTCCCTTATGGAAGAGGCCATATCTTCAAGTATGATGGAAGGAGCTTCTACAACACGCAGGATAGCCAAGGAAATGCTGCGCAAGAAAATGTCCCCCGCTGATAAGTCCCAGCAGATGATTTTCAACAACTATGAGACAATTCAGTTTATCGTCACGCATAAGTCGGAGCCGCTTACAACAGAACTGCTGCTCCAGGTTCACCGGCTGATGACTGACAGCACGCTGGACAATCCTGAAGATTCTGGCCGGTTCCGTCAAAATGACCAGGTCGTCGTGGAGAATGCCATTACCCATGAGATTGTACACACACCTCCGACATATACAGAACTGCCTCATTTCCTGGAAACATTGTGTGATTTTTTCAACAACCATGAATCCAGACCATATATCCACCCTATCATAAAAGGAATTATCATCCATTACATGATTGCATACATGCATCCGTTCGTTGACGGTAACGGACGGACTGCACGGGCAATCTTTTACTGGTATATGCTGCGTCAGGGTTATTGGCTGATGGAATATCTGTCAATATCCCGCATCATTTACCGCTCCAAACCCTCTTACGAAAAATCCTTTCTGTACGCGGAAATCGAGAACAATGATCTGGGCTATTTCATAACATACCATATGAGAGTTCTCGAGTTGGCATTCAGGGATATGCAGGAATACATAAAAAGAAAGACCAAAGAGCGGGAAGCCGCTCATCAATATCTGGGGAAGTCAGGCATCAATGAAAGACAAGCTGAAATCATAAAGATGTTTGATGACAATCCGAATGAGGTTATGACTGTAAAAGATGTCCAGGTCAAGTTCAGAATAACTCCCACAACTGCAAAATCTGACATCATCAAGCTTGTACAGCTCGGATTATTGAAAGAAATTGCCGTGAACAAGGTAAAAAAGGCATATATCAAAAGCGATTCCTTTGAGCAGATTCTTTCCAATTTGTAAAATAATGGAAAGAACCTCAAAAATTTTTCATTTGCTTCGAAATCCATATATTTGCAAAAATGAATAAACACTACCGACAAATGAAAGTCAACATCACAGCCAAAACCGTCTGCGCGGCCCTGATCGGAGCTGCGGCAGTTGCAGGAGTGACTTCCTGCGCGGGAAACCAGACAGAATCAAGCATGAAGCAGAAAGTCGAGGAGTACGCTCCATTTGAACTGACATCGCCGCTGGCCGCACAGCTGAGCGACAACGAGCGGCAGATCGTGGAACTTTTCTTTCAGATCGGCCAGATCGCCGATGATCTGTTCTGGCAGCAGACATTCGGGGACAAGAGCCTGATGGACCAGGTCGCCGATCCATACGCCAGGCAGTTCGCCTACATCAACTACGGCCCCTGGGACCGCCTCGATGACAACAAGCCATTCATCGACGGCTACGGAGCAAAGCCCGACGTATGCACCTATTATCCCGAGGACATCACCCTCGAGGAGTTCAACGCCTACGATGACCCGAATAAGTCATCCTGGTACACAGTGCTCCGCCGCGATGAGAACGGCAAGCTGAAGACCGTATGGTACCACGAGGAGTACGCCGAACAGGTAAACCGCATGTGTGAGCTCATGCAGCAGGCCGCCGGTCTGGCCGAGGATCCGGGCCTGAAAAACTATCTTCTCAAACGCATCGAGTCTTTCAGGACTGACGACTACCTCCCCAGCGACCTGGCCTGGATGGACATGAAGGACAGCAGGATAGACTTCGTCATCGGCCCTATCGAGAGCTACGACGACAAGTTCCAGGAGACCAAGACCTCATACGAAGCATTCATCCTGCTCAAGGACACCGAGCGCAGCAAGGACCTGGCTAAGTTCGTGGCCATGCTCCCCGCCCTGCAGAAAGAGCTGCCCTGCAAGCCCGAATACAAGACCTTCGTACCCGGCACCTCCTCCGACCTCAACGTCTATGACGTGGTCTACTATGCCGGAGACTGCAACGCCGGCAGCAAGACCATCGCCATCAACCTGCCCAACGACGAGCGCGTACACGCCATGAAGGGTACCCGCCGCCTCCAGCTGCGCAACTCGATGCAGGCCAAATTCGACAAGATCCTCCTCCCCATCGGTGAGCTGGTACTCGCTCCCGAAGACCACGAGCACCTGAAATTCGATGCTTTCTTCTGGAACGTAACCTTCCATGAAGTAGCTCACGGCCTGGGCATCAAGGAGACCATCAACGGCAAGGGCAGCGTAGACGCGGCCATGGGCACCGAGAAGACATCGTGGGAAGAGGCCAAGGCCGACATCCTCGGACTCTTCATGGTATGCAACCTCATAGAGAAAGGCGAGATCACCGGTATCAGCATTGAGGATGCCGTCACCACCTATATCGCGGGCATCTTCCGCTCGGTACGTTTCGGAGCCGCATCGTCACACGGCAAGGCCAATATGATGTGCTTCAACTTCATGGAGCAGCAGGGCGCCTTCTCCCGCAATGCCGACGGTCTCTACGTAATCGACTTCGAGAAGTCCAAGGCAGCCATCAACGCATGGGCCGACCTCATCCTGACCACCCAGGGCAACGGTGACGTGACATTCGCCACCGAGTTCCGCGCCAAGAACGGCGGCATCACCCCCGCTCTCCAGGCCGACCTCGACCGCATCAACGCAGCCGGTATTCCCAAGGACATATTCTTCATCCAAGGCCCCGATGTACTCTTCGGCACTAAGTAAATCCACAGTACTGCTGCTCACGTTGGCGGCACTCGCAACAGTTTCAGTATCGTCCTGCCGCACCCAAAGCGGCGGGACTGATACTTTTATACCCGCAGCTCCCGACTGGTCGGACAAGGCGGCCTGGTATATCTCAGAACCGGCAACGGCCCCGGAAGCGGACATTTTCTACATCCTGCCCACCTGCGTCTGGGACTGGACTGCTGAGGACGGACAGCTCTGCCGCTATTCGGACTACAGCCGTACCGACCACATAGAGGCGTTCATGCCCTCGGTCGAGCTGGCCGAGGACATCTTCGCCCAGGGACAATACGGATTCTACTGCCCCTACTACCGGCAGATAACCCTCAACGTCTGGATGGACGGAGAGACGGCGGTCGAGGAGCTGTTCCCACTGTCGATGGATGATGTCAGCGAGGCATTCGACTATTATCTGGAGCATTACAATAACGGGAAACCGTTCGTCCTGGCCGGATTCAGTCAGGGCGGCAAGGCAGTGGTGGAACTGGTCAAGCATCTCCCGGCAGAAGCATACGGACGGATGGCCGCCGCCTACGCCATCGGCTACCGCATCTCGGACGAGGAGCTGGCGCAATACCCCCAGCTGTTTCCGGCCATGGACTCGACCGGCACCGGCACCATTATATGCTACAACTCCGTAGCTACCCCCGATGCGGCCTGCGGGGTCCTCTCCCCCAGCGATGTCTGCATCAATCCGGTGAACTGGACCACAAACGCCACCCCCGCCGAGCTCAACGACTCCGTGACCGTCACCGTCGACACTGACCACCATCTGCTGATAGTAGACGGCCTGGACCCGGAGCATTATTATGCGCCGTCCCTGGCATCGACATTTCCCCTGGGCAACTACCATCTGCAGGAACTCACCCTCTACCAGGATCACCTGAGGCGCAACACCGCCCTCCGCGTCCGCAATTTTGAACTGGACAGGCAGCCCGGTACCGCATTCACCCGCTGATACGTCAAGATTCCGGGGATGTCCCGGGGCGGATATCTCTACCTGACATTTGGCCATGTTGAAAATTTCCATAACTTTGTTTCAATTATTAACCGATAAAACCATACAACAAATGAAAAAAACAGTTTTTCTCACATTGTCCATACTGATGCTTCCTCTTGCCATATCATGCAATAAGAATTCCTGGACAGACAACAGCCCTGTCATTCAGTTCCAGGACCAGAAATTCCTGCAGGCTATTCTGGAAAATCCACGCAACACCGTTGACATAAACAAAGACGGACAGATTTCCGAGAAAGAAGCCGGCATGGCTACAATCCTGGATGTCAGCCTGGCCGACATCAGCAGCATGGAAGAACTCGCATACTTTACTTCCCTGACAGAACTCTTTTGCTACGGCAACCTGTTGACAGATCTCGATGTCAGCAGCAATACCTCCCTGACAAAGTTGAATTGCAGCTCAAACCAGCTTTCTGCTCTGGAAGTGGGGAATAACCCTGAACTGACATTATTGTATTGTGACTACAATATGCTTTCCTCTCTTGATGTGAGCAAGAACACCGTCCTGGAGCATTTTGACTGCAGCTATAATTCAATCGCATCGCTTGATGTAAGCAAGAATACCGTCCTGCAATATTTTGATTGCGAGTACAATTCGATTGAATCGCTTGACGTAAGCAGGAATACCTCCCTGCAATGGTTTAATTGCAGCAATAACCGGCTTGACAACGTGGATGTAAGTGCCGCTACCGCACTGACTGTACTGAATATCAGCTCCAACCGGATTTCTGAGATTAACCTTTATGCCAATACGGCACTGACGGAATTGTCTTGCAGTGACAACCTTCTGACCTCCCTGGACTTACGGAAAAACTTAGACTTGAACAAATTTATGTGTTCACAGAATCAGCTGAACCGGATAATTCTGTACAAGTATCACAATCTGTCAAATGCTACGATAACAGGGATAATCAGTGAGTACGGCGAGATTATCGAATACGTACTGCAGTAGTTTGGCGGGACGGACAAAGGTGCCTGAAACAAAAAAACACAACCCGCAAAGAGTTGTGTCCCGAGTGGAGCATACCGGAGTCGAACCGGTTACCTCGACACTGCCAGTGTCGCGCTCTAGCCAAATGAGCTAATGCCCCGTCACCCACTCACCTAAGTGGGACTGCAAAGATAAGGCATTTTTTTTATTTACAAAACATTTTATTTGAGAGCCTGGAGCCAGCCGAAAATCATGATGACCGCTATGACTATCGGGGCCACGTAGCGCACCATGTAGAAGATGATATCGTACAGCCGCCTGTTGGGCAGAGTCCCCCCGTTGGAAAGCTCGTCCACAAAGGCCGTACGCTTCATCTTCCAGCCGACGAAGACCACCACCAGAAGCCCGCACAGGGGCATCAGGAAATTGGCCGATATCATGTCGAAGAAGTCAAAGAATGTCCTGCCCAGGATACGGATGTCCGAAAGCACGCCGCCTGACAGGGCGCAGAGCGAGCAGAGCACCAGGCATACCAGCGACGAGAGCAGTACAGCCGTACGCCGTCTCAGCCGGCACTCTTCGATAAGGAAGGTCACCGACACCTCCAGCAGGGATATGGACGAAGTTATGGCCGCAATGAAGAGTACGAAGAAAAACAGTATCGATATCACGCCTCCTCCTGCCATCTGGTCGAATATATCAGGCAGCACAACGAAAAGCAGGCCGGGCCCCTCGCTCGGGGATATGCCGAAGGCAAATACTGCCGGCATGATGGCAAGACCGGCCAGGATAGCGAAAAACGTGTCGGAAACGGCTGTCAGCGAGGAGAGCTTGACGATCTTCTCGTGCTTCTTGACATACGAGCCGTAAGTCAGGATAGTGGCGCATCCGATACTCAGGGAGAAGAAGGCCTGTCCCAGGGCATCCAGGAATGTATTTGCCGTCACCTTGGAGAAATCGGGCCTGAAGAGAAACTCCAGTCCGGCACCGGCTCCCGGCAGGGTGACAGAGCGGACTGCGATGACGATAATCGTGAGAAAGAGCAGCGGCATCATGATCTTCGTGTACCGCTCTATGCCGTCCTTGATGCCGGCCAGCAGCACGAGAGCTGTCAGCAGCAGGAACACCCAGGTGTAGGCAAGTGTCCGCCACGGCGATGAGACGGCAGCAGCGAAGAAGCTTTCCGAAGCCCCCTGCTCAGGCAGAGAGAACGACACCGAATGTACCAGATAGTCTATGGTCCAGCCTCCCACCACGCAGTAGAACGCGATAAGAGCCACCGATGCCAGCACACCCAGCACGCCGACCAGTCCCCAATGGCCCTTAGGATGCAGCACCTTGAAGGCCCGGACCGCATTGACCTGACTGCGGCGGCCCACCACGAACTCCGACATCATGATAGGCAGGCACAGCAGGAAGACCAGCACCAGATAGATGATGATGAAGGCCGCACCGCCGTTGGTGCCCATCAGATAAGGGAAACGCCACAGATTGCCCAGACCGATGGCAGAGCCGGCCATGGCGACCAGCACTCCGAAAGAGGATTTGAAATTGTCTCTCATAATCTGCTATAGGTTACGAATGAATAATCATAACCGGAGCGGTCGTCATGCAGGAGCTCGGAGCGGGTCTCCTCCCGCCAGTGAGCCGGCTCTATCCCGGGGAAGAACACCTCGGCATCACCGATGACGGCCTCCACTTCCGTAATATACAGCCTGTCCGCCAGCGGCATGGCCTGACTGTAAAGCTGTCCTCCGCCTATGACGAACACTTCCTCCGCACCGGGTCCCGAGGCCTGAGCTTTGGCCAGAGCCTCTTCCAAAGTGCCGCAGAACTCCGCCTCACAGCCTTCCGGAGCAGTGTGACGGCGGCTCACCACGATATTTTTCCTACCGGGCAAGGGCCTCTCCCCTATCGAAAGCCAGGTATTGTAACCCATGACAACAGGATGACCCAGCGTCACCCGCTTGAAGTATTTAAGGTCCCCGGATATGTGCCAGAGCATCTGATTGCCGCGTCCGATAGAGTTGTTACGCGCTTTTGCTACTATTATCGATATCATAGACAGAGTTTTATTTCAAGGTTATACGGCTACCGGAGCCTTTATCGCCGGCCAGGGGTCGTAGCCCTCCAGGGTGAAGTCAGGATAATCAAAGTCGAAGACCGAATGTACGTCCGGATTGAGAATCATCCTGGGCAGCGGTCTCGGAGTGCGGGAAAGCTGCTCACGCACCTGGTCGAAATGGTTGAGGTAGATATGCACGTCCCCGAAAGTGTGTACAAAATCACCGGGGATATATCCGCATTCCTGAGCGATCATCATGGTCAGCAGGGCATACGAGGCGATGTTGAACGGTACTCCGAGAAATACATCGGCACTGCGCTGGTAGAGCTGGCAGGAGAGCCGGCCGTCGGCCACGTAGAACTGGAAAAGGGTGTGGCAGGGCGGCAGGGCCATCCGGTCCACTTCCGCAGGATTCCAGGCCGAGACTATGTGGCGGCGGGAATCCGGATTGCGCTTGAGCGAGTCCAGCACCTGAGAGAGCTGGTCGATGGTCCGTCCGTCTGGAGCCGGCCACGAACGCCACTGATGACCGTAGACCGGACCCAGATTGCCGTCCGCATCGGCCCATTCGTCCCAGATGGTCACCTTGTGGTCATGCAGATACCTGATATTGGTATCTCCCTTGATAAACCACAGCAATTCGTATATAATCGAGCGCAGATGGACTTTCTTGGTCGTCAGAAGGGGAAATCCCTCCGAAAGGTCAAACCTCATCTGATAGCCGAAAACGGACTTCGTACCGGTGCCCGTCCGGTCGGACTTTACATGTCCGTTATCCATGATATGCTGCAAAAGCTCCAGATACTGCTTCATGAGAAAATTCTAAAGTTCCTTCAAAGATAGGCAATTTCTTTGAAAACGCCACTTTCTCAGCCAAGTGCCACATCAATTTCCGGCCAAGTGCCACATCAATTTCCGGCCAAGTGCCATAATGAATATTGTTAATATTTTGAAATTCAAAATATTATCTTTATTTTTGCTTCCACTAATTCTAAACACATGAATGATTACAAACCCAGAGTTGCCGACAGCCGTCTTACCGACCTTCTGGACGCTATGGGAGCTGTCCTGATAGAAGGTCCTAAATACTGCGGCAAGACTACCCTTGCCGAACAGCATTCCGGCAGCATCCTGTATATGGCCGATCCCGAGATCAGGGAACAGAATATCACCATGGCCCAGACCAATATCAGCAGGCTTCTTCAAGGGACTGCACCGAGGCTCATAGATGAATGGCAGATAGCCCCACAACTCTGGGACGCGGTCAGAAATGAAGTGGATAAAAGAAAAGACGACGGACAATTTATACTGACCGGCTCGGCTGTACCTCCGAAAACAGAAGAGATCTTTCATACCGGCACGGGCAGGATAGCGTGGCTGAGACTACGGACGATGAGTCTTTGGGAATCCATGGAGTCCACAGGCGATGTAAGTCTCGGAGCACTGTTCAGATCTGCTGACACTGTGGACGGAGCAAGTAATCTGGACATAGAACAGCTGGCATATATTATCTGCCGGGGCGGCTGGCCGAAGGCAGTATTGAAAAAAAGCCGGAAAGCCGCCTTGATACAGGCTGAAGAATATTTCGAGACTGTAACACGGTTTGATATCTCCAGGGTGGACGATGTGGAGCGCGACCCTGAGACGGCACGGCGTCTCATGCGGTCCTACGCCCGCAATCAGGGCAGCCAGGCCAGTGCCGGTACAATACTGGCCGACCTGAAGGCCCATGAGGGCAACACTGTCAATGAAAACACTGTCTATTCCTACATCAAAGCCCTGAAGAAGATTTTCGTAATAGAAGACTCGCTCGCATGGAATCCCAACCTCCGCAGCAAGACCGCTGTACGTACTTCGGATACACGTTATTTCACCGATCCGTCCATTGCCACAGCCGCTCTGGGCCTCGGTCCGGAAGATCTTCTCAACGACCTCAATACTTTCGGGCTGCTGTTCGAGACACTGTGCATCAGAGATCTTAGAGTATATGCAGAGGCTATTGGAGGAAAAATATATCACTACAGAGACAAGAACAACCTTGAATGCGATGCCGTCATACACCTCAAGAACGGCAGATACGGCCTCGTAGAGATTAAACTCGGAGGCCACGACCTCATAGAGGAAGGAGCTGCGACTTTATCTGCTCTGGCAAATAAAATAGATACAGTCAAAATGCCTGCCCCTGCATTTATGATGATTCTGACCGGCACAGGCCAATATGCCTATAAACGTCCGAAAGACGGCATCCTAGTCGTACCTGTCGGATGTCTGAGAGACTGAGGGCAGCAGAAGCACTATGGGCAGATGGTCGCTGGCACCGCCGTGCCACATCGGACCGTAGAACGAACGCCTGGGCTTGACTCCCAGGAATTTGCTGTCCTCCTCCAGGAGCATGGGATGGGAATATATCTCCATGACGGAGCCTTCCAGAGCCCCGCTCACAAGGAAATGATCTATCAGTTCCCATCTGCCGTTGTACTTCAGGCTCCCCTCCCCTGCTTCATGCAGTCCTAGTGCGAGACTGACCAGACCGGTACCGGAGGTGAGGGACAATACAGGCGGAGAATCCGGAGTGTCATTGAAGTCGCCTGTGACTATAACAGAAGGCAGATTTCCGGTAAGGCTGTCCCTTAACGCCAGCACGGCCCGCACCAGGGTGTCAGAGGCCGCCTGCCGGAAAGGCCGGGTATACTCCTCCCCACCGAACTTCGAGGGCCAATGATTGACAAATACATGGACGGTATCCCCTGTCCCGGTCAGCACACCCGCCACATACAGAATATCCCTGGTGGGCCTGTCTCCACCTGTCAGCACTCCCAGCGTCCTGACATCCAGCACCCGGAAGCTGTCCTGCCTGTAGATCAGAGCCACGTCTATTCCCCGGCGGTCCGGCGAATCCCGGTGTACTATACCGTATCCGAGCTTGGCCAGCGGGGTCCGCTCGACCAGCTGACGCAACACCATCCGGTTCTCCACCTCGGCAAAGGCCGCCAGCACAGGAAAATTCCCGTACCGGTCATGCATGGACAGCAGTGCCTTGGCTATCAGGTTGCGCTTGTCCAGGAACTTGCTCCACGTCCAGTGCCTGTAGCCGTCAGGGGTGAACTCCTCGTCCACGGTAAGGCTGTCGTCAAAGGGATCAAAATAATTCTCGAGATTCCAGAAAACCATAAACGGACGCTGCCGGGCATCCGCTGACACGGCCAGAAAGGCCGCTGCCGCCACCACACATATCTTTCTCCACATACCGTTAATATTTGACTCCCAAACTTACGCATAATCCACGAGCAATGCAAGTCCGCCCATTGCCGGCAACAACAAAAAAGGCCGTACCGGATTACGGTACAGCCCTAAATTTGCACTGCGGCATACAGGCGGCCTAGTAGAATCTAGCCCTGTTGTCCTTGATGTCGGCTCTGTCGAAGAATATCCTCGAGAGAGAGTTGATCTGATAGGTATCCACCTGGGCTGCCTTGATCTTGGCATCGTCCTCGGTGTAGAATGCCCCTGTCTCACGGTTGTTGACCTTGAAGACATAGACTCCGGCATTGCCTGCCACAGGACCTGCGATCACTCCGGTCTCAGCACCGGCCACAGCACCGATGAAAGCGGGCTCGGTAGAATTGCCGCTCATAGAGCCGAAGGTTATACCCTCCCTTGTGCTTACAGTCTGTCCGAGAGTATCAGCAATTGCCTGAATGTCCGTAAGACCGGCTATCCTTTCAGCTACCTCGCCTTTAACTTTCTCGGCTCTCTTCCTGTTGGTCAGCTGATACCTGATAGTGGAGGCCACGTTGCTTACAGGTGTATAGCCCTCCTCATGAATCTGCTTCAGAGCCACTACGAAATAGATGTCGTTGTTGACTGTGATGATAGGAGATACGTCTCCGACCTTGGTCTTGTCATCGTAGATCCAGCGGATCACCTCGCGCACATCGTCATATCTTGAAAGCTGCCTTGCGCTCTCGGCCACTCTGTTGGCGGGAACCACGGGAAGATCCTCCTCGGCCGTAATTCTCTCGAAGTTCTCGATCTTGCCCTCACAGCGGGAAGCCAGGTCATTGGCCTTGGCATAGAAGTCCTGGAATGTCTCCTTGCCGGGAAGCACCTCCTTGGAGAGGATTGCAAGCTGCACCTTCTTCACAGGAGCCGTCCTGTCTGTCACTGTCACGATATGCAGACCGTAGTCTGTCTCCATCTCGGCCACGGCACCGGGTCTCATGGTAAGCACTTCCTCCATGCCGGGAATCATTGAGGTCTGGGTCATCCAGCCGATGTCACCGGGATTGGCCACATTGGGATTCTGGTCCAGGGAGAAACGCGAGGCAAGCTCGGAGAAGTCTCCTCCGTTCCTGAGCACGTTGGCGATGCTGTCTGCGCGGTCTTTCTGGTCGAATGAAAGAAGTATGTGACGGACGAACGCCGAGTCGGACATATTCTTCACGTCATTGACGCGAACTGCGTAGAACACGTTGTCCTTGTTGAATACGGGCATCACGCCGGGATTGCGTCCGAAAGCGAACTCATCCACCTCGGGGAAATCGTTCTCAAGCTCGCCCTTCTTGAAATAGTAGTTCTGTAGAGGGGTGTCGGAATTCATGGACAGGAATGTCCTGAGGTTGGCCGTAGTGGAGAATTCCTCGAAGAGGGAATTGATCTCCTCTTCGGCAGCCTTGATATCAGCTTCGGAAGGCACCACCTCGTAGGCCACGAACTCCACATCGCGGGAAGCGCTCTGACGATAGTTGTTCTTATGGGCATTGTAGTAATCCTCCACTTCCTTGTCGGATACCTTGATGGTGGTGTCGCGCTGGAAACCGAAAGGCATCATCACGAACTCCACGTCCGAAGTAGTGTTGTTCTCCTCTATCTGCCTGCGCAGCTCCACCGGAGTGAGTATGCTGCTTCCTGTCAGAAGGGAATTGTATTTGGTGAAATACTGCTGCGAAGTCATGCTCTGCTGGAGGAAATTCCAATAGGCAGCCAGATTGCCCGATGCGTCTCCGGGAATGGCATGGATAAAGTCCATGAGCCTCTCCCTGCTGAAATTACCGGAAGCATCCAGGAATACGGGGTCAGAACTCAGCACGGGGGATATCTCCTTGCCTCTGCTCATGTCCAGAATCTCGTCGTCACCTACCGTAAGTCCGGCCTTGCGCATCTGGGGGATGACGTACTGTTCGGTAATCAGGTACTGCCATGCCGACTCGTTGATTGCCTGCATTGCCTCCTCCGATACGGACTGGGATCCTGTGGTAAGGGTGTAGATGTTGGTGAAGTAGTCCACTTCTTTCTGGAAGTCATTGTAACGCACCTTCTTGCCGTCTATCTTACCCACATCGTACTTGGATGAGAAATAACTCAGGGTGGTCTCCAGTGTTCCGGGATCTATGATAAATGATAACAGTGCCACTGCGATGAGCACCGTGATAAGAATACCGAGCTTGACTCGTATTTTCTCTAAAACTGCCATTTTATATCAATTTACAACGTTCTGAAAATAGGATGCGAAGATAGTAATTTTATTTTATCTCCTATAATTAGGACCGATAAAATTAACAGTGTCCACATATCCGGAACCGGTAGAGTCATCGGAGATGATTCCGTAGCCGTCGAAAGGGCGCAGCAGCTGGGCATCCCTGGCCCGCTCGTCCGACTCCATGCCGTACCCCTGCATAAAGCCGTCAGGAGAGGAAAGCCTCACATAGCAGTCCGTGTAGATCATCTTCTTCTCTCTGTCCCAGTAAAGGGTGTCGGTCTCCATCTTCTGACCGTTCAGATAGTTGTTGATCACCACGTTGCCGTATGCCGACCACTGCTCTTTCTCTCCATCTACGGTGTGAAGGGCCTCGTCCGAGACTATCTGCGTCTCCAGCAGTCCTTCCTCATTGTAGGCAAGGACCTTGAATCCTTCGGGAAATACTTCCCTGGACACATCCTTGTCCTCCTCGTATCTCTCCATCCTCCGGGCGACCAGCCTCATCTGGACCACTCCGTTCTCGGTCTGCGCGGCATCCATGTCCAGAACTACCTGGGACGGTGCCTCGGATATCTTGTCCGCGTCAATGCTCCTGAGCTTGTTGCTGCATGATACAGCAATGGTAGCGGCCCACAGGACCGCTACCATTCCCGATATTTTTCCGTAGTGGATCTTGAATCTCATTACTATTTCTGAGTCCTTACAGTGGTGGTCTCCCTAAGGCCGTTGCAGGATACTTCGTAGCTGTCTCCGTCAACTATGTCGTACATGAACGCCTCGCCCTGTGCGGGATAATACTGGCTGTATGTGGCGATCTGCTTGTTGGCATCCTCTGCGAGAGAAGCATCGGCATTGCGGGCCTTCACCATATAGTCGGTAGCCACCCAGTAGTGAGCGCGGCTGGCGATGGGATCATCGGTGTTGCACTTGGTTATGCTCCAGATAGTACCTATGAGATAGTAGGCCTTGCCTGCCCATGTCTGGGAAATAGAAGCGGCCTGCTTTGCGGCTGCCACTGCGTCGGGCCTTCTGTCAAGCTTGGAGAAAAGGTAGCTTGCAAGCTGGTAATAGTACTCGGCGTTCTGCTCGGCATTGGCGGTATCAAGCGCTATGGCCTCCTTCATGTAGCTGACGGCCTTGTCGCCTCCGTCAGGAAGTGATGAGTAGAGCTGGAAGAGCAGATGGGCCGTATTGGAAGTAGGCTCCAGTTTGTAAAGTCCCTCCATGGCATTGCGGAACAGGTCAGTATCAGTGCAGCCTGAAGAGTGGAAAAGACGTGCTATGTTGGTAAGGAGCTCCTTGTCCTCAGGAGTTGCATCGTAACGGGGCTGGAACACTGCTACCAGGTTGTCGCAGGAAGCCACTCCGCTGGATGCGAAGAGAGACTCGACATCGGTAATGGCACCGTCAACCATCTTGGAAGGCTTGACGGCCTTGATCATCTCGAGAACAGCGATACTCTTGTCAAATGCATCGAATACGTCCTGGTCCATAAGGCGGCCTGACTTGTAAAGCTGGATAGCGGTGTTCACATACCTTACTGCCACCGCTACGGATGTCTTCTCCTTCGCAATATCCATCGCCTCACCGAGAGCTGTGTACAGATCCATCTCAGTGCCGGGCTCGGCGTATTTCATCATATCCGCTGCCTTGTTGTTGGCGGCGACAACAGCGTAGTCAGGATAGTTGTCAATCCTCATCTGGTGAAGCATCATGAGAGTATCCACCAGTTCCTTCTTCCTGATAGGGTTGTTCTTGAACTCCATTATCTCCTTTCTCATAATCTTCATGCCGTCGATAAGCATGTTCTGGCTGGCTGTAGGAGGGCAGTACTTGATCGCCTTCCTCCAGTTGGGAGCGGCGTCGTTAAGATTGTCCTGCTTCTCGTACTGCATATAGAAAGAAAGATATTTTACGCATTCGGCGCTGTCCGCACCGAAACGTCCCTGTCCGAAAACCAGGGTTGACATCAATAATGCTGCTGCTGCTAATAGAATCCGTTTCATGTGTTTAGAATTAATAATATCGTTTTTTAAATTTTAATCGTATCTATATTTGACAAACCATATATCGTGAAGGTTTATATTCACTATGAAATTAATGTATCTTTCCCTCACCATATCGTGCCTGAGCGATCCGCGCTGTCCCATGTCCACGGCGAAACTTACGGCATTGTGCCATCTGTATATCGGGAACGAGGCTCCGAAAGTTATGCCGACGGCATTGACCTGACGGCCTCCGACAGTCACGTATGACTGCTCGAAGTATGCTCCGGCCCTGTATGTCACCCTGCGCATGTAATACCTGATGTCATACATATTGGGGGTTATCTCGAATCCGGCCTTGTAGTACCTTGCCGTCGCGGCTGAGAAATTGGTCCACATGCCGTTGTCCGGGAAGCTGCTGCCGTACCAGTTCTGCTGGATGAAATCCACTCCCACCGCCCACTTGGAGCTGACCCTGTAGGATATTCCCACTCCGAACTCATCCGCTATGTCGAAACCGGCAGGCATACCGGCACTGTACATCACGGTGTCCGCCGCCGAGAACGCATATCTGGCCACCTCACCCTTGAGACTGTTGCCGAGACGGTAAGTACCTCCTATCACCAGCTCGGAATTGTTTTTCCTGAAAGGCTGCGTGTACTGAAGTCCGAACTTTCCGGAAAAACAGTGCACCTTATAGTCCCAGCCGGTGGTGATGGTGTTGTACAGGGACGAGGAATTGAAGAGTATGTCGTTGTGCTTGTTGATGTAGCCGAAATAGTAGATGGCCTGGGCACCGACAGACAGGCGGTCGAAGAACTGGACAGCACCTCCGAAGAAAAGCTGGTAGATGCCGCCGGTACCGTATTTCTGATACTTGACATCGCCTACCTGGGACACTATCTCCGGATCAGTCTCAGTGGTCTGGAACTTGTAGCCTATGTTGCTGAACGGAGCGATGCCGACTATGAATGCCGAGCTTTTGTAAATGGGAAATGTAAAGGCCACGTTCTGCATGTTGAAGACGTTGTAGGCCGACTTGGTCACATTGTCGTTGCAGTAGATGTTCTGCTCATTGACACCGAAGTCAAGCATGAAGGCCAGGGTGTCACGGGCCGTTATGGCCGCCGGATTGAGATAGTTGATATAACCGTTGTCCCTCATGCCGATACCTATGCCGCCCATCGCCTGATTGTAGGCCGTACCGCCGTAAGACATATTTCCTATGCCGAAAACTGAATAAGGGGAATACGAGCCCAGGGCATCTGTACTCTGCCCGTGGAGCCGGAAGACGGAGCAGCATACAGTAAATACTGCAAGGGTCACTATAAGGATATCATGCCTTCTAAACATTATTCTGTCTCGCAATTATAAACAGTCCTTCCAAAACAAGGTTACAAACCACAAATATGGGAGATTTTAACCTCTTTGCAAAAAAAAGTGAGTCTCCGCCTGTAAATATTACCCTTGCGCCCGGACTGTCAGCAATGTATTTTTCCACTTCAAACATTATGCCTAAAACCACACCGTTGCTGATCGCCTCTACAGTATTCCTGCCGGCCTTCCTCTCCGGAAAAAACGGAGAGACCAGGGGCAGTTTCCCCGTATAATGATGCAGGGCGCTGAGTCTCATGCTGAGACCTGGAGATATGTTTCCTCCCTTGAACCGACCGTCGGAATCCAGATAATCCACTGTAATAGCCGTTCCGAAATCGAATATGATGCATTCCTCTCCCGGAAAAAGACCTGCAGCTCCCGCTGCGGCCGCAATCCTGTCGGCTCCCAGCGTCGCCGGAGTCTCATACTCCAGAGTTATGCCCGTATGGGTCGATGCACTGACATTGATAAATTTACGGCATCCCGAAGACAGCCTGTCCTCCAGGACAGGGTCATGGTCCGCCACAGAAGACATACAGATGACATCAGCCTGAGCCCCGGGACCGGTACAGGCCTCCACCGCACCGCACAGATCCTCCCTGGCCACCCTTGACACGCGCAGGATCGAGTCACCGTCCGCCACAGCCAGCTTGCAGAAAGACGAATTGCCTACATCTATCAGTATATTCTTCACAGACAATGCATTTAAAAGGGCGACAAAGATAATTACAATTTTTGTATAAGATTGTAGGCGCCCTCAATAGTTTTTACATTTTTTACTGTGATGTACAGCCTGTCATTATTCTCCTTCAGCATGTATCTGGACGCATCCTTATGCTGGATAGTCTTGATTATATCCGAGAAGCGGCTGCTCCGGTAGAACGGAGACATGGAATTGGATATGAAATACATCACCATAGCACCGTTCTTGAGCACTATCTTCTCGAATCCGCGTTCCCTGGCGGCCATTCTGAGCCTTACCACATAGATGAGCTGCTTGAATTCCTCGGGTATGGGACCGAACCGGTCCTCTATATCCGATATGAACCGCTGGAGGGACGGCTCGTCCGATATCGAGTCAAGTTCCTTGTAAAGCCGGATTTTCTCAGCCGTAATATTGATGTAAGAGTCCGGTATAAGAATCTCCAGGTCGGTGTCCACGACGCAGTCCGTGACGTACACCTGGTCCTCCTGCTTCATGCCCGGCAGATCGGTGACCGTACCCTTGATCTCCTCGAATGCCTCGGCAAGTATCCGCTGATACGTCTCGAATCCCATCTCGGCTATATATCCGCTCTGCTCCGCTCCCAGCATATTGCCCATGCCCCTGATATCCAAATCCCTCATGGCTATATTGAATCCGCTTCCAAGGTCAGAGAAAGCCTCTATGGCATCCAGCCTGCGCTTCGCATCATCCGAAAGACTGGTCATCGGAGGCACTATCAGATAGCAGTAGGCCTTGCGGCTGGACCGCCCCACTCTGCCCCTGAGCTGGTGAAGATCGCTAAGACCGTAGTTCTGGGCCTGGTTGATGATTATGGTATTGGTATTGGGTATGTCTATGCCGTTCTCTATGATTGTGGTGGCTATAAGTATGTCATAGTCTCCCGACATGTACTCGATAATCTTGTTCTCAAGGACCTTTGGTTCCATCTGCCCGTGCGCCACGCATGTCTTGATGCCGGGCACTATCCTGCGTATGATGTCCTCCACCTCGTAAATGTCCTGTACCCGGTTGTGGACGAAGAACACCTGCCCTCCCCTTCCGGTCTCCTCATTGATGATATCCCGGATAGTGTCCTCGTTGAAATCGATTATCTCCGTCTGTATCGGAAGACGGTTGGGCGGAGGAGTATTGATGATCGAAAGATCCCTCGCTCCCAGCAGGGAGAACTGAAGGGTCCTTGGAATAGGAGTAGCCGTCAGCGTCAGGGTGTCCACCGAGAGTTTCAGACGGCGCAGGGTCTCCTTGGCCGCCACTCCGAACTTCTGTTCCTCATCTATGATGAGCAGACCCAGATCCTTGAAAGCTATGTTCTTGCCCAGCAGTCTGTGGGTACCTATTATGATGTCTATCTTGCCGTTCTTGAGCCTTTCCGTTATGTCCGCCACTTCCTTGGAGGTCCTCAGACGGCTCAGGTAGTCTATAGTACACGGAAAATTACGGAGTCTGTCCCTGAACGTGTTGTAGTGCTGCAGGGCCAGAATGGTGGTCGGCACCAGTACGGCGACCTGCTTGTTGTCGGCCACGGCCTTGAAAGCCGCCCTCATGGCCACCTCGGTCTTGCCGAATCCCACGTCGCCGCATACCAGACGGTCCATCGGGCAGTCGCTCTCCATATCTTTCTTCACAGCCTCCACAGCCTTTATCTGGTCCGGTGTCTCCTCATACTGGAACGAAGACTCGAACTCCTGCTGCAGGAATGAGTCCGGACTGAAAGCGAATCCCTTGGCCACCCTGCGCTGAGAGTAGAGCCGTATCAGGTCCTCGGCTATGTCCTTGACCTTGGACTTCGCGCTGCTCTTGAGCTTCTCCCAGTTGCCGGTACCGAGCTTGTTGATCTTAGGAGGCTTGGTAGAGTCTCCGGAACGGTACTTCGATATGCGGTGCAGCCCGTGTACCGACACGAACAGCACATCATTGTCCCTGTAGATAAGCTTTATGGCCTCCTGCACCTTACCGTTGATACGGTTCTTGACCAGACCGCCGAAACGTCCTATACCGTGGTCGATATGGACGATATAGTCTCCCTCCTTGAACGAGTTGATGTCGTTCATCGTAAGCCTCTCGCTCCTTTCAACAGTTCTCTTCAGCCTGATACGTCTGTAACGGTCGAATATCTGATGGTCAGTGTAGAGACATTTTTTCCCGTCATGATCAATAAAACCCTCCTGGATGGTATATTCCACATAATTCACATCCAGATCGTATGATGAGAGTATATTGCGCAGTCTTTCTATCTGGCTTCGGTTCTCGCTCATGATGCAGACCTCGTAACCGGAACTTTTCATGCTCCTTATATCAGAAGCCAGAAGCTCGAAATTCTTGTTGAAAGCCGGCTGCGGAGAAGTATTGAAGTCTATCTCAATGTCTGACTCCTGCCTGCGTGCCGGGGACAGCCATACCTTCCTGTGCCCCTCTCCTTCCACACCGGTCTCCGAAAAAGCATCCAGACCGGAAATCCATATAACCGAATCCTCCGGAAGTACCGAATACAGAGAACAGCCTCCGTCACTGCCTGCATCAGATATATTGGGGTATATGTTCACAGCTTCCAGAGGCTCTCCGATACTGTGCTGGGTATTGACATCAAACATCCTGATGGTATCCACCTCGTCTCCGAAAAAATCCAGCCTGTACGGCTTGTCATTGTTGAACGGAAAAAGATCTATGATACCGCCCCTCACTGCATACTCACCCGGCCTTGAGACAAAATCAACCCTCGTAAAACCAAGACCATAAAGTTCGTCCTGGAATTTCTCGAAAGAAACCTCCGTGCCTGCCGCCACCCTCTTTACCGAACGGCTGATCATCATATCGTCGGGTATATTCTCATCAAGAGATTCCTTATAGCCAGCGATAAGTAGAAAATCTCCCTTATACTCACCGTTCCTGTAGTCAGCCAGAGCACTTATCGCAGCTGTACGCTGGACCTTCGCTGACATATCCTTCATCGTGCCCTTTACAGTACGCACATCGGATGTGGGAAAGAAAAAAACATCGGTGTCACCTATTATATTATATAGGTCATTTAC
This sequence comes from uncultured Bacteroidales bacterium, assembly GCA_944326265.1. Taxonomy (GTDB): domain Bacteria; phylum Bacteroidota; class Bacteroidia; order Bacteroidales; family UBA932; genus Coprenecus. The sequence goes on along the minus strand of CALVDE010000014.1, from coordinate 24,805 downwards.
ACAGGCGGCGGCACTGTCTTTTCCGTCCAGCACCACAAGGTGTACTCCCGAGGTCAGTGCTCCAGACACGGCAAATGCTTTCGCTGATGAATAAAGCCCGTTGACTGTCAGACTTTTAATATTCTTGTCAGCGATGGAACTTCTAAGAAGCTCCATGCTTTCCTTTTTCAACAGTCCTTCTATTCTCCGGTTCATTTCCTTTTGATAACGGTGTTAATATCTTAAAATAACTTTTTTTCTTTTTTTCAAAAAACCATATAAGGGATGAAAATTCTATATTTCAAAATTATTACAAAGTTTTTTATTAAAACTTGTCAAAAATTTATCAACATGTTTTTATCACAGGCTTTTTGTCTAATCATGCTTTAAAATCACGGCATTGCACATTTTATCAACATATCGACACGCTAAAAACATAATCAAAGGTGAATTTAAAAAAACTATATTTATCTTTGTGTCATGTTTACAAGCGGCAATAACAGCGATTTTGATACCAGGGCTCAAAGCACGGCCAAAGATAGTGATTTTGAAGGAAAGATACGACCGCAGGACTTTGAAGATTTCTCCGGTCAGGACAAAATCATAGAGAACCTTAAAATCTTTGTCAAAGCTGCCCTTCTCAGGGGGGAGGCTCTGGATCATATACTGCTTCACGGACCTCCGGGACTCGGCAAGACTACCCTGGCGCATATCGTGGCCAATGAACTCGGGGTCAATATGAAGATTACTTCAGGACCTATTCTGGACAAGCCCGGAGACCTGGCGGGACTCCTTACCGGCCTGGAGACCGGTGACGTGCTGTTCATAGACGAGATTCACCGCCTGTCGCATGTAGTGGAGGAGTATCTGTATTCGGCAATGGAGGACTTCACTATCGATATCATGATAGACAAGGGTCCCGGTGCGCGTTCCGTGCAGATAGGTCTTAACCGCTTCACGCTGATAGGAGCTACTACCAGGAGCGGTCTCATCACTTCCCCTCTCCGGGCCAGATTCGGCATAACCGCTCATCTGGAATATTACGATGCTGCGGTACTCCGCAACATTATCATACGCAGTGCCGGGATTCTAAATATCGATATAGATGAGCGTGCGGCCATGGAGATAGCCTTGAGAAGCCGTGGAACACCGAGAATAGCCAATTCGCTGTTGAGGCGCGTGAGGGATTTCGCGCAGGTCAAGGGTTCCGGATACATTGACCTGGACATAGCTTCATACGCTCTTGACGCGCTGAATATAGACAAGAGAGGGCTTGATTCGATTGACAACAAGATTCTCAATACGATTATCTATAAATTCAAAGGCGGTCCTGTGGGTCTGGGTACCATAGCAACTGCTGTCGGGGAGGATCCCGGTACAGTTGAGGAAGTCTATGAGCCTTATCTTATAAAGGAAGGCTTCATACACCGTACTCCCAGGGGAAGGGAGGCCACGGATCTGGCATATGACCATCTCGGTGCAGACAGATATTCTCCGGATTCATTATTTCATACGAGATGAAAGTACTGATGGTCGCCGATGCCAGGAGTGTCCATACCCGCAGATGGACAGTATCGCTGCAAGCCGGCGGTGTGGATATTGTTTTGTATTCGCTATACCCCCCGCGTGATAATTTTTTCGAGGAACACGGAATAAGGCTCTATGTATTCGATTTATTTACATACAAGTCGGATAAGGGACTGAAAGCCGTGGCAGGGATGCTCTCGAAGCACTGGAAAGCTGTCGAAGATCTTAAGACTGTGATCAGAATCGAGGATCCGGACATTCTGCATGCCCACTATGCGACCAGTTTCGGGCTGATTGCCGCACTTACAGGTTTTCATCCGTTTATTATATCGGTATGGGGCAGTGATGTGTATGAGTTTCCTTATCTGTCTCCTGTTAATGAAAAAGTGCTGAGATATATTTTCAGAAAGGCAGACAAGATTCTTTCCACAAGTTATGCCATGGCACGGCAGACTATGAATTTTACGGAAAAATTAATATCAATTACGCCGTTCGGGGTGGATACTTCGGTTTTTAAGAAGTTCGATAAATGCGGTCCGGGTGAGGGCAGGTTTGTCGTCGGCAATGTGAAGACTCTGGAACCGAAATATGGTATAGATGTTTTGATTAAGGCGTTTAAGATCCTAAAGGAAAGAAATGAGGATTTGGATCCTGAATTGGTTATAATCGGTGATGGTCGGTGTAGGGAAGAATATGAGAGACTTACTGAGGATTTGGGGATATCCCGGAATGTAGAGTTTGTAGGAAAGATTCCCAATCATGAGCTGCCGCAGTGGTACAATTCATTTTCAGTAGCAGTATCATTGTCCAGAAGTGAGAGTTTCGGAGTTGTTGCAGTAGAGGCCATGGCCTGCGGATGTCCTGTGGTGGTTTCAGATGCTGATGGTTTTAAGGAAGTGGTTCTTAATGGAGTTACCGGATTTGTAGTTCCAAGAAATGAACCAGGGATGGCCGCATTGGCTATTCAGAAATTCATAGATAATCCTGATTTGAGGGAAAGATTGGGAAACAAAGGCGTACAGCATGTAAAAGAGCTGTATTCATGGGATGATAATGTTGCAACAATGATAAGTATCTATTCTGATGTCAGAAAATTTAAAGGCTAAGACAGCGAAGGGAGTGGGCTGGGGATTTGCCGACAATATCCTAGGTCTGGGAATCACGGCCGTGGCCAATATAATACTGGCCAGGATACTGTCACCGGCGGATTTCGGAATCATAGGCATGACGGCTATTTTCATGACATTGTCTACTTCTCTGGTGGACAGTGGTTTTACAGGTGCTCTTACAAGAAAGAAAGATACTGTCAAGGCTGATTTCGATACTGTATTCTATTTCAATCTGGCAGTAAGCTGTCTGTTATATGCCGTACTGTTTTTCTGTTCGCCTTTCATAGCCCGGTTTTTCAGGGAGCCGATACTGGTCCCCGTTATCAGAATATTGGGTATATCACTTATCATCAATGCTTTCGGGATAGTGCAGAAAATTATTCTGGTGCGCAGGATTGACTTCAGGACTCAGGCTTGGATATCTTTGGTCTCATCATTTGCTGCGGCAGTTGCCGCTGTTGCAATGGCATTTTACGGATTCGGGGTATGGAGTCTCGTAGTGCTTCAGGTAGGCAAACTGGCTGTGAATACTATTCTGCTTTGGTCTGTATCGCGATGGCATCCGGGCCTGTGTTTTTCACGAAAGAGTTTCAGGGACATGTTCTCTTTCGGAAGCAGGCTTTTGATAACCTCCATCATCAGTACGATTTGGAGTGAGATGTACTCGTTCATAATAGGAAAGATGTATTCTTCGTCCGTTCTCGGTCAGTATTCGAGGGCTGATAAAGTCAAGAATATGGTCACCTCCAATGTAAGCTCGGTTATGCAGAAAGTAAGTTATCCTGTTCTTGCCTCTATCCAGGATGAAGGTGAAAGACAGATCAATGTCTATAGAAAAGTCTTGAAAACCACTGTGCTTATATCTTTTACCGCAGTTTTCGGAGTATGGGCCGTAGCGGGTCCCTTTATACTCACTGTTTTCGGTAATCAATGGCTTCCTGCTGTTGATTATCTCCGTATCATGTGTTTTTCAGGTCTTTTTCTGCCATTGATGATGTGCAGTGCAAATGTCATAAATGCCGACGGGCGTTCCGACATAACACTTGTTCTGGAGATTTTAAAGACTGTAATGGGGCTGATTCCTGTAGTTTTCGGGATTATATTCAGTGTGGAGGCTCTTTTATGGAGTATGGTGGGTGTCTCGTTCATTCTGTTTGTCGTCCATGCCGCATATGTATCGAAGGTGATTCATTATTCCGTGGGCCGTCAGCTGGCGGACATTCTCCCCACCTTGTGTGTGTCCATAGTCATGGCTTTGATTGTCAATGCTATGAATATGCTTGTCATGCCTCAATGGCTATTGCTGCTGCTTCAGATCTGTGCCGGGGGCACGATAGTTGTCCTCGCATACGAGTTTGTGTATAAAAGCACTGAATACAGGGATATTAAAAATGAACTGTTCCGCTTGATAAGAAAGATAGGAAAATGAGAAAGGAGGTCTCGATAATTATCGTCAATTACAATACCGGTGAGTTGCTCCGCAACTGCCTCAGAAGCATCAGGCGCAGTCTGTCCGTAGACTATGAGGTCATTGTGGCTGATAATGCATCTACGGATGATTCAATTGCCCTGTGTTCCGATTTTAAGGAAGACCCAAGGTTTATTTTCAAAATACTTGACTCCAATTACGGATTTGCCAGGGCCAATAACATTGCTGCCGGTGACGCTTCTGGAAACATTCTCCACTTCCTCAATCCGGATACAGAGACAGGGGAGGGTATGAATGAGGATTACCTTACGGTTATTAAGGAACCGGATGCGGTGTATGTCAATCAGTTGCGTAACAGGGACGGCTCTTTGGAGAACGGACCCAAGCCTCTTCCGCTTATCAGGGACATGTTTTTCTGGTATTTCTGCCGGAAAAAAGCGAGGGTATGGTATAAGGGGGCATCGGTAATCATGTCTCGGGAAGTGTTTGAAAAAGTGGGAAAATGGCCGGAGGATTATTTCATGTATGCGGAGGACCTGGATCTCTTCTACAGTCTTTACCGTTGCGGCATACCTGTAAGGAGTCTGCCTTCTGTGATTTTCCATTTCGGCGGCGGAAGCAGTTCGAGGAAGTGGACAGACTTGGAGAGGGAAGTGGTGGTGCAGCGTTCCACCCGTCAGTTTTACCGGAAGTATTTTTCTAAGTTCCAGTATGTTGCGATTAAATTATATTTCATCTTCCACTATCTTTTGAAAGATCCTGGCAGGGTTCCGTCCGATATTCGGGCCTGGAGGTTGAGCGGGAAGAAGCGCGTAGAGGGTGAAAGTTTTGCAAAAGTGCTGAAAAGTAAGTAACATTGCACCAAATTTTAATTCTTTAGATACACATTATGGAGGATAAGTTAATTTCCAAAGTACCCGAAGGTCCTTTGGCTGAAAAATGGACAAAGCATAAAGCCGCTATCCGTGTTGTCAGCCCTGCCAATAAGAGGAAGCTCGATATTATCGTTATCGGTACCGGTCTGGGTGGCGCATCTGCCGCCGCCACACTCGGAGAGCTGGGTTACAATGTCAAGATTTTCTGCATCAGCGACTCTCCCCGCCGCGCTCACTCGATCGCAGCTCAGGGAGGTATCAATGCCGCCAAGAACTACCAGAACGACAACGATTCTGTCTTCCGTCTCTTCTATGACACTATCAAGGGAGGTGACTACCGCAGCCGCGAGGCCAACGTCTACAGGCTTGCGGAGGTCAGCAACCTGATTATCGACCAGTGCGTGGCTCAGGGCGTTCCTTTTGCACGTGACTACGGCGGACTGCTCGACAACCGCTCCTTCGGAGGCGCTCAGGTAAGCCGTACTTTCTATGCCCGCGGTCAAACTGGACAGCAGCTCCTCCTCGGTGCATATGCTTCCCTGAACCGTCAGATCACCAAGGGTACGGTCAAGTCATATCCCCGTCATGAGATGCTCGAGCTCGTGGTCATCAACGGTGAGGCACGCGGTATCATCACCCGCAACCTCGTAACCGGTGAGATCGAGCGTTTCGGAGCCCATGCAGTAGTACTGGCATCAGGAGGATACGGAAATACTTATTTCCTCTCAACCAATGCGATGAACTCCAACGGATCAGCCGCATGGCACTGCTACAAGAAGGGCGCTTACTTCGCAAATCCCTGCTTCGCCCAGATTCACCCTACATGTATCCCCGTGCACGGTGACCAGCAGTCCAAGCTGACCCTGATGAGTGAGTCCCTCCGTAATGACGGACGTATCTGGGTTCCCAAGAAGATGGAGGATGTCAAGAAGCTCCGTGCAAAACAGATCAAGGGCTCTCAGATTCCTGAGGAGGACCGCGACTACTATCTCGAGCGCAGGTATCCCGCTTTCGGTAACCTCGTTCCCCGTGACGTGGCTTCCCGCGCCGCCAAGGAGAGATGCGATGCCGGCTATGGTGTCAACGAGACAGGTCTTGCAGTATTCCTCGATTTCTCATCAGCAATCAAGAGACTCGGAAAGGACGTCATCACGGCCCGTTACGGCAACCTCTTCCAGATGTACGAGAAGATTACAGGCGTCAATCCTTACGAGGAGCCTATGATGATATATCCCGCCATCCACTATACCATGGGCGGTATCTGGGTTGACTACAACCTCCAGACCACTATCCCCGGCCTGTACGCTATCGGAGAGGCCAACTTCTCCGACCACGGCGGTAACCGTCTCGGTGCCTCCGCTCTCATGCAGGGTCTGGCCGACGGATATTTCATCCTGCCCTACACTATCGGCGACTACCTCTCTCACAAGATTCAGGAGCCCAAGGTTGATACCAATGCTCCCGAGTTCGGGGAGGCCGAGAAAGCCGTAAGGGAGCGCATCAACTACTTCCTCAACAACAAGGGCACCCAGCCTGTGGACTACTACCACAAGAAGCTCGGACACATCATGTGGGAGAAAGTCGGCATGGCCCGTGACAAGAAGGGTCTCGAGGAAGCCATCAAGGAGATTCACGAGCTCCGCGCCCAGTACATGAAGGATGTATATGTTCCCGGTACCAACGAGGAGTTCAACCAGGAGCTGGAGAAGGCTCTCCGCGTGGCCGATTTCTTCGAGATCGGCGAGCTGATGGCCCGTGACGCTCTCAACCGCAACGAGTCCTGCGGCGGTCACTTCCGCGTCGAGATGCAGACTCCCGACGGTGAGACTCTCCGCGATGACGAGCACTATCAGTATGTCAGCGCATGGGAATATGCAGGCGAGGACAAGGAGCCTGTATTCCATAAGGAAGACCTTGTATTTGAATTTGTTAAGCCTTCAACACGTAACTATAAAGACTAAGGAGGGGAATTAATTATGAATTTTACTTTGAAAGTATGGCGTCAGCCTAACGCCAAGACAAAAGGACATTTCGAAACATATAAAGTGTCCGATATATCACCCGACACTTCGTTTCTCGAAATGCTTGATATCCTCAACGATCAGCTGATACGTGAGGGCAATGACCCTGTTGCAGTAAACAAGGGTTGCAGGAATTCCGGTCCTATCGCATTCGACCATGACTGCCGCGAGGGTATCTGCGGTATGTGCTCGCTCTATATCAACGGCCATCCTCATGGACCTGACAGCGAGATTACTACCTGCCAGCTCCACATGCGAAAGTTCAAGGACGGCGATACCATCACTATAGAGCCCTGGAGAAGCGCCGGTTTCCCCATCATCAAGGATTTGGTCGTTAACCGAGGTGCTTTCGACAAGATTCTCCAGGCCGGCGGATTCATCTCCATCAATGCCGGTTCTGCTCAGGATGCCAATGCGCTGCCCATACCTAAGCAGAAAGCTGACGAGAGTATGGACGCAGCAGCCTGCGTAGGTTGCGGAGCATGTGTGGCTACCTGTAAGAACGGCTCGGCAATGCTCTTCGTAGCAGCACGTGTAAGTTCGCTCGCGCTCCTTCCTCAGGGCCGTCCTGAAGCAGCGCGCCGTGCCAAGGCTATGGTGGCCAAGATGGACGAGCTCGGATTCGGTGCCTGCACCAACACCCAGGCCTGCCAGAGCGAGTGCCCTAAGGGCATCACTGTAAGCCATATTGCCCGGTTGAACCGCGAGTTCCTCTGTGCAAAGCTGAAAGACTAAGCTATGGAGTACTTTGTCACCTGTAACGGCATACCAGTGCATGTTTCCGATTCAGGGAAAGGTGACAGGACTTTCTTGCTTCTCCACGGCTATCTGGAGACACTGTATATATGGGAAGAGTTCAGGGATTTGCTCCCGGACTCTTCCCGTATTGTTTCTATAGACCTGCCCGGCTGCGGACTTTCCGGAACGGACAGTTATATCAATTCGATGCAGTTCTCTGCCAAGGTATTGCTGGACCTTCTCGACAAGCTCTGCATCATGAGACCGGTCATAATCGGTCATTCTATGGGAGGCTACGTCGGACAGAGATTTCTCCGTGACTATCCAGGCCGTCTGTCAGCTCTCGTCAACCTCAATTCCGTTCCTTACGCCGATGATCCAGCAAAGGCATCAGACAGAGAGAGGGAGATATCGTTCATAGTAAACGGCAAGCTCGTCCAGCTGGCCCAGATAGTGATTCCCAACATGTATGCGAAAGCCAATCTGCGAGAGTGTGACGAGAAGATTTCCGAGACGGTGGAAATATGCGAGATGCATGATCCTGTCGGTATTGCCGCAGTCGTGAGGGGTCTGGCCTCAAGGGACGATAACGTCGGGTTGCTGTCCAGTCCGTCCGTGCCGGTGATGTTCGTCTTCGGCGACGAGGATACCTATTGCAGTCCGGAACGTGTGGACAGTATAAAGAAAGACCTGCCCGGCTGCACTCATGCAGTGATTCCCGGTACAGGTCATAATTCCTTTGTGGAAAAGCCGCAGGAAGTGGCTTCAGTCATTGATAAATTTCTCAGTAAAGCAGGTTGTTGAACGGATACCTGCCTTCGTGGATGGATTTGACCATCGTGTAGATGTCCTTTCTCAGTTTATCTATATTGATCTTTTTAAGGGCCGATATGAATATGCAGGCGCTGTTTTCCTTTGCTACCCACATCTTCTGAAGCCTTTCCAGGGATATATTCTCCGGTTTTTCCTCTTCAAAGTCGTATTCGCTCTGTTCCTTGTAGTTGTAGGCATCAATTTTATTGAATACCATGAATATGGGCTTGTCTTTTGCTCCAATGTCCATAAGAGTCCCGTTTACGGCCTTTATCTGCTCTTCAAAGTCGGGGTGGGAGATGTCCACTACATGCAGCAGTATATCGGCTTCCCTGACTTCGTCGAGTGTGCTTTTGAACGATTCTATGAGCTGTGTGGGCAGTTTCCTGATAAAGCCTACGGTATCCGAGAGCAGGAACGGTACATTCTCTATAACGACTTTCCTTACTGTTGTGTCAAGCGTAGCGAAGAGTTTGTTCTCGGCGAATACGTCGCTTTTTGACAGCAGATTCATCAAAGTGCTTTTACCGGCGTTGGTATAGCCTACAAGCGATACTCTGACAAGTGAGCCTCTGTTGCCGCGCTGTGAGGACATCTGTCTGTCTATTTTCTTCAGCTGTTCTTTCAGCAGGCTTATTTTCTGCAGGATAATACGTCTGTCCGTCTCGATCTGGCTCTCGCCCGGTCCCCTCATTCCAATGCCTCCCCTCTGTCTCTCAAGGTGTGTCCACATCCGGGTCAGGCGGGGTAGGAGATACTGATACTGAGCAAGTTCCACCTGAGTCTTCGCGTATGCGGTCTTGGCGCGCTGTGCGAAGATGTCCAGTATGAGGTTGGTTCTGTCAAGTATCCTGCAGCCCAGTTCCTTTTCGAGGTTTCTCAGCTGTGACGGGCTCAGTTCGTCGTCGAACAGTACCAGAGTGCATCCGCTCTCTTCAATGAAAGCTTTGATCTCTTCCAGTTTGCCTGTGCCCACGTATGTCCTGGAATTGGCCCTTTCCAGCTTTTGTGTGAACCTTCTGATGCTTCTTGCTCCGGCAGTCTCCGCCAGGAACTCCAGTTCGTCCAGATTCTCTTTTACTCTTCTTTCGTCGGTCCCCTGCGGTATCACGGATACCACGACCGTCCTTTCCATTTTGTCCTCTTCTGTCATATACTGCTAAAAAAATGAGGCTGACTCTTTTCAGGGACAGCCTCATCAGTGTCTAAATTTTTGTGTTAGTTTCTCAGCTGGAAGAAGATGGGGAAGTTGTAAGTTACACGCACAGCCTTGTCCCTCTGTTTTCCGGGAGTCCATTTGGGCGACTTCTTAAGTACGTCTATGGCTGCCTGGTCCAGTGTCGGGTCAATTCCACGGAGTACGCGGATATTGCTGATCGAGCCGTCTGCCTCGATTGTGAACTGGAGGGTAACACGTCCCTGAATACCGTTCTCCTGAGCTGCTGCGGGATATTCGAGGTTCTTGTAGACCCATTTGGTGAACTCGTTGGCATCACCGCCGTTGAATCCAGGTTTTTCCTCTACGAGTGTGTAGGGTATAGGTGCTTCCTCGATAACCTCTTCCTCAACTTCTGCTACGTAGTCCATAATCTCAACTCCGACGTCAGCGTCGTCTTCAAGACTGATGAAGAGGTCGGTATCGACAACTATGTCGTCATCCACCACTTCGATCATGTCTGACAGCTGGGGTACTTTAGGAGCCTCGGGGGGCGGAGGAGGAGCCTCGGTTGTGATAGGTATCTCTTCAACTTCTATAGGTGCTGCTGTCTCCTCCTGTATTACGGACTCAGCCTTCTCTGTAGTGCTCCACTCGAATGCAGCAAGTATTGCTACGAGAGCGACAATCAGTCCTAACTCTCTGTAGAACAACTTTTTGTTTTCGAGATTCGCTTTTGCGGATTTTTTAACTTCCATGTTATTTAGTGTTTTCTAATTTTCCAACTGTAAAATTAGACATTATTTCTGAAATAAACACAAAAATTGTTGAAAAATCTGTTAAAAACTAGATGAGACCGAGCTCGTGCAGGATCTTGTTGGTGTTCCTCTGCTTCTCGGCTCCCTCGTGGAATCTCTTCTTCTCGTCCTCCGAGAGCTTGATCCTGACTATCTTCTCGACACCTTTCCTGCCGACTACGATGGGCACTCCGAGACAGATGTCCTCTTCACCGTACTCGCCGTTCTGGGGAACGCTGCAGGGGATGATTCTCTTCTCGTCGTGGAGGATTGCCCTTACGATGCTTGCTGCGCATGCGCCGGGTGCATAGAATGCGGAGGTTCCCATCAGTTTGGTGATTGTGGCGCCGCCAACCATGGTGTCTGCGATTACTTTCTCGCGGCGGGCCTTGCTGAGGATCTTCTCCACATCGCCTCCTTTGTATTTTACACTGCTCATCAGGGGCACCATTGTAGCATCTCCGTGTGCTCCTATTACCATTCCGTCGATGTCGCATACGGGAGCGTTCAGGGCAAGGCTGAGATAGTAGTTGAAGCGGCTGCTGTCAAGCGCTCCGCCCATGCCGATGAGGTGGTTCTTCTTGATTCCGCAGGTCTTGTATGCGAGATAAGTCATGGTGTCCATAGGGTTGGAAACCATGATAATGAATGTGTTGGGAGAGTATTTAACCACGTTGCCTACAACCTCGCTGACGATTTTGGCGTTTGTACCTATGAGGTCCTCGCGGGACATTCCGGGTTTTCTGGGCAGTCCTGATGTGACCACCACAACGTCCGAGCCGGCTGTGGCCTTGTAGTCGTTGGTCACTCCTGTGATCTTCGAGTTAATACCCATTATTTTGGCAGACTGCTGGATATCAATGGCCTTGCCCTCAGCAAAACCTTCGCGTACATCGAGGAGAACGATTTCTTTAGCGATGTTCCAGCCTGCAAGTACGTTGGCGCAGGTAGCACCTACATTTCCAACGCCGATAACACTAACTTTTGACATAGTTGTAATTTTATTAATTTTACAAAAAAATTTAAGCAAAAATCAGACCGTATGATAAGATTTGAACTCATTGACGTATCCTTCAAATTGCGCCACAAAAATGCAATTAAAAATTGGATAAAAGAAATCATTTCCGGTAAAAATCACAGGGTAGGGGACATTAATTATATTTTTGCCTCTGACGAGTACGTCCTCGGGGTCAACAGGGAGTATCTCGACCATGATTACTATACTGACATCATAACTTTCGATACGTCTCAGTACTCAGACGAGCTTGCCGGCAACAGGCCGTCGGGACGGATATCCGCCGACATCGTTATAAGCCTGGATACTGTCATGGCCAACGGGGTCGAGTACGGCGCGGGTTTCTCGACCGAGCTGTACAGGGTCATGGCGCACGGAGTACTGCATCTTCTGGGCTATGATGACCTTTCTCCTGAAGAGGCGCAGCTGATGCGGAGCGCTGAGGACAGTGCTTTGGGTCTGTTGCCCGGTTTCGGTATTCTGCCTGATCAGGCTTATATTCAAAAGCAAATCTAGGGGATGCTTTTTTGCGCTTAAATCTTAAATTGGAGTATATTTGCACCGGTTACTATGACAGACAGATATGACGTGATAGTGATAGGAGCCGGTCATGCCGGATGCGAGGCTGCGGTTGCTGCGGCCCGTATGGGTGTGTCCGTCCTGCTCATTACCATGGATATGAATAAAATAGCCCAGATGTCATGCAATCCGTCTTTTGGTGGAATTGCTAAGGGTCAGATTGTCAGAGAGATAGATGCTCTTGGCGGCTTCTCGGGCATAATTGCTGATTCCTCTACGCTTCAGTTCAGGATGCTCAACCGTTCCAAGGGACCTGCGATGTGGAGTCCCCGTGCTCAGTGCGACCGCATGGCTTTCTCCCAGAACTGGCGGTGGATAATCGAGAATGTACCTGGTCTATGTTGCTGGCAGGACACTGTAACCAAGTTCAATTTCTCCAGCAACAACACAATAGTCTCGCTCGAGACTTCACTTGGGGCTGTGTTCAGTGCGTCGTGTTATGTGCTCACAGCCGGGACTTTCCTGGACGGCAGGATATTCGTGGGTGACCGCACGTCGGTAGGAGGCCGCGTCGCGGAGCCCGCTTCATTCGGACTTACTGCCCAGCTTACAGAACGCGGCATATCCTCCTCCAGAATGAAGACCGGAACTCCCCCAAGGGTCGACATAAGATCTGTAGATGTTTCCAGACTCTTGCTACAGACGGGTGATGAGTTCCCGGAGAAGTTCTCCTTCCTGCCGTATCTTTCTGCCGCACAGCGTAGGGATGGCGTTCAGATGACATGCTACATCGGGCATACTAACCGGCTTGTGCACGATACCCTGCGCAGCGGCTTCGACAAGTCTCCGCTTTTCTCCGGTAAGATAACCGGAATAGGTCCGAGGTACTGTCCCAGCATTGAGGACAAGTTGCGTACATTTGCCGACAAGGACTCGCATCAGATATTTCTCGAGCCAGAGGGCCGTACATCGACCGAATATTATCTTCAGGGTTTTTCTTCATCGCTTCCCTTTGACATCCAGTTGAAAGCGCTGATGCATGTCCCGGGTTTCGAGAAAGTGCATCTTCTCCGTCCTGCATACGCAATTGAGTATGACTACTTCGATCCGACTCTTCTGGACCATACGCTCCGTTCCCGAATTGTGCCTAACCTTTATCTCGCCGGACAGGTTAACGGCACAACCGGATATGAGGAGGCGGCTGCTCAGGGAATAGTCGCTGGAATCAATGCAGTCCTGAATCTCAGGCAGCTTCCAGAAATGGTGCTTACACGTGATTCGTCATACATCGGAGTTCTGATTGACGACCTGGTTGCAAAAGGAGTTGATGAGCCTTACAGAATGTTCACGTCACGCGCTGAGTACCGTATCCTCCTGCGCCAGGACAATGCAGACGAGCGTCTAACACCCATCGGCCGCTCTGTAGGACTGGTCGATGATCTTCGTATGAAGACGCTCGACAGGAAGATGCGCATCAAGTCCCGCTTACTTACTGCCCTGAATTCGACAAGATCAGACCTGGATTCAGTCAACACCGTCCTGCTTTCTAGATGCTCTTCGCCATTGACAAGCCTCCGTCCTATTGCAGAGCTGCTTACCAGGCCCCAGATAAGCATCACAGATATTTACCCCCTCGTTCCACGTGGAACAAGATCCGCTATTACCCAAGCAGCGAAATATCCAGCACCAACGTTGCGGCCGCAATCATTACCCGATACGTTTAAGAATATTTTCCCAGCTGATTACTACTCATTGCTGCCCGAGTGTCTCTCTTCTGTCGAAACACATTTAAAGTATAAAGGTTATATTGAGCGTGAGGCCCAGCAAGCAGAGAAGATAAAGAAACTGGAGCGGCTTTCAATCCCGCAAGATTTTGATTATTCCCGACTCGAGTCCCTGTCCATTGAGGCCAGGATTAAGCTTTCCAAACACCGACCTGACAACATCGCGGCTGCGTCCCGTATTCCCGGGGTCTCGCCTTCAGATATTTCAGTGCTCCTTGTCTACTTCGGGAGATAGATTGCGTGGCTTCTGTTCCACGTGGAACGTAATTACTCCATCGTGAAGTTAAATAAGATTGTCGGACTTAAGTTGTGATTGGTGAATGTCGTGTACAGGGCATATTCTTCACCGTATCCTGCACTTGACCGTTTGAAAATTATGTTTTGAGCATCGGTGAACAGGGTCTTGGCAGCTGATTTTATAAGGTCCATTCTCCTGTCACCGCTCTGCCCCCATTCTTCGCAGATGATGTTTCCGGTTGTTGCTGTGTCAGGTATGCAGATGAGGTAAGCTCCGTCATACGTCTCGTATGCGAGTCCGTCGCAGTAGTCTATATAGGAAAGTATGTAGCGGCACATATCTTCACTCCATTCAAAAAGTTGCGATTGGCGGCACATTCTTTTCCGCAATATGTACAGCCTTTCTCCTGAAAGCGGCTTTAGAGGGAGTTCTGTGGGAATCAGCGGCAGTTTCTCAGTGATTCTGTCTACATAGAGAGTACGGTCATAGCCGATATTCCTGTAGTACGAAAACAGGGTGGGGGATGCCGGTCTCAGGATAAAGAATTTATATCCTTTCCTGAAATAAATGTCTTCAACATATTTAAGGAGCGATACTGCGTATCGTCTTCCTCTGTGCGCGGGATGTGTGCAGACTCCGTAGACGTATCCTCCTTTGCTGTCCCCGTCATTGATATCGAATACGGATAGTGCGGATACTATCGCTGACTGTTCTTCGAGAACAAATGTCCGGCATAGTTCCGTCCCTTTGCCGAAATACAGGTCCAGAAAGGCAGGGTCTGCATCAAAGCATTTTTTCCAAAGTTCCCTGAGAGCAGGAGTGTCGTCGGGAGATGAAGGCCTGAACATTTTACTTGTAGATCTCTTTTATGATGTCTGCATAACGGGACGTAATCCGTGCACGCTTCAGCTTCAGTGTCTGCGACAGCATATTGTTTGCCGGTGTCCATTCATCGCATACTATCCTTTCGCGCTTGATGTTCTCATGCGGTGCCGTAGTGCTGTTGACTTTCTCCACTTCCTTATGGATGAGGGCAACGACAGCCGGGTCTGCGATCAGTCCGGAGTTGTCCTCCTTACCGGTGATGCCGATGGCTTCGGCACTGTGGCGCAGATGCTCGAAATCGGGAATGATTATGGCCGATGCGAACTTCTGATTCTCTCCTATGACTATGCAGTTCTGGATAAGCGGAGATTCCTTCAGCTTGTTCTCTATGACCTGCGGTGCGACGTACTTGCCGAGGGAAAGCTTGAAGATCTCTTTCTTGCGGTCGGTAATCTGGAGATATTTGCCGTCTATCAGCCGGCCTATGTCTCCGGTGTGGAGGAATCCTTCTGAGTCGATAACTTCTTTTGTGGCCTCGGGATTCTTGTAGTATCCCAGCATCACGTGCGGTCCTCGTGTGAGGATCTCTCCGTCTTCGGCAAATTTCAGTTCTGTGCGTTCCATCGGCTTTCCGACAGTACCTATGATGTTGATTCCTTCTACCGGATTGTTGACTGCGATTACCGGGGATGCCTCGGTCATTCCGTAGCCTTCGTAAATATGCAGGCGGGCTGCGTTGAACAGGCGTATTATCCTGGCCTGAATCGATGAGCCTCCGGACACGATAAGCATCTCATGTCCCCCGAGATTGGCTCTCCATTTACTGTACACCAGCCGGTCGTATACATAACGTTTCAGTCTGTAAATTAGCCCTTTGCGATAATTGTCATAGTTATTGGCATAGTCCCACGCCAGGCTGTAGACAGTCTTTTTGAAGCCTTTGAGCTGTTTGCCGGCCGCCTCCAGCTTGGAATACATCATCTCCAACACCCTCGGTACCGCACAGAATCCGTCCGCATGACAGTCTGCCAGATCTCTGGCCAGGGTTCCAAGACTCTCCGCATAGTAGATGCTTATGCCTATATATTGGTATTCGTAATTCATGCTTCTCTCATAGACATGGCACAGCGGCAGGAAACTGAGCATTTTCTGATCCGGGCGTACAGTCTGTTTTACTGCGTGTCCGTATGCATTGAACATAAGGTTGTGGTGCGAGAGCATTACTCCTTTAGGCGTGCCGGTCGTGCCTGATGTGTATATGATCGAGGCCAGTGCGTCAGTGTCAGTTTCGGCCTTAATCTTCTCTATTACAGGTTTCTGAATAGACTCAGCCTCCTCGCCTGTTTGATATAAATCCCTGAGACACTGAATGTTGTCTGCATCATCCATGAGGATAATCCTGGCAGGTCTGTCCATTTTCCGCACAATAGGCTCCAGCTTACGGTATTGGCTCATGGTACCGATGAATACAATCCTGGCATCGCTGTGATTGAGTATGTAGAGGTACTCGTCAGCGCTCAGGGTAGGGTAGACGGGCACGTGCACCAGTCCGGCCATGCTGAGGCCCATATCGGTAAAATTCCATTCAGGGCGGTTGTTGCAGATGGTCACGGCCTTGTCACCCTTGCCGTATCCCATGGATGAGAGGGCGTAGGCAATGAGATGTGAATAGCGTACGTAGTCCTTGACACTGAATCGGATCCATTCTTTACCGCTGCGGCGGCAGAGCATATCCTTTTTGTCCGGAAACCTCTCTTCGAGCTTGGTCAGGAGGTCGTAGATGTGAGCGACTTCTTGTAACATAGGCATGAGAATTTAGTGTTTCTGACAAAGATAAGAAAAAGGCCGGACATTCCTGCCCGGCCTGTGCTGTTATGTGTACACTTTTTGGACTAGAGGATGGCTGTGTAAGCGTCAGCGTCCATCAGCTCATCGAGTTCAGCGGGGTTGGTGAGCCTGATTTTGATCATCCAGCCCTCTCCGTAAGGATCGGTGTTGACGGTCTGGGGAGCTCCCTCGAGAGCAGCGTTGACCTCGATGATCTCGCCGGATACAGGCATGAAGGCATCGGCAACTGTCTTAACAGCCTCGATGGCTCCGAAAACCTCTTCCTTGTCAAGGGTCTCGCCCTGTGTCTGAATGTCTACGAAGACGATGTCTCCGAGCTGATCCTGAGCGTAATCGGTGATGCCGACGGTAGCTACATCGCCGTCAACCTTTACCCACTCGTGATCCTTGGTGTACTTTAAATTGCTAGGTATGTTCATAACCGGTTATAATTAATTGTTAAACTGTTTAAACTGTGCAAATGTATTAAAAAGTAAATGACTCTACAAGATTTTTAAGGCTTTTTTGATAATGTCCTCAAGCGACAGGCCCGGCTCTTTCCGGACGATGGACGAGACGGCTTTCTCGACCGCGTTCTTTGTGAATCCGAGCATGACCAGAGCCGAGCAGGCCTCCTCGGTATTGGCCGAAGTGCCTCCGGAGGACAGGTCCAGGCCGGTGCTTCCTCGTGCTATCTTGTCTTTCAG
Source organism: uncultured Bacteroidales bacterium (assembly GCA_944326265.1). Lineage (GTDB taxonomy): Bacteria > Bacteroidota > Bacteroidia > Bacteroidales > UBA932 > Coprenecus. The sequence continues at coordinate 7,446 of CALVDE010000014.1, read as the reverse complement.
TTCGATTATGACTTTCTGAGCGGTCTTGAGCCCGATGCCTTTCACCGCCTTGATGCGTCCGACATCTCCGGACGCGACTGCCGCAGACACTTCTTCCGGTGTCAGTGACGACAGCATCATCCTGGCCGTATTTGGTCCAATGCCGGATACGGATATGAGCAGTGTGAAAATCCTGCGCTCCTCCTTGTCGGAGAATCCGTACAGTGTCTCGTCGTCTTCCCTTAGATGGTGGTGGATGTACAGCCTGCACTCCTTGGCCCCGCGAAGTCTCTCGTATGTGTAGAGCGATATCTGGACCAGAAATCCTATGCCGTGACATTCGATGACGGCTTCTGCCGGATTGAGCTCCTCGATGCTTCCTTTGATATAGTCGTACATAGTCAGAACAGCTGAATAATTTTCTGCAAAATTAATTACTTTTGTGAAATTTTTGAAAGACGGTATGAACGCAGTAATAGAAAATATAAGAGCGCAGTTTCCGTATCTTGAAAGTACGGCGAGGGACGGCAGGCCGCTGGTGTATATGGACAGCGCGGCCACCTCGCAGAAGCCCCGCAGCGTCATCTCCTGCATGAGTTCATGGCTGGCTGAGGCCAATGCCAACGTGCACAGGGCCATATACGCTCTGGCGGCAGAGGCTACCGACCATTACGAGGCCGGCCGCGAGGCTGTACGCTCTCTGCTCAATGCCGCGTCGAAGGACGAGATCGTGCTGACTTCCGGCACTACGGCATCGATTAATCTGCTTGCCAATACTTTCGGAGCAAAATACATCAAGGCCGGGGACGAAATCCTGGTCTCGGAGGGCGAGCATCATTCCAACCTGGTGCCCTGGCAGATGCTCTGTGAGCGCAGCGGTGCCCGCCTGAGATTTATCCCCGTGGACTGGAACGGGGAGTGGGATCTGCGGGAGGCTGAGCGGATACTGTCCGAAGGCAAGGTCCGGCTGGTCTCCGCCGCTCATATCTCCAACGTTCTGGGTATCGTCAATCCAGTCGAGGAACTTGTGGAGATGGCGCACAGGCACGGTGCTGCCGTGCATCTGGACGGAGCGCAGGGAATTGTCCACGAGGAGGTGGATGTAAGGCGCATAGGGTGCGATTTCTACTCGTTCTCGGGACACAAGCTGTATGCAGCCACCGGCTCGGGCGTGCTCTATGGCCGGAAGGATCTGCTGGAGACACTGCCGCCCTGGATGGGAGGAGGGGAGATGGTCGATACCGTGACCTTCCAGAAGACCACGTATGCTCCGGTTCCATTGAGATTTGAAGCCGGAACACCCAATTTCATATCTGCCGCCACTTTAAAGCCTGCTATTGAATTTGTCACTTCAATACGGATACCTGAAGTTAAGTCTAATGAGGAAGAAATGATATCTTATCTCATCAGTGAGATGAAGTCGATAGACGGGCTGATGCTGTATGGCACAGGCGGCAGGAAATGCCCTCTGCTCTCTTTTACGGTGGACGGAGCGCATCACAGCGATATCGCCACTCTGCTGGACAAGATGAACATCGCGGTGCGCTCGGGCCTGATGTGCTCGGAACCGCTTATAGGCAAGTTCGGCCGGACAGGCATGGTGCGCGTATCCCTGGGGCCGTACAACACCCTGGAGGAGTGTGAGTATCTTATCAAGTCACTTAGAAGAACCGTTAAAATGTTACGATAATGGAAGCAACAGTACAGGATGTCCAGCAGGAGATAGTGGACGAGTTCTCCGCTTTTGACGACTGGATGGACAAATACGAATACCTCATCGAGCTGGGCAAGTCCCTGCCGGTGATAGACGAGAAAAACAAGCAGGAGGACCGGCTCATCAAGGGCTGCCAGTCCCGGGTGTGGCTCAACACCGAGCTGCGTGACGGACGGCTGTACTTCACGGCTGACAGCGACGCCATCATCACCAAGGGCATAATCTCCCTGCTTATAAGGGTGTACAACGGACGGACTCCTGAGGAGATTCTGGCTGCGGACAACAGCTTCATCGACCGGATCGGTCTCAAGGAGAACCTTTCTCCGACCCGGGCCAACGGACTGGTGTCCATGATGGAGCAGATAAGGGAGGACGCTCTCCGCTACAGTAACAATAGATAGAAATACGTGGATATGGATAAAACTACGCTTACCCGCGATGTCGTGCGGGCCCTCAGACAGGTGTACGACCCGGAGATACCGGTCAACATCTACGATCTCGGTCTCATCTACGACATCACTATAGATGATGACCATAAAGTCTTCATAAAGATGACCATGACCGCGCCTAACTGCCCTATGTCGGACATACTGCTGGAAGACGTGCATACGGCTGTGGCCGATACGCCGGGAGTTACGGACGTGGCCATAGAGATAACATTTGACCCGCCATGGGACAAGTCCCGTATGAGTGACGAGGCATTACTGGAGCTGGGACTGCTATGATACCTGAGAAAGAGCCGGTAAGAGTCTACCTTATCCTGGGCAGCAATATGGGGGACCGGCGCCGCAACCTCAGCATAGCCGTTTCGTTGATTGTTACTGAGCTGGCCCCTTGGCTTTTCTCCGACGTGCGCGAGTCCGATGTGCTTGAGACCGAGCCGTGGGGTATGCCCGAGGGGACAGAGCCTTTCATGAACCAGGCGATATCATTTGAGACCACTGTCCCGCCCGAGGATCTGCTGAAAGTCTGCAAATGGGTGGAGCACAAGCTGGGCCGCCCTGACCACGAGCCGGAGTTCGACGGGACAGGCCGCCGCATCTACCATCCCCGCATCATCGACATCGACATCGCCCTCTACGGCGACCGGACGGTTGATACTCCGGAATTGAAAATCCCTCATCCTCAGGTAGAGGAGAGGGATTATGCAAAGTGTCTGCTGAAGCAGATTCTATACTGATTCCTATTTAGAAGCTAGAAGTTCAGGAACGCCAGGAACTCGTCCTCGGAACAGCTTCCGACTGGTCCGGAAAGAGTGCTGCCCTCGGAGTCCACCACGGCGTAGAGGGGCTGGGAGGCCGAGCCGAACTGCCGGAGCTCCAGGTCGCGGTATCTTCTGCCGAGGGTGCGGAACTCCGCGTCCTCCGTCTTGTCGTCCACATACAGGTTGGCTATGACAAAGTCACCGGAAAGCCGCTCCATGACCGCTGCGGAGGAGAGCACTGTGGCCTCCATCTGCTTGCAGACACTGCATGTGTGGGACTTGAAGGCTATGAATACGGGCTTTCCTGTAGCCTTGCTTTCGGCCAGTGCCTCGTCTAGGTCGGTATAGCTTTTCAGTGTAGAGTAGCCTGATGCAGCCGCATTGTTCCCGGATTCCGGTGATGCGGCATTGCCCTGGGAGAGCGTCAGCGTGGAGCCGTCCATCGGAGGAATGAGGCCCGAGATGCTCTGCAGCGGGGCTCCGAACAGGCCGGGAATCAGGTAGAATGCGAAGGTGATGCAGACTATCGCCGCAATATGCCTGCCCCAGCCGATGCCGTCAGTAGGCGAGTCGTGGCTGGTGCGGAACACCCCGAGGAAGTACAGGCCGAGCAGCAGTGCAAGCACAACCCATGTGGCAATGAAGCCCAGGCGTGTTATGATGCCCCAGCCGAAGTATGCGTCGATGTTGTAGAGGAACTTCATGGCGAAGGCGAGCATGATGTATGCAAATACGACCTTGACCATATTGAGCCAGCCGCCGGACTTGGGCAGTTTCTTCATCACTCCGGGGAAGAATGACAGCACCACGAAGGGCAGGGAGAAGCCCAGTCCGAACACGGCCATGCCTACGATGGGCCTGAGGGCTACGCCGTCAAGGACAGCCGCTGCCAGGATGGAGCCTACGAAAGGTCCGGTGCAGGAGAATGAGACGATTACCATGGCCAGGGCCACGAAGAAAGCGGCGATGTAGCCGCCCTTGTCGGCCTCACGGTCGGCCTTGTTGGCCAGTCCGGAAGGGAGGGTTATCTCGAACGCTCCGAGGAAGGATACCGCGAAGATTATGAACAGCAGGGCGAATATCAGGTTCGGAATCCAGTGGGTGCCTATCGCGTCGGTGGCCGCTGTGCTCTGGAAGAGGGCCACGATCAGGCCCAGCAGGGTGTAGATGACCATGATGGAGAGGCCGAAGATGACACCCTTGAGGATGCCGGCCCGCCTGGTGCTGCCTCCGCCGATGAGGAAGCCCACGGTCATGGGTATCATCGGGAAGACGCAGGGGGTGATGACTCCGGCCAGTCCGGCCAGGAATGCTATGAGCAGGAAGCCCCAGAAGCCTCGGCCCGCATTCGTGGCTCCGCTCTCAGCTCCGGCGGTGAGTGTCTCTGCCGCAGCCGGGGCTGCCGAGGGGTTGATGTCGACTGAGATCTCCTCTTCATTGAGCAGGCACTCCATGCCGTTGCAGGTCTGGAACTCCAGCCATCCCTTGAACGTGAATTTTTCCGTCGTGGACGGGCGGAGGGTCTGCGCGAAACGGACGGAGTTCTCGAAATATTTTACTTCCATCTGGAAGCCCGGATCTATCTTTGTGTGCGGAGTCTCAGTGTCCCTGAGCGTTCCTTCCAGGGTGTACGGACCGTTGTCCGCAGCAGTGAGGGAAGTGGCCATCGGACCGCCCTTTACGGGTTCGGTACTGTAGATGTACCACTGAGGCTCCAGGTTGACGGTGATCAGTATCTCTACGTTGCCGTTGTCTAGAACAGCAGATTCTGATTCAACGGACAGCACGCCCTGAGCTGCTGCGCATATTGATATCAGGCAGGCAGTCAGGGTGATTGCGAATCTTTTCATTATCATCTCTTTATTTTTAAATATCGGGGCAAAAATATTAAATAATTCTTATTTTTGCATGATTAATTCCAAAAGAGATGACACAGGAAGAAGTATTCAAACAACTTACCGCCCATGCCAAGGAGTATGGCTTCGTTTTCCCCTCAAGTGAGATTTACGACGGACTCAGCGCAGTCTATGACTACGGACAGATGGGCGTGGAGCTCAAGAACAATATCAAGAAATACTGGTGGGACGCCATGGTGCGTCTCAACGAGAATATAGTCGGTATCGACTCCGCTATCTTCATGCACCCTAAGATCTGGCAGGCATCGGGCCACGTGGGAGCCTTCAACGATCCTCTGATCGACAACAAGGACTCCAAGAAGCGCTATCGCGCCGACGTGCTCATCGAGGACTACATAGCCAGGCTGGAGGAGAAGATCGCCAAGGAAGTGGAGAAGGGCCGCCGCAAGTTCGGCGAGAGCTTCGACGAGGCCCAGTTTCGCGCCACCAATCCCAATGTGCTGCGCAATCAGCAGAAGATGGACGAGGTTCGCTCCCGCATGACGGAGGCGTTGAATGCCAACGACCTTCAGGGCCTGCGCGACATCATCATCGACTGCGGCATCGTATGCCCCATCTCAGGTACCAAGAACTGGACAGAGGTGCGTCAGTTCAACCTGATGTTCTCCACACAGCTCGGCAACATCTCCGGAGAGGACGGCATCATCTACCTCCGTCCCGAGACAGCCCAGGGCATATTTGTCAACTTCCTGAATGTCCAGAAGACAGGCCGTATGAAGATTCCTTTCGGAATAGCCCAGATAGGCAAGGCTTTCCGCAACGAGATAGTGGCCCGTCAGTTCATCTTCCGCATGAGGGAGTTCGAGCAGATGGAGATGCAGTTCTTCGTGCGTCCCGGCTCGGAGCTCGAGTGGTTCGCCAAATGGAAGGAGGCCCGCCTGCAGTGGCACAAGGCCCTCGGCCTGGGCGATGAGAAATACCGCTTCCACGACCACGAGAAACTGGCCCACTATGCCAACGCCGCCACCGACATCGAGTTCGAGTTTCCCTTCGGCTTCAAGGAGCTCGAGGGCATCCATTCCCGTACAGATTTCGACCTGGGCAACCATCAGAAGTTCTCAGGCCGCAAGATACAGTACTTCGATCCCGAGACAGGGGAGAGCTACACTCCCTACGTAGTGGAGACATCCATCGGACTGGACAGAATGTTCCTGGCCGTGCTGTCAGCCGCCTACCGCGAGGAGAAGCTGGAGAACGGAGAGGAGAGGGTGGTCCTCCGTATTCCTCCCGTGCTGGCACCTGTGAAACTTGCAGTACTGCCTCTGGTCAAGAAGGACGGGCTGCCTGAGATTGCCCGTGATATCATCGATGACCTGAAGTTCGACTTCAACTGCCAGTACGATGAGAAGGACAGCATCGGCAAGCGTTACCGCCGTCAGGATGCCATCGGCACACCGTTCTGCATCACAGTGGACCATCAGACCAGGGAGGACAACTGCGTGACCATCCGCGACCGCGATACCATGACTCAGGAGCGCATACCCGTAGCGGAGGTCGGCAGCATCATCCGCGAGAGGACGGATTTCAGGACGGTCATGAAGAAACTGAATAAAATAGGATAAATAATACAGACTACAGCTATGGCAACAACAGACGTGAAGTATCTCGGCCTGGACCTGAAGAGTCCGATTGTGGTGAGCAGCTGCTCGCTGACTGCCGATGTCGACAAAGTTAAGGAAATGGAAAGCTGCGGTGCCGGAGCCGTGGTCATGAAATCTCTCTTCGAGGAGCAGATCCGGGGAGAGGTGGAGTTCATGGCCTCAGCAGGCAATTCATGCCCGGAGATGGATGACTACCTCCACGCATACATCCGTTCCAATTCCATCGCTCAGTACACAGAGAAAGTCAAGGCTTTGAAGGATGCTGTCTCAATACCCGTCATAGCCAGCATCAACTGTTACAGTCCCGGTGAGTGGGTAGAATATGCCCGTCAGATAGAGGCAGCAGGAGCTGATGCCCTGGAGGTCAATCTGTATGACCTGGCCGTAGATCCCAGGACATCCCCGGTTTCCATTGAGAACGGCTATGTGAGCGTGGTCCGTTCCCTGGCTTCCGAGCTCCGCATACCGGTGTCCGTGAAGATAGGCCCTCATTTTACCAGCATCGTCAACTTCGTCGACAGGATTGCATCGGCGGGTGCCAAAGGTGTTGTGATATTCAACCGCTTCTTCACCCCGGACATTGACCTGGACAAGTTCTGTCTCGTGCCTGCGGCACCGCTTTCCCACGAAGGAGAGTATGCCGAGATTCTGCGCTGGACAGCGATACTCTCGTCTGCCGTCAGGATCGACATTGCGACTACAACCGGTGTGCACAGCGCGGAGAGTGCCCTGAAGATGATACTGGCCGGGGCTGATGCCGTTCAGGTATGCTCGGTCATCTACAAGCACGGTCCTTCCGTCATTAAGGAGTTCAATGACAGGATAGCTGCTTTCCTGGAGAAGAACAACGTCGAGGACCTGTCCCAGATCCGCAGCCGTCTGAGCTATTCCACCATCCCTGACCCCGCCATGTACGAGCGCGTCCAGTTCATGAAGACATTCGGCTCCCTCGCCCGATACTGTTCCAAACAGTGTGTCTGAGATAGGGGAATAAAAAAGTCTACAGATTTTTTAGATTTGTAAAAGCAAAAA
>CALVDE010000013.1 GCA_944326265.1 uncultured Bacteroidales bacterium | reverse complement strand
ATACATTGCAGATCAGTTAATTATCAAATAACTGATAAATATTAATCCGTCCAACTTTTTTGGTACACCTCACCATAGGACATCAGGCCCGGAGAGATGTGCCTGAGAATCAAAACCTTGACGAACCGGAGGGTGCTTCATGGATGACTCTCTCCGCTGTGCGGAATGCTGCTGAGGGAAACGACAGGCATCGGTGCCTCAAAAACAGCAATCCGGCCCGGGCTGGCCTTAAGCGGAGAGAGTGCCTACGCCAATCAGGGGGGTATCTTTGCGGATAATTATCAAAAAATCCATATCTTTACGTGTACATATTCCAACACTACAGCAGTATGAAACGATTCTTCTTTCTCCTTGCCGCTTTTGCGGCCGCAGCTGCACTCACCGGCTGTAATGGCAACATCGAACCGGCTCCGGATCCGGTAATCAACATCAGCGACAGCACCTTCACAGCCCTTCCCGAGGGCGGAGAGCTTACTATCGCCTATACGATACAGAATCCCGTCGAGGGCGGAAACCTCACGGCTGACCCCGCCGATGACTGGATGGGAGAAGCCAAGGTCAGCGACGAGGCTGTAGTCTTCAACGTGGAGCCCAACGAGGGTGAGCAGGCCAGGGAGACCACAGTGACCCTCACCTACGTATTCGGTGATGACCGCAACATAACAGCCGAGGTTATCGTATCCCAGGATTTCGTACAGGAAGAGCCGGATGTGCCCGGAGAGGACCCCGTGATAGAGATTGTCACAGAAGAAATGACAATACCCTTTGCCGGCGGAGAGTGCCGGATTCTCTACCAGGTGAAGGACCCCGTTTCCGACGGTAAGATGTCTGCAAGCTCTGATGCCGGGTGGCTGACCGGATTCTCCTGCGACGACAACAACGGTGTGGCGGACTTCACAGCCGAAGCCAACGGGACTGCCGAAACACGCAGCGCGACAGTCGTGCTGACCTACACCTACGGCGGCAGCAAGACCGTCACTGCCGAACTGGACGTAACACAGGAGGCCCCTGAGTCCGAATACGATTTTGAATATCAACTGGATTACTATCTGGCTGAGTTCTACGGCCTCGACTACTCCACGACCAATCACAACTGGCTGTTCACCTTTATGGACATGCCGCCGGAGGAAGGATGGTTCTCCAACGATGCCGTAACATACAGCATCGACCTGTACTCGACGGCTCCCGACAATATTGAGAATCCTCTGCCGCCCGCCGGGGAATACAATCTGACACTCGAGTTCGATCCACCCGTCATGACTTTCAGCTACTATCTGTCGCAGCTCATCATACCGGACGGCCCCACCTCCTCTTTCGAGGACGGAACCATCATAATCAGCTACGAGGGAGAGAACATGCTCCTGGACGGAACATTCACCGACAAATACGGATACACTCACCACATCACTTTCAACGGCCCGATGCAGATCACCAACAATTCCTCCTGGGACCCAGGCACTGACGGATACAGCTTTTATTTTGTAAAATCTTGAACAATTTCTCATATTTTTTGCGTATTTTTGTAAGTGATCTGTTAAACTATCCGATATATTTCATTTTCATTACACAAACCTAATACATCCGCAGTATGAAAACATCCAATTTCCTATTTCTGACTGCACTTGCAGCCGCAGCAGTCCTTACAGGCTGTAAGGACAACATCGAACCGGCTCCGGATCCGGTAATCAACATCAGCGACAGCTCCTTGGTAGCCCTTCCAGAGGGCGGAGAGCTCGCAATCGCCTACACGATAGAGAACCCAGTCGATGGCAGAACCCTCACGGCTGACCCCGCCGACGACTGGATGGGAGAAGCCAAGGTCAGCGACACTGCCGTAGTCTTCAACGTGGAGCCCAACGAGGGCGAGCAGGCAAGGGAGACCACAGTGACCCTCACCTACGTATTCGGCGATGACCGCAACGTTACCGCTGAGGTTATCGTATCCCAGGATTTCGTAAAGGAAGAGCCGGATGTGCCCGGAGAGGACCCCGTGATAGAGATTGTCACAGAAGAAATGACCATACCCTTCACTGGCGGAGAGTGCCGGATTCTCTACCAGGTGAAGAACCCCGCTTCCGACGGCAAGATGTCAGCAAGCTCTGAAGCCGGATGGCTCAGCGGATTCTCATGCGTCAATGACGGCGTGGTGGACTTCACAGCAGAAGCCAACGAAACAGCCGAAACACGCAGCGCGACAGTCGTGCTGACCTACACCTACAACGGTGACAAGACCGTCACTGCCGAATTCGGCCTCTCCCAGGAAGCCTCCGATCCCGAAGCAAAATACAACTATGACTACCAGCTGTCCTACTACTTCGCCGAGTACTATGGCAATCAGTTCACCGACTGTCACAACTGGGTATTCTACCTGACAGACACACCTGCGGAAGACGGCATGTATTTCCCCGACAATGCAGTTGTCTACACAATAGACCTTTACGCAGCGGCCGATCCAGAGAACCCCGAGAATCCGCTGCCCGCTGCCGGAGAATACCGCATCAGTTCCGACAGTGAAGACATGACTTTCAGTGACTTCATGTCATATCCCACCATTCCCGGATACGTGGCCATGATTGTCGACGGCACCGTCAACATAAGCTATGAGGGTACGGACATAATCATTGAAGGAATATGGACAGACGAGAACAACGCCACGCATCACTTCGTGTTCAACGGTCCAATGGAAGTCACCGACATGACTGAACCGGAAGGGCCCGATGACCCGGACGTACCTGAGACACCCGACGAATTCAATATCGAGGCAATCAATGCGCAGGCCAGCTATGACGGAAAGATAAGCGACATAATGAGTGCTTCCATTACATTCACAGATATGGAACTTGATGGAGACGGATACTTCATCCTTCCCGGTAACGCCCTGCGCATTATCGCCTACATGCCGTACAATGCTGACGGAGATATACCCTCAGGCACATACAACGTCACTGCTGAATACGGCGGTCTAAACACCATTGAGGTTGGCGAGGTTTATGATTACGGTTCCGGTTATTACGACGGAGATGGAACCTATCTCGAAGTCTACGGCAATGCCACAGGCTGGCTCCCCACCGAGATCCTCGCCATCTCTGAAGGCACGATGACAGTCTCCGGCAGTGCCGGCAACTATACTGTCGAATGTGAGTTCACGACCGAAGACGGCACTCCCGTCACCTGTACGTACAACGGCCCGATTGATATTGAAAACATTCCCCAACCCTACTCGACCCTCACGGAGGACTATACCCTCGATCTACTGTATGCGGACGCATCCGCCACCTTCTACGAAGACTTTTATGGTGACGGTCCCGGTGAATGGAAGATAACAATCTATCCCGAAAGCGGATCCGGTGACGGCCTTATGATCGACCTGTATTGCAATGGAAACTTCACTGACGGCATAGCCTCTGGCACCTATACGGTAGCTGACAACCAGTACTTAGGAAATGACATGGAATACATTCCCGGATATATTGACCAATATTACGGAAGTCTCTATGGAACGAACTACCAGCATTACGAAGGCGGTATGGCAGACCAGATCGGAATGGCACCCGCTGTCTCAGGTGATCTTGAGATCACAAATATCGGTGATGGTACATACAACATCAAGTTCACTTTCAAGGATGACAGGGGCAACACCTGGAATGGAGAATATGAGGGATACGTGAGCTTACAGAACTATTCCTCCGCTCCCAAGCCGCCCGTAACCGACAACGCGCCCAAGCACCGCGAGCTGAAAGTAAAGGCTGATCCCAACGCGAAGGCAGTGACTGCTCCCGCAGGCTCTATCAAAGAGTATGTGCTGAAGAAACTGGGCAAGATGTAATCTCCACTCAGGGACAGAGTTCAGGAAGGCTGGCTGGACAAGGCCGGCCTTCCTTTTTATATAATACCGGCAACACACATATTATGAGAACTTCTTTTATCCTAATCTTCCCCGTCATCTGGATGAGCGCAGTGCTTGCGGTCTGCGGCTGCGACGGCAATGACGGACGTGAAAGCTCCGGGCCGCGCATCGAGCCGGCACTCCTGGGCAGCCTTACCATAGACGCAGACGGCGGCACGGATACTGTCTCCTATTCGATAATCAACCCCGTGGAAGGAGGGAAAGTCAGTGCGTCCGCCTCCGAAAGCTGGATAAGCGGTCTGGACTGCAGCACTGAGAACGCAGTCATCATCACCTCTGACCCCAACCCGGAAACAGTCAGGCGCAGCTGCGTCATCACCCTGACCGGCGACTACACCCTCGACCTCGAAGGCACCGAGGGCACGGCCTACTACAACGGCAACTACTACGGGACCGGCGACAACTGGATAGTGCAGCTGCTTCCCGGACCCGGACCCGACGGGGTGCAGATCGAACTCGTGACCTCAGGAGACGGGGTGGAAGACGGCATACCCGACGGAACCTACACAGCGTCCACGTCCGCAGTTCCCTCCGCCGGAGAATTCATGACAGGTTCCATGACAGACGGCATAGTCTTCGGCACCAACTATGTCGGCGACTTCACGGAGCAGGGGCTGGCTGACGGCTTCGCCCCGGCCACGGCCGGCCGGCTGGACGTGACCGGGCACGGTGACGGCACCTGTACTTTCGAGTTCAGTTTCCTGGATGACAAGGGAAATACATGGGACGGAAAGTGGACCGGAACACTGTCCGTGAGGAGCTCTTCGGGCATAAAACAGATGAAATTGTTTTGATTTGTCATATTTTGTGGCTAACTTGCGGAAACCAACAACCAATACCATTTACCAACCTATAAAACACACAGTATGAGAAAGATTCTGCTTCCATTAGCAATCACCGCGATCGCGGTCATCACAGGTTGCCAGGAGGAGATTGTCAACGAGGTTCCTCCCGAAATCAAACTGAAAACCACTTCAGTCTCCATCCCCGATACAGGCGGTGAAGGTGTCATCGTTTTCAAGATAAACAACCCCTCCGCCGACGGCAAGCTCGTTCCCACGAGCGCGGACGAATGGATAAGCGGCCTGCAGACTGCCTCGGACACAACTGTCGTATTCACGGCAGCTGCCAACGACACTCAGGAGCCCAAGAACGGAAAGGTGACCCTGACCTACAGCTGGGGAACCGACATGAGCATTACCTCCGAGGTGCCCGTAACACTGTTGGCCGCAGCAGAAGAGCCTGAACCCGAGGTGGATTACGATTACGAATTCGAGATGCCGTATCTTATAGGCAACTTCTACACCGACATGGGCAACAACGGTGAGTACAACTACTACACCTGGCTGATGGACGTTCCGTTTGACGAGAACGGCAACCCCCAGGCCGGCGGCACCTACTATCTGCTGGACATCTTCGCAGCCGAGACCCCCTCTGACATGAACAATCCTCTGCCTCCGGCCGGCACATACGTACTCGGCGAGCCAATGGGAACTGCCGACATGACTTTCGGGTACGACTACTCCATAGTCGAGGCATACGACGAGAACATGACGGCGACAATGAGGAGACACTTTGACGGCGGAACAGTGGAGATCTCATACGAAGGCAGCGACATCGTCATCGACGCAGTCCTGACTGACGAGGCCGAGGAGACCCACCACGTGACTTACAAGGGCCAGCCCAACTTCACTCCCGACGACGGCGGCGGAGAGGACCCTGACAATCCCTCCGACGACTATATGCTGAAAGAGGACCTGGACATAAACGCGACATGGGCATCGGCCGAATACGGTTATGATGACGGGTACGTAATGCAAGTGAGCATGCAGTTCACCGACATGGAAGTCATCGGCACTTCCGCCACGCCTCCCGGAAATCTGCTCATAGTGGACACTTACATGCCGCCCAAGTATGACGGTTCGCTGGCTACAGGCTACTTCGACGTAAACGAGAGCTTCGACGAATACTCCGTGGCCACAGGACAGGACTACGAAGGATACTTCCAGGAGGGCACATACGTATGGTGCTACGATGAGGAAGGTAACGAGATTGCCCTGGGACTCGTTTCAGGAGGTACCATGGAGATCTCCGGCGACATGGGATGGTACACTGTTGAATGTGACTTCACCACCACCGGGGGCGTGTCCGTCACATGTTACTACGAAGGTCCCCTCAGTCTGGAAGGCCTGCCCGGCGACGGCTCGTCATCCACTCTGACCGGCGACTACACCCTTGACCTGACAGGATGCGAAGGAAGCGCTGAGTACTACGGCGATTACTTCTCCTCCGGCGGAGGTGACTGGTGGATCGACATCTCAGGCGGCAGCGACACTCCGGACGGTCTGCAGATAGAGCTGGCCACCCAGGGACTCGACTTCAATGCCGGCATCATCTCCGGCACATACGCTCCGTCACCTGACATAAACTACGTTATGCCGATGGAGTATATGACCGGCATCATGGACGGCAGCTACATGTACGGCACCGGATACTACAGCGAGGAGGGAGATTACGCAGTCGCTGTTTCAGGAGATCTGAACGTCACCAACCACGGAGACGGCACCTACACCTTCAAGTTCGCTTTCGATGACGGCAACGGCAACATCTGGGACGGCGAATGGACCGGAGAAATGATGCACTACGATGCCAGCGGATACTACGGCGCCCCCAGGCGCAGCCAGTACGTCCTTAAGAGAGAGACTATGACTCCGAAGAGAGCATCCGCCGAGAGTCACATCCTCAAAGTCAACGGCAGCGGAAAGGTATCCAAAGTCCTGTCAATGGACAAGAACGCCTCGGCAAAGCGTTTCTAATAACCATTCAATGATCATTATCGGCTGTGCTGGAGCTATTCCGGCACAGCCTTTTAACTACCGTCAATATTATGAAAAATATTCTATGGACCCTGCCGGCAGCCGCGATAGCGGTCATCGCCGGATGTCAGAAACCCACTGACCTAGTCTGCGAAGTCTCCCCTGAGATCTTCCTGACAACAGAGAAAGTAACCGCCCCGGCTGACGGCGGAAAATGCAAGCATCGTCTACCGCATAGATGACCCGTCCGTAGACGGAAAGATGACCCCCGCTCCGTCAGATGACTGGATGAGCGGATTTATCGTATCCGACACACTCATAACATTTGAAGTGGAAGCCGACAGTGATGGAAAAAGAGCCGCCTTGGCCTGCTTGGTGTCCTCTATTCCTGACAAATACTGATTGTGACTCTGCTGCAGATCGATATTGTTTTCCATCGCATAGTCTATACACTCCTTGAGAGTCCACAGCGAAGATGTGTCAGAGTCGGATGCCACAGCTCCGAGCCCACTGACCGGCATCAATACGGCAAGCACTGCTGCCGACATTATATAAACATATCTTCTCATCTTTTTTCCTTCTGCATTTTCCGCGAAAATATGCGCCGGATCTGCAGATGGCAATAAATTTCGACAAAACGGCTTTTTTCATCGACATCCGACGGGAGAACAATTAACTGTCAAGAAAAAAAATGCCGCATTATATTTGTTTTTATCAATTATTATCCGTATCTTGCAACCAGTTGTTATTCATACTGCACCTATGATAATATGAAAATCCTATGAAACACAACACTGATACATATTTATTAACCTTTAAAATCACTCAGTATGAAAAGATTCTATTTCTTATTAATGGCAGCAGGCGCATTATTCATGGCCAGCTGTGAACAGAATCCCGTAAACGGAGACCCTCCCCAGATCTCGACTCCGGAAACAAGTATTGCCGCTCCAGGAAACGGAGGAACTGTCAACTTCGCCTACAGCATCACAAACGCGGCCGCAGACGGTGAACTGACTGCGGAAATGGCCGAATGGATGCATGACTTCACTGCAGTCAATGACACACTTGCCTCATTCTCGGCCGATCCGAATGACTCTGGAAGTGACAGGGAAGGCAAAATAACCCTGATCTATACATATGGAGGTGCCAATACTGTAACCGCAGAGATAAACGTGACACAGACACAGGCCGGAGCCGAGCCAACTCTCACATTGGGTGAAGTAGAACCTGTTCCTGCACAGGGCGGTATTGTAGAGCTGACATACACCATCACCGACCCGGTGGAGAACGGAGAGATCTCTGCAGACACAGAAGCCGGCTGGATCACTGATTTCGACTACAGCCAGAGCGGAGTCATCACATTCACTGCCGCAGCCAATGATAATGCGGAAAGAAACGCAGATATCACCGTCACTTACGAATATGACGGCAAGACAATCGAAGCCACGGCTACAATCACACAGGAGGCAGCCGGCTCTGACCCCCTTTACGATTACGAGTACGAGTTTGACTTGCTTTCCGGCACGTACTATGGAACGGAAATGGGTGTCAACGGCGAGTACAACTACTACACGTGGATATCCGACCTGCCTTTCGATGACGGTTATACACAGCTTGGCGGAACATACTACCTCTTCGACATATTCAATGCCGACGGACCGGCAGACGCTTCCAATCCTCTTCCCACAGCCGGAACATATGTCCTTGGAGAACCCGGAGCCACAAGCGACATGACATTTACACCTGACTATTCACAGGCTCTAAGCACAACTGTCGACAATACCGTGATATTCGATGTGACCTTTACTGAAGGTACTTTGGAGATCAGCTACGAAGGGGACGTCATGACCATCGAGGCCGTCATTACAGACAACGAAGGAAAGACCCACCATGTCACCTACACTGGTACACCAGCTTACGATGATGCATCAGGCGGAGATAATCCCGACAATCCCGATAATCCCAACGGTCTCGGCATGGATCTCGACATTCAGGCCACAACAGCGGTGGCTTCCTACGTAACCGACAACGGCAGCAGCATGCAGATCAATATACAGCTGACCGATATGCCTTTAGAGGGAAGTTCACTGATTCCTCCAGGAAGCGTACTCGTACTGGAACTGATCATGCCGTTCGATGACAGCGGAAATCCGGCTACAGGAACATATACCATAAACGAAACGAGCAATGACTTCGCGGCACTGCCTGGCTCATATATAGACTTTATGGGATATATATACTACACAGGCTGCTATGTTCAGTACACTGACGCGAACTACAGCCAGAAGACAGGTCTGATGATGGAAGGAGAAGTCCAGATAGATCCAAGCGGGAACGGATTCCTTATTTCATGTTCATTCACGGCCGATGACGGCAGTATCGTGACTTGCGAATACGACGGTCCCATTACAATTTCCGGCATCCCCGGTCCATACTCTACACTGACAGGTGACTACACTGTGGATCTTGAAGGAGCGACAGGATATGCGGAATTCTATGGCGACTACTATGGGACAGGCGGATCGAACTGGGTAATACAGATCCTGCCTACCACAGGCAATGACGGATTGCAGACCGAGATCGTATGTTCAAGTACAACCTTTGCCGACGGCATCACATCCGGCATATACTCCCCTTCCATCGAGTACTCCCTCTATCCCGGAGAGTATGCTACCGGCTATATGGCCAGCGGCAGCATCTATGGAACCAACTATCTTGGAGGTTTCGATGATATGGGCTACGTATCCCAGTTCGCACCTGCCATATCCGGAGACATGAACATAGTCCAGAACGATGACGGAACCTACACCATATCATTCGCATTCCTGGATGACAAGGGCAACACCTGGGACGGAGAATGGAGCGGCGCGATGGAAGTAGTCGATGTAAGCTACGCTCCGGCACGTACAAGCATAACGCCTTACCGTGAGAACACCCTGTCCATGGAACAAAAAGCCGGAATATACAAGAGCCTACAACCGAGAATTGCCGAACCAGCAGTCAAAAAAGCATCTCTTGTAAAAAGATAGTACTGTTCTCTAAACAGACTCATTGATTGAGGGTGTGTTTCAAAGCACACCCTTTTTTAATCAATGCTGCCAACTGTCACGGCATGATACCTGCCTGATCCGCACGGAACGTCTCGTACTCCTCTTTAGAGAAGACATAAGGCCAGGACATAATGTGCATTTCCACCGGAACAGAGTCATCATGGTACGCCGGCTGCACATGGCGCCATGGATTCAGGATAAAACCATTTCTCTCGTAGAACAGTTTCCGCCTGAAAGTCATCTCATCATCCTCTACCGGCAACTCTATCTCGAGCAGCATAGGCCTGCCGAGTCCTTTGATATAGTCCAGGACAGCCGTGCCGGTACCACCGCCCCTTCGGGAAGGATCCACCGCAAAATGCTCTCCGTACAGATAACCGTGTCCGAAGTCCCAGAATGTAAAAAAACCGTACGGCCCGTCTTCCTCCCTGTCTCCGTAAAAAGCCAGAAAATGCAGTCTGTCGTCCTTCAGATACTCTGTCATACCGGCAGTATCACGCCTCTCGGCATAAGGGAAACTATTCTCATATATCCTCACACAATCCGCATACAGCGGATCTGATGGTGTGACAATTCTTCTTATATTCATTTCAACTGAGATTGAGATTGTTCATTAATGATTTTCTACAGAATATTGACCTCTGGATGAAGGTCAATCCCGAAACGCTGCCGCACCGAAGTCCGGACAGCGGCAGCAAGAGATGCAACCTCCGTTCCGGTCGCACCTCCAAGATTGACAATGACAAGAGCCTGACGCGAATATACTCCGGCACGTCCTACCGAACGTCCCTTCCAGCCACACTGCTCTATAAGCCAGCCGGCTGAAAGCTTGACACTGTCCGGAACGACCGCGCCGGATGTGCCGCGCACCTCGTAGAAAGGGATTGCCGGCCACTGCTTCTGCAGCTCTTCCAGCTTGGAGCGGGGTACGACCGGATTGGTGAAGAAACTGCCCGCGCTGCCGACCTCCGAGGGATCGGGCAGCTTGGAGGAGCGCACTGCACGGACAGCCTCCCGGACATCCCCCAGAGTTATATTGTCCCGGCCGGAAAGAGCCTCCGAGAGAGCTTTGTAACCCAGGTTGAGATTCGGCCTGAGTCCCAGACGGAAAAGTACCGACAGCACCACATACCGCTTATTGTCCTGCTGCTTGAAGATGCTGCGCCGGTAGCCGTAACCGCAGTCCGCAACCCGGAAGACCTTCTTCTGCCCGCTGACCATGTCCAGTGTCTCCACCTCCAGGATAAGGTCCTTGACCTCCACTCCATAGGCCCCGATATTCTGCACGGCGGCGGCTCCCGTCTCTCCCGGTATGGCCGACAGGTTCTCCGCCCCGTACCATCCGTGCCCGACGCACATCTCCACGAACTCGTCCCAGACAACGCCTGAACCCACCCGGACCTCCACTGCGTCCTCATTTTCAGAGACTGTCTCACAAGTAGTTATCCGTGAATGGAGGACGGTGCCGGGCCAGTCGCGGGTCAGCAGCAGATTGCTTCCTCCTCCGATGTGCAGCCAGGGCGAGGGCAGAGCACCCTCATTCAGCATACGGGCGGCCTCCAGCAGCTCCGCCTCCGAGGAATACTCCACGAAAGCGGCGGTACGGGCTTCAATCCCGAAAGTATTGTGTCCCAGAAGGGAATAATCTCTCTGTATATTCAGCATGGCATCAGTCAATCCTGGTTATACGGGCTCCCAGGGCGTTGAGTCTGGCCTCGATATCCTGATAGCCCCGGTCGATCTGCTCGATATTGTGTATGCGGCTGGTGCCTACGGCTCCCATGGCGGCAATCAGCATGGCGATACCGGCGCGTATGTCGGGGGAAGTCATCTCCCGGCCCCGGAGGTTCATCCGGTGGTTGTGACCTACCACCACGGCACGGTGCGGGTCGCACAGGATAATCTGCGCCCCCATGTCGATGAGCTTGTCCACGAAGAAGAGACGGCTCTCGAACATCTTCTGGTGAATCAATACGCAGCCCCTGCACTGAGTGGCCACCACCAGCATGACGCTCAGCAGGTCCGGGGTCAGGCCCGGCCAGGGCGCGTCGGCAACGGTCATGATCGAGCCGTCGAGAAAAGTTTCTATCGCATATTCTTCCTGAGCCGGCACATAGATGTCATCCCCCCTCTGCTCCAGGGCGATGCCGAGGCGGCGGAAACTCTCGGGGATGATGCCCAGATTGTCGTAGGATACGTTCTTGATGGTGATCTCACTTTGGGTCATGGCTGCCATACCGATGAAGCTGCCGACCTCTATCATGTCGGGCAGGACGGTGTGCTCGGTTCCGTGCAGCTCGCTCACGCCCTCGATGGTCAGGAGGTTGGAGGCGATGCCGCTGATGCGGGCTCCCATGCGGTTGAGCATCCGGCACAGCTGCTGGAGGTAGGGCTCGCAGGCAGCATTGTAGATGGTGGTGGTGCCCTCGGCCAGGACGGCGGCCATCACGATGTTGGCCGTTCCGGTGACAGATGCCTCGTCGAGGAGCATGTAAGCACCGTGAAGACGGTCAGCGCGCAGCTCGAAAGTCGCATTGTCCTTGTTATAGGAAAATTCCGCACCGAGTTTCTTCAGACCTTCAAAATGGGTGTCAAGTCTCCTGCGGCCTATCTTGTCCCCCCCGGGCTTGGCCGTCAGGGCATAGCCGAAACGGGCTAGCATCGGACCGGTGAGCATTATGGAGCCGCGCAGGGAAGCATTGCGTCTGAGGAATTCCGGAGTATGAAGATACCCCGTATCTATGTCCTCGGCGCAGAAAGAATAGCTGCCCTTGCCCAGTTTTTCTGTCTTTACACCCATATCCTGCAGAAGGGTGACGAGGTTGTTGACATCAAGGATATCGGGCACATTGTGCACCGTAACTTTCTCACGGGTGAGCAGCACTGCGCAGAGTATCTGAAGCACCTCGTTCTTTGCCCCCTGCGGGCGGATTTCTCCTGAGAGCCTGTGGCCCCCTTCTATTACAAAACAGGACATAAGCCGGCTATATTTTAATATGGTTTTTCAATTGCATCAATCCCACTCCTGGAAGTTCCTCCTCGATGTATCTGCGGGAATAATCCTCCTCGGGGATAATCTCAGACACAATCGGAATGTAGAAAAGTCTGGATCTGACGATATCGGGAACGCGCTCCAAGGAGACTATCCGCTGTGCGTCCTTCTCCGTCGTCAGTATCATGGCGGTGGGATAACGGCCTGCCATGGAAGCGACACGCGACATGTCAGAAGAAGTGTAGCCGTGATGGTCCGCGAACTTGAGTGAGCCGCTGACCGTATATTTCCATCCGACTTCCCGGCGGAACGTACTGTCATCGGCGATACCGGTAAATATCACCGCACTCCTGGAATAGACATACCGTCCGTCCGCATCCTCCGGAAACACCGGTTCGGGAGCCTGGTATGCGATACGGGAGAACAGAAGAGGAATCCTGGCATACAGCCCCAGAGCCTCACGCCATCTGCGGCGTACAGCATCGGTGACCTCCTCCTCCATCTTGGTGACCACCACCAGATCCGCACGGCGTATCTGGGACGGCAGATCCCTGAGCCGGCCGACAGGCAGCAGACTGTCCCTGAATACCGGCCTTGAAGCACTCATCAGCAGGATGGAGACATCCGGCCTTATCCGGCGGTACTGAAAAGCATCGTCAAGTATCACCAGATCCGGTCTCTCACCCTCGGGAAGAGCCGCCAAAGCATCTATCGCCCGCCGCCTGGACGCATCCACCACCACAGTAATGTCCGGGAACTTACGCTTAATCTGCAGCGGCTCGTCCCCCACGTCCCTGTAACTGTCCCCGGGTGACACCGTCCGGCAGCCCTTGGTCCTCCGGCCATATCCGCGTGAGACCACGGCCACCTTCCTGCTGTCGCGGTACATCCTGATCAGAAGCTCCACCATGGGAGTCTTGCCCGTGCCGCCCACTGTCACATTGCCCACACAGATGGAGGGAATGGCCGGCCGCCACGACTTGAGTATCCCCCTGTCATAGAAAAAATTTCTCACCGCCAACACTATGGCATACGGGAAAAGCAGAATTCTGTCTATTTTCATGCTTAAGGTCCTCACAATAATCGTCCAAATATACTCAATTTTAAAAATAATATGGTATTTTTGCGGCACTAAAACCACCGACATCCATATATGAACGTAATTATCAAGGAGGTACTTTCCCTCAAGGACCTGAAACGCTTCGTAAGATTTCCCCGGGAACTATATAAGAACGACCCGCTCTACGTTCCGCCCCTGGACGCGGACGAGATGAACTCACTGCGCAAGACCAACCCGGCATTTGCCCACTGCGAGAGCCGTTACTGGCTGGCTTACAGGGACGGGAAGATCGTAGGGCGTATCGCCGGCATCATCAACCACAACGCCAACTCCGACTGGAACGAGCAGAATATCCGTTTCGGCTGGTTAGACATGATAGACGATATCGAGGTCACCGAGGCACTGGTGGACACCGTGGCCAAATGGGGGCGCGAGAAAGGTCTGGAGACCATGAACGGACCCTGGGGTTTCTCCGACATGGACAAGGAGGGCCTGCTGGTGGAGGGCTTCGACCGGGAGCCTTCGATAACCACTCTTTATAATTTCCCCTACTACGGCGTACATCTCGAGAAGCTGGGATTCCGCAAGGAAGTGGACTGGATACAGCGCAGGCTGCTGGTACCTGAGGCCGTGCCTGAGAAACTGGTCGCCTACGACAAGATAATCCGCGAGAAATACGGCGTGTCGGTCATCGTACCCCGCAAGGCCAAGGACATCAAGCGCAGGGCCGAGGAGATATTCGCTGTGCTCAACGACTCGTATGCCGTCCTGCACGAGTTCACCCGCCTGACCGACAGGCAGGTTCAGATGTACATCGCCCAGTACATGCCCTTCATCAACAAGAATATGATCTGCGTGGTGGTAGACCAGAACGACCGCGTGGTGGGATTCGCCATCACCATGCCCTCGCTCTCGGACGGATTCCGCAAGGCCGGCGGAAAGCTGTTCCCCTTCGGATTCATTCACATACTCAAGTCCCTGAGGACCTTCCATACCGTCGAGTGCTACCTCATAGGAGTCATCCCCGAATATAAGCACAAGGGCATCAACGCTCTTATCTTCAACTATCTGCAGAGCAACTACATCAAGATGGGCTTCAAGGATGTCGTGTCCAACCCCCAGCTGGAGAACAACCTGGCCGTCCAGCGGCTCTTCGACTACTACGACACAGAGTTCTACCAGCGCCGCCGCTGCTACACCCGCAGCCTGGTGGAGGGACACCCCTTGACCGAGACAGCCATCTTCGCAGCCGGATGCTTCTGGGGAGTGCAGCACTACATGGACAAGGCCCCGGGCGTGCTCTCCACCACCGTAGGCTACATCGGAGGCCACCGCCGCAACCCCACCTACGAGGAAGTCAAGTCGCACAAGACCGGACACTGCGAGGCCATCCGGGTGAAATTCGACCCCGCACAGACATCCTACGAGGAGCTCTGCAAGCTCTTCTTCGAGATACACGATCCCGCCAGGCTCGACGGCCAGGGTCCGGACCTCGGTCCCCAGTACCTGAGCGGCATCTTCTACACCTCAGGCCTGCAGAAAAGTACGGCAGAGGAAGTTATGGTACTGCTGCGCCGCCGCGGCCATGAGGTAAACACATTCATTGCCCCCGCCGCCGCCGTCACCACCCCCGACACCCCCGTCGACCAGACCTTCTGGCCCGCCGAGGAATACCACCAGCACTACTACGAGAAGACCGGCGGCACACCCTACTGCCACTTCCGCACCAAGAAATTCTGATATTGATATGCCCGCCAGGAAACACATAGACAAGACCAATGCAGCCAGGCTGCTCGACCGCGCCGGGATATCCTACGAACTGATTCCCTACGAGGTGGACGAGGAACACCTCTCCGCCGATGCCGTAGCCGCAAAGCTCGGAGAGGATATCGCCTGCGTCTACAAGACCATCGTTCTGCACGGTGACCGCAACGGCCACTTTGTCTGCGTGGTCCGCGGCGACAGCGAGATTGACCTCAAGGAAGCCGCCCGCGTCTCCGGCAACAAACGCGCCGAACTTATCCACGTCAAGGAGCTCCTTCCCCTGACCGGTTATATCCGTGGCGGCTGCTCCCCCATCGGCATGAAAAAACCCTTCCCCACCTACTACCAGGCCTCCATCACAGAGCACCCCTACGTCTACGTCAGCGCCGGTATGCGCGGCCTCCAGCTCAAGATTGCCCCGGCCGACCTCATTGCCTTCACTCACGGCCAGCTGTTCTGACCGCATCACCACCCTGACACACCTCCTCAACTCTTGCGAATGACACTCACAGCAAACACATCGCTCATCTCCCATATCGGCAGCACCGTCCTGCTGACATTGTTCCTCATACTGATTCTGGGCATTGCGGTCTGCGCCATACTCTCATTCGTCCCCAGACGCCCGTATCTGGACCGTGCCTCCGGCATGATTGTCCAGCCCTTCCTGATTCTCTCCTCCCCACTGCACTTTCCCCTGAACCGAATTCAGATCAAGGACATGCCCGAAGGCCTCATGGAGCACCTCTCGGTCATCAACCACGGATGCCTGAACATCTTCGGCATCTACTCCGGCACCTTCCGCAGCACCCGCGACAAGGCCCCGGTCTACATCTACCTCCGCAACCGCAGGCACGGCCTCGTCTACTTCGAGTATGACGGACGCCGCTATGTCCTCAATCCCTGGGAATAAACGCCATATTGCCCGAACCCCATTCTACCCCATTCTTCTGTCTGTATTTCGCATATTCACATAAAAACATTACGCTTCTGCGCACCTTCCGAAGGTGAGACGAAAACACAGGGATTCTGCACACCTTCCGAAGGTGGGAAGGGTGCAAAGGTGGAAAGGAGTGGGGAAAACGTCCGGGATGGGGCTTAGAGCCTATGGGAGCGGGTGGACGGAAAGCGGCCGGCCTGCGGAGTCTACGGGATAGCGGGCACCCTCACGCTCAAGCTGCGCGGCCATGTGCTCCAGCAGCGAGGCGGTCACATCCGGATAGCGGGCACTGACATCCTCGGTCTCGAAGGGGTCGGAGGCCAGGTCATACAGGACACAATGCGCGGCAGAAGGCTTCTCCGGCGACCAGTAGTAAATCAGCTTCCAGTCGTCCTCGCGGTAGGCGGTGAAATATTTCCCGCGGTGGTCATGGGGGAAATGCATAAGGAAGGTATCGGGATGGCGTCTGTCCTCCCCGCGCACGATGATCCGGCTGAGGTCGTGGCCGTCCACCGGATGGGTCTCCGGCACCCGGGCACCGACAAGGGCGGCTATAGTCGGGTAAACGTCCATGATGGTTCCTATCTGCGTACGGACCTCGCCCCGAGGAATCGGAAGCAGATGCTGAGATACTCGGATATTCGAGGACTCATCAGAAAATTTACGGACCGAACGCCCACGGCCAACAGAGCGTCCTCCTTCTGGCGCAGCCCACGCAACAATGAACGGCACGCGGATACCCCCCTCGAACTCCGTGCCCTTCTTGCCCCGCAGCGGTGCCGAGGAGCCGTAACCCCGCTCCTCGCCTATGGGTGCGTCGGAGCCATTGTCCCCGAGGAAAAATATCAGGGTGTTCTCCGCCACTCCCTTCTCTTCCAGGAAGTCCATGATCTCCCCGAGGGAGCGGTCCATCCCCTCTATGAGGGTGGCGAATTTCTTCGCAGATACGCTGTACGATGTGTCGGCGTCATAATTCTGCATATAGCGGGGGTCCGACATGAAGGGGGCATGCACGGCATAGTGCGCCATGTTGAGGTAGAACGGCACGCCATCCTCTATGGCGCGGGACATCTCTTCCTCTGCCCTGAGAGTCAGCGCGTCGGTCAGGAAGACGTCGTCCTCGAAGAATTTCTCCAGGCCGGGGACTGCCCGCGAGCGTGTACCTCCGTAGAGGCCGTATCCGTCCTTACCGTAGTAGCTGCCGGGCTCACCTATCGAACAGCCGGCCACATTGACATCAAAGCCAAGAGCCAGAGGGTCCTCGCCCTGACTTCCGAAGGGTCCGAAATGGGCCTTGCCCACGTGTATCGTGCGGTAGCCCGCATCAGAGAGCAGGCGCGGCAAAGTATAGTCGGCACTGTCCAGGCCCTGCCAGTTCCAGTCGGGCGGACCGTAGGTGTTGCGGTTGTTGGACTCGGAGTAAATCCAGTTGGTGACTCCGTGACGGGTGGCATTCTGGCCGGTGAGCAGGCTGGTGCGGGACGGCGAGCTGACGCTCTGGGCGTAGAACTGGGAGAAGCGTACACCCTGGTCGGCCAGCCGCTGCATATTCGGCGTGCGGTACCAGCGGTTGAGCGGATGCTCCACAGGCTGCCCCTCCGGGTCGGTCAGAAAGGGCACCGAAGTATCCATAAGTCCCATGTCATCCACGAGGAAAACTATGATATTGGGCCGCTGCTGTCCGGCCTTTCCGGAACCGCTGCAGGAGACCAAAGCCAGTGCCGCCGCGGATACCGCAACAGCCGGCACGATTTCCATATTCTTTGTTTTCATACTTTTAACGTATTGATGTCAAAACTGTTGTCCCTGTAAGTTTCTTCTTGTCCCATGTCTGCTGCCTGACCAGGCCGATGCCGCGGGCGTACCACGACACCTGACGGGTCTTTTCATTGACCATCATGGCCTTGGCTGTCATCGTCTCCTCCACCACGTAGCAGTCGAATGTCCCAGCAGGAGTGGTTACGGACTCCCGGCCGATGACTTTACGGTCCCTGCAGCCCATCTTGGAGGTGATGAACATGACTTTTATCTCTATTTCGTAATCAGGCAGTTCCATGCCCACAGACAGCTCCGCCGGTATACCCCGGCATTCACCGGAGACAGTGGTCCTGTCCAGAATCTCATTCATGGCAGCCTGGCTCTCCGCGTCCTCGCCGCCGCCCATCGCGTCCATGGACTGCCTCATGCCTTCCTGCATGGCCTCTTCCATGAGGGCGGCCATGTCCATTATCGCCTCACCCCGGTCAAATTTCATCAGGACCTTGGAAC
The DNA here is from genome assembly GCA_944326265.1 of uncultured Bacteroidales bacterium. Lineage (GTDB taxonomy): Bacteria > Bacteroidota > Bacteroidia > Bacteroidales > UBA932 > Coprenecus. Next base: position 150,286 of record CALVDE010000013.1, on the reverse strand, counting down.
GGAAACGGCTGGAGTCTCCCTGATTGATGATGGTGGAGACCACTGTCGCCTGTCCCTCTTCAAAGTCCCCGGTCATCACGGCCAGCGAATCGGCATTGACAGATATCAGATTGCCGTCCGCATCCAGGTTCTCATAGACGAGCACACGGCCCGGCTTCGAGGAGAAAAACGGTTCAAGGCTTTGCCCGAGGGCCATCACGGACATCAGCATAAGGCTCAGGGCCAGAATAAAGATTCTTTTCATCTGCGCGCGTTTTATGTTATTGACTACGGAATCACTCTTTTGCAGCGGACAGGCTTATCCACAAGTCTATCTTGGGAAAACGTCCGAGGAAATGCTCCAGATAGCTGCGGATATAGCCCTCGTCGGTATACTGCATCATATTCGTCAGTTCGGAAAGCTCGATGCCCGCAGCCTCACAGGCAGCTTCCTGGGAAGAGGTGACGTAGTAGTATGTCGAGTCGGAGCCGTCGGGATAGTCCACGCTGATGCTCACAAACAGGTTGCCGCTGCCGGCCGGGGAAGACAGGTCGGTAATCACCGTCTCCCTGTCCAGAGGCTCAAGCCCGCCTCCGCCAAGGAGAATCTGCGCATCGGCAGCCGCTGCGGACATTGCCAGGACTGCCGTCATGATAATAATTCTGAAGGCTTTCTTCATATCTGTCAATATTTGTAATGGTATAAATTATAGTCTCCGTCAAATCCCCAGATATCCCGGGTCTCAGGGTCAATATCAAATCTCATGAGCACCCGGTCTGTCCGGATTTCCTCCAGCGGCACTCCGTCACTGTCCAGGACTATGATACGGCTGCCCGCAGCAGGCTCTTCCACAGCTGCATCTTCCGGCGCAGCAGACATTCTCTCTCCTGTAAAAAGTGCATACAACCGTCCTTCATGGCTCCTCAGAGTCGAATAGAGAGACCTGACATCCTCTTCCCAGCCTACCATAGAATCATACATAACGAAATCTCCGTACTGCGTCGCATTGTTCTCATTGACGCTGAACTCCTGCATGAACCCATCCGGCCCCCAGGTGTTGGAAAGCAGGGTGCCGTCCATGGAGTAGATGCTGACCAACGGCTCGTAATGATGAGCGACGGCCAGGCGGCCCGCTTCCGGAATATATGCCAGAGAACCTTCAAATACAGACGAATAGGCCGGACCGGGCAGACCGGCAGTGCCCTCCAGAGCAGGCCACTCACCCATGCCCTGCGGATTGTTGAACGTGCTGTCATACACAACAAATCGGCTTACATCATCAGTTATGCCTTCCGGAGCAGTGTATATCCTGCCTTCGGCCAAGACTACATCCATCACGTGGCCCTGACTGAAACGGTCCTCGAAAGTCAGGCTGCGCGAGGGCAGACCGTTGCCCGAAAGCACATCGCTCATGCGGTACACATTGATGCGGCCCAGCTGCATGTCATGGGCCCAGAAATATTCCCCGTCCCCGGACACGCCGGCACGGAACGTATTGACCGCCTCTCCGGGACCGCGTCCGACATGCTGTACCTTAGCGACGGTCTCACCGGAGCGGAGATCCACCAAATGAATGAAATGATCACTGAACTGCCGGACTATCAGCAGCACCGAATCCACCAAGAGCACATCTGTAGCCCCGAAAGCCAGCGTCCCGTCCATCCCGTGCGGCACCTCCACGGCCTCCGTCACCGGCACGTCGTAGTCCGCCATATCGATGTACTCCCCCTCTATCGGTTCCTTCTGCGCACACCCTCCGGCACACAGGACTCCGGCCGCCAGCACCGCCGCCGACAATATCCTGAACATAATCCTCATATACGGTTTTCCCATTTATCCACAAATATACGGTTTCTCTACATTACTCCAATAAAAATCCCCACAGGGAGGAATTTCCTGCGGGGACCTGTATGCGATGCGGCTGTGCGCGGTTAGTCCTTGGTGGCGCTTTCCAGCTTCTTCATGATGGAGAAGATGAAGACGGCGGAGATGACGCAGAGGGCGATGAGGATAGACCACAGTACCCAGAGAGGCAGACCGCCCCAGAGCATACCGATGATGGACACCATGTAGTTGCCGATGGCGGTGGCCACGAACCAGAGACCCATCATCATGCCCTTGTACTTGGGAGGAGCGACCTTCGACACGAAGGAGATACCCATCGGAGAGAGGAAGAGCTCGGCGAATGTCAGCACGAGATAGGTGGATATCAGTACATTGGGAGTAACACGCTGGAATGTCGCGCCTTCCTTCAGGGCATCCGGGGTAGGCAGGCCGAGGGAGCCGAAGACCATAATCAGGAAACCGAGGGCGGCGATGAACATACCGATACCGATCTTGCGGGGTGCGGAAGGCTCCTTGCCCTTGGCTGCCAGAGCTCCGAAGACGGCCATGGACACAGGGGTCAGGGCCACTACGAAGAAGGGATTGAACTGCTGGAATATCTGGGGCAGCAGGGTCACGGGCTTGTCACCGAGGGAGCGGTAGCTGAATATCAGGGCCACGATGGAGGCCAGTGTCACCAGACCGGCAATGAGCTTGCTGCGCTTCTTCTCGGACTGGAAGATGGCGAAGGCTCCGTACACAGCGATGATGATCAGCACGAGGTTCAGCACATTGGCCAGAATCCTCGACAGGCCGGTCATCTCGGTAGCCGTGTAGTCACGGGCGAAGAAGGTCAGGGTGAGACCGTTCTGCTGGAAGGCCATCCAGAAGAAGATGACCACTGCGAACACGAGCAGCAGGGCGGTGATACGGGACTTGGTCTGCTCCTTGGTGAGCTCGACGACGGGCTGGGTGCTCTTGGCCTCGAGCTCGCGCTGGGTCACGTCGGCGTGCTTGAAGCTCTTGCGGAAGCCGAAGTAGATCAGGATAGAGAGTACCAGCGACACGCAGGCCACGGCGAAGCCCCAGTGATAGGCCCCGGCGAGGGTGTCGATGTAGTGCTGGGAAAATGCAGTCAGGTCGGTCACGTCCGTCACGCCCTGGGCTGAGGCCAGAGTCTGGAAGCGGCTGAGAGCATCGGGAGCCATGGAAGAGGCACCGGCCAGGTACTGATTGGCCAGGGCCGGAATCTCACCGTTGTAGACGAGCCCCTCCTGTCTGAGGCAGAACTCGGTAATCTTGGTTGCCGCCGTGGGAGCGAAGAGCGAGCCGATGTTGATGGCCATGTAGAACAGCGAGAATGCGGCATCCCTCTTGGACGAGTACTTGGGGTCGTCGTAGAGGTTGCCGACCATCACCTGCAGATTGCCCTTGAACAGGCCGGTACCTACCGCGATAAGCAGCAGCGAGCCGAACATGGCTATCTTTCCCATCAGGTCTCCGCCTGTCGGTATGGCCAGGCAGAAGTATCCCGCGAACATGACTATGATACCGGAAACGACCATCTTTCCGTAGCCGAACTTGTCGGCGAGTATGCCTCCGATGAACGGCATGAAGTAAACTGCTGCCAGGAAGCCTGCGTAGATGTTGGAGGTCACAGCCTCCGAGAAACCGAACTTCGCCTGCAGGAACAGGGTGAAGATCGCGAGCATCGTGTAATAGCCAAAGCGCTCGCCCGTGTTGGCGAGGGCGAGCGCATATAGGCCTTTGGGTTGACCTTTGAACATTGTATATTAAGCTTTTTTACCTTCAGTGATTCTCTCGAGCCAGCGTACCATGCCGAGCATCGCACCCATGGATATGAGACATGCTGCGACGAACACGCACCATGTGGCCCACAGAGGGATTGAGTCGTAAAGTATGCCTCCGATGAACAGCAGCTGGTTGCCGATAGCTGTCGCCGCGAGCCAGCAGCCCTGCATGATACCCTGCAGATGAGGAGGCGCTACTTTTGACACGAATGACAGTCCGAGAGGGCTGATGAACAGTTCTGCCGTGGTGAGGATGAAATACATGGCCACCATAACCAGCGGAGAAAGTCTCTGCGATGCGTCCAGACCTCCCATTGCGGCCACTTCTTCACTTGTAGGAAGACCGGCTGAACAGATGGTAAGGAAGATATAGGCCACAGCGGCGATACCCATGCCGATACCGATCTTCATAGGAGTGGACGGCTCTTTGTCGCGGTTGCGCAGCCATCCGAAGATACCGATGATGATAGGCGTCAGGAATACTACGAAGAAAGGATTGACGGACTGGAAGATCTCCGCTCCCACTATCTGAGTGAAGCCTAGGTCGATATTGATGACATCCAGGTTGATATAGTCACGGGCAAAATAGGTCAGGGAATATCCGTTCTGATGGAAAGAGAACCAGAAGAAGATAACTACCGCGAATACAGCAAACAGAGCATATATACGCTGGCGCACTTCCTTGGCATCCATCTTAACTTCCTCAACTGTAGGAGCCTGTGCGTTGTTACTGCCCTCTTTCGCAGCTGCTTTCTTGCTGTGGTCGGGAAGTCTTCTGCGGTTGGCGAGGAAGATCACGAGTGAAATCAGCATGGCCACGATGGCTGCGGCGAACGCATAATGGAAACCGGTGCTGAACACGTTGAGGTAGCTGTTTACAAAGTCACCGATGGTGTCGGCTGTATAGGCTGTGCCCCCGGATACCTGGGATGCCAGTTCCATCAGACGGCCGGAAGCCTGCTCGGTCATGGCCGTGCCGCCGTCAGCTGCGCGCAGCCACTGATGGCAGAGCTCCGGAAGGTCGGCATTGTAGGCGAATCCCTGCTTGCCGAGCCACCAGTTGCGGATACCGATGGCGATGAAAGGAGCGAAGAAACCTCCGATGTTTATGAACATGTAGAAGATCTGGAAACCCACGTCGCGTTTCTTGGCGTATTTCTCATTGTCGTAGAGCTGTCCGACCACTGCCTGGAGGTTGCCTTTGAACAGACCGTTACCGAATGCGATGACAAGGAGGCCGAAACATGTCAGGGTCAGGATGACGGCCATGTTGGAGACTGGAGTCTCGGTAGGCCATGCAATGATGAAATAGCCCACGGCCATCAGGATAAGACCTGCCAGGATAGTTCCTTTGTAGTTCCTGGTCCTGTCGGCGATGATGCCTCCTACGAGTGCCAGCAGATAGATGGCCGCATAGAAGACGGAGTAGATCAGACCTGTCTGAGTCTTGTTGAGACCGAATTTCGATGAGATGAAGAGGGTCAGGATAGCCATCATGATGTAGAATCCGAAACGCTCTCCCATGTTTGCCAGCGCGGCGGGTATCAGACCCTTGGGCTGGCCGTGACGGTTGGTGTAGTACACAAATCCCGCAGCCGCGAGAAGCAGTACCGTCATGACGATAAATAGAAGCATAAGTATGAATTTAAATTAATAATATTTGTAGCGGTTGCAAATATAAAAAAGTTTTAGAAAATATTCATAATGTAGATAAGTCCGAGTGAAAGCCTGTGCTCCTGCGCGGATGCGATACCGAGGGAAGTGCCGTAGCCGGTGGGGGAGGCACTGTAGTAGTTGTAGTGCAGGAAGAAGCGGAAATCCCGGCTCTTGGTAGGCATGTATTCAAGGCAGACCTGGGTGTTCCAGCTGGCGCGGCACAGGCCTGCCGGTACATCTCCGTAAGGTCTGTACAGGCTTCCGTGCTCGATGGAGCCTTTCAGGAAAGCCGAGAACGAGGGGCTGAAGAACAGGTGCAGATAGCCTATAGCGGAGAAGTACTCCACGTTCTCCAGAGTACGGCTCAGTCCGTCTGGAAAGACGGAGGCCCTGCTGAGTATACCGTTGGCATCCAGATCCTGACGGGAATATATGAGATCAAAATAGACTCCCCACCAGCCGCTGCGGTAGGACTGGCCCAGCTCGATGATCCACAGGTCCTTCCCGACCGCCTGTGAGCCGTAGGAGGCCGACCAGCGGAACTCCAAGGCATTCTCCAAGAAGTTGCCGTTCCAGTTGAGGGTGTACAGGAAGGGGGCTTTGGATGACTCCACACCATCCGGAAGCCCGGCATAGAAGTACTCTCCGTCCGAGACTCCTCTGAGATTGGAGACCTGCACGGCAAGGTCCTGGGTAGGAGTGATGTGCCAAGTGCCCATGATTCCGAGTTGATAGCAGGGGAAACTGCCGCCGAAGTCGCTGTACTGCATAACATACACCGGAGCAGCCCAGGCTTCCTGGCCTCCGAGGGCCATGACCTGCTTGCCGAAAGTCAGGGTGAACCGGCGGACCGGGGTCCAGGCCATGTAGGCGTAGTCTACTGATTCCAGCAGATTGTCAAATGTATTGGAGCGGAAGTTGGCGTTGAAACTCTGGCGGAACTGGTAGTAGATCTCCCGGTTCTTGCCGACTCTGCCTTCGATATTCCAGCGGAAGTTGTCCATGCGGAAATGGACGGAGGGATCTTCGCCCCGTGGCATGTCAGCTCTGAGCGATCCGCGCATCTGGAAGGCCATGTCGTGGTTGCGCAGGAAAGTCTCGGAGACCTTGCCGTCCAGCAGAGTGTCTGTAAGCGACCATGTCCGGGCCGCGTATGCTGAAACAGCCGTCGCCATGACGGCAATCAACAGGATAAGTCTTTTCATTACCGGCTATTCATTAGCAGTCAGTGCATATTTTCTGATTATGGATACCGTGGATGTGTCGGAGGCGAAGACGGAATACAGGCCCTGCTCTTCCTGGGCTGGATCTCCGGTGTAGTCGTCTCCGGGCTGCCACATCAGGTGGTCGGAAGAAGGCTCGGCGAGACCGCCCCAGCCCCAGAAGTTAAAGCCGGCCAGCATACTGCCGGAAGCTTTCTGCCCGGTCATCTGCGACAGCATGGCCTCGTAGTAGCGGTCCCTCATGCTGACGGATGAGCTGCGCGAGAAGCCCACGCTGTCCCTCGGGAAGCCGAACTCCTCCACCACCAGAGGCTTGTGGAGTCTGCGGGCCACTTCCATGTGCTCGTCCAGATATTCCAGCGAGAGATCTATGGCCGGCTGGACCGTGCCGTCGTTCATGTCATCACGGGAAGTCCAGCCCCAGTTGAAGGGCCAGATATGGATATTCAGATAATCTATATAAGGTGAGCGGCTTATATCTTCCCAAAGACTAAGGTCCACCTCGCAGCCGTACTTGCCCTCACTGCCGACTGATACCAGATGGTTGGGGTCGATGGCCTTGATAATCCCGGCTGTCTCTGTCAGCCAAGTCCTGAACGTCTCCTTGTTTTCCTCACCGAATGGCCTGGGTTCGTTGCATATCTGCCATGAGAAGATGGCCGGGTCGTCGCGGTATGCCTTGCCGGTAACGGTGTTGGTACGCGATACTATGTCCATCACGTAGCGGCGGAACAGGCCCATGGCCGAGTCGGACTTCATGAAGTTGGAGACGTAGTCCACGTATTCGTTGTAGCCGGCGACCCTGGGCAGGGGAATGTCTCCGTAACCGGCCCACTTGAGATACTGCGAGTAGCCGCCGCTCCATTCCCAGGCATTGCCCAGATAGAGCACGGCCTCCATGTCCCGTTTGCCCAGCTCGACGAGGAAATAGTCCAGCCCCCGGAGCAGGGTGTCATTGTACTTGCCCGGAGCATACTGGAGCGTCGGCTCCACTTTGGTATATACGCCGCGCTCTCCGTCGGAGCCAACCAGCACGCGCAGATTGCGTACTCCCATCGAGCACAGGCTGTCCAGCTCCCGTGTCAGCCGCTCCCTGTCACCTCCGCTGCCCTCCGAGGCCAGTATCGGCCCGTACCAGAAATTGGTGCCTACGAAATAATACGGACTGCCATCCTTGATGAACTGTCCGTCCTCGATGCTTATGATATCCGAACCGCCTCTTCCGGTGCAGGAGATGATAATCAGAGACAATGCTATCGCCGAGGCCACGCAGGAAAGGGAGCTCTTGGGATTGCGACGGACCTTCCCGGCCCAGGAGCGGGCGCGGTAGGATGCCGTCCATAGCTTGGAGGCATACCGCCATTTGCGCTGGGTAGAGCGGAACGGGGTGCCGCCCCTTATTGTCCCCTCCACCACTACTCCGACCACATCGGAGACCGTCGCGCTGATATAGGGGGAGCTGCCGCAGTCGCACCGCAGCAGGAGCAGGGTACCCCATACATGGACCGCCCTCAGCAGACGGAGGGAACGGTCCTCCCCGGTACGGACGAGCACTACATCCCGTCTCCGGATGGTGATACGGTCCTGGGCTGCCGTGACATTGCGCCACTTGCGGCCCGGCACGTCACTGTGCGCCTCGAAAGCCCGAAGCTCGGCCTGCGAATAATGCTGAGCTCCGCTGAGTCTTACCGGCGCAAGCAGGACACTGTCCTGACCCGGACGGAAAAAGGGACGCATGTCCTCTCCCGTCACTGTAAGTCTTACGAAAGTGCCGCAGCCGAGCCTGACCGCAGCCTCTCTGTATTCCGATACTGCAACTGTTGCCATTGCCGTCAGTTTTATCTGTTAGATTAATCCTTGAGAGAATACTCAATGGTCGTCACCACCCTTACGACCTTTATATGGGGAGTGTTCTGATCCCGGTCCGAAATCGAGAACTGGCCCTGGGAGGCCGAGCGGATCTTGCCGATCTTGCTGTCGGAGTCCTCAGCGAACTTCTGCGCTGTGGCCCTGGCGTTCTGAGTGGCCTCGGCGACCATCTCCGGCTTTATGTCATTGAGTCCGTTGAAAGAAAATACGGTCTGGAACTGATAATCGTCACCGACTATCACCACGCCTTTCCTGAGCAGATCGCCCTGCCTGCTCATCAGCCCGCGCACCAGGTCTATCTTGTCCGAGGCCACGGTCACCACAGACACGGCCTTGTAACGGTTGGGATCCTCGTTGTTGTAGCCGTATCTCTCGGCCTGAAGGTCTGTCACCGAAGCGGGGGAGACGGTTATCTCGTCCTGGGGGATGCCGTTGGTTGTGAGAAAGTCCACGATGACCGAATTGGAACGCTCTATCTCGTTGTACAGCGAGCGCAGATCATTGCCGGCCAGTCTGTAGGCCAGCGGCCATATCACCTGGTCCGCCACCACCTCCCTCTCCGAGAGGCCCTTGACCACCACGCTGCGGTCCCTGTCCGCCAATCGTCCTATGCCGGCGTAGATGAACCATCCGAGGACTATCAGTCCGAGCATGATGGAGCCTCCGCCCAACTCAATTTTCGTCTTGGAAACTGTGCTGTTATCTGCCATAAGGTTTAAAATTTAAGTACATCAGACAAAGATATAAAAATCTGCGGAATATTTTATAAATTTGCCCTACGAAACAGTATCTACCACTACAACTAGTATTTAAGATGAAATTGAAATTCGCAACAACACTGATGTTAATGTCTTCAATGGCAGTGATGTCCTCCTACGCCCAGAGCGGCAGGAAAGGCGCTGCCGCAGTTATCGAAAAGACTCCGGTAGAGGTCGTGGACGGTAAGTTCACACCCGAGATCATGCTCCGCCTCGGCAGGGTGTCCGATCCTCAGCTCTCCCCCGACGGAAGCAGGATTCTTTACGGAGTGACCTACACCAGCATAGAGGAGAACCGCAGCGTGCGGCAGCTCTATGTGATGAACGCAGACGGCACCGGCAACAGGCAGATAACCCATTTCAATTCCAGTGCGAACAATGCCCGCTGGTACGGTGACGGTTCTACGATACTTTATCTGCGTGACGGCCAGATCTGGTCGATGAGCGCAGACGGCAAGAACATCCGCAAGGTAAGCGACATCCCCGGTGGCATCTCCGAGTTCAAGCTTTCCCCAGACCAGACCAAGCTGATGTACATCGCCCAGGTGCAGTACGCGACCAAACCGACCGACCTGTATCCCGACCTTCCCAAATCCTCGGGACGTGAGATCGACGACCTGATGTACCGTCACTGGGACTGCTTCGTGGAGACCATTCCACACACATTCGTGACCGATGTAGTCCGCTCGGGCAAGTCCCTGAAAGTGGCTCCCGGCAAGGACATCATCGAGGGTACCAGGTTCGAGCTCCCCACCCTGCCATTCGGCGGACTGGAGCAGCTTTCCTGGAGCCCTGACGGACAGTGGATCGCCTACGCCTGCCGCAAGCTCACAGGCAAGGAATACGCCTTCTCCACCAACACCGACATCTACCTCTACAACGTGGCCGAAGGCACCTGCGAGAATCTTACCGAGGGCATGAACGGCTACGACACCGACCCCGTATTCTCCCCCGACGGCAAGAGCATCGCATGGCTGAGCATGGAGCGCGCCGGCTTCGAGGCTGACCGCACCAGGCTTTTCGTCATCGACCTGGCTTCCCGCGAGAAGAAGGAACTGACAGCAGGCTTTGACCACGGAGCCATGTCTCCCGTATGGAAAGCCGACGGCAGCGGACTCTATTTCAACGCACTGACATTTGCCCTCCAGGCTATCTTCTCAGTGGATCTCGACGGAAACATCACCCGCATTACCCCCGATGACCTCTGGTTCGACTTCGGAGGAGTGACCGAGTTCGGCGAAGGACATCTGCTCTCCACCGCTCACAGCATGAGCCGCCCCGACGAGATCATCTCCGTATCACTTGCCGACGGCTCGTTCACCTACCTCACCCACGAGAACGACGAAATCTACGCCCAGCTTGAGCAGGAGACCTATGAGCTCCGCTGGATTCCCACCACGGACGGCCTGAAGATGCTTACCTGGGTGGTTTATCCCGCAGGCTTCGACTCTACCAAGGTCTATCCGACCATGCTCTTCTGCACCGGCGGCCCCCAGCAGTGCCTCAGTCAGGGCTGGTCTACCCGCTGGAACTTCAAGCTGATGGCCGCCGAGGGCTACATCGTCATCCTGCCCAACAGGCGCGGTACCATGTCCTTCGGCCAGAAATGGTGCGACGACGTATCGCAGGACTACGCCGGCCAGTGCATCGACGACTATATGTCAGCCGTCTACGAGATGAAGCAGGAGCCTTACGTAGGCAAGATGGGCGCCTCGGGAGCCAGCTTCGGAGGCTACTCGATCTACTACCTCGCCGGAGCGCATCCCGATGACTTCGACGCCTTCCTCGCCCACGCCGGCATCTTCAACCAGGAGCAGATGTACATGATGACCGAGGAAATGTGGTTCTCCCACTGGGAAAACGGCGGAGCACCCTGGGATATCGAGAAACCCGCAGCCCGCAGGCACTATGTCAACTCCCCCCACAAGCTCATCCGGAACTGGAAGACCCCCATCATGATCACCCACGGCGAAATGGACTACCGCGTACCTGTAGAGCAGGGCATGGCCGCCTTCAATGCAGCCCAAATGCTCGGCGTACCCTCGCGTATGCTGCTCTTCCCCGAGGAGAATCACTGGATTCTCAGGCCCCAGAACGCCGTCCACTGGCAGAGGGACTTCTTCGCCTGGTTCGACCAGTGGCTTAAAGACTGAATCTCACAATGAGAAACACGACTGCCTCATTAACCGCCGTAGTCTTCGCTGTCCTGCTCCTGTGCTCCTGCAGCGGCAGGACAGACAGCCGTGTCACCGTCCTGACCGATGAGGTCAAGACCGAGGCCGTCAGTGTCAGCGGCGAGACTGTCTGCACCTTTCCCGATACCGTACTCATAGACAGAGCCTGGATGGCCGGAGACCATTATGCAGTCTGCGAGACCCAGACCAGCTGGACCGGCCTGTCCGCAAGCCAGTGGGCATTCCAGGTCTACGATATCCGGACCATGCAGTGCGTCTCCCGCTTCCTCCATGCCGGCAACGGACCCTATGAGGTGCTGATGCCGTCCGCATACGCCGTGGACGACACACTGTACGTGAATGACAGCCAGAAGAGCAATCTCTTCGTCATTCCGCTCGACAAAGCCGCAGAAGGTATGCCGGCAAGCAAATGGATCAGGCAGATGCCTTACAAATTCCATACAATGAGAGTCATGACCTACAAGGGACAGATGCTGTCCCTCAATCCCTTCTGGTTCGAGGACAAGAGCATTGATGTCTCCAACGGTGAGCCCAAGCTGTTCTACTCCGACGGAGAGCTGATACCCTACGGTGAGGACAAGATTTTCTCCGGAAACTGCTTCCAGGGCCATCTGCTCGCCAATCCCGACAAAGGCACGATAGTCTACGTCGAAAGTTCCTATCCCCTCGTAGAGTTCTACGACGACAGCCTCCGTCTGGTCAGGAGCATCACAGGACCTGACAATCTGAAGCCTGAATACCTCAATGACGGCTCCTATCTGTTCTACGCCAAGATATACGGTTATCCATACGGCCCCGTCTGCTGCGACGACAGCTACATCTACCTGAGGTACGATGACAACATCGACACCGAGAATCCCATCATGACAACTCAGATGGAAGACGGCATACCGACTATCAGCATCGGAGACAGCACAGAAACAGAAAAAGAGCCCAAGGATGTCCTGATCCTGGTATTCGACTGGAAAGGCCGTATACAGGGCAGCTATCGCCTCGAAGGCATGACCGGATGCTCCGTCATCACCTCCGGCGGAGACGGCATCCTCTACGCCAGCACCAAGGACCCGGAGACCGAGCAGCTCTCCATCCTCCGCTACAAGCTATTCTGAGAGCATTCAGCTAAATGTAATAATCCTATTACTAATAATGCAATTAGTAATAGGATTATTTTATATATTTGCACTTTAAAACTACAAATATGGAAAACAAGCCTTTCATATTCGGCGTTGAAACCTCGGAAGAACATTTTACTGACAGGGAAAAAGAGACTGCCCGTCTGATCCAGAATTTCCAGAACGGCATAAACACCATTCTCATCTCCCCACGCAGATGGGGCAAGACCTCACTGGTGCATAAGGTATGCAATATGGTAGAGTCAGAGCACTTACGCACCGTAAGACTGGACATCTTCTCATGCCGCAGTGAAAAGGACTTCTACGATGCATTTGCGACAGCTGTTCTGAAACAGACCTCCTCCAGGATTGAAGAATGGCTGGAAAATATCAGACTGTTCCTGTCACGCATCAGTCCGCGGATAACCATGGGACCGGACCCGATGTCGGATTTTTCCATTTCTCTGGAATACAACCCTAAGCCTCAGGACGTGGACGATATACTCCAGCTTCCTGAACGCATAGCCCAAAAGCGTGGCTACAGCATCGTAGTATGTATCGATGAATTTCAACAGATAGGAGAGTTCCGGGACTCTCTGACCTTTCAAAAACGTCTCCGCAGTGTATGGCAGCTGCAGAAATCCGTCTCCTACTGTCTGTTCGGAAGCAAAAAGCACATGATGAGCGGCCTCTTCGAAAACAGCAGCAAACCATTTTATAAATTCGGAGACATCCTATTCCTCCAGAAAATAGACACTGAGGTCTGGATAGAATACATCTGCTCAAGATTCATCGCTACCGGTAAGAGAATATCACCGGAATTTGCGGAAAACATCTGCAGGAAGGTAGATAATCATTCATCTTACGTGCAGCAGTACGCATGGCTGGTATGGATACATACAGACAAAGAGGCCGCTGCAGATGACCTCAGCAACGCATACCAGGATCTGCTGGACCAAAACACCCCCCTCTTCGAGAAACAGACTGAAAACCTGACCACATACCAGATGAATTTCCTCCGGGCCATAGTGAACGGCACACACAGTGAGTTCTCCAGCCGGGAAATCATCGAGAGATATCAGCTCGGCTCTTCCGCCAACGTCAGCATCATCAAAAAATCACTTATAGACAAAGAATTGATCGACATTTCCAGAAGCCAGGTCCATATTCCTGATCCGGTTATGGAAGAATGGCTCAGAAGGGAGTTCAGGCATTAGACAGCAGAGCGTCGCAGAGGACAATGGCTGCGGCGCTTTCCACTACTACAGGGACGCGCAGGGCAAAACATACGTCATGGCGTCCCTTTATTATGAGCTCCTCGGGACGGCCGGTAGCCAGATTGACTGTGGTCTGAGGACGGGCAATGCTGGAGGTGGGCTTGACGGCGGCACGGAAGATGATAGGGTTGCCGTTGGTGATGCCTCCGTTGATGCCGCCGGCACCGTTGCGGGAGGTGTGGCCCGCGATGTCGGTGAGAGGGTCGTTGTGCTGCGAGCCGCGCATGCGGGAGGTGCCGAAGCCGTCCCCGAACTCTATGCCCCGGATACCCGGTATGGAGAAAATCATCTGGGAAATAGCCGCTTCCATCGGATAGAAGAAGGGCTCGCCCAGTCCGGCGGGGACTCCGCTGCAGACACATTCCACCACTCCGCCGACCGAATCGCCTTCGGCCGCCACCTCTGAGAGGAGGGCATCGAGGGCAGCATTGTCCCCTTCATCCCCTGCGAGGGGCAGGCCCCCGACCTCCGTCAGACGGGCATTGACCTGTATCGGGGCAATGATTTTCCTGGCCACCACCCCGGCAGCAACGAGGGGAAGGGTCATCCGCCCGGAGAACATTCCGCCTCCGGAGGTGAGGCTGCTCGCTCCATATTTTATCCTGCGCACCCAGTCCGCATGGCCGGGACGGGGAATGTCGGCAAACTGCTGATAGGCGGAAGGGTCCGTATTCTCATTGCGGAAGAGGAGCTTGAGGGTGGTGCCGGTGGTCAGGCCGTCCTCCACACCCCGGACAATCTCCGGGATATCCTTCTCCGTGCGGGCAGTAGTCCCCTTGCGGCCTGGGCGGCGGCGGTCAATGTCCTCAGCGAAGTCTCCGGGACTCAGAGGGATACCCTCCGGCACGCCGTTGATCTCAACCGACATGAGAGGACTGTGGGATTCCCCTGCCAGGGCAATCCTGAATATGTTTCCGAAAGCGTTGCGCATATCGTATCGTGCTACTGGTGAATGGATTCGAAGAGCTTGAGGAAGCCGGGGAAAGACTTGTCGATGCAGTCGGTACTGTCCAGTGTGACCTTGGATGAGCAGCCGAGCGAGGCGACCTTGAGGGCCATGGCCACGCGGTGGTCGGAGAAGGTGTGGAAGTTGCCGCCCTTAAGCATTTTTCCCTCGAGCATCCTGCGGGTCAGGCTCATGCCGGTAATCTCCATCGTATCTCCGTCGACCTTGGCCGGCACGCCCATAGCCTTAAGTCCTTCCTCCATGACCACGGGGCGGTTGCTCTCCTTGTTGCGCAGACGGGCCACTCCGGTGAAATGCGAGGTACCCTCGGAAAAAGCGGCCAGCACGGAGAGGGCGGGTACCAGGTCCGGAGAGTCCGTGGCATCGAAGTCGAAGGCCCTGAGACTGCCGCGTGTAATCCGGATACCTCCGTCTCCCGGAAGTTCCTCTATACCGGCCCCGCAGTCGCGGACCACATCCATTATCTTCTTGTCTGCCTGTATCGTATTGAGATTAAGACCGGTTATGGTCAAAGAGCCGAAGACTGCCGCCGCCACGATAAAGTTGACAGCCGCGCTCCAGTCTCCCTCGAAAGTCATCTCTGCGGGAGAATATTTCTGCTTACCGGGGATATTGAAGACCAGCTCATCACCCTCCCGGTGCCAGTCTACGGTGACTCCGAACTTCTGCATGACATCCACCGTCAGCAGGATATACGGTACGCTCGTAGCGTTCTGGACCCTCAGCACACTGTCTTTCTTCGACAGAGGCAGGGCCATCAGCAGACCGGTTATGAACTGGGAGCCCTTCTTGCCGGAAAGGGTAATCTCGCCGCCCTTGATAGGTCCGCACACCACTGCCGGCAAAGTCTCACCGGCCGTCAGAAGACAACTGGCGCCCATTTCCTCCATCGCCTCCTTGCAGCCGTACATGTGACGGTCCATCAGGCTGCCCTCACCTGTAACCGTCACCGACTCACCGAGCTGGGCCATCACAGGAATGCAAAGACGGGAAAGCAGGCCGGACTCACCGACGAAGGCCGTGCGTCCGCCGCTCTGCATGGACATGGATATAAGATTGGAAAAAGGAGACTCGCTTTTCTTCTTCTCAGGAGGAAAACCTCCCCGGATAATGAGGTCGCCGCCCTTGTCGACGTATGCCTCCTGAGCGAACTGTTTGGCCACACCTATGGCCGAGTCGATGTCGCGGCAGCGGGTGCAGTTGTGGAACTCGCTCTCGCCCCTGGCCAGCATGGCAGCGATTATAGCCCTCTGAGCCACACTCTTGGAAGCCGGCATCGCCACTGTCCCGCTTACCACAGTCTTGTCCTGAAAGTTCTCAACCTCTTCCATCGTGAACATCCCGGGGGCAACGATATATTTCTTACGAAGAGCACAATAAATGAACGGAGCCCCCAACCTGTACGCCTCCAGCCGGCTGAACCGCCCCTCATCCCCCATCGCAAACGCCGTCAGCGGCACCCTCCTGCGTCCCAGACTGCCGTCCCTCTGCATCCTGTACAACTCCAGCACCCTCAGGGCATCCTCCGTACTTGACGCAGTGGTGACTATCTTCACAATATCCGCACCGGCCCGCACCGCCTCCTTATAGACCTTCGCCAAAGCCTCGGTCTTGGGTGTCATCTGATAATCGTGGAAAGACAGAATGAGACGGGTCCCGCGGCTGCGCAGCAGAGCCTGCTCCTCCTTTTTGAGACTTACGTATGAAAATACATTGATATCCACATAGGCGGCCCCGGCCAGCACCGCAGCCCCGCAAAGATGGCTGCTGCGTTTCATACAGGTGGCTATCAGAGGTATCCTGGAGCCGCTGAAGAGCTCGTGCACCTCGTCCTCCCCCAGCCCGCAGAGATCCAGGCGTATCTCAGCCACCAGGTCCGGAAACTGTCTGCGGTACTTCTCGCAGCGTCTCAAGGCCTTTCTGCAGGCATCCAGGCCGTAGTCCCCTATGCTAATACATATCATAGATTATCTCCCGTAATTCGTTCACGTCCAGAGCCGCTGTCTCCACAGAGCCAAGGCCGCGAATCAGTACAAAATTAATAAAATCTTCCTTACGTTTCTTATCATTGAGCACAAAGTCCGATAATTTTGCCGCCATCTCCTCCTTCGGGAGATCAGCACAGTTTGCCAAAATCTCCGGAATATCCCTATATCCCAGAGACTTGAAATCCCGGACAATCTTTCCGGCGACATCCTCTGCCAGCACCCCTTTTCTCAGGGAAATACCGGCTGCGGCGATGATCCCAGCTGCGACCGCCTCCCCGTGCGTCACGGACCTGCCGGCATTGAGACAGACGGACTCCACCGCATGGCCGAGGGTATGCCCCAGGTTCAGCTTCATCCGCTCCCCCTTCTCAGTGCGGTCAGCCTCCACTATCGCGGACTTTATACCGATGCAGCGGCGGACTATCCTTCCAAGAGTCACCGCGTCCCACTGCCCAAGCACCGCCTCCCCGTACATCTCGGCATCGCCTATGATCAGCGTCTTCAGGACTTCCGCCATGCCCGAACGCCATTCCTCAGCCGGCAGACTTCCCAGCACCTGGGGAGCGACTATCACCGCCTCAGGAGAGCCGAACGTCCCTATCACATTCTTGTACCCGTGGAAATTCACTCCGGTCTTACCGCCGATTGAAGCATCTACCTGGGCCAGAAGCGTCGTAGGCACCAGCGCATATTTTATTCCACGCTTGTAGACCGAAGCCGCGAATGCCGTGATATCCGTCGTCACCCCGCCGCCGATGCCCAGCAGCAGCGTACCCCGGTCCGCCTCATGCTCCAACAGCCAGCCGACTATCTCCTGCAGGCCCTCGAGCGACTTCCGTTCCTCCAGTGCCACAAACGGCATCCATTCTATGCCTGCGGCTTCGAGCACCGGTGCGAACCTTCCGGCCACATTGCCGTCCACCACAGCATAGATGCCTGTCGGCCTGACATCGGCAGACACGCCTCCCGTCTGCCTGACTCCGGCAGTTTCCTCTGCACCAGCTGCTCCCGCCCAAAGACGACGCAGAATCCCAGGTAATTCCAGCTCAATATCCGTGATATAAATTACTCTCTCCATTGACCGCAAAGATACGCAAAACGGCGGCTTCCCCTGCCCTTAACCCGACGATTTTCCCACTTCCCGCTTGGCGTATGAATAATCTTTCTTATCTTTGCAGTCCAATGCTCACCAGCACGCATCAGCCCGGATGGCGGAATCGGTAGACGCGTTGGTCTCAAACACCAATGTCCGAAAGGATGTGCCGGTTCGACCCCGGCTCCGGGTACGCAGAAAGCCACCTAATCACTTGATTAAGTGGCTTTTCTATTTTGTCAAGGTGTACTAAAGGAGTACTTTTTCAGCAAAACATCATCGAAAATCGGAAAGCATTGTCAGATTTATCGTCTTCCCATAACTATTACTCAAAGTTTTTTACGTCCACTTCAAAATAGGAAGACCCGTCAGCCTCTCCGCACAGGCGGTAGGCTTTTTCAGTGGAAAGATAAGCCGCCAGCACCGAGTCTTTCAGCCTCATAACTTCATAACCATGCTCCATGCTGCCAATAGCCATGAAGTCGTGCAGCACATCACTGATAACAGGCGGAGCACCCGGTGATATTACTACCCCCTCAACGTACCCTACACTGCCACCACCCAAAGTCCATTCTATCCTGCCCGCACCGTCAAACGGTTCCGATGACAACTTAAACGCAGCTTTGACACGGGAGATGCGGGAACGCAAACCTCCCTTAGACACAATCCCGTATACTTTAGGGGTGATTCTCTGCGGTGTAAACGAACCGTTCCAGTTGCGCCGAACTCCCACATACTCACTTTTGTCCGGCTCCTCTGCTTTCCTTTTAAACATTCCTTTTAATCCCATAAACTTTATCTTTTTACTTTAGTATAGCACATTCAGTCCACAGGCTGACCGTTACGCAGCCATTCATTCGCCTGTCTAACGTATTCAATCTCACCCCAATCAGCATCCACCGTAAAATCAAAGCCCGTCCTCTTCTGCTCCTCGGGCGAGGCGGCCTGGAATCTGCGTTTGAACTCCTTGTCACTTTCATGAGGAATAAATTTAGTATCCCTACCTACTTCTTCCGCCATAACAGGACCTTGTTTATCCCTCTCATAATAACGGAGGACTATGAACATCCAAGCAGCAGCAATAAAACGTAATCCCGTATCCGTATCTGAAAAAAAGCGAGGACAACCCAATAGGCCCCATAACTCAAATAGGAAAGGATTCTTTACAGGGTCATAGTTATTCAGCATCTTGAGATTGTATTTATCTTCATCTGATGAATCCGGGTCACAGCCAGTTTCCTCATGCTCTCTTCCTTTCATAACAGCAACAAGGATTATTTCTTGGCTTCTCCACGCATCCATTGTTCTAATGAAATCCACAGTGTCACTATACTCAAAAACTGAATGTATAACTTTTCTCATCCTGTCCAAAGGCAATTTAAGACCATACACACCGTCTGCGAGCTGCTTAAAAGCCACATCCTCTGCGCTCTGTGCAAAATATTCCAACGCACAGAACCGACAATAGAACCGAGGGGAACATCTCCATGGAACCATAGGTTTCTCCTGTGACACAACTTTATCAAAATCAAAGTGCTTATAATGGTCCGCAGAGAAATAAAAATAATTTACACTTCCCCTATATAGATGCTGGCGAATCTTTCCGTAAAGAGTCCGCTGGATATCATAAAACTCCTCCTGCGAATTTATGCCGGACGACTTACCGTCACCCAGCCATTTTGACATTATGGATTCCAGCGTATCACTATCCATACGAATTACATCATTGAATGTATCTATTCCTGCCTGCTGATACCAATATTTCAATATTCTGGCTTCTGCAACACAATCAAACTGTTCCTCTGCACTGCAACCTTTTACTGCTGTTTCTGTCTTCTCAACCGTCTTATCGTCGCAATCAACAGGCTGGCCGTCACGCAGCCATTTATTAGCCTGTTTACAGTACATAACATCCCCCTCGGGGTCGTCAGTGTCCACGAGGTCATAGCCCCACCCCTTCCGCTCCTCGGGCGAGGCGGCCTGGAATCTGCGCTTAAACTCCTTGTCACTTTCGTGAGGAACAAAGTTCCTGAACGACTTTTCAATTTTCTCTGTCATAACAAAGTCACTTTATGTTATCTTTCATTCTCTCAGCATATTACTACTTTGAGCAAATATAGCAAGAAGATTCCATAAGGCACAGAACAAACTCTTTTATATCATTACTGGACAGAATGGGCCTCCATATTGCCCGATGCTTCCGTAGGATTACTCCCCTCCGCACTTTGCCCGACTACTGCATCCACATCTTTCCCACTGCGCCACATTTCATCCTCAATAATACGGGCCTTGCGGTGCTTGTCGTTGATGCGGGCCAGACGCTCCGCCTTTTCAGTGTCACCGTCCTCCACAGCCTGCGCATAGGTCCGCAACCCCCTTTCGAGATTGTGCCTGAGGTCGTTCATCTTGACGTGAATGGCCGTGATGTTGCCAGACGCAGCAATTCTCCGCACGTAATCGAAGTAGTCCTCAGTCTTAGCGTGCGTCAGCAGCTGCAGTGCGGCCAGCACATCCTCATCGACCCCTCTGCCGCGCAGTTCATCTAAGGTCAGATCCGAATCCTCCACGACATCGTGCAGGAAACCGGTCTTGGTCTCAACATCATTACAGCCCATAAGCCCAACCGCAATCGGATGCAGGACAACCGGCCTCCCGTCCAGGTCCTTCTGGCCCTCGTGCGCTTCTATCGCAATCCGCAATGTCTCTTCTATTGTCATATTTTCTGATATCTTCTGCAAAAATAATCAATCCTTATCCAACTCCATACCGTCGTCAAAGGCCACGAGAAGATATTCCTCCCCGTCTTTCAAAGTCCTGCCCATATCTTCTATCGCCCAGCAAGTTGTAAAACTGCCATTCTCCATGATATACACCATCAGATCCTCCTTGGTCTTTTTCAGCACCCAGCAGCCCCAGTCAGTGCGGACGGAATCCTTATCCCTCATTATCGCAGAGAACAGAGGGTCATTGATACCTACTATGGGAAAGACATCCATTATCCGCTCCGGGCAGTAGGTGGCCGAACTTATGTCCGGGCCGGAATACGGCTTGTAATAATCGAAATTTTCTGATTTAACAGCACCTATGTAAATACTTAAACTCATATCAAATAATTAAAAAAGACAAACCGGACATGCGGGACGGCACTGAATCCATATCAATGGCGATAACCGGCTCTGCACTCAATAGCGAGGGCAAAATCAAAGGCTTCTGTGACAAAATAAGCAGAGCCGCAATTTGATGTAAGGATTTTTGACCTGTAGTCGAGTATAAAATACGACCGCCACGCATGTCCGTTCAGGCAGGTTTCGCGCAGGCGCTCAGTCCTGCCTTATTTGTCAGAACTGTCGGAGTTTTTCATATATCGGCCTGAGATTGTCGGGTATGACTATCTTCAAGGCTTCCACTTCCTTGCGTTTTCTGTTCCTCTCCCGGCTAAGCTCTTCCCGCTTCAGGTCCACATCGGCCTTCCACTGCTCCAGTGCGGCACTCCACCGCCGGCTCTTCTCTTCCTTGTCCGCCGCAATGGTTTTCTCAATCTCATGCATCATCCCGTTAAGCTCCGCCTGAGCGGAACGGTGCTCAGCCTGCAGTGCAAAGAACAGGGATTCGACCTCCTCACCCTCCACATTGGGATAGTACGTGTACACAAGAGTGTCCTTCCCGTTCTCCTTCACCGCCTTAGGTGTCGACAGACGCTCCATGTAGGCTTTACGGGCCTCCGAGAGCGCTCCGTCCGGGTGAATGAACTTGCCTATGACAGCGCACTTTGTCTGCAGGGAGAGATATTGGTTTCGCTCCTTGATGTTCCATGAGTCAATGACATCCTGGGCAATAAGGTCCGGCTCCTTCTCCGGCTTGCTGTCCAGCAGCTGATCCAGCTCAGAAGAACCTATTTCCCCTGCCTCTTCCGCCAGCTTCTCCTTGGCCTTGATGGCCTCCCGCAGATATGCGATGAGCCTCTTCAGCTCCACAATCTCATTTATGCCGTCCCGTATCCCGGCGAACTGATCCGCGCTCGTCCCGTAGGATATCACGGTCTCGTCCGACGAGCCTATCAACGCCACTGTCGTCTTGTGAAAATCCATCGAAGAGAGCCTCTTTTCCACCGCCTGATAACTCTCCTTGGCAATATCGGCAATATGATTGGCCGATGCCGCAGTCAGACCCTGCTGCCCGAAAAATGCCGGTACACTGAGTTCATTCTTTTCCATAATCTTACCTTTTTATCATTATCATTACACTCCAAAGGTAAGGCGGCTCAGTGCCAAAACGTGTCACTCAGAAATATCTATTTCAATTTTTATTAAGTGCACATACAGAACGACCCAGCCTGTCTTTCCATGAGGTCTCTTTACGAATAGCCACATTATCACTGACATTCAATGGAAGAATTTGCAATATAGACCATGTAAAATATTTTTTCGCATATTCAGGATCAGCATCAAGCAATTTCTTCAATTCAACATCATTTCCATGACCTGTCTCCGCATAATCCTTCCAACGTCCCCATATACCTTCACGGTTATAGGTGGAACCTACGTACAATTTCCCTGAGCAGGAATCAGAAATGGCATATATACAATTACAATCTGACAACTTGCGCTTCCATGTCTCAAAAGATTTCTCACATATAATATATTTCAACTGAGAATAATTCAATATAATATCTTCATAATCCTGCGGGGGATCCCATTCAAAACCGGGAGTAATGGCTATTACCTCCTTGTCATTATCTTCAGTTAGCCACTGATGCCATGTTATAGCTGCCTTTCCCCAATCTATAATCACCCTATCCTTCAATTCCTCAAATCCCTCTACCTCGCGCATTCTATAGTAGAATTTCTCTGCACCCACAGCTGATTTACGGACAGCATCCTCCCCTTCCACCTCATATACTCCTATAAAACGTGCCGTGGTTCCGGCCTCTCCTATGAATGACACCACATATTTCACTCCTTTAAAAACATCCCTGTGCTGCTCACTTTGATACGCAATGAACTTATCCTTGTCCTTACGGTACCAATCATACGGATTTCCTTCCACCTCCTTGCCGTTAATCATTATTGCTTCACGGGAGTCCTTATGTCTCACCATTTTAATTTTTGCAGACAGGTCCAGCCCTGACAGCCTGAGAATGTTTCTTAAAGTCAATATTTTCATTTTATCAAAAATTTAAATTTTGGTTGTAAAATTAAAGTAAATAAGTGCCAAAGCGTGTCACTCAGAAGTCCATGCGGTGCAGGGCGTCGCGGTAGACTGTTTTCAGTTCCTCGCGGAGGTGGGCGGGGGCGATGACTGTGATGTCGTCGCTGCGGGAAAGGAGCTCGCGCCTGAAGGCAAATGTTATGCGCAGCCTCAGACGGATGCGGACCTCTTTATCATTGTCAATCAGCACTTCCTGAGATGCGTGTAGGGGATAGGCCTTGCAGTAGCGGCCCTCCCGGGGAGACATCGACAGGACAACTTCCTCAACCGGCACATTGCGGTTGGAATACACGCCGAACGAATCCTTGAAATCCGCCTCCACATCCACATCAGGCCTCGGAACAAACCGATTGTCAGTAATGCGCAGATTCCTTATACGGTCCAGGCCCCAGCTTTTAATCTCACCCTCCGAAGTGACTTTCTCCCCCAGGCCTATCTCGATGGCCAGCAGATACCAGCGGCCCTGTCCTTCCTTGAGGGCGTAGGGCATCACCCTCCGCTGCCGAGGCTCCGAGCCGTCGTACTTGACATAGGTAAATTCGACCTCCAGATGTTTCTTCACCGCGTATATCAGCGGACTGAGATGCTCCGTACCGGCAGCTTTCCGTTTCTCAGCAAACACTATCGAGGACAGTTCCTCCCTGGCCCTCAACGAGGTAATCAGGTCAAACTGTTCCAGCACCCTTTCCAGATCCGAGATCCGGTCCTCATCCTCCGGGATATAGTAGCCGCCTTCGCTCCGGGAATACTCTATGCTGACCCCCAGACCGCTGCGGATATCCCCGACATCCCTCAGCACCGTCCTTCTCGACACTCCTGCCGTACCTTCGTCGTCATAGTAGGCCATCGCGCACTCAACCTCCCTCACCAGCTCTTCCAGCGAGATATAAGGACGGCTCCTGACCAGCCTTATTATCAGCATATACCGCTGTATGCATCCCAACTTTGACATACTTTGTTATTTTTTCATTATCACCCAGTTGCCGCATTTCCGGCCATTATTCCGCTTAATCCAACCTTTGTCTTTGAGACTTTTTATTATTTTATACACAGAAGTTTCTCCTACACCCGCTTTGTCGGTAATATATGCATAAGTCACTGCCGGATTCTCCTTAATAAGATTAAACACCTTATATTCCATCTCAGTAAGCTTTTCCTCACCCTTTTCCTCTCTTTTCCTCTCTTTTCCTCAATCCTTTTCTGCTGTAATTGCCATGTCGTCCTTGCTTTTTAGTTCCGTTTAAACTTTCCCAAAGTTAGTACACAATTCGGAACTGAGCCGACATCAGGGGAATTATTTTACAGAAACGGCATACTGGCGCCGACGGACCACTGCGACATAGACGAGCAGCACGACATTCATCAGCAGGGCATAGATGATGGCGGGTATGGCCATCTCCCCGCTGTTGAAGATGAAGGGGGAAAATGCTATGGCTATCGCCTGGGCGGCATTCTGCATTCCGACCTCTATGACGATGGTGCGGCGGACGGCGGGCGTGAACTTCCAGAGGCGGGACAGAAGCGAGCTGCACATCATGGCCAGGAGGATCAGGGCGGCAGTGGCAAGCCCCAGCACTGTGAAGTTGTCCACTATCTCCTTTGTATACTGCAGGAAAAATACCAGCGCAAGGAACATCAGGGCCGGAAACGCTGCCTTGCTCAGCACCTTATGCACCTTCTCGGCCGCCACCGGGCTGAAATGGCGGAAGGCCGCCCCGGCAAGTATGGGCACGAAGAGCAGGACTAGATTCTGCAGCAGCAGCTTGCCCACGGGCAGATGGACCTCCACCCCGGACTGCTGCGAGACGAAGACAGAAGCCAGGTCCATTATCAGAGGCAGGGTGAAAAGGGTTATCACGCTGCTCATTGCAGTCAGCGTCACGGACAGGGCGACATCCCCCTTGGCCAGCATGGAGAACACATTGGAGGAACTGCCGCCGGGACAGCAGGCTATGAGCACCAGCCCCATGAAATAGACCGGGCTCAGCCCCAGGGCCCAGCCCACGCCGAAGGCCAGCAGCGGAAGCACGATTATCTGCCCGACCATCCCGGCCACCACGGCCTTGGGATTACGGGTTACATCTACGAACGACTTGACTTTCAGATCTGTCCCGAGCAGGAACATCAGCACGATAAGAATCGGCATTACTATCCACACAGTATTCATGGCGCAAATGTAATATTTTTTGCCTATCACAGCATTTTACCAACAAATAGGGATAAACAGCGGAAAATCCGGCGAAAAAATCTCAATTTTTAGCGATTGTGCGGCAAAGGGCATTGCCCTACTTTTGCAGCGCAATGAGAAACATCTATCTTACTATAAGACACTGCGCTCTCATAGGGATCTGCATACTCATGCAGCATATCTCAGCCTCGGCGCAGGAAAAGCAGGAAAGGGCTGTCCTGTCAGGGAAAATCATCTCCGCTGAGGACAGCAGCATAATCGATTTCGCGGATATCTATCTGGAAGGCACTACATACGGATGCATTACGGACGAACACGGGGCTTTCAGTCTTGAAGCGCATCCCGGCACCTACACTATGATTGTCGCTGCCGTTGGATTCGAGCCGTACAGGAAGGAAGTGAGACTCAATTCCAAGGAGAATCCCATAATGACGGTCGGTCTTCTCCCTGCCAGGCACAAGCTTGACGAAGTGGTGGTGGTATCCAACAGAACGAGCAGTGTCAGGCGTTCGGCTTTCAATGCCGTGGATCTCAGTGTCAAGAAGATGCACAATACCAGCAGGAGCCTGGGAGAGGCACTCGCACAGCTTCCCGGCCTGAAACTGCGCGAATCAGGAGGCGTGGGATCCGACGCACAGCTGAGCCTGGACGGTTTCTCAGGCAAGCACGTGAAAATATTCATCGACGGAGTACCGCAGGAAGGCTCAGGAGCGGCTTTGGACATCAACAATCTGCCGGTGAATTTTGCTGAGCGGATCGAGGTGTACAAGGGAGTGGTACCGGTAGGTTTCGGAAGCGACGCTCTCGGAGGCGTAATCAATATCGTCACCAAAAAACGCCGCAGCGGCTGGCATCTGGATGCATCCTACACCTACGGCTCATTCAACACGCACAAGTCGCATGTCAATTTCGGCCAGACATTCCGCAACGGACTGACATACGAGATAAACGCTTTCCAGAATTTCTCGGACAATGACTATTACATTGACAGTTACATCACGGAATTCGGCGAGGACGGTGTATCGGAAAGCACGGACCGCAACAAAATCTACCATGTAAGACGGTTCAATGACAGGTTTCACAACGAGGCTGTCATCGGAAAGATAGGCGTGACCGGCAAATCCTGGGCCGACCGCCTGATGGTGGGCCTGAACTATTCGCATTTCTACAAGGAAATACAGACCGGCGTGTACCAGTACATCGTCTTCGGTGAGAAACACCGTCGCGGACACTCTTTCGTCCCGTC
Source organism: uncultured Bacteroidales bacterium (assembly GCA_944326265.1). Lineage (GTDB taxonomy): Bacteria > Bacteroidota > Bacteroidia > Bacteroidales > UBA932 > Coprenecus. The sequence goes on along the minus strand of CALVDE010000013.1, from coordinate 123,891 downwards.
ACTTGAGTACAGCAAGCGCGATCTCTTCACCAAGGGACTGGACATCAGGCTCAACGCCAACTACAACCATAACATCACGATGAACATCGACACATCATCGTACAAATACAACTGGCTGGGAGACCGCAAGTACACCGGAAGCCGGGGCGAGCAGTCCTATCAGGACAACAGATCCAGAAACACCAACTGGAACGCCACATTCACAGCCGACTACCGACTCGGCAAGGCACACACCTTCACTCTGAACCACGTAACAAGCGCATTCAGGCGCACCACCCGCTCTAAAGTGGACGGCAGCACGCAGCTCTCCGACTTCAGCATCCCGAAGGTGACCCGCAAGAATATCACCGGCCTGTCGTACCGGCTTATGCCATCAAAAAGATGGAGTGTGACAGCATTCGGCAAATACTACAATCAATACAACCGGGGTCCGGTCTCACAAAGCAGCGACGGAGTCGGCAACTATGTGGAGATGGCACGCACTACCAACGCGCTGGGTTACGGTGCCGCCGGCAATCTGTTCATCGTGAAAGGGCTGCAGATAAAACTCTCCTATGAGAAGGCCTACCGTCTGCCCACCACCGATGAGCTGTTCGGTGACGAGGACCTGGAAGCCGGCAAGACCGACCTACGGCCGGAGAACAGCGACAACGTGAACCTGAACCTGGGTTACGACCGCCGCTTCGGCAAGCATTCCGTCAATGTGGAAGGCGCATTCATATACCGTGACACCAAGGACTACATCCAGAGAGGACTCAGCACCGTCAGCGGCATGAGCTACGGTTTCTACGAGAACCACGGCCGCGTAAGGACACTGGGCTACAATATCTCGGCCCGATACAGCTTCTCACGCTGGCTGAGTGTCGGGGGTACGTTCAACAACATCAACGTCCGCGACAACGAACGATACGTAGCCGGAAACTCCATGCAGGAGAGCGCGACATACGGCCAGCGTATGCCCAATCTGCCGTATATGTTCGCCAGCTTCGACGCAACCTTCACATGGCACGACCTGTTTGCCGACGGCAATGTACTGACCGTCACCTACGACGGCTACTACCAGCACGATTTTCCCCTGTACTGGGAGAGATTCGGCGACCCGGCCTCCAAGAGCGTAGTCCCCGAGCAGCTGTCCCACAACCTGAGCATCAGCTACTCACTCCAGGACGGACGGTACAACATCTCCCTGGAGTGCCGCAACCTCACCGACGAGAAACTGTACGACAATTTCAGCCTCCAGAAGGCCGGACGCGCTTTCTACGCCAAGCTGCGCGTATATTTCGGAAACAGATAATCAATGAAAATCACAACAATATGAAAAGCAATTTTTTATCAATGGCCATTATGGCCGCCCTGTCATCAGGATGCATATTCCTGACAGCCTGCGAGGACAACAATACTCCCACCCCTGAGCCCGGTACCGGTACGGATGCGGCAAGCCGCTACGTCATCATAGCACAGGCCGGAAGCCAGGACCAGTCGGCCACCTACCTGATCTCGGCCGAATCACTCGATGAAGGCTCTGTCACACCCACCGGCAACGGCTGGGAGACCCAGTCAGCCTCCAACTGGATCTTCTACGGCGAGCACTACCTCTTCGGCTTCCAGTACAATGACGGAAACCAGGGCACCGGCTTCTCCTTCAAGCTGGGAGATGACGGCAGGGTCATCGAGGACCGCCAGTACACCTTCAACCGCACCACCACTTACGGCACCTGGGGCGACAACGTCATCACTGCCTCGACCAACGCCGGCAACAACGAGCAGGACGAGGAGGGCAACTATGCCTACTATCTGCAGTTCAACTACCTGAGCGTAATAGACGGCAGCAGTACTACCGGAAGCCACATCGCAGAGAACTTCCTGGGCAACGGCGAGAGAGTCAGCTTCGCCGGTTTCGTGGAAGCCAACGGCAGACTGTACACTTCAGTAGTGCCTATGGGCATGAGCCATTACGGAGTCAACACCTTTCCCTGGGCCATCCAGGATCCCGGCTATGTGGCCAACGGTGACGGCGGAAGCGGCTCGGGAGCATACACCGCCGGCATGATTCCCACGACCCAGTATCCCGACAGCGCATTCGTGGCCATCTACAGCGGGGACAATTTCGACGAGACTCCGGTCATCGCCCGCACAGGGAAAATCGGCTTCGCCAGCGGACGTATGCGCTCGCAGTACTACCAGACCATCTGGGCAGCCGACAACGGTGACCTCTATGTCTTCTCCCCCGGCTACGGACGCACCACCACTACACCTGTGACGAACAACGACGGCAGTCAGTTCGACCGAGTTCAGGGCAAACTGCCCTCAGGTGTAGTCCGAATCAAGGCCGGAGAGACTGATTTCGACCCCTCCTACTATGTCAATATCGAAGAATTAGGCAACGGCAACCCGATGTTCCGCTGCTGGCACATTGACGGAGACCGTTTCCTGCTCCAGATGTACAGCGAAGGAGCTGAGAATATGAGCGGAACCAGCGCACCCCGCAATGAACTGGCTGTATTCAAGGGCGGAGAGGGTACTCTTACCGTCGTCACAGGCCTTCCGGATGCGGGCTCGCTGTCCAGCATCGGTACACCGTACAGCGACAACGGACTGGCCTACATTCCCATTACTACCACCGACGGAGCCGCTCCCGCCATCTACTGCATCGACCCCGACACCGGAGAGGCGAAAGCAGGCCTGACAGTAAGTGAGTCCATCTCGGTATCGGCACTCGGCAAACTCTCTACCCAGGCACAGTAATGAGACGTCTGTTTCAAAAGATTCACCTCTGGCTCTCTCTGCCGCTCGGCCTTCTCTTCTCTGTCATCTGCCTGTCAGGTGCCTCCCTCGTATTCGAGAAAGAGATTACGAGGGCCGTGCTGCGGGAGCCCGATACCGTCAACGCTCAGTCCGGAGAGATACGGCAGCGGCCCAAGTCCCTGCCCTTCTTCCAGACCGTGAGGAAGGTGCATCGCTGGCTGCTGGATCCGCCGGCGGCAAAAGGCGAGAAATCGGTCGGGAAAGTCATCGTAGGAGTAACCACCATGGCGATGGTTGTGGTTCTGGTCAGCGGCCTGGTCATCTGGATACCGCGCAGCCGCAAGGCACTGAAAGCCCGTCTGAGCGTATCCGTCACCAAAGGCTGGAAACGATTCCTGTACGACAGCCACGTGAGCATAGGCTTCTACTGTACCATTCTCCTGCTGCTCATGGCCCTTACCGGACTGACCTGGTCATTCGGGTGGTACCGCGAGGCCGCCTACTCCCTGACCGGAGACATGGAGCCGCAGGCCGCCAAACGCCTGTTCTTCTCCCTGCATACCGGAAGCTGGGGCGGCATCGTCACGAAGATTCTCTACTTCATCGCAGCACTGGCAGGAGGTCTGCTGCCGCTGAGCGGCTACTGGCTCTGGTGGAAACGCAGGAAAAGCTCCGGGAAAAAACTTCCGGCTCAGTCGCAGAGCACCTCGAAAGTATAGGTCTGTCCGGGTTCGAAGGCGGGATCGTAGAGCAGCAGGAAGTTCTCGTCCACCACGATGTTGCGGGTCTCGCCTTCGGGCAGGACGGGGTTGCTCAGGCGGTGAGGGAAGAAATAGCTGAACGGCAGGTCGAAAACATGCTCCTGCTTGAAGCCGTCGCCCTGCATCCGGCGCAGACTGAACTCAGGTGAGGTCTTCACGGTGATTACGCAGCGGCGGGAAGCTCCGGTGGCGGCAGCCTCATCCCGGCTCAGACGCTTAAACTCTGAGGTCACTGTAAAATCGCTCTCGCCCTCTACCTCCCGCATCCTCACGTTCCATTTCGGATCACCGTAGTAGGCCAGCACGTCGCGGTCATGCCAGAAGCCGAACCAGAAAAACAGTTCCTCATCCGACAGTGTGTCAGGAGCCGCCATACGCACCAGCTCCGACGGCAGGGTCTCGAAATAATCCGCGTCGTAATCAAACGGTGCCGCAGTCAGGGAATCGTTCCACGCGGCTATCTGGGCCATCATGTCCTGCTGGTTCATGTAGAAAGCCTCGGGTACTGAGTAACGGCCCGGGTTGGTAATCAGATATTTCAGACCGCCCCAGCCGTTGCGGCCGTACCAGGTGGTCACTACGTATCCGGCAAAGGCCGTCGCCTGCTGGCTGTTCATCCAGGCTACAGCCATACTGCTGTCCGTATTGTTGACATTTGCTATCAGACAGTTACCTATGGGAAGATATACCATGCGGCTGTCACGGTCCCGTACAAATCTCTGCTCTCCCGGATAATCCACATAAAGGCGGCCGTCCCGGCAGCGGATATTGCCGACAGAGCCTGGCATCTCCAGATTGTTCTCCGTGGCGTGCGAGGCCGTCACGACCAGATCCGGTTCAATGGCCTCGTAGTACTCCAGGAACTGCCGCAGCACATCCGGCACCTCCTGCCCGAAACGCTTCTGCACGTATGCCCTGATGCGCTCATGCGCCCCCTGCAGATCGGTCTTGTATGGTATCTCCTTATATGTCAGCGAATCCTCGCCCAGTCTTTTCTCACCGCACATTCCCACCACGTGGTCATCCACGAAAGCATATTCATCAAACCATTTGGCCGACTCAAGCTCCTTGATCGAGCCCACTCCGCTGCGTATCACCATCGGCTCCACGGAGTTGTCCACCATCCTCTGCGCAGCGGCGGCATCATAGCCGGTGACTATGCCCCAGAGAAAATCCGCATACGGATCATCATCCATCCTGCGGCTCATCCGGTTGAGGTCGATGACATAGTCGCGGCCTATGTTCTCAGGCACGTCCACCACGGCCACATACCTTGGATTAAGCTCTTTCAGCCGGTCTTCCAGTTCCATCGGACTCTCCTCAAAGCGCAGCACCACAGCATCATGACGCTGCTGTAGGGAAGACACCACGCCCTCCCATGCCTCCGCCTCCCCGGCAAAAGCCGCCGGTGCCAGCACTGCGTAGGAATCGGGTTCAACATCAGAAGTACATCTGCTCACAGCAACTACAAGCAGGGCGCACAGAGCCGCCCCTAAAGGAAAAAACAGTTTGTTCATCTCTTCAGAATTTTCCGCAAATATACCGAATAACTTCTTTCAAGCGCAAACAATCAGAGCTCACGGGCACGGCGCGGCATAATCATCGGCAGGAAGATGATGAGGGCCACGTATGAAAAGAGCATACCGCCGATCGTTCCTATGGCGAATGCGAACCAGAACACCTCCTCCTTGCCGTCAAGCAGGAACGGAGCCAGGCCGAGAACCGTGGAGAGAATCGTCAGCGATATGGGAATTATCTTGTGGTTGTATGCGCGGATATAGCTTCGCCTGTGGGCCGGAGTGCGGTTATACTCGTTGACGATGTATATGCCGGCGTTGACCACAATGCCGGCCAGCATGATCATCGACGCGAATCCTCCCTGGTCGAACGTCGTCTCCGTCAGTCTGAAAGCCAGGAAGATACCGATAAACGAGACAGGTATAAGCGAGATGATGGCCAGCGGCTGCAGCAGGGACTCGAAAAGCACGGCGCAGATCATGTAGATGATGGCCGTTATCAGTATCAGGAGCAGCCACTGCTTCTTGGCTTTCTGGGCCCAGTCATACTGGGGCGAGGTGGCCTTGAAGCCTATGGGCAGGACCCCTGAGTTGAGCCTTTCGATCTCCGACTCCATCAACTTGTCCTCCAGCTTGTAGGAGCCGATAAAGTTGTATTTGACATAGAGCAGGTACTCCTGGTTGCTGCGGTAGATGCTGTTGCCTGTATTGCGGCTCTCTATCCATCCTATCTCGGAGAAACGTATGTCCGTACTGTCTATCCTCACATACTCATTCTCCAGATGCCATACGTCGAAATCCTCCGCGTCATCCGACACAAGACGCACGCTCACCCTTGTTCCGTCATCGTCAAGATAAGAGCCGGCGCTTGTCGAATACAGCCTTTCATTGAGGATGCTGAAAGCAGAGACAGGGCTTATGCCGTACAGGGCCATGCGGTCGAAGTCGTATGAGATCAGGTATTCTTTTGTATTGGTGGAACGGTCATACGGACCCTCGATTCCCAGATCAGTCACACGGGGATTGGCCGAGAGCCGGTCGACCAGGTCCTGACAGTGCCTGTAGAGCAGCTCGTAATTGTAGCCTGTCAGCTCTATGGTACCGCTTCTCCACAGGCTGGGGCCGACATAATTGCTGAAATTCTGGTCATCCACCCCGTACACCTGCCAGTTGGCTCCGCCGTACTCATTGGCCTTGCGTATGACCTGCTGCTTGAGGATGGAAGGGAAGGATGTCTTCAGGGCCTCGTCCGTGAACTCCACGCTGATGCTTCCCGAACTGTATGAGCTGATTCTGGTCCGGAAGAGCTTGATCTCGTCGAATCCGGCCAGGAAGTTCTCCATATAGACCATGACATCATTGAGCTGCTGCACCGTACATCCGTCCGGCAACCCCGCGTAGATGCTGAGTTCAGGCCGTTCGGGCTGGCGGAACATGGAGGCGAATCCGTCCAGGCTCTTGCGGAAAAGAAGGAAGGAGCCCGCGAATGCAAGGACGAACAGCACAATCACCGCCCAGTTGAATTTCTTGACGTAATATATGAAGCGGTCGTAACGCTGCGAGAAACGGACAATCCTCCTGCGCCGTCTGAACGGGAATGATATGCTCTCGGACTTTATCGGATAATAGTCCAGCAGTGCCGGCACAAAGAACAGGGCCACCAGCATGGATACGGTAAGATTCACGATAATGACCGCCGAGAAGTCTGCCAGAATCTTCTTCTGCTCCTCAGGCAGGAAAAATATGACGGCAAGGGAGCCTATCGTGGTAAGGAGGGCCGCCAGTATCGCCAGAAAGACCTTTCTGTCCCTGTAGTAGGAATAATGCGACACCATGATAATCGAGTTGTCGATGATTATGCTCAGCGATATGGAGATACCGGCAAGAGAATAGATGTGTATGTCGATGTCCAGCAGCACATAGAATATTACCGCCACCACGATGTTGACAAATAGAGTGAGGGCGATGAGCAGAGTGTACCGGAGGCTCAGCGAGGTAAGGAATATGAAGACCAGCAGGATAAGCACGCACAGAAGAGACCTCCGCACCAGCTTGTCCACCTCTTTCTGGATATCCACTGACTCATCGTAAGATTTCAGGGCCGAGAAGGACTCGGGGAAACTGTGTTCCAGACGTTCCATCGTGGCATCTATGCTCGCGCAGAGCTTGATGGTATTGACCGCCTCCTCCGGATAGATACTGATATTGATCGTATTGAGTCCGTTGATACGGCTGTACGAGGACGGCTGCATCTCTCTTGTCTGTATTGAGGCCACATCCATGAGCCGCACTATCCTGCCGTTCATGTTGGCCACAGGAAGGTACTCCAGGTCCATCGGAGCATTCCTGACCACAATGTCCGGCTCGTCTCCGTCCGCACCGACCGGAGCACTGCCGACCACCGCGTTGCCGCCCAGATATGTACTCACGGCCTGCTGTACCTCGTACATGCTCAGACCGGCTGACTGCATCCGCCTGTGGTTGACTGAGATCTCGGTGTAATCCGGTGTAGAGCCGGAAAGCTCCACCGAATGTACGCCGTCAAGCATGGCCAGATCCCTGAGAAGATGGTCATTGACATACTGCTCTATCCTGTTGGTCGGAAGATCCGCATTGACTGTATACATCATGACCGGATCCAGGTCCGTACCGGCCGCAGAGACCGACAGCTCGGGGTAGGACACGCCTTCGGGCAGCTTGTCATACATGGACCGTATGGCCGACGATATCTCGAAACGGACGGCATCGATATCCGCATTCTTCTTCAGCCTCAGAGCGATCTGTCCGCTTCCCTTGCGGCTGACCGAGACTATCCGTTCGATTCCCCTTATCGGAGACACATACCCTTCAATCTTGGATGTCACCTCGCTCTCGATGACCTTCGCCGAAGCGTTCTGCCAGTAGAAGTATATCGACAGGCTCTGCTCCTTGTCCCTGGGCAGATACTGCAGATTGAGCGACGGGATCAGCGCGATGCCGACCGTCACCAGCACTGCGAATATCAGCAGGACTGAGAACGAGGGTATCCGGACTCCTTTCATCTTCTGCGTTCCTTATCGGATTTGCGGTATATCATGTAGTAGATGAGCGGTATACCGAATATACTTACAATCAGGCCGACCGTCATGCCTCCGATCATCACGATGGAAAGCGGGAACTGCAGATCCGAGCCCATATCGCCCTTGGTAAGGAACGGCACCATGGCCAGGACTGTAGTCAGGGTCGTCATCAGTATCGGGTTGAGCCTGCGCGAGCCTCCGGTCATGATGGCCCGCAGCAGATTGTAGCCGTTCTCCTTACGCAGCCGGTTGATGGTATCCACCTTCAGAATCGAATCATTGATGACTATACCGCTCATGACGACTATTCCGATCATGGACATGGCATTGATGCCGCCTCCGCATAGCCAGAGCAGCAGCAGGGCACCGAAAATGTCCACCACTATCTCGGACAGGATAATCAGGGGCTGTATGAGAGACTCGAACTGAGCCGCGAGGATGAAGTAAAGCAGAAGTATGGAGACCAGTGCTATCAGCATAAGCTCGCTGATGGTGTCCCTGCTGGAGAAATAGGAGCCGGTGAACGCCACGTCATAGCTGCCGTCCTCGACTGACAGTTCCCTGGCAGCTGTCATGACCCGGGGCACCATGTCGTCCGGAATGTCCAGGTCCAGCGGATAGTAGTTGCCGGAAGTTCCGGAGACTATCGTCTTGAGGTCCCTGCTGCGGCCCTCGGTGATAAAGTTCCTCAGCGGAACATCCACTCCCTCACGGTTGGTGACACTGCCGGCCAGCAGGTCCGGGGAGCTGTAGCGGTCTCCCATGACCACGGGTATGGAGTAGTCTCCGGTCGCTATCGAGAATATGTGGTCTTCCCGGGTAAACTTACGCAGCGTACTGAGGACATCGGAATAGGATATTCCGTACAGGGACATCTTCTCCACGTCCAGGGTCAGCATGACCTGTTCCTGCCAGCGGATAGGACCGGGATCTATTCCGGGCACCGAAGCACTGATTCTGTCGATTATCTCATTGAGCCTGTCGGGGTCCGGTGTCCTGCCGTCACGTCCGCTGATCTGGACGGTAAGCTTGGAAGAATTGTCCGAGAATATCAGCGTGAACAGGTTGCCCGCGTCCGAGAAGCTGAATGCCGCATCAGGATGGCGTTCCTTCATATAGGCCGCAGCCTCGGCAATCAGACTGTCGAGTCCTTCCGGATTACGGGCGAGAAAATATATCTGAGCCTCGCTTTTGCTCATGTCCCGCGTATGCGGCATGAGGAACTGCTGCGTACCGGACATCTGGGTCACCTGCGCCGCATGACACCCTACTGCCGATGCCACGGCGCGTGTGCGCAGATCATTCTCCTCGAGTGTCAGGGGGCTGTTCCAGTCGATACTCAGAATGACATCCCTTTCTGTTACAGGCGGGAACGTACTCTTCTCAAGATGGATGAAAAGCAGCACCGACAGAGGAATCGTGCCCAGCATCATGGCCATGACAGCACCTCCGTGACGGAACGTCCATTTCAGAGCCCTCTCGTATGAGGGGCCAAGCTCGGTATATTTCGCGATGCGGGCCAGGTACTTGTTGTCCATCTTCCGCCCTCTTTTCTTATAAAGCGCGTAATAGTACACCGGAACCACCAGCACGGCGAAAAGAAGGGAGGAGAACAGTCCCACAGTGATGGCCACAGCCTGGTCGGTGAATATCTCGCCGGCTATTCCGCTGAGGAAGACCAGAGGGACGAATACGGCGCAGTTGGTCAGGATGGAGCTGAGCATCGGGGCAAATACCTCCCCGGAACCTATGGCCACGGCATCCTCAAGGGTGTCGCCCCTCTCCCACCTCTGCGTGATGTTGTCTATTACGATAATCGAGTTGTCCACCATCATGCCGACACTCAGGATCAGTCCGGCCAGCGATATGATGTTGATGCTTATGCCCATGAGGAACAGAGCCAGCATGGAGGTCAGAAGGGAGACTATGATGGTGGGGATGATCAGCAGCGAGAACCTGAAGTTGCGCATGAAGAGCAGGATGACGAGACTGGCCAGGATAATGCCGGCCACAAGGTTCTGCTCCAGATTCTCGATGGTGAAGCGCAGCAGCTCGGTCTGGTCGCGGGTAATGGTGAACCTGACCCCGGGATAATCCTGCTCAAAGCGTTCTATTCTGTCGTAAAGGGCCTCGCGTAGAGTATTCATCCTGGCATCGCTCTGCTTGATGATGGCCATCGTGACCGCTCTGTCGCCGTCCGACCGTACCATGCAGTTGTCCGCTCCGGGCTGCTCGACTATCTCGGCCAGCTCCGAGAACAGATAGACACGGCCGTTGATATTGAGCCTGATATTCCCGATGTCCTCCTTTGAGGTGATCTCCGACTGGAAACGGACGTTCCAGTGGTAATGTCCGTCCCGTATCGACAGATTGCCCAGCTGTATGTTGTTGGCGGTTATGGCCTGTGCCAGTGACTCAGGAGAGACTCCGAGCGCAGTCAGCCGCTCATTGTCCGGAATTATCAGCAGCTCGGGAAAGACCAGACCGCTGAGGTCCACCATCGCCACCTCCGGAATCTGCTCTATCCTCTTGGCGATGACCGAGGATGCCAGACGGCTCATCTCCATGACCCGGGACGAATCCTCCACCGTCATGTTGACGAAGAATGCCGGAATGTCCGTCGCACTCGACTTTATGGCCTTGGGCCTCTCAGAGCCCTCCGGAAGCGAAGACAGGGAACGGTCTATCCTCTCGTTGACATCCACAAACGTGAAATCTATGTCGGTTCCGTAGTCGAACGACAGCCTGATGATGCCCACTCCGCTTTCCGACTGCGAGCGGATGTCGGTAAGCGAGGGTATCTGCATCAGCTCGCGGCGCAGAGTCTGGAGATACTGGTCCATCTCCCTGGCCGAGCTTCCGTCCACCTTGACCTGCACGGTGATCTGCGGAATATCCACATCCGGCATGAGGGACACCGGTATCAGCTTGATAGACACTGCCCCCAGCACTGTGACGGCGAAAAGCACCATCGACACCGCCACGGGTCTCTTTATCAACTGCCGGATCATTACCTTACTATTACTTTGGATTCGTGAGCCAGATTGAGATTGCCGGAAGTAATCACCTTGTCCCCCAGGCTGAGCTGCGCCTCCCTTGTCTCGTTGACCTTGACCACATGACTGTCACTGTTGGACATCACTATGTCCACGTACACCCAGCGGGCCGTACTGTCACCGCTCTGATACACGAACAGCACGTCCTCGTTGTCACGCATGACCACCGCGCTCTTCGGCACCACCTGCTGCCCGGGTATGATCTCCTCCACCAGAACCCGGACATTCATGCCGTCCATCATGTCTCCGTCAGAATTGTCAACCGAAGCGGTCACCTCTATCTGGCCTTTCTCGTCCACCATAGGATTGACGGAAGTCACACGACCGGTATACACCTTGTCCGGAGCATTGAACGGAGATATCTTGACCGGCATACCTGTCCTTACCGAAGGTATCTCCGACTCCAGCAGAGGGAAGCTGACATCGAAGCGGCTGTCATCTATCACCGAGCAGAAATTGTCGGACGGAGCACTCTCATAGACACGGGCATTGATACCGGCCACCTTGCCGTCAAAGGGAGCGGTTATCCTGGTCCCCTTGAAGTCGTACAGTGCCCTGCGGTAATTCTGTTCCGCATCAGCATAACCGGAACGGGTCCTGGCAACTGCCATGACGGCCTCCGGCACATCCGATGTGTCCGCATCTCCGTATCCGAATCCTATCAACGCATCATTGAGGTCTATCTCCGCCTTTTTCAACGCATTCCCAGCCTGGGCAAGAGCGATGGAAGCCGCCTCCGGGTCCAGACTCGCGATCAGCTCCCCCTCCCTTACGCTCTGACCGTTGACAAAACGCACCTCGGATATGGTCCCGGAAGTATTGAAGCGCAGGGCACTCTTGCGCACGGCCATCAGACGGCCGTTGCTTACCGTCTGCCTCCGGAAATCCGTAAGGCGCAGGGTCATCGTATCCACATAATTGGTCTCTGCCGCCTGAGACAGGCGGGTAAGAGTATCCTCCTTCACTTCCTTGTCTTTCCAGCCGCAGGACACAGCAGTCAGCATCGCCAGCGGTATTATTATATATTTTCTCATATCCAGCAGTTTGAATTATCGTATCAGTCAGTTTTCTATTATCTTGTCGAATTCGGCATCCAGATCCTTGCCGTAAATATAGTCGTAGAGAGTATCCTTGCGGAGACTGTAGTAATAGGACCAGAAATTGGCCAGTTCCTCGATATACTGGGCCGACGCCTCGTCCCTCTCGCTCTGCGCCGTATTCATCTCCAGTACGCCTATTGTGCCGTTACGGAAACGCTGCAGGGCCAGCGCGTACCTCTCGCCGGCTATCTCGTCTGCCTTGCGCGAGACATCACACTGCCGCGACTGGGCATTGAACTGGACCACTCTGATATAGATATCCTGGCGGCGGTCGATTATCTCCTGCTCCACCTGGGTCATGATTATCTCCTGCTGTGTCCTGGCCATCTGTACCCGGCCCTTTCCCATGCCCCAGTCCACTATCGGGATATTCAGGCTCAGGCCCACAATCTCCTGATTGATAGGATCGCGGTAGGAAGCCGCGAAGTCGTCCCCGGTCTGGGTAAGTCCGAACTGCGCCGTGAGCATTGCGCTGAAGCCCCTCTCGGACTTGGCCTGGGCGATGGCCGCCTCCGCCTCGATCAGGTTGAGCTCATTGTTCAGGCTGAATGAAGTATTGTGCAGACTGCGTTCCACCGCATCCTCCTCATCTATGACCAGATCCGGAGCATGAGAGGGCAACAGCAGGGTCACATCCGTATTGTCATCCATGCCCAGATAAGACTTCAGACTCAGCATAGCCTGCTTCAGAGCGACTTCAGAGCTTGCGATGGCTATCTCGGCATTGAGCACCTGAAGTTCCATCTGCAGCAGCTCATCCTTGGTATAAGCTCCTATATTGAAGCGTTCCTGAGCTATCCGGTACAGCTGCCGGGTGTTGTCATACCTGCGCCTTGCCATTCTGAGATCTTCCTGGCTTCTGAGAACATTGAAAAAGAACGTAGTCGCCGTAATGGAGATATCCTCCATGTCCTCCAGGTACTTCCGCTTGGACATCTCATACCGGCGCGGCTCTGTCTTCTTCTCCCATTTCAGCCTGTTGTACTGAAAGACCGGCTGTTCCAGATACACATTGACCGGATTGGAATTCCAGGTCTTGTCTCCGTAGGGAGAGAACTGGTCGAAACGGTTGAGATAAGTGTTCAGGGATATCGTACCTCCAGTCCACGGTATGTTCTGATCAATGGACAGCTGGAGTGAATTGTTCATGTTGTCGTTCTGAACGTAATGGGTCTCTCCTGTCTCTGCGTCCTGCAGTGCGATGATGGAGCGGTTATACCTTCCAAGATCCGCCCCCAGGTTAAGCGAGGGAAGGAACTGCGCCTTGTAGGAACGGTATTGCCAGTAGCTGCTTATCAGCGAGTACTTGGCCACCAACGCCGCCAGGGACTTGCTCTGAGCCAGCACAATCACGTCCTCCAGGGTAAATTCCCAGTGCATGATCTGCTCCTGACCGTCTGACGTATCCAAGGTGTCCTCCTGGGCGCTCAGCACCGGAGCGGAAAGACAGCCCAGGCATACGGCGCACGCCAGACTTAGAGTCCAGAACTTTTTCATAAGGTCATCTGTTTGTAAAATTTCACCAAAGTTAAACTAAAAAATCTTTTTTCAAAAATTTTAGCCGTGCAGCCACTCGGAAAGATCATAGACCCGTATAAGCTCCTCTTCCGGGTCAACAACATAAACCAGACCGGTCTCAGGATCGGCATAGAAGAAGTAGCAGTCTCCGGCTATGCTGTAGACTGCCTCGGGCCTCATGTCGAAGTCAAAGATCATCAGCCGGGTCGAACAGGTCCAGGTCTCCTCGTCCACAAGATCGTTGAAAAGCAGGAGAAAGTGGTTTCCCAGGAGGTCGCCGCAGTTGAAACCAAGACCTCCGGCGTTCCTTACCTCGTCCGGACGCTGCTCCACGTACACCTTGCTGATAAGGCTGCCGTCCGTGCTGTGCAGCCACACATACGGGCGGTCAGTGTAGACGAGCATCCTGGAATTGTCGGGTGTGAAGATCTCGCTGGTCTGCAGACGGGGAATCCACCAGTCCTCGTATTCCTTGGCATCGATGTTCCCGCCCCAGGTCTCGAAGTAAACGGTGTCCGAGTCACTGCTGATGAGGAAGTAGCGGTTCTCGTTGTTGCTGACGATGACCGAGCCGTCCGGCAGGGGATACCATGTCCTGTTCATTATCGGTACTTCCCCGGTCTTTCTCACATCCGTTCTCCCGTCGGTCAGACATACGGCCACGCGGTTGAGAGTACCTCTGTTCATGTCTTTCACGGATAGAATGACTGAGTCTCCTTTGGTATACGGAGAACCGTAGCAGACGGGCCGCAGGAACTCCCCCGGGCCGTTGCCAGTTCTGAGCGTGCGGACTATCACGTTGAGGCTGTCATCAACTACCGCCAGATCATAGTCATCATCGGCCAGATACGCCAGCCAGTAGTCTCCGGCGCGGGCGATGCCGTAGAGGTTGACCTTCACCGGATCGTATTTCATGGTCCTCACCGGCTGCAGCTCCCCGCTTATCGGGAAACTGTCGACGAAGGTGTAATTGCTGTCCGAACATGAGCACAGGCACAGGGCTGCGGCGACTGTAATGGTATAGATTTTCCGCATAGGCATTTAGATTTAAATGTAATGACGCTAAAATTTAAAAAATGTTACAGTCCCCGGCAAAATTTTCCGTTATTTCAGTGTAATCTTGAAGATGGTCGTGGAACCGTCGTCGGAGAAGCGGGACCAGTAAAGGACGTTGTCCTGGACGTAGAAGTTCATGTAACTTATGCGGTATGTCTCTCCGTCGTATCGGAAGAAGAAGCCCTGGTCTTCTCCGTTCTCCAGGTCCTGCTCGGTATAGGTATTGTGAATGGCCCGCTTGCCGGTGCGGGTGTTGACGGCATCGAAGAACAGGCACATCTCCTTCTCGTACACAAATTCTGCAAGATACCAGTCGCCGCAGATATCTTCAGAGTTCTCCAGGAGGTAATTTGCTTCATTTGCGCCTACGACTGCAGCGTCATCCTCAGGCTGAGCGTACCGGCCCAGTTCCACGTGCAGGTAGGGAGCACCGTCCAGAGTGTAGTAGGTATGTCCTCCGTAAGGCTTGAAGAGGTATGTAGAGTTGTAAAGCAGCACGGGTTCGGAGACTATCAGTCCGCGGGTGGAAAGCTGGCTCTTGTTGTATATGGGCAGGGCCTTGCCAACTAAGTTCAGGTCCCTGTCGAGGAAGATGATGCTGCTGTCCCGCTCTGTGTTGGACATCTTTGTGGCGGCGTACCTGTCCTTGGATATGGCGCGGATATCTCCGAGGACACCGGTCAGGCTGTTGCGGACCTCATCGATGAAACGGCCGTCAGAATCCAAGCGGATGACCTTGTTCATAGAATCATAGATCAGTATCTCGTGGTTGTAAGGATCATACGAGAAATCCGGCCATACATACTCACCGGGCCCGCGTCCTGACCGGTCATAGGCATGGAGCAGGTCTCCGTCCTCTGAGAAGATCACTAGCTTGTAGTCGGCGGTCTTGCCGAACAGCCTGCCGTCATAGACCGCGAAGAGGGTGATGTCGTAGAGGCTGTCGCACTTGAGCTCTACTTTCTCGATCTTCTGTGCGATGCTCTCAATGCCGACAGTGTCGGGCTTGCTTTTCAGACTGTTCTCGAAGTTTACTGTCCTGACACCGTCTCCGGCGCAGGAACCGGCCAGCGCTGCGGCGGCCAGCAGGATGATGGGAAGATGCTTTTTCATTGTCTATGGTGTTTTACAATTGTTGCGTATGTGGCGAAGGTCATCCTGTCCGTATCCGGGTCCAGAAGCTGGATGTTCAGTCCCTCCTCAGATACGAAGCAGGTGTAGCGGAAACAGGCATGGATGTCCTCTGCTATCTCACTTTCCCCGAGTATCCGGAAATCAGTATCCATAATGATTACCGAGAGCCTTTTGGCCCTCTCGCTCATCTCCACCCCCGGCATCGGGGTGCTGCGCTCCACTATCCTGTAGTACAGGTCTCTCCAGCAGTCGTAGAGGATATTGGCGTATGTGGTCTGCGACCTGAAATGCTCTATGTCCAGACGCCACTTGCCGGCTGTAAACGGCTCTACCGGCGCGGCATCCCTGCTTTCCACCGTGTATTTCCGGAGGGAATGGTCCTGGAGCGAGAATACGTAGATGTGGCCGTCGGGAGGATATCCCACGACTATCTGCCCCCGGTCCGGATCGTACGCGGAATAAGGGTTGCTCATCAGCATATATCCATAGCCTGTATAATCCTTATAGAGTCCCGGATACGGTACTAAGGCCTCTTGTCTCGTCTTTCTGGGAAACGGGCCTGGATACAGACAGTAGGTGGAATACAGCCGTCGGTAGTCGTTTACGACATAGTACAGATTTCCTCCGTCTAAGTACGGTTGCCCGGAGCCTCCGGGGAAAATCGTGGCCGAGGAATGCAGCGGCAGGGTCTTCCTCGTCTCTCCGCTGCTGTCTATCAGGAATATGCGTTGGATATTGGAGTTCAGCAGAAATATCGAGTCCTCGGAAACGATATTCATGCTGTTAGGGTTGATTACAGCCCGGATATCCGTTATCACGGTGTCGGTTGCCTTAGAGATGAGGTTGTGGCGGATAATCCTGCCCCCGTCGTGCGAGTAGATGTCATACCAGTAGAAATCCGATGTGCCGGGGTCAAAGAAGACGGTCATGAGCGGGCGGGCCGCACATGGAATGGCGAAGTTCCCTTTTCTCACCAGGGTCAGGGAGTCGGCCGCAGGGTATGACCAGGTGTAGATGCCGGAGGTGTCGAATGCCACGGAGGCGGCACCGGCATTCCGGGAGGAGAGGGAAGAGTCCATGCCCTCAGGATTGGTCCTGTGGATGATAATCCTGTCCGTTCTGCCGTGCTGCGCCGCAACTGGCGGAAGGACGGAGAGCAGAAGTGCTGATACTGCGGAAAGGATTCTCAGGAGTCGGGTCATGGTCTTGAATTTTCCGCAAAAGTACAGCGCGGGGTAGGAAAATGCAAATCCGGTTTGTTGCATGGAGCCAAGATGCAACATCGTGATAATCTGCGAAGTATACTCGGAGAAAACCTCCGCAAAAGTTGCATCGGCAGATTTCAGCTGTTTTTTCCGCCGTTTTCCGGGTAGTTCTCGGTGATTTCCCTCAGCCAGGAGGAGAGCCGGGTGTCGATTCCCATGCGGCGGGCGATGCGGCTCTTGCGCACGTTGAGGCTCTTCGGCGGGATGTTCAGGATGACGCTGATGGCGTTGCCGGAGAAGCCGCAGCACATCAGGGCTATCAGCCTGCGGTCCTCGTCCTTGAGCCAGGGGTATTCCGCATACAGCTTAGGCAGCAGGCCCGGCCATGCGGCCTCGACGATATCCCCTATACGGGCGAAGGTGGCCTCCTGCGTCAGCTTGGAATGCAGCACTTCCTTGACCTTGCGGGAGATGTGCTCGGGGGATTCCTCATGGACGTAGTAGATGTCGGCCAGCTCCTTGGTGACTCCTAACAGGTCCTCAGAGAATGCCAGCAGCTCCTTCTTGGCCGTGGCGGTCTGCCTCAGGGCGGCTGTGATGGCCCTGAGGTCGTTCTCTTCCTGCGACTGCCGCTCGGATGTCCTCCGCATCTTCTCCTGCAGCTCGCGGACCTCGTCCTGACGGCGGATAAGCTCGTCCCTGACCCTTCCGGCGAGAGCGGCCTGCTCCATTGCCCTGGATTTCTGATTGCGGTACAGGATGATGAAGATTACGGCCACTATGACTGCAGCCGCGAGCCATGTAAGGAGAAACATCGCTACGGTCATATTGTGTATCTTGCGCTGATACAGCTCCTCCCTCAGCCGGAAGAAGTCATATTTCATCTCAGCCGCCGCCAGTTGCTCCCGGTAGCCGGCCTGCTCGATGCTGTCTGCTATTATCCGGGTCCGGGTCTCGAACGTGTGTACCGACTTCCAGTCGCCGAGGGCCTGGGAGATGCCGGCCTGGGTCAGGTACCAGTTCAGGCTGTCCACGGCGTTGCTGACTACAAGCCTGTCGCGGAACAATGTGGCCGAGTCGGTCTGTCCGAGTGCGGCGTATGTGGTGGATGCAAGGTAGAAAAGGTTGTTGTACAGGTCTTTTTCTGACGGTGTGGCCGCCGACCAGCCGTATTCGGACAATGCGCGGGATACATACGATACGGCGCTGCGGTAGTCCTGGCGTATGACTCCGGCGTAGGCGTAGAGTCCGTATGCAGACAGGCGGTCGCTCCGGTCGAGGGTCAGCGGAAACAGGTCGTTGCCGATACCTAAGTGATACAGGGCCGCGTCCACCGAGTCCGGCAGCAGCATCCTCGCCAAGGCCAGGTGAGTGTCAGCCACCCTGCCCGCCAACCCAGCCGCCTCGAAGTACTTCAGGGCCTTTCGGTACCTTTCCACCGCCTCACCCTGATTGACCACACTGTTCTGGTATAGTTCCGCTATCGCATAATTTACCTCCCCTAGCCCGGCCGTGTCCCCTATCTCCGCCAGTATCGGCTCCGCCTTCTTGAAGTCGCTCATCGCCATCTCCCCTCCGCCGAGCTCCACCATCTCCATCCCGTGGGAGAACAGCTCGCGTGCCTTCTCCGCCTGCCTCCGGTTGACGGAGCAGGAGACTGCTGTCAGCAGGACAGCGGCAATGACCGGTAACTTCCGCAGTCTGTTCATTTCATTGTTCCAGCAGGATTTCAGCGTAGCGGCCGGCGAGGGAGCGGCGGGTGAAGGCAGAGATGGCTCCGTGGTCGGGATCAAATGTGAGGGTGCGGGTGTACAGGGCTGTAAGGTACTCCTTCAGCGGACCCTCCTCCTCCCAGTCGAATATCCGTCCGGTACGGGTGGCGGTGAGGGAACGCTCCAGGGCACTGCCGTGGGGACCGAATGCGGCAATGGGGCGGCCGGCGGCGAGGTATTCAAAGTATTTTCCTGTGAGAATGCCGGCGGCCTCGGGTTCCTCGCGCAGGGGCAGCAGGAGCAGGTCGGCGGCCTTCTGCAGGCGGTTGGCCTCGTGGTGGGGGACGTAGCCCCAATCGGTCAGGCAGTCGCCCAGACCGGCCTCACGCACTGAGGCGAGGATCTCCGGGTCGGTCTTTCCGGCAAATGTCAGATGCATGTCACGTCCGAAGCCCGGAAGGTCGCGGCAGAGCTCCGCAAGGACCTTCCAGAGCCGACGGGGGTTGCCCTCCGCTGAGAAGAGGCCGGTGTGCACGAGGTTGAACCCTGCCGGGAGCTCCTCGGCCGTGATGCCGGTGAAGTCCGCCTCGTCGTAGCCGTTTTCGATGACGTGGAATTTGTTTTTCTGCTCAGTCACAGAGCTGTCACCGGCAGTCTGCCGTCCTGAGGTGCCGCGCTTTTTATCTGCATCCAGTTCCTCCAGGAAGTCCCGTACCATATTGTCCGTGACGGCCACCACATGGTCCGCCTCGCGCAGCACCGAGAGCTCCATGGCGGCGTATCTTTTCCGGCTGCGGCGGGTCAGCGGAAGGTGCTTGAAGTAGAATATCCGGGTCCACGGGTCGCGGAAATCGGCTGTCCAGGGGATGCCCATCGAGCGGTGCAGGGCCCTTGCTATCAGGTGCATCGAATGGGGCGGGCCGGTGCTGACGATGGCATCGACGGGGTGCTCGCGGAGGTATTGTTTCAGGAACCTGACGGAGGGGCGGATCCACAGGCAGCGGGGGTCGGGGACGAAGACATTGGCCCTGAGCCAGAGGGAGAGGCGCATCAGGGGGGACTTGTGACCGACGGCGTTGATAGGATTAACTGCCGTACCGCCTGCGTTTCCCTTGGATTTCCAACCTTTTTTCTTTCCTGTCAGGATATTGAATACAGCATACGGTTCGAGGATGGGCCGCTTGATGACCTCCGCCTCCGGAGCGATGTCCCTCAACAGAGATTCGTCCGTCATGCCGGCCTCCGGATTCTCAGGAGTGTAGATGACCGGCTGCCATCCGTACTGCGGCAGATATTTAGACATCTTCAGCCACCGCTGCACGCCCGAGCCGGCTGTCGGCGGCCAGTAGTAGGTGATGATCAGTACCCGTTTGCTCATTTTATATTTTCCGAAAAATTTAAAATCTTCAAAAGTAGTGATTATATCTTAATTTTTCCTGGGAGCGTCCGGTATTTTCATACCTTTGGTGCAAATCGGAGTTACTATGGAACTGGAAACTATCAGGAGTATGATTTATGAAGTGCGCGGAGTGCGTGTCATGCTGGATTTCGACCTGGCAAGGCTTTATCAAGTGGAGAACAGGACTTTGAAACAGGCGGTGCGCAGGAATATGGACAGATTTCCGGATGATTTTATGCTGAAATTAACTAAAGAGGAGGCTAATAGGCTGATGCTCATAGGGATATCACAAAATGTGATATCCCCTGGCTATAATCCTGGGCCAGGGCAGGTTTTTGCTTTTACAGAAGAGGGGGTAGCCATGCTGTCAGCCGTACTGAGAAGTCCTGTGGCGGTGAATGTCAGCATAGAGATTATGCGTGTTTTTGTCGAGATAAGGAATCATCTTGCTGCGACAGGCCGGCTGTCGGTTGAGCTTGCGGAGTTGCGTGCCAGGATGGATCTTTTGCAGAAATTTGGAGAAGAGAATGCAGAGCATATCGATGAGATGTCAAAAGAGCTGCGGCAGGAGCTGGACAATGTGTATGCAGCTTTGTCGGAACTTGCCGGAAGGGCAGAGGATGAGCCTGTGCAGCGGCGGAGAATCGGATACGTGAAGGATTAGTGCAGCCACTCGGAGAGGTCGTAGAGGCTGATGGTCTCCTCGTTGTAGGAGATGGTGGCGAGGATGCCGGTGGCGGGGTCGATGGCGGAATAATTGGCCGGGGCGATGCTGTAGGATGCTTCGGGCTTCAGGTCCAGGTCGAAGATGACGATACGCGAGGGGACGGGGCTGTATCCGCCTTCGTCGTTGATCATGCCCACGATGTGGTCTCCGAGGTATTCGGCTGGGTTGTAGGAGATGCCGGCGGAGTAGCTGCTCGAAGCGATGTCGTCGGGACCGTAGTCCACGTACACTTCAGCCAGACGCTCTCCGGTGTCGAGGGAGTACAGATAGAGGACCGGCCATGTGACGCTGTAGACCAGCAGGCGGGAGCGGTCGGGGGAGACTGTCTCGCTTGTGAGCTGCGGGGGCTGATAGGTGATCCTGGCTTCAAGAACTTCGTTGACGCCTTCACCCCAGCCTTCGAGGTAGGTCTTGGCGGTCCCTTGGGAGTCGGTCGTGTAGTAGCGGTTGTTGTCCGCATTGCAGAGCCAGCGTCCATGGCCGAGCGGATGGATGGCCCTCATACTCTTGTTGAAGTCCTGGATGAGCTCAGTGCGGTAACCTCCGTCCCCGGTGTGGGCCGTCAGCCGTATCAGCCTGCCCATACTCCAGTCTCTCACCGTGATGACTATTGAGTCGCCCTTCATTCCTTCATATCCGTTGTACGATGGGTCGATGAACTCCTGCGGTCCGCGTCCCCACGTGCCGAACTGCACCACGGTACGGAAGTCCCCGTCCAGCAGCGAGAAGCATTTGCCCGACTCCCCGCTGTAGTTCTGTATGTTCTGCGAGATCCACCAGTCCCCGGCCCTGAACTGCGCGAGGATATTGCTCTCGACCGGGTCGCAGTGGATGACCCTGACCGGCTCCAGGGTCTCTTCCACCGGGAATTCCTTCACCACTGTGTATCCCTTTCCGTCCTGAGTCTGTCCGCAGCCGATGACTGCGATAAGAACTGATGCGAGCAAAAGAAGTCTTTTCATCATCTTTTTGTGTTTTATCCGTAAAAATAATAATAAAAGTTTTCCGTCCCGTTCCCACAACGGCAGCAGATTCCGCGATTCGGTGCCGTTGCGGAATCGCATTCCGCTTGGCCCCTTGCCACAGGCTCTCTCATCATACACCTTATCCTCCTTCCACCTTCCGAAGGTGTGCAGGATTCCCGCGTTTTCGTCTCACCTTCCGAAGGTGCGTGGAGGTGTCACAGCTTCGAGAGCGCCCTGTGTCCGTGTTTCTCCAGCCGCCTTGCGTTTCCCACCTTCCGAAGGTGCGCAGGATTCCCACGTTTTCGTCTCACCTTCCGAAGGTGCGCAGTTTCAGGTGCAGCAGATGCAGCCGTTTTGAAAAGGCCGCATGCTCTTTGTCGTAAAACATCTATCGCGATTACGCGGATTTTAGTATTTTTGCCTTTCTTAAATCGGAAGTGACTCGAAATGGCAAACAAGGAAAAAAAGGAAAAGGAGGATACGCCGCTGATCAAGCAGTACTACAAGTTCAAGGCGGCCTGTCCGGAGGCCCTGCTGCTGATGCGGGTGGGGGACTTCTATGAGACGTACGGGGAGGATGCGGTGACTACCAGCAAGGTGCTGGGCATCGTGCAGACCCGCAAGTCGAACGGAGACCAGGGCTATATCGAGCTGGCGGGGTTTCCGCACCATTCGCTTCCGAGCTACATGCCCAAGCTGGTGAGGGCCGGCTACAAGGTGGCTGTGTGCGACCAGTTGGAGGATCCGAAGCTGGCCAAGAAGCTGGTCAAGAGGGGGGTCACCGAGATTGTCACACCGGGCGTGGTCTACAGCGACCAGGTGCTGACTCAGAAGGAGAACAACTATATCGCCGCGCTGTGTTTCTCGAAGGACCGGGGCGGTATCGCATTCCTGGATGTGTCCACCGGAGAGTTCAAGGTGGCCGAGGGTGACCTGGACTACCTCGACCTGCTGATAGCCGATTTCGCGCCCAAGGAACTGCTGGTGCAGAAGGGTTTCGAGAAGGGTGTAAAGGAAAGGTTCACCAACCCGGCCTCTAATATCTACATCTCCACGATGGAGGGCTGGGCCTTCGTTTTCGAGTCGGGGTACCGCAAGCTGATCAAGCATTTCAAGACGGACTCCCTGAAGGGGTTCGGGGTGGAGAGCCTGAGACTGGGCGTGACTGCCGCCGGGGCCCTGCTGTTCTACCTGGAATCGAACCGTCTGGAGGACACCGAATACATACCGGGCCGGACATTGGCCCAGATAAGCACCATATCCCGCATTGACGAGGGAGGCTTCGTCTGGCTGGACCGCTTCACCGTCCGTAACCTCGAATTAGTGGAGCCGGCTGCTCCGGGGGGCGTGACCTTGCTGGACGTGATTGACAAGACCTCCTCCCCGATGGGTGCCCGCCTGCTGCGTTCGTGGCTGACCATGCCGTCGAGGGACTTAGCGGAGATATCCACACGGCAGGACAGCGTGGAGGCCCTGCTGAACGACAGGGAATTGTCCTCGGAACTCTCGCAGAGGATAGCCGCGATGGGCGACCTCGAGCGTATCCTCTCCCGTGCCGCCTCTGGCCGCGTCTCTCCCCGCGAGGTGATGCAGCTGCGGCGGGGCATTGACCAGTTCCTGCCGCTGAAGGTATTGCTCACGGAGAAGACCGATAAGAAAGGCCCGCTCGTCCGTATGGCCAGGGAGATAGATGACTGCCCGGAGCTGAAGGCCGAGCTGACGCGGACGCTGAGCAAGGACCCGGCTGCTCAGATTGGCAAGGGCGAGGTGATAGCCCAGGGGGTGGACGCGGAACTGGACGAGCTGCGCGGCATCGTGACCCACGGCAAGGACATCATCGCAGGCATCCAGCAGCGCGAGATAGAGCGCACCGGCATCACGTCCTTAAGAATCAGCTACAACAACGTCTTCGGCTACTACCTCGAGGTGCGCAACGCCCACAAGGACAAGGTGCCCCCAGAGTGGATCCGCAAGCAGACCCTAGTCTCCGCCGAGCGGTACATCACCCCGGAGCTGAAGGAGTACGAGGAGAAGATAGGCGGGGCCGAGGAGAAGATATACGCCATCGAGTCCCGCATATTCAACGAGTTGATTACCCGCATCCAGGCCGCCATACCCGCAGTGCAGAAGGATGCCGCCCTGATAGCCCGTCTCGACTGTCTCCTGTCATTTGCCCAGGCCGCCGCCGACTACGGCTACTGCCGCCCGCTGGTGGACGAGGGCGAGATCCTGAAGATAGAGCAGGGCCGCCACCCGGTCATCGAGCGGATGATGCCCGCCGGGGAAGAGTACGTGGCCAACGACCTGTACCTCGACAGCGAGAAGCAGCAGATCATCATCCTTACAGGCCCGAACATGTCCGGTAAGTCCGCCCTTCTGAGGCAGACCGCCCTGATAGCCGTGATGGCCCAGATAGGCTCGTTCGTGCCCGCCAAGTCCGCGCACATCAGCCTGTTCGACAAGATATTTACCCGCGTCGGCGCCTCCGACAACATCTCCCGCGGCGAGTCCACCTTCATGGTAGAGATGCTCGAGACCGCCGCCATCCTCAACAACATGACTCCGCGCTCCCTGATTCTGCTCGACGAGATAGGCCGCGGCACCAGCACATTCGACGGCATGTCCATAGCCTGGGCCATCGTAGAGTACATCCACGAGCGGGGCGGCGGGGCCAAGACCCTCTTCGCGACGCACTACCACGAGCTGAACGAGCTGGAGGAAAATTACAAAAGGGTAAAAAACTTTCACATCGCAGTGAAGGAGTCTGACGGAAAAATCCTATTTTTGAGGAAACTTTGCGAAGGAGGTGTTGCCCACAGCTTCGGTATCCATGTGGCGAGGCTGGCCGGGGTGCCGCCGGAAGTGGTCCTCTCGGCCGAGAAGGTGCTCAAGAAGCTCGAGGCCGGGGCATCCGGGGCCGGGGACTCGTCCATCAAGGGCCGGGTCCAGTCCCTGAGGCAGAAGAAGCGGGACCGCAGTGCCGCCCAGGAGGAAGTGCAGCTTTCCATTTTCCAGCTCGACGACCCTCTGCTGGTGAGCATCCGGGACACTCTCAAGGCGATGGACCTCAACTCGATGACGCCGATGGACGCATTCGACACGCTGCGGGAGCTCCAGCGCAAGGTAGGCATTACGAAGTAATTTTAATTCTGTCTATAATGAAAAAGTTTGTGAAAGAGCTGAAGATTGTGGCGGGACTGGTTGCGGAGAGCGCTTCTTTCGCCTTTTTTTCCATCAAGTCCGACAAGCTGAGAACATTTCTGTCCCTGTTTGGAGTAACCGTAGGAATTTTCTCGATAGTTGCCGTATTCTGCGCCGTGGACTCCTTGAAAGACAACATCATGGAAGGCGTGAAATCATTCGGCAGCGATGTCGTGTACATAGACCGGTTTCCTATGACTGCTGAGGAAGACGGGAACGGAGAGCCGGTCGCATGGTGGGACTATCTGCAGAGACCGGAAATAACCGAGGACAATTTTGAATTCGTAGCCCGCAACGCAACCCTGGCGGAAAGTGTCGTATATGTGATCATGGGTAACAGCAACGTGTCCTACAAGCGCAACAGTTACTCCAATGCATATCTGCTCATCACCACCGACGGGCTGGAGAACGTCATGTCAATCGATATCAGCAATGGCCGTAATTTCACCCAAAGAGAGATCAGGGGCGGAGCAAATGTGGCCATCCTCGGGCACAATGTCGCAAAGGAACTCTTCGGGGACTCCTACCCTGTCGGCAAGAAAGTCAAAATCAAGGGCAGCAGTGCCATTGTCATCGGTGTACTAGACCGGCAGGGCGAGAGCATGGCCTCCATGGTAGACACTGACAACGCCATAATCCTGCCGCTGCAATACGGCAAGACCGTCCTTGCATCCTCGTGGGGAGCGGGCATGATGATGGCCACCCCTGCCGAGGGAGTTGACCGTCAGGAATTTCTTGACGAATTACGGGTTCTGATGCGTACCTGTAGAGGACTGGCACCGTCAGAGCGGGATGACTTCGCCATCAACGAGATGACCTTCCTGCTGGATATGCTGGACTCCGTCTTCAGGGGCATCAGCAGGGCCGGATGGATTATCGGAGCATTCTCCCTGATCATCGGAGGCTTCGGAATAGCGAACATCATGTTCGTCTCCGTGCAGGAGCGCATGAGCCAGATCGGCATTCAGAAGGCCCTGGGAGCCAAGCGTTACGTAATCCTGACCCAGTTCATGGTAGAAGCATCCTTCCTTTCCCTGGCCGGCGGCCTGACCGGCATCCTGCTGGTGCTGCTCGTTTCCATTCCTGTCAATGCCGTATCTGATGTCCTGACCATCACCCTCTCCATCGACAACGCCCTCGCCGGTATGCTGATATCCGTCGTGCTCGGCATTCTCTCCGGCCTGCTGCCGGCGTGGAAAGCTGCGACGCTCGACCCTGTGAAGGCAATCTGTGCCTGACCTTTATATTTATTCAATCAAATTATATTTAAAAATTTGGCGGTTTGATGGAAAAGCTGTTAATTTATAATTTATATCTATTAACATAACGCATAGTTTGTGAATATAACCTGAAACCTCTAACAATTAAATACAAATACATGAGAAAGTTTATTAAATTATGGCCGTTGCTGGTTATTGTAGGACTGCTGTCCTCTTGTGAGACAGACAACGGAAACGAAACTGGACCTGTAAATTTCGAACTTCGTTCTGCGGAAATATCTGTTTCGCAGGAAGGTGGTCAGTGTGAAATGCGTTACACTTTGGAAAACCCTGTGGATACAGCGTCTGTGCGCGCCTCATGCGGGGAGTCCTGGGTCTATAGGTTTACGGACGCCGGCAATGCGGTGACTTTTTTTGTAGCTGCCAATGAGGCGGATAGTGTCAGGACTGCTGATGTAGTCGTGACATACATGGATGTGACATGTGAGTTCACCGTAACTCAGGAAGCGTTACCTGCAGCCCCGGCCCCGTCTTTTGAAATAACCATCAAGGACGTGACCTATAACAGTGTTTCGTATGAGGTGATACCTTCTGACAAGGAGATGACTTATATTCCGGACAGGTGCAGCAGACGGACTTATTGGGACCTTTTTACTCCTGAGGAGACCCCCGATCGTTTTATTCAGGAGCAGCTGGACTACTTGCAGGGTTGGTCCGACTACATCGGCATGGATGTCTCGGATTATATTTATCAGCAGATTGAGCAAGGTGACCTGACTGATGGACTGTTCGACAATCTTGAGGCCGACAAGGAATATGTGCTCTTTGTGTATGGGATAAATACAGAAATGGAAGTGCTCTCGGGCCTTTTCTGGGAATATTTTACGACCGAGGACGTGACTCCCTCCGACAATGAGCTGACTGTCACTGTCCCTGTCCCTGACATTACGGCAAACTCTGCCAGAGTCATGGTTACGACTACAAATGACGATCCCTATGTGGTCGGAGCGGATCTGGCGGCTAACTGGGCCGGTATGAGCAACGAAGAGATCTTGGAAGTGCTTACAGGAGATTCGTATGATGTGTCCAGAAATGTTCAGAGCGGAGATTATGATGCTACTTTCTATAATCTTACATCAGGGACGGATTATATTGTTTTTGTTTTCGGATTTGATGCAGGAAAGGCTACTACGGAACTTCAGACATATCCTTTCACTACAAAATCGGTTCAGGGATCTGAGTTGCAGTTCATAGATATCGAGTACGGAGATGCCTTTGATGTTGACGATGTTATTGCAATGTATGGTGATGAATATCCTGTAGTAGAGGAATGGTTTACTGCCTGGTTTGGAACGGGCAGAATATATCTGCCTATGAGAGCCGTCGTTTCGGAAGATGCTGCTGAATACTTGTGGGCATTCGATTGGCAGGACCTGTCTGATCCCAAGCAACACAGTGACGGAGAACTGATAACGATGCTTACCGAGTGGGGAATGGCTGTCCCGTATGAGGAATATGATGCATACTTCCCGGATTATAATTCAATAGGAACGGTATTCGGGGTATGTATTGATGAGGACGGCAAATACGGTCCCGTATATAGAGAAACCATCTATCTTACCGAGAAGGACATAACACCTGCGACAGAATTCCCGATAGAGGAGTTCGTTGCATCCCATAGCAGCAGTGCAGTATCACCGGCAGTCAGAAACTATGTCGAGATACAGCAGCCTTATAATGTAATCGAACCAGGTTTCGACCGGGCAGACAATACTTTCAGAAGATAACTGATGGTTGTCTGAAAAAAAGCAGGGGCTGTGTCGTAATGAAGTTTTACGGCGCAGCCCTTTTTTGACGCATACCGTCATGGTCATGACAGCCGATACCTGCGGCGCATCTGCGGGACTCTGCCGAGGGAGTTGACCGTCAGGAATTTCTTGACGAATTACGGGTTCTGATGCGTACCTGTAGAGGACTGGCACCGTCAGAGCGGGATGACTTCGCCATCAACGAGATGACCTTCCTGCTGGATATGCTGGACTCCGTCTTCAGGGGCATCAGCAGGGCCGGATGGATTATCGGAGCATTCTCCCTGATCATCGGAGGCTTCGGAATAGCGAACATCATGTTCGTCTCCGTGCAGGAGCGCATGAGCCAGATCGGCATTCTCTCCGGCCTCCTGCCCGCCTGGAAAGCCGCCACCCTCGACCCGGTCCTCGCTATCAATGGGTAAGCAAGAAAAGATAACTCGCTTAGAATAAATCGATTAGTCGGATTGCTTGAAATTGGGTAACGAGATAGCAACCTTCCCCAAATTCTACTTTTATTCGATAGCGGACGACGTACTGTGAATAGAGGACGCGCGTTATTGATACCAGAATATTGCAAATTTGATACATTTGCAAAAAAATATTGATGGTCGGTATGTTCAGGCCTTCTTTTGACACGAAGCTGGTACTTATATGGATCCGCCATGCTCTACAACCGTATTAACCATTTCAAGAAACAGAGGATACAAGTTCGGATTCAGGATAGGATCTCCGACAAGAATAATTCTTCCGTCCTTATCGGTCAGGAATGTGTGATATGCCTGGTGTGACGGGATGAACGGATTGTCTTTCAACAGTTTTCTTTCCAAATCAAAATATACTGGGTGCAAAAAGCGGCTTCTAGCCAATGCTCGACGGAGGTTTACCTCATCCTCTTCCGCCGGGGCGAATATCATCATCAGCTCAAACTCTCCGCCGCTGCTTTTCTCCAGAGATATAATCTCACTCCACTCATACAAGTTGTTTACGCGGCATGTCTGGCAGGAAGTGGAATCATAGTATACTATGAGCCGTACCAAGATGCTGTCTTGATGTGCCGTCGCGGAGTCTCGTCCCAGGAAAGTGGATGTCAGTGCCGGGATGCGAACCTGTTTCCCTATCATTCCCGTTATAGACTCCGCGATACTTGGAGAGTTGCCTGCTCCGTTGCGATTTACACAGGAACAGAGCATGGACATAAGGACTGCGGTGTACAATATTATCTTCGGGAGTCTCATCTGCGGATGTGCATCAGCAGGATTATCTGGTTGGACTCGTAAGGGAGCTGCTTGACCTTTTCCCTGTTAGCGATGAGTTCAGGGTTGTCCGTGGGACAGTTCTCCGATTTCTCCATGACATCGAACGGTTCGATCAGATACACTGCGTACTGCTCATCGGTATATCTTAGGTAATACGGAGAGAAAAAGCTGTCCGAGGTTATGCCCCATACCATGTCGTCCTCAAGTAGGCTGTATGACGTACTTATGGCCTTCCCAGGTTCCATGACCAAGGCGTATCTGTCATCGTCCTTGAAGTTGTACACAGATACGGTCTTGTCACCAATCATGTACAAGTCCACATTTCCCCATATTCTGCCGCATTTCTTGCAGTTCTCCACAAATTCCATCAAATCGGGCGAGAAAACTTTTTCCTTGGTCTGTTCCGTGAAATTGTACCCGTTGTCTGCATATCGTATATATTGTACAAGTGTGTCCCCTGTAAACTCGTACACTCCGTCCAGGAAAGCCGAGTAGAAGAAGTATCTTCCATTGTGCTCGGACAGATTATTGGCCTGTGCAAATCCCACTGCATCGGCAAAAGCTTTGTCCAGAAGCAGCCACTTGCCCTCAAACTCCCCTGACCTGGGGTTGTACAGATATACCTCGTACTCCGGCCTGTCAATATATGGCAGGTCTTTGTAGAAGAGATAGCGTCCGTCACCCAGCGGCAGCAGGTCGCGGGCGCAGGTCATCTCGCTGCCCTTTAGGGAAAACGAGCCGGTCATGTTGCCTGTGGCCGGGTCGAATCGGTATACATCCATACCGTAGTTGCCGAGCACGTCAACAGTGCCGTCCGCTTTGTTGTACGACATGGCCGTGACATCGGTCATCTCTTCCGGGCCTCGTCCGCGCATTAGGAAGGACCTTTCGTACCGTCCGTTGCGGTCAAACACACTGACCAGTCCGGAATCTGTGTTTCCCAACACAATAATCATACTGTCGGAGACTGCCACATCTGCAATTCCCGATATCACGATACCCTCGGGCACTATCATCTCGTAACCGTCATACAGCGAACTCATTTTAAGCACCCCCTCTGTAGGAGTCACTGCAATCTCAACAGCGTCATAGCCACCGTTGTCTCCCACTGTGCGGCAGGAGACAACAGTGACCAATACAGCTGTAAGTACCATAAACTTACGCATTTTCATAGGATTCATCGTGTCGCTTAAAGATTATCTTTAGGTAATATACAGTAAACCCCTAAGGTACACTCTTTACCTATAGCTCTAACGCAGCCCATCTTTCCTTCAGGTTCACGGCAATACTGGTTTCGGGCGTTATTGTATCTGATAGTAGGGTCATCGTCCTTACCGGTATCAGGTCCACCGCCGGCTGCAGTAATGTTTGCCTGAATGATTCTTTCATACAGAGTCGCATCAACATTAATATAGAGGGAGTACATGCCCGAGCCGTCGAAGGAGACGGTGAGGATGTCCCGTTGAATGGAGGCTTCGGGAGCGTCCGTGAGGCTGCGGGTGTGGATGGTATTTTTATGCAGCCTGATTCTGCGAACGACATCATCTGCCTGTGCGGCATACCCGAATGCTGTCAGAAGTTGAATGGCGAGAAGTAGAAGGTAGAATTTCTTTTTTCATATTCATACGTTATGTGTTCCTGCCGCAAAGTAATGTCAGTGAAATGAAATAAACAAGAGAAAAATATTTACAGAACGGCATACTGATCACTGCTGTAAACGCCTGATATATCTACAAATATGAACATATTCGGAAAATAGTGAAATTTACACTAGTTGCTTAACTTACTGATGATATGGGATAAAATGGGACGGAGTGTAAATTAAATTTCCTTAGCAGTCTCTCCGTATGAGCGGAGCTTTTTCTTGATGTATCTTGTGAGGCTTTCGTCAAGGCCCATTTTCTTGGCCAGTCTTGTCCTGCGTACAGCGAGATTCGCTTCGGAAATCCGCAGCAGGGAGGCGACGGCACTGTTCGGATAACCGAAGCACGTAAGTACAATCAGGTGTCTGTCCTCGTCCTGAAGCCAAGGGAACTCAGAGAACAGGGAGTGCGTGAATCCCGGATATACCGTATCAATGACCGTTTTGGCGTTGCTGAGCGAGTTCATGTCGGTTATGAACTCTTTTGCGATATCCATGGCATCGTTCATAAAATGCTTCGGGTTGCTGCTGCGCATATCGTAGATAGTGATAATCTCCTGCATGACCCTGTATGCGCTGCTATAGTATTTAAGCAGTCTGTCATTAGTCATGGCCTGTCTGTCCAGCATGTTCTGAAGCTCTTTCCGTTCGGACTCCTCCTGTTGCTTTTCCTGCTCCATTCGCTCTATTGTCTCGGATATCTGCGCCAGACTGGCTCTGTATCGTGTAAGTTCTTTGTTTACGGACTGGCTTTCGCTGTCTTTAGTTCTCAGTTCCTGCGTAAGCCGTGAGGCTGTCCGGCTCAGGGTGTCAGCAATGTCGGTCTGGCGTTCAGTTTCGGCTTTCTGCCTTCGGAGCAGTTTCTTCATCGTAAGATAGACAGTCGTGGCTATGAGGACGGTACAGGAGAGGATGAATGCCAGAATAAAGTTGTTCCTTTCTTTTCTGTAGACATCTTCCCTCAGCCTGGAGTTCTCGTATTTTCCCTCAATATCCGCAAGCAGCCTGTCGTGTGAGTCCTGTAGAATGTCCGCAGTGAGATTATTGATTTCTTTCTGACAGCCAAGGGCTTTTTCAAAGTCGTTTTTCGCCTCTGCGATTTCGGCATACAGAGATATGATATACAGGCTGTCATATTTGTCGCGGACAGGAATTCTTGAGGCTATTATTTCAGCTGAGTCCGTGCATCCGGTTTCAGCATAACTTATGGCACAGTTGTGCAATATGGAAATGTAGGTACTTTCTTCGGCTTCGTTCAGGCTAGTGTGGTCGAATTGTCTGAATACTCTGTTAGCAAGTTCAATGACACTGTTGTGATTTCCTTTGCTTTGGTGTAGGTGTGTAAGCAGTTCATAGGCGGACAGGAGGCATGTCCTGTTCTCTGTGTTGAGTGCCATTGACAATCCTTTCTGGAGATGCCCGTATGCTTTGTCAGTTGAGTCATACATCAGGACTCTGGCAAGGGACAGATGTGTGTACATTTCCCGTTCAGTCAGTCCGGCTTTGTGGAAGCATTCAAGTGCTTTCCTGTATCTGATGGCAGAGGCTGATGCGTCAAGGAGATTGTCTTGATAGAGTTCGCCGATGCGGGTGTGGAGGAGGCCGAGCTGTTCGGGGTCGCCGGAGTGCTCCAGCAGTGGTTCGGCCTCCTTGTAGGCTAGCATGGCCCCCTCGGCATCGCCGCGTTCGGAGAAGACGGCACCCTGCATGATGAGTGCCCTTGCCAACCGGTCTTCCGGCCCTTTGCGTCGGTAGTAGTCCGCAGCCTCGGCTATGGCTGTATTTTCGGCCACAGGCAGCCAGCATTTGTACTCAGCCTTAGTACGCAGCAGGGTATAGAACGCCCTGTCGGCACGCGGCAGCCTTGCGGCATCGGTACTGTCGATGGTCATGAGGGTATCCAGTGCGGCCTGCGGCTGTGTCATCATCAGCGAGTCGGCTGCGGCGAGTGCTGACCTTATATGTCCACTGCGGTCGGAACATGATATGGCGGACAGTAGAAAAAATGCCGTCAATAAAAGAGAAGTGATATAGTGGCCCCATTCCGTAACCATACTGCAAACTTACATATAAATTCCGTATTTCTACGACGCAAGTTCGCAAAATTTCCTATCTTTGCATTAACAATAAACAACTTTATATTTAACCCTAAAATCAGGTATTAAATATAAACTAAATTATAGTTAATATGGCACAGCTGAAAGATTACTCCATCCCCGAGCTGATTCACCTGCTCGGGAGCCGTTACAGGGATTACCGGCAGAGGGCCGATATGACTCAGAAGGAGGTGGCCGAGCGGGCCGGGCTGTCTGTCGTGACTGTCTACAAGTTCGAGAGCGGGGCGGCCAACAATCTGTCTCTCGGGACGTTTCTCCTGCT
This sequence comes from uncultured Bacteroidales bacterium, assembly GCA_944326265.1. GTDB lineage: Bacteria > Bacteroidota > Bacteroidia > Bacteroidales > UBA932 > Coprenecus. Next base: position 90,428 of record CALVDE010000013.1, on the reverse strand, counting down.
GCTGAAGGCAGTAGGATGGATTGACGCGCTGGATGAGCTGATGCCGGAGCTTCCGCCCTCCCCCTATCTTTTGAAAGACAATGACAGAAAAGTACAGCGGATAAGGCACAGGCGGGAAAAGACGAGCAAACCTAAAATCAAGGAGTTATGAGCAGAATGATCAAAGTAATATTGTGGGGCGAGGAGGTCGGCCGGCTGCTGTGGGATGAGCGGAGACACCTGTCTTATTTCACTTTCAATCCGGATTTTCTGAGTAAGGGAATTGATATTGCCCCGCTTACAGCTCCTATTGGAGATATCGGGAGCAGGATGCCAGTCTACGGCGCATCGGAGCGCATATATCAGAAGCTTCCCCCTTTCATTGCCGATTCTCTGCCGGATGACTGGGGAAACAGGCTTTTTGATTACTGGAGACAGGAGCATCGGATCCCGGCGGCGGAGATTACCCCTCTCGAGAAATTGTCATTCATCGGAAGCAGAGGTATGGGTGCTCTAGAATTCATTCCCGAGACCGGGAGTTATATAAGCAGAGGGAAGATAGACATCCAGTCGCTGACATCCCTTGCTCAGAAGATATCCTCCGACAGGGAGAATGCACACATCCTTCCGGAAGAGTCCCTGACCATGCAGTCCCTTATCGCCGTAGGCACATCGGCAGGCGGACGTCAGCCCAAGGCCGTAGTCGCTGTTTCCAAGGAAACCGGGGAGATACGTTCCGGACAGATATACGGTCTGGAAGGCTACGACTACTGCATTCTGAAGTTCGGTGACCCGGCCCGGTCTTCGGCCGAATTGGAGATGAGCTACTGGCGTATGGCTGTAGACGCCGGCATACGTATGACTGATTCGAGGCTTATGGAGATAGAGGGCACAATGCATTTCCTGACTGAACGTTTCGACCGGGAAAACGGCCGAAAACTGCACATACAGACTCTCGCGGCGATGTATCCGGACGCTGCAAGCTATGAGGACATGCTGCTGGTGTGCCGGAAACTGCAGCTGCCTGAAACCGACTCCGAGGAGGTTTTCCGCAGAATGGTCTTCAATATCATGGCCAACAACACCGACGACCACAACAAGAACTTCTCGTTCATCATGAATCCTCAAGGGCAATGGAGACTGGCTCCCGCATACGACATGACATTCATATTCAACACAGGAGGTTATCAGGCACATGAGGAGCACTGCCTGTCGGCCGGTGGCAAACTGCGTGATTTTACTAAAGAGGATATTCTGGCTTTCGCCGCCGCAAACGGCATAAGACGGCCGGCATCCATAATTGATAAAGTTGCCGCCTCACTCAGCCGTTTCAGAACCATCGCCACCGAATACGGTGTTAAGCAAGAATGGATCTCGCGTATAGAATCCAGTATTCACCGTCACATGATCGAATGCGGCTGCATGACGGCCCCATCCAGTAAGGTCACATTCGAGGACACAAAAGGAAATACCATTTCCTATATCAGAATCGAACAGGCCTATCATGGAAATTATCACCTTCTCGCCGACATCAACGGCCATGAATGCAAATACATCATCCGTAAAGGCACGAATCTGTATTCGGAAATAAGTTCAATTGGAGCCAACAGATTGCCTGAGGACTATTTGCGGACTCTCGCAGAGACATTGCTTGTATCCCAACCCACTAATTTCCACTATTAATTTAGCTTTACTATGAACTTTACGGTTTGGGAATACAAATAAAACTGTTCCGAAACCGCGTGTGGCCCCGGAACAGTTCTGTCTATAGCTTCAGGTGCTTATTTCTTGTAGGCGAAGTGGAAGCCGTCGGTCTTGTCCCAGTCGCCGCGGGTGAAGTCGGGCACTTCGACGGGCATGTTGCCGTGGAACATGGAGACTGCTCCTAGCTCGCCGACGCAGGACCACTCGGCTGCGTCATAGACGTCCATGTCGAGGGGCAGGCCGTTGAGCAGGCAGTAAACCAGGCGGTAGTCCATCACGAAGTCCATGCCGCCGTGGCCGCCGACCTTCTTGGCGATCTCGCCGACTTCCTTGTGAATCGGGTGCATGTATTTCTCCATGAGAGCCTTGCGGGCTGCCTCAGGTACGAAGCTGTGGGAGCTGAGGTCCTCGTGGTCAGGCACCTCGTCCGAGCTGATATTCTCAGGCTCGAAAGCGAAGCCCTCGATGGGGTACTTGTTGGCGAAGCCCTCGGTACCGGTCAACTGGTACTTGCGGTCGTAGGGACGGGGAGTCATCACGTTGTGGTGTATCTCGATCATCTTGCCGCCTGCGGTGCTGAGGAGGGTGATGGTGTAGTCTCCGTTGGCGCACTCATCGAGGCCCATCTTGTCCTGCACGAGCTTGAGGCCGTTGACCGACTTGGTATCGAAAGCGACCAGAGTCTCCAGCTTGTCGCCTCTGTGGATATTCATGGCCTGGCAGACGGGACCGAAGCCGTGTGTGGCGTATACGTCACCGCGATGGTCCTGGTTGAAGTCCAGGCGCCAGTTGCCCTGGTACTCGTCCCAAAAAGGCTCCAGGTTGTGGATGTATCCGCCGGCTCCGTGAAGCACCTCTCCGAAGAGACCCTGCTGGGCCATGTTGAGGGCGGTCATCTCGAAGAAGTCGTAGACGCAGTTCTCCAGCATCATGCAGTGTCTCTGGGTACGCTCGGCGGTATTGACAAGCTCCCAGCACTCGGCCAGGGATGTGGCTGCCGGGACCTCAACGGCCACATGCTTGCCCATCTCCATGGCAAATACGGCCATCTCCACATGGTTCTGCCAGGGGGTCACGATGTAGACGAGGTCTATGTCATCTCTCTGGCAGAGCTCTTTCCAGCCATCCTCTCCGCTGTATTCCTGGGCATGGGGACGACCGGCCTTTTTCAGGATCTCCTGAGCGGCGGCGGCTCTCTCTGGATAGAGGTCGCAGAGAGCCTTGATCTCTGTGCCCTCGATGTGGGTGAAACGCTCCACTGCGCCGGGGCCTCTCATGCCCAGGCCGATGAAGCCAACGCGCACGACTTTCATCGGCTCGACGGCCAGTCCGAGAACGGATTTCTGTCCCTCCACTCTGGGAGGGGTCTGGAATACGATTCTGCCGTTCTGGATATCATAGGGGACCGAACTGTCGCAGTGTCTTACTGAGTCGCAGGATGCCGTCATCAGCATCGACACGGTCACTGCAAGTGCGAAAAAGATGTTTCCGAGTTTCATATCAATTTGTTTTAGTATTGGTTTTCAATAATTTAGTAAGTTCTACAAACATCTCCACCGAGAGTTGTTCAGGCCGCATGTCCAGCAATGGAGATGCTGTATCGGTTAGAGTATAGTCTCCGAGCATAGGCTTGATGGAGTTGCGTATGGTCTTGCGCCTCATGTTGAAGCAGGTCTTTACCACTCTCTTGAAGATGGTCTCGTCGCAGCCGAGGGACGTGCGGTCATTGCGCCTTATCCGGATTACAGCCGAACGCACCTTCGGGGGAGGGGTAAACGAGCCGGGCTCTACGCTGAACAGGTATTCGATGTCGTACCAGGCCTGCAGCAGGACGGAAAGGATACCGTAGGCCTTATTACCCGGAGGGGAGGCGAGACGGTCAGCCACCTCCTTCTGGATCATTCCCACTGCGAAGGGAATATTGTCCTTGTATTCCAGAATCTTGAAGAATATCTGCGAGGAGATATTGTACGGGAAATTTCCGATGACAGCCAGTTTCCCCGGGAATATTTTCCCGAGGTCCATCCCCAGGAAATCTTCCTCGTAGAGCCGGGACCGGATGGAAGGATAGTTCAGTATGAGGTATTCGACCGACTCCTCGTCTATCTCCACTGCCCTGAAATCCAGTCCGTCCTCCTGCAGCAGATATTTGGTCAGCACGCCCATGCCGGGACCGACCTCCAGCACCGAGCATACGGCTCCGCGCGGATCCATCTCCAGAAGAGAATCCACTATTCTCCGCGCTATGCCCTCGTCGTTGAGAAAATGCTGCCCTAACCGTTTTTTCGCCCTGACTTTCATATCAGATGCAAACTTAGGGAAAAATGGCGGAATTACCGCATAAAAGCGCAGATTTGTGCCGGATGTCAGAATGGGGAGACGGTGCGGGTGCGGAAGGACTCCCTGGCCTTGCGGACGTAGAGGCGGAGAACGTCTTCGGGCAGGCGGGTCCGGGAGAGCAGGGTGCGGACCGTATCGGGGTATTTGGCAAGGGCGGTGGCCATCAGCCAGGCCATGGCCATCCGGACGTAGTAGGGCGGGCGGCCGGCGGCGGTTCCGGGACAGAGGTCGGGGCTGTCTCGGTCTGCTTTCCCCTGTCTGTAGTCGGAATGGATGTGCTCCAGATCCAGCCCCTCCATCAGCCGGAATATCTCCGGCAGCGTGCTCTCCTCCATCATGCGGGACATGTACAGGATCAGGCCGTAGCGCACCTCGAACTCCCTGTGCGAGGCGAGGTGCTCCAGGATGAATGCCCATGTCAGGCGGTCACCCGGGCGGGCCCACTTCGCACCGGCGCAGACATGGTCGCACACGGCCCAGTTGTCGATATGGGGAACGAATGCCCGCAGTCTGTCAAGACGCTCTTCCAAAGGCATCTTCATCCGGTTGAGCATCATGCCCCAGACCATGTACTCCTCGTAGCACAGGCTGCGCTCGGGGGCGGCCTCGAACTGCCTTATGAGTTCCGCCGCACGGTCGGTTGAAGATGTCAGCTCCGCAGCAGCTTTCCCCATGTCTGGAATATGCAGCCCGAGCACCCTTGTACCCGGCAGCGGGTTGATTACCCGGATGTGCCCCCTGCGGTACCGGGCATCGCTTATGAACCTCTCCGGAATGTACTGCTCCAGTATTTTCTCTATCATGACGGCAAATGTAGTAAATTTGCGGACATGAAAGCACAGGACGATACGGCGTACATACGGGCCCTTATCTCGGAGGGCGAGCATGTCCGGCAGGATTTCAAGTTCGAGATATCGGACTCGCGGAAGATTGCGCGGTCGCTGTCGGCGTTTGCCAACACTGAGGGAGGCCGGCTGCTGATAGGGGTCAAAGACAATGGCCGTATAGCCGGGGTGCGCAGCGAGGAGGAGATGTACATGGTCGAGGCTGCGGCTCAGGTCTACTGCACTCCGGCAGTTGAGGTGGACATGCGGGTGTACCGTCCCGAGGGCCGTTCGGTGCTGGTCTCCTCGGTCGGACCGGCTGTCCGCAAGCCGGTGCTGGTGAAGGAGGAAGACGGACGCAGACTGGCCTACGTGCGTATCGCAGACGAGAACATCCTGGCCTCACCGGTGCATATCGGGGTATGGCGGTGCGCTGCTGATGCCGTGCCCTCCAAGGCCGTCAGTTTCACCGCTCAGGAACGCGAACTGCTCGATGTCCTGACCTCCGCCGGTAGCCTGACCCTGTCTCAGGTATGCCGCCGTGTGACCATCCCCCGACGCCGGGTCGTGCATCTGCTCTCGCTTTTCGTTCACTGGGGGCTGGTCGGAATCCGTCACGACAGCCGCGGCTTTTTCTACTGCGCTCTGGATTAACGGTAAGTACGCGCGCACCCTTAAAATGTAATCACTCGCTGATCAGGATGTTACCAAGGCAATGTGCGCTTTTCGGCCGGTTCGGACGCCTCCAAAAGATCACTCTACATTGCTAACCTGCTGATCAGTGAGTGATTGCAGAATACCCCCGCTGCACTGCTTACCGTTACAGAAATGTCTCGGGGTCCCGGCGGGCGGAACAATGCTCGTGTAGGAAGGCGGCGAATGGGGTGGCGTAAGTGCGCAGTCCGGCGGGACAGGCCTTGACGCAGGCGCAGCAGCGAATGCAGAGGGACGGGTCGGTCAGCACCTTCCGGGCATTCAGGTCAACGCTGACGGCTCCGGTCGGGCATACCCTCACGCATTCTCCGCAGAGGGAGCAGCCGTCGGTAGCCTCCGGAACGGTTTGGTTTCCGGAATGTTTAACTTCCTTGTAAGGCCGGTTCCCCTTGATGTGAAATGGGGCAAATGCTCCGGAGCTGTTCAGTTTCCTGGCACATTCCCCTCCGAAAATGCGGGCATCGGCCAGGTCCAATGTGTCGGGACGGCCCTCGGCCACGGGCATCTCCTGGGTGCTGTAACTGTGCTCTCCGATGAAGGCTCCGGCTGCGAAAGGGCTGAGGCCCAGCGAGACGGCCAGGTCGTACAGCTCGACCAATGCGTCCTCGTAGTCACGGTTGCCGTAAGTGGCTGTTACTACAGTGGGGATGACGGCTCCTGCTGCGGCCTTTATCCTTTGTAGCCTTCTAACTGCCTCGGGAGCCACCCTGCCGGCATATACCGGGGCTCCGAGCACTACGGTCTCACCTGAGTTCAGGATTATCGGCTCGTCCGACCGGTCGAGAGTCAGATCGACGGTCCGGATGTGGGCTGCGGTCATGCCGGCGGCCACTGCCTCCGCTATTGTCCTTGAAGTGTGTGTCGGCGAGAAGCATATCACCGTCAGTTTGTCGATAGTCTCTATTGTGTTAATGGAATCCTTGAGCATTTTGATTTTATGTAATGTCTTGTTAGTTAATAGATTGCTGTTGCGACCGATGGATTTCGAGGACTTGAGACCAGCCGAAATCCATTAGTTCTGAGGGTTATTTGTCTGGGAGATAGATAGTTGTTGTGTTTGCCCGATGCGCGTACATTCTGTACATTCCAGGTCGAGCAGATATTGTTTGGCCCTGAGACCGCCGCCGTAGCCGGTTAGGCGACCGTCGCTGCCGATGACGCGGTGGCAGGGGAGGATGATCGAGATGGCGTTGGCGCCGTTGGCATTAGCCACTGCCCGGACGGACTTAGGGGCACCAATGGCGGCGGCCAGCTCTCCGTAGGACACTGTCTGTCCGTAGGGGATGCTGGGGAGCGGCTGCCAGACGCGCTTCTGGAAGTCGGAGCCGGCCAGCAGGAGGGGGATGTCGAAGTCCATGCGTTCTCCTCGGAAATATTCGTCCAGTTCCCGGACGGTCCGCTGCAGGACCTCGGGCATGAATGTCCTGCATTGTCCCCGGGCACCTCCATCGGATTGCCTGGACTGGCTTGCGGCGGTCTCCGTTATCTGCCCACAGTCCTCGAATTGTGCTTTAAGCAGAGTACGCAGCCGCTGCTCCACCCTTCCCGGATGCAGCTCCTTAGCCCAGTTGCAGAGGCAGAGCCGGTCGCCAGCCGCTCCGAGGAGCATTTCCCCACACGGCGACTGGTACCGGACAGTCCGTATTGTTCTGGGCTTGATGAAGAGCCAGTGGGGCATCTCGGCACCTCGGTAGTGCTTGACCATTACCCCTGTCTGACGGGTCATGCCGTTGCGGAGGGCCACCTGCTGCGAGGGAAGATTATTGTCCCGGATGATGGAGCAGACCAATGGGGAGTTCAGGGTGCCGAAGGCGTAGTCCATACAGGCGCGGGCGGCTTCCGTCGCGTAGCCCTGATGCCAGTGGGAGTGTTGAAAGAGGTAGCCGGCCTCCAGCATTTCCAGACCGTTCCACTGCTGGAGGGTCAGGCCGCATTGGCCTATCATCTCTCCGGTGGCCTTGAGTACCACTGCCCAGAGGCCGTAGCCCCACTGCCGGTATCGGACGAGCTGCCGCTCCAGCCATTCGTCCACTTCCTCATCGGAGAAAGGGCCGTTGTAGGCATACATGACTTCGCTGTCCTGCAGGATGCGGCACAGGGCGGGCCGGTCTGCCGGGGTCATCTCGCGCAGCTGCAGCCGTTGTGTTTCTATGACGGTAGTTGTTTCCATATTATTTGCAGTACGAAGATACGACATTCTGAATAATTTTGCGCCCGGTTTAATCGAAGAGTTGAAAGACATGAGCAATATCAGGAGAAGCAGGGCGGAATGGATCCGGCGCTACTTGAGTTTCGTGGTGATCCTGTTCGTTATCGCATTCGGTACATCCCTGTCCATCAGGGCCAATCTCGGTTCGTCGCCTATCTCGGCTCCACCTTACGTCCTGTCGCTGGTGCCCGGGATGAGCCTCACCATGGGGCAGCTTACGATATGCATGCACGTGTTCTTTATCCTGTCCCAGATACTGCTGCTGCGCAAGGACTTCGAGAAGCGTCAGCTGACTCAGATTCTCGTCTCGTTCCTCTTCGGGCTGTACACCGATGTGACCATGTGGCTGACCGGTTTCCTACAGGTGCCTTTCGACATCAATCCGGCAGTGGGGTATCCGCTCAGATTCGTGGAACTGCTTATCGGCGGAGCTATCCTGGCCTTCGGGATCGCGTGCGAGGTACGCTGCGACTCGCTGATGCTGGCCGGTGAGGGATTTCCGCTGGCGATAGCGAAGTTCCTGAAGAAAGATTTCGGTAAGGTCAAGATTTGCACCGACACATTTCTGGTGTCCGTCGGCGTGGTGTTCATGTTCGTGTTCTTCGGGCACTGGGACTGGAAGATGATTGGGCCCGGCACCCTCGTGTCGATGTTCTATGTGGGCTTTATGGTGCGGGTGTTCTCGCCCCGGATCGGGTGGCTGGACCGGATATTCATTCCACGGTCCGAGCGTGCGGCCCGGGCTTCAGCGCAGGCTCAGCAGGCCGCCCTCTGGGCTTCTCACCGCGTGATTACCATCGCCCGTACATACGGCAGCGGTGGCAATGAGGTGGGCGAGAAAGTGGCCCGCCGTCTGGGCTGCCCCTGCTACAGCCGCCAGATTATAGACAGGACCGCCGAGCAGATGGGACGCACACCCGAGTTCGTGGCCGAGAACGAGCAGAATATATCCACCGGCAAGCTCTGGGAGATGATTTTCGAGGACAGCGGCATACCTGTCTCGATGAACCCGTCGAAGGACGACGCTATCTACGTCAGTCAGAGCCGGACGATACGGGAGCTGGCCCATCACGGCCCGTGCGTCATCATCGGCCGTCTCGGCAACTGGATTCTCCGGGACAATCCTCATGTCCTCCGTGTCTTCGTCACTTCCGGCCCCGGTTCAGCGGCATCCCGTGTCGCTTCCCGGTTCAATATCTCCGGGGAAGAGGCTGCCCGGAAAGTCGAGCGGATCAATTCAGGCCGTGCCAACCACTACCGCCGCTACACCGGCCGCCAATGGACCGACATCGGCGAGTACGACCTGGTGGTCAACACTGACCGAGTGGGCATCGACGTAGCCGTAGACACCATCCTCCGCGCCTCCAAAGATCTGAAATAGCACGGGCGCAGCCGCTTAATCATATCACAACGCCGACACCTCTCCGACAGTAAGGCCGGTAAGTTCTGATACAGACTCTACCGGCATACCTTTCTGCTTCATGCTGCAGGCTATCCTGGCACGCTCCTGCTCCGCACCCTGAGCAATTCCTTCCTGCAGAGCTTTCCGCCTGGCATCCCTGACGGCACCGTTGATCAATGTCCTTGAGGTGCTGACCATATCCCAGAACCTGTCATAGAGAAGCAGCTGCTGGTCTGTGAAAGCACCCTCCTCCAGTTGCTTCACGGCCTTGCGTATCACCGGAACAGCCATCAGTTCTTTAGGAGCCTCGCGCGTCTTGGCATTGATTTCGGTCAGGAAGCGCAGCCACAGTACCTGCATCTTCTTATCGCTGTAAGTCTGAGGATTGAACTTAGGCAGCTCTATGAAGATGAACCTCAGTCCGTCTATGACCTCATCGGTCTCCTCTATCGCCACTATGCGGTAGTCATGGTAGTAGCTCTTACTGTCGCAGTAGACATCGTTCACTATATTCAGCGAGTACACCGGCTGGAGAAGTTCATACTCCCCGCCCGTTTCCAGCTGGCTCACATACGCCTTGGAAGCATTGAACAGCACCCGCTGCTTGAACGCCGAGGTCCACATCATCTGCATCTCCACCACGAACTGCCGACCCCTTGCGTCCCTGCACCGCAAATCCACTACGCCGTACTTTTTCAGCGGGTTCCGGGGCATCAGCTCAGGGTCCAGATATTCCAATACTTCCTTAATCTCCTCCTCCGGTGAATCGAAGGGCAACAGAGCATTCAGGAAACTGACAACCAGGTCCCGGTGCTCACCGAACACTTTCTTGAATGTAAGGTCGGCCTTTGGATCCAAATACTTACTCATCTTTAGAAAATTTATTGGTTTACGGAAGCAAATATATGGAAAATTCGACAGACCCTACAATATTTTTATTGCTGAGTATCATTATTTTACAGAACTGGTAAAAACTGCGGAGGTTTTACCGTTTCTGTAAAAATTCATCGTTATCTGAAGGTGACTTCGACGATATAGTCGGGGGTATCGGAGGGCATGTCGGAAGGGAGGGTGACGAAGATACCTTCCTTGTACTGCTTGAAGGCCAACTTCACATCAGAGGAGCCGAACGGGGTGACGGAGGCTACTTTGCGGCCCGCCTTGTAGGGCACGTAGATCTGTCCGTCAGGTACATTCTTGAATGCATCCTCAGGGAATATATGCAGCCACATCTTATTGTCCTTGTGGGTGGTCACGCCCCAGGGCTGAGGTTTCACCATGGTGCTGCGGGTGCCGTAGATGGTCTCGCCGTTGACCGCAAGCCACTCGCCCATCGCCGCCAGACGTTCCAGAGCCGCTGCAGGGATATTGCCGTCAGGCTGAGGTCCCACGTTGAGCAGCAAGTTGGCATCACGGCCGGCGGTGGAGACAAGGTAACGTATCAGCTCATCCACGCTCTTGTAGTCCTGGTCGCGCATACGGTAGCCCCAGGAGCCGTTCATGGTCTGGCAGGTCTCCAAAGGAAGGATCGTGCTGACTCCGCCGCTGTGCCATCCGGCTGTATTCTCCCCCGGGATGTCGCGCTCGAATATCTGGATGTCCTCGCCGGGATAGGGAGTGATATGATGGTTGTTGCCGATCAGGCACCCGGGCTGGAGCTCATGAATCAGCGGATAGAGCTCGTAGTAACGGTAGTCAAGGGGCTGCTCCCACTCCTCATGGTCCCAGTTGCCGTCGAACCAGATGCAGCCCACCTTGCCGTAACGGGTCAGCAGCTCGGTCAGCTGGCACTTCATGAAGTCAAAATACGTGTCCGGGTCGGTGGCCTCGGGCCGTCCGGTCTCCTGCCCGGTACGTCCGCGCGGCGCATCGGTGCGGCCCCAGTCTATCAGCGAGTAGTAGAAATGCAGGGGCATGTCCTGACGCTCGCACTCGGCCGCCAGCTCGGCGATGATGTCGCGCTTGAACGGAGTGGCGTCCATGATGTCGTAGTCCGTGCATTTGCTGTCGAACATCGAGAATCCGTCGTGGTGACGGGTAGTGATGCAGATGTACCTCGCTCCTGAGGCTTTGATGGCACTCACCCATTCGGCTGCATCGAAATCGGCGGGATAGAAACCCCCGGCCATCTTGCTGTACTCCTCGTGGGTCAGCCCGTTGTAGTTCAGGGCCCACTCGCCCTGGCCGTACATGGAGTAAATGCCCCAGTGAATGAAAATTCCGAAACGGTTCCCGCGGAACTGCTCCTGCGACTGAACGATCTCAGGCGAGGGCTGATAATCCTCCTGCGCCGTGGCAGGAGAGGCGGCGGCTGCCAGCAGGGACAGGGCCGCAATGGACAGTAGATGCTTTTTCATTGTATTTCAGTAAAATTATTGTTCGTAGCCCTGGGCATGGATGCCTATCTCCGCCCCTTCGGGGGTGACGAGGACCTCTCCGACTTCGGGACGGGCGAGGTGGCCGATGATGTCCCAGTCCTGGAAGTCATGGCGGAGCGTCTCGTGGAACTCCAGGGGGACAATGTACAGGAGTCGGTAGTCGTCTCCGCCGTTGACAGCGGCAGTGACGGGGTCGAGGTTCAGCTCCTGCGCCATCTCGAAGGTCTTCGAGGCAATGGGAATCCTGCCGATGTAAATCTTGACTCCAAGGCCCGTATCGGCGGCAATGCGCTTGGCGGCGTCACCCAGTCCGCGGCTGACGAAATACCCTCCGCAGGGGACAATCCCCGCCTCGGCGAAGCGCCTCGGCACGGCGGGCTTCAGGTAGGGGCTGAGGTATTCGCCCACGATGTATTTGTACTGCGTCAGATCCGGCTGCTTGGGCGCCATCCCGGCGGGAGTGCCCTCGAATGCGGCTTTCTCCCTTTCCAGCACGTGCAGTCCCATGTAGGCCGCACCCAGGTCACCGCTGAGCACCAGAAGGTCCTTCGACTGAGCCTTCTTCCTTTTCTCCGCCACTTCCTTTCCGGCAGAGCCCCAGGCCGCGATGCTCACCACCATTCCGGCCGCAGAAGGGATAAGGTCGAGGCCCAGATGCCCCGCGCCGTGTTCCTTGGCGGCGGCGGAGATACCCTCCCAGAGATCCTGCACGTCCTCGACCGAGAAACGGTTGGACAGGGCCACCGTAACGTCCAGTCCCACTGGAGAGCTGAAACGGGCGTACAGCTCTCCGATGACGTTCAGGGCGAGCTTGTGCCCGAGATGCCGCAGAGGATTGTACGTCAGGTCGAAATCCACCTTTTCCATGAATACCTTGTGAACCGTGCTGAAGTCCCCGTCCCCGGAGAACGCGCAGCCACGCTCATTTATCCAGCCGCTGCCTTCAAAAAGCCGCGACAGAAGGGCTTCCTTGCCTATTGATGATATTTCCGTTGCCATTTTCAAGAATTTGTCAGTCCGCTAAGTTAGCAAAAATTTGGCTGCAGGGTCCTGACCGGATCAGAAGTTGACAGCAAGACCGATACCGCCGGACTTGGAGACGAAGGACAGCTCCGGCTCAAATGCCAGGCCTTCAGGGCCTCCTGCTGCCGCAGCCTTCTTCAGCTTTACCGTACCGACCCAATATAAAGGTACGCTTGCCACTAACATTGCTCCTCCGAAAATCCATCCGGCAAACGACAGAATGGGGACATACATCTGAGGAGTCTCCGGGTCATTTTCCCAGAAAAATGAAGTGTTGATGACATCGAAAAGATAGCCTCCCAAAGCCAGACCTGCTCCGACAGAACTGACCACAATGCCGGCAGTGAAGAGTCTCTTGCCTTTAAACCAATAGTTTTCGTAGTCGTCCAGGGACGAAAAATAGTTCAGGGCGTTGGCTTTGGTCAGCTTGATGTCGCCATCGGTGGTGTAGACGTTGCCGGCCTTGTAATACAGGGTTGCTTCTTGCGGTAGATACTGGGCTGCTGCCATGAGAGATGCCGTAATCAGGACGGATAAGGCAGCAATAACTTTCTTCATATATCGACATTTTAATGTTAACACTGCAAACATAGCGAAAAAATCATCATCTTTGCGGTCTGACTTTTGCAGAAAGCAAAGACTATATGAGCGAGAAAGACGACATACTAAAAAACATAGGCTCCGCCGAGTACAAGCACGGCTTCGAGACCCAGGTGGAGCAGGAATTCATACCCAAGGGGTTGAACGAGGACATCATACGCCTGATTTCCGAAAAGAAGGGCGAGCCGCAGTGGCTCCTTGACTTCCGCCTGAAGGCCTACCGCAAGTGGCTGACCATGAAGATGCCTACGTGGGCCCATCTGGACATTCCCGAGATAGATTTTCAGGATATCATCTATTTCGCCGCGCCCAAGAAGGCTACGGAGAAAAAGGAGATTGACCCCGAGCTGATGGCTACTTTCGACAAATTAGGCATTCCCCTGCACGAGAGAAGCGTGCTGGCCGGTACCGCAGTGGACGCCGTCTTCGACTCCGTGTCGGTCAAAACCACGTTCCGCGAGTCACTGGCCGAGAAAGGGATCATCTTCTGCTCGTTCTCCGAGGCCGTGCGCGACTATCCCGACTTGGTGCGCAAGTATCTGGCATCGGTGGTGCCTATAGGTGACAACTATTATGCTGCCCTCAATTCGGCAGTCTTTTCCGACGGCTCCTTCTGCTACATCCCCAAGGGCGTACACTGCCCGATGGAGCTCTCCAGCTACTTCCGCATCAATGCCCGTGGCACGGGTCAGTTCGAGCGCACCCTCATCGTGGCCGACGAAGGCTCCTATGTGAGCTACCTTGAAGGCTGCACAGCTCCTATGAGGGATGAGAACCAGCTGCACGCCGCAGTGGTGGAAATCGTCGTCCTGGACAATGCCGAGGTCAAATATTCCACTGTCCAGAACTGGTATCCCGGCGATGCGCAGGGACGGGGCGGCATCTTCAACTTCGTCACCAAGAGGGGCATCTGCAAAGGCGTGAACAGCAAACTCTTCTGGACCCAGGTCGAGACCGGCTCGGCCATCACCTGGAAATATCCCAGCACCATACTCAAAGGTGACAACTCCGTATCCGAGTTCTATTCGGTGGCCGTCACCAACAATTACCAGCAGGCCGACACCGGCACCAAGATGATCCACATCGGCCGCAACACCCACAGCCGCATCATCAGCAAAGGTATCTCCGCCGGCCACAGCCAGAACAGCTACCGCGGCCTGGTCAAGATACTGCCCGGAGCCGAGAACGCCCGCAACTACTCCCAGTGCGACTCCCTGCTGCTGGGCGACAAATGCGGGGCACACACCTTCCCCGTAGTGGAGAACCAGAACCCCACCGCCATCACCGAGCACGAGGCCACCACCTCCAAGATCAGCGAGGACCAGCTCTTCTACTGCCGCCAGAGGGGCATCCCCGAGGAGAGCGCCGTCGGCCTTATCATCGGCGGCTACACCAAAGAGGTAATAAACAAGCTGCCTATGGAATTTGCCGTGGAGGCACAGAAACTTCTGGAGGTCTCACTGGAAGGCAGCGTAGGATAAACATAGAAAACAAAGCATCATGACAGAGAACAAGATACTACTCGAAATCAAGGGTCTGCACGCCAGTGTGGGCGACAAGGAAATACTCCGAGGCATCGACCTGACAGTCCGCGAAGGCGAGACCCACGCGATCATGGGCCCCAACGGCTCCGGCAAATCCACCCTCTCGGCAGTTCTGGCCGGCCGGGACAGCTACACCGTCACCGCCGGAGAAGTCACATTCAACGGCCGCGACATCCTGGGCCTCACTCCCGAGGAACGCTCTTTCGAGGGCCTCTTCCTAAGTTTCCAGTACCCGATCGAAATACCCGGCGTAACCAACGTCAACTTCATGCGCACCGCCGTCAACGAGCACCGCAGGCACAAGGGCCTCGAGCCCCTGAACGCCGCCGACTTCCTCAAGCTCATGCGCAGCAGGATGGAAATCGTCGAGATGAACCCCTCGTTCTCCTCCAGAGGCGTCAACGTGGGCTTCTCCGGCGGTGAGAAAAAACGCAACGAGATCTTCCAGATGGCCATGCTCGAGCCCCGTCTGGCCATCCTTGACGAGACCGACAGCGGCCTGGACGTGGATGCCCTTAGGATAGTGGCCACCGGAGTCAACAAGCTCAAGAGGCCCGACAACGCCGCCATCGTCATCACCCACTACCAGAGACTCCTGGACTACATCGTCCCGGACGTGGTGCACGTGCTCTACAAGGGCCGCATCATCAAGACCGCCGGCAAGGAACTCGCCCGGGAGATTGAAGAGAGGGGCTACGACTGGATCATCAACGGATAACGTGAAGACAGGACAATGACAGAGAACTACATCTACGCCCCCGGGCACAATATCGAGGGAGGATTCCGCTGCAAGGTTCCCCTTCCCGGCAGCCGCCAGGTCTTCATGATCGACGGCGGGGTACAGGGCACGGGCCGTCCGCTGGACATCCGCTTCGAGAGAGGAAAAATATATGATGAGGCCCTTCAGGTAATCAGCATCCGCACGGAAAAGCATCCGGAGGACATCTGCACCCGGGAGTCCTTCCACTTCGAGAAGGGCAGCAGCGCCCGTATCATCCTCTGCTCCCACACCTTCGCCGAGAACCCCTTCCACACTGAAGGAAATGTGGGCATCACCCTGGAAGCAGGAGCCTCGGCCGACATCGTCATCATGCAGAACGAGCACAAACGGGCCACGCACAACACCCGGTTCGACATCCACATAGGCGAGGGCGCATCCCTCAGGGCCGTCATACTCACCATCCACGGCGGAGTGATCGACAATGACATCACCGTCAGTCTCGACGCGCCCCATGCCTCCTGCGACATCAGCGGCCTCTACCTGGTGGACGGCACCCAGAAGGTTACCAACACCCTCAGGGTCCTGCACCGCGTCCCGGAGTGCCACAGCCGGGAACTGTTCAAGGGCATCCTCGACGACAGTGCCTCCGCATATTTCTCCGGCCTGATACACGTCTTCCCCGACGCACAGAAGACCGAGGCCTACCAGGAATGCCACAACCTCCTGCTCAGCCGCGATGCCCGCGCATTCGCCCAGCCCCAGCTGGAAATTTATGCCGATGACGTAAAATGCTCGCACGGAGCCACAAACGGCCGCCTCAACGAGGACGAGCTCTTCTACATGCGCTCACGCGGAATACCCTTGAAAGAAGCCCGGGTCCTTCAGCAGCTGGCATTTGCCTACGCCGTCCTGGACAAGATCAGCTCCCCGGAGCTGAAAGAGCGGATGGCCTCCCTGACCGAAAGGAGGCTAAGAGGCGAATTCACAGACTGCAAGAGCTGCTGCCGCAACTGTTGTTAAAAACTCAGTTGATAACTTTAGCAAACAGCACTTCACCAGTGCTGTTTTTAGTTCTAACTTGCAGACCATTTTCGATAGACAATAAATACATAACAGCATGGATAAGAAGACTTACGACGAAGCACTGCGGGAAAGCAGGGAATATTTCCACGGCGATGAGCTGGCGGCCTCGGTCTGGATCAACAAGTACGCCATGAAGGATTCCTTCGGCAACCTGTACGAGACCTCCCCCGACCAGATGCACTGGCGCCTGGCAAACGAGTTCGCCAGGATCGAGCAGCAGTATCCCAACCCCATGACGGCCGAGGAGATTCACGGGCTGCTCAAGGATTTCAAATACATCATCCCTCAGGGAGGCCCGATGGCCGGCATCGGCAACAATTACCAGATTGCCTCCCTCTCCAACTGCTTCGTCATCGGCAACAAGCATGAGGCCGACTCCTACGGCGGCATCATGAAGATAGACGAGGAGCAGGTGCAGCTGATGAAACGCCGCGGCGGAGTAGGCCACGACCTCTCCCATATCCGTCCCACCGGCAGCCCGGTGCTCAACAGTGCCCTCACCTCCACCGGTGTGGTGCCCTTTATGGAACGCTACTCCAACTCCACCCGCGAGGTGGCTCAGGACGGACGGCGCGGAGCCCTGATGCTGACCATCTCCATAAAACATCCCGACGCAGAGAACTTCATCGACGCCAAGCTCGAGAAAGGCAAGGTGACCGGAGCCAACGTCTCAGTAAGGATTGACGACGAGTTCATGCGCTGCGCCCTGAGCGGCAAGCCCTACGTCCAGAAATACCCCATCGACTCCGACCACCCGAAAGTAACCAAGGAGATCGATGCATCCGCCCTGTGGAAGAAGATCATCCACAACGCCTGGCAGTCCGCCGAGCCCGGAGTCCTCTTCTGGGACACCGTCATCCGCGAGTCCATTCCCGACTGCTACGCGGACCTGGGCTACAAGACCATCAGCACCAACCCCTGCGGAGAGATTCCCCTCTGCCCGTATGATTCCTGCAGACTGATTGCCGTAAACCTCTATTCCTACGTCAACAATCCTTTCACACCTCAGGCAGAGTTCGACTTTGACCTCTTCAAGCAGCACGTAACCAAGGCAATGAGGCTTATGGACGACCTTATCGACCTCGAGATGGAGAAGATAGAAGCCATCCTGGACAAGATCAAGAGCGACCCCGAGGACGAGGATGTCAAGCGCACAGAATACGAGCTTTGGATCAAGATACGCGAGAAGTCTCTCGGAGGACGCCGTACCGGCCTCGGAATCACCGGAGAGGGCGACATGCTCGCAGCCCTCGGCCTGACCTACGGATCGGATGCCTCTATCGACTTCGCAGTCAAGGTGCAGAAAGCTCTGGCCCTCGCAGCCTACGCCTCCTCGGTCAACATGGCCAAGGAGAGAGGTGCCTTCCCCATCTTCGATGCCAAGCGCGAGGAAAACAACCCGATGATCGCCCGCATCCGCAAGGAGGACGAGGAGCTATACGACAATATGGTCCGCTACGGCCGCCGCAACATATCCATGCTCACGATTGCCCCGACCGGTACGACCTCCCTCATGACCCAGACCACCTCCGGCATCGAACCTGTCTTCCTGCCCTTCTACAAGAGACGCCGCAAGGTCAACCCCAACGACCTCAACGCAGTAGTCGCCTTCAAGGACGAGAACGGAGACTGCTTCGAGGAGTACTACGTCTTCCACCATCACTTCCTCACCTGGTGCGCTGTCAACGGCTACGATGTCGAGAAGGTAAAGCAGATGAGCGAGGAGGAGATTCAGGCCCTCGTCAGGAAATCGCCCTACAACAAGGCCACTTCCAACGACATAGACTGGGTCGCCAAAGTAAAGATGCAGGGCCGTATGCAGAAATGGGTGGACCATTCGATAAGCGTGACCGTCAACCTCCCCCATGACATCAAGGAGGACATGGTCGCCGAGGTATACCGCACCGCCTGGGAGTCCGGCTGCAAGGGCGTAACCGTCTACCGCGACGGTTCCCGCACCGGAGTGCTCGTATCGGCCAAGGACGGAGCCGGAGTCATCAAGCCCAAGAAGAGACCCAAGTCCCTCGAGGCCGACGTGATCCGCTTCAAGAACGGCAACGAGCAGTGGATCGCTTTCGTCGGCAAGCAGAACGGCCAGCCCTACGAGATCTTCACCGGTATGGTGGACGATTCCCGCAATCTGCCCGCCGCCATCACCACAGGCCGCATCGTCAAGGAAAAATTCGAGGACGGCACCAGCCGCTACGACTTCCACTACACAGACCGCTACGGCTATCCCGGTGTACTCGGAGGTATCTCCCACATGTTCTGCCAGGAGTTCTGGAACTACGCCAAGCTAATCTCAGGTGTCATCCGCAACGGTATGCCCATCGTGGACATCCTCAACCTGGTCAAGGGCCTCAACCTCGATGACGAGAACATCAACACCTGGAAAAACGGTGTGGAGCGTGCCCTGAAGCAGTACATACCTGACGGTACAAAAGACGAGACAGGTCAGAAATGCGAGAAATGCGGCTCGACCAATCTCATCTACCAGGAGGGATGCCTGATCTGCCAGGACTGCGGCCACGGCAAATGCGGTTGATGCCATGAATATCGTTCTCTACCCCAGACCGAAGATCAACATCGGCCTGAGGGTCACCGCCCGCAGAAGCGACGGCTACCATGACATAGAGACACTTTTCTTCCCGGTGGACAACTGGCGGGAGGATATCCTGGAAATCATCGAGGCGGACTCCGTCTCGATGAATTATTATGGGACTCCTTTCGAGCTGCCGGGCGGAGACATCGAGAAAGAGTTGTGCGTCAAGGCTTACCGCCTGCTGCAGTGGGAGTTCGATCTGCCTCCGGCAGGCATCTGCCTCTGCAAGAACATTCCCGTCGGCGCCGGCATGGGCGGAGGCTCATCCGACGCAGCCTGGACCCTGAGAGGACTCAATGAACTCTTCGGGCTCGGCCTTAGCGACGGACGTCTCGCGGAATACGCCGCCCGCCTCGGCAGCGACTGCCCATTCTTCATCTACAGCCGGCCCATGTACGGCAGCGGCCGAGGGGAGGTTCTCACCCCCTGCACCTCCACAGCCGTCACGCAGCTTCAGGAACAATACCGCATCAAGGTCATTGCCCCCGACATCCACGTCTCCACCGCAGAAGCCTACGCTTCGCTCACCCCCGACCCCACCGGCCGAGGACTCTCAACCCTCCTCGACACCCTTCCCGTTGAAGAGTGGAAGGACCATATCGTCAATGACTTCGAGCGTCCCGTCTTCGCCAGATACCCCGAACTGGCCCGCATCAAGCAGTCCATCTACGACGAGGGCGCGGTCTACGCCTCCATGAGCGGCAGCGGCTCCGCCCTCTACGGCATTTTCCGACTTTAACCTACCGCTACTTTTGTTTTTCTTGGATGGAAAATGTATTTTTGTCTTGAATAATCAGAAAACGGGAATTATCATGAGTACAGAAATACGAAATAAGGTTGAGTATATCGTTGTCATGATTGCCGAATTTGCCAAGGCAAAACATTTAACTGAAAGTCAGGCATTCCGGTATCTCAAACGCTTTGATGCCATCAAATTTCTAAATGAGCACTATGGCATTGCACACACACTGCGTATGGAAGATGTTCTGAACGACATAACCGATTACTGCCGCCGGCATGGAGGGGCGATAGCATGAAACTGTATCATGGGTCCACTGTCGTGATTGACAAAATCAATCTTTCTCTGTCAAAGCCCAACAAGGACTTCGGAAAAGGATTCTACCTTTCGGACAATGAACAACAGGCTTTTGAAATGGCTTCATATAAAGCCTCGCAGTTTGACTCGGAGCCTGTCGTAAACGTCTTCGAATTTGACGAGCGGATACTTACGGACAGTACTTCAACTCTCAACATAAAACGTTTTGACAGCTACAGCAAAGAATGGGCAGAATTTGTTTTCGCCAACCGCAGCAACGAAAACAGCCTCAGCCCCGTGCATGACTACGACATAGTTTACGGGCCTATTGCCAACGACCGTGTCGGCCTGCAGATCCGTAATTACATGGAGCACAATATAGACTTAGAGACATTTTTGGAACGCCTGAAATTCATACGAGGTATCACTTTCCAATATTTTTTCGGAACACAAAGAGCTGTTAACTTACTTACAAAGCTATGACCGATGTTGAATATATGATAGAATGCATGACAAAAGACCTCGTTATCCTGTTAATGGAACGTCGCCACATGGATATTGAGGATGCTTTTGACACATTGTATAACTCAGATACATTTAGGAAATTACAGGATGTCCGAAGCGGTCTGTATTTCCAAAGTCCGCTCTACGTTTATGACTTCCTTGAAAAGGAGATAGAAACAGGCACACTCGCCTGACTACAAGGGATAATTTCAGACAACCCACGGATATCTTCCTACGGCATTTTCCGAAAGGGATGACCTATTCTGACGGATTATGCATATCTTTGCAATAATATAATCATTAGAATAATTATGCGCAGAATTACATTATTTGCCACTCTGGCACTGGTCCTGTCCGCTTTCGGGGCGTATGCGCTCCGGGCACAGGAGTCAGTGGCGGACCGAATCGCCGCGCTGCCTGCAGTCAAGGACGTGCAGGAGCTGGAAAGCACCAAATTCCCCGAAAAATATCTGGTCATATTCGAGCAGCCCATCGACCATGAGGATCTCACAAAAGGCACCTTCACTCAGCGAGTCGTGGTGGGCATCGTGCATCCGGACAGTGCGACCGTCGTGGTGACTGAAGGCTACGGAGCACAGTACGCTTTCGTCCCGTCCTACCGTGACGAGATATCCACTATCTTCAACACCAACAACATAGTCGTCGAGCACCGCTACTTCCTAGAGTCGACCCCATACCCCGGAGAAGCACCCGAGGAGGTCAACTGGGACTACATGAACGCTCCCAATGCCGCCGCCGACATACACGAAGTGGTTACCGCACTCAAGACGATATTCGACGGGAAATGGATATCCACCGGTATAAGCAAGGGAGGCCAGAACACCATGATCTACAGGACATACTACCCTGATGACGTGGACTTCTCCGTACCCTATGTAGGACCTCTCTGCCGCGCCCTCTACGACGGCAGGCACGAGCCCTTCATCGAGACCTACGCCGGAACTCCCGAGGACAGGGAGGCCATAAAGAACTTCCAGATAGAGCTGCTGCTGCGCAAGGACCGCCTGATGCCGGCCTACGACTCGGTATGCGTCGCCAGGGAATACGAATTCAACGCACCGGTAGACGAGATTTACGACTTCGGAGTACTGGAGTTCTCCTTCGCTTTCTGGCAGTGGTGCTATCCCGTGGAGCAGATACCCGGGAAGGATGCGTCCGACAAGGAAGTATTCGATTATCTGATGGCTATATGCCCCCCTGACTACTTCGTGAAATGGAACGCTACCTCACCTTTCTTCGTACAGGCCGCCAAAGAGCTGGGATACTATGGCTACGACATGAAGCCTTTCAAGGAGTACAGGAAGTATTTCAGCATCAAGAACACCAAGAATTATCTGCAGAAACTGATGCTGCCCCAGGGCGTGGACCTGGAATTCAGCGACTACCTGTACTGCAAGATTTCCGGATTCCTGCTCTCGACAGATGCAAGGATGCTGTTCATCTACGGACAGTTTGACCCCTGGTCGGCAGTGATGCCCTCAGACCCCCACAAAGACAACCTGAAGTTCTTCATCCAGCCCGGCGGCAGCCACAGAGCCCGCATCGCCACATTTGACGAAGCTACCCAGAAAGAGATCAAATCCATCCTGAGCCAGTGGCTGTATGAGTAATTCACTTGAATTCAGAGATATCGAGTTAGCAGACAAGGAGTGGGCCGACCCGCTCCTTGCTGTTTCCGACTACCGGGCCACCGAATACTGCTTCACATCGCTGTACATCTGGGCCGGCATGTTCGGCACACGCATCGCCCGGTGGAAGGACCGGCTTCTCATCCGATCCGACGGGGAGGAGGGCTGCGCCAACTACATTTTCCCCGCAGGGCAGGGAGATGTCCGGGAGGTCCTCGACCTGATGGAGGAGGATGCCGCCCGCATCGGAAAGCGTTTCGTCCTCTGGACTATCGCCGATGTGAAGGACCGCCTCGAAGAAACGGTCCCGGGCCGCTATGAATTTTACCCTGTCCGCCGCTCCTTCGACTATCTCTACGAGACGGAGAAAATGGTCTCCCTCGCCGGGAAGAAATACCAGCCCAAGCGCAATTTCATCTCCCGCTTCAAGGCGCAGAACCCGGACTGGACCTACGAGAGCATCAGCCCCGACGGTGATCCGGAGCTCTGCCGCCGTCAGTTGGAGGAGTGCAGGGCAATGACCGACGAGTGGTGCGCCCTGAACGGCTGCTCGCACAACGAGTCGATGCAGATGGAGTCCTGCGCGGTACGCAAGGCCCTGGAGGACTTCGTCCCCCTGCGGCTCTGCGGAGGAATGTTGCGCAGCGCCGGCCGTCTGGTGGCCTACACCCTCGGCGAGCGGCTCAACTCCGACACCTTCATCGTCCACGTCGAGAAGGCATTTTCCGATGTGACGGGTGCCTATCCCATGATCAACCGCACCTTCCTCGAGCATGAGGCGACCGGCCTGCAGTACGTCAACCGGGAGGATGATGCCGGGGACGAGGACCTGCGCAAGGCGAAGCTGTCCTACCATCCGGCATATATGTTGGAAAAATATTTGGCAGTTCCGCGATAAGTGCTTTTCTTTGTACCCTATTTTCAAGAAATCGATGGGTCTATATAAACGAGAAAAATTAGAAAACGGGGCGGAGATATGCGTATGGGAGATCTCCGAGGACGAAGACGACTTGCGCCGGCTGTGCGCCCCCATTCCCAGCGATGAGCTCGAGGAGCTCGAAATCACCAAAAGCCCCGCACGGCGCAAGGAGAAACTGGCTGTAAGGGCACTTCTCAACGAGATGTTTCCCGAAAAGCTCTATCTCGGTCATCACGACAACGGCAAACCCTATCTTCAGAACTGCGCCGTGGAGATCAGCATCTCCCACTGCGCCCGCTTCGCAGCCGTCATCGCCCATCCAGAAGAGAGCGTGGGCATAGACATCGAGAGCCTCGGACGCGACTTCTCGGCCGTGGAGCGCAAGGCCCTTTCCGAGGACGAGAAAGATGACCTTTCGGACCACAACACCAATCAGCAGCTGGCCATCTACTGGTGCGCCAAGGAAGCCATCTACAAGCGCATGTCCCGCAACGGTGTGGACTTCGCGCGGCAGATAGAGGTGGAGCGTTTCACACCCCGCGACGAGGGCGAGCTGGAGGCCACCTTCATCCACAAGGACGGGGAGGAAGAGACCTTCGAGCTCAACTACGAGATATTCGACGGTCACGTGATGGTCTGGCTGGTAGGTTAATGACATGTTTCATCGCCTCATAAATCTTACACTCAATATAGTCGCCACGATGGCGATGATCTCCGGTTTCCTGCCCATGCGCTCGTGGGAGCGGCTGGAGGGAGTGCCCGTACCTAGCCACTTCGACATCCACGGAGTGGTGGACGGAGTCGGAGACAGGGGCATCCTGCTCACCCTCGCCCTCATTGGCCTCGGCATCTACATCATCATGATTCTGGCCCAGTGCTTCCCCAAGATGGTGAACCTTCCCGTTCCCGCCCGGAAAGCCGAAGCCGCCAGAGCCGCCAAGACGGACCTGGCCGCACAGATGAATCTCCTGCTCTGCCTGCTTTTCTCATTCGGCGCCAACTCCACGCTCTCGGTGGCCGCCGGCAGGACTCAGACCCTGAATATGTGGTTCATCTGGGGGATAATGGCCCTGGCACTGGTCTGCATCGGCATTGCCATTTTCCGCACTTACCGCAGATAACCTATTTTGAATAAAAATAACTACCTTTGCGTGGATTTACAACAGCAAAGCAGTTATTTCTCATACGATGAAGAATTTTATCGAAGACCTCAAATGGAGAGGCATGATCCAGGATATCATGCCCGGAACCGAAGAACTTCTGTCCAAAGAGCAGTGCACGGCTTACGTGGGCATCGACCCCACAGCTGATTCGCTGCACATCGGCCATCTGGTCAGCGTCATGATGCTCAAGCACTTCCAGGACGCAGGCCACCGTCCCATCTCCCTCATCGGCGGAGCCACCGGCATGATCGGCGACCCCTCGATGAAATCCCAGGAGCGCAACCTTCTCGACGAGGCGACCCTGCGCCACAACCAGGAATGCATCAAGGCCCAGCTCTCCAAGTTCATCGACTTCGAGAGCGACGCTCCCAACGCCGCCATACTGGTCAACAACTACGACTGGATGAAGGACTGGAGATTCCTCGACTTCACCCGCGAGATAGGCAAGCTGATCACCGTCAACTACATGATGGCCAAGGACTCCGTCAAGAAGAGACTCAGCGGAGAGGGCCGCGAGGGCATGTCGTTCACAGAGTTCACCTACCAGCTCCTCCAGGGTTACGACTTCACATACCTCTACGAGCACTACGGCTGCAAGCTCCAGATGGGCGGCAGCGACCAGTGGGGCAACATCACCACCGGCACCGAGCTCATCCGCCGCAAGCTCGGCGGCGAGGCCTACGGACTGACCTGGCCCCTGATGACCAAGTCCGACGGAGGCAAGTTCGGCAAGACCGAGAAGGGCAATATCTGGCTCTCCCCGGAGTACACCACCCCCTACGCATTCTATCAGTTCTGGCTCAACGTCAGCGACGAGGACGCTGCCAGATACATCAAGATATTCACCACCCTCAGCCGCGAGGAGATTGAGGCCGCAGTGGCAGAGCACGCCAAGGCACCCCACCTGCGCGAGCTCCAGAAACTGCTCGCCCGCGAGATCACCGTAATGGTACACGGACAGGAGGAATACGGCAAGGCAGTGGATGCCTCGCAGATTCTCTTCGGCAAGTCCACCTCCGAGACCCTGCGCTCGCTCGACGAAAGGACCTTCCTCTCCGTTTTCGACGGCGTGCCCCAGTACAGCCTGAGCAAGGATGTCCTCCCGCAGAATGTCATCGATCTGCTGGCTGTCACCACCGACGTATTCCCCTCCAAGGGCGAATGCCGCAAGATGATCCAGGGCGGCGGCCTGTCGCTCAACAAGGACCGCTGTGACTCGGCCGACCGTACAGTCAGCTCCGAGGACCTGATCGACGGCAAGTACATCCTGGCCCAGAAAGGCAAGAAGAACTACTACATCCTCAAATTTGAATAGGAGACCGCCGCTATGGAAGGAGAAAGCACCCGTCAGCTCAAAGTGGCCAGGGAACTCCAGAGACATCTGGCCGAGATCATACGTTCCAGGGGCATGGCCTCCTGGGACGGAGCTCTCGTGTCGGTGAGCGGAGTGACCATAAGCCCGGACCTTGCAGTGGCCAAGGTCTACGTCAGCATCTTCCCCTCTGCCAAGCAGGAGAAGGTCTTCAAGATGATCCAGGAATCGGGCCGTTCCATGCGAGGAGAGCTGGGCCGCCAGATGGCCAGGCAGCTGCGCATCATACCCGAGCTGATTTTCTACCTGGATGACTCTCTGGACTACGTGGAGCACATCGACGAGCTGCTCGCCAGGTAGCTGGCCACGCAGCCATCCTTCAGTCCATCCAGGCCACCGCAGACCAAGCATCACAGTCAGAAAGCCATTATGCATCTGTCATACTTCATAGCCCGGCGTTACCTTTTCGCCAAGAAGTCGCACAATGTCATCAACATCATCTCGCTTATAAGCGCGATAGGCATTGCGGTGGGCAGTTGCGCGCTGATCATGGTGCTGTCGATATACAACGGCTTCGAGGACGTGGTCCGAGGGATGTACGACCGTGCCATGCCCGACATCGCCGTCACCTGCTCATCCGCCAAGTATTTCCGCACCGACACCCCGGCCTTCGATGCCGTCCGTTCGATGCCGTCCGTGGCTCTTTATTCCGAAAGTATCGAGGAGACCGTATTTCTGACCTACGACCGCGAGGAGGGCACAGCCCTGCTCAAAGGCGTGGAAAAGAGCTACACCGAAGATCCGGAACTGCTCTCCTGCATCGTAGAAGGAGAATTTACCCTTATGCACGGTGATGTGGCCCAGGCCGTCACAGGAAGGGCTCTGGCAGTGGAAATGGGTATCCGTCCCCGCTTCCTGGACCCCATCGAGGTCTATTACCCCGCCAGGGACAGAGAGATATCCCTGGTCAACCCGGCGGCATCCCTCAACAGCGAGCGGTTCTTCCCCATAGGCACATTCTTCTCGGGCAATGAGGGCTACAGCAACACCCTCTTCGTTCCCATCGAGCGGGCCCGCAGGCTCATAGGTGTCGCCGACAACGAAGCCGGAACAGTGGAACTCCGTCTCGTTCCCGGCACTGACATACGCCAGACCATGCGTGAGGTAAAAGCCGCCCTCGGACCTGATTTCACCGTCAAGGACAAATACATGCAGAACGAGACCGTCTACCGCATGATGCGTATCGAGAAAGTGGTCATATTCATGATCCTGCTGTTCATCATCATCGTGGTCTCCTGCAACGTCTTCGGATCCCTGACCATGCTCATCATCGAGAAGCGGGACGACATCGCCACCCTCCAGCACCTCGGGGCCCGACCGGCCCTGATCCGCCGCGTCTTCTTCGATGAGGGCTGGATGATCATCCTCCTCGGTGCAGTCATCGGTCTGGCCACCGGCATCGTCCTCTGCCTCATCCAGCAGCATGTCGGTGTCATCCGTATGCCCGGCAGTTTCGTCGTCGAGTACTACCCCGTAGTCATCAAGCCCGGCGACATCCTCATCACCCTTGCCGGCATCGCCCTCATCGGCCTGTTCATCACTGCCCTCCCCACACGCCGCACCCTATCCCGCATCCTCTGACCTTCTTCAGGAGACAGCACTTTCCCAATACGTAATTACAGACCGAAATAGAGTGAGAGCACGCAGACTGCCAGCATTATGACAGCGGTCGAAACGAGCCGTATGACTTCGGCAGTGCTCTTCTCTTCCGAACTGGAGCGGGGAGACAGCCACAATACAAGCGAGGTGACTGCGGCTATCAGCGCACAGGCAGCGCAGAGCCAGCTTACGCCCCGGATATAGCCGGCCTGCATACCCATAGAGTCCCCCCAGACGGAGAAGATAAACAGGACCATGGCGACATCCCTCGTGGAGCAGGCGGTGACGGTCCTGCGCAGTTCTGTCCTGGTCATGTTGATGTGAACTTTATTCATGACATTCAATCTTTAGTATATTATTTATCCAAAATCCAAAGTTAGCAAATTTTTAGGAAAAGTGCCTGGGATTCGTACTGAAAGGTACACTTTCCCGGTGAGGAGGCAAGCGGAGGTTGTGATAGTCGTTCAATGTGTGTATCTTTGGTGTCGTATAGTTAAAAATCAGGATTATGAAGCAAAGTTCGTATTGGTTGAGAATAGGTGTGGTGGCGTTGGCCGCTCTGGTGATGGCGGTGCTGTCGCATTACTTCTGGGTGAGCGGGGAGAAGGATCTGGTATACTCGATAGGCAGCAGTGTACCGATTATCGCCGAAGCGATACTCCTTCTGCATTTTGCGAATATGCAGAGAGTAGGCTTCGACAAGATGCGCCTGTCATACGGGTGGAGCCTGACAGTTGGGGCTCTGGTGCTGGTAGTGCTGGATTTTCTCTCGTACTGGCTGCTGTGCGGGACTACTCCTTTAAAGGCACTTGTCATCGGAATCGTATGTCCGTTGATTGCAGTTCTGGCAATAGTTGTCTTTTACAGACCGGGGAAAAAGGCAGAAAAGAAAATTTTTTGATTTTCATGCAACGAAATGCAACAAACCTGCATCTATGTAGTAGGTTTAGGTTTTAGTACACAAGGAAGGGGTACCTGTTGTAGCAGAGGGGTGCCTCTTTTTTTATTTTGTCAGGTCAGACAGATGCTGCATTTCTAGACTGCTAATTCCTGCCGTTACTTCCGTTCACATTCTCCGCCGCCTTCCTAAGGAAATACGAATGATGCGGCAATGGTAAGCAGAGAAGCACCTCACAAATACAATATGCTGAATATGTGAAAGTTGTGATTTTAACGAGAGATTCTAGTCGCTATCCAAGGGCGCGGCAGGAACATTGGTTTTCTGCAAGCCACTGATTATCGGTTGGTTACGATATGGTGCTGCTTCCATAGTTACCATTGTGCCCGTCATTTCAGGGAAGATGCTGAGCTGGCCGTCCGGAACGACACACGTTTTCGCAGGTGCGCCGGTATCTGTCGTAATAAATGTGTATATTTGTAGCCAGAATTAAAAAACAATCCGAATAATGAAATTCTTTCTCGACACAGCTAATCTGGACCAGATCCGCGAGGCATACGCCATGGGCGTGCTCGACGGTGTCACTACCAATCCTTCCCTGATGGCCAAAGAGGGCATCAAAGGCAAGGAGAATCAGTACAAGCACTATATCGACATCTGCAACATCGTAGGCGGAGATGTGAGTGCGGAGGTGATCGCCACCGACTATGAAGGCATGGTACGCGAGGGCGAGGAACTTGCAGCCCTCAACGAGCACATCGTCATCAAGCTCCCCTGCACGGAGGCGGGCATCAAGGCCGTGAAGTATTTCGCCGGCAAGGGCATCAAGACCAACTGCACTCTCGTATTCTCTCTCGGTCAGGCTCTTCTGGCCGCCAAAGCAGGAGCCACATACGTATCGCCTTTCGTAGGCCGTCTGGACGATATCTCCGAGGACGGTGTCGGTCTCATCGAGGATATCGTGGAGATGTACAATTACTATGGTTTCGGCACCAAGGTGCTTGCTGCCTCTATCCGTCATACCCGTCACATCATCGACTGCCTCAAGGCCGGCGCAGATGTGGCTACCTGTCCCCTTCCGGCCATCAAGGGTCTGCTCAAGCACCCTCTGACCGACTCAGGTCTGGCCAAGTTCCTCGAGGACTACCACAAGGTAAACGGCTGACAGAGCAGTATACAATACCGCAGTGTAAAATAAAAGCCGGCCCGCGTAAAAGATTGCGGGCCGGCTTTTGTTATTGTACTTCAAGACTTATTCCTGAGGCTGATTTTCAGGCTGTTGAGGCTGGGGCTCAGGTGCCGCGCATGTATCTTCAGGGGCACCCTGGCCGATCTGCTTCCAGCCGCGCAGGATGGTGAAGAATACCACGAGGGTGATGACGGCATCCAGGAAACCGCCGACGAACGGGATGATGCTTAAGACAGCACCAACCAGTATCCAGATGGTGGACTTGTACAGGATACCAGCTCCGTTTTTGGCACACGGGGTCATGTTTGCGGAGTCGCGGAGGGCCTTGAATCCCGACAGCAGCTTGACATATCCTATGATCACCAGCACAAGCCATGCGATGCCGCCTATGACGGGGATGAAGCGTACCACGACACCTATGATCAGGAGCATGTACGCGATGTAGATGTTCTTTGCGGCAGCGCGGTCGGCTTCAGTAGGCTGGACTTCCACGAATTTCTTGATGTTGAGGAAGAACAGCACGTAGCCGGCGATAACTGCTATCTGGCAGATGGTGTCCAGTACGCCGAAAACTCCGGTCGGGCCTTCTTCGCCGGCCATAGCGGATAGGAATCCGACAGGGTTGAGGATGCCGTCAATGGCTCCGAAGATTGCGCCAAGAATACCGGCGATAGTGTAGATCCAGATGGACTTGATGATCATGTCCACGCTCTGTTCCCATAATTGTTTATTTACCATAAGTACACAAATTAGTAGGTTAACAAATAATACTTTCAAATTTACAATTTGTTTTTTTACTTTTCAAGCCGCAAGACGTATATTTGGTAAAAATGGCGGAAAATGATGATACCGGAAACGATAGTAGATGCTGCAAGGAACGGAGATGCCGGGGCATTTGCCCTGATAGTGGAGCGGTACCGGCAGAGTGTGTTCCGCATCTGCGTCAGGATACTGGGGGACGGCGACGAGGCTGAGGATGCGGTGCAGGAGACGTTTGTCCGGGCATGGCAGTCACTGCGGGGATATGATCCGCGCTACAGCATTGCCACATGGCTGAGGACCATTGCGTGCCGTCTGTGCTATGACGTGTTGCGCAGACGGACCAGACTGCGGCAATACGAGCAGGATGCCTGCAGGCAGGGAAGCATGGACAGCGGAGATCCTGAAAGCCTGCGGATGAGCCGGGAGCTGGAGGGTCTGTTCCGCAAAGCCGCCTCAGGACTGTCTCCGATGCAGAGGACGGTATTCGTACTGGCTGAGATTGAGCAGCTCCCGTCTGACGAAGTGCACCGTATCACCGGATGGAGCTCAGTGCAGATAAAGAGCAACCTCTACATCGCCAGGAAGAAGGTACGCAAAGCTATTGAGAAAGAATTGTAAACAGAAAAATGACAGTTATGGACAGATACACTGATTTTATAGAAAAGATGCGCGGCTCACATCCGCAGATGCCTCATCCGGAGGAGGTCACCGGACGGATTCTGGAGCGCATACAAGCTCTGCCGCAACATGACTGCAAGACCGTTACAGCACTTCAGAAGACACCCGTAATCCGGCTGAGAAGAGTCCTTCCGGCTCTTGCTGGCATGGCAGCGGCTGCAGTGATGGTATGCGCCCCGATGACCGCCCGTCTGAAAGCGGACACTGCTGTCCGCACGGACATCAGCAGTCTGAATATGCGCACATACGCCGCAATGAGCCGGCCGGACGCGCAACTGGAACATTATCGTAGAATCAAGGCCCTGAAGCAGTCCGTCACCGGTCTGGAAGACAGGGTCGCAAAACCTCAAGATCATGAAAACAGACATTAGAAATTTCCGTATGATAGTCAGAATGACTCTGACAATGCTTGCTGTAGTGGCGATATTCCCTTCTTGTGTCACCTATTATGCCGTCGTGCCCGAAGTACACCCTGACGGGAGCATGACACGGACCGTCTACGCTGAGGCCGACTCGGCCTGCCTGGCCGGAGACCTGTCCTCGCAGCCTTTCCTCTTCGAGCCGGGAGAGCAGTGGCAGACCGGCCGGATGGCAGAACCGAGGGCATGGTGGTTCCTGGACGACTCCGCCACCATGAATTTCTACGCCAGCCGGACATTCCGGCCTTCCGACACCTCGTACCGGGAGATTCCGGCCTCGGAAGAATATGCGGGACTGCCCTACGTCAAGGCCCGTGAGCGGTGGGACCGGAAAAGGGGGCTGCTGTTCAACACCTACAGCTATTCCTGTACATTTCCGGGCATAGCGGAACGGATGCCCGTGCCGCCGGACAGCCTCATGACCCTTGACGAACTGGACAGATGGTTCCGGAGCGCAGGCAGTTACGCCGGGATGAACGGAGCGGAGGCATATACCGGCCTGACAGACCTCTATGACAACTATGCCGGTTGGATCAACGCCTGTTATCGTGAGCAGATATACCGCGTTATCTGTTCTGCTGTCGGAGAGGAATTGACAGACAGCCTGAAAACGGAGCTGATGCAGTGGATGAAGAAACATTACGACTTCTATGAGGATATGCTTTTCGCTTTCGACGGCAGTGACGGTTCCGTGCTGATTGATATTGCCGCACAGATGAGCCGGCTGAGCGGCAACCCGGTCTATGCAGAAGCGGCTTCCGTCCACGCAGTGACGTGGGCAGAGGAGATCTCAGACATTGAAGAGCAGCTGACAGCTCCTTTCTTCTACGCCATGCTGTATCAGGTCCGGATGCCGGGACGGTTGACATCGGCCAATACCGATCTTATGGATGACGGTATTCCGGTGTGGAAAGTGGACGGATTCCGTCTCCTGGCCGGCGACCTGACCGTCGAGGCCACCTCCCGCCGTGCCAATCCCCTCGGCTTCATCCTCCTCGGCCTTGTCATCCTGGCCAGTGCCGTCATCTTCTTCCGTCCCCGCCGATAAAAAAACTGCCGCAACCGTCAGATGAACTGGGTCATGTAGAACGGCAGATAGGTAATTCCCTGCTCCTTGGCCAAATCCTTGGAATAAATCAGGTACTTGTCGAGGATTCTTGATGAGAACTTATCGCAGAAAATATCCAGCGACGCATGAGCCTTATATCCGGAAGACTTGACCTCCACAGGACAGATTTTGTTGTGCCTTGCCAGTAGAAAATCGATTTCGTAATTATGTTTTCCACTGTCGGTGGGGAAGGTGTGATAGTAGAGCTCGTTACCTGATGCACGGAGCATCTGCGCAACTGCATTCTCGTAGACATATCCAAGATTGGTGGCCAGCTTATCACTCAGGAGCTGCTGATAGATAATGTTGTCCGTAAAAGCCTTATCCCTGAAGGCAAGGGTAATGAACAGACCTGTATCCGCTATGAACAACTTATAGCTGTCCATGTCCTTGGACTGCGACAGACCTATGTTCGGGTCGCTGACATTGTATGAGATATTGACGGTCATGGAACTTACTAGATCTGCCAGATATTCACTCATCCTGTCATTGCGGGCATCCTTGACAGCGTTGGAGACCCTGTATCTGGAAGAGTTTCTGTTGAGCTCAGCCGGCACTGCCTCAAACATCATGGAAACCCTCCCCGAAGGGTCTATTCTATGAAAATCACTGAAATACAGGTCCAGAATCTCACGCTTGACAACATCCACACTGCTGAGGTTATTGGTCTCCAAATACTCACTTACAGCCTGTGGCATTCCTCCGACAAGCATATAGAGACGGAAATCCCTCATAAGTTTGCGGTGAGCTTCTTTCAACGGCAGCCTGTCCGCAAAAGCCTTCTGAAGAAGCGGCACTGTCACTGTATCCCCCATTGCCCAACGGAATTCCTCATAATCCATAGGGTTCATTCTCAGTTTCGTCTCCTCGCTTGGAATGACGATATTCCTAACATTTTTCCTGATGGAAAGCAGAGAACCGGTCTCGATATAATCATACCGACCGTCAGCTACAAGATGCTTTATAGCCTGCCTGGCCAACGGCTGAAGCTGTACCTCATCGAAGATTATGACTGACTCACGCTCATACAGACGGACATTATAAATGAGCTGAAGCCTTAGGAAAATATAATCAAGATCTGATATATCGTTGAACAGATTGAATATCTCAGATGATGCCTTGGAAAAATCCACCAGAATGTACGAACGGTATTCCTGCTTGGCAAATGCCTCGACAAGCGTGGATTTGCCTACACGTCTGGCCCCCTCGACCAGCACTGCAGTCCTGCCGCTACGGTTTCTCTTCCAGTCCAATAGGTTCTGGTATAATTTTCTCTTGAATGTTATTCCTGCCATAACTCTCAGATTTTATGGCGAAAATAATGAAAATGTCAAAAACCTCAAAATGTTTTAAGACAAAACTGTCAAAAACCTCAAAATGTTTTTAGCCGGAATTGACAAAAATCTCAAAATGTTTGGATAACGATGTGAACAAAAAACTGCCGCAACCGTCTGGGATGACGATTGCGGCAGCATTGTCTCAAAATATGGGAGTACCGTCAGCCTACTACATCATGCCGCCCATTCCGGGGTTCATGGCAGGAGCTGCGGGAGCCGGTTCCGGCTTGTCGGCGATCACGCACTCGGTGGTGAGGAACATGCCGGCTACTGAAGCGGCGTTCTGCAGAGCCACACGGGTAACCTTGGTCGGGTCGATGACACCGGCTGCGAGCAGATTCTCGTAGCGGTCGGCGCGGGCATTGTAACCGAAGTCGCCCTTGCCCTCGCGGACTTTCTGAGCCACTACACTGCCCTCAACGCCTGCGTTCTCGGCGATGGTGCGCAGAGGAGCCTCGATGGCCTTGGCCACGATGTTGATACCGGTCTGCTCGTCCTCGTTCTCACCCTTCAGGCCCTTCAGAGCCTCGATAGCGCGGATGAAGGCGACACCGCCGCCGGGGATGATACCCTCTTCTACTGCGGCACGGGTAGCGTTCAGAGCGTCCTCTACCCTGTCCTTCTTCTCCTTCA
The DNA here is from genome assembly GCA_944326265.1 of uncultured Bacteroidales bacterium. GTDB lineage: Bacteria > Bacteroidota > Bacteroidia > Bacteroidales > UBA932 > Coprenecus. The sequence goes on along the minus strand of CALVDE010000013.1, from coordinate 56,039 downwards.
TCTCGACCTCGGATGCAGCGCCTACATAGAGGACAGCCACACCGCCGGCCAGCTTGGCCAGTCTCTCCTGGAGTTTCTCGCGGTCGTAGTCGGAAGTGGTCTTCTCGATCTGCTTGCGGATCTGGGCTACGCGGTCAGCGATAGCGTCCTTGTCACCCTTGCCGTTGACGATAGTGGTGTTCTCCTTGTCGATGGTCACCTTGTCGGCCTTACCGAGCATGTCGGGGGTGGTGTTCTCAAGGGTGAAGCCTCTCTCCTCGGAGATTACCTGGGCACCTGTCAGTGTAGCAATATCCTGAAGCATCTCCTTGCGGCGGTCACCGAATCCGGGAGCCTTCACGGCAGCGACCTTCAACGTTCCGCGGAGTCTGTTGACTACCAGAGTAGTCAGAGCCTCGCCGTCTACGTCCTCAGCTATGATAAGGAGGGACTCGCTGTTACGTGCGATGGGCTCGAGGATGGGGAGAAGGTCCTTCATAGAGGAGATCTTCTTGTCGGTGATCAGGATCTTGGGGTTCTCGAGAACGGCCTCCATCTTGTCGGGGTTGGTCATGAAGTAGGGAGAGATATAACCTCTGTCGAACTGCATACCCTCAACGACCTTGACCTCGGTCTGAGTACCCTTGGCCTCCTCAACTGTAACGACACCCTCTTTCTTCACCTTGCCCATTGCCTCTGCGATGAGCTTGCCGATGAAAGCGTCGTTGTTGGCGGATGTGGTGGCAATCTGCTCTACCTTGGCCATATCCTCACCCACTTCCTGGGTCTGCTTCTTCAGGTCGGCAACGACTGCTTCAACAGCCTTGTCGATACCGCGCTTCAGATCCATAGGGTTGGCGCCTGCGGTCACGTTCTTCAGACCTACGCTGATGATTTCCTGAGCGAGGACAGTAGCGGTGGTGGTACCGTCACCGGCCTGATCGTTGGTCTTGGATGCCACTTCCCTTACCATCTGGGCACCCATGTTCTGGAAACGGTCCTCAAGCTCCACTTCCTTGGCTACGGTAACACCGTCCTTGGTAACCTGAGGAGCACCGAATTTCTTGTCGATAACCACGTTGCGTCCCTTAGGACCAAGGGTTACCTTCACTGCATTTGCAAGAGCGTCCACGCCTTCCTTCATCAGGCTGCGGGCTTCCATATTGAATTTGATTTCTTTTGCCATGATTTTTAGTTTTTAAAAGTTAAACACTACACAGAATTAAAGAACTGCCAGCACGTCCGACTGACGCATCATCAGATAGTCCTTGCCGTCAACGGTAATCTCGGTTCCGGAATACTTTCCGTAGAGAACGGTGTCACCCACTTTCAGTTCCATGGGCTCATCCTTCTTACCGCTGCCTACAGCGATTACCTTACCCTGCTGGGGTTTCTCTTTTGCTGTCTCGGGAATATAGATTCCGCTTGCTGTCTTGGTCTCAGCTTCTTTGGGCTCTACGAGCACTCTGTCTGCTAAAGGTCTAATGTTCATATCTTTTAATTTTTAGTTGTTTTCAAACTGCACAGACACCTAAAACAAATTAAGTGCCACTCCGCACACTCTGCCAAAATGTCACTTTGCCATGTGGACGACTTTGCGTATCTTTGCTCTGCTATTATGATAACGGATTTCGAGGAATATATAAGGCAGGGAGAACCGTCGAGGGCGGAGCGGGCGCAGGCATGGCGCACGGCCATCGGACTTCAGGACGTGGACGGACTGAAGCCCTCGGCGTACCTTATCGATACCGCCCGTAGAGATATTGAGGGAGACATTACAATTGACGAGACACAGAAGCTGATAAAAAGCTACTATCAGTCAAAGTCCATCCGCACCCCTGAGGACGACGAGGCACATGAAGCGGACACGGCATCGGCCAACATAAGGAAAATTCTAATAGAAAAGACTTTCGCCTTCACGCCTGTAGGGCTGGCATCCATCCACCGCAGAATCTTTGAAGGAATATACAAGTTCGCAGGAAAATTCAGAGACTACAACATTACTAAAAAGGAATGGGTCCTGCGCGGAGATACCGTTCTGTATGTATCAGCATCAGATGTACGCAGAGCAGTGGAATATGAACTGGAGCAGGAGAAATCTTTTGATTACTCCGGCATCAGCAAGGAGAATCTGGCAATACATCTTGCTGACTTCACGGCAGGACTATGGCAGGTGCATCCTTTTGGAGAAGGCAACACCAGGACTACGGCAGTCTTTACCATACTGTATTTACGCTCACTCGGGTTCGATGTGGACAATAGCCTTTTTGCCGGTCACTCATGGTATTTCCGTAATGCTCTTGTCCGGGCCAACTATCAGAATATCAAGAAAGGCATCACACGCAATACGGAATTTCTGACACTGTTTTTCCGCAATCTATTGTTTAGAGAAAGTAATGAGCTCAAGAACAGGCACATGCTGGTCAATCCTCCCAAGGAATTGAAATCAGACATCAACCACGACCCTACAAGTACCCTACAAGTACCCTACAACTATAGAGCAAGTACCCTACAAGTTCTGGATACAATAGTATGTATCGGACACGACAGCCTTTCCGTAAAGGAAATCATGTCCAGGCTCGGGCTGAAAGACAGGGCTAATTTTTTAAAAAATTACCTGAATCCATCCATTAATGAAGGTTTTGTAAGGCAGCTGTATCCTGACAGACCGAATCATCCGAGGCAAAAATACCTGCTCACTGTAAAAGGATTGCTTGTCCTCAATAGTCCTGACAACAAGAACTGCAATGAACACTGACCACGAGAAATACATGCGCGAGGCCCTGAAGGAGGCGCGGAGGGCCGAGGCCGAGGGGGAGATCCCCATCGGAGCGGTGGTGGTGTGCGAGGGACGGATCATCGCCCGGGCACACAACCAGACCGAGACCCTGCACGACCCTACGGCCCATGCCGAGATGCTGGCCATGACGGCTGCCACAAGTTACATAGGAGGCAAGTATCTTCCGGAATGTACCCTGTACGTCACAGTCGAGCCGTGTCCGATGTGCGCCGCCGCGATGGCCTGGACCCAGGTCGGAGCGGTAGTCTACGGAGCCGATGACCCCAAGCGCGGCTACACTCTCTTCTCCCCGTCCCTGCTGCATCCAAGGACAAAAGTCATCAAGGGAGTGCTGGCAGAGGAGTGCGGTGCCGTCATGACTGAATTTTTCAAAAAGATACGGAGATAGGCGATGGAATTGGAATTTCTGCTCGACCTCGGCTACATCGGCCTTTTCATCGGAGCTTTCGTGGCCGCCACCATCGTCCCGTTCTCATCGGATTTCCTCATCGTAGGCATCCTCATCGCAGGAGGAGACCCGGTGGTATCGTGGATATGCGCCACCGCCGGCAACTGGCTGGGAGGCCTGACCTCCTACTGGATAGGCCGTATCGGCAAATGGGAGTGGATAGAGAAGTGGTTCCATGTCAAGGAGGAGACCCTGCTGAAGCAGAAGTCGAAAATAGACAAGTACGGCTCACTGCTGGCCTTCCTGACCTGGCTGCCCTTCGTGGGCGATGTCTTCGCCATCGGCCTGGGCTTCTACAAGCTGCACTTCGGCAAGTGTGCCCTGTTCATGCTCATCGGCAAGGGCACCCGCTTCGCTTTCTGGCTGGCACTCTACTACATTTTCGGCGACAGCCTGCCGACGTTTTAAAAAAATGTGTAACTTTGCACCCGGTATTGACCTATGGTGTAATGGTAGCACTACAGATTTTGGTTCTGTCTGTAGAGGTTCGAATCCTCTTAGGTCAACTACTTTACACCGATGAATAAATCTTTTTTCATAACTTTACTTTTTTTGGCAATTACACCCGCGTTCGTATGCGGGTGTAATTTTCATAAGGAGGCCGTAGAAAAAGGCCCGCAGGCTTTCCCGTATGTGTCAGTACCCACCATGCTCACTGGGCAGGAAGCGGCTGAGTATGCCGCATCGCATTACTGGAACAGATACTTTGACTCGACTGCTGCATGGAACGGCATATCGGACACTCTGATCGGCGGAGTAAGAGAGCCGGAAATGACCGCAGCCGTAAGAGAATACCTTCTCGCCCTCTGGTCCGTTCCCTACGACAAGGCACTCAAAGCCCAGGCACATCTGATGTCCCTGGCCGAAGCCTCCTTAGAACAGGATACCGCCGGACACATCTACGACTGGTTCACCTCCACCATGGAATCCGCCCTGTGGAATCCCCTGTCGGAGCTGCGCAACGAGGGCTTTTATATCCCGGTAGTGGAAAGTATCCTCAGCACCAGACGCACCGGTGAGCATTACAGCAGCTATTATCAGCAGCAACTGAGTACATGCAGGAACAATGCGCCGGGAGCATATGCGGCTGATTTTACATACACCGATGCCAAGGGCCGTCTGCACAGCCTCTACGAAACCCAAAGCGAATTCACTCTCCTGCTGTTCTCCAACCCCGGATGCCCGGCCTGCCGGGATATTATCGTTATGCTGAAAAACAGTCCTCTGATCAGTGCCATGGTACAGGACGGCAGTATGAGACTGCTCAGCATCTACATCGACGAGGACGTGGCTGAATGGTTCAAGGGACTGTCCGACTACCCGGAGGAATGGATTACCGGTTACAACCAGGATCTGACCATCCGCGACAACCTCGTCTACGATGTCCGCGCCATTCCCTCCCTTTATCTGCTGGACCGCGACAAGAAAGTCCTGTTCAAGGACATCTCCCCGAACATGCTGATGCTTCAGCTCGAAAGACTCTAAAGGTACTCGCGGCCGGAAAGACCGCGCCAGAGAGCGTAGTATTTGAGGGTGGAGACGGGCTTGGTGGCGATGAGCTGATAGCGGACGGACGGGCCGCAGTTGAAATACATCGAGCGGGACAGGAATGTGCCGTAACCGGTGATGTCCCCGATGCTGTAGACTATCTTCTGATCACCGTAGAATATCTCCAGCCGGTCGCCGTACATGGCCACAGACGCATTGTCGGACAAGTGGGTGAAGACACCGTCCTTTTTCAACGTCAGCTTGAAGCAGCCGTCGTCGTGGACTATCGGTTCCGCGGTCTGCTGCCTGAGCTCCGCGCAGTGCTCATGCACCCAGCGCTTCTGGAAGCGGTTCCACTGGGAAAAATTATCAAAAGGCATATTCTCCCCCTTCTCAAACCATCCTGTCTCAAGCAGGCGGGCGGACAGTCCGCAGTCACAGCTGATATTGTCCCCGGAGGTCTGTACCGTACCGAAGCGAAGGCAGTGCGGGCAGAGGTAGGCCGCATACTGCAGTCCCTCCGCCAGGGCCTTTCCACGGTACAACGCCCCGCTGGCGGCCTGAGTCTCGTAAGCATTGACGTACAAATCCCGGCATATGGCCTCATAGACCTCTTCGACCGTCATCCCTGCAAGCTCCTCAGGAGTGTATTCGTGCACCAATTCTCCATACATCGGCCCCTTGCGCTTATGGTCGGCCCACCTCGGACGCAGCAGATAGCCTCCGGTGAGACGGTAGGTCAGCAGGGCCACACCGGTGTCCTTGACCAAGGCGGCGGTGCGGGGCGATATGAATTCGGTCTCGCCGTCCCAGCTGCGGTTGCCCTCGGGGAACATTCCCACAGACACTCCGGCCCGCAGATTGGCTTCAATTGAAGCTATCGCGACATCTCCCTTGGCCCCTTTTTCTCTGGGGATAATGCCGAAGAGGGGGTTGAGAAAGAATCCTGCTATGCCACGGGTCAGGGAGGCATTGGCCACGAAACGCATGTGCCTCCGGGTGCCGATGACCATAAGGGCAGGATCGAGGTTCTGGGTGTGGTTGCCCAGGCACAGGAAGGTACGGCTGCGCACCTTGCACGGTTTGTACTTTATATGCAGGATAATGTTGACGAAAGGGCCTACGAATGTACGGCAAATGGCGTAGACTCCGCGCTGGAAGCCCACGCCTTTGGTAATCTTTGAACTGCCTGACCTCATTCAGTTTACTTTTGGTCAGCAGCCTGGTTTTTCCTGGCCTCTTCCTCTTCGAGCACGCGGTAGGCCACCTTACCGACCAGGGTCTTGGGCAGCTCGCTGCGGAACTCGATGTCGTAGGGCATGGCGTACTTGGCGATGTACTTGCGGCAGTAGGCCAGGAGCTCGTCCTTGGTCTCCTGAGTAGGCTCGTTGCCGGGACGGAGCATGACGAAAGCCTTGACTTTCTGCATCTTGTAAGGATCAGGCACACCGATGATGCAGCTCATCTGCACCTTCTCGTGGGCGTCGAGGATGTTCTCGAGCTGGGCGGGATAGACGTTGTAGCCGGAAGTGACTATCATCCTCTTGATGCGTCCCTTGAAATATACGAATCCCTGGTCGTCCATGCAGCCCAGGTCTCCGGTGTAGAGCCAGGTCAGGCCGTCGGCGTGCTTGCGCAGGGTCCTGGCAGTCTCCTCGGGCTTGCCGTAGTAGCCGAGCATGACGGTGGGGCCGGAGAGCACGATCTCACCCTCTTCTCCGTAGGGCAGCTCCTCTTCGGTATCCGGTTTCACTATCTTGAAATAGGTGTCGGGGAAAGGTATGCCGATGCTGCCCTCCTTCTGGAGCTTGACCGGAGTCAGGCAGCAGGCGGTGACGCACTCGGTGGTGCCGTAACCCTCGCGCACCTTGATGGTGGCCTTATGGTCTGCAAGGAACTTGTCCATCTTCTTCTTCAGTTCTATGGACAGGGAGTCTCCGCCGGAGAATACGCCCTTGAGGTGGGAGAAATCGGCTTTCTCCATATTGGGCAGACGCAGCATGGCCTCGTATAAGGTAGGCACGCCGGCGATGAAGTTGCATTTGTTCTTGGTAATCAGCTTGGAATAACTCTTGGGGGTGAAGCGGGGCACGAGAACGCACCTGCCGCCCTTGGCCAGCATCGTGTGAATGCAGACACCGAGGCCGAAGCCGTGGAATACAGGCATGGCGGCCAGCATCTTGTCCCCGGGGCCGAACATAGGATTGGTGGCGATGACCTGCTCGGCGAGGGCATTGAAGTTACGGTTGGTGAGCATGATGCCCTTCGTCGTACCTGTAGTTCCGCCGGAGTAAAGGATGACGGCCGGATCATTGTCGTCGCGTTCCACCTTGTAATTGTAGAAACAGCACTTCGAAAGCTTCATGAAGTCCTTCCAGGTGATGACAGGAGCATCCTTTGGTATTCTGGCTATCTTGTAGCCCTCGGTAATCATGTAGCCGGTCTTCAGGGGCTGGGCCAGTTCGTCCTTGATGCGGGCGAGTATGACGTTGACTATGCCGGTATTCTTGCGTATGGCCTCTATCTTGCCGTAGAACTGGTCGAGGGTGATGACCGTAATGCTGTTGGATTCGTTCAGATAGAACTCTATCTCCTTCTCGCTCGAAAGCGGGTGCACCATACTGGCAATGCCGCCTACCAGGTTGATCGCATAGAACATATAGATGGCCTGGGGGCAGTTGGGCATGGCGATGGTCACGCAGTCTCCCTTTCGTATGCCGATAGTCTTCAGAGCCTTCGCGCACTGCTCTATCTTCTTGACCATCTTTGCATACGTGGTGGATTTGCCCATGAAGTCAAAGGCTACGTTCTTGGGGTAACGGGCAGCGACGGAAGCAACCATGTCGAACATAGAGCCCTTGAAATAATCCAGATGCACGGGCACTCCCTCAGTGTAGGGATACCACGGTGTTTTTACGGTTCTGTTTTCAGACATATAGACAGGTTATAGGGTTTAATCGTGCTAAGATAAGCAAATATTTCCACACAATGTCCCATACAGACAAGTTATCCGCCGCCCTAAATTGCAGTTTTCATCAGATATTTGTCTTGCAGACATTTACGTCAAGTCTTCCGTTCGCAGTACCAAAGACACCTTCCCTGCACTAATTGACCTCCACCAAAGCTTCGGACACATTGATGACAAAATCTCCTACCCGTTCGCACTCAGATATAAGATCCATATAGTAGACACCCCGCAGATAACCGCTCTCCTCCGCCTCTATGTGACGCAGATGCTCCTCTTTCAAGTTGTCACGGTACTCATTGATATCATGCTCCGCATCCTGGGCGTTGGATATGTTTATCATGTACTGGAAACCTTGCTTGAGATTAGATGTCATAACATCCAGAGCCACATCCACAAGGTCGAGCATATGGTTCAATTTCTTGACTGTCACCTCATCGAACCTCTGACCATGCATGTTCTTGCGTTGCAGGATACGGCCTATATTGAAACCTGAGTCCCCGATGCTCTCAAGCTCGCTGATGATCTTGTACATGGCGTGCATCTTGGCGGTTCCTTCCTGACTTAGCTCGCCTTCCCCGATATTACTGAGGTACTTGGCTATCTCGAACTCAATGCGGTCGGTAATCTGTTCGTAGTGCTCCAGTTTCTTGAAGAGCGTATCGAAACGGGCTTCGTCATCCGCTTCGTTCACAGCCTGACGCGCATAGACATACTGCTTCCTGACTATCTCGGAGAAATGGACCACCTCCTGCTCCGCCTGCTCAAGAGACAGCTCGGCAGTGCTCATCATACCGCCCTGAATATATCTGAGACGGAACACCTCCTCCTCGTCCTTATGTCCTTTCAGTACCCAGGTCACAAGTTTGACTATCTGAGGAGTGAACCATACGAGTATGCATGTGTTGAGAAGATTGAACAGAGTATGTACGGTGGATATGGCATAGAGCAGGGATGCCGATGAGGTGAAAGGGTCCTCTCCGCCAAGTCCTACGACTATCTTGGAGACCAGCCACAGGAAAGGTCTGTAAAGAGCCAGCACCCATATCACTCCGAAGACATTGAAGACGGTGTGGGCCAGGGCCGCCCTCTTGGCGGATATGTTGCCCACGGAAGCCGCTATATTAGCAGTGATGGTCGTACCTATGTTCTCTCCGAGCACCATGGCTGCGGCTATCTCGAAGGGTATCCATCCCTGGCTTGCCATTACCAGTGTAAGAGCCACGGTCGCACTTGAGGACTGCAGGACTATGGTCATGACCGTACCCACAAGCACGAATATCAGCACTGAGAAGAATCCCCAGTCCGTCCACTTCTGGATGAATGCTATCGCCTCCGGATTGGCGCTGAGATCCGGCACCGAGTCCTTCAGGAAACTGAGGCCGAGGAACAGCATTGCGAAGCCAATGACCATCTCACCGATGTTCTTGCGCTTCTGGGACTTGAACATCATAAGCGCGAAGCCTATGCCGATAAGGGGAATGGAAAGGGTGGAGATGTCGGCCGTGAATCCCAGCAGGGAGATCAGCCAGGATGTGACCGTGGTACCTATATTGGCGCCCATTATCACGCCCACCGCCTGCGTCAGACTGAGCAGTCCGGCATTGACGAAGCTGACGATCATCACCGTTGTAGCACTCGAGGACTGAATGATGGCAGTAATCAGTGTTCCTGTCAGTATACGGGTGAAAGAATTGGCTGTCATCGCCGACAGGATAGCCCTAAGACGGCTGCCCGCCACTTTTTGAAGCCCCTCGCTCATAAGGGTCATTCCATACAGGAACATTCCCAATGCTCCCAACAATGTCAGAATCTGGAATACTGTGCTCATTTAACGGCTAATTTGCGCAAATATAGCTATCTTTGCGACATGTTGAACCTCAGAAGACTGATTTTATCGACCATAATACTGACCGCACTGACATCCGCCACGCTGCACGGACAGTACTACACACTGGGAGCTGATCCGGGCCGTGCCCGCTGGATGTCAATCACATCCGACCATTACAGGATTATCTTCCCCGAAGAGACCGATTCCATGGCCAGAGTGTTCCTGTACACTTTGGAGAAAATGCGTCCCGCCGTCATGGCGGGGCTCGACATCAACCCCCGCCCGATACCTGTCGTCCTGCATCCCTACACCACCCTGAGCAACGGTTCTGTGGCATGGGCTCCGAAACGGATGGACCTGTTCTCTTCCCCGGATCCATACGGAAGCAACCCCGACTCATGGGCCGCGCATCTGACCGTCCACGAATCAAGGCACACAGGCCAGATGGAGCATTTCACAAAAGGCATCTACAATGTATTCTACTATCTGCTGGGAGAGCAGGTGTCAGGACTCGGCGTAGGTCTTTTCGTCAGCACCCACGTGCTCGAGGGCGACGCGGTGATGACAGAGACAGAGCTGACCGGCGGAGGACGCGGCCGCAATGCCGATTTTACAAAATACATGAGAGCAATGTATCTCAACGGGGATTACCGCAACTGGGACCGTCTGGTACTTGGCTCCCACCGGCACTACACTCCCAGCGCATATACTTTCGGGTATCTGCACGGAGGCTACATCAGGTATGAGTCCGGCTATGCGGATCTGGCCGGAAGGATGCTGGGCGGAATAGTCAGGGACTGGTACAGCATCGGCACACTGATAGACCCCATAAAGGGTGCGACCGGCATTTCAGACGCCGTGCTGTTCCGGCGTTCGCAGAAAGTGCTTACAGAGATGTGGCGGCAGGACTATCTGTCCAGAGGGCGGTTCACCTGTCCGCACAGCCTGAAAGCAAAAAATGACAGGCTGTACACCGAGATCACCGACCCGGTAAGCATAGGCGGCGGCTCCATCGTGGCCCTCAAGGAGGGAATGGAGATCGCACGCAAGATGATAATGATAGACAGCTGCGGCAAGGAGCATTTCCTTAGACACTTCAACCCGGTGTCATCCAGGCTGTTCTACGACGGTCACAGCAAGATATACTGGAGCGAGACAGTCTCCGGCGGTCCCGCTGCCCTGGAAGACTTCTCAACAATAATGTACCTGGATCTCAGCACGGGACGCACACGAACCCTGGGACAAAGGACAAAATATTTCAACCCGGCTCCTTCTGTCACGGGCGACACTCTGGCCGTGGCCGAATATCCTGTCGAAGGATCCACATACCTGACACTCATCTCGTCGCGGGACGGTTCTCCGCTGGTACGGTACAAAGCCCCCGGACAAGGGCAGATACGCGAGCCTGTATTTGACGGAGACACCATCTACTCATCAGTCATACTCGAAGACGGGATAGGCATCTTCAGACTCCATGACGGTGTCTGGCACAAAATCATCGCCCCCCAGCGTCAGAGCATCTCCGGACTGAGAATCCACGGACGGAGCCTGTACTTCTCCAGCGATCTGGACGGAGTGGTCAACATATACCGGTACAGTCTGGACTCGGGAACTCTCCGGCGTCTTACCAACTCGGAATACGGAGCCGATTATCCTTATTTCGATTCAGAAAACGGAAGGCTCTACTACTGCGAGTACGGACTGGGAGGCTACAGACCGGTATACGCCGCAGCAGACCGGCTGCAGGATACAGTAATGAGCTTTGACCGCCCGTACAGCCATCCTCTGGCCGAATTCCTCACCGCACAGACAGACCTGTTCCTGGACTCATCGGGCACCGTACCCGTGGAGATCAACACCTTCGATACCGGCAAGTATCCGGCCAGACGTTACAGCAAGCTGCTGCACGCCTTCAGGATACACTCATGGTTCCCGGTCTATGTGGACGTGGACCGCATCATGACCTTCTCCTTCGAGCGGTTCTCCCAGGTAGCATCCCCCGGTGTGACCATACTGTCCCAGAACTCCCTGGGAGACATCACCACCAGTCTCAGCTACGGCTATGTCAGAGACTGGAACACCGGACGCTGGTTCCACTCCGGGCATTTCACAGCCGATGCCGCACTCTTCAGGAACCTTTCCGCCGAAGTACGTCTGGATGTCAACGAGCGGAACACCATGACACACGGATTCGACCTGACTCTCGGCACACAGACCGTCCGGGAGAACCTGCGCTCACCGCTCCTGTCAGTAAGCGCCATGCTGTACTGGCCGCTGAGTTTCAACAGCAGAGGCTGGTACAGAAGCCTCACCCCGTTCGTATCATGGCTTTTCAGCAACGACGAATATCACATTTACTCTTTCAGCCTGTCTGACAATTCCATTCAGCAGGCTACCGGAACTCCGTTCATGAGACACCAGATCCAATACGGTCTCTCATACGGCCAGGTGATTCCCACCGCCCAGGCACAGATATACCCCAGATGGGGATTCGGCATTACAGCAAGGGGTGTCTCCTCTCCGGTCAAAGGCGGGTATTTCAAGGATCTTTTCTACGCAAACGGATATGCTTATCTGCCCGGCATCACCCGCCAGCAGGGACTCAAGATCAGTTTCGCTGTCCAGCAGCAGTTCGGAAAAGACAGACTCATGACCACTTCCACGGCGACACTGCCCAGAGGCTACAACCGCTACAGTTTCGCCGACACCTACATCAACCTTTCCGCTGACTATGCAGTACCCGTCTACCTGGGAGACTTCCGGCTGGGCCCGGTACTGTACTTCAAGCGTCTGCAGCTGATTCCATTCGTAGACTACGGCATGGAACTCAACCCAGGAACAGAAAGGACGGACTATCTGTCCTACGGAGCCGATCTTCTCGCGGACTTCAACATCATCCGACTGTCATTCCCCATCAGTGCCGGAGTACGGTACGCCAGGACAGGTCCTGACGGGAACTCCACCAGGAACCACTTCGAGTTCCTGTTCAACATCGCATTCTGATCAGGATTTGTCCAGCCCGAAATACGCGAACAGAGCATCGGCGCTCCGCTTTCCTATGACATTGACGACCTCCCGGTAAGGAGCGTTGCGGATACGCTGGACCGTCCTGTACTTGACGGCCAGTTTCTCGCGGCTCACCGCACCCACTCCGGGAATATTGTCCAGTTCCGAGACCAGCGACGAGGCACTGCGGCGGTTACGGTGATGAGTGATGCCGAAACGGTGCGCCTCGTCCCGGATGTGCATAAGCACTCTGAGAGAAGTGGAGTTGCGGTCTATGAAATGAGGATACGGGTCTCCGGGAACGATTACCTCCTCCAGACGCTTGGCAAGACCTATGAGCTTCACCCTGCCGATTATGCCGAGCTCGTCCAGAGCCTCGTATGCGGCGTTCACCTGTCCCCTTCCTCCGTCAATGACTATCAGCTGAGGCAGTTCCTGGCCCTCCGCCAGCAGGCGGGAGTAACGGCGGTTGACCACCTCCTTCATCGAAGCGAAGTCATTGGCTCCCACTACTGTCTTGATATTGAAATGCCGGTAGTCCTTCTTGGACGGAGCACCGTCCCGGAACACCACGCATGAGGCGACCGGATTTGTTCCCTGGATGTTGGAGTTGTCGAAGCACTCGATATGCACCGGCGGCACATCCATTCCCAGGTCCTTACGCAGATTCTCCACGATGCGGGCCGAGTGCTCCTCCGGGTTGACGAACTCCTCGTGCTTGAGCCGCTCGAACTTGAGAGCCGCCGCATTCTTGCGCCCGAGCTCGAGCAGGGCCAGCCTGTCCCCTTTCACGGGCACTGTGAACCGGACTCCAGGCAGGGCCTCGGGCATATCCGGAAGGAAAGGCACCACTATCTCCGCAGGACCGGCACCGGCCTCCTCCCCATAATCCCGGAGCTTTCCGTAAATACCGGAAATGAATGAGCCCAGCACCGATGCCTCGTCCTCTTCGATGCGCATCCTGATCTCCAGATTCATGGACTGGATGATGCCCCCGTCATGCACCCTAAGGAAGCTGCCGAAAGCCTCCGCCCCCTCGAAGATGACATTGAAGACATCCACATTGATTCCTTTTGCATTGACGATAAGCGACTTGGCGTAATGCTTCTCCAGCAGTTCCATCTTCTCCTTCCACTCCTGGGCCTCCTCAAATCTCAAGTCCGCCGCACACTCTTTCATCCGCCGCTCGAAGTCCTTGATCAGAGACCATGAATTGCCCTTGAGTATCTGGATGATGGCATCTGTCTGCGCTCCGTATTCCCGGGCCGACATCTTCCCGACACAGGGGCCGGCGCATCTGCCCAGATGGTAATCCAGACATACCTTGAACTTCCCTTTGGCTATGCCCTCATCCGTCAGCGGAAGCCTGCAGGTGCGTAGTCTGTAGAGAGAATTGATAAGAGCCAGAAGATTGTGGGCATGCATGGCCGAGCTGTATGGTCCGAAATACCTTGAGCCGTCCCGGACGAAACGGCGGGTAACCGCCACACGCGGGAAAGGCTCGTTGCGCAGGCATATCCATGGGTAGGTCTTGCCGTCCTTGAGCAGGATATTGTAACGGGGCTGAAACTGCTTGATGAGATTGTTCTCCAGCAGGAATGCATCGGATTCAGATCCGACCACAGTATGATGGATGTCAGCTATTTTAGAGACCATGACCCGCGTCTTGCGGTTCAGACCGTTGGGACGGAAATACTGCGACACGCGGTTCTTCAGGTCCTTGGCCTTGCCCACGTAAATCACCGTGCCGGCATCATCCAGAAAACGGTAGACACCGGGAGCGTGAGGCAGCATTTTCAACTTGTCAGATAGGTCCATATAAAATATTTTGTATCTTTGACGGATTTTTGACAATTATGGAAACCGTCAACTCCGGTACAAAGTTAATCAATAAATCCGACATCAAGAGGGCAGTCGGTCTCAAAGGCCCCCTCGGGTCGATAATCGCTTCATGCGCCATGTCCTTCATGGGACTCAACCGCATAAACCGCCTGTACCCCAAGTTCGGAGCTTTCCACGGAAAGGACTTCACCGACGAAGCCATGAAAACTTTCCGGATATCCTGCGACATCCTTCCTGAAGAGCTGGAATATATTCCTAAAGAAGGGCCTTTCATCGCCGTATGCAACCATCCGTTCGGAGGCTGGGACGGAATAGTCCTGTACGACTCCATCGCAGCAATACGCCCTGATTTCAAGATACTGGCCAATTTCATACTCTCATCCATACCCAACCTGAAAGACAGCTTCCTGGCGGTCAATCCATTCTCCGGCAACAAACAGCTCAAAAGCAGCTACAGCGGACTCAAGGCCGCAATGGACATCCTGAACGAAGGCGGCTGCGTGGGAATATTCCCTGCCGGAGAAGTGTCCACCAGCTACAAAGGATACAGCAGGCCCGCCGACAAAGCATGGTCAGGCACAGTCATGAAGTTGATCCGCAACAGCGGAGTGCCCGTGGTTCCGGTGTATTTCGACGGCACCAACTCCAGGTGGTTTCACTTCGTAGGGAAAATCCATCCGGTGCTGCGTACCGTCAATCTGCCCAATGAGCTGCTTAAGCGCAGCGGCAGGACGGTGACAATGCGCATAGGACGGCCCTTCCCCGCTTCCGAAATTCAGAAATACGACGACATCAAGGAACTCGGCAGGATGCTGCGCAACAGGGTGTACGCCATGGAAGCCAACACACCCGGACGGTTCGAGGTGCATCTGACCGAAAGGCCCCAGGAACCGCTCATACCGCCCGTGGACAGCCGGGAGCTGGCAAAGGAGATGGATGCCCTCACCCCCCTCTTCGAGGTCTACAGGTACCGCTGTTATCTGGCCGACACGGAGCAGATTCCGGCCATGATGACCGAGATAGGCCGGAGGAGGGAGGAGTCATTCAGGCAGGTGGGAGAAGGCACCGGCGCAGGCATCGACACCGACAAGTACGACCGCTACTACAAGCACCTCATACTCTGGGACAAGGACAGCTGTAAGCTGGCCGGGGCATACCGGCTGGGTATCGGCCGGGAAATATATGAGAAATACGGAATCGAAGGATTCTACACCCATACCCTCTTCAAGTATTCCGAGGAGTTCACCGCAAAGCTGCCCGAATGTATAGAGCTGGGCCGGTCCTTCCTATCTGTCGAGTACAAGAAAGAGGCCCTGCCCCTGATGCTGCTCATCAAGGGCCTGCTGTTCACGGTGATCCGATACAGCAACTGCAAATACCTGTTCGGACCGGCCAGCATAACGAGCTGGCTGCCGCCGTTCTACAGAAGCCTGATCATCTACGGACTGTCAATGTGTACTCCCGGCAGTCCAGAATGCCCGGTGACACCGCGCACACCTTTTAAGTACGACTTCCTGAGGGTGGACCCCGCCCCGCTGCTGAAAGGCAAGGCCGGAAACGTGGACGCTCTGGACAAATGCATCCAGCGTCTGAGCGACGGCCGGTACAGAATCCCCACCCTGCTCAAAAAGTACGTCAAGCTGGGCGCGGACATCCTGGCCTACAATGTGGACAAGGAATTCAACTACTGCGTGGACGGCATGATCTTCCTGGACATAGACAAAGTGCCCCGCAGCGAGGTCGTCCTCCTGACCAAGGGCAGCGACAACCCCGAGACACTCCTCGAACGCTTCAAGCAATAACCCCGGATATTATATCTGACAGCACACGGGACAGTCAGGCTGGTTACGGAACTGGATCATAGCCGCTGCCGCCCCAGGGATGACAGCGCAGGAGTCTTCTGACAGTCAGATAGAGACCTTTTACAGGACCGTGCTTGCGGAAAGCCTCAAGGGCGTATGCCGAACATGTTGGCGTAAATCTGCACGAGGCTGGTTTATACGGAGATATGCACACCTGATAGAAACGGATGAGGAATATGAAAGGCCAGACCGCAGCCTTACGGAGCAGATTACTGAATCTTTGCCAGCGCGTCCCTGACTCCTTCGACGATTTTTCCATATTCCAGAATCTCATTGGCCACATACACCATCAGGATGTCCTTGCCAGCCGCATCCGCATACTCCGCCCTGACATGACGGAGAGCCTCCCTGGTCCGCCTTCTGATAAGATTGCGCCGGACAGCCCTCTTGAAAAGCTTTTTCGGAACCGAGATAATCACCTGCTCCGTACTGCCCTCCGCACAGTCCAGGACATAAAGCCTGAACGGATAGGCGAACAGTTTTCTGCCCTCGGCGTGTAATCTCTCAGCTCCTGTCATCTCAGTTGGAGGATATGAAAGACAAGCCGTAGATATCTCCGGATGACCGGAGCGACATATAGCCGTTGACAACGGAGACAGAATCTATGAGGAAGCACCTGACATCCCACTTGCCGGAAGTGCCGAAAATATCATTGTCATAGACAGTCAGTGCCAGAAAATCCGAATAAAGCCTGTAATAGTCCTCAGATGCGCCCATAGGTTCCCATTCGTTCTCGCCAGTGCGTCTCAGCATGGTGAGCGCGCCTTCCGTACCGAACTGAATCCGGCAGTCCGAGAATCCGCCTCCGTTCATGGTGTTGAACTGCCATACCCCGTAAAGAGAGTCCGCTGCGGCATAGGTCTTGGGTATCTTGCGCATGGTCACCGTGGAATACTCCGGGGTGACTTCGACACCCCCGAGCGACATGCTCTCCAGTGCCAGGGTCATAAGGGAGTCCTGTGAGTGCGCAAAAGTATATTCCTGATAAGTGTCCATGGGCGATGTATGGCCGTAAAGGCCCTCATACGTACCGCTGATGGACAGATCGCAGCAATAGGTGTCGTATCTAAGATTATTCGTCCCCCACTGGTATTCGGAATTACCCAGGGACAGCACGCCTTCATAGACCACGGTACCGGAAGACTGGAAGGTAATCACAGTACAGTTCCGCTCGTCCTGCAGAACGCCGTCATAAGTGTCTGCAATCCACGTGGCCTTGATGTTCTCACGGTTGTATGCCGGACTTTCCCCGCTGCACGAGGGAAGCAGGAGGAGGACTGCCGGGACGACAACGGCCAATATGGCTGTCAGGCCGCGCAGCATCATTTGCCCGTTTTCTCAAGATACAGAAGCAGGGCCTTGGATACTGAGGGAGCTTCCGGTGTCGGAGCCTCTACCTCTACTGAGAAACCATTGTCTTTCAGTGCCTTGGCTGTAGACAAGCCATACGTAGCGAAAAGCAGGCCGTCCTGTTTGAACTCAGGGCAGTTCTGCACCAGGGACTTGACATCCGAAGGGCTGTAGAACACCACCATCTGATACTTGCTCAGGTCCGCCTCCTTAATGTCGCTGTAGACAGTCTTGCTGAAAACAGCATTGCCGAACTTGAGACCGGCCTTGGTAAAAGCCTTTATCACATCCGGCTTGGTCGTATCGGTGGATGCTATGAGGAAATGCTCGTTCTTATGCTTCGTACCCACCGTGTCCAGGACGGAATCCACAGTGCCCTTGCCGAAGAATATCTTGCGCTTACGGTACACTATATGCTTCTGGAGATAAAGAGCGATGTTTTCTGTCGTACAGAAATATTTCATGGTCTCGGGAACAGTAACCCTCATAGCCTCGCATACTGCAAAGAACGCATCGATGGATGACTTGGCGGAGAAGAATATCGCCGTATAATCCAGTATCGCCACTTTCTGAGCCCTGAACTCCTTTGCTGTAAGGGGCTCTATATGGAAAAACGGGAAATAGTCGATATGTACTCCATATTTGGCGGTTATCTCAGAAAAAGGCGACTGTGTATTGCCCGGATCGGGCTGTGATACCAGAATATTGCTGATCTTCATTGTCCTTATATGGTTTAAAATTTTAATATTGTCGCTACAGCCAGTGCTATAGGCAGTATTTCAAGCGTGCAAAGATACAAAATTGACAGCAACAGCGGCTCTTTAAATGCAAAAATTATTCTTATATGCTCTGTCAGGTACACCAGACCGAGCAGTGCCGCCACAGCCGGAGAGACCGTTCCCCTGAGTGCCGGATACGCCTCGGGAAGAAACATTCCCGCAAGATATATCACACAGAACACCATCACGGCAAGTATCACGAACACCCCGGCCATCCTGTTCACCGCCGTAACGAACTCTTTCTCCCCCGTGACGTATGTGATGCATCGTGTAACCGCAAGCCGCAGGACCACATAAGCGCACAACACAGCCAGAATCCACAGATACGGGAAGGCCACAGCCTCCGTGCCGTATATCAGGAACGCCGATACAGGAAGCGCAATGATCAGCGATACGGGCATACCGTACCTGACCGCAGGAGATGTCTCTGAATAAGTGCGCTTGGCGGGATTCTTCAGAAAACCCGCAGTCCATGCGAAAAACAGCGAGCACTGTCCGCGCATGATCAGTCCGAAAAAAATAAGAAAGAGTATGGTCCACACAAAATACTGTCCTCCCTGCACACCTCCCGCCACAACATAAGGAACATCGTAGGAATGCAGGACCGAGCCTCTCCAGAGACTGTCGACCGCCGCCTCAGTTACCGCGCTTTGCCACATAGCCCATGCCGGTCAGGAAAGTTGTCACCTTGTCCCTGCAGTCACCCTGGATGAGAATCTCCCCGTCCTTGACACTGCCGCCGGTACCGCACCGGCTCTTCAGTGCGCGTCCCAGCTCGGCGAGATCCACGTCACTGCCTATGAAACCCTTGACAAGGGTCACGGACTTGCCGCCACGGTTGCGCCGGTCCAGATACACAGTCAGCTTCTGCTTTGAGGGCGGGAGCGTAATTTCCTCCTGCTGTTCCTCGGGATGAATGTTGAAATCGGGATTTGTAGAGTAAACCAGGGACATAAGGGTAATTTTTTCGCAAATTTAGTATATTTGCGGCTTATACATACGAAATCGACAACAAATGGAGCAGAAAAAGTTTAAATTCCTCAACCGTATCTTTTCGGTCATCGTTCTTCTGACCGCATCCGTAACATACCTTATGACCATAGAGCCCACGGCAAGTTTCTGGGACTGCGGTGAATTCATCGCATCCTCCTACAAACTGGAGGTCGGCCACGCCCCCGGCAACCCGGTGTTCCAGATGATAGCCCGGTTCTTCACCATGTTCGCATCTCCCGAGAACG
Organism: uncultured Bacteroidales bacterium; assembly: GCA_944326265.1. GTDB lineage: Bacteria > Bacteroidota > Bacteroidia > Bacteroidales > UBA932 > Coprenecus. The sequence goes on along the minus strand of CALVDE010000013.1, from coordinate 36,451 downwards.
CGGCCATGGCGGTCAACATCATGAGCGCGCTCTGCTCCGCACTGACAATATTCTTCCTGTACCTGACCATTGTCCATCTGGGCCGCCGCATCATAGAGAAAAACGGCGGGAACGGAACTCTCTCCATGGGTGAGGGAATCTCCCTGATAGGAGCCGGTGTCGTCGGAGCACTCGCATACTGCTGGTCCGATACATTCTGGTTCTCCGCCGTAGAGGCCGAAGTCTATGCGATGTCCTCTCTCTTCACAGCCGTAGTGTTCTGGATGATTCTCAAATGGGAGGAGCAGGCCGACACCGAATATGCCGACCGGTGGATTGTGGCGATAGCCTTCCTGATGGGCCTTTCCATAGGAGTACATCTGCTCAATCTGCTTACTATACCCGCGATTGCATTCGTCTACTACTACAAGAAAGCATCCAAAGTCACCACCTGGGGCTGCATCGGAGTATTCTTCATCTCGGCAGTCATCCTTGCAGTCGTACTCTGGGGCATAATACCCTACCTTCCCAAGATTGCCGCACTTTTCGACCTGCTGTTCGTCAATGTATTCCATCTGCCGTTCAACACCGGAGCCGCTGTCTTCGTACTTGCACTCCTGGCACTCAGCTTCTGGGCCATCTACTACACACGCAGGAAAGAACTGCACGTGTGGAACACGGTCATGCTCTGCTTCACAATGATTGTCATCGGATATTCCGCATTTGCGATGGTGGTCATCCGCTCGGCCAACAACACCCCTACCAACGAGGGCCAGCCCGACAACCCTTTCGCCCTCGTCAAGTATCTGGGCCGCGAGCAGTACGGCAAGAATCCCCTGGTCTACGGACATACGTTCGCATCCGTACCCGTTGACTACAAGGAGTCCTCATACTACACCAAGCTGGACGGCAAGTACGTCAAGACCCCGAACCCCATCGACTACGTCTTTGCCTCCGACAGCAAGATGCTGTTCCCCAGGATGTACAGCAAGGACCCCGCACATGTCAATTTCTACAAAAGCTACACCCAGGGACGGGGACGCTCCATACCGGGAACCGAAGAGAAGATGCCCACCTTCGGAGACAACCTCAAGTTCTTCTTCGACTACCAGTTCAACTGGATGTACATGCGTTATTTCTTATGGAATTTCGCCGGAAGGCAGAATGACCTGCACGGCCAGGTTCCCGGAGACCCCATCTGCGGCAACTGGGAATGCGGCATCGGCTTCATAGACAAGGCCAGGCTCGGAGACCAGTCCGAAGGGCCTGACTACATAGTGAACAACAAGGCCAAGAACCACTACTATATGCTGCCGCTGCTTCTCGGCATCATCGGCCTGCTGTACCAGCTGGGCAAGGACAAGCGCAACTGGTGGATCACCTTCCTGCTGTTCTTCCTTACCGGCATAGCCATCATCCTGTACCTCAACCAGACTCCATACCAGGTACGTGAGAGGGACTACGCATACGCCGGCAGCTTCTACGTCTTCGCTATATGGATAGGACTGGCCGTCATGGCCGTCTACGACTGGCTGCGCAAGCCCCTGTCGAAGATGCATGTCCCGGAGAAAGTGACCGCCGCCGCAGTCAGCGCGGTACTGCTCGGAGTGCCCGTGCTCATGGCCGCCGAGAACTGGGACGACCACGACCGCAGCGGACGCTACACTGCCCGCGACATGGCCTACAACTACTTCATGTCCACGGATGACCAGGCCATTCTGGTCACTCACGGAGACAACGACACCTTCCCTCTCTGGTACATCCAGGAAGTAGAGGGAGTGCGTCTGGATGCCAGGGTCATGAACACATCGCTGCTGGGCATAGACTGGTACATCGACCAGATGCAGTGGAAACAGTACGACGCCGAGCCTATAAAGTTCACGACCAAGCGCGCCAACTATCTCTACGGCACCAACGACTACGTCTATATCTTCGACCGCTTCAACAGACCGATCCTGCTGAAGGATGCTATCAACCTGTTCAACGACCCCCGCGTCAAGGCCAATGTATACGGACGCGAGGAAAGCTTCATAGCATCACGCAAACTGATGATTCCCGTCAACAAGGAGAACGTCATCAAGTACGGCATCGTTCCGGAGGAGGACTACGACAAGATACTGGATACCGTATGCCTGGAAATACCCTCCGGCAAGAACCTGATGGAAAAAGCCGAGCTGATGATACTCGACATGCTGGCCAACTACGAGTGGGACCGTCCCATCTACTTCATGACCCAGGGAGGAGCCCTCGAGATAGGCATCAGGGACTATCTGCAGCTTGACGGATTCATCTACAAATTCGTACCCATCAAGAGCAGCACATCCTTCACTTCAGTCAGTCAGGTAGACACTGAAGCCCTCTACGACAGGTTGATGAATGTGTTCAAGTTCGACCGCTTCGACGGAGATTACTTCGTGGACTACCAGAATCTGTCCACTTTCAACGGAGCCGCATCACCCAGATTCGTCTTCGTCCAGACCGCTGCGGCACTGTACAGCAAAGGCGACACTGCCAGAGCCGTACAGCTGCTTGACCGTATGCAGGAAATATTCCCGGACACCAAATATCCCCTCAACAGTTCGGCTGCCGTACACTATGTCAACGAGAACATGGTCCTCTATGCGATAGACCTTTACACCAAATGCGGTGAGAAAGAGAAAGCACTGGATCTTGCCGGCAGATTCATCGACGAGACCATGGATGCGCTCAAGCTGTTCTCAAAGCCTTACCACGGCTCGGTACTGTCCCGTACAGATCTGGAGACCAACTTCCTGCTGTACCAATATGCAGTGGAGGGTGTCAGAACGGCAGATACAGATAAAGCCCAGGAGTATTCCCAGGCTTTGGATGATTTCCTTCACAGCATGTCCCTGTAAGCGGGACTACTCGAGCAGCATATTGCAGCCGCGCCGCTCGGCCCCTTTAAGCCGTCCCTCGACGGTGAAGGAGCCGTCCTGCCATGCTCTGCCGACATCCTCGGTCTCGATGAACGAGCACGAGTTGCGGTTGGCAAGGTCGATGATATTGATGATTCCGCGCTCCCCAGGAGCCGCATCCCTGAACGGGTCGTTGATATCGCGGATGATTACCCTCATCCGGTCCGGTGTGCGGAACACTCCGTCTCCGGCCGAATAAGCCTGCGACAGCAGCTCGCACATACCGTATTCCGAATGTATGGCGCTCAAGCCCAGCCCCCGCGATAGACGGCTGTGAAGCTCCTCTCTGGAAAGCTCCTCCCGCCGTCCCTTCATGCCTCCGGTCTCCATGACCGTAAGCCACGGGTCATTAGGCCCTTCAAGAGTGTATTTTTCAGTAAAATCCAGAAGGGCGAACGCCACTCCCAGCAGCAGGGTCCTCTGTCCTCTCCGCCGCAGCTCCGTCAACATGCTGTAAAGACGGTCGTGGTCGTAGAGATAATAACCGCTCTCAGCCCGTCCGCTTTCCTTTATCAGACGGTCCGCCATATAGACCAGCGACGAGCCCTCACGCTCCAGATATGACGGCAGCAGGGCCAGAATGACATAATCCTCCGGCTCACCGTAGAACTGCCTGAATCCGCCCAGAAAACTCTCCTCGTAAAGCGATATGTCCAGTACGCAATGCCTTGACGGAGTCTGTCCCGTCGTCGCACTGCTATAAAAAATCTTCTGCGGCACCGCAGACGGGTCCGCAGAAGATATGATGTCATATTGCTTGAAGAAGCGTATGGGCAGGAAAGGTATGTCTGATATACCGGTCAATCCCTCCGGTGTGACTTCCAGCAGATCCGCATATCTGCGGTAATGCGGGCAACAGTCATACTGGTAGCGGAAGACCTCCAGAATCTCTCCTGTGTCCATCGTCCGCTATCTGTCAGCCCTGTCAAGCTCTATGGTGAAGTGCCTCATGATGGGCAGCTCCTTGACGATCTTGTAACCACGTGTGATGCTCTCGCGGCGGTCGTAGACGTTCTTGGCTGCGGCAGCGATGTAGTCCATGTGGTTGTTGGTGTACACCCTGCGGGGAATAGCCAGACGGAGCAGCTCCAGAGCGGGATAACGGTTCTCGCGGGTAACAGGGTCACGGTCTGCGAGCAGCGAGCCGATCTCCACACCACGGATACCGGCCTCGAGGTAGAGCTCGATACCGAGGGTCTGGGCGATGAACTCCTCCTTGGGAAGGTGAGTCAGGATCTTCTTGGCATCGAGGAAGATGGCGTGTCCGCCGGCAGGTCTCTGATAAGGCACTCCGTACTCGTCCAGCTTCTTGCCGAGGTAGGCCACCTGGTTGATGCGGGTCTCCAGGTACTCGAACTCGGTACCCTCGAGCAGACCCTGAGCCAGTGCGTTCATGTCGCGACCGGCCATACCGCCGTAGGTCAGGAAGCCCTCGTTCATGATGGTGAACATCTGAGCCTTGCGCATATCAGCCTCGTCACGGAATGCCACGAAACCGCCGATGTTGACGATGGCATCCTTCTTGGCCGACATGGTCATATAATCTGCACCCTCATACATCTCATGGACAATCTCGCGGATGGTCTTGTTCTCATAGCCCTTCTCGCGGGTCTTGATGAAGTAGGCGTTCTCGGCGAAGCGTGCGGAGTCCATAAGCAGCTTGACACCGTATTTCTTACACAGAGCGGATACGCCCTTGATGTTCTCCATGGATACGGGCTGTCCGCCGGCGGTGTTGTTGGTGACGGTCAGCACTACGCAGGGTATCTTCTCACGGGGAGTGGTCCTGAGCACTTCCTCAAGTCTCTCCAGGTCCATGTTGCCCTTGAAGGGAATCTCCAGCTCGGTGTTGGATGCCTCCTTGATGGTGCAGTCCAACGCTACGGCCTTGCGGTACTCGATATGACCCTTGGTGGTGTCGAAATGAGAGTTGCCGGGAAGGATGTCACCCTCTTTTACGATGCTTGAGAACAGCACGTTCTCGGCAGCACGGCCCTGGTGAGAGGGAAGAACGTAGGGAAGTCCGGTCAGCATCTCGATAGTGTCTTTCAGTCTGTAGAAAGAACGTGCGCCGGCGTAGCTTTCGTCGCCCTCCATGATGGCGGCCCACTGCTTGTCGCTCATGGCGCCTGTACCGGAGTCGGTCAGCAGGTCGATGAACACATAGTCGCTCTTCAGGAGGAAGAGGTTGTACTTGGCCTCTTTAATCCATTTCTCGCGCTCCTCGCGAGTACTTTTACGGATGGTCTCCACCATCTTGATTCTGTAAGATTCTGCAAAAGGAAGTTCCATAATGATATCAGATTTTAAAATTTATCCCCAAATTTAAGCATAATTGTAATACAACCCCTCAAATTTCTGCAAAAAATAAACCGGGGCAGCCGCTGCGGACTGTCCCGGTCGTTATCATTTATCTGCTATGGCAATATTATTTGCCGGCAGCCTTGAGTTTCTTAGCTTCCTTGCGGGCCTTGTGCTGGTACAGGTCGTACATGATAGGAGTACCTACGAATACGGATGAGTATGTACCTACGAAGATACCTACGAGCAGAGCCACTGCGAAGCCCCTGATCACCTCACCTCCGAAGATGGCGATGGCGAGCATCACTATGAAGGTGGTACCGGATGTGTTGACGGTACGGGCCAGGGTACTGTTGATGGCGTCGTTGATATTCTGGTACAGCTCGCGTTTGGGATACAGACGGCGGTACTCGCGGATCCTGTCGAAGATAATCACGCTGTCGTTGATTGAGTAACCGATGATGGTCAGCACGGCCGCGATGAATGTCTGGTCCACGTCGAGGGTAAACGGCAGGATACCCGAGAACAGCGAGAAGAAGCCGACAGTGACGATGGCGTCATGCGCTGTGGAGACAACTCCTCCGAGTCCCCATGTCCAGCCCTTGAAGCGGACAGCGATATAGGCGAAGATAGCGAAGAGCGCAATACCTACAGCGATAAGGGAGTCACGCTTCATATCGTTTGCGATGGTAGGACCTACCTTGTCTGACTGGATGATACCGTTAGGATTCTCGAGGGTGGAAATGAACTCATCGTAGGTGATGGGGTTGGCGAAGAAGCCCTTCAGAGCCTCATACAGCTTGGTGTCCACAACCTTGTCGGTCTCGGTGCTCTGGTCCTCGATCATGTAGGTGGTGGTGATCTTCATCTGGCTGGCACCTCCGAACTGCTTGACCTCGACACCCTCCTGGAACTCGTTGAGAACTGCCTCCCTGACATCCTCTGCGGTCACGTCCTGATCGAAACGGACTACGTAGGTACGGCCTCCGGTGAAGTCCACACCATAGGAGAAGCCCTTGAAGATGATGGATGCGAAGCAGATCACCATGAGGACTGTGGAGAAGATGTAGGCGTACTTACGTATCCTGACGAAGTCGATATGGGTGTTCTGCAGGAAGTTCTTGGTGAAGCTGGTGTAGAACGAGATGTTCTTGCCCCGGCTCAGACGGGCCTCGAAGATCAGTCTGGAGATGAAGATCGAGGTCAGCATCGAGGTGATCAGACCGATAACCAGTGTGGTGGCGAAGCCCTGTACAGGACCGGAACCGAAGAAGAAGAGTACCAGACCGGTTATGATGGTGGTGAGGTTACCGTCGATAATCGCTGAGTAAGCATGCTTGTAACCGTCGGAGATAGCCAGACGGAGGGCCTTGCCCGCACGGATCTCCTCCTTGACGCGCTCGTAGATGATCACGTTGGCATCCACGGCCATACCGAGGGTCAGCACCAGACCGGCGATACCGGGGAGGGTGAGGACGGCTCCGAAGGATGCGAGGGCTCCGAAGAGGAAGAGCACGTTGCACAGCAGGGCGGCATCGGCTGCGACACCGGCACCCTTATAGAAGAAGAGCATGTAGAGCAGCACCAGGACGAAGGCGATCACGAAGGAAATCATACCTGCCTGGATGGATGCGCTACCGAGGGAAGGACCTACCACCTGCTCCTGAACGATGGTTGCGGGAGCGGGGAGTTTACCGGAGTTGAGCACGTTGGCAAGGTCGGTAGCCTCCTCGATGGTAAAGCTGCCGGAGATTACCGAACGTCCGCCGGTAATCTCTGTGTTGACACGGGGGAACGAATAAACCATGCCGTCGAGCACGATGGCTATGCTCTTGCCGATGTTGTCCGCTGTCAGACGGGCCCATGTCTGGGCGCCTTCGGCATTCATGGCCATGTCAACCTCGGGCTGGCCGCCCATATTATTATAGGAGACACGTGCGTCCGACACCACTCCTCCGTCGAGAGGAGCCTTGCCGTCACGGGTATTGACCTTGATGGCGATGAGCTGATAGTAATTGCCGCCGGGATATTCAGCCGCAGGCTTCACTGTCCACATGGGAACGAGGTCTGCGGGAAGAGCCGCCTTGACCTGAGGGAGCCTGAGCCAGTTGTTGATCTTGGCTGTATCCCTGTAGTGAGCGATACCGATTACGGGACCGGGCATCAGCTGACCGTTGTACATCGAAGGATTGAGGGCATAGAAGAATGGATTGTTCCTGGCATAGTTGAGATCCTCTGCGGAGAGTGAATCCTCCTGCTGTGCCAGCTCGGCCACCAGGTCATCGGAAGCACTGCCCCCGGCTGCGGGAGCCGCCTGGGCCGCTGTCTCAGCGGGCTGAGCCTCTGCTGTCATACCTTCTTCCTGAGCCACATAGTCCTTTACGATAGTATTGACTTCCTGGAGATAGCGGAACACCTCGGGATTCTCGTAGGTAGTCCAGAACTCCAGGGAAGCGGTTCCCTGCAGGAGCTTGCGCACACGCTCGGGCTCCTTCACACCGGGAAGCTCGACCAGAATACGGCTCGATGTTCCGAGTCTCTGGATATTGGGAGAAGTCACTCCGAAGCGGTCGATACGGTTGCGGAGCACGTTGAACGAATTGGCCACCGCACTCTCGGCCTGCTCGCGGAGGACGGCTATTACCTGTTCGTTGGTACTCTGGGCATTGATTCTGTCCCTGAGGTCGATGGTTCCGAATATCTGGGAGAGTCTCTGGTCCGGAGCCACCTCGTTCCATGCCTCACTGAAGAGGGTTATGAAGTCGATGTTGCCTCCCGAGGCTCTTTCCCTTTCCTTCGCCAGGGTTATTGCCTGCTCGAACTCGGGGGATGTGTTGTAGTTGGAAAGCGCTCTCACAAGGTCGCTCAGCTGCACTTCCAGCATTACGTTCATACCGCCCTTGAGGTCCAGACCCAGATTTATCTCCTTCTCCTGTACCTCCTTGTAAGTATAGCCGAGATATACTTTCTCAGCACTTACCGAGTCGATGTAATACCTGTTCCTTTCCTTTCTGATCGAGTCCAGATAATAGGCCTTGTCCAGATCGGACACCTCTGCGAAAGAGGCTTTCTGCTGCTCTGCCTCGACCGCTGCCTCGGCAAACTTTTCAGCCTTGTTCTGCTGGATGGCAGAAACTCCTGTGAATGAAAGCTGATACAGGCAGGCCAGGGCAATCAAAACCGCCAATAGAGTAATGGCTCCTTTACTTTGCATATCAAATCTTTTTAAACTTTCTTTAAAAAACAGTTTTTGGTTTGCGTAAAAATGAGGGTACAAAAGTACTATTTTTTTCTTATTTGTAAAGTATTTAGTAATTTTGTTCAATATAAATTGAATTATGACCGCCTTGCTCAGACAACTTACAACCATAGCTGCGGCTCTGTCGCTCTGCCTGTCCGCTTACGGACAGCAGGCCGACGGCAAGGCAGATGCAGATTTCCGGAAAGCAGCCGTATTTCACAGAAACTACCAGTTCGGGAAAGCCGAGGAGCACTACAGCAAGGCCCTGGAGCAGACAACAGACTCCACTGCGAGGATGCTGATCATGGACCGCATCATCCAATGCCGCAACGGCCGCAGCATGATGCAGTACATCATACGTCCGGAAGCCGCAGCCACCGGCACGTTCAGCATAGAAGACTTCACGCTGTACCTGGACATGCCTGACGGATCGTGGATTCCGATACCCAATCCTTTCGTCAGAATACCTGAGCGGCAGCGGCACCCCTACTGCAATTCCATGTATTTCACCGGCGACGGGAGCCGGGTGATATTCTCCGCTCCGGATGAGTCAGGAGCCTGGAGCCTGTATGTCTCGGACAGGAAGGACAGCGTGACCTGGAGCGTACCGTCACTGCTGAGCGCCAACATTCTTTCCGGCAGGAACGAGATATTCCCAATACTGAGCAGTGACGGAAAAACCCTCTATTTCGCATCCGACGGCCTGCCGGGCATGGGCGGATACGACCTTTTCTACAGCACCTGGGACGACATGGCCGGAGACTGGAGCATACCTGAGAACATGGGCTTCCCCTACTCCTCCACAGGTGACGACATTCTATTCTTCAATACCGCTGACGGACAGTACTCCGTCACCGTATCCAACAGGGAGACACCCGCTGACTCGGTACGTATCTACGTCACCGGCTACATTCCCACTCCGGTAAGGACTCCCCTCGGGCAGGACGAATCTCCGCTGATGATAGCCTCCTTCGCATCGGCCGCTCCGGAAGCGGAAGACACAAGCCGGAAAGACGACCCGTCCGCAACGGAAAGCGGAGACGGAGAGCAGGCCGGATACTCGCAGATGATGCACGAGCTCCGGCATCTTCAGAACGAGCAGAAAGAGAAGCTGGACAAGATCGAGGAAAGCCGCAGGATCTATGAGAACGCCTCCGATGACGACAGGCAGTTTCTGGCGGAGATCATACGCGACGTAGAGCAGGAGGCCCTTGCTGTCAAGAAGAAGATCGACGCTCTCACGGCCCGCATCCGTAAAGCGGAGATACACTTTCTCTCAGAAGGAATTATCCCGGATGTCTACGGCGACGGTTCCTCCCCGACCGGAGCAGACCGTAAAGATCAGACCGGCACCGCCAGGGAATACCGCTTCAGGAAACATGCTCCGGGAAAGATTCCTTATATGACAGTGGAGACCCCTCAGCCGGAGTTCGACTACAGTTTCAAGATACTGGACAGGGACAAGGGGCAGTTCGCAGAAGACAACACCCTCCCGTCCGGAATAGTGTACCAGATCCAGTTCGCCGTCCTGGCCGACCATGCCAAGGTCAGAGACATCCGCGGCATGAGCCCGGTCTTCGTCACCAGGCAGCCCTCCGGAAAATATCTGCACACAGTAGGACTTTTCCGGACCTACGATGAGGCCAAGTCATGCCTGGGCCGCGTCAGGAAGAACGGATTCGCAGAGGCATTCATCATCGCTTTCAAGGACGGCAAGAGCATCAGGACGAATCAGGCAAGGGAACTGGAAGGCAAATATTCCCCTCAAAACGGACCGCAGAAAAGCCGGACCGCGCAAAGCCAGGACCTCCCGTACCGGATAATCCTGAAAGGATACGGCACGTCCCTGCCCGAGACGCTGATCTCCGCCATCAATGAAGCCTGCGGCAAAGACATCTCCAGAACCGGAACAGGGGACGGAACCGTATTCACTGTCGGTCCGTTCAGCGACAAGGACGAGGCGGAGACCACGGCAAGGATCCTGCAGGGACTGGACTTTGAGGGAATATCTGTGGAAAGCATTAAATTATAAACCGATATGGCACTTATAATATCTCTGTCCATCCTGGGGCTCCTGCTGATAATAGCCGAGATTATACTCATCCCGGGAATTTTCGTTGCCGGCACCCTGGGGCTTGTATCCATAGGAGCCGCGTGCTGGCTGGCTTTCGACGGCTTCGGTCCTGATGCCGGCTACATAACGATAGCGGCGAACGCCGTGCTGGCCGTAGTCTGCGCCGTGCTCTCGCTCCGCTCCAAGACCTGGAAGAAGCTCTCGCTGCACACCGAGATCGACAGCAGAACGGACTCGCGTCCTGAGGACAAGGGCATAGCCGTCGGCTCGCAGGGCACGACCATCACCCGTCTGGCACCCATGGGCAAGGCTCTCTTCGGCGACATCACGGTGGAATGCTCGGCCCGCAACGGCATCGTAGACCCTGGGCAGCAGGTCGAGGTAATCCTCATCGATGACAATAAAATATTTGTAAAACCCTTATAACAGTTGTTCATTATGATCTCTTCAGTAGGACTCGTAATTATCTGGATAGCAGTGGCCATCGTGGCCCTGATCATCCTGCTCTGGTTCTTCCCGGTGACCCTGTGGTTCCAGGCCCTGATCTCGGGAGTGCGCATCTCGCTCATCCAGCTGGTGCTAATGAGGTGGAGGAAGGTTCCGCCGAGCACCATCGTCATGGCTATGGTCACAGGTACCAAGGCCGGCCTGAAGCTGGACGCCAATGCGCTTGAGGCGCACTATCTGGCCAAAGGCAATGTGCCCAATGTGGTCAATGCCCTGATCTCCGCAGACAAGGCCAACATCAATCTCGACTTCAAGATGGCCGCAGCCATCGATCTCGCGGGCCGCGACGTGTTCGAAGCCGTGCAGATGTCCGTCAACCCCAAGGTCATCAATACTCCGCCCGTGACGGCTGTCGCCAAGGACGGTATCCAGATGATAGCCAAGGCCAGGGTTACTGTCCGGGCCAATATCAAGCAGCTCGTCGGCGGTGCCGGTGAGGAGACCGTTCTCGCCCGTGTAGGCGAGGGCATCGTGTCCAGCATCGGTGCGTCGGAGTCGCACAAGGACGTGCTGGAGCACCCTGACTCTATCTCCAAGGTGGTACTGGCCAAGGGTCTTGATGCGGGTACGGCTTTCGAGATTCTCTCGATTGATATCGCGGATATCGACATAGGCAAGAATATCGGTGCGGTGCTGCAGATCGACCAGGCCAACGCCGACAAGAACATTGCCCAGGCCCGCGCTGAGGAGCGCCGTGCGATGGCCGTGGCTCTCGAGCAGGAGATGAAGGCCAAGGCTCAGGAGGCCAGGGCACAGGTCATCGAGGCCGAAAGGGAGATTCCTCTGGCAATGGCAGATGCCTTCCGCTCCGGCAATCTCGGCATCATGGATTACTACCGGATCAAGAACATCCAGGCTGACACCGACATGCGGGAGAATATCGCTAAGGAAAGCGTATAAATAAATTACGTACGCAGGAGATACCACGCAAAATAAAATTCCCGGACAGCCTTAGGAGCTTGTCCGGGAATTTCTGTTATCCTATGAGAGGTTTGATTAGAGAATCGTTCCGTCGGAGGTGATGCGTACGTTACGCTCGCTGTCGCCGCGGCCTTCCAGCTCGATGAGGTAGTACTCGCTTTCGGGGGTCTGGATGTACTCGGCGTCATCGATACGGTAATCCGGGTATTCCTTTGACAGGGCGCTTGTCACTGCCTCGGGCAGCTCGCTGATGCGGACATCCCACTGAGACCATACCCATTCTCCGGCACCGTTGAAATACACGTCCTTCTCCTTGCCGTCATGGAATATCTCCACTTCCAGATAACCGTCATCATAATCTCTGTCGGTAATCCTCGCGCCCGGATAGTGCTGCTCTATCCACTCCGAGACATCATCTCCTACCGGCACTCCTCCGTCACCGCCCCAGTCATCGCCGCCGGCAACTGTGACAGAACCGTCCGCACGGACATCCACCTCGATGTCATCCCCGGGCCCCTCAAGATCGAAACGGTAGAACTCATCGTCAGGAGTCAGATAATGATCCACATCGTCTATCCTGAAATCACCGTATTCAGAAGACTCGAAAACGGACATGATCTCCTGGGGAACATCTCCGGGCCACAGTTCAGTCTTGGTGTACAGCCAGTTCTCAGAACGGTCAAACAGCAGCTCGCGGCATACACGTCCGTCGATGATCTCCACCTCGGTCATGCCGTCCTCCACATCTATATCCACTATGCGCGCATCCGGATAATTGGCCTCTATGAAGGCGAAAATACCCTGGGCCGGAGAATCCGGGATATAATCATCATAATCATAGTCGTCTCCGGCATCCACCACAGTCTTGACCAGGATACCGTCCTCGGAGTAATACAGGTCCACTTCCTGCCTTACACCGTCCTCCGTCGTTCCTTCCACCTCTATGACATATATAGTCTCGACACCGTTCCGAAGCAGCATATCCACGTCATCGATGCGCCATTCCGCATACTCTCCGGCTGCAAAAGCGGTCCTCACCGCCTCCGGAAGCATGTCGAAAGGAATATCCGTCTCGGTCATGTGCCAGCCGCACCCGCCGTCAAACCAGGCGGAATAACGCACCGCATCCATAGACGAGCGGACCAGAGCCGCAGTAAAATCAGCGACATAGTAGCCGCCGCGCTCCGACCAGGTGATATCCCGGGCATCGGGATACCTATCATAAAGAGCAGCTTCCAGCTCTTTCTTAAGTTCATCATTGAAAACATCTCCGCCACCCTGCTTATTGCAGGAGGCCGTAATAACCAGAAGGGACAATAAACACCCTGATACAATAAGTTTTAAATTTCTCATAACACGTTTATTTAGAAAATTTATCCGGAACATAATGCGCCGCGCTGTACTTTGTGACAACGCGGCGCATCCTTAATCACACACATTCAGTCAGCGAAGATGCTAGTCGTCGATGTCCACGATATTGTAGTTGTTGTCGAACGTAAGTTCCAGACCATTGGTCAGATCCACCTCGTACTCCCTGTACCCCCGGTCGATGGCATAGATAGACACACCCGGGAAATTGGCGTTGACATAGCTGACTATCTGCTCGGGAACTATTCCGTCCGGGAGAGTGGAATATTTGCACTTGACCTCCTTCCACTCACCGCTGCCCGTGAACTCAATCTTGATGGAATTGGTGAACATCACCTCGTAGCTCACCTCCATAAAATCCCTCTCCTCCTTGACAAACGACACCTTCTGATCGGAGAAATAGGTGTTGACGAACTGCTGGGCGGCTGCAGGGAGCTGCTCGAACTGAATCGGACGGTCATGGTCCGCACGGGCTGAGGTAACCGATACAAACAGCAGGGACGCTGCGATAATCATAATCTTTTTCATAACTTTAATTTTAATGTTAATACTGTTGTCTTGATTTCACGATGCAAAGATTACCCCCGATTCTGAAATGAATCTAAAATTTCGGCCATCTGACAGAAAATTTATGCATATTTTCATCAAAACTGTACTTTATCTCCAGATCATAGTATCTCTGAATGGCTCCGACGATAGCCAGTCCGAGACCGAGAGAGCCCTCGCGGCCGCCGCTCTTGTAGAAACGCTCGAAGATATGCTCCGAATCCAGAGGTGCCCGGCCGGTGTTGGATACCTCCAGCATCCGTTCTGATATTCTGACGCATATACGGCCATGCTCCGGAGTATATATAAAGGCGTTCTTCAGAAGATTGTTGACAAGGGCCGATGCCAGCGACTCATTCATCTCCACCACCAGATCCGTCTCCGGCACAGGATAATCCACCGCTATCTCCTTGTCTTCGTATATCTCCGAGAATATCTCCACACTCTCCCGCACCGTCCTGGGGATGCTGACACGGGTCTTCTCAGGGAACTGACCGTTGTCTATCTTGGTCAGCATGAGCAGGGTCCGGTTGAGCCGCACCACTGAACCCAGAGTGCGCTGAATGCCGATGAGCTCCTCCATCTGCTTCTGTGTCAGGTCAGTATTGTCGATAAGCCACTCCACCCTGTTGCCTATCACGGCCAGAGGAGTCTGAAGCTCGTGGGAGGCATTGCCGATAAACTCCTTCTGCGCCTCGAAAGCCTTCTGATAACGGTTCATCGCCTTCTCCGCCGCAACATTGAGCCTGCGGAACTCGGAAATATCGGTAGGATTGTCCAGCGGATGGCCGCCTCCGCCCACCTTGAAGCCGTCAAGCCAGTCCAGCAGCCTGTAGAGCGGCCTCATATTGCGGTAGAATACCAGGACAGTGACAAGCATGACCGTCAGAAGAAGAATAAGATACAGCACAACTATCCAGATCAGGGTAGAACGCATCAGCTCACGCTTGTCAATGGTCGGGGTATATGCCTTAAGAAGGAAATATGAGCCGTCATCGGTCATGAACACGGTCGTAAGCACCCTAGAAGGCTCATAGCCTATAAGAGGAAAATACTGCTCGCTGTAGTAATAGCGCACTGCGGAATACTCCCGTGCGAACTGCTCCCCTATCGGAATCACATCGTAAAGAATGTTGGTGCCGTCAGCCGGCGGCAGCTCATTGCCGGAAAGCATCCGCTCGATGACAAGCTCCGAAAACAGGTCGAGAGCATCGTCCGTCTCATCGTTGACATCATCCAGCATCTTGAAATAAAACAGAGCGGCCCACGCGGCCATCAGAGGCAGCAGAACCAGCGCAAGCCGGAAAGCAATGCGGTAAATCAGTCTCATAGCTCCTGCTGCAACTTCACCAGTTTGTATCCGAAACCGTACACCGCCTTGATCTCGATATCCGCACCGGCAGCCTCGAGCTTGCGGCGGAGATTCTTCATCTGGGCATACACGAAATGGTAGTCATCGGCCTGGTCCGCATGATCCCCCCAGACAGACTCCGCCAGCACGGACTTCTCCACGATATGGCCGGGACGCTGCATGAAGTACAGCAGGATATCGAACTCTTTCTTCAGAAGTTGCACCGGTGTACCCGCCACCTCGACGCACCCGCTGTCGGGCTGAATCGAGACATTGCCGTACTCGATCGAAAGATTGCCGCCGGTGCGCCCCCTGCGGAGCACACTGCGGATACGGGCCTTGAGCTCCGCTATATGGAAAGGCTTGGGCAGATAGTCGTCCGCTCCGTGCTCCAGACCGTAGACCTTGTCATCCAGAGAGTCCCTGGCGGAAATGATAATCACGTTCTCCCTTCGCCCCTGCTCCTTGATATGGTCCAGAAGACGCAGGCCGCTCCCTCCGGGCAGCATTATGTCCAGCAAGATACAATCATAGGTATAACCGGCGATCTTGGCATCTGCTCCGGCGAAATCCGAAGCGGTCTCCACCACGTATTTCTCTTCGGCCAAAGCTCTCCGCATCAATTCCAACAGCGAAGGATCATCCTCTACAATAAGCAGTTTCATGCGAAAAATCTTTTAGATCAGTTTACAAATTTAGGCATCAAATCTGAAAAGAAACTAAAATAATCGAAAATAAAGCATATATTTGCTGCCTGAAAATCCGGGGTGTGGCGCAGTTGGCTAGCGCACCTGCTTTGGGAGCAGGGGGTCGAAGGTTCGAGTCCTTTTACCCCGACAGATTATCAAGCAGTTACAGTCTCTGTGGCTGCTTTTTCTTTTTCCATGCCGTCCTCCCAGGCGGCCCCGGTGCTTTATTCCTGCCCGTATTCTGTAAAGCAGTGTGCCGTCTCTGCGCAAGAGACGGCACATCATGCTGTTTAACATTAACGCAAAGCTAGTTAAAGTTCTTTTGACTGGCAAAATATTTTGGCAAAATAGACAAAATTATTCTATGCACTCTGCATATCGTCCTGAATCTTGGGGCATTGGGCCGGTGTGCCGTCTCTTGCGCAGAGACATCACATCATAAAACACGGCCATATCTATGCATGCACTTGAGTCTCACTACATTACAAGAGGTTCCAGGAGCCAGGGGCATGTCATCTCCAGCCGTTTGCATATTTTCCCGACAGAACAATGACTGACAGTCCGGACAACATCCGCGCACGGATGAAAGAGCTGCATTCCATGCTGCTGGCCACCGTCCATTCCGAAGGTGCCGCCGCACTTAACGGAGCCGCCCTGGAAGCTGCGGCAAGAGGCTGCTGCGCATGGCTCCGGATATTTCCGGAAGACCGGAAAACAGTCATGACCGTCAACAGCATCCGGGAGCACTGTCTCCTGGAACTGAGAACAAAGCAGGATGATATCCGGCCTGACTATGCCCTGTACTGCGTCCTTGCCATGTACCACGCCGCCTACAGTCCGGCAGTACATCCAACCGACTACTCCGAAGCAGGCCAGTGCGACATGGAGGCTTCACGGCTGCTGGACGCATTGATCAAGCGCGCAAACGGAGAAGAAGAAACCATACTGATGATGCAGACGGCCACCGTATTGTGCTCATATCTTGTACCCGAAGACCTGGAAGACGAACCTGTAGCAGAGTTCTTCCGCACAAACGCATCTGCATGGGAAACCGTACTTTCCGGACAAGAATGGCAAGACACCGCCGCCGAACCCGTCATGATGCGCCGCATGGCCGCCCTGGATGCCGGAGCCGACATCTTCGGGACCTGGCACCCCGCCCTGCTGCCGTCTCCGGAACAACTCTCCGCCCCTGAAAGCCTCGCAGCCCTGTGCAGCATCCTGGCCCGCCGCTGCTGCAACCCCACCGCCCTCAACGCAGCCAGCACCGCACTCCAGCAGCACCTTTCCGGCCTTTGCACACCGGCTTGCCTGGCCTCCCTCCTCGAAGCCCTAAGCACCCTGCTCCTCATCACGGAAAAAGGCACGGCCTTGAACTGCGCATAATATATTTGAAAAACAGAATATGAGATCACACCGCATCGCAGTAGCCGGCACCGGCTACGTGGGCCTGAGCCTCGCCACGCTGCTGGCCCAGCACAACCATGTCACCGCCGTGGACGTGATCCCGGAGAAGGTGGACCTGATCAACCACCGCAGGTCCCCGATCCAGGACGAATACATCGAGAAGTACCTGGCGGAGAAGCCCCTGGACCTGACGGCCACCCTCGACGGACGCAAGGCATACTCTGACGCGGAGTTCGTCATCATCGCGGCCCCGACGAACTACGACCCGGTCAGGAACTACTTCGACACCTCGCACGTGGAGGAGGTCATCGACCTGGTGCTGGAGGTCAATCCCTCCGCCGTGATGGTCATCAAGTCCACCATCCCCGTGGGCTACTGCCGCAGCCTCTACGTAAAGTACTGGAAGCAGGGCCTGAGGCATCTGAACCTGATATTCGCCCCCGAGTTCCTGCGTGAGAGCAAGGCCCTTTACGACAACCTCTATCCGAGCCGCATCATCGTGGGCATACCCAAGATAATCGAACATCCGGAGTTTGCGGAGGAGAACGAGGCCATCGGCGCCTTGGCCGACATACCTTTCCTTGAGAAGGCCGCGCATACATTCGCGGAACTGCTTCAGGAGGGCGCGATAAAGCAGGATATCCCCACGCTGTACATGGGGCTTAAGGAGGCGGAGGCGGTGAAGCTCTTCGCGAACACGTACCTGGCCCTCCGCGTAAGCTACTTCAACGAGCTGGACACCTACGCCGAGGTCAAGGGCCTGGACTCGTCCGCCATCATCGAGGGCATCGGCCTGGACCCGAGGATCGGCACACATTACAACAACCCGTCCTTCGGCTACGGCGGCTACTGCCTCCCGAAGGACACGAAGCAGCTTCTGGCAAACTACGAGAACGTGCCCCAGAACATGATGACGGCTATAGTGGAGAGCAACCGCACGCGCAAGGACTTCATCGCGGGTCAGGTGCTCAGGATGGCCGGGGCTCACGAGTACGACGGCAGTTGGGATGCCTCGAAGGAGCATGAGACCGTCATCGGCGTATACAGGCTTACAATGAAGACGGGCAGCGACAACTTCCGTCAGAGCTCGATTCAGGGCGTTATGAAGCGCATCAAGGCCAAGGGCGCGACAATCATCATCTACGAGCCCACCCTCGAGGACGGCAGCACGTTCTTCGGGAGCGTGGTGGTCAACGACCTTGCGGAGTTCAAGCGGCGTTCTCAGGCCATCATCGCCAACCGCTATGACCGGTGCCTGGATGACGTGAGGAACAAGGTGTATACCAGGGACTTGTTCGGTCGGGACTGAAGAAATGCCGAAACATTTTTACCGTTGTGGTAAAGCCGTTTGGAGGTCTGGGGGGAAAAGCATAGCTTTGCAGTGGAATCATTAAAACAATGAAATTATGGCAATTTTAGGGAATGTGAGTACCCCTGTGTTGACCGGAGAGTCGGCAAGGCGGTTCCTGGAGGCGAAGGAGAGGGTGGACAGACTGCCTTCTGTAGATTTGCCAGAGGATTTTTTCGATGAACTGGAGCGGTTTCAGGAGAAATCAAGAAGATTCGCAGCAAAGTTAAAACGGAGGAGTACAACTTCTGAAAATGTGAGAAAGCATGAGGCGGGAGAATTTCAATCTGAAGGAGCATTGCGTTAGTGTCGCCTTGACAGATTATATAGATATCAATGCTTTTCTATGCGGCAATAAAGAAGTAGACGACTATTTTCACAATGAAGCATTACAGTATGGGAGCGAGATGCTCTCTAGAAATTTCGTGTTTATCATTGACGACAGAATGTGTAATGTCGTCTCAATGTTCTCTCTGTGCAATTACAGTATAGATATGATGTCCGTTCCCGGCCATATAAAAAACAGGCTGCAGCGGAAAATACCGAATACTAAACGCAAACGTTCGTATCCTGCTTTTCGGCTCTGAGGAGGAGGAAAAATCCAGCTCCGGCATATCTCCCGCTTCAGTTTTAAGAACCCGCAAGATGTATTGCGACCTGAAATTGTGGATGAGGGAAGTATTTGGAGATTCGGTGGATAATGTTTAGTCTTGTGTAAATCGTCTATATTTCAAATTTTTATATACCCGCCGTGATCCTGACAGGCTTGCGGCCGTCATAAAGTAAAAGAAGATAATCTTACTGACCAGTGTCAGAATCCCTGAAGAAAAAGACAGTCCGGAAAATTTTCTGCACGTGGTTGTATGTACAGCATATTCAGTCATGTTGCACGACGAACAAGGCGTGTTTTTCGGGAGCAATTGAAGGATAGAGGCTTTCGCAGAATCTCGCAGCATGGTCAGTACTCTGTGACTATTTTTTTATGTGGAAAGTCTTCGATTAAGTGCAGGAGCACGGCAGGCTGTATCTTCTCGAGGCTATTTGGTCATAGATAATATAAAAATCCACACAAAGAAACGGAGAAACAACGGTATGCACCGTGCAAAGAGTTGCCTGATAAAATATCTCCCTACCACTTATGCAAAATAACCGAAATGAAAGTTAGAAGTATTTTAGCAAAAACTTACTACTATTTTTTAGGCAGATTCTGTCCTAAACAGTTATGCTCATTATTGTATAAAAAAAGAATGGGCAAAGATATTAATTGGGATAATCCAAAAACCTTCAATGAATGGGTTTGTTGGCTGGAATTTAATTCCGATACTTCTTTGTGGACAACTTTAGCTGATAAATACAAGGTAAGAGAGTATGTTGTAAATAAAGGACTTGGAGAATATTTACCTGAATTGTATGGAGTCTATGACAATGTTGATAAAATAGATTTCAGCCAGCTTCCTGACAAATTTGTTATTAAGGCAAATAACGGGTGTGCTCAGGTAATAGTAGTCAAAGACAAGAAATGTATTGACGAGGATCAGATAAAGAAAAAATGTAAAAAATGGTTAAAAACTCCATTTGGCTATCTTTCTGCAGAGCCTCACTATATTAAAATTCCAAGAAAAATAATAATTGAAGAGTTTTTAGAAACAACTGACAACTTACCACTTATTGACTACAAGTGGTTTTGTTTTAATGGTAGGCCCACTTATGCTCAAGTCATATCTGAGAGAGATTTTTCTCA
This sequence comes from uncultured Bacteroidales bacterium, assembly GCA_944326265.1. GTDB lineage: Bacteria > Bacteroidota > Bacteroidia > Bacteroidales > UBA932 > Coprenecus. The sequence goes on along the minus strand of CALVDE010000013.1, from coordinate 16,042 downwards.
GGCACACAAATTTAAGATTCAGGTTTACGATACTGAATGGAATCCTCACGAAGAATTCATAAATAGAAAAGAACTGAAAAACAATGTTGATAGGCCGACACTTTTAAATGAGCAATTAAAAGTATGCAGAATACTCTCTCAAGGGTTTCCTGAAATAAGAGTTGACTTGTATGAAGTTAATGGTAAGGTATATATTGGTGAGCTTACTCTTACAAATTCAGCAGGCAGGGACATAGATTTTACGCCGGAGTTCGATCAAATATTGGGAGCGGAAGTAGATAGAAATGTCATCAAATTAAAATGAAATAGGTCATACTTCCATGAAAGCCTCTAGCAGGATAATTGTAAATACTGCTGCACAATATACCAGAACATTAATTAATGTCATATTGTCATTATGGTCATCTAGGCTGATACTGGTCGCTTTAGGTGAAAGTGACTTTGGCATATATTCATTAGTCGCAGGCATCGTATCGATGCTTTCATTTATAGTAAATGCACTTACTCAGTCTACACAGAGATACATATCTTATTATCAGGGTAAAAAAAATATACAAGACGTAAACCGTATCTTTAACAACAGCCTGATTCTTCATGTAATAATTGGGTTGTTGCTTATCTTTATTTTTGAAATACTGAGCTTTTTCTTATTTGACGGTTTTTTAAATATCCCTGCTGAAAGGACTGGCGCAGCAAAGACTATATACCAATTTGTTGTATTGATGCTTTTTATCTCTGTATTGACAGCTCCTTTTAAAGCGTTACTTATCTCTCATGAGAATATTATTTATACATCTTTCATAGAAATAATAGACGGTTTCTTAAAGTTCATACTTGCGATTATTTTAGCATTTGTTTCCTACGACAAATTAATTGTCTATGGATGTTTAATGCTTGCTATTAATTTTTTTAACATTATCGCATTTGCAATTTATGATTTCGTTAAATATAAAGAGTGTCGGATAATAGGGTTAAAATCATTTGATTTCAGATACATCAAAGAAATCTTCTCTTTCACAGGGTGGATAATCTATCATTCTCTATGTATTGTAGGACGGACTCAGGGATTAGCACTGGTAATCAACAAGTTTTACAGCACTCTATTGAACGCTGCTTACGGCATAGGAATACAAGTTTCAGGAGCCGTGAATTTTGTAAGTTCATCTCTAGGCAATGCAATAAATCCACAACTCGTTAAGTCAGAGGGTGCGAATAACAGGGAGCATGTATGGAATTTGGCAAGGCTTCAATGTAAATATTCTTTTTTATTACTAAGTGCTGTCACTATTCCCATCCTGTTTGAAATGAACAACATACTAAGTGTATGGCTCAAAGTTGTTCCTGAAAAAGCAGGCTTTTTCGCTTCAATGATTCTAATAGCGGCATTAATCAATCAGTTGACAGATGGATTAGGTTCGGCAAAACACGCAATAGGCAATATTAAAACTTTTGTTCTTATTACTTCAACGCCTAAGTTACTAGTCATCCCGACAGTAATACTCTGCTTATATTATGGGGCTCCTTTTTACTCCTTAGCACTCTGCTATATCGGAGCCGAAGCATTATCCGCTTTTATTAGACTGCCTTTGCTTAAACACACAGATTGCCTGGACATTCAAAAATATATTAAAGAAGTTATATATAAATGTTTTCTTCCTGTACTATTAACAGTTTTTGCCTGTTCCATTGTTGTTATATTCGTAAACTTACACCTTAGATTTCTATTCACATTCATTACGTCTGTAATTGTACTTTTCACAAGTACATATTTTTTTTCAATGAACAGCACAGAGAAGAATAAAGTAAAAAGTATATTCCTTTTTATCATTGGATTCTTCCAAAAACATATATGCAGACATTAATAAAGAATTATAATTTATCAATTGCTGCTAAAATTATTTTGTTTGGAGCTTTCTTTATTACCATTGCCAGCGGATGTTTTCAATTGGAACACGTATTGCCTTTTATGATACCGGTTCTAAGCCTGCTGTCAAAAGTAGTATTTATATTAAGTTTCATTATACATGTTATAATTTGCATTAAGAAAAAAAAAGCTGTTATTACAAAATATGACTGCATTCTGCTTGTTTTCTTTGCATGGCTGATTATTTCTTCGATTTTAAATGGAAACAGTTGGCTTTCTCACTTTCCTATTATTATGAAAACATTAGCCATAAGATGGCTGTTGTCATTGAGTATAATATATCAGAAAAAACAAGTTGCTGCAGTTTTGGCATTCACATTCTCTTTTATAATATACCTGAATTTCTTCTTTATATTATTTTTACCAGGATTTTTCGGCTATTATGAAGGGACAGAGGTCTATCTCCTATCAACGAATTACAATCAATTTGGAGCAATATTTGTTCCAGCTATTTTTATCAATTTAATAGCTCTTTTCAGTAAAAAAGGCAAAATCAGCAGTATCATCCCTCTTTTATCAGTTTGCTTTTTGTCGGTGGCACTTGAAGGCTCAGTAACGGCCAGTGTAGGCTTTGCCTTAATCTTAATTGTTGCTATTTTTGTTAAAAATCCTAAATTAATTAAGCTCGGAAGTATTTCTCTCTTTATCGGCATTATATTATTCTTTATAACATTCGTCATTCCTTTTTTCTCCGTTCTTGATATCCCTATAGTCAGTCAAATTGTAGAAAGTTTCGGGAAAGACATGACATTCTCATCAAGAACGAGAGTTTGGCTATATGCCGACTTTCAGATATCACACAGCCCGATCATTGGATATGGAGTCTGCGATAAAGAATCATATGAACTATTATTAAACGGCTTTGTTAACCCCCACAATATTATTCTACATATACTATTAAATGGAGGTTTAGTCGGATTTGTTATATTCGTAATTTTTGTTATAGCTGGGATCAATCAGATCAAGTCCATTGCAAATCTTTATCAAAGACAAATGTTGATATTCACATCCGCAGTATTCCTTCTTATGTCCCAATTTGAGGTTTACAACAACATGTTTATATATCTGTTCCTGCTTTTCATGTATATATCAAAAGACTATCTAAGTCAACATGCTGATTTCAAGCCTCTTTTTCGTATTGCACAAGGTTAAATTCAAAAAAACATCTGACACAATGGACAACGGTATTGTTATTTCTGAAATCGTTAATTTACTCTCGGGAAATGGATATAAAGTAAAAGCAGAGGGAAATCTGTCTTCTTCCATTAATGGTTTTTCCAGTTTATCCAACTACAAGAATGGCACAATAACCTGGGTGCGGAACGAAAACTACCTTATAGCCGCTAACATAACTGAAAACCAACAATTTTCATGTATTGTAACACCTAATTGTCTTCAAAGCATACCAAATGCTGTATGCCAATTGAAAACAGATGACCCAAAAGCCGTTTTCTTTTTCATTCTTGATCATTATTGGAAAGAAGATACAATTGAGACCCTCTCAGAAAAAGCCTTTATCGAAGAAGGCGCTAAAATCGGACCCGGCACATCCGTCGGCCCTTTTTCGCATATATCTTCAAAAGCCGTAATTGGTAAGAACTGTCACATTGGCTCTAACGTTGTCATCAAAGGTAAAGTCAGGATAGGTGACAACTGCGTAATACAAAGCGGTGCAATATTAGGAGAATGCGGATATCAATACATAGAAGAAAAAGGGAAATTGATACCAGTACCACATTATGGAGGTGTTACACTGGGGAATAACGTATTGATCGGGTCCTGTACGTGCGTTTGTAGAGGAACCATTGACGACACAATTATAGGTGATTATTCTAAAATAGACAATTTATGTCATATTGCCCACAATATTGTCATCGGAAAAAGAGTACGAGTTATAGCCGGCTCAACAATAATGGGAAGTGTACATATTGGAGATGACAGCTGGGTTGCAACAAGCATGATTCGCGATCAAAGAAAAGTCGGCAGCAGAAGTGTCGTGGGGATGGGTGCCGTAGTTGTTAAAGATGTCAGGGATAATGTTACAGTTGCAGGAATACCTGCTAAAGAAATAATCAGAAACGAAAAAATATGAAAAGGATCCTTGTTATTGCAGCACATCCTGATGATGAATTACTTGGATGCGGTGGAACCGTCATTCGTCATACAGACAACGGTGATGAGGTAAGAAGTATAATTGTCTGCGAAGGAGAATCACTCCGCTACAAGAAAGAACAATACAACCAAAAGGACTATACGGAACGTGCAGCTAAATTAATGGGTGTTTCCCAAATATACAGACTAGGATACCCTGATCAACGCCTGGATACAATTTCTTTGGTTGATTTGAATATTTCGCTGGAAAAAATCATCAGTGACTATTGTCCACAAAGAATATACATACAGCATGGAGGTGATTTGAATAGAGACCATCGGATTGTTTTTGAATCAGCTAACGTGGCTTTAAGACCGACTGCTGAATTTGTTGAAGAAATTTTCGCTTTTTATACAGTGGGAAGTACAGAACTTGGCTACACAATGCCTTTTATTCCTACATACTGGGTTGATATTACAAATCAGTTAGAAAGAAAAATCAAGGCTTTTGAATGTTATATAAGTGAAATAAGAGAGTATCCTCACCCACGTTCATCCCAGTCATTAAGAAATTTAGCACTATTTACAGGCAATCAGTGCTGCATGGAGGCCGCAGAATCTTTTGTGACAATCAGAAAAATTGACAGATGAAAAATATAATGGTAATGGGAGCAGCCATTGAGCAACTTCCGGGAATTATCGCTGCAAAAGAAATGGGTTATAATGTAGGAGTAATTGATTATAACCCACATGCTATAGGTATCCACTATGCTGATAAGTATTTCAATGTAAGTACAACCGATGAAGAAGGTGTCTTTAATGCCGCAAAACATTTTGGTGCAGATGGGTTCCTGACTCTTGCAACGGATATGCCTATGCGTGCAGTCGCCAAGGCATGTGAAAAACTGGGACTAGTCGGAATTAGCTATGAGACGGCTGTGAGGGCTACAGATAAGGCTATAATGATAGAGACATTCAAGAGTCACAATATTGAATCCCCATGGTATAAAATCGTCCAATCGCAAAACGAATTTGAACAGATTGTAAACACTATAACATATCCTTGTATTATCAAGCCTACAGACAATGCTGCCAGCAGAGGTGTCGTTTTCGTTGATTCCGCAGATAAAATACGTTCCGCATATAATTACAGTCTTAAACAATCAAAATCGGGTAACGTAATTATAGAAGAGTTTATGAGCGGAAAGGAAGTGAGTGTTGAGACACTTACTTATAATGGCAAGACACATGTTCTCCAAGTGACAGACAAAACCACAACTGGTGCTCCACATTTTGTAGAAACAGGACACAATCAACCATCAACTCTTTCTTCGCAGATTGTAGAAAATATAAAAGATTTGGCTGTTCGTGCTGTCGAAGCGATTGGAATTAATATTGGACCGGCTCATGTCGAAATTATGGTCACTGAAAACGGACCTAAATTAATCGAATTAGGAGCACGACTTGGAGGAGATTGCATAACCTCGCATCTCGTAAGACTTTCTACAGGAATAGATATGCTGAAAGAAACTATCAAAACCCTTTGTGGAGAAGAGCCTGATCTAACCGGAAAATATAGTAAATGTTCTGCAATTCGCTTCCTAATGCCAGAGAAAAAAGGTGTTTTCCTAGGGATTGATGGAATTAATGAGGCAATATCTATTCAGGATATACGAGAAATCAGTTTAATCCTGAATAAAGGAGATATTTTATCCGGAATTCACAGTAGTGATGATAGAATAGCATACGTCATCGCGCAATCTGATACCGTCAATTCCGCCATTTCTTCATGCTTAAAAGCAATATCAAAAATGACAGTAAAAATCGGTTAAGAAAAGACAAACTATATGTACACTCGTTTTTTTAAAAGACTATTGGATATCATTGGCTCATTATTGGCACTACCCTTTGTCGCTTTAGAAATATTATTTATTGCACCAATAATTTGGTTAACAGACAAAGGACCTGTTTTTTACATTGCGACAAGGGCCGGGAAAAATTACAAACCGTTCAAGATGTTCAAATTTAGATCGATGTATGTAAATTCTCCTGATTTAAAAAGTCCTGACGGTTCGACATACAGTAGTGATAATGACCCGCGTGTAACACCTATAGGACATTTCTTGCGGAAAACCAGCCTGGACGAATTCCCTCAATTTCTGAATGTATTTTTAGGAAACATGAGTTTTGTCGGACCAAGGCCCAAGTTATACAACAAGGATGTCATTCTTGAAAATCTAACGGAAGTGCATCGTAAGAGCTATAGCGTAAAACCTGGAATTACAGGCTACACACAAGCCTACTTTCGCAACAGCGTCACACAAGAAGATAAATTTAAATGGGATGCATATTATGCTGATAATTTGACATTTTTGATGGATATCAAAGTAATCTTCAAGACCGTTTACACGGTAATAACCCGCAAAAATGTCAATAATGCATAAAATCTCATTACGGATACTTAAAAAATTGCATTACTATGGCTTTACAAGGTAAAAAATTATTGGTTTTGGGAGGAACATCCGCTTCTTATGATTTAGTAAGAATTGCTAAATCTATGGGAGTGCATGTCGTAATTACAGATGATTCAACCCAGACAAGTCCGACAAAGCAACTGGCAGACGATGTTGAACACATCAGTACTTCAGACATACCTGGACTTGTGAAATTGGTAAGGCGAAAAAATATCGATGGAGCATTTTGTGGGCCCAGTGAGTTCAATATCAGTAATCTGGTAAAGTTATGCAAGGAAGCGGAACTTCCATGCTACTGTACACTTGAGCAATGGGAACTTTGTTCCAATAAAAAAACTTTCAAGGAGTACTGTCTTAGAAATGATGTTCCGACAGCTGCTGAATATAGGATTGAATCTTTTCTGACAGAGGACGGAGATAGCCATGTGGAATATCCAGTCATTGTAAAACCTGTTGACGGATGCAGTTCCAAGGGTATATCTATCTGTAAAAATAGATATGAAGTCCGTAAAGCATACGAAACCGCATTAGCTGCTTCAGTATGCAAACATGCTATTATTGAACAATATATAGACAACGGAGGGTCTATTTTCAGTTTCAGGTATATTCTTGACAATGGAAACTATTATCCATATCTTGCTTTTGACACCTACATTGTAGATCCAATAGACAGAAAATATCTTATAAGTGCTTTCACTTATTATCCTTCTAGAATAATAAGCACATTTAGAAGTGATCTAGATCTTAATATACGCCGGATGTTTGCGGATATGGGTCTTAAAAACGGAGTGGCATTTATTCAGTCCATTCCATATAAAGGCAAAATATATTGCCATGAAATGGGATACCGTTTAAGCGGAGGAATGATTTACAAGATTACGCAGTCGATAATGCAGATTAATGATATGGAAATGATGATTCGATTTGCGTTGGGAGAGCCTCTTATTTCTAAAGAAGAAATTAGTAGGATTGAAAATGCAAAATCAGATGTATCAATTGCGCAATTGATGATTCCGTTAAACTGTGGAACAATTATGTCGATAGAAGGACTTGATGAGATTAAAAATATGAAAGGTGTGGATGACTTCTTGCAGTACTATCACATAGGCGACACAGTAGAAAAAAAATATTTAGGAACATTAGCCCAACATTTCGGTAGGTTCACATTAAGCTCGCAGAGTAAGGAAGGCATAATTGAATTAGTCAATCAGATACAAAGCAAGTTGAAAATTATTGACACCAAAGGCAATAACATGTATACGATGTTATTCGACACTGCGAGATTGAATCATAATAGATACTAGTGATGGAGAGCCCTTATTTCAGTATCATTATCCCGGTTTATAAAATCCGCGAGGATTTTTTGAAGACTTGCATAGAAAGTATTATTTGCCAGCCATTCCACGATATAGAAGTAATTATTGTCGATGATGGTAGTCCAGATGACTGTGGTGTATTATGTGATGATTATGCGAAAAAAGATAAAAGAATCAAAGTTATACATCAAATCAATCAAGGAGTTTCTGTGGCACGGAATACTGGCATTGACAATGCTGCTGGTAAATGGATTATGTTCGCTGACCCTGATGATTGGATTAAGGAAAATTCTTATGAAGAACTATACAAGCACCTGTCAAATTGCGATCTTGACATTTTGATGTTCCGTCACTTTAAAATCAGTGAAAACAAACAGGAGATATTAAAATTTGACTTAAATCCTAATTTCATCTATGATACTTCTGATGTTTGCATAAAAGAAAAATTATATAGACTTGGAATGAGACCCAAAAAGCCTGGGTTTTATGGTTTTCAATATTGTTGGGACAAAGTTTACCGTAGATCTTTTTTAATTAAGCATGGCATCAGATTTCCGGCAGGAATACCTAAAAGTCAAGATAAAGTATTTATTCTTCGTTGTTTGGAGAAAGTCAATAAGTTTCAGTTCATAGATAAACCTATCTACTGTTACCGACAGAACGCTGACAGCGTATGCTACAGATACTCAGAAAATGCAGACATTAACAGGAAGAAATTAGCAGACATCCTTATACCCATATCTCACCGCATGGATGACGAGATTGGACAAATTAAAGGATATTCCAAGGGGGAATACAATATTATTTACCAAGACTGTATTAATTTCTTATTTTTCATTATTACTGATATCTTATTTCTTAAATTTTTTCATCCGGATAATCCTGACAATGCTAAAAAGCGGTTTCATCAAGCAAGGCACTTTATAAAAAGCGAACCATTTAGAAGTGTCATTAAACAAGTCAAATATAAAGAATTGTCCAATGCCAGAAAATTAAAAAAGATTTTATTGATTACAGGCTCTGTAAGAATCTTCTACATTCTTTTTAAAATAAGACCATTTTAAATTTATGCAGTTTAAATCCAATGCATAAATAAAGATAATTTGCCACAATTAACTTTGTATAGCTACGCTAATTGATTGTCAATAGTTAATCTCTCTAACTGCCTCATAGAACAAATTCAAAAGACTAAAAAACGGAGTATTTTGAGTACTCTAACTTACTATTAATATGCAGAGTAACGGGAATGATAGTTGCCGTATATTGTGCGAATACGCAAAACAGCTGTCTTATAAGGACTTGCCGGACAATGTAATTGAACATACAAAGATGTTCATAGCTGATTACTATGCGGCAAGCATTGCCGGATACAGAATTAATACAGAGTTCAACAGAATCGTCCTTGACATCATAAAAGAAGAAGGAGGTACCAGACAAGCATCGATATTGCTTGACAAAAGAAAATATCCGTCATCTCAGGCTGCATTCATAAATGCTCTCTATGCCCATGGTGCTGATATGGATGACGGCAACAAAAAATCCGCCGGACATATAGGGGCCCATGTCATTTCATCAGTATTTGCGCTGGCGGAATACGAAAAAAGCAGATGGAGTGATATAATTCCGGCAATAATTGTCGGATATGATTTCTTCAACAGAATAGCCGGAGCCTCCCAACCCAGTCTGTACAACAAAGGGTTCCACTCTACGGGAGTCGCGGGGTCTCTGGCCTGTGCCGCAGCATGCGCCAAACTGCTTAATCTAGATGCCGACGGCATTTACAATAGTGTGTCCATAGCGGCAGTCCAGTCCAGCGGCCTCATTATAATTGACGAAAGTGCCCAGCACTGCAAACCTATTAATGCGGCAAATGCCGCTAAGATAGGAGTAATTTCCGCCTTAATGGCCGAAAAAGGTTTAGATGCCCCTGTTTATCCATTAGAAAGTCCGAAGGGCTGGTTCAACGCTTATGCGGGCGAAGTGAACAGGCATGTGCTGCTGGACAATCTCGGCAAAGTTTTTACCATAGAGGAGAGCTACCTGAAACTATATCCCTCATGCCGACATACTCATGCCTGCATAGATGCGGCCAGGTCTATCCGTGAGGAATTTGTATGTCTCGGATATACGTGCTGCGATATAGCGGAAGTACATATTGAGGTTTATCCTAATGCTATCCGGTCAGCAGGGAGGATTTCTCATCCCAAAACGTCCGGCGAAGCCAAATTCTCAATCCACTACGCCGTGGCAAAGGCACTCCTTAACGGAAATTTCACGTTGGATGATCTTAAGATCGAAGTCAATAAAGATGTAGAGCAGATTATCAACAGGACGGTCATTACAGTTGATGAGTCTTTGGAAAATCGGATGTCAGGTATACGAGGAGCAAGGGTACGTGTAGTATTCAAGGACGGAACGATAAAAGAAGATACTGTTCCGGTACCTAAGGGTGAGGGAGACAACTCCTTGGACTGGAAGGATTTGGAAGATAAAATGATATCCTGCTCGTCGAGCATACTGTCAATTGAAGAAGCAAAAGACATAATCAGGCAGTGTCGTGAAATAGACGTGGACAAAACATACGAACATATTAAAATCAAACAAATATGAACAAAGGAATAAACCTGATCCTCGGGACGATGACGTTCGGGGAGCAGCTTTTCGAGAACGATGTGACAGACATCATGAGGTTCTACCTTGAGTCGGGTCATGACGAGATAGACACGGCGTACGTGTACAACAACGGCCGGAGTGAGGAACTCATAGGCCTATGTCTCAGGCAGCTCAGACCGAAAAGTGTTAGGATCGCGACCAAGATCAACCCCCGCATCACGGGCCGCCTTGACGGGGATGCCGTCCGTATGCAGTTCCCGGAGTCCCTTCGCAGGATGGGGGTGGATAGGGTCGACACACTGTACCTTCATTTCCCTGACAGGAACACACCAGTGGAATCTGCCCTGGAGGCGTGCGACGAATTTTACCGCAAGGGTAAATTCCACGAATTGGGCCTAAGCAACTTCCCTGCGTGGCTGGTGTCCTACGTCTACCATGTGAGCAAAGAGCGCGGCTGGGTCCTCCCCACGGTATACGAGGGCCTGTACAATCCGCTGAGCCGCAACGCAGAGAGAGAACTCAAAGAGTGCCTGAATGCCTACAGCATGCGGTTCAACGCCTATAATCCCCTGGCCGGCGGTCTCCTGACAGACAAGTACAAGAATTACGAGGACACTCCCGTTTACGGTCGTTTCACCAACCGCCCCAACTATCAGGGCCGCTACTGGAAAAAGTCCTATTTCGACGGCATCGCCACAGTAAGGGAGGCCTGCAACAGAGAAGGGATAGGAATAACCGCCGCATCCTACCGCTGGCTGGCCTACCACTCAATGCTCAGCTCTGTCCGGGGTGACGGCCTGATCATGGGCTTCTCCAGACTGTCGCAGCTACAGCAGAACATCACGGCAATAAACCAGGGTCCTCTTCCGGAAAGCGTTGTGGAGGCTTTCTCTAAGGCATGGGAGCTGTGCCGCAGCGATGCTCCTGAATACTTCACATACTACAAAGGCAAATAATCCGCAGCATGAACATAGAACATTTCGTATCGGAGCTTGCCGGGAACGGCCTTACGTTCTTCACCGGTGTTCCGGACTCATATCTCAACGGTCTGAACAACTTTCTGAAAGCCAATATACCTCCGGAGCGCAACATCATCACAGCCAACGAGGGAAACGCCATAGCCCTGGCATCAGGATACTATTTCGCCACAGGGAACATTCCTGTTGTATACATGCAGAACTCTGGCCTTGGCAACTGCGTCAACCCCCTGCTTTCTCTTGCCGACAGACATGTGTACTCGGTTCCCATGCTGCTGATAATCGGCTGGAGGGGCGAGCCCGGCACCAAGGACGGAGAGCGCGAGCAGCACGTCATGCAGGGCCTGGTCAGCGGTCGGATGCTGGATCTCATGGACATCCCCTGGAGAGTTCTATCTGAAGAGACGGCTTCAGGGGACATCGCGTACTTGACATCCCTGGCCAGGAAAAACAGCTCTCCCACTGCATTCCTGGTTCCCAGTGGCGTATTGACCGAGAAGAAAAAGAACCCACGCGAGGGTGCTTACGCGATGAGTCGCGAGGACGCGATATCCATAATCCTTGACAATATACCCCAAGGCACAGTCTGCTGCGCGACTACAGGCCGTGCCACCCGCGAGCTGTACGCCCAACGTGATATCCGTGGGGAGTCACATACCTTCGATTTCCTGAATATTGGCTCAATGGGTCATGCCTCGTCAGTGGCCATGGGTATTGCCCTGTCCAGACCTGACAGGCACGTGGTGTGCCTGGACGGCGATGCCGCCGCGATAATGCACATGGGAGCCATGACATCAGTATCCAAACAGCACCTTCCCAATTTTCTCCACGTTGTCCTGAACAACGGAGCCCACGAGTCGGTAGGCGGCCAGCCCTCTGCCGGGCATCGGATAAGCTTCACGGAGATAGCGGAGGGCTGTGGATACTATACCACCGGTCACCCGGTGGAGACCGCGCAGGAATTGGCGGCCGCCGTCAGGCAGTGCCTTGACTCCGGCCGTGCATCATTCATCGATATCCGCATACACAGCGGTATCAGGTCGGATCTGCCGTCCATAGACATGTCCAGTCATGAAATGATAAACCTCTTCAAACAAGAACTGAGCAAATAACATAAAAAGTGATAGAAATTATGGAAAAGACAAGAGAATTCCTCAGATCGATAGGTCTGCCGGGAGGGGATGCGTATGACCTTCCCACATCGGACAAGAGATTCCCGGACGGAGCACAGTACCGCTTCGAGGTACCCGGTATCCAAGGCCCCAAGGTAATGGCCGCCCTTCTGGCCGAAATGGACCGCTACGGCATCAACCTTCACCGCGTGACCCAGACCAAGGGTATCATGATGCTTACAGACAACGAAATCATCGAGATGGTCAGGCTTGCCGGGGAGGCTCAGACCGACCTCATCCTGGCCATCGGTCCCAGGGCCACTACGGACACCAGTGCCTCCGTCCATACCGAGGAGGGAGTCAGGATGGGTTATCGCCTGCGCGGTCAGGAACAGATAGTCAGGGCCATCGAGGATGTCAAGAGAGCTACCGCTTTCGGCTGTCATTCCTTTTTAGTGTATGACGAAGGATGCCTGTGGGTGCTGAACGAGATGAAAAAGGCCGGAGAACTGCCTCCCGAGACTCATTTCAAGGTATCAGCCCACGCCGGACACGGCAACCCGTGCTCGGCCAGGCTGCTGGAGCTCATAGGAGCCAGTTCGATCAATCCAGTAAGGGACATCCAGTTGCAGATGCTGGCCGCCATGCGTCAGGCCGTCAGCATCCCCATCGACATTCATACCGAGAACCCCAAGTCCACCGGAGGCTTCATCCGCCACTACGAAGTGCCTGAAATGATCAGGGTGGCGGCCCCCATCTATCTGAAGACCGGCGGCTCCGTAGCAGCCACTCACAGCTGGGACAGCACCGAGCAGGATGCCAAGAAGAGGGCCAAGCAGGTGTCCCTGGTCAAGAGGATGATCGACTGCTACTATCCCGAGGCCATAGTGTCACCCAAAGGCTCCATCCGCTGACAATGAGACATCACAGGTACAACCCGGACTTCCGGTTCGTCGTGGAACCCGAGGAGTTCAACAAGTATTCCGACAAGGAACTGCTTCAGTACTGTCTCGGTGCGACGATGTACATGCCCGGTACGAAGGACTTCTCCTCCAAGATACTGAACAGGGAGCTGCCGGGTCTGACATCCATGGTCTTCTGCTTCGAGGATGCCTGCCCGGAGGAACTCGTCCCCGAGGCGGAGCGCAATGTTCTGCATCTGCTGGACGTGCTCAGCTCGGCACTGGACAGCGGAGCCCTCACCTATGACGACCTTCCGCTCATCTTCTGCAGGGTCCGCAGTCAGGAGCAGTTCGAGCACTTCGCCGAACAGCTGACACCAAGCAGCATCAGGCCGCTTACTGGATTCAACTTCCCGAAGTTCAACGCCCACAACGCCGAAGTATATCTCTATTACCTGAGCAAGCTCAACGACCGCTTCGGTGAGACCATCTACGGAATGCCCATCATCGAGGACCCGGAGGTGGCTTACCGCGAGACGAGAACGGGCGAGCTGGTGGGCATAAAGAAGATCCTGGACAAATACAAGGACATCATACTTCAGGTCAGGGTGGGTGCTACGGACTTCTCCTCCTGCTTCGGTGTCAGGCGCGGAGTGGACTACTCCATATATGACATCATGACCGTGCGCGAGATATTGGCCGACATAGTGAACATCTTCGGACGCTCCAACGACTACGTCATATCGGGACCTGTATGGGAATATTTCCGTGCCAGCAAGCGCATGATGTTCGAGAGCCTTCCTTCGGACCACATCGAGGACTGCCTGCTCAAGCGTATCCCCATCGTCAACCATGAGATCGACGGCCTTCTCCGCGAGGTCATCCTGGACAAGGCCAACGGCTTTGTCGGCAGGACGGTCATCCATCCCTCGCATATCAAGTACGTCAACGCCCTCCAGGCCGTTACCCGGGAGGAGTACACCGACGCGGTCAATATCCTTAAAAATGACCGGGGCGGGGTGTTCAAGGGCGAGAGCGGGAACAAGATGAACGAGGTCAAACCGCACACCAACTGGGCAAGGAAGATCTACATGCGCTCCCGTGCATACGGTGTGATCGAGAACGAGAATGACTACATAAAACTGTTTTCAGTAGAATGACGGCAATAATCACACCCATAGACAACGGGACAGCAAAAGGGCTTCAGGTCGGTGACCGTATCCTGATTTCCGGCAGAATATACTGCGGTCGTGATGCAGTGCTGCCCAGGATATGCCGGCTTATCGGGACAGGAGAACTGGACCGCTGCGGCATTGACTTGCGCGGAGCGGTTATATTCCACACCGCAGTGAGTCAGGCAGGAGTCGGACCCACATCCAGCAACAAACTGGAGATAGAGCAGAGCTTCGGCCCTCTTTCCAGAGCCGGTGTCAAACTGCATCTTGGGAAAGGGAAAATCAGTGACAGCACGGTCCGTATCCTAGAGGAGAATAACTCAGTATATGCCGTGATACCTCCGGTCACTGCCCTTCTGGAGAATAATACAATGGAAAGGAGGCTGGTAGCCTTCCCCGAGCTCGGCATGGAGGCGTTTTACGAACTGACAGTGAGGGAATATCCGGCAATCATCGCTGCTGCTCAAGGCGCGAGCATATACTAATTAAACATTCAGCAATGGAATACGATAAGACAATTGTCGACAGAATCTGCGACACCGTCGTAAGGGCCGGATCGACATTTCTTCCTGACAAGAAGAACGCCTACAGGCTGGCCATCGGCAGGGAAACAAATGTTCAGGCGAAGTGGGTGCTGAGTACGGTTCTTGAGAATGCCGTGATTGCTGAGAGGAACCGCTGCCCTCTGTGCGACGATACCGGCATTCCACATGTACTGGTGGAGGTCGGTCCTGATGCCGTACTGACAGGCCGCACCCTCGAATCGATAAAGGAGGGAATCCGTCAGGGCCTGAGGCAGCTTCCCGGCCGGCCCATGGCCGTCAGGGGGAACGACACCCAGCGGATAGCCCAGTCCGAGGGGCTGTATGAGGATCCGGGAATGCTGGAGCCAGCCCCGATACTGATAAGGAATACGGAAGACAGCGTCTTGAGGGTGCACATCCTCATGTTCGGCGGCGGTCCTGCCATCAGGGCTCACACACACCGTGTTTTCCACAAGCACAAGGTGGAAACTGTTGTGGACCAGATAGTGGAATGGGCCCGGGAGTCCACAGCCCAGCTGGGCTGTACTCCCTCGACACTTGCAGTAGGCGTAGGACGCTCGCATTACGAAGCGGCATCCCTTATGCTCCAGGCACTGGTGGACGGCACCTATGAGAGGCAGTCCGACCTTGAGCGTGAGATAACCGAGCGTGTCAATGAGTCCCACGTCGGTGCCCTCGGACTCGGCGGAGACACGACTGTCCTGGCGACATTCATGAAAGTCGGTCCCCAGAGGGCCAGCGGTGTCAGGATTGTGTGCATGAGGCCCTGCTGCTGTTTCGAGCCTAGGATCGCAAATTGCACTTTATAAATTTAACTATATGAAATTAAAACGTTTTAAGAAGCTGTTTAAATTTATTTATAATTAGTTGTAAATCAGTAGGTTAATTGGGATATTTTTCGTAACTTTATGGT
>CALVDE010000012.1 GCA_944326265.1 uncultured Bacteroidales bacterium | reverse complement strand
CAGCAGGTGGACCCGTAAACTGTTGCTTTTTATCATTACTTTTTCTCTTGTGTCCAACTTTTTTGGTACACCTCACGGACCTTTTTAATCCTCCTGAAAGCACACGCTCTAATCATAACTTAATGACCTAGAGATGATTACATTTTAAGACCGCTCCTCTGCCTGCAGTTGCGCAAATTCACTTGAAAACATTTACTATCTTTGAAAGGCTAATCAAAAGGATCATGGAAATAATCGAAAGAGACAATGGATATGTTCTGCTGCGGGTGGGACCGGAGCGGGAAATGTATGATGCCCGGGAGGCCGGCGGAAGGCTGATGGAGGAGGCTGTCAGGACGGGGGCGGCGATGGTGTACAGTGACTATTGGCTGAGGACGGCGGACGGCCGGCGGAAGGGCAATCCGGTCAATGACTATCAGCCGGGCAGTGTGCGGGAGGACTTCGATTTCGGGGCGCTGGTGGTAGTGAATGAGGCTCTGATGGAGAAATGGGAGTGCGGGCTGGAGAAAGAGGGGGGAGGTGGATGCAGGACCGGAAAGGGCAATGAAGAAACGGAAAGAGCAGCTGGAGACGGCCTGTCGCTGAAATACGGCCGGTGGTATTCGCTGAGGCTCTTCCTCTCGCGGCACGGGGCGCTGGTGCATCTGCCGCAGACGCTCTACGGGGTGGACGAGGTGGATGCGAGGGCTTCGGGACAGAAGCAGTTCGACTATGTGGATCCGCGGAACCGGGAGGCACAGATAGAGATGGAGGCCATTTTCACGGATCATCTAAGGAAAATAGGAGCGTGGCTGCCGCAGCGGACGCGGACGGTCGGTGAGGACGGCGGAGTCTATGCCGTCGAGGCCTCGGTCATCATCCCGGTGCTCAACCGTGCGGCCACAATCCAGGACGCGCTCCGCTCGGCACTCTCGCAACAGACGGATTTCCCGTTCAATGTCATTGTGATAGACAATCATTCCACCGACGGAACATCGGAAAGGATAGATGAACTGGCCTCGTCCGACAGCCGGGTGATTCACGTTATTCCGGAGGAGACCGGTCTGGGCATTGGCGGCTGCTGGAACCTCGGAATCAATCATCCTGCCTGCGGGTGCTATGCGGTCCAGCTGGACAGTGACGACATGTACAGCGGTCCGGATACCCTGCAGCGAATCGTGGACATGTTCCACAGAGAGAGGTGTGCGATGGTCATAGGCAGTTACATGATGACCGATTTTGACCTCAGACCCATTCCGCCGGGAATTATCGACCACAGGGAGTGGACTGATGAGAACGGACACAACAATGCCCTGCGGATCAACGGTCTGGGTGCTCCGAGGGCATTTTGTACGGCTGTGCTGAGACAGGCCGGAGGATTCGAGAATGTGTCGTACGGGGAGGATTACGGGGTAGGTCTGCGCATCAGCCGCGAATGGCGTATCGGCCGCATCTACGAGCCGGTATACAACTGCCGCCGCTGGAAAGGCAACTCAGACGCGGCCCTTGATATTGTCCGGGTCAATGCCAACAATGCCTACAAGGACTCCCTGCGTACCCGTGAGATTGCGGCCCGTCAGGCGATGAATGCTACAGCCAGTCCAAACCCAAAGCAAACCGGCAGGTGACCGAATAGGTGAACTTTATGGTGCGGAATGCGTCCGAGGCCGATGCTGCCGCAGCTGCCTCGGGCGAGCCGAAAGCTGCCGCGTCCATACGCAACTTGCTGTTCTGTACGACAGTGTAGTTGTCAATGCCTCCACCGTGCTCCTCGATGCTCAGGACTTTCCAAATCTTCTCGCCTAAGGCGTCGGCCATATATTCAGCCTTGCGCTTTGCGGCTAAGAGGGCGTCTCTCTTGCCCTGCTCGTGATATTTCAGTATGTCCTTGTTGGTCATCTCGCCGATGCGCATCGAGTTGATACCCTTGGTGTCGACGACGGAGATTATCTGGTCTATCTTGGTGAAATCATGCAGGGTGATGTCCAGATTCTTTCCGATAAGAAAGTCCAGTCCGCGCTCCCGCCAGTAGTCGCCCACTTCCTGGGTGCGGATATCTTCGTCAGTGATGCCGATGGAGTGGAGGGCGTTCCTGAGCTGCGTCTCGATTACGCTGATGGGAACCTTTGTCTTATAGTCCTCGGGTTTGGAGACTCCGTCGAATTCCTCTTCGTAGTATTCCTTGATGCCGATGATGAAGTGAATCTCGTCGGGTACCACCTCGACTTCCGACGTGCCTGTAACCTCGATATATCTGTATTGCTTGGAGTTGCAGTCGCACGTGTTCTGTGCCTTCAGTGAGGCATACGGGAGCAGCATCATCAGACCTGCCGCCGCTACAGCTAGAATCTGTTTCATATTCTCAGTTATTAGTGTTTGTTCCACTACATCTTTCAATAACCGTGCCCACAGTGGCTGTCCCCGCACTGCTCCGGTCAGGGTTTCCTGGCTTTCGTGGGCCAGTCGCGCTTCCGCTCCGTCGTTACTCCCGACCGTCACTCCTTCTGATCCTCACTTTTCCTGACCGATGCAGGACTTGTCCTTTTCTGCCACCAGCTCACACCCTCGATGCAGGACTTGGGAGAGTGTTGTTTCGACTATCTTACTGAATGTCAGATACTTGTTTTTATACCCGCTCTCCCAAGTCCCCCTTTTTTACCCCACTTGGGCGAGCCATGATTTAAGTAACATTTGAAATATCAGTGTTTTATGGATTTCTGCACTCTCCCAAGTCCTGCATCGGGAATTCATTTTCCATAAATGCGGGCCAGCAGGTCCGGACTGCAGTATGTGAGTCTGGCAAGTTGCTTGATTCCTAAACCGAACATCTTGCGCAAGGTCTCGGCCAGTTTCAACCGGGAGTGGATGTCCAGTTCTTTCGGTGTCCCGCTGCCGAAAGTCTCGAGACAGATTTTAGTCACGGTAGTCTCCAGTTCCTTGTCAGTGTAGCGTGTTTTGAGGAGCACTCCGAGTTCAAGTTGCCTGTCAAGATCTTTGCGTCTGGCGATACATGCCATCATGAAGCCCGGGTTGCCGAAAAGAGTTTCAACCTTGCTATGGTTGACATAGCAGGTAGGGTCTATCAGTCCGTTCTCTCTGATGCGGTAATGGTCCGGTAGCTTTATTTTGGTATGGAGGCGGCTTGAAACGTTGCAGGAACTGATTTCACCAATGGTCTTGTACGGATATGCGGGCATCATGTTGAAGTAAACCGGTCCGGAGCACCAGGGGTAGTTGAAAGGCGTGGCTCTTATACCGGCGGCCATAGAATTCCTCAGTACGTATGCAATCTCATTGACCAGCATTTCCCTGTCCTTGATAAGAATCGCGGAAGACGGTATCTCGGCTATACCGGACAGCTTGCCCAATATATGCTTGTATGATTTGACGAAAAGTCTGCAAGCCTCGTTGGCGGCAGCTGCTACGATGTGTACATGATTGTCCATAAGACAGAATGCCAGAATGGAAATCCCATGCCTGTAGGCCAGAATCCCGATAGCGTTCATGCCGCGTATATAGTCCTTGTCAGTCCTGAAAATAAGGTCATTCCCCAGACCCTCTGTGCAGATGTGATAATACTGTCTCATAAATCTCTCTCCTCAAGCTTTCTTTCCCTGCAAACTTACTGAAATTTTCTACATGGCCGACGAATACAGCAAGAAATTTACAAAAGTCAGGCAGAAATACTCACTTGAGGGCGAGCGGAATGACGACAGACACCGCAGGAACAAGCCCAACCGCATGAGCGATTACCTCTCGCACTTCTATCTCGAATACGTCAGCCGACACATGCGCCACCTTTTCCCCGTCCTCTCCTCCTACAGCCGCTTCGTGGAGCTGGAAAAGGAGGTGGCCCTCTGTCTGGCGCTGTTCATCAAGGACGTCCTTTTAGGCAAGTGCACCGGCATCAGCTTCACGGACTCAACGGCATACAGCTCGTCACACGCGTGCGCAACAATATGAAGAACATGCTCATGTGCGCGGAGGACAAGATCCTGCTACGCAAGAGGGCCGTCATTGAGACTGTCAACGACGAGCTGAAGAACATCGCGCAGATAGAGCATTCCAGGCACCGCTCTTTCAACAACTTCATTGTCAACATACTATCGGCTATCGCTGCCTACTGTTTCTTCCCTAAAAAGCCCTCGGTTGACGTCACTTTTGTTGATGACGGACAACTGGTTATCTTCTAATTTATTTCGAACTCACGTTAAAAATTAGCACCGGAATATCAGCGGTAATGTAAAGAAGCCCTTAGCTCCTTTAGCTGTGTCCGCATAGATATTCCGGTACATTTCAATGTGAAAAAAGTGTTGTTCTATCAGTATGGAACTTATCAGAATTCGAATATTTCATCGGCTTTCAGAAGCTCCACGGGGCCGTTCCATGAACCGTACCAAGTGTTGCTCAGATCATCTTTGAGGCTGAAAGTGATGTCGTATGTGCCGTCATCGTTGTTGGTTATTTCGATGTAGCTATTCTTGTCCTTGACGGCAGGTGCGTATTCGCGGGGAGTTCCGTTCTCGTCAAAGTCTGAGAAGAAGAATGTGTACTTGAAATCCCCGTCAGATGTCTTCGATCCGAGCAGATACTCTCCCTCGTAAGGGTCATCATTGTAGTAGGCATAGGTATACTTCATACTCGGTACTCCCTTTTCGAAATCAGTGTCTTTACCACAAAGTACGAGGCGGACGCAGTCACCTCCATTGGCAGATTTGATGACCATCTCCCATACCTTTTCACCATAGTATGCTTCTGCAAACCAAGTGGCAGTAGCAGTGGCATCCACGAATACCACCTCGCGGTCGGAAGTAAGGGTCGTCATGCTGTTTGCCATAGTAAGGTTTGTGATAGTGCCGTTCCACGCACCGCTCCAGATATATTCCTTATCGTCAGTGATACTGAAAGAGATATTGTAATTGTTATTTCCGGAGTTCTCTATAACCAGGTCTCCGCTGATGGCAGGTGCATATTCTTTAGGCAGACCGTTGGAGGTGTAGCCCGAATAGAAATAAGAACCCTTAAGCATATCTGAAGACATTGTACCTTTTACATATTCCCCATTGTCCACACTACTGTTGCTACTTTGTACTTTGTAGCTACCAGAAGGTATGCCGTTGTTTACATTACCCTTGTTTGCGGCTATGTGGAACCGGATGGCATCGCCTCCGTCGGGTGAGGCTACTATAAGCTCCCAGGCTGTACTGCTTCCGGTATCCCAAATCGAAGCATCAAGGGATTTTTTATTTTCGATAGTGGCAGTAGCGTTCTGCAGGTTGACAGTGCGGTCTGATGTTAGTGTGGAGAATCCAAGACTCTGAACGCTTATGCGGCCTTCAAAAGAACCCTTGACTGAGTAGCCCTCGCTGGTGGTCAGATCAAATTCTATAGTCTGTTTGCCATTGTTGAGAGAGGTTTCTTCTATCCTTTCTCCTACAGTCATGGTTCCCGAGCCGATAGCTCCGATTACGACTATGCTTTCCCCGTCTTCCATGTTATATGTGTATTGGGCGTATGTTCCAGAGACTGTCGGCCCAAAGCTGCCTGGAATGATGCTCATCGCTCTGTCGTCAGAAGATACGATGTATTCGCCGGGGGCTATACCTTCTTCCGGTACTGTCATATAGGCCTCGACAAACATGGTTACGCCCTGCTCGTTGTCGACAAACTCCATCGCTACGAGGCTAAGGCCGTTGGATTTGCTTTTAACCCGAGCCTTATACTGGGTTGCGTTGAATGTAAGGTCTTTGCTGAGCTTTTCGTCATCTGGATTCTGTGAGTAGTCAGCGTATGACAGTTCGGAAGCGGTATATGTTACTATGTGCTTTACTCCATCTGTATCTGTTAGTTCGGCATTGAACGATGCTCCGTTGTCGTCGCTGCTGAACACTATAATGCCGGTTTCAAATGCTATGGTTTCATTACTTCCGTCGGCATGAAGTCTGGTGCAAGAGGCTGACACAAAAGTTCCTGCTGTGTACTCTCCGTCTGCGCCAAGGCTATAGGAAGCAGAAACGGGCAAAGGTGCGTTCATGTCTGCCGGAGCGTTACTTACAATGGTAAAAGTGTAGGCGAGGCTGTCTTTGGCCGGGTCTGTGTCTGAGGAAAGAGTGGTCTCGAACAGATGTGTGCCGTTGCCGCTCATCCAGCCTCCGTAGTATTTTCCGACAAAGACAGATGCGTTAAGAATAATGTCCTCAGGCACAACAGGGTTGTCCGGGTCGTCCGGATTATCAGGATCCTCATCCGGATCGTCAGGATTGTCGTTATGAGCAGCGGCTTGTTCCAAATCGATTCTGTCCTCAATGGTCTTATCTGCCTCATAGCTGTATGTAAGTACAATAGTGGCTGTCCTTGCCTCTTCGGCTTCGTTGGCCTCTACTGTAACTCTTACGACACCTGTCTTGCTCTTGCTGTCAAAGGCTGTGATCCAGTCGCAGTCTCCAACACTCTTCGCAGACAACTCTCCGCCTTTGACAGGGTTTGCAAGAGAGTAGGCGAAAGTCACGTCTCCTCCTTTGGCTGATACTTTAAGGGGTGACTCGGTGGTTATGAAAAGTTTGGGAGGATCGGCCTTCTCTACGGGCCGGCAGGTTGCTGTCAGAATGGCTGCTAATGTGATGACAGCCACTCTTAGATGCGATGATAATGATTCTTTCATATAAAGTTGGTGTTTATGTTTGGTGCTGTTAATATAAGGGTCACACTGTATGTGCGAATGTGTGACCCCTTGTAAAAAGTATGATAGTAGAGACGATGTCAGTTTAGTAGCCGACTGTGATTTTTTCGTCAGCTTCGATATGCTCGATGGCACCGCTGAATTCACCATACCACCAGTTCTGGCAGTCGTCCCATACCTTGAAGTAGATGTAGTATGTGCCGTCGCCGTTGTTGGTAAGCTCTATTCCTCCGTCCTTGCGGCCTTTGACTGCGGGCGCATATTCCTTAGGATTACCATTCGAATCGAAGTCAGAGAAGAAGAAAGTGTTTTTCAGTTCGCCGCTTTCAGTTACTATACCAGTCAGGAATTCCGGACGCCAGGGATCATCGTTGTCAAGCGAGTATGTATATTGGGTGCTTGGCACTCCGCCTTCGAATCCATTTTCGCCTGACGTGCATAGATTGAACCTTACACAGTCACCGCTGTTTTCGGATTTGATGACGATCTCCCACAACATCTCCCCCCTGCGATTGTTGCCATACCATTTGGCGGTAGCAGTAGGATTTTCGAAGATTACTTCCCGGTCGCTTTTAAGAGTTGAGATTACATTTTGGATAGCCAAGTTTTCTACTTCTCCTTGCCATGATCCGCTCCAGATATTCCCCATATCGTCCTCTATTTCGAAAGAAATAGTGTAAAGATATTCTCCAAAGTAGGAAACCTTGTTGATTTCAAGTGTACCTTTTGTGGCAGGAGCAAATTCTTGTGGTATACCATTGTCGTCAAAGTCTGAGAAGAAGAAAGATCCTTTAAAGTCTCCGTCTTTTCTGAATCCCTTTACAAATTCATTGATGTCGCATGAAGATGAAATTTGCTGGGAATATGTTCCGGCAGGAATGCCTTCATGGAAAGACATGATTTCACTTGCGAGCTGGAAACGTACGCGGTCTCCGTTTTCTGTGGCTATATTGAGTTCCCAGCCACTCTCGTACTGTCTTGAGTCGTAATATACATCCAGGTCGTATTTGTTTTCAATAGTAGCTGTAGCTCCACTTAAGTCTACTTCGCGGTCTCCGCTAAGAGTACTTAATCCAAAGCGGTCTATATTAACGTCCCCTTTATATGTTCCTTTTAGGGAGTATCCGTCTTCAGTCAGGAAGTCGAATGTGATATCATATGCACCTTTCTTGCCCGATACTGTCATAGTGCCTGATGTGACGATGCCCACGGCGATTCTACCTCCATCATAAACGAAGTCTAGGTAAGTGCCTTTTCCGGCCAATTGCACTCCGTTATATTCAAGCCAGTATCCAGGTTTGATGGTGAAGGCACCTATTTCATTGGATACCGTATATGTTCCGGTCATAAGCTCACCATTGCTTTCATCGAAAGGGAAATAAACAGTAACATTCATGTCGCTGTTATACACTTCATATCCGTCTTCAGCGAATGTCAGACTAACCTCGGCAAGGCGGCCTTCTTCCAGTTTTTCATACCTGGCTGAGGCAGAGTTGGCGGCAAATCTTACATCGTAGGTTAAAGCAAGAGTATTTGTATTCTGGGCGTTAAAGTTATATACTAAGCTTACTTTAGAAGAGTAAGTAACATGGTGTCTTTTACCTTCACTATCTGTGAATTTGGCTTCAAACACATAAGCATCGCCATCCTTGCGGAACTCTACTACGCCATCAATGATATCAAGCTCAGATTCTATGTCCCCGTTTCCGTTTACAAATATGTATTTTGCGCTGAAGAAAGTCATGTCCTCGTAGCCATCGTTATAAAGATTATAAAGACCTGTTGTCGGATAGGGATATCGTCCGTCTTCCGGCTCTGAACATATCATTCCGAATAGATATGTTGTTGTTTCAGGCTGTGAGACATCTTGGTTGTTAGATAGTTGTGTCACATAAGCATGTTTGCCCTTTTCTGTCATATATGTACCACAGTATTCGCCTGCGAATACTGAAGCGGTGAACTCATAGTCAAACACCTCAGGTTCTTCAGGGTCATCATCGTTTATTCCATTACCTTTCTGTATAAGTTCTATGCTGTCTTCAATAGTTTGATTGCCAAATGTATAGGTAAGAGTTATGGTGGCCCTACGAGATTCTTCAGAAGGGTTGCGATCAACATCGAAAGCAACTATATTGGCCTGTTCGGTGTTGATTCCTGAAATCCAGTCACAATCTGAATCCGCGAATGCACTGATTGCTCCATTGTCTGCCGGATTGGTTATTTCATAGGAAAAGGTTGCTATTCCACCTGTTGCTGATACCTCCAAGGGACTTTCGGTAGTAATTTCCAACTCTGCCAAAGATGTTGCCTCCGGCTTATTACAGGAGTGGGTCAAGAGAGCTGCTGCACCCATAATGGCCGTCAGCAGTTTTAGTTTTTTTTCTTTCATGTTTGAATTTTGTTTTGTGGTTAATGTTTGTTCTCTGACACAAAGGAATCAAATCGATAATTTTTTGTCAAGAAAAAGCCATTATCACATACTATAAGCTGGTATTATCAGAGTATTATCAAGGTCTTGTAAATTGTTAAATATCAATCCTTTATTCCTACAGAAAGTCAAACATCGAAGTGCTCAGGTACTTCTCCGCACGATCAGGAAATACTGCCACTATATTCCCCGAATTTAATCTTTCTGCTGTCCTTATGGCTGCAAGCATCGCAGCTCCACTGCTCATTCCTGCAAAGATTCCTTCAGTGGAGATGATCTTACGAGCCATCTCTATGGCACCTTCGCTTTCCACCATCTCCTGGATATCTATCTGTCCGGGGTCGTATATGGCAGGTACGATGGCTTCTTCCATATTCTTGAGTCCTTGGATGTAGTGTCCTTTTATGGGATGTGCACATACGATCTTGATCTGGGGCTTCATCATTCGTAGGAAACGAGCCAGTCCCATTATCGTTCCCGATGTGCCTAAGGCGCAGACCAGATAGTCTATTTGACCGTGTGTCTGCTGCCATATTTCTAAAGCCGTACTTTCGTAGTGAGCCTGATAATTGCAGGCATTGGAGAATTGGTCGGGCATGAAGTATCGTTCGGGATTTTCGGCCACCATCTTTCTGGCAAGTCTTATAGCTCCGTCTGTTCCTTCTTCTGCCGGTGTGAGTATGACCTTGCCTCCGTAGGAGCGTATTATTTTTTGTCTCTCTATCGATACGGCCTTGCTCATGACAATCTCTACGGGGTAGCCCTTGATGATACCTATAATTGCCAGCCCTATGCCGGTGTTGCCTGAAGTGGGTTCTATGATGGTTTGCCCCGGTTTGAGCCGTCCGCTTCTTTCGGCATCCTCTATCATCTTCAGAGCTATGCGGTCTTTTATGCTGCCTGTTGGATTGAATCCTTCGAGTTTGGCGTAGATGTTGACGTTGGGATTAGGTGAAAGTCGGTTGATTCTAACCAGCGGAGTATTTCCTATGGTCTCCAGGATGTTGTTGTAAGCCATGTTTAGAGTATTAATGAGATAGTATGCAATAGTGTACAATAATACCGGATAATATCACGGAACACGTGTTTTGCGTATTATCAAATTAAGTACGGCTTTATATCAATATATTGTCATTCCGCTGGAATACACTAATAATAAGATGTGTATGTAGATGGGGCTTCGGGTGTCGGGCTTGCTGACTATATGTTCTTGAGGAAGTCTTCAAGTGATTCTTGAGAGCCTGTCAAGCCGAGCTTTTTGCGTAGGCGGTAACGGGCAAGATACAGGCTCTCGGGGCTTTGACGGGTGATGTCGGAGATTTCCTTGGTGCTGAGATTCTTACTGAGCATAATCGCTAACTTTCGCTCACCGGTGGTCAGTGTGGGAAAACGTTTCTGCAGCTTCTTGTGGAAGTCACTGTCATAGTCGTATACGAAGGTGTCGAAGGCCTCGGCCTTTTCCGTGCTTACAGACTCTTTCAGTTCCGAACTGATGCGGTATAGGTCAGACTTGGTCTTCTCGCTCTTAAGTCCGTTGCGGATTTTGTCCAGTTCACATATGGCATTATTGATGATGCTTCCCATCTTGATATAGTACAGCTTCTTGACTTCAGCAATCTTCTGGTTGTTCCTCATTTCCGTTTCCTTTTTCTTGAGCCGGAAAGATTTGGCTTTGTAGATGATGATGGATACGAATGTAATGACCAGAAGGCAGATGGCGAAAATGAATACGATTAGCTTCCTCTTGTCATGTTCTTCCTTAAGCCGCAGCTCGGCGGTACTCTTTGTAAGGTCCTGGCGGATATGGAATAGTTCGAGCATTATATCACGTTCTGTGTAAGAGTTCCATATATCGGATATCTTTGTGAGGCTTGAATATGCCTTGGCCGTATCGCCGAGCTGTATGTAGATATTGTGTAGCGTTCTGTGGATGGAAGAAATCCTGTCCTCAAATTCTCCTTTCTCTAACAGGTTAGATGCTTCGTCAAGACATGATATGGCTTTGTTGAAGTCTCTACGCCCATAGTATATCCTGCCGTAAGCCTGTTTCCAACACCCCTTAAGGTAATCGTTGTGGGCAAGGGGACGGGCAAGTGCCATGAACTCTTCTGCCTCGTCGTATTGACCCATGACCAGATGTATGTTTGCTGTATTAAGATACATCATGCATAGCTCAGAAGTGTCTGTAATGCTTTTGCAGAAGTTGATGGCTAGTCTCAACAATCTCATTGTTCGTGCAGTGTCCCTGTCAGATAGAGCTAATATCGCCAAGTTGTGCAGACTCTTGCTGAGCGTAAGGCTGTCATTGAGCATTTTAGCTGTCTTGCCAATACTTTCGAAGCACTTGCGTGCTTCATCCATGTCGCCATATTGGTGATAGATTGCACCTAATATCATCTTGCAGGACATTAGGCCTCTGTCAGATTTAAGGTCTTCAAATGTATGTGCTGCCGTGCTGATATGGTTGAATGCTATGTGGTACTGGCCTTTCTGATAGTATAGTTTTCCCAAGCGGGTCTCGCATCTTGCTATCTGTTCCGGGGTTCCTGTGGCGAGAAGATGCCTTAGTGAGACTTCACAGTGTGATATGGCATCGCTGAATCGGAACAAGTCATTCTCATAGTAATCCGCAAGATAGTCGTGCATATGGGCGATGTAGATACTTTTGGCCGATGTATCTAGTCCGTTTAAGAACACTTCAGCCGCATCTGCCGCTGTCTCTTTGTCCGATGACTGCTTCTCGCACCATATCCGGTATAGTGTCATATCAGCCCCTTTAATAGATGAAAGTACGGCTATGGAATCTGCTTCACCTGCATAGGTAGGCACAAACAAAGTACTCAGAAGCAAGAGCAGCAGATAGAAGTGTTTTATAGTTAGTAGTCCTTTCATGATATCGAGATTTACATTTCCAGGCGGAAACGCACTCTCCAGCGGCCGTTGTCGTAGTCGTGGCTGATGATTTTGAAGCGGCCGATTTCGGCGGTGTTGGCCACGTGCGCTCCTATGCAGGCACAGGCATCATAGTCTCCGACGCGGACTATTCTGAGGGTGTCCGACACGTTGTCCGGGAGTTTGCTCAGGTCGACGATGGCTCCGGCCTCGGACAGAGGCATGAAGCTGACGGTCACGGGCAGATTCTGCGAGATGACCTCGTTGACCTTGTCCTCTATGGCCTGTACCTGCCCGTCGGTGGGGCAGGAGTCCAGAAGGTAGTCGCACTTGCTCTTCTTGCGCTCGATGTGGGCGTTCTTCGAGCGGGGACAGCCGAACATCCTCACCATGGTCTGGTTGAGGATGTGCTCGGCTGTGTGCATCGGAGGGTATTCCTCCTTGTTGTGCGCGTTGAGCTGGATATCTTCCATTGCCTTAGGACTATAGAATTGTCACTGCAGTGCCGCTGACCGCGACCATCAGCATGGAGCCGCCTACGGTCTCGTAGTCGATGTCCACTCCGATGATGGCATTGGCCCTCATCCCCATGGCCTTGTCCATCATCTCCTGGATGGCTTCGTTCTTGGCCTTCTCGATGACTTCCTCGTAGGCCCCGGACCGTCCTCCTACGATATCGCGGATGCCGGCGAAAAGGTCACGGAATACGTTCGCGCCCATGATGCATGTTCCGGTGACGATCCCGTGATATGCGGTGATCTGCTTGTCCTGAAGGGTATTTGTGGTAGTGATAATCATAGCGGTGCAGATTTATTTTACTGTGAAGTTGCGGATGATGTTCAGAATGACCTCGGTGGCTTTCTCCATGCTCTGGACGGGCACATATTCGTATTTGCCGTGGAAATTGAGGCCGCCGGCGAATATGTTGGGACAGGGCAGGCCCATGAAAGAGAGACGGGCACCGTCAGTGCCGCCGCGTATAGGACGGATATTGGGTCTGATGCCTGCAGCCTTCATGGCCTCGACGGCTTTCTCGATGATGTGGTAGTGAGGTTCGATCTGCTTCTTCATGTTGTAGTACTGGTCCTTGATGTCGACGGTTACGACACCGGCTCCGTACTTGCAGTTGATGAAGTCGGCGCACTCCTGAATCATCTTTTTCTTGCGTTCAAAGAGGGCTGTGTCGTGGTCGCGGATGATGTACTGGATATCGGCCTCCTCGACCACACCGGTGAACTTGGTGATATGGATGAAACCGTCATATCCTTCAGTACTTTCAGGTCTCTGCCATACGGGCAGCATGTCGTTCAGCTCGGATGCGATGAGGATGGCATTGAGCATCTTGTCCTTGGCATAGCCCGGGTGGATGTTGCGGCCCTGGATGTGAATCTTGGCTGAGGCAGCGTTGAAGTTCTCGTATTCTAGCTCGCCGATTGCGCCTCCATCCATGGTGTAGGCGTATTGTGCTCCGAATTTCTTGACATCGAAGCGGTCAACACCCCTGCCTATCTCCTCGTCAGGAGTGAAACCTATCCTGACGGGACCGTGCCTGAATTCCGGGTGCTCCATTATGTACTCGGCAGCAGTCATGATTTCGGCTACTCCGGCTTTGTCATCGGCTCCGAGCAGTGTGTTTCCGTCCGTGGTGATCAGTGTCTGTCCCACGTAGTCCCTCAGTTCGGGGAATTCCGCAGGGTTGAGTTCTATGCCTTTCGCCTCGTTCAGAACGATTGTCTTTCCGTCATAGTTCTCAATTATCCTGGGCTTGATGCCGCATCCGGGGGCATCGGGAGAAGTGTCCACGTGGGATATGAAGCCTATGGCGGGTACCTCTTCTTCGATGTTGGAAGGAATGGATGCTGTCAGGTATCCGTATTTGTCCAGTTCTACATTTTCCAGACCCATTGCCTCCAGCTCTTTACGGAGCTGATCCAGAAGGGCAAACTGCTTGTTGGTACTGGGCTGGCTCTGCGAGTCAGGATTTGACGTTGTGTCAAAAGCCACGTACCTGAGAAATCTGTCAACTATTTTTTCCATATCTAAAATATTTAACTAAATCAAAATCATACTGGCCGCCATGACTGCCATACCGGCTATGACACCGATGATGGACAGGTGGTGATGGCCGAACTTCTCGGCGGACGGAAGAAGTTCGTCCAATGCGATATAGGTCATGATACCGGCCACAACGGCCAGGACCACTCCGTTGAGAGACTGCCCGAATATCCGGGAGAGCAGGAGCCAGCCGAGTACACCTCCGACAGGCTCGGCCAGGCCGGACATGAAGGCGTTGCCGATGGCCTTCCCTTTCTTGTGGGTCGCGTAGTAGATGGGTATGGCGACCATGATGCCCTCGGGGATATTGTGGATGGCAACAGCGACAGCTATGGAGAGCCCTGTGTCCGGACTTTCCATAGCACTTACGAAGGTGGCCATGCCTTCCGGGAAATTGTGAATGGCTATGGCTATGACGGAGAAGAGGCCCAGCCGCATCAGTCTGGAGGAGTCCCCGTCGGAAATACCGTTCTCAGACGGAGTTGCGGTATATTCGTGCGGATTCTCCTTCGAGGGGATGATGTTGTCTATGACGGCTATGAGACCTATTCCTGCGAAAAATGCGAGTACGGTGTACAGCAGCCCCATCCTGTCCCCGAAGTGCGCACCGAGACCTGTGCGGGCCTCGGTGAACAGCTCCGTGAGGGATATGAACAGCATTACTCCGGCTGAGAAGCCGAGGGCCAGTGAGAGGGTCTTCGTGCTGAACTTCTTGGTCAGCAGTACGATGACACCTCCCAGTCCTGTGGAAAGTCCTGCCAGCAGGGTCAGGAGCAATGCTATGGGGAAGTTACTGCCGCTCAGCATAGCCGTTACTTGTTGTCAGCTGAGTCGGTCTTCCTGCAGGCCCATATCATGTAGCCTATGAGCAGAATGTATGCGCCCAGGGCAATCCAGACCGCAGGGGTGGAGGACTGCCACTCGCGGTTGACCAGATTGACATCGGCGAAACGCATGATGGCGGAGACTACTCCCATGAGGGCTCCTCCGGCGATGAATCCGGATGCCACCAGCGTGCCCTTTTCCTTGCGGGCCTCGTTGACGGCCTTGTCCTTGCTGCGTGAGCCTACGTACCATGCGACGGCACCTCCGATCATCAGCGGGATGTTGAGCTCAATGGGAATGAACATTCCGAGTGCGAAAGGAAGGGCCGGTACCTTGAAGAGGGTCAGCAGTATGGCTATGGCGGCGCCGATGCCGTACATGATCCAGGGTGCGCTGCCGCCCAGCATAAGAGGCTCGATGACTGCGGCCATGGCATTGGCCTGAGGAGCTACCAGGGCTCCTTCACCGGTGAATCCGAACGTGTCGTTGAGCACCATCATGACACCGGCCACAGTCGCGGCGGCTACCAGTGTGCCCAGGAATTTCCAGCCTTCCTGCTTGCGCGGAGTGGTACCGATCCAGTAACCGATCTTGAGGTCGGTTATGAAGCCGCCGGCCATGGAGAGTGCCGTGCAGACCACACCTCCTATGATCAGGGCGGCGGCCATGCCGGACGTGCCTTTAAGACCTGCGGCCACCAGGATGATGGACGCGAGTATGAGGGTCATCAGAGTCATGCCGCTGACGGGGTTGGAGCCAACGATAGCAATGGCGTTGGCAGCCACTGTCGTGAACAGAAACGCAATGACAGCGACGACCAGAAGGGCGATAACAGCGTGCCAGAGATTGTCAAGCACACCGATATAGAAGAATACGAACATCAGGGCCAGCGTGATTACCAGTCCGAGGATAATGATTTTCATGGAGAGGTCTTTCTGGGTGCGTACCTCCTGAGTGTCGGCTCCGCTCTTCTTGCCTTTGAATTCTTTCCCAGCCAGCCCTATCGCGGACTTGATGATGCCGGCGGACTTGATGATGCCGATGATGCCTGCCGTGGCGATGCCTCCGATACCTATATGGCGGGCGTAGTTGGTGAAGATCTCCTCAGGCGACATTGAGCCGACAGTGGCGGTCAGGCCGGAGCCCATCAGGTCCAGTACGCTGTCTCCGAATATCAGGCTCATCAGGGGAATGATGATCAGCCATACCAGGAATGAGCCGCAGCATATTATAAAGGAATACTTCAGACCGATGATGTATCCCAGACCGAGCACGGCAGCTCCGACATTGACCTTCAGGAGGAGCTTGGCGTTGGTGGCCACCTGCTCGCCCCAGGGCAGAACCCGGGATGTGAAAACCTCCGACCACCAGCCGAATGTGGAGACGATGAAGTCGTAGAGACCTCCGACCAGACCGCTTATCAGCAGGGTCTTGGCTCCCTTGCCTCCGGACTCGCCGCTTACTATCACCTGCGTGGTGGCCGTTGCCTCAGGGAATGGATATTTACCGTGCTGCTCCTTCACGAAGTATTTTCTGAAAGGGATCAGCAGCAGGATGCCCAGCACACCTCCGATGAGTGAGCTGAGGAAGATCTTCGAGAAATCCACTGTCAGCTCAGGATATTTGTCCTGCAGGATGTACAGGGCGGGGAGGGTGAAGATCGCTCCTGCGACGATTACACCGGAGCAGGCTCCGATGGACTGTATGATGACATTCTCTCCGAGGGCGTTCTTGCGCTTGAATGCGCTGGAAAGACCTACCGCTATTATAGATATAGGTATGGCGGCCTCGAAGACCTGTCCGACCTTCAGTCCCAGGAATGCTGCTGCGGCTGAGAATATGATGGTCATCACCAGACCTACCGTGACTGACCATACTGTCACTTCCGGATATACCTTGTCCGGTCTGAGGAGAGGCTGGTACTGCTCTCCCGGCTTGAGCTCCCGGAACGCATTCTCGGGAAGGGTTACTTTTTTCTTCTCTTCCATAAGTATTAGGATGGTTTGGTTTTAAATGACAAATTTAACTTTATTATGCTATTGTACCAACATTACTCGGGGTTCAAAAATTCTTATAAAAATAATCAAAAATTTTTCAAAAAATGAAATACCTGAAAGACAGAATGTTGTTAAAAGTGCTGAAAAATTTTTTCAAAAAAATCGCAAAAATTTTGCAAAAAAATTTGGTGGTTAAAAAATAGTCCGTATATTTGCAGCCCGTTTGAGAAAAACGGATAGTTCATTGAAAAGACTGAGAGAGATAACGAGGTAAAAGTATAAAGGTTAATAAGTCTGTTAAGAGTAAAATTTTA
>CALVDE010000011.1 GCA_944326265.1 uncultured Bacteroidales bacterium | reverse complement strand
AATACATTGCAGATCAGTTAATTATCAAATAACTGATAAATATTAATCCGTCCAACTTTTTTGGTACACCTCAGTGAAATCCATTGGATGTGTGACGAATACATTGATTAACAGTATTTTGGCAAATAAAGCGATGTCCGTACTTCCCGTTTGTCGTAACCGTAAAATTTTTGCAGTCTTTGGGACGATTTAAATTTACCTGTATTTAGATTGGAACAGTTTACATATCCGCCGACCGGGTAAATTATTCCTGATATTTTCGGATATTTTACACTTGTGCTGCTTTTTGGCTTAACCCGCCCTTAGTTTTGTCCCCGGAATAAAAGTAAAATAGTTATGGAAACTAAAGAGCAGGAAGTATTGCACGGCAAGTGCAGGAAGAATTATCCAAATGTAGTTGTCCCTCAGCGCGGCAGGGGCTTTTTCGGTATCGGCATAGAGTATCCGGTGACGGCTAAGAACGTGGGAACGCTGTGGCGTTCCGCCCACATCATGAGAGCGGACTTCATGTTCGTCATAGGGCGGCGTTATACAAAAGTGGCTACGGACACTCTCAAGAGCTGGAGGCATATACCATTGTTCGAATATGAGAGTTTCGGGCATTTCTACAAGGCTATGCCCAAGGATGCTGAACTGGTCGGTGTGGAACTGGACTCGCGTAGTGTGCCGCTTACATCGTACAGTCATCCGCAAAGGGCTGTATATCTGCTCGGTGCAGAGGATAAGGGACTGTCCGCCGAGGCGTTGGAGCATTGTACGGATGTGGTGCAGATTCCCGGGGAGTATTCGCTGAACGTGTCGGCGGCGGGCAGTATCGTGCTGTATGACCGTCTGCTTAAAAATGGAAGTTTCGGGACAGTGTAGCAGTGAGATATTATGATAAGGACGATTCTATGTCTGTCGGACACGCACAACCGGCACCGCAGTCTCAGAAATCTGCCTCAGGCCGATGTCCTGGTGCATTGCGGAGACTTTACTGAGTACGGAACAGAGGCTGAGGCGTTGGATTTTCTCAACTGGTTCTGCGATCAGCCCTATCGGTACAAGCTGTTCACGGTGGGCAATCATGACGTGTGTTTTTACGGCGGTGGTGTTGAGGGGCTGGACGGGAACTGCTATTTCTTGTCCGGCAATGGCGTAACGCTTGACGGTGTGCATTTCCACGGTCTGCCGTTTTTTATCGAGGGGCTTGAAAATCACAGTGTGCAGGCAGTCCCGTCCGGCGTGGACGTGCTTATCTCGCATCAGCCTCCATTCGGGGTGCTGGACGAGGCCGGTGAGTCCGGGAAGGTTTGTCATTATGGCAGTGAGAGTCTTGCTCAGAGGATACATGATATCCGTCCGTCTTATTGTCTCTTCGGCCATGTCCATGCAGGGTACGGCATGACGGAGAAGGACGGTACAGTCTATGTCAATGCGGCTCTCATGCGGGACGGCGGTCAGTTGAATGAGCCGGTTCTCGTGCGGATAGATTAGGCATGTAGTCATTTTCGCGCCATGGGCCTTAATTTGGCATAAGTTCGGTCTTATTTTGTGGTCAAATGATAAAATAAAGGAGGCAAATATGAAATCAGAAGAAAATAATATCGTGGAAGTGAGGGGCGAAGACCCTGAGGATTTTTCTGCGGCTCTGTCGGATGAGCTGTGGAAGATCAGATATGACCCTAAGCTGAGTATGCCCGATTACCGGATGCCGGATCTTTCTCTGTTGAAGGATTATTCGGAGCAAGTCTATGAGGTATCGAAGGAAGAGCTGGAAAGGAACTATTATCGAATCATTTCTGTCCTAAGGGGTTATAAGATAGGTGTGTCCACAATATCGGCCCGGGTGGGGCCTACGGTGACGGTATATGAAGTAGTGCCTGCTCCTGGAGTGCGTGTGGCCCGAATCATGAAGTTACAGTACGATATTGCCTTTTCCCTGGCAGTCAGTGGGGCTAGGGTTGTTGACCTGCCGTATGCGAATGCTATAGGAATAGAGATTCCGAATGAGACGCCAAGCATAGTGCCGATGCGTTCGATTCTGGTAGATCCCAAGTTCAGTGCCTCGGAATACGACTTGCCGGTGGTGATAGGGCGGACCTTCTCTGACGAGGTGATATCTTTTGACCTTACGAAGATGCCGCACCTGCTGGTGGCCGGAGCGACCGGACAGGGCAAGTCCGTGGGCCTTAACGCCATTATCACATCTTTGCTTTACCACAAGCATCCGGCGGAACTGAGATTCGTGCTGGTGGACCCCAAAAGGGTGGAGCTGTCGTTGTATTCACCGTTGGAGAAGCACTATCTGGCCAAGCTGCCGGACGCAGAGGATGCCATTATTACAGAGACCAAGCAGGTGGTCTACACCCTCCGCTCACTGTGCAAGTTGATGGACCACCGGTATGACCTGCTGAAGGCGGCATCCGTCCGTACTATAAAGGAGTACAACGAGAAGTTCCTGTCCCGTAAGCTGAATCCCTACAAGGGGCACGAGTTCATGCCCTATATCGTGGTGATAATCGACGAGTTCGCTGATCTGCTTATGACCGCGGGCCGTGAGGTTGAAGAGCCCATAGCCCGTCTGGCGCAGCTGGCAAGGGCCATCGGTATCCATTTGGTGATAGCCACCCAGCGTCCTACGGCCAACGTCATTACCGGAACCATCAAGGCCAACTTTCCTGCCCGTATCGCATTCCGTGTGATGTCCACTGTTGACTCGAAGACCATTCTGGACCAGACCGACGCCAATCAGCTGGTGGGCCGCGGTGACATGCTCATCTCCATCGGCAGCAGCGAGCCCGTGCGCGTGCAGTGCGCCTTCATCGATACGCCCGAGGTGGAGAATGTGGTCAATTTCATATCGGCCCAGGCCGGTTTCGGGGGTGCATATCAGCTGCCTGAGTGTGACTTGGAGGATGGTGAGGACGGCCCGGTGAAGAAGCTTTCCGGCGATGCCAGAGACGACCTGTTCAAAGAGGCGGCGAGACTGATAGTCCGCGAGCAGAGAGGCTCCACATCCCTTATCCAGAGAAAGCTTAGTTTTGGGTACAACCGTGCCGGCCGCATCATGGACCAGTTGGAGGATGCCGGCATAGTCGGTCCTTCCGAGGGCAGCAAACCCCGTCAGGTACGCATCACCAGCCTTGAGTCCCTGGACGAACTGCTCTCAACTTTATGATTTGCGGTTCACAAACTTGTGGTCCACAAACTTGTGAACCGGAAACGCTGGCTCAAATCCCCGCCCTGCATGACGTGACACTTTTATAAAAATGAAATTTTGCTTAAAATGCACTTCTGCAAAAGTGTTTGTTATTTAAAATTCTGTAATTGGCACTACGTTCACCCTATAACCGTCTTTCTCAATTGTGCGCTTATCGTTATAAGTTACAATAACAAGATTATCACACTTTAATTCTCCGGCACATTCAACAATGCTGTCCACTTCCCGCTTCTCCGTTTTAGGACTGCCCATATCATAACATACCTGAACAAGCCTCAATATGCGGGTGCCTTCACGAAGGACAAAATCAACCTCCTTATCATTCCGTGAGCGATAATAGAACATCGTCTTCTCAACATCATAGCCCCGGCGTATAAGTTCTATGAAAACTTGATTCTCAAGCAATCGTCCCAGATTGTCACTCAAGGAAAATGCCTTCGATGCCACAAAACCGTTGTCAACGACATACACTTTCCTTGGAGCTTTTTTCATCAGCTTAAGCTTATTGTTGTAGCGTGACAAATAATAGAAAAGGTATGGTTCATGGAGGTAGTCCATATATTTCTTGGTCGTATTGACACTGGAGAAATCAAGTTCAGATGTCAATTCATTAGCACTTACAGGATTGCAGAAGTTCGAGACAAGATACATGGCCAGGTTATTCAGATCTGTCACATTACGGACATTATGACGCTTGGCCACATCTTTCCATATAATGGAGTCAAACAACGTATCAAGGTAACTGCGGGTCAACAGGCGTGAGGCGACTGCTTCCGGATAGCCGCCGTTCCTCAAATAGTCATCTGTCAGCACAAGAGACTCTGTTTTGTGTTCCGGTTTCAGTGCGTGCATGTCAAGCTTGTTCCAATCGAAAAACTCTTCAAGGCTGAAAGGCAGCATCTCTATCTGAAGATACTTGCCTGTCAATACTGTAGCCATTTCGCTACTGAGCATTTTAGCATTACTGCCTGTTATTACAAGATTCTTTCCCATTCTATATAGTTCACTGACCCACAAATCCCATGCGTCAAGGTTCTGAACCTCGTCCAACAGGATATATTCGTACCCGGGATAGACATCATCCAGCATCCGCATGACCAGATTTGCGTCCCAGGCTTCCAGCAATTGATAATTGTCGAAGTTCAAGTATGCGAAATTCTTGTTCCGCAGCATCAATAATGCCTGAGTGGATTTGCCCACCCGACGGGGACCTGTTATCAACTTGATCAGATGGCTGCTCAATAGCAAATCTGTATCTTGGAGGCTCTTACGTATCAGATACGGACGAGACATCAGTTCATCACGTTCTTTGCGTTGATTTAGAATGATTGTTTTCATCTTTTGTACTGTTATTCGGATACAATATTACTATTTTTTTACTCAAAAAACAATGTGTATTGCACAAAATATGTAGTATTTTATGCAGTACGTAATAGCTGATGCATTGTGCGACCAATATCTTTAGCTAACGCAGTAAAATAATCTACTTGTGCCGTGATTTGGCGCAAGTGCGGATTTTCTTTGCAGAAAAACAATTTATGACCAGTTGGGAGGAAAAGTTGAACGAAATAGTCGGAAGAAGGAAGCAGGAAAAAGCCGAATGGAAGGCTTCCTGCCCGTCAGTCGAGGAGTTGCTGTGCCTGCAGCTGTCGGGATATTCTTCCCGACAGATAGTGGGGATGGGCATTGAGGGAAACGGGCAATTGAAAGAGACGGCTGCAAA
Source organism: uncultured Bacteroidales bacterium (assembly GCA_944326265.1). GTDB lineage: Bacteria > Bacteroidota > Bacteroidia > Bacteroidales > UBA932 > Coprenecus. The sequence continues at coordinate 30,554 of CALVDE010000011.1, read as the reverse complement.
GGCTCAGCGCGAAATGGACAAAGCCAGGCGGATACTGGACAGGCAGGCCAAAGCTGGAGTCATCACAGTCCCGTATTATGCTGATGATTATCCCTGGCATTTTAATAACCTGTGCAATGACGCCCCTGCGCTCATTCATGTGTCAGGCGACTTGGGGTTGCTTAACCGGGATGACACTGTGGCGGTTATCGGTGCCCGTGGTGCCGATGCGGAAGGATTGGATGTCGCATACCGGTTTGCCGGGCAGGCCGGAGGGCAGGGACACGTGATCATCAGCGGACTGGCATTGGGCTGCGATACGGCTGCCCATCGGGGCTGTCTCGATGCGGAGGGGCAGACTGTCGCCATCGTTGCTTCGGGACTGAACATCACTCATCCCAAGGTAAATAAGCACTTGCAGGAGGAGATTGTGGCGAAGGGTGGAGCCATAGTCTCTGAGCATCCCTTCGGGGTGAAGGCCAATCCGACGAGACTGGTCGCCCGCTGCCGTATGCAAGTGGCTCTGGCCCGGTCGGTTATCGTGGTGCAGTGCCCTATTGTCAGCGGAACGATGTATGCCGTCCGCTTCGCGCAGGAATATGACGGAGACATCTTCGGCTGGGAAAACGACATTTACGCGGTGGAATACGGCACTTGGAACGACCTGAACTCCGGCAACAAGTTCTTGCTCGACCATAATCTTGCCATACCCCTCCGCCCAGAACAGGACATCGCTCTGAATCAATATTGTCAAATCATAAACGGAACAGAAAATGACGCTTAAGGAACTTGTTATGAAGGTTGACTTCGACAGCCTTCTCCCGTATTTGGAAAAGTGGGAAAATAGACATTTGGATAACATCTACGCCTTCCGTGAGGCATACGATATTCTCCGGGGCATGGAGCCGGACAGGGATTATCGTGGGAAGGCGACCGTGACAACTTCAATAAGGGAGGACGGGACAAGGACCACACGTGTATGTTACTTGGACGATGATGCCTGGGAGAAAGAACTGGCTAAGGAACTTGTCTTTCCGGACGGTCTGTCGGTCAGCATGGAGGAACTTACCATGCACTGCCTGTGGGAGATTACCTTTTACGGTTTTTCGCCTGCGGGTGTCAAAGACACATTCTCCGGGATGTTGGGCAGGCAAAAGCCGCAGAACCGTTATGAGGCGGCATTAGATAAGTTAAAGGAAAGTATCTGGAGACGGCAGACTCCCCGCAAGTTCCGTTTAAGAGGTGAGGGCGGAGAACGGTTGATAACCGGGTGGTTTGCATTTGAGCGGTGCGGCAGGCGGATGAACCGCGCCAAGAGAAAACGGAAATACCGTCAGAACAGGCGAATAAAATATCTTGCGACCATGTCGCGGCGCGAAACCTTGATTCAGACGCTGACCGTTCAGGGCAGCACCTTCACGCGCAGTGATGTGGAGTTTCTGTTGGGCGTTGACTATGGTATGCGGTATGACTATTACTCAGTCGGCTGCGGAACAAACGGGCGCCTGGATTACATCCTTGAGTCCATGACCAAATACCAGCAGCTGGATTTAGCCAGATATGACAATGCGGTTGTATTTGTCCTTTATCCCTCCCGTTATCCGTTGGAAGACTTGGAAGTGGAGGCATTCCGTAAGGCGGTGCATAAGCGGTTGGGGTATGAGAATGTCATGTTCGGCACAGCAGTGACAAGTAGCGGGAATGAAAATGTCAAGGTCATGTTGCTGCTGAATAGAACAGCATGAGAAAGCTCTTCTGAAAAGCTTCCTTACTTCATTGTCATTGTGCGGCCTTGAAATTGAATACCGGTTTGATGACGCAACTGATTTCTGCAGTGTCCCGGATGTTGGCGATGATCTCCTCCGTCGGTTTGTAGACCATGGGGGACTCGTCGATGGTCTGCTCGGAGACGGTCTCGCTGTAGATGCCTTTCATCGAGTCGGTGAAGGCTTCCATGCTTAGCTGCTGGAATGCCTGTGCGCGGCTCATTATGCGGCCTGCTCCGTGAGGGGCCGACCAGTTCCAGTCCGGATTGCCCTTGCCGGTGCATATCAGGGAGCCGTCCCGCATGTTCATGGGGATGATGCACTTCTCTCCCTTGCGGGCGGAGATGGCTCCTTTGCGGATGATGCCGTCGTCCCCGATGTAGTTGTGGACGCTCTCGAAACGCTCTGAGGCCAATGTCTCCGGTGTACTGCAGATATTGTCTTTGGCCCGCAGGTATTCTACAAGCAGGTCCATGATGATACCCCGGTTGATTTGCGCCCATCTCTGACACAGCCGCATGTCGTGCAGGTAGTCCTCGCGCGGCTGTCCCTCGAGCCAGCAGAGTTCCGCGGGAACCGGTGGTTTTTGCATCCTGAAGGAGTTGTGCAGCTTCCGTATGGCCTCCTGCAGCTCGGCTCTCCGTCCTGCCGCCTTGTATTCCTCTATCATCTTAGTCTGCTTTTCCATCAGTTTGTCCCAGCCGGACATGTTCTTCACGGCCTGTTTCTGGTAGATGTCTGCCACTTGTTTGCCTAAGTTGCGGCTGCCGGTATGGACGACCACGTACATTCTGTCCTGGCCGTCACGGTCCAGCTCTATGAAATGGTTGCCTCCGCCGAGGGTGCCTGCGGCCTTGTACAGCCTTTTGACATCTTTCAGCTCGCGGAAGCAGCGCAGTTCCTTGACCAGCTCTTTCGCTTCCTGGTATCTTTCCATGTACGGCAGCAGCTGGACCAGACCTTCCTGGCTCCGTATGTCCCGGCCTGATGGAATGCTGCTCAGAATGAACTGATTCAATTCGTGGAAGTCTATCTCTCCGCTGCACTCGAACGGCTGAATCAGCATGCCGCAGCCTATGTCCACTCCGACGATATTGGGGATGACCCTTTCACCCAAGTCGCCGGTGAAGCCTATCACGCACCCAGCTCCGGCATGTACATCCGGCATTATCCTGATTTTGCAGCCGCTGAATACCTCGATGGACATCAGCTGGCGGAGCTGCCCTATGGCCGTTTCCTCGACATTGTCGGTGAATATTCTCACATCGTAGTTGTCAATTGTTCTCATATCTGTTGCATTTGTACCTGCAAATATAGTGGCTGCTTGTGCCGTATCGCAGCACATGATGTGGTTTGCCGCAGCGCAAGTTGAAAAAATACCGCTCCAACAGATATTTGATTTATCTTTACGTCTCAAAATTCAAGAATGATGAGCAGAAACGAGATGTCATCGAGGGAGGCCAAGCTGGAGGCTTTCGGCCGCCTTCTGGATATAATGGATGAGCTCAGGGAGAAATGCCCCTGGGACCACAAGCAGACCACCGAGTCGCTGCGTCCTCAGACGATTGAGGAGACTTACGAGCTGAGCGACGCCATCCTCCGCGGGGAGGGCAGGGAGGTCTCCAAGGAACTGGGCGACGTGCTGCTGCACATTGTCTTCTATGCCAAGATAGCCTCCGAGAAAGGTGAGTACGACATCGTGGATGTGATCAACCGTCTGTGCGACAAGCTTATCTACCGTCATCCGCACGTCTTCGGCGAGGTCCATGTGGACGGGGCCGACCAGGTGGTGCAGAACTGGGAGGAGCTCAAGACCAAGGAAAAGGACGGAAACAAGCGGGTGCTCTCGGGAGTGCCTGTCTCGCTGCCGCCGCTGCTCAAGGCCTACCGCATGCAGGACAAGGCCCGCGCCGTGGGTTTCGACTGGGAGGAGCGTTCCCAGGTCTGGGACAAGGTGGCCGAGGAGCTCGGGGAGTTCCGTGAGGAGCTGGGCCGGATGGACAAGTCAGACCCTGAGTCGGTGAAAAGGGCCGAGGGCGAGCTCGGTGATTTTCTCTTCTCGATAGTCAACGCAGCCCGTCTGTACGACCTGAATCCCGACACGGCGCTGGAGATGACCTGCGCCAAGTTCCGCCGCCGCTTCACTTATCTCGAGGAGCACACCATCCGCCAAGGCAAGTCTCTGAAGGACATGACGCTGGCGGAGATGGACGCTATCTGGGACGAAGCGAAGGCCCTGGAGAAAAATTCTGAGGACAATGCCGGAAAATAGTCCTGCCTGGCTTGAACGCACCGCCCTGCTGGTGGGTGGGGAGGCCCTGCAGGCCCTGAAAAAGGCGACCGTAGTGGTCGCCGGTCTGGGCGGGGTAGGGGCATACGCTGCGGAGATGACGGCCCGCGCCGGGGTAGGGCGGATGATAATCATAGACTCGGACAAAGTTTCGGAGAGCAACCGGAACCGACAGCTGCTGGCACTCTGCTCGACCGTAGGACAGCCCAAGACGGAGGTTATGGCGGAAAGGCTTCTGGACATCAATCCGGAATTGCAGATAATCAAGGTGGAAGAATACCTTACCGAGGACAATGTGGCGGCGCTCGTGGAGCGTTCCTGCGCCGAGGCGGGGGTTGCCCGTCCGGATTTTCTTATCGATGCTATAGACACCCTGGCTCCGAAGATCGCCCTTATCGCCCATTGCGTCCACAGCGGTATTCCCCTTGTCTCCTCGATGGGCGCCGGAGCCAAATTCGATGCCACGAAGGTCCGTCTGACCGACCTCTCGAAGTCCTACAACTGCCCCCTGGCCTTCATTCTCCGGAAGAAACTCCGCAAGATAGGTATCAGCAAGGGCTTCCCCGTGGTGTTCTCGGAGGAACTGCCCGACCGTGACGCCATTGTACCTACGGAGGGCGAGCGCAACAAGAAGTCCCAGGTAGGCACCATCTCCTACATCCCCGCCGTCTTCGGCTGTGTCTGTGCCCAGGCGGCCCTGACTTATCTCTGCCGTAGAAACGGTTGACACTCCTGGACGTTAAGAAAAATGCCGCATGAATACGGCTGTGGAATCGGAAAATTTTCGTACCTTGGCAGAGTTTTTACCACTAACCGTATTTTAAGCAACATTCTAAGTATATGAAAAGGTTTTTTGCAGTATTATCCTGCGTACTTCTCGTCTCGGCGGCCCTGTCGGCCCAGGCCTGGAGGCAGTATGAGACCGCAGCTGCTGACCTGGCCTGTCAGAATGCTGACTGTGTGGTCCTGCTGGACAGCACTTCGGTCAGCGTGGAGCCCACGGGTCAGGGGACTTTCGCTGTGTGCAGGGCGTTCAAGGTGCAGACCGGGAAGGGGGCATTGGCCAACAGAACCATCAGGTATGACTATGATCCTCTTACAGCGTTTGCCGAGTTCAAGTATGTGACAGTGTATCGCGCTGACGGAAGTGTAGAGCATCTGGATGTGTCCGGAGCTCTTGATTATGCCGCTCCGGCAAGGATGATTTACTGGGGTGCCCGTCAGATTATGATGGAGGTCGGTGCTTTGGGACCTGGCGATATTGTGGAATATGAGATAGCCAAGAAAGGATTTACATACGCCCTGCTGGCATCGGACGGTGCAGGCGGCGGAGCTGTTGCGGCAGGCGGAGAGGAAGACTCGCGGTTCATTCCTCCTATGAGAGGGCAGTTCTACGACATCGTGCCTTTCTGGTGTGCGGATCCTACCGTGCGCAAGGTCTACATGGTGTCTTTTCCGATGGAGAAGGACGTGCAGTTCCAGTTCTATCAGGGCGAGAGTACTTCTTCTATGAGATTTGAGAACGGACGTAAGGTCTATAAGTTTGCGGTGGATGACGTGATGCCTTTCGATCGCGAGCCGGATATGGTGGATCTTTTCGATGCGGCACCTAAACTTATGCTGTCTACTACTCCTGAGTGGAGGGACAAATCTCTGTGGTTCAATAAGGTCAATGAGGACTACGGCAGCTTTGAAGCGTATGCGCCCGCCCAGAAGAAGGTGGATGAGCTGATACGCGGAAAGAAGACTGAAATGGAGAAGATAGCCGTGCTGACCCACTGGGTGGCCGACAACATCCGGTATGCGGGCATTACCATGGGCAAGGGCGAGGGGTATACCCTGCACAATACTGAGATGAACTATACTGACCGCTGCGGTGTCTGCAAGGATATTGCCGGTACCTTGATCTCTTTCCTGCGCATGGCCGGTTTCGAGGCATATCCGGCGATGACGATGGCCGGCAGCCGCGTCGAGAGTATTCCGGCCGACCATTTCAACCACTGCGTTGCTGTGGTCAAACTCTCAGACGGCACATATATTCCTCTTGATCCCACCTGGGTTCCTTTCTGCCGCGAACTCTGGAGCAGTGCAGAGCAGCAGCAGAATTATCTGCCCGGTATTCCTGAGGGCTCGGATCTGTGCGTGACACCTGTTTCGGCCCCGGAAAATCATTATCTGCGCATAAAGTCCGAAAGCCGCCTCGCTGCGGACGGTACTCTTAAAGGTACATTGACTGTAAGTGCCGAAGGCCAGAGCGATCTGCGTGTGCGCCGTATTTTTACGACCGGATTTCAGAGCGAGTGGTACAACGCCATGGAGCGTGAGCTGCTCAATGTCTCTCCCAAGGCCAGACTGCTGGATGTGGACTACGGCCGCGATCCAAAGAACTATCAGGCTGCGCCGATAGAGATAGTTTTCCGATATGAGATACCGGATTACGCGCTTGTCGGTGACGGTGTTATGCTTTTCCGCCCTTTGGTGATGAACAATCTGTATAACAGTGTGCGCTCGTATATGAGGATGGATACGTCTCTGGAACACAGAAAGTATGGCTTTAAGGACGCATGCTCGCGCCTGGTGGAGCTTGATGAGAGGATATCCCTGCCGGAGGGTTTTGTCATGGTTTCGGACGGACGAAGTGACGATATGTGCGGCAGTGCGGCGGATTTCTCCGGCAGTCTGCTCCAGGAAGGCCGCGATGTGGTCCTGCACGGCAGTCTGGCTCTGAAGAAGAGAGTTTATGAGCCTTCCGACTGGGATGGTTTCCGTGATGCCGTCAATGCGCACAAAGCATACAGTGAATATGTTGTTGTCAAAAAGTAAATCCGGATTATGAAAAATGTTCTGATAAAAACAATAATGCCGGCCGCCCTTTTTCTCTCGGCGGTTCTGACAGCCGCTGCAGCACCCAAGAATGAGGCGCAGTTCGACAAGCTGGTCAAGACCTATACCCTCAATCCCGACGGCAGTCAGGAGCTCAGGGTGCAGAAGCAGCTTACAATCTATACACACGCCGCGATGAACAGTCTCTACGGCGAGACCTTCATCGTCTATGACCCTGCTTATCAGCAGTTGAAGATCAACGAGTCCTACACCTGTCAGACGGACGGGACAATAGTGGAGACACCCTCCAATGCTTTTGTGGAGGTGCTGCCTTCGGCTGCGGCGAACGCTCCTGCCTACAATGGTCTGAGAGAGATGGTGATCGTGCATACAGGGCTGGAGCTTGGCGCGACCATTTACCTGGACTATACATTGACAACTGACGCAGGGGCACTGCCGGCTCTGGATATTTTCGAGCAGGTGGAGGAACTGTCTCCTATTAAGGAATACCGGCTGTCTGTGACGGTTCCGGAAGACACTCCGCTTCATTATGAGCTGCTCAACGGCAAGGCATCTCCGAAGATTACTGATGCGGAAGGGATGCGTACCGTGACCTGGGAACTCAGGAATGTAATGCCCCGTCCGGTATCCTTGCCGGTATCAGTTCCTGCCGGAAGTGTCCAGGCTTTCGCCGTGACAACTTACCCGTCCCGTCAGGCGGCTTTGGATATAATGGCTTCTCAGGTATATAGTCCAGAGGATGATGCTGTCAGGGCATTGCTGGACTCATTTGATTCGGGGAAAGCCGACAGGCGTTCGGATGTGGACAAGATTCACGAATACATACACTCCGGGCTCGGTACTTGCGGACTGACACCGGCCATGACCGGTTACCGTGTGCGTCCGGCGGCGGAAGTCATCAAAAGCGCGTATGCTACGGATGCTGAGAAGACATTGCTGGCAAATGCTCTGCTGCGTGCTTCAGGTATGGACTCGGAAGTGCTGCTGGCATTTCCCAAGGCAGCCGATCCTGCCTCGACAGGACTCGCTTCCGTGCAGAACATCATGGCGACCGGACTGGTGGATGCTGCTGACGATGCGACGGAGGATATAGGCGCGTATCTCTCTATATCCGGGCTTGACGGCCGGATCGTGGATCCGCAGTCCCGGCCCAGGACAATAGAGTCCGTTACGGAACTGTCGGTTACGGCTTCCGGAGGCAGGGAACTGGGAGGAGGAATGCTGTCGTACAGCCTTCCGGATGCGGAGTCAGGGTGGATTAAAGACGTGTACCCGTCGACTGTGGCCAACACGGTCCGCAGTGTCAATCTGCTTCTGCCCTATCTTTCCGATGAGACATATAAGTGTACGCTCAGGATCGAGGACGGCCTTAAGCCTGTGATTCTTCCTGAATCCGTGCATATTTCCAATTCGGTCGGCTCGGTTGCTGTGGAGGTCGGCTCTGCTGGCGGAGATACTGTCATAACACGCCGGCTCAGTATCGTCAGGCAGCTTGTCACTCCGGAACTCTATCCTGAGTATTACAGGCTTATGAGCGAGTGGTACACCATATCTTCATCACCTTTAATTTTCAGTGCAGAATAAAATGAGACTAAGAGATATAGCAGACGCAGTGCAGGGCGAAGTTCTCTGCGGCCATGACCGTCTGGACGAGAATGTGGACTATGCCTTCGCCTCTGACCTGATGAGCGATGTGCTGACTATCAAGACTGATGATTTCCTGCTGATTACCGGACTGGCCAACGTGCAGTCAGTCCGGACAGCAGAGATGTCGGACGTGGAATACATCCTCTTCGTGCGCGGCAAGGCCGTTACGGAGGAGATGACCGCCCTGGCCGAGGACAACGGCATGGTGGTGATACGTACGGACTATTCGATGTTCAAGACTTCCGGCATCCTCTACGGGGCCGGACTCAAGCCGGTGTACTGATATGAGACTGGAGTACGACGTGGCAGCTGGCGACTTTACCCGTGCCGGCAACGCCTCTTCGGCCATCAAGAAGGCCCTCAAGCAGCTGGGAGTGGCCCCTGCTGTGGTAAAAAGGGTGGTGGTGGCAGTTTATGAGGCGGAGGTCAATATCGTGGCGCACTCCTACGGTGGGCACATCACCGCCGATATAGAACCGGAGGGAATCAGTGTGGTTCTCGCCGATACCGGTCCGGGTATCCCCGATGTGCGGAAAGCTATGCAGAAAGGGTTCTCTACTGCGTCTAAGGAGGTGAGGGAGATGGGGTTCGGAGCGGGAATGGGACTTCCGAACATCCAGGAGAATGCCGATGACCTGAAGATTGAGACTGAGGTGGGGAAAGGCACAACCCTGAGCATCTACATCAAGTTCTAAATACTGACTTCTATGGAACACAATACTTTCCATAAGGCACTTGAGATTCAGCCTGAGCTCTGTATCGGCTGCTCGCACTGCATCAAGGTCTGTCCGACTGAGGCCCTGAGGGTCTCGGGCGGCAAGGCCCTGCTTTATGCGGACTGGTGCATTGACTGCGGCAGGTGTTTCAGAGTGTGTCCGAGCCGCGCCATCAGGGTGGTGGATGATGATTTTGACAATATATTTTCCTACAGGCACCGGGTCCTGCTTGTCCCGGCAGTCTTCTACGCTCAGTTCGAGAAACGTATCCCGAGGAGGGTAATCAATGATATTCTGGGGGATATGGGCTTTTCGGAAGTATGTACCGTGGAGCAGAGCGCGGATACCCTGGTCGAGGAGATCAACGGTTATGTGCGAGGGGCCGGGGAGAAGCCGGTGATATCATCTTTCTGTCCGGCTGTTATCCGACTTATACAGGTGCGCTTCCCGTCGCTGATAGACCGCATTATGCTTCTGCTGCCGCCTATAGAGGTGACAGCTCAGTATTATGTCCGCAGATGGCAGATGGGCGGAGGAGACCCGGCGGAACTCGGGGTGTTCTACCTTACACCGTGTATAGCCAAGATAGCTGCGGTCAAGTCCCCGGTAGGCGGCTACGAGTCGCCCATCAGCGGGGTGATCAATATGGATTATGTCTATAATAAGGTCCTGCACGCTTACAAGAACAAGAAGTATCCTGAGGAAGGAATGGGTACAGAGAGTGTCAATGACGCAGTGTCGTCCAAAGGCCTGCTGTGGCCTCTGACAGGAGGTGAGGCCTCGCAGATAGAAGGACGCGCACTGTCCATCGACGGTATGAGCAATGTGATAGAGTTTCTGGAAAAACTGGAGGACGAGGAGATAGAGGAGCCGATAGATTATCTGGAGCTCAGGGGGTGCGATGAGTCCTGTCCCGGCGGAATTCTGGTTCAGGGCAACCGCTTCCTGGTTGCGGACAATCTCAGGGAAGTAGCGGCTTCGGCTCCGGATACCCATATCAAGGCGGAGGAGTATAAGCGGTTCTGCTCGGCTTACATAAAGATGGATGCCGTGGAGCCACGTTCCATGGTCAAGTATGACAAGGATATCAACGTAGCCATCAAGAAGATGGAGATGGCCGGAATGCTCAGGAAGATTCTTCCCGACATCGACTGCGGTGCCTGCGGTGCGCCCAGCTGCGAGGCTCTGGCGGCGGATATCGTAAGGGAGGATGCCTCGCTGAACAACTGTATCTTCATGCAGGCCCGCTTCGAGAAAGAGGGCTCCCTTCAGGTTTCGGAGGCCATAGACCTGATGGAACAGGTCTGGGGCAAGGACCGGTTTGTAAACAAAGAGAAATCAGAATCTGAATAGAATATATTATATCATGACGGTAAGAGAAATTGTTGAGAAACTCAATCTGAAAGTGTTTTCCGGAGCTTCCGGCCTGGACCGCGAGGTTACCGGTGGATACGTGTCGGACCTGCTGTCCGACGTGATGGGATTCGCCAAGGACGGCTCAGTCTGGGTGACCCTTCAGACACACAAGAACGTGATGGCAATCGCCACTCTCAAGGAGCTGGCGGCGGTGATTATTGTCAAGGGCTTTGAGCCTGAGGATGATGCCAGGGAAGTCTCCGAGGAAGAGGGGATCCCTATTCTAGGTTCCGGAGAGCAGACTTTTGAGCTTGCCGGACAGATATACAACCTTTTAACAGGAGAATAGGGTATGAACCGTTTCAGGGCCGATCTGCATTGTCACACGCTGCTGTCTCCCTGCGGGGACATAGAGATGACACCTGCGTTCATCGTGCGGACAGCTCTGAGAAAGGGTTATGATATAATAGGTATCACCGACCATAATACGACACTGCAGGGACGGGAGATCCGCCGGATGGTAGGCGGCGGTGAACCTTATATCCTGTGCGGAGCGGAGGTGACTACACGCGAGGAGGCGCACTGCCTGGCTTTCGCATACAGCGAGGAAAGCCTGGATGCCCTCCAGAGGTTTCTGGATGACAGTCTTCCGAAGATACCTAACGATGAGGAGGTCTTCGGATACCAGCTGGCCGTAAATGAGACCGAGGAGGTGATCTACGAGGCTCCCTGGCTGCTGATTTCCGCCATAGACCGGAGCATAGAGGAGGTGGCGGCATTTGTGGCCTCGATAGGGGGAATATTCATCCCGGCCCATATAGACAAGCCGCAGAATTCGGTAATATCCCAGTTGGGATTCGTGCCTCCGGACCTGCATTCCGATGCTCTGGAGATTTCTGCCCGGTGCGATCTGGAGAGTCTGCTGACACGTCATCCTTACCTCAGGAAGCGGAACTCCTCGTTCATCCGTTCCTCAGACGCTCATTATCCGGAGGATTTCTGCAGGGCTGTTACATACTTCAGTATGTCATGCCGGAATTTTGAAGAGATACGCATGGCCCTTCATGGAAGTGAAGGCCGCTGCGTGCAGATTGATTAATGATTTGAAACCAATATTATGAACGATCTTTCGATGCATATCATAGATATCGTGCAGAACTCCCTTAGTGCCGGGGCTTCCAGAGTCTGTCTCACGGTGGACGAGGATCCTGGTGCTGACAGACTGACCATTGTGGTGGCGGATGACGGCAAAGGCATGACAGCGGAGCAGGTCCACCGTCTGGCCGATCCGTTTTTCACGTCCAGAACGACCAGGAGGGTAGGTATGGGCATTCCGCTGCTGATGCAGTCTGCAAGGCAGAGCGGGGGTGATGTGCGGATATCCTCCGAGCCTGGTAAGGGAACTGAGGTGACGGCAGAGTTCGGCTATTCGGACATAGACCGTCCTCCCCTCGGTGATGTGGCCAATGCCTTGATGCTTATGGTCTCCGCCAATCCGGACAGGGATTTTCTGTTCACGTACCGTTATGCAGGACGTGAATACGCATTTGATACTGCTGATGTGCGGGAAGTGTTCGGAAACGGAGCCCTGGAGGATTTGACATTGATAAGAAATTTGGAAAAAATGATAAAAGATAATATGTGTGTAGTAAGGGATTCTTAAATATTTTTATAAATTTGCGTAATTCAACACTAAATATTAACCAAACTGTATGAGTAAGATTAAGTCTCTTGACGAACTTCGTCAAATGAAGGCCAGGCTAGAGAGCGAGATGGACATCAGGGAGAAAAGCAATAATCCTGAGAAGCTTGTCCAGATACGCGTTGCTATGGCCACATGCGGTATCGCGGCCGGTGCCCGTGCCGTAATGAATTCTATCATAGACCGGGTCGAGAGGGAAAAATTACCCGTTATTGTTACACAGGGCGGCTGTATGGGCTACTGTTATGCCGAACCTACGATCGAGGTAAGACGCCCGGGAGAAGATCCTGTAGTATTCGGACACGTCGATAAGGACAAGGCTATGGAGATTATCGACAAGTACGTGCTTCACGGTGAGCTTGTGGACGGTGTCCTTCCAGTCAATTATCAAACAATCCAGGAAAAAATCTAATCAGCTATGGCAAACTACAAAATGAGTTTACTGTGCTGCGGAGGTACGGGCTGCCGTGCATCCGAGAGCGTGAGGATCGTCGAGAGGCTGAGGGAGGAGATCGCCGCCGCAGGGATGGACAATGACGTGCAGGTGGTGGTGACGGGCTGCTTCGGTTTCTGCGAGCAGGGTCCCATCGTGAAGGTGATTCCCGACAACACTTTCTACACCAATGTGAAGCCTGAGGATGCCGAGGAAATCGTCAAGGAGCATGTGGTCAAGGGCCGCAAGGTCACCCGCCTGCTCTACGAGGATCCGGACACCCAGAAGCATATCAGCGACTCGAAGCACATGGGCTTCTATCAGAAGCAGCTCCGTATAGCTCTGCGTAACTGCGGATTCATCAATCCCGAGAATATCGACGAGTACATAGCCCGCGACGGCTACGAGGCTCTGGCCAAGGTGCTTCAGGGCACTCCCCAGGAGGCCATCGAGACTGTCAAGAAGTCCGGTCTGAGAGGACGCGGCGGCGGAGGATTCCCCACCGGTCTCAAGTGGGAGATAGCCTCCAAGAGCCCCGGCAAGGAGAAATACGTGGTCTGCAACGCCGACGAGGGTGACCCCGGCGCGTTCATGGACCGCTCTATCCTCGAGAGCGACCCCAACTCGGTAATCGAGGCCATGGCCATCTGCGGTTACTGTATCGGAGCCTCCAAGGGTCTGGTGTACATCCGCGCCGAGTATCCCCTGGCCGTGAAGCGTCTCCAGATTGCCATGAAGCAGGCCCGCGACTACGGTCTGCTGGGAGACGACATCCTCGGCTCTGGATTCAACTTCGACATAGAGATCCGTTACGGAGCCGGTGCCTTCGTCTGCGGTGAGGAGACCGCCCTCATCCACTCGATGGAGGGCAAGAGGGGCGAGCCTACCGTGAAGCCTCCTTTCCCCGCAGTCAGCGGTTATCTCGGCAAGCCCACCAACGTCAACAACGTGGAGACCTTCGCCAACATACCCGTAATCTTCCTCAAGGGTCCCGAGTGGTTTGCTTCCATCGGTACCGAGAAGTCCAAGGGAACCAAGGTGTTCGCCCTGGCCGGCAAGATCAACAACGTGGGCCTCATCGAGGTGCCCATGGGTACGACCCTCCGCGAGGTCATCTACGACATCGGAGGCGGCATCAAGGGCGGCAAGGAGTTCAAGGCCGTCCAGACAGGAGGTCCATCCGGCGGCTGCCTTACCAAGAAACATCTCGACACACCTATCGATTACGATAACCTTACCGCCGCCGGCTCGATGATGGGCTCGGGAGGTATGATCGTCATGGACGAGGACGACTGCATGGTGTCCGTGGCCAAGTTCTACCTTCAGTTCACCGTGGACGAGTCCTGCGGAAAGTGCGCCCCCTGCCGTATCGGCAACAAGCGTCTGGAGGAGATTCTCGACAAGATAACCAAGGGCAAGGGTACGATGGAGGATCTGGACTACCTCAAGAACCTCAGCAAGGTCATCAAGGACACCGCTCTCTGCGGTCTCGGCCAGACATCCCCCAATCCCGTGCTCTCGACCATCGACAACTTCTACGACGAGTACGTGGCCCACATCGTGGACAAGCGCTGTCCCGCCCACAAGTGCCGCGCCCTCAGGGTCTACGCCATCGATCCCGACCGGTGCAAGGGCTGTACTGCCTGCGCAAGGGCATGTCCCGCCGGAGCCATCAAGGGCGAGGTCAAGCAGGCGCATGTCATCGACACGGAGAAGTGTATCCGCTGCGGTGCATGTCTGGAGAAATGTAAATTCAATGCGGTAACCGTTCAATAATCGTAACTGAGATGGATAAAATTAAACTTACTATAGACAACAGAGAGGTCGAGGTTGAAAACGGGACGACGATATTCCAGGCTGCCAGGCAGATGGGAATAGACATCCCGGCTCTCTGCTACATGAAACTGGATAACCTCGGAGTAGAGAACCGTCCGGGCGGCTGCCGCATCTGCGTGGTGGAGGTCGAGGGCCGCAGGAACCTGGCCCCCTCCTGCTCGACGGTCTGCACCCCCGGAATGGTGGTGCACACCCACACTATGAGAGTCATCAATGCCCGCAGGACCGTCCTCGAGCTGATTCTTTCGGATCATCCCAAGGACTGCCTGGTCTGCCCCAAGAACGGCCGCTGCGAACTGCAGGACCTGGCCGCCCGTCTGGGCATAAGGGAGATACATTCCGTGGAGAATGCGGCTGTATCGACATATAAGAAAGACACCTCGCCTTCCCTCAAGAGGGATATGGACAAGTGCGTGATGTGCCGCCGCTGCGAGACCATGTGCAACGACGTGCAGAGCGTGGGTGCCCTGAGTGCCGTAAACCGTGGCTTCATGGCTGTGGTCGCTCCCGCCTTCGAGCAGAGGCTGGTGGACAGCAACTGTACCTTCTGCGGCCAGTGCGTCGCAGTCTGCCCCACCGGAGCCCTGACCGAGGTGGACAATACCGGAAAGATTATTCAGGCCCTGATGGACCCTACCAAGAAGGTCATCGTGCAGACAGCGCCCGCAGTACGCGCCGCCCTCGGAGAGGAGTTCGGCATGGAGCCCGGTACCCTGGTTACAGGCAAGATGGTGGCAGCCCTGCGCCGCCTCGGCTTCGACGAGGTATTCGATACTGACTTCGCCGCCGACCTCACCATCATGGAGGAGGGTTCCGAGCTGCTCGACCGCCTCGGACGTTATCTCCAGGGCGACAAGAGCGTGAAGCTCCCGATCCTGACCTCCTGCTGCCCCGCTTGGGTCAATTTCTTCGAGCACAACTATCCCGACATGCTGGACGTGCCTTCCTCCGCGAAGTCGCCCCAGCAGATGTTCGGAGCCATTGCCAAGAGCTATTTTGCCGAGAAGATAGGAGTGGACCGCAAGGACCTGGTGGTAGTGTCCGTGATGCCCTGCCTGGCCAAGAAGTATGAATGCCAGAGAGACGAGTTCAAGGTGGACGGCAACCCCGACGTGGATTACTCCATCTCCACCCGCGAGCTGGCATCGCTGATCAAGTCGGCCAACATCGACTTCCTCTCGCTGCCAGACGAGGACTTTGATGCTCCTCTGGGTGAGTCCACGGGTGCGGCTGTCATCTTCGGAGCCACCGGAGGCGTGATCGAGGCCGCCGTGCGTACTGCCTACGAGCTCTACACCGGCAAGAAGCTGGACCGTATCGACTTCAATGAACTCAGGGGACTCGAGGGCATCCGTCATGCCACGATCGACTTCAACGGCCTGTCCGTGAACATCGGCATAGCCCACACCCTAGGCAATGCCCGCAAGCTGCTTGACGGTATCCGCGCCGGCATGTACAACTTCCACGCAATCGAGATCATGGCCTGCCCCGGCGGCTGTATCGGCGGTGCCGGCCAGCCCTTCCATCACGGGGACAGCAGCGTGATCAAGGCCCGTATGGATGCCATCTACCGCGAGGATGCCGGCAAGGCTCTCCGCAAGTCGCACGAGAATCCCTACATCATCAAGCTGTACGAGGAGTTCCTCGGCAAGCCTCTGAGCGAGAAGGCGCATCATCTGCTGCATACTCACTATTTCGACAAACACGATTAATTCTTAGAGACATCAGTTATGGACAAGATAGAATTGAACAAATGTCAGAAAGACAAGATCGCCGAGATCTGCGCCGAGTTCCACAACTCCCCCGGTGAGCTGATCAACGTCCTGCACAAGACCCAGGGACACTTCGGCTATCTGCCCGAGGAGGTGCAGCGCGAGATAGCCCGCTGCCTCCACATCCCGGTGGCCAAGGTCTACGGTGTGGTTACCTTCTATTCCTTCTTCACCATGCAGCCCAAGGGCCGCCACTCCATCTCAGTGTGCATGGGTACGGCCTGCTATGTCCGCGGAGCCGAGGGTGTGCTGGAGGAGATCAAGAAGGAACTTAAGATCGATGTGGGCGGAGTTACCCCAGACGGAAAATTCTCCCTGGAGTGCCTGCGCTGCGTAGGTGCCTGCGGTCTGGCTCCCGTGATGCTCGTGGATGAGAAGGTCTACGGCCGTCTGGAACCCAAGCAGATAAAGGGCATCCTCGCCCAGTACGAATGACGTTTTTACACAGAAGGAGATAAGGTGGGGCGGATCCGTTTCGGCGGACCCGCCCTTTTTATTTCGGCATTTTATTGTATCTTTGCGAGTCAATTGAAATCAGTATATGAGTGAATATCCTTTAGCAGAGAAATTACAGGAACTGAAGAAGAAATACGAGAGTCTCTCAGCCCAGCTTTCAGACCCCGGAGTAATGTCCGACATGAAGAAATACATCCAGCTCAACCGCGAGTACAAGGAACTGGAGCCTATCGTGGCTGCCGGCGACAAGTACGTCAAGATGGTCGGCGACCTGGAAGGAGCCAAGGATATCCTGGCCAAGGAGAAAGACGAGGATCTGCGCGAGCTGGCCAAGGAGGAGGTGTCCTCCATCGAGGGGCAGCTTCCGGAAATGGAGGAGGAGATTAAGCTCCTGCTCATTCCCAAGGACCCTCAGGACGAGAAGAACGCCATCGTGGAGATCCGTGGCGGTACAGGCGGCGACGAGGCGGCCATCTTTGCAGGAGACCTCTTCCGCATGTATGCCAAGTACTGCGAGCGCAAGGGCTGGAAGCTAGAGATCAACAGTCAGTCCGAGGGTGCTGCCGGCGGATACAAGGAAGTCATCTTCAAGGTGTCCGGCCAGGGTGTCTACGGTACGCTGAAGTATGAGAGCGGAGTGCACCGCGTGCAGCGTGTGCCCCAGACCGAGACTCAGGGCAGGGTGCATACCTCAGCCGCTTCGGTGGTCGTGCTGCCCGAGGCCGACGAGTTCGACGTGGAGATCAACATGAACGATATACGCAAGGATACCTTCTGCTCGTCAGGTCCCGGCGGCCAGTCCGTGAACACCACTTACTCGGCCATCCGTCTGACCCACATCCCCACCGGCATCGTAGTGCAGTGCCAGGACGAGAAGTCCCAGCTCAAGAACTTCGACAAGGCCCTCGCAGAGCTGCGTACCCGTATCTACAACATGGAGTACGAGAAGTATCTCAACGAGATGTCCAAGAAGCGCAAGACCATGGTCTCCACCGGTGACCGCTCGGCGAAGATCCGCACCTACAACTATCCGCAGTCCCGCGTGACCGACCACCGCATCAACTATACGATGTACAATCTGCCCGTCTTCATGGACGGTGACATCCAGGAGGTCATTGACCAGCTGACCATAGCCGAGAACGCAGAGCGTCTGAAGTCCGCCGAATAGTCACTTACGGTTAAAGGCAACAATATGAAAGCGCAGTCATTTTTGTTCAATCTTCTTGTCATGACAGTAGCGGTCATGACGGCAATGTCGTGTAACAGGCAGGATGAGATTGTCACCCTACGGAACGGAGATGTCGCTGACGGCGGCACCTTGCTTTGCTCCGATCTGGTCTCGGAAGTGGAGTTCATCGCATTGGACAGCGACACTGTCGTGGCTTACGGAATAGGGGACTGTGTCATCTCGGACAAATATGTCGCGCGGGTGGACTTCGGCTACAGTGCTAAATTGCCTGTAAGGGTATTTGACCGTTCCACAGGGAAACTGATAGCGTGCATGGGGCATATCGGACGCGGTCCGGGCGAGTACCAGTCGACATTTCAGGTAGCGTTGGATGATAAGGGGGACAAAGTGTGGATAAGGAGCAAGTCCGGCCTGATAGACATTTATGATGTGTTTACAGGCATTCATGTCGGGGAGGTCCCTATGGCTTACGACATGGATGAGTTTTATATGTTGCCGGAGGCTGTGTTTTCCATAGACAAGGAAGGGAAGAGCATAGCGGTTGCATCCATACCGTATGACGATGACAGCACCGCTGCTTTTGTGTGGGAGCAGGATCTGGAGGGCAATGTATTGTGGGAGATACCTCGGACCGGCCGATGGCGTTCATCCTCACCGGCCAATACTAACATCAGTTCGGACTGCAATGTGGACGGAGCCTTGGAGTTCAGTCTGAAGTCTGACGGGAATTATCCGGACACACTGTATTTGTTGCGGGACAGGGAGCTGATACCATTGTTTACGGTAGATTTGAAGTCCTTCAAGGACGGGACCTCCATGATGCACAGCCTTCTGCCGGGAAAGGTGCTAAGCACGGTTTTCGGTCGCGGTGAGGAACTTTTCCCAGGGGTGATTGTCAGTGAGTCTCAGGGATGCATTCTTACCGATCTGAGGACAGGGAAGGCGTTGAGGTATGGATCGACCTCCATGCACAATGATTTTCTGGACATAGAGGGAGTGCTGTCATTCAGAAACGGATATCTGATAAACTTGATCAGTCCGGATGAGTTCCGCGAAGCAGCCCGCAGTGCTCTTGACAACGGACTTTTGACCGGCAGGGCAGCGGAGCAGGCATCTGAGATTCTTTCGGATCTTTCTGACGAAGACAATGACATTCTGATGCTGGGCCGCCTTAAGAGATAGGCTCTGTCATCTTTCTCCGGCTTTTCCACTTGAAGACATACATAGCGCGAGGGTGAATTCTTAAAAAATTGGATTTAACTTAGAATTCACCTTCGACTGGTAATTGTTTTTACCGATAAAGATGAAACATACATGACAAGGAAATGACATAAAAGTGAAATATCGCTGCGGTAGTTTTGCGGCCGTAAACAGATACAGGTATGTATAGGAAATTGACAGCGGCGCTCGCCGCATCAGCCGCAGCTCTCCTGAGCCTGTCTGTCCCGGTCTCCGGGCAGACGAGGGATTCGGTAAGTATGTCATCGGACGGCAATGAGTCAAAAGCAAGTGTGTATTTCAAGGACGGCAAGTTCAACGTCAGGTCCAGGGACGGCAAGTTCCATCTGTGGCTGGACAACCGTATCTACACCGATGCATCGTTTTATTTCCCGACGGAGCCGGTGGACGGACTTGTGTCCAAGGTCAATAAGGACCTGGAGGAGGACGACGGAGTGTTCCGTTTCAGCAACGGGGTGAGTATCCGCAGGGCCCGTTTCGCCATCAAGGCAGAGCTTTACGACAGGTGGTTCGCCGAGTTTGACCTTGATTTCGCCTACAATGAAGTGGAGATAAAGGACATGTATCTCGGGTATAAGTTCAGCGAGCATCTTTCCATTCAGGCCGGCCATTTCAAGGAGCCGATGAGTATGGAAAGGGTGACCAGCTCGCGCTATATCATGGCCAATGAGCGTCCTATGGTGGTGGATGCCCTGGCCGGCGGCCGCCGTCTGGGAGTGGCGGTGACCTGGTGGGGCAAGTACTGGTGGGTCTCCGGCGGTGTCTTCGGACAGCAGGTGGACCTGATTCAGAAGGAGCGCAACAGGGGCAGCGACGGTTACGGATTTACCGGCAGGGTAGCGGTTCCTATTATAAATAACGACGATATTACGCTGCATATAGGCGGCTATGCCAGCTGGCGCAGACCTGATGCCGGCGGAGAGGAGGACCGGATCGCCCTTTTCAGGACATTCCCGGAGAGCCGGACCGACCGCAGGCGTTTCGTACAGGCGGAAGTCGGCAATGTGAACCATTACACTACATACGGAGTCGAGCTGGCTTTCAGGTGGGACAAGCTGCTCATGTACGGAGAGTATCTATTTACGGACCTGAGCAGATACAAGAAGAACGGTCAGGCGCATGAGCCTCTTAAGAACGCCGAGTTCATGGGATGGTACGCCACCGCCTCGTATATGATAATAGGAGAGCAGAGACACTACAGTCCGGAGGATGCCGAGTTCGGCGGTGTGAAGGTCAACCGCAGGGGCGGCAACCTGGAGCTGAGTGCAAGAGTCAGTCATCTGAACCTGAACGATTTTCATGATATGTCCTCGCCTATAACGGGCGGCAGCGCCTACTCCTACAGCGCGAACCTGAACTGGTATCCTGTGAGCAATGTGCTGATCGGTCTCAATTACCTCTTCATGGACAATGACAAGTACGCTGACTCCAAGGGACAGATAACTGTCAATACTCCTTCCGGCAACAAGGCCCTCAGCGAGGCCCGTCCCGGCGGTATAGACTTTCATGTACTTCAGCTCAGACTTATGGTGTCATTCTAAGCACGGACAGAAAACAATTAAAACATTCAGGATATGAGAATCAGAACATTTTTCTTATGCGCGGTTTCATTTGCCGCAGCAGTACTTGCCTCCGGGTGCAAGGACGATGTGGAACCCGGTGTAGAGCCCTCTGACGTACAGGGGCTGTTTGTCAACGAAGTGTGCTCCGGAGGTACGGACTGGATCGAGCTGTACAACGCTTCGGACGAGGCGATGGACCTTACCGGCTATCATGTGCAGGACAGCAAGGGAACGGATGAGGAGTATACATTCCCTTCCGGCTCAAGCATTGCAGCCAAAGGCTTCCTGGTACTGGAGGAGGGTACGTTTGAGTTCGGAATATCCGGCGGTGGAGATGAGATAAAGGTGCTGGATGAGAACTATTCTGTAATAGATGACGTGACTGTTCCCGAGATGGAGGACGGCTTCACTTATGCCCGTACAGAGGACGGTGGTTCATCATGGGAGATAGTCGAGGGCGGTACCAAAGGCCGCAGCAACGGCGGTACTCCTGATGAGAGGCCCGGGGATCCCGATGACGGGGACAATCCTGATGATGACCAGCCTTCCGGGGTGGATTATTCGGCCTTGAGACTCAATGAGCTGAACGGAAATGACAAGTTCATCGAACTTTACAACTCGTCCGATGCGGACATCGACATAGCCGGTGTGTATTTTACAAAAGACGATGAGGATACGTTTACCGCAGCCGAAGGTACTGTGGTGCCGGCCAAAGGATTTCTGACGGTGTGGTCGGAGAAGGCCGATGCCCTTGAGGAGAATCCCGGTCTGGCTCCGGTGTTCGAGTTCGGCCTGTCAGCCGACAAGTCGGTGAAGATAGAGCTCTTCGCACCGGACGGCACGTCTCTGGATGTGTTTAAGAACCTGAGCGTATCTTTAGGTGAGGCCTGGGGTGAGGACGACGGTATGTACGACAGCAAGGACAAGGGCTCGTTTGCCCGCGAGACAGACGGTACTGGTGACTGGTATATCATGACCGTTACGGAAGGTGAGAGCAATGCGTCGGCTGAGAAAGTAGAGGACGATAAGATAGAATGGTAAAGAGGTTAATATTAGTGTTGGTGAGCGTTTCCCTGTTCTGCTGCTCTATGTGGGCGCAGGGCGGGGAAATTCTCCGTTTTGTCTATTGTTCCGACCTGCATTACGGTCTGGAACGGGATTTCCGGGGAGAAGAGGATGTGCCTGCGGATTCGGTCAGCAGGGCCATGATAGTCTCGTTCGGACTTCTGGAGAAAACGGCATTGCCGCTGGACGGTGGAGTAGGGCAGGGACAGGTGTTCGGTGAGCCGGAGTTTATTATATGCACCGGCGATATCGCAAACAGGATGCAGCATGGAGTGCAGGCGGCATCGGAATCATGGAAGCAGTTCTGCCGCGACTGGGAGGAGTATCTGGACAGGATGTATCTGATTCCGGGCAATCATGACATATCGAACGCCATAGGTTATCCGAAGCCCATGAGTCCTGATAAGGATGCCGCGAGCGCTGCGGGCATTTATGATATGATGATGTCTCCGGATACGGCGGTTACGGCGGATAATTTTGATTACGCAGTGCATAAGACGCACTATACCTTTGTGGCGGACAGTATACGCTTAGTCTTTATGGGTATGTGGCCCGACTCGCACATGCGGGAGTGGTACAGCGGTACTGTGGATGCCGGAGAGGATATTCCCGTCCTGCTTTTCACGCACGATCCTCCGGAGGCGGATGCAAAGCATTTTACCAATCCATGGAAACCTCACGATATCAATTCTGCCGATAAGTTCGAGAACCTGCTGACCGATATGTGCTCCGTACGCAGCATAGACCGTACACCGAAGGACAACTGGCGGGTACTGGAGCGATTCCTTGCCTCGCATCCTGAGATAAAGGCCTGGTTTCACGGTGACTGGAACTACAATGAGTTCTACACCTGGACGGGTGTGGACGGCACTGTCAGCCTGCCTGTCTTCAGGGTGGATTCTCCGATGAAGGGAGATTATTCGTCCGTGGACGAGACCCTGCTGTCCTACATAGTAGTGACTGTGGATGTCGGCTCCCGTCTACTGACCGCCAGGGAGTGCCTGTGGAACCCGGACGGAGCAGCCGGTATCCGCTGGGGCGCATCCTGTACTGTCGCACTGTGATGGGTTGTGAATCGCCTTCAAACTTTGTATCTTTAACGGACAGCAAACAGCTGTCGCCTTGGCATATAATCATCTAATTTTTCAAATAAAAAGCGGTGTCCCGGACATACCGAAGTCACCGCTGCAAAAAATAGGACCGGCCGGAAGATGTATGTCCTTCCAGGCCGGCCCGGTTGTCTTAATAAACGGTCATCGCCTCACGGCGGTACACTATCTCTAGAACGTGGCTTCCGAAAGCTCGCGTGAAATCTTCCGGACAGCATTACGTATTCTGTCATATTGCTTCTGCCCGGCATTGGCCACACCCGAGGTATACTGCCTCATCAGTGACGGGTTGATGCCGGCCAGCTCGGCCACCTTGGAGACATTCAGGAACGGGAAGCAGTCAAAGAATGACTGCATGTCGTACTTGTAGACGAACTCCAGCTCAGGGACTTCCAGACCCTTGGTGGCCATGTCCTCCCGGATCTCAGCCCAGGCGAGCAACATGTCCGTCCTGGCCTCAGCGGCGGTACTTCCGTAGCCCGCCAGTCCGAATCCCGGAAAGTCTTCCTTGACGAAGCAGGAGAAGTTTCCGTCCTTCGCCTTTTCCATAATAGCCGTTACTTTCATAATATCCAGTTCAATTTTCCATAAAAATCAGGGACGGCATCGTGCCGTCCCGTTTGTCTCAACAAATTCGGACATTCAGTCATGAGAAAAGAAAGGCCGGGGGATTACTCCCCCAGAAGAACCTTTCTTGCCTTGCGTTCCATCCTTTTCGGGACTTCCTGTCCGCCGTGTCTCGGCAGTGGGAATCTGTTTCCCGTAAGGGGGCTGAACCATATATCGTGGTTCGCGCCGTGTCTGTGAACGCTACAACCGGCTGCGGTAAGCTCCGCAAATAACTGATTGTACTTCATGATTTGAAAGACCGTTTGTTAAAGACACCGCAAATATAGCAAAAATGCTATAATTTGCAAAATTTTATCATTTTTTACAGCAGAGACTCCAATATGTTACTGGAGTAGACGATTGCGAGTATTGGCAAAAAGTAATCCCAAGTCAGTTGTGAATTGCTTTCAAACTTTGTATCTTTGACGGACTGCAAACAGCTCCTCTGAGAAATTTGCAAAAGTGGGGCAGTTGTGAATTGCTTTCAAACTTTGTATCTTTGACGGACTGCAAACAGCGCATTTGGGAGAACATCGACAGGGCGTCGTGTTGTGAATTGCTTTCAAACTTTGTATCTTTGACGGACTGCAAACAGCGAGACATACTTGCAATGCCTGAACTATCTTGGTTGTGAATTGCTTTCAAACTTTGTATCTTTGACGGACTGCAAACAGCCTCCCATTTCACCTAGCGGTGTGCCGTCTAGTTGTGAATTGCTTTCAAACTTTGTATCTTTGACGGACTGCAAACAGCATACGGAACAGTATTATCAGAATAAGTAAGTTGTGAATTGCTTTCAAACTTTGTATCTTTGACGGACTGCAAACAGCCACCGAGGGTAGGAATGACGTACTCAGAAAGTTGTGAATTGCTTTCAAACTTTGTATCTTTGACGGACTGCAAACAGCAGGATGTCTGTAAGATAAATGATAACAACGACTTAGGATGCGTTTGCAGAATTAAAAATCCGGCAGCGATGTCGGATTTTTTGTTTGTGTTTCGAGCATTAAAAGAGTTCTAACTGGAGATAGTCGATAGGCGGTTGACGTTCCTTTTTCTCGGAAAATAGCTCCATGGCTCCGAATTGTTTGTCGGTAATGGAAAGAATTCCGACCTGCCCTAATGGCGGAAGAACGGATTTTACTCTGCGGATATGGACATTGGCATTTTCTACGCTGGGGCAATGGCGCATATAGATGGAGAACTGGAACATGATGAAGCCGTCCTTAATCAGCTGTTTTCTGAATTCGGCAGCGGCCTTGCGCTCTTTTTTCGTATCAGTCGGCAAATCGAAAAAGACAAGTACCCACATGACTCTATATTCGCTTATCCGTTCGTTCATAGAATATACTAAGTAATTAGAGGATAGGATATCCTCCTCATCTCACCGGTAAAACACTTTACAAGCGAGGCGGTAGTCGTAGTTGCAGCGACCATCAGCGGACTGCGTTTGTCGTTGATGCAGACATCCATTGTGGGAATGGACAGCAGCTCGCGCTTGAGATCGATGGTGAGTTTCAGGGATCCGCCTCTGCGGCAGATGTCGAATACGGTTTTGTCCACATACGGACGGTACGGTTCCATGATGTCGTCGGCGAGGCAGTAGGCGTTGTAACGGTTGTGGTGGTGGATGCCGAGGGTGGGAAGCAGGCCGCTGGAAACCAAGGCGCGTGCGATTATGGCGCGGACTATGGCGTATCCGTAGTTGAGCAGATTGTTGGGTTCGTCCTCGTCCCTTCCTCTGACGAATCCGTCTATGTCCTGGAACAAGGTTTTCCAGTAGTATGCGGCGGCCCTGGCCTCCATGTTGGCAGAGTCTCCGCTGCGGACATCAGCGGCCCATATCTGCATGTTGTTGTGGACGGAGCCGGTGGCGTATTTCAGAACAGCGGCCTGATTTGATATTTTTGCCTGGACGGTCTGTTGCCACAGCTGTTTGCGGAGGGGCAAAGAGGCATCTATCTGGTAGCGGAAACGCTCGTTCTGGATGGTATTGCCGTAGAGCGGCAGCATCAGGCCGACGGGAAGGTGGTTGGACGAGCATGTTATGAGGGCGCAGTTGTTGTCCAGCAGGCTCTCGATAAGGCCTTGAGTGAGGGTTATCTGCTTGTGGTCGAGGATGACGATTCCTATGTCCTCAATGGGAATCGTCCGGACGGTCTCCATGTTGTCCTGACTGTCCGGTATCTTGACGACCAGCTGCCCGAGCTTGAGCGAGAGGTATGCAGGATTGCCGAAATATAGGGTGCGCTTTATCATATCAGTATTCTCCTGTCTGGACTATGTTGCCTAAGTGGTCTATGCGTACTTTCACAATGCCTTTAAGGCCATTGACATTCTGTATCCTTTTCCATGTGGTGTCTCTTAATGTATTGTCTTCAGCAACAGTTGTTTCTAAATGGTGGCGGAAGACATAATATTTACTTGCAAGTTTCTGAACCCTGTAAAGATTCTGACTGATTGCCGGGTAATTAATCGGATTGAGCAAATCTATGGTGTTGGGGTAGAAACCGGTCTCATTGTTCGGAAATACAAAATACTCGTTCTGCTTCATGGAGAACAGGAACTTCCAGCCATCCTTGACTTTGTATGTCTTGTCGATGACCGGGTCTCCGAGGCTGACTCTGGCGACTGCCTCCATGAACGGTACGGGCTGCTCCTGCAGATTTCCGTCAGGGTCGATAAATATTGCGATATGGTGATTATTGCTCAGGCTGACGAAGTCGGACGGTATGGTTTTCCCTTGGTTGTTCACAATCGGTGTTCCGAGCATATTTAGCTTGTCATGCAGTGCGTAGACGCTTGTAGGACCGCTGATTGTTATCCGTTTAATCTGTATGCCCTTGTCCTTGTTGAGCCAGATAGGATTCTCGTCCAAGTTGGAGAATGCCTTTTGGGGGTCGTTTCCGAATTCTTCAAGCCTCTCGGTGAGAATCCTTCTAATGTGGCTGTCTATGACTTTGTCTATTTTAAGATTGGGGTCAATCTGCTTGCGTATCGTGTAGACAGGAGACAGTCTGACAGTCTTGACTCTTTGCGGTACCTGCTCGCTGTGCAGGATGTCGGTGAAGACAGGATTCTTTTCAAGGCTGTTGGAACCGCTGAAGGCCTTCTTGGGGTTGCCTCCGTATTGTGCCAGCCTCTGGTAAAGGGCATTACGGCAGCGTTCGCAGGCCACGGTAGCGATTTTGTCTGCATCGAAAGCGCTACCGACTTTCTCTTCCTTGCACTCGTATTGCAGTATCTGTCCGTAAACAGTCTCGTTGTGGAGCTGTCCCCGGGGAGTCAGCTGGACTTTCTCGTTAGATCCGCCCTTGCGTTTTGTCTTGTTGACATTGCGTGTGGCGACTTTATTCTTGGCCTTTATTGATATCAGAATATCGCTCAAATGCCTTTTGGCTTCACTCCGAATTTCATCGAAAGGCATCGGCGGCATCAGGCGGCCTTTTGAGGTAATCTCCTGTTGCTGCTCTTTGTCTTTGGCATTGAGAGTATTGAGATACTGGATGATGCTCCTTCTCGTAAATGCGACAGTCAGGGCATCCATGGCATGGTGGCGGTGGTCATTCCGCTTTGTCCAGTCCTTTATCCGGCTGATTCTGCGTCCGTCGGGGTCGTTGTAGTATTCGGTCAGCCCTAGTTTGTCGTATTTGTCCCAGTTCAGCTCTTTGAGTACGTCTATAAGTCCCCAGTCCTCGCGTAGTCTGGCGGTTATCTCGCCGGAAGTGGCAACGACGGACTTGACAATGTCACCCAGCATTTCCAGTGCTTTTTTGGAGATATATTGAGTGTCGCGCAGGTCTCTCTGTATGAAATTCTCCGGGACATCTTTCCCGGTTCTGAGCAGATTGCGGTATTTGGTCTTGCTTATGGCATTGTTCTTAAACAGCATTTCAACCCGTGACCGATACTCTTCAAGTCCTTCCTGACCGTATTTGTCGGTGACGAAATCCAATGCGGTCATGTCGCCTTTGGTGATATTGATGTCCTTGCTTTCCAAAGTCTTGTTGGCTAACGAGTCGTCGAACAGTCTCGACTGCGGGATGATGTGCTCTATGTCGAACCGCTTGCTGAACAAATCTTCGTAAGGAATGTATGTGTTGCTGTACAGAGTCTTGAAGCCGTTGTCCTTTAATTCCATGTAGAGTTTGTACCGTATGATGCTGTTGCGGGACACGTGACTCATGCCGAAATCCTGCTTCAACTTCTCCTCGATGTCCTTATTTTCCTTAGTGGACCTGTTGATGGCCTCGGTCATGTTCTGGCGTTCGGCGGCATTCTTTTTCAGTTCCCTGGCCAGTTCCACACGGATCTCATCCGGCTTGCCGTAGGTGTCGATGACCCCGTTCACGACGTTAATCATCTGATTGAGGATCTTCTCTACGACAGGGTTGCGAAGAGTATTCTTAGGGAGGATGTCCAGTTTGTCCTTGTACTCCCTGCTTTCGATTTCCTCTTTGGTGAGAGACCTTTGTGAATGCCGGTATCCGGCCTCGGTACAGGCCTCGCTGTATTCCATACCTTTTTTCATGTAGGGGAGTATCCTGCACATGGCCTTTGTGCTGAGGCTGCCGTAATCGTCATCAAAGGTAACTGCAGCAAGTATTTTCCCGTATTCAGGGTCAAATCCGAACTCGTCATGCAGCTTGCGTACAAGTGAGTCGTAACCTGTTTTGGAACTGTCCTCCGTGTACTAGTAGATAAGGTGCCATAGTCTGTACAGAGGCTCGTTTTCCATATCCTTGCCGGACTTGGATGAGTCGAAGGTAAGGATGCCGGAACCGATGCCGAGTGCGGAGAATACGGCGGAGGTCTTTTCGATAATTGCATCGGCTCCTTTTGAGAAATCAATTTCACCGTGTCCGGAGAGTGAGAGAATTCTGGAATATGCCTGGAACAGAGTGGCCTGAGTCCGGTTGCCCTCCAGTTTGCGGAAATTCATGTCGTGGCCTTTGGACTTGCCGAAAAATATTTTCAATACGTCTGTCTTGCTCAGCTCTTTTTGTATGCTCAATTCTTTGAACAGCCTCTCTTTAGCATCGATGTCCAGATACTTTCCGTCGATTTTCAGGTTGTTCAATATCTGCCAGATCTTGAATTCCTGGAATACCGGGGATGATTTGGGACATACTTTCCGGCCTTTCTCGAACTCGCAGTAGGCCACGAGGCCCTTCTGGCTTTTTAGTGGCCTTTGGTAGAAGATGATGATGTTCCGGAGGGTATTCCTCATCTCCTGTGTCAGTTCCGGATGGAACATGGACTGGGTCTCCCATATCCGGTCGAATTCTTCCATGTAATCCTGTCTGTAGAATACCTGATTCCTGAGGCTTGAATGCGGGTCTTTCAGCAGCTGCTCCAGCTGGTATTGTCCGACTGTCTGGTGCTTGAAATAAAGTTCCTTGCTCCGGTCGCTGATTTTCCCTAGGTAACTGTCCGACTTTTTGAGTTGTGCGTTTACTTTCTGCAGTACTACGGCGAGCTGTTCCAGATCCAGCTGCTCTTTGAGGGCTAAAGTTCTCCACAGATAATTTTCTTTCGCAAGATCTTTGCCTTTGGATGTGCGTTTGATACCGGCTATGTTGAATGGTTTCTCACATATTGCCCATGTCTGTTTCTCGCTCTTGCCTCTCAGCTCCTCTTTAAGGGTGTCAGTCATTATGTCGGGGTAGAATTGCCGCTGGAATTTCCATATCCGCTCGAATTCGTTTTCCAGGTCGGACTTGTAGAATTCCGGCAGATTTTTCTCTTCTTTTCCTTCGCATAAAAGCCGGAAGGAATATTCTCCCGGAGTAATGCCTTCTTCGCTCAGAATCCGTGCGGTCTCCATGCCGTCTATGAGGCTTCCCTCATCTGTGTTCTCACTCTTGTTCAGCTTACGGGAGCTCTTGTATCCGCGCTTCTTGTTGATGTTCAGAAATACTCGAGCCAGTTCCTCCAGTGAAATCTCCTTCTCTGCGGCTTTGGCCCGCAGTTTCAGAGTCTGGAATGTGGTATCCTTTCCGGATTCTGCAAGGATACTGCCCTCGTTGATCCATCCGTATGACATAAGGGTATCTATAAGTGCGGCTCTGCGCAGTTTGTATCTTTGTAGGTTGCGGCGCATACTGCGTTTCAGTGTGCGTTTTGCATTGCAAGAGAGTCCTTTGCCGCTTCTAAAATCATTTACAGGATTTTTGGAGTCTTTACCTGTCTCAGAATTTCCGAAATTGTCATAATTAATTATTCTGACACCAAGCTTTGTAATAGAAGAATGTTCGTATTTCGTCTCCGCTTCGTTAACGAGTGCCCATCCGATGCTTGAAACTCCGAGGTCTAGGCCTAGTATCTTTTTCATAGTGTATTGGCATTAAATGAATATGCTTCAAATTTAAGAAAAAATTGCTCATTTTGGAAAAATGGGCTATATTTGTTTTCAAGTTTGAAGCAATTCACAATAAGGATTATTCCGTTGTGAAAACATTTAAGGCGGGCCTCACGGTTCGCCTTTTGTATTAAATTACAACCAGGGGGAGATGCAGGAGGCACCACTTTTCGCTTTGTTAGAGTATTCATTCGAGGTGCTAAATTTGACTAACTTGCTATCAGCCCGATAGTATTTCATTGACAGGAAACAGAATAAAGACCTGCAGCCAGTCAGCTTGTCGCTTCATTCTTTTTGCCACAACGGTGGCGCTTCCTGCGTTTCAGTGTCGTTGCGGCAATGATATGTCGTTAGGGAGGGGGGGCTGGAATGGGGTGGCATCGCCTTTTCATATTCGTTCGACTCCTTCGGAAGGAGTGGGAAAGCGGCAGCAATTGCAGCAGTGCGAAGTAATGGTAAGTACTGACGCAGGGTGGAATCGTATGTGCTGGAAGGTCAGTTGCTTGCATGGGTGGCGTGTGCTTTCGGCAGATATGTGCATAGCTGATGAGGTGTACCAAAAAAGTTGGACACAAGAGAAAAAGTAATGATAAAAAGCAACAGTTTACGGGTCCACCTGCTGG
>CALVDE010000010.1 GCA_944326265.1 uncultured Bacteroidales bacterium | reverse complement strand
ACCATAAAGTTACGAAAAATATCCCAATTAACCTACTGATTTACAACTAATTATAAATAAATTTAAACAGCTTCTTACTTACCAATCCATCAATATTCATACCCAACATGTTAATTGACACAAATTTATAGTAAAATCATGTAATTATTGCATATATTTGCATAAAAACGACTTTATCATGAAACGATTTCTCTGTATACTATTGAGTCTCATCACACTTTCAACCACCGCCGGGGCGCAGCGCAGCAGGCTCCTCGGCTCGTGGAACGGCAAGCTGGAGGCCGGAGGCAGCAGCCTCACCCTGGTATTCCATTTCACCACAGATTCGCTGGGAAAGACCTATTTCTTCATGGACAGCCCGGACCAGGGAGCGGAGGGCATACCGGGAGAAATCGCGCTGCTGGACAATGACTCCGTATCGGTGACAATACCGATGCTCGGGGCGGCCTACCAGGGAAGGCTGGTACTGCATGAAGTGCCTCAGGGCAGCAGGCCGTCAGGGGAAATCCAAGGGGTCTTCACCCAGATGGGGATGCAGTTTCCGCTGGTTCTCCAGATGGGACTGCCGGTGCTGAACCGGCCGCAGGAGCCGCAGCCGCCGTATCCCTACCGGAGCGAGGAAGTCACGTTCTCCAGCGGAGCGGACGGAGCGGTCATGGCGGGAACCCTCACCTACCCTGTGGGTTATGACGACAACAACTCGGAGCCCGGGCACATACCCGCAGTACTGATGATTACCGGCAGCGGCCCGCAGAACCGGGACGAGGAGCTCTTCAGCCACAAGCCCTTCCTCGTACTGGCCGACTGGCTGGCCCGCCACGGCATAGCCTCCCTGCGCTACGACGACCGCGGCATGGGAGGGTCAGAAAGAGGCACGGTAGAAATCACCACTCTGACCAATATGCAGGATGCCCTGGCCGGCATCAGGTACCTCCGGAGCCTCGGGGAATTCGACAAGGTAGGAACTTTGGGACACAGCGAGGGCGGCCAGATCGTGTTCATGCTGGGAGCCGCGGAAGAGGCGGATTTCATCATCAGTATGGCCGGCCCCGGAATGCGGGGCGACAGCATCCTCGTGGAGCAGAACCGTCTGATACTCACCAAATCGGGATTTACCCCCACATCAGCCGACAACTACTGCCGCGTCCTTGCCGCCATGCTCAGGATGAAAACGGACGGATATTCCACAGACAGTCCTGAGGCACTGGTGGACAGCCTTATAACAGCCCTTGACGCACAGAACATGCCTTTCGGCTCAGCCGCCAACCTCGCTACCGTCTGGGACACCGTAGATGACCCCTGGATGCTGTATTTCCTCCAGTCCTCACCCGTCAGGGACATTTCCCGGACCACCTGCCCCGTATTTGCCCTTAATGGCAGTCTCGACCTGCAGGTTCCGCCGGTCAACCTGGAGCACATCCGCAGACTCCTGCCCGACGGCCCGCACAACCTGATAAAGGAATACTCCGGCCTCAACCATCTGCTGCAGCCCTGCACCACCGGCATGCCTGCAGAATACGGCCGCATCGAGACCACCATTGCGCCCGAAGTCCTGACAGACATCGCCGAGTGGATACTTTCAGTCACTGACCTGAGCCGATGAGCGAGAGGGCCTTTGAAAGCACCGGGTCAACCGTGCCAGTATAGACCTCCTCATAAGTGAGCGGCACTTCATAGTCCGGCAGCAGACCGCGTCCGGCAGGATAACGCTCGGTCACAGCATCGTCCAGAACACATTTGACGATAGGAATCTGCACCATAATCCTGGAATTGGGCAGCATGATGCGGGCAAAGTCATAACCCGTCATATAATGATAACCCGAGCCGGTTTCACGGCCGACTGTCGCGGCACGGTGATTTCTGGACAATATCGACGGGAAAAGAGTCGCAGCGGAATTCGATGTCTCATCTGTAAGAATATACAGACGGCCTTTATAGTTCACGCATGTGTCCGGTGTTATTATGCCGCAGTCGTCATAAGAGTAAAAGCCACTGCGGCTGTCCACGCGCTCATAGCCGCTGAAAACAGCCCTTTCCGAATAGTTCACGGAATACCTCAGACTGCTGAAGACAGTATCGTTCACCATACGGTATGAACCGGTATTCACCGAGGGCTCTCCGAGCAGATATGATGCGACTTTCCTGACCGCCGCAACTTCACCTCCGGCATTGTACCTTACATCGATTATCATATTCGGCACGTCCTGATAACGCGCCAGGGAGTCCGCTATACTCTCCAGGTCCACATCCGTCAAGTCGAACGAGCCGAGACGGAACAGCACCGTATTGTCGTCAAGCATCCCGAAACTGTATTTCCCGGAGGCACTCTCCGCCATCCGCTTGTACTGCGCGGTACTCTTCGTCATCTGAGGGTAATACGCACCCGATTCCCCCTGCCGGACCCACTCATCCTCAATTACAGTACCGTCTTCCAAAACTACCTCTACCGTTCTTGGAGCATCCACACCGCCATAGAGATACCAGTACTTTACGAGCAGCAGTCTGTTTACCACGCTTTGGTTGTCTCCGTCATACCCAGAGACCATGTCCCTGCTCCTGCGGCATATTTCTTCGGGCCGCATACCGTCTATGGACACGATCCGCTTGCCCACATGCTCCCGGTACCGTTCCGATGCATGACGGACAAACACGGTATCGCCAAGTATTCCGTGAATGATGTTCGGGACATACTTCTGAGCCGCAACATCAACCCTCGGATTCGGTGTCCGGATCCGTATGTGCGAATCATGCATGAGTCTGGATGTAATGGAACTGTACACGATATCGTAAAGATCTGAATAGCTGATGCCTCCACTGACCGCTTCCAAAGCCTCGGACCGGAAAGTCTCAAACTGCACCGGGGTCACAATCTCATCCATGGACGGAAAAAGTTCCCGGTACGCGTTCATCAGCACCGAGATATCCTCCACAGCCTGCTCCTCAGTCAGAAACTCCGGAGTTGCCATCTCCTCGGGTTCAAGGAAAGTAGTCGGGATTCCGAACGGCTCCATAGGGTCATCAGGCCGCCCCGTACTGCCGGTGACAGACAATATAATGTGCGGCCTGTCTATCTTATAATACGCATATCCTACCTTGCCTATAACCTCGCCTTCTTCGACTCTCATTCCGGTTTTCATCGGGATATCACCGGTAAGACCTGAAATGAATATCTTCCTGCCGTCATCAAGCCGTATAAATACATCTCCGCTCACATATATGGTCGGAACGGGCAGACTATTGAGTTCTCCGGCATCCTCAAGCTCTCCGAGCATTGAGTCGAAATTATCCGAACCGGCATGAAAGGAGACGGATTCCTGAAGCGACTTGCGATATCCGACTCCGAAATCAAGTATTACACCGCCGGCAGGGCACAGCACATAGGTACCCTCGGACGCAGCTACGATAAGATCTCCAAAATTCAGTTCCCGGCCTCCATTCCTTTTATCGGCCATTGCCAATGATTCTGAGCATGAACGGCATTTACGGACAAACACAGAGTAAAAACAATAACAAGATAACTGGCAAAGTGTTTCATATCAATCTTTTTTTAATTTCTTATTTGTTTAGTCCCC
The DNA here is from genome assembly GCA_944326265.1 of uncultured Bacteroidales bacterium. GTDB lineage: Bacteria > Bacteroidota > Bacteroidia > Bacteroidales > UBA932 > Coprenecus. The sequence goes on along the minus strand of CALVDE010000010.1, from coordinate 39,060 downwards.
GCACAGGATTGATGGTCGCAGCCCGCCAGCTCTGCAGCGAGACGGACAGCAGGGAGATGATCAGGACGGCGGCTCCGGAAGCGGCGAAAATCCACCAGTCGAGGGTCGTCCTGTAGGCGAAGCGCCGGAGCCAGCCGTGTAGGACGAGCCAGGAGACAGGGACGGCCACGGCGAATGCAATGGCTATATACCTGATGAAGTTGATGTTGAGCATACGGACGATGAGGCCGGCTGTGGCTCCGTTAACATTCCTGATGGCAATCTCCTTGGTGCGGCGGCGGATGATGAAGGCCATGAAGATGATCAGGCCGAGGTCAGCGATAATCAGGCACAGGAGGGTAAATACCAGTACGAGGCTACGGGCATTGAACTCGTTGCGGTACAGCGACCTGTAGATGCTGCTAAGAGGCACGAAGTCGCTCTGGCGGTCGGGAAAGACCTCCGCCCACGCCGCGCTGAGGGCCCGCATGGCCCCGTCCGGGTCAGATGTGTCGATTCGCACCATCAGACAGAACTGGAAAAGGTTGCGGTGCAGCATGATCAGCGGCAGACTCTCCTCGAACACACCGGTGTAGCTGTAGTCCTCCGAGACACCGGCTATCACCCCGCTGTTGATATAGTCGAGCGTGCCCTGCCTTATCTCCAGCGGCTGTCCGACCGCCTCCTCCGGCGTACTGAATCCCAATGCCGTCATGGCCTTGCGGTTGATAATATACTCCTCGCTGCGGTCAGAGGCCTGCCGGTCGCCCAGAAATTCCGCAGCATCTCCTGCTCCTGCGCCACACCATATCCCAACGGTGAGAAGTCTCCGCCCGCCACTATCGGTATGTCGTAAAATGACAGGAATCCGTCCCCGGCCACCATCACCGGCACCTGCACCCACTCCGTCGAGCCGCCCCGGCGCACACTGACATGGTCCCGTATCGCATTGCCCGGCAACTGAAACGATGTGGTGACCTCCTTGATCAGGGGACTGCGGCCCAGACGCTCCCGCAGCAGGGGAAATTTTCCCATGGCGCTCTCCGGCAGCCCGCTCATCACCAGCACCCCGCTCCCGTCGCCTCCGGTCTGCACGCTCCCGATGACCTTCATCTGCCGGCTGATACCCACCGCCAGAATCAGGACGGTAATCACCACCGAGTACTGCACGGCCAGCATCCAGCGGACATTGCCGTAGGAAAAATGCACAGGGCGGCTGTCATGTCCGGTATTCAGGAAGCGGGTCAGGGCCATGTTCCTGACAGCCGGCACGAGGGCCACAGATACAGTCACCGCCGCGAATATCAAGGATGTGAGAGCGGTCGGCAGAAGCTCCATCCTGCCCGGAACCACTCCGTATCCGAACACCACAGCGGCCAGGGCCAGACCGATGGCTATCGCACCCACCGCCAGTACCATGGCCTGCAGCGCCTCATCCTTCAGTATCTCCGAAGCTGGAGCCCCGTGCAGGCGCAGGAGCTGGTAGAACCGTCTGTTACTGGAAAAAATAAGGCTGCCGTTTAGCCAGAGATTGAAGAGAACAACCACGAGCAGCAGGACATTGGCCCCGACGGTCAGCCAGATATAGGCGATATTGCCGTTGACGCTCAGCTCCCGGAGGTTGTGGCTGTGCAGATGGATGTCCGTCAGGGGCATGAGCCCGGCCCGGAGGGGAGCCGCATTCTCGGGTGTCATCCCGCGGACCAGTTCCGTTATCATTTCCTCCACCTCCGCTATGTCACTACCCTCCTCAAGCAGCAGATAGGTATAGCAGAACGTATTCATGTCCTCGGGCAGGAGCATCAGCGCGTCCCCTCTCCAGTGCGAGGTCGCAGGGACATCCTTATAAATACCGGTAATCTGCATCGGAACACCTTCGATTTCCAGATCAGTCCCCAAGACGCCTCCCGCCATATCCTGCATCCCTGCCAGCTTCCGGGCCAGGCTCTCGCTGATTATCACCTGACCGGCAGCCTCCAGCGCACCCGCGGCCGTTCCGCCCTCCACCATTTCCAGGTCGAATGTCCCGAGAAAATCCCTATTGACATAGAATACCTTTTCCTCAGCCGTCAGGTAAGTGCCTTGATATTTCAGATCCGGCTGATACACCTCGTGCAGTTTGGCGATGGCCCTGACCTCCGGTATCTGGCGGATTGGGTCGTCCGTCATATTGCCCCATACCCTTCCGTCCACCTGTTCCCCATCCGAGGCCAGAGTCAGCCGGACGATACGGTCTGCATTCCCATTGTACCTGTCCCAGCTCAATTCCCGCCGGATGTAGCTCACAGAGACAAGCAGCGAGGCGAGCACCACCGACAGCCCCGCCAGATTGACCATCCGCAGCGACACGTGCCGCCGCAGCAGTCTCATTGCAATTTCCAGATTCTTCATACCGCAAACATAAGCCGAAAAATGCCTCTCTCCAAATATCCTGGCAGTTAGCAAGACACGCGCAACTCTCTGATTACCAACTGATGCTGACTTACATTTTGTCAGCATCAATGCCAACACCGCTTACAGCCGGACGAACAGCAGAAATGAAGTATAAGAAAACTGCAATGCTGACCTGAAAATATTTACTTTCTAGGAAAATTCTGCGCGACGAAATCGGAAAGGCGCAGGCCCCGGGCAATCTTCCGGGCAGTACGGGTCTTCTGGACATTGAGCGAATGTACGTTGAGACGACGGACGGCGCAGATAGCTCCGGTGGGGAAGCCGCATGCCATCAGGGCAATGAGCAGGAGGTCGTTGTGGGTAAGGGACGGCTGTTCGCGCTCAATCGCGGCAAGTACCCCGGGATACAGCAGGTCGCAGATCCTCCGGATGCGGTCATACACCTCTTCTTCGGGGAAATAGCGGTCGAGCATCTTCCGGATGTCAACGGCAGGGACACTTCCGTCACCGTCCCGGCCGCAGGCCTCGTTCATCTCGCCGATGAGTGCCACCATATCGCGCAGAACAGACTGGATTCCCTCACCAGCTTCCGCTCCCTCGGATTCCGGAGACACTTCAAAGGTCTCGATAGACGCTTTCAGAGCGCAATTCTCCAATCTGAGCCTCCGCACCCTGAGCCACAGAATCCCGGCCCCGGCCAGCACCACGGCAAGCACTGCCGCCAGCACAAGCACAAGGGCCATCACCTGCAGACGTGCCTCCGCCGACTGCAGACGCAGCGACTCATTCTCAAGTATCAGCCCGGCGAGCCGAAGAGCCTCAGCATCAGCATGGGCCTCGACATACGTCCCGCTCATAAGAGCAGACTGCTTCCCGAGTAATTCCTCCCCGAGAGTCAGAGTCCTTCCGTCTCCCTCCTCCCGGGCGAGCCTCATACCGAGAGCGATATCGTCAGCAGCCTGTCCCGCAGCATAGCTGAATAGTCCGCGGGCCAATGACAGATATACCTCAGCCGCCTCCTCCACACCGGCTCTCCGCTCAAGGCTGTCCAGCGCAGCGGCATATTGCTCCGCACCGCAATCCGGCATCAGACTGTACATACTGCCCACGACGGAGCGCAGCAGCCGCATCGACTCACCGTCGCCCGCCCTATCAGAAGCCGGAAGTGCATTCCACCAGTTCCCTAGCCCCGCCAGCGTATCCGCCATTTCCTGCCGGACCGCAGCCCGCATCAGCAGAGCACGGGCGCAAAGCCTTTTCTGAGCTCCGCTCCGAAAGAACTCGACTGTCTCATGCACAGCCGTATCTCTGATCATCGGCTCTCCGCAGAGATAATCGGCCTCAGCCACAAGCAGCAGATAATAAGCCCTCTCGGCACGGCTCATCCGGATATCCTTCCCGTCTCCAACAGAGGAAAGCACCTGCCTGGCAGCCTGAGGATCCGAGGCCATCAGCGAGTCCGCAGTCTCAAGCAGCGGCGTGGCCTTTCCGTTGCCGGAAGAACAGGAAAGTCCGTAGACGATAACGCCAGCCGCAAGAGCGGCCACTGCCAGCCGGAATATGTCGATTCTTATTTTCACGCCCCGAATTTAGCAATAATTTCTCATTCACTCAACAGCCAGGAAAGCTTCTCCGAGGCAGTCGGCGATGTCGCGGCTGTTCATGCCGTTCTGCCCGTAACGGGAGGCGGCGATGTCCCCCGCCCTGCCGTGCAGCCACACTCCCATGCGGGCCGCCTCATACGCCCCGTAGCCAGAGGCCAGCAGCCCTGTAAGCAGGCCGGTCAGCACATCTCCGCTGCCGCCGGTCGCCATCCCTGAATTGCCGGTGGTGTTGAATGCCGCCTGTCCTTCCGGAGAGATTACAGCCGAATGCGGCCCCTTGACCACCACGCAGCTATGCGTCCGGACAGCAAGGTCAGTAGCTTTCGCCAACCTTTCCTCCGCAGAGACCCATTCGCCCACCAGACGGTGGAGTTCTCCGAGATGGGGCGTGAGAATTGAGCCTTCCGGCACGAGTCCAAGCAAATCCGGCCCGGCGGCAATGATGTTCAGAGCATCCGCATCCAGGACCATCGGCCGCTGCCATGTACACAGCAGGCTTCTGAGGGCGGCCTCCGTCTCAGGATGCCGCCCGAGGCCGCACCCGCATCCCACCGCAGTATACCGCTCCATATTTGAAGGCAATGCGGAAAAATGCCCCTGAGGGTCGCAGTCCACCATAGCAGAGGGGCAGGTGCAGTGAATCACCGTCCGTTCGGACTCCGGCAGATGCACCGTCACCAGGCCGCAGCCGGAGCGCAGCACCCCCATGGCGGCCAACACAGCCGCCCCCGCCATCCCTCGCGAGCCGCACACCAGCAGCGCATGTCCGAAATCCCCCTTATGCGCATCCTCGCGCCTCGGCCTCAGCATCCGGCGCACATCCTCCATTTCGGTAATTAGTGCATTCTTTTCCATTTTCCTTAATTTTTCCGTTTAAGCAAACAGGGCGTGACATAAAAGTGCCGCGCCCTGAATGGATGATATCTGCGGTAGGCTATTTGAAGGCCTGCTCGCTGAGGCCTGTGCCGCTGAGGGCCAGGTCCTTGAAGTACTCGGGCACGGGACGGCCGAGGAGGGCCTCCACGTAGAGCTTGCCGATGTACTGCGAGAGCATGAAGCCGTGGCCGCGCATACCGATGAAGAGGCCGAGAGCCGGATCGACGATATAGCGGGGCTCCACATAGTAGCCTGCCCAGGTGGCCTGTATACCGACTTCCTTGAGAGCGGGAATCCACTCGGAGAAGACTTCGGAGGCTATCTCCAGGAAGGCCTGGGTATTGATTCTGAGATCCTTGCCGGCTTCAGCGGGATCGGTGGCAGGAGAGGCACAGCCGATGATCTGGCCTGTATCGGCGAGCTGCTGCCCGTAGACAGCCGAGAAGCCCTTGTAATGACGGCGGTCGATGAGCATGTCCAGAGGAGCACCCTCCTTGCCTAAAAGCGGCAGACGCTTGGTGATGAAGGCCTGGTGCTTGACAGGATACAGGCCGGTCTCGATGCCGAGCATGTGGGCGAATTTCTCCGCGCCGTATCCGAGGGCATTGACGAATATCTCCGTGCGGAACCTAGTGTAGCGGCGGGCACTGTCGCGTACCAGCACCTCGTATTCTCCGCCTACCTTGCGTACATCCACTAACTCGGTCTCCTCGAGAATCCGGCCGCCGTGGCTGCGTCCTATCAGGCGGACGGCGTTGATGGTCTTGCCTGGAGTGGCCTGCCAGCAGTCCTCCGTCACCTGAGCGGCCACGTATATGTCCAGACCCGGACGCATGTAAGGCGATATCTCCTTCTGGAAGTCCTTGGGATCCACCATGTAGGCCTTGGACCAGGCGCGGGCGGCATCGAGAGAGCGGTATGTCGCCTCATCGTGGGCAAAGTTGACATAGCGGATCAGGCGGAAGTCTATATTCGCATGCTGCTGCAGGTTACGGAATATCTCGAGGTTGTGGTTGGCGATGTCGGCCAGGGCGGGCAGGGAGAATGCCGGACGTCCGCCGGCGATATTTCTCCACGAGCTGCCGCGGTCCTTATTGACCAGCACAGGGGCGAAACCGGCCTCGGCCAGATAGCGGAACACCGCCGAGCCCGCCATACCGCCTCCTGCGACGAGAGCCCCCACTTTGCCGCCGTCGGCAACAGCCCCGGAAGGCAGGACAATCTTCTCAGCCCCGGACTTGTTGATGACATTGCCCAGCTCCACGAGACTGGCCATAGGCGCACGGGGTGTGAAATCGCCGGTCACCTCTATGCCGTAGGGGCGCAGGGCGGACTTGGCCCTCGGGAGACATCGCTTGCCGCGGCAGGGTCCCATGCCAAGACGGGAGATGTGCTTGAGCTCATCGGCCGATATAGTCTTGCGGTCGCCTATCAACTCCAGTATCCTCTCCAATGTAAGGTCCTCGCAGTGGCAGATATAGGTCTTGCCGTCCACCGAGGGAGCCGGTTTCATCTCCACCGGAGCGGGATAGCGTTCCTTGACGATGAAGCCGCGGGCATCGGTCAGCACGCCGCCGTCATAGAGCTGAGCCACCTTGACGCGGGCCACATTGGTCTTATTGGGCTTGAGCATGATCTTCTCGATGACGCCCTCTCCGACCTTCCTGCCGTTGTCGTCCACTAAGAATACCCCGGAACCCTCCTGAGCCTCGTACTCGATAGGCAGGAAGAGCTTGCCGGCACGGGGATCATAGCCGAAAATAGCCAGACCGGGGCACTGATACACGCACTGCATACAGCCGATACACTTGTCGTAGTCTATCTTTGGAGTAGTGGATGTGGAACTCTTGGTAATGGCTCCGCTCTTGCAGGCAAATGAACACGGGTTGCAGGCAAATCCGTAGAGGCAGTCCATGATTACAAATGGAGCGGCAGCGGCTCTCTCTGCGGAGGGCATCGCGGGCTCCTGGAGGATCCTCACGGGATGCTGCTGGGAGTCAATGTATTCCTTCGAGACCTGAAGGTAGCTGTCATAATTGAAGCGGCGGCCGAGGTTCTGGAGGATCTCATACGCGCACTGCCTTCCTCGAAGGACGGCTGAGGTGCCCTCACCGATACGGACGGAGTCGCCGACTCCGTGGCAGCTGCGGCCGAAGACGGCATTGCCCTTGACAAAGAGTTGGTTGTCAGGCATCAGACCAGTACAGATGTTGATGCAGTCGATACCGTCGATGAGCCTTTCTGTACCGGGAATGGGCTTGAAGTTCTCGCACTCGGCGATGATGGCTCCGGTAATGCCGGTATGGTCGGCGTTGGGCACAGCCTCCACCAGCACGTGGGAGGTCAGAATCGGGATGCCTAGACGGCGCACCCTGTTGGCCTGCACGGGGAAGCCTCCCTCGCGGGGCATACCCTCTATGATCATTCTGACATTGGCCCCGGCCTGCATGGCCTGATAGGAGGTCAGGTAGCCGATGTTGCCGGCTCCGACCGTAAGGATGTTCTTGCCCAAGAGCGTAAACTGGGTGTTCATCATCCTCTGGACCACGGCGGCGGTGTAGACTCCGGGCACATCGTCGTTCTTGAAGGCCGGCATGAAGGGCACGGCACCGGTAGCGATGACCAGTTCGTCGGTATCCACATAGAATACCTTGTCGGTAGCGATATTCTTGACCGCCAGCCTCTTGCCCTCAAGGATATCCCAGACCACAGAGTCCAGCATGATGCCTTCGTGAGAGTCCCCGGCCAGAGTTCTGGCTATATCGAATCCCCTCATCCCTCCGAAACGCTTCTCCTTCTCGAAGAAGAAGAACTGGTGGGTCTGCATCAGGAACTGACCGCCGATCTCGCTGTTGCTGTCGATTACCAGACAGTCCACGCCCTCTTTCAGCAGCTCCTCGCGGACTGCCAGACCGGCCGGTCCGGCACCGATAATGGCCACGGTAGTCCTGTAGACCTCCTTTTCCTCCTCCACGCCGTCCTTCTCTGTGACCAGAACACCCTTGAAGCCGCTGTCGGAGCTGAGCCTGGCGACCTCCCGGACACCGTCCACCTTGGTTATGCAGATACGGCGGATCTTGCCGTCCACGAGCATCTCGCAGGCTCCGCACTTACCGATACCGCACTCCATGGTCCTCTTGCGGTGGTCGAGACTGAGACTGTGTACAGGACAGCCGGCCTGGTGCAGGGCGGCGGCGATGGTCTGCCCCCTCTGCCCTGTTATTGTTTTACCCTCAAACTTAAATGATACAGGATCTTCCGCAGGCACCGGAAGAACGGGATGAGTTGTTACGCGATACATAATTTAATAGGTTAGTGTTGTCGTTACAAATTTAAAAACAAAAATAAACTTACACGTTTTTTTCTTTTACAATTAAAGGCCGCTCCAATGACTATATTTGCCCACAGTTTTAACTCATAAAAGAAATTATATGAATATTAGAATGTTGAAGGGGACCGTCCTCCTCATTGCCGCAGTCCTGGCGACTGCCTGCAACAAGGACGGACTGAAGGGAGACGCATATATTTCTTTTGCCCTGTCTTCAGATTACAGCAGCTACTCTATCAGCCGGCTCACCGAAAAGCTGAGTTCCTCAGGGAACGACATCGTCCTGCCGGACACCAATGATTTCATACTCTCAATCACCGGCTCCGACGGGGGGCAGGTATACAAAGGTCCCTACGGGGACCGGCCTGATCCGATACCGGTACAGTCAGGCAGTTACGATGTAGCCCTTTACTCTATGGAATTCGACGGACCGGCATTCTCCTCACCGCAATTCGGGGACACCAGGACCGTCGTGGTCGCATCGGGGGAGGTCCTTGCCGTGAAATTCGGATGCACACAGCTCAATTGCGGCATGAGACTGGAATTCGAGGATTCGTTCCGGGACCGGTTCTTCTCATCGGACATATTCATCAGATCCGGTGAGCACTCGCTCCCCTACACTTATACCGAAAAACGGATCGCCTATTTTCTCCCCGGCATTCTCAAGGTCATCTGCTCCGACGGAAACGACGAGATGACCATTCTGTCCAGACAGCTTGATGCCGCCGACATCCTGACCATCAAGCTGTCTGCCTCGGGAGAAAACAGCGGAGGATTCTCCGTTGCAGTGGACACGAGCCGCAACTGGCTATACGAGGACTTCACCCTGGGCAGCGGCAATGACGGATCCACTGCAGAAAAAGCCCTGGCCGTCGCCGACCTCATCATGAATCTGGGCGCAAAGGAAGTATGGGTGGCTGGCTACATAGTCGGAGGAGATGTCACGACCTCCAACATCAACCTGGAGCCTCCGTTTTCAAAGAACTCCCATCTTGCCATAGCCGACAGGACTGCCGTTTCGGAAAGAGCTGAATGTGCCGCTGTCGAATTGCCTTCGTCAGGAGACATAAGAGAAGCTGTCAATCTGGTGGACCACCCTGACTATATCGGCAGAAAACTGTACGTCAAAGGCGATATAGAGAACTACTTCGGATGCCCAGGAGTGAAAAACATCAAGGAATTCAAGCTCGAATGACATATTGAAATAAAAAGCCGTATCTTTGTCCGGTTTTAATGTTTGACAGACAATGAAAGATCAGCTTTTGAAGAAAATCTCCGAAAGAAGCATTACTGCAGGAGTCGTCGGTATGGGATATGTGGGTCTTCCCCTGGCAGTGGAAATAGCCGGAGCGGGCTTCCGCACAGTGGGATTCGATCTGCTGGAAGACAAGATCAGCAGAATCAACAGCGGTGACAGCTACATCGCGGACGTAGATCAAAGCACTCTCAGGAGCCTGACAGACAAAGGCATGCTCAGCGCAACCTCTGATTTCAGTCTCATATCCGGGATGGACTTCATAGCCATCTGCGTACCGACACCGCTGGACACCCACCAACAGCCTGATCTATCATACATCGAACATTCATCCATACAGATAGCCGAATTTCTGAAAAAAGACACAATGGTGGTGCTGGAGTCCACGACGTTCCCCGGCACCACTTCTGATATTGTCAGGCCCATTCTGGAAAAAGGCTCCGGCCTGGTATGCGGAAAGGACTTCTATCTGGCATTCTCTCCCGAGAGAGTTGATCCGGGCAACAAGCACTACAACACCGGCAACACGCCCAAAGTGGTCGGAGCGATAGGCAAGGATGCGGAAGAAGTCATAAAGGCCATGTATGAGAGTTTTCTGGAAGGCGGAGTACACACAGTCTCATCTCCTGCCATCGCAGAGATGGAGAAAATTCTGGAGAACACATACAGGAACATCAACATCGGCCTCATCAACGAGATGGCGATGCTGTGCGACCGCATGAAAATCAACATCTGGGAGGTTATTGAGGCTGCCAGGACCAAACCATACGGCTTCCAGGCCTTTTACCCTGGCCCGGGACTGGGCGGGCACTGCATTCCGCTGGACCCCTATTATCTCAGCTGGAAAGTAAGGGAATATGCTTTCCACACATCCATGATCGAGACCTCGATGATGATAAACGACCGGATGCCGGAATACTGCGTCCAGAGAGTGGCGAATATATTGAATGAATTTTCAAAATCACTGAAAGGCTCAAGAGTGCTGGTCCTCGGCGCAGCATATAAAGCCGACATTGATGACTGCCGTGAAAGTCCTGCGATAAGGGTTATCAATGTATTGCGCAAGAAAGGAGCCGAGGTCATATTCTTCGATCCTTATGTCCCGGAATATATTGACAACGGAACGACCTACAAGGGAGAGAAGGCACTTACAGAAGAACTTCTCAGGTCCGCCGACATCACTGTAATCACAACAGCACACAGCAATGTAGACTATGCGCTTGTACAGAAATACTCAAAAGCTGTCTTCGACACACGCAATGCGATGAAGGACATTAAGGACCGCAGCAACATCGAACTGCTATAGGACGACCGGGACGGCATTACGCTCACATCAACACCAGTGCCACGAGCAGCAGCGAGAGTATCGACAATATGCTCAGTATCGTCCTGATATGCTCCCGTCTGGAGATTTTTACAACTTTTTCCATTTTTCCCATCAATTTTCAGATTTACCAAAGTTTGAAGATTAATGAGCACCCTGCGGTTTTGTGACATCCGACAGGTCTGGCCCGTATTACACGACCCCCTAAAAATTCACTAGGCCGCGTACTTCAGATCGTACACAGCCTAGCTACTTAACCTAAACTTAAACTATGAAAAACTTCAAACGGTGATACTACAACATCTATGCCATAGGGGGCAAAAATCGCAAAAAACATTAAAAAAAGTTATATTTTCTGCAATCTGGCGAACTTCAGCAGCAATGTCTTCTCTCCAGCCGTATCAAATCTGACAACAGCCTTGACATCCGGCACCGTACCTGACACAGACATAACCACACCGATGCCGAATCTGTCATGCCGCACCTTGTCTCCAACAGCTACTTTATCCGCAACCTGGCCTGATAACGGCCTGGCCTTTTCCACCGGCTTAAAGCGCGACATATCCGGTTTGTCGGCAACTGACGGAAGAACCTGCGCCTGGGGCACCACCCTGCGCTGCCGCAGGCCTCCCCAACCATAACTGTCATTCTCATAGTCATCTCCGCCAACGGACGAGAAATCCTCAACAGTTCCGTCAATATACCTTGAATCTATTTCTTTCAGAAAGCGGCTCGGACGGCAGGCCGTGGTCTTGCCGTTCAGAAAGCGGCTGCCCGCATACGAGAGTGTCACGGCCTTCTCTGCCCGTGTCAGAGCCACATAGAAGAGCCGCCTTTCCTCTTCCACATTCTCAGCTGTAGAGGACATGGATGACGGAAACAGATTCTCCTCCATCCCGGCGATATACACATACGGGAACTCCAGACCTTTTGATGCATGAACTGTCATCAGCTTCACCCGGTTGTTCTCATCCTCGTCCTCAGCCTTGTCTGCATCGGTAAGCAGGGCCACATTCTCCATGTATGCCTCCAGAGTCGGAATCTTGCCGTACTCTCCCATCTGCTCCGCCGCTTCGACCTCATTGGTCACAAATTCCTGAACTCCGTTGAGCAGTTCCGTAACATTGCCCAGGGCTGACATACCCTCCACCGACATGTCGGCTCTCAGCGACGGAAGTAATCCGGATCCCTCGGCGACAGCCACCGCCAGAGTATATGCATCATCAGTCCATACGCGGGCCCTGAAGCTGTCTATCATATCAGCGAACATCCGCAGCTTGGCGGCAGCCGCCTCCTTGATGTCCCAGCGGCCCAGCTCCGGACTCGAGCACATCTCCCACAACGATACCCCGGAAGCTGACGCTGCCTCTGACAGCCTGGCCATCGAAGTCTGGCCTATGCCCCTTGCCGGCAGATTGACTATCCGGCGAAAAGCCTCGTTGTCACTGTGATTGAGCACCAGCCTCAGGTAGGCAAGCATATCCTTTACCTCCTTGCGCTCATAGAACGAATGGCCGGCATATATTATATAAGGTATATTCTTCTTGCGCAGGGCCTCCTCCAGCACCCTGGACTGGGAATTGACACGGTAGAGTATCGCAAAAGAATCATACGAGGCTTTTGTGGAATAGATCCGCCTCGTTATGGACGAGACTATGGATGCCGCCTCCTCCCTGTCGTCGTATGCCCGTATCAGCTCTATCTTCTCTCCTTTGTCACCCTCTGAGAAACACTCCTTTTTCAGACGATTGGTATTGTGTGCGATAACCGAATTGGCCGCGTTGACTATGGTCTGCGTGGAGCGGTAGTTCTGCTCCAGACGGAACTCCCTAGCCTCCGGATAATCTTTCTTGAAATTGAGAATATTCTGAATACGGGCCCCTCTGAACGCATATATGCTCTGGGAGTCATCTCCGACGACTGTTATGTTGCGCCGCTTTCCGGCAAGCATATTGACTATCCGGTACTGGGCCATATTGGTGTCCTGATACTCGTCCACCAGAATATGGGAAATGACATTTCTGAGACTTTCCTTAACCTCCGGATGCTTATTGAGCAGAATGTTTGTATACAGAAGGATATCGTCAAAATCCATGACACCCTCAGCCTTGCATTTCTCCGCATAGAGCTTATAGACATCGCATATCCGGCCCTTGCGCATCTGGGTATCCTTGCGGATCGCCTCATGATTGTTCATATAATCCGATGCCGTCACCAGATAGTTCTTGGCAGTGGATATGCGGGAAAGCACCTCTCCCGGCTTGTATATCTTGTCATCCAGCTGAAGTTCCTTGATACAGGTCTTTATGGCGTTCCTGGCATCGGAGGCATCGTAGATGGTGAAAGCCTTCGGATATCCGAGGAGTTCGGCATTATCCCTCAATATGCGTGCGAATATGGAATGGAATGTCCCCATCCACAGACGACGGGCCTTGTCCCTGCCGACTATGGCCGCGACACGCTCCTTCATCTCCTTGGCCGCCTTGTTGGTAAAGGTCAGGGCCATGATGGAGGAAGGCTCCACTCCGCTTTCTATGACCGCAGCTATCTTCCAGGTCAGGACGCGTGTTTTTCCGGAACCGGCTCCGGCGATAATCATCGATGCCCCGTCAACACACCTAACTGCCTCTTGCTGAACACTGTTCAATCCCGACAAATTCATTTCACATTCTTTTTAAATTGGAGACGCAAATCTACGAAAGTTTTATCTATCTTTGCACCCAAATTTTTGTTTTATATAAAAAGGATATGGTTGACTATATAAAATTGAAACAAGGGCTGGACATACCTGTAGAGGGTGTGCCCGAGACCCGTATCCTCAAGAGTATAGTTTCGGAGACAGTGGCTGTGAAGCCCACCGATTTCAGATGCCTTATTCCAAAGCTCGCAGTAAAGGAAGGTGACGCCGTAAAGGCCGGATCCGTCCTTTTCTTCGATAAGAAGAGACCTGAAGTCAGGTTCACCTCCCCGGTGAGCGGAACTGTCTGCGGAATTATCCGAGGTGAGAAGAGAAAGCTTCTCGAGGTCAGAGTCAAGGCTGATCCGGAAACGGAATACGCCATGTTCGATCTTCCCAAGCCCGAGGCCATCACTGCGGAGCAGGTGATCAGCGCCCTCCTCGAAAGCGGACTGTGGCCCTGCATCAAGCAGCGTCCCTACGGTATCATTCCCAATCCGGAAGTACGCCCCAAGGCACTCTACATCTCCGGATTCGACTCGGCCCCCCTGGCTGCGGACTACGATTACATCCTCAAGGATGAGGTGGAGAACATTCAGACTGCCATCAGCACTCTTTCCAAAGTGGTTTCCAAGATTCACTTCGGTCTGAATGCGAAGACTCACGCCAGCACGCCGTTCCACAAACTGAGCGGAGTGGAGTTCCACATTTTTGACGGGCCTCATCCCGCCGGCAATGTGGGCGTACAGATCAACCACGTCTGCCCTATAAACAAGGGTGATATGGTCTGGACTGTCAATCTCCAGATGCTGGCCATCATCGGCCGCTTCTTCGCCACCGGCAAGGTGGACATGCGCAAGACCGTCGCAGTTGGAGGTCCCCGCGTAAGCACTCCCGGCTATGTGAAATGCATCAGCGGCATGTGCATGAGCGGCATCGCCGACATGACCAACGACAATGTCGAGCAACTCCAGAAAGGCTGCGAAGTGCGCTTCATCAGCGGCAACATCCTCACCGGCACAAACGTAGGCAAGGACGGCTACCTGGGATTCTACGACGACTGCGTGTCCCTGATTACCGAAGGCAACTACTACGAGACATTCGGATGGGCCAAGATATTCAGGCCCAAGAAGTACAGCTTCGCATCCACCTATTTCTCATGGCTTACCCCCAGGAAGAAGTACAAGATGGACTCCAACCTCAACGGCGGCGTAAGAGCATTCGTAATGACCAACAAGTACGCCAAGGTGTTCCCGATGAACATCTATCCCGTGTATCTGCTCAAGGCCATCCTGGCCGAGGACATCGACAAGATGGAGCAGCTCGGCATCTATGAGGTAGTCGAGGAGGACTTCGCGCTCTGCGAGTACATAGACCCTTCCAAGATAGACATCCAGGCTATCGTGTCCAAGGGCATTGACATCATGATTAAAGAAATGGCATAGCAATATGGAAAAGAAAGAGAAAAAAGGCTCAATATTCGACTCCACCATCGAGGCTTTCCAGTCATTCCTGAGAGTGCCCAATACCGTCACCAGACGGGGCTCGCACGTCAGGGACTGCAACGACCTCAAGAGAGTCATGATCATCGTGGTGGTCGCACTGATCCCCACCCTCCTCTTCGGTATCTATAACATCGGCTACCAGCACAACCTCGCCGCAGGCACGGATATGGGCTTCTGGCAGATGGTATGGTACGGTTTCCTCAAGATACTTCCCCTCTACCTGGTATCCTACATCGTAGGTCTGGGCATAGAGTTCGCATCTGCACAGATACGCGGACATGAGGTCAACGAGGGCTACCTGGTCACAGGTATGATTATCCCGCTGATCGTCCCCATCAACATTCCCCTTTGGATCCTGGCCCTCGCAGTGGCTTTCGCTGTCATCCTCGGCAAGGAAGTATTCGGAGGCACCGGCATGAATATATGGAACCCCGCACTGATTGCAAGAGCATTTCTGTTCTTTGCATATCCTTCCCACATGTCAGGCGACAAAGTCTGGGTTGCAGGAGTGGACGGATATTCCGGTGCGACTCCTCTTGCAGAGGCAGCTGTAGGCAACTTCCCCACAATGGCAAACGGCAGCGACAGCATCCTCAACATGTTCATCGGCCTGATGCCCGGATGTCCCGGCGAGACCTCCACTATTGCCATACTTATCGGTGCTGCGATACTGATCTTCACCGGCGTCGCCAGCTGGAAGATCATGCTGTCCACCGTTGTCGGCGGTCTTGCAATGGGTTATCTCTGCAACGCCATCGCGCCTGATCCCACTTCCTACCTGGCTATGCCCGCATGGGAGCACCTGATCATGGGCGGATTCGCCTTCGGAGCCGTATTCATGGCCACCGACCCCGTCACCTCGGCTCAGACTGAGACCGGCAAGTGGATCTACGGTTTCCTGATCGGAGCATTCACCATCATCCTCAGGGTGTTCAACCCCGGATATCCCGAGGGAATGATGCTCTCGATTCTGCTTATGAACACCTTCGCTCCGCTGATTGACTACTGCGTAGTGCAGAGGAACATCAAGAACCGTCTCAAAAGGGCACAAATCAATCAATAAGATACAGCACTATGAATACCAACAGTAACACATATACCGTCATCTACTCCATCATACTTGTGGTGGTAGTGGCAGCTGTTCTGGCTTTCGTGTCCGTATCCCTGAGTGACAGGCAGAACGCCAACGTGGCCACAGAGACCCGTCAGAGCATCCTGTATTCAGTCAATCTGGCTCAGGAAGCCGATCAGGCAAAGGACAAGAACAGCTACATCGAAGCAGAGTACAACAAATACATCACCGACTCCTACCTTGTGAATATCAAAGGTGAGAAGGTAGAGGGGAACGCATTTCCGATGGCTCTCGCATCCGGTCTGAAATCCCAGTACGACATCATGAAGCAGGCCAATCCCGATGTATCAAAACTCACCCTGCCCGTATTCGTCTGCACTCTGGACGACGGCAGCAGAGTCGAGATCTTCCCTATCTACGGAGCAGGTCTGTGGGGTCCTATCTGGGGCTACGTCTCCCTTAAGGACGACTACAACACCGTATACGGAGCCACATTCCTCCACAAGGGCGAGACTCCGGGTCTGGGAGCCGAGATAGCCACACCGCACTTCAGCAACCAGTTCGCCGGCAAGACCATCTTTGAAGGAGACAACGTAGTCTCGATCTCCGTCATAAAAGGCGGAGCTCCTGAAGGCGACATGCACGGAGTGGATGCCATCTCCGGCGGAACAATCACCAGCCGCGCACTGGAGAACGCCATCAGGCAGTGGCTTGTGGATTATGAACCCTATTTTGAAAAACAACTGGCCGCCAAAGCACAGGCTCAGGCAGCCGCAGATTCAACAACCAATACTGTGGACAATCATGAAGAAGGAAATCTATAAAAACCCGTTTTTCAAGGCCAACCCGGTAACGGTCTTAGTCTTGGGTATCTGCTCTTCGCTGGCAGTTACCGTAAAGCTTGAGCCTGCCTGCGTAATGGCTCTCTCGGTTACCCTCGTAACCGGATTCTCAAGCTTGTTCGCGTCACTTCTCAGGAATACGATTCCCAACCGTATCCGTATCATCGTACAGCTGGTGCTCGTATCCCTGTTCGTGATTCTCATCGACCAGTTCCTCAAGGCCTTCGCCTACGAGGTCAGCAAGCAGCTCTCCGTATACGTCGGCCTTATCATCACCAACTGTATCGTCATGGGACGTATCGAGGCATTCGCCCTCGGCAACAAGCCCTGGCCCTCATTCGTTGACGGTATCGCCAACGGTCTAGGCTACGGTATGATACTCGTCGTGCTGGCCTTCTTCCGCGAGCTGCTCGGCTCCGGCTGTCTCTTCGGACATCAGATCATCCCTGACAGCTGGTACGCAGCCGGATACATGAACAACGGCCTGATCATCATGCCTCCCATGGCACTGATTCTCGTCGGCCTGTTCATCTGGATACAGAGAAGCTACCAGAAAGAACTCATTGAAGAAAAATAATAACGACACACCGCTATGGAATATTTAAATCTATTCGTCAAGTCGATTTTCATCGACAACATGGTTTTCGCATACTTCTTGGGGATGTGTTCGTTCCTGGCTGTATCGAAGAACGTCAAGACAGCCTTCGGTCTGGGTATCGCCGTGATCTTCGTTATCCTCGTGACCCTGCCCATCAACTACCTCCTCAATAAGTTCTTCCTCACCCCCGGAGCAATGGACTGGATCAGCCCGGCATTCGCCAATCTGGACCTGAGCTTCCTGAGTTTCATCATCTTCATAGCCGTTATCGCGGCAGTTACCCAGCTCGTCGAGATGATCGTGGAGAAATTCTCCCCCTCGCTCTACTCCTCGCTCGGTATCTTCCTGCCCCTTATCGCTGTGAACTGCGCCGTGATGGGAGCATCGCTCTTCATGCAGGAGAGGGATTTCGCCAACCTCGGCTATGCCACGGTATACGCCCTCGGTTCCGGCATCGGCTGGTTCCTGGCCATCGTGACCATCGCCGCCATCCGCGAGAAACTCGCCTATTCCAACGTGCCCAAGCCTCTCAAGGGTCTCGGTATATCATTCATCATCACCGGTCTCATGGGCCTGGCATTCATGAGCTTCATGGGTATTCAATTATAGGAGGACACGACTATGTCATTGACTACAATACTTATACTTTCAATCGTCACATTCCTCATAGTGACACTCATCCTGGTCGCCCTTCTGCTGGTGGCCAAGGCCAAGCTGACCCCTCAGGGCAACGTCAAGATCGACATCAACAACGGGGAGAGAGTCCTCGATGTCAATCCCGGCTCGTCCCTGCTGGCTACCCTCTCCAACGAGAAAATCTTCCTGCCCTCTGCCTGCGGAGGCGGCGGAAGCTGCGGCATGTGCAAATGCCAGGTGCTCTCCGGCGGCGGCAGCATCCTGCCCACCGAGGTGGGATTCTTCACCCGCAAGCAGCAGCAGAACAACTGGAGACTCGGATGCCAGGTCAAGGTGCGCGAGGACCTCAAGATTCTCGTTCCCCAGAGCATCCTCGGAATCAAGAAACTCGAGTGCGAGGTGGTAAGCAACAAGAACGTGGCCACATTCATCAAGGAGTTTGTAGTGAAGCTCCCCGCAGGCGAGCATCTCAACTTCCGTTCCGGCGGCTACATCCAGATCGATATCCCCAAATACGACATCGACTACAAGGATATGGACATCGAGGAGCCTTACAGGACCGACTGGGAGAAGATGGGAGTGTTCAAGCTGCACGCCCACAACTCCGAGCCTACCTTCAAGGCCTACTCCATGGCCAACCACCCTGCAGAGGGCGACATCATCATGCTCAACGTCCGTATCGCCACGCCTCCTTTCGACAAGGCCAAGGGCGGCTTCATGAACGTGCCTCCCGGAATCAGCTCGTCCTACATCTTCTCCCGCAAGCCGGGTGACAAGGTGATCATCTCGGGCCCTTACGGAGAGTTCTTCATCCCGGACAACGCTCCCGCAGACCAGGAGTTCATCTTCATCGGCGGCGGTGCCGGCATGGCTCCCATGAGAAGCCACATCATGCATCTGTTCAAGACCGAGAAGACAGCCCGCAAGGTCAACTTCTTCTACGGTGCCCGCAGCCTGAAGGAGGCCTTCTACCTCGAGGACTTCCACGAGATAGAGCGCGAGTTCCCCAACTTCAAGTTCCACCTGGCCCTCGACCGTCAGGATCCCGAGGCCGATGCAGCCGGAGTGGCATACAAAGTCGGATTCGTGCACAACGTCCTCTACGAGACCTACCTCAAGAATCACGAGGCACCAGAGGACTGTCTCTACCTGATGTGCGGACCTCCGATGATGACCCAGTCCGTCCTCAAGATGCTGGACAGCCTCGGAGTACCTCCCGAGAACATCCTCTTCGACAACTTCGGCTCATAGTCCCGCTACGGACTTTAATAGTCGACAGTATACACACGAAACCCCGGACAGGAATCTTCCCGCCCGGGGTTTTCATTAAGAATCATTTCTAATAGAAAAACATATCGCCTCCGACGCGGTGCCATCTGCGGGCCTTGAGGTCGCCGGGTACGACGAGAAAATAGTACATGCCGCAGTCGTAGAAGCGCAGCCCCCAGCGGTCGTCCTCGTCTATCTGCAGCAGGGACAGGCAGCCCGGATGAGCCTGGCGGATCTCGTCCTGATACGGCTCGCCCAGCAGGATGTGACCGTCGCCGCGCGGAGATTCAGTCTTAGTGAAAAGCATTTCCTCGGCAGGCCGGAATACACTCTCGTCCGTACCCTCCCAGCACAGCTCATAAGGCCGCAGCCCGTCTTCCTGCTCCGTATAAAGCACCGCCGGTGAATCGTGATAATCCAGCGGCGAGCCGTCATCCCCCAGAAAATAGTCTATCGGTGCAAAAAAGTAAAGCATACCGCGATGCGGCAGCAGTCCCTCCGGATCCAGCTCCGCAATATCAGCACACCGTATCTGACACACGAACGTCAGCGGCTCGGGATAAGTGCCGCCGTCCTCATCCTTGACATTGATACAGGGGTAAGCCATACCCTCAGGCAAATCCGGGGCACCCCACCAATGACTAAGCCCTTTTAGGTTCCCGTCTGTCACCCTTGTATTAATCCGTATCGCCATAGCATTGACTCCATCGTTATTTTTACAAAACTAAACATTCCATTTTATTATAAAAATGATTATCCGCAAATATACCCTACAATCTTCATGTTAATTTTTAGTTGAGTTGCATATGCTTGAATATAAACACTTTATCTATCAGCCAAAATTTTAAGTGGGGCAGATTCCTCTCAGAATGTGCCTTTGTGCCGTCACTTAACTTTTTACGCAAAATACAATACCATGTAAATAAAGCTGTTACAATACAACTAAAAAGCAACGTGAAGATGCCGGGCGAATTGAAACTGAGGAATCGGGCTGAGAAATCGATGATATTTAGAATATTACGGGGATTTTGCGGAGAGAGGGGGATTCGAACCCCCGGAACCCACAAGGAGTTCAACAGTTTTCGAGACTGCCCCGTTCGACCACTCCGGCATCTCTCCTTTTCAATTCGGGCTGCAAATATACGCAGAAGCCGAGAGCAATGCAAATGAATTTATTCAATTTTGCATTGCCGAGGCGCAACAGGATATGCGGCAAAGCCGAATATACCCAGAAACCAAAAGAGCAATGCAAATGAATTTATTCAATTTTGCATTGCCGAGGCGCAACAGGATATGCGGCAAAGCCGAATATACCCAGAAACCAAAAGAGCAATGCAAATGAATTTATTCAATTTTGCATTGCCGAGGCGCAACAGGATATGCGGCAAAGCCGGATATCGTCTGAATTTCCAATTTTATCAAAACTTTCTATCTTAATTTTGATATGCCGGATTATTGTCTCATATTTGCAGAGTGAAGAAAAGGCAACCGTAACGTCCCACGGCAGCCGGCAGCACTGAACATTTTAATTATATGCTTATGATACAGATAGATGAACTTATGTTCAGCTATAGGGGACGACGTATCTACGACGGCCTGAGCCTCAAGCTGAATGACGGAGCAGTCTACGGGCTTCTGGGCAGGAACGGGGCAGGCAAGACCACCCTGATGCGCCTGATGGCCGGACTTCTCAAATGCACTGGCGGACGGATATCGGTAAACGGCATGACACCGTTTGAACGCAGGACGGAGTTCCTGGACGAAGTTTGTTTCGTGCCGGAAAGCTTCAATGCTCCGGACATGCCGGTCGTGAAATTCGCCGACAGCTACGGTGTATTCTATTCCCACTATGACAGCGGGGCTCTGCGCGGATACCTGGAAGCATTCGATGTAAACCCAGGCGATTCGTTCCGCAAGCTGTCCGCCGGACAGAAAAAAAAGGCACTGATAGCCTTCGCTCTGTCGCTCAACACACGTCTGTTGCTCCTTGACGAACCCGGCAACGGACTCGATATTCCTTCCAGACTGTGCCTGAGACGCATGTTGGCCGGACACAGAAGGCCTGACAGGACCATCGTGCTTTCCACGCACCAGGTCAGGGAAGTAGATGAGATAACAGATCATGTAACCGTCATCGATTCCGGACGGCTGCTGCTCAACGCATCCCTGGAAGAAATCGCCGCCAGAGTGCATTTTACCAGGACCGGGACACCTGAGACAGGAGCACTGTACAGCGAGCGGACTGCGGCTGGAGCTGTCAACATCATGCCGGGCGCGGTCTCACGCACTGAGCCGCCAGAACTTTGGGCCGAAGACAAAGCGCATCACTTCATATCGGACCAGGCAGCGGAAACGGAATCTTACCGTTCAGGAAGCGGAGTGGACCTGGAGGTACTGTTCAATGCCTGCATATCCGGAGGCAGGAAAGTCCTGGAGTACCTAAGGAGTGACATCCTCCGGGAAAAGGAGGTGCGCGATGAATAGCCCGGCTTCCCTGCTCCATAAAACCCTGCGGCTGATTCTCGCCGATACAGGAAAAGGCATACGGAGAGTGTGGCCGTCGGCAGCCGCGACAGCAGGGCTGTACACGGTCTACTGGATCGTGATGCTTCTGACAGGGGCCCAGGCAGGGCCTCCGGACAGGGGTCCGGTCGTTTATATGGCCGCGCTGGTATTCTCTTTCTGCGTTCCGTCTTCCGTATACGGCTTTATCAACGACCCGTCTGAAGGCGGCATATACGCGATGCTTCCGCTGCCTCCCTGGATAAAATTCGGCACGATGATGCTCGTTTCAGCCATAATACTGCCTTTCGGATTCTACACAGCTGCCTACATCCTGGACTGCGGCCTCGTCCTCGTATCGGGGGGAAACGGATTCAGCGGCATGATCTGGGACTCAGGAGGGACGGACTTCTGCTCCTTCTGGTCAGATTTCGGAAAGATATGCCTGTACCAGTCAGTATTCATTCTGGGCAACATCTTCTTCCGCAGGCACAAGCTTTCCCTTACCCTGCTTGCCGTACTTGCCGTCCACGGCATCTTCCTAAGCATTTTCAGGACAGAAAGCATACTGAACGGCCCGGTCTTTCTGATCTACTCCTACGCACTTCCAGCAATTATCTGGACAGTATCCTATCTGCTCTTCAGACGTATGCAGTTCAGTTGAGAGACGGAGAGCACAGGCTTAGAGCACAACCTACTGACCATCAGCATTATGCGTCCATAGATTATAAAACACCAAAGGACAGGAGCCCTGTTCCGGTGACACTTTATCACTCAGGATGCGGCTTCTGTTAAAAATTTAAGTATTTTTGCATTATTACTGAATACCGTCCTGAACACATGAAAACTATTATCGACATCATCGGTGTCATAGGCGTGCTTTACTGGCTGCTCACACTATTCATCCTGATAGGCAAACCCATACTCAGGGACCGCTGCATCATCAACGGTTTTACCAAATATGTCTTTCTGCTCGTGGTCCTCACCCCGTTCGCCATGGAGTTCATCGTCTCCAACTGCTGCGGCATGGTGTCTCCACGGGAACTGGTCTACACTCCGGATCTGTACAGAGCCCCGGACAACCAGCTTTCCGACACGATAAGGGACAGGCAGGAGGATCCGTCATGGCTGTGGGGCATCTACTACCTCATGATCGACCCGGGCAACCAGCACATGACCACATCGCAGCAGGGAAGAGCCGTCGGCGTAATCATGGCGATTCTGGGCGTATTCCTGCTGAACGGCCTGCTGGTATCCACCATGATGAGCTGGTTCGACCGCAGGAAAGAACGCTGGCTCAAGGGAGAGGCAAGATACCGCCGTCTCAAGGGCCACACCGTCATTATCGGCAGCGGCGGCACCACGACAGGCATCGTCCGTCAGATGCTCGGAAGGAAAGGATACATACTGATAATGACGGGCTCGGATGTCGAGTCATTCAGAAGAGCCCTTTTCACCGCCCTGCCCGCCTCCGGTCGTAAAAAGATTATCATCTACTACGGAGACTGCTGCTCGGAAGGGGATATAGGCAGTCTCTGCCTGGACAGCGCGGCGGAGATATTCGTAACCGGAGAGGAGACCCTGGACAATGAGGACAGTTCCAGCCACGACACAGCGGTGATGAGGTGTCTTCAGCTCATAGCTTCGTGCCGCATACAGGACAGACCTGTCACCTGCAGGGTGATGTTCGGGAGCCAGACGACCCACGCGGCATTCCAGCTCTCAGGCATAAGCGACTCGGTCAAGGGACGCATAGACTTCCGGCCTTTCAACTATCACGAGCAGTGGGCCCGCAATATTTTCGTCCAGTGGCCGGGCAAGAGCAATCCACGCTCATACCTCCCTCCCGAAGGCACTTCCGGAATATCCGGCAGCGACAGCGCATACGTCCATATCGTGATTGTCGGCATGTCGCCTATGGGCATCGCACTTGCCACGGAAGGAGCCCAGAACGCCCACTATCCCAATTTCGCATCCAAGGGCATCCGTTCAAGGATAACATTCATCGATCCTGAAGCATACCGCAGGATGCTCCTGTTCCAGAACCGCTTCAAGGGCATGTTCTCCGTCTCCAGATGGCGTTTTGCCGATGCCGCATCCTGCTGTACCGGCGGATGGACCCTGCCTTCCGGCACCGGTCATCTGGGCCGCGATGTCACGGACGTGGACTGGGAATTCATAAGCGGAAGCCCTGAGGACAAGGGCATCCAGGACTTCCTGACACAGTCCGTAAGCAATCCCGACGCCAGGGTGACCGTAGCTGTCTGCATCCCTGACCACAATCAGGCTCTCTCCTGCGCCACCAGTCTTCCCGACATCATTTACCGCAAAGCCGTACAGGTCCTGGTGTACCAGCGCTGCGGCTCTTCCGTCATAGACAGCCTGGCGGCTGACAGCTCCCACGATATGCTCATGAGCAATGTCCGTCCGTTCGGTATGGATTCAGAGTGCTACGATGACAGGACCGTCCGGATGTCCGAAACCATCGCGGACCAGTTCGCAAGTGCCTACAGCGCGATATATGCAAAACTCAGCGGCAGGCACGGCAATACGGCAAGACCAGCCGGGGTGAAAAAAGCCTACGGCAAATCCGCCGCAGCAAAATGGTGGTCCAACGTGTATAACGCCGATTCGGTCTGGACCAAACTGAGATCCGCCGGTTGCGACGGCACGGGAGAGGTGGATCCCGACAGGCTTCTGGCCATGACAGAGCATTACAGATGGAATATGGAGACTCTGCTCATGAGGTTCCGCCCCCTCACTGCCGACGAGCAGGCCGGGGTACTTGACTCCACCTTTGACAAGGAGGAGCTGAAAGGCTCGGAGGCAGCGCATCTGGATATATGCTCCTGGGAAAGGCTCAAGGAGATAGACCCCGATGCAGTACTGTATGACAATGCAATGATTGATATTCTGCCGGACATATACAGATTTACATTGAAGGAATATGGGCAGGATAGCTAACAACAACCACGGCGGCGGGGACAGGGTGCTGACCGACCTGTGCTGCGACATATACCAGGGGGAGTACGTCCTGGTGATAGGAGGCGACGTGATTCTCAAGCCCCAGTACGCCGGAGGCAATTCCCAGGAATACATCATCCAGGACTATTTCAGCAACGAGACACTGGATGAAAGGACAAAATATCTGGGCAGAAGCGCCAGGGAGCACAAGATAAGAATCCGGGACATACTGCGCAACGAATGGCGGTATGACGCGGACGAGCTGTCGGAAGACCTTGTCTCACTGCTCTCCACCAAGTGTTTCAGAGTAGTCATCACCACCACATTCGACGGATATCTCGAGACACTCATGCGCAGCATATTCGGAAACAGCCTCAGGGTAATGAATCTCTACGACACCAAGGATATCAAGGCTTTCTGTCCCGAATCCGAATACAACTCCATCCCTCCCACCCTGTACTACGCTTTCGGTAAGGCCGATTCGGGCTACGACTATGTCTTCTCAGAGAACGACGCCATCAAGGCAATATCCAGATGGCTGAGCAACTATGCTCCGCTTGACATGATCGAGTACCTGAAGAGCAAGAAGATACTGGCCATAGGATGCAAGTTCGACGACTGGTATTTCCGTTTCTTCTGGTACTGTCTCAGACAGGACTTCGAGCATCTCTCCGGAGACGTGGCCATATCTCTCCAGGCCGACAAGTCCGAGTCCGACCGCAACCTGGCCGAATATCTCGCGAAAATCAACGTGGGCGACAAGGGCAACTCCAAAAAGTTCATCCACGAGCTCAGCCTTCAGCTCAGCGATCCGGACAACAGCGTCTACAGCAAGTACCGCAACAGGCTGATGACAGGAGGGGTATTCATATCATACGCATCCGAGGACTTTCCCATCGTCTGCCAGATATACTCCATCCTCAGCCGTTCCGGCATAAAGGTGTGGTTCGACGACAAGGAACTCAGCGGCGGCGACAGATATGATGTCAGGATATCCAATGCCATAAGCGAGTGCCGCATTTTCATTCCAGTACTGAGCGGACAGACGAAATATGACATCGCCAACGGTGTCTGGCGTTACTACAAGGATGTGGAATGGCCCGCCATCGAGGACAACAAGACATGCTCCATACTGCCCGTAACCCTGAGCGGCTTCGATATACGCTCCGACAGAGAGGGCATCCCGGACACCATCCTGAGCGAGACCTCGGTTAGCTGGACCAAAGACGGCGGCGACGGCATACTCGATGCTATTAACAGATTAATGCGACGGTCATGATACAGAATCCATGGAAAGGTCTTGCACCGTACAGAGAGCCCTCGGAGGGAGATGAGCAGACATATCTGTTCTGCGGAAGGGAAAAAGCATCCAAAGAGCTTGCATCCCTGATCAGGAACAGTCTCTTCGTCACACTTTACGGACGCACGGGCGTGGGAAAGACATCCCTGCTTGAGGCCGGCGTATTTCCCAGACTGAGACATTCCGGCTACATTCCTGTCCCCGTAAGGCTGAGCATGGGAAGAGCCGCTGACAGCAGGGAGGCTTTCGCCAGGAGCATCACCGGGGCTGTCGAGCTTTCCGTGGAAGAAGTCCGCGTCTGCGCCGACGCTCCTTCAGATCCATCCGAAAAGGACTACCTCTGGGCCTATTTCGCAACGAGACATTTCTACACGGACGGGCATGAGGTATTCCCGGTCGTGGTCATCGACCAGTTCGAGGAGAATTTCTCATCCGACAAAGCCGGAACATGGAGACTTCTGGAGCAGCTGCACTCGCTCATGGATGACAACAAGATCTATCCTGAGGGCTACCACAACGAGACCGTATTCAGAATCGTGCTCTCCATACGCGAGGACGATCTGTACCGCCTGGAGGACTGCATCGACAGGCTCAATCTCAACGACTTCAAATTCAACCGGTACAGACTCACAGGACTTACTGACGAAGAGGCCCGGGAAGTCATCCTGTTTCCCGGCGAGAGCATCCTGCCGCCGGAAAGCTCAGCAAAAGAAGCCGTCATCAAGGCCATCATCAAGGTTGTCAAGGACGGCAATGACGGCAACATCAATACCCTGATACTGTCTCTGGTCTGCAGCGTCCTCTACGACAGGGTAAGAGAACGGGAAAACGGGCGCATTACTCTTGAGGATGTCCGCAACCTCGGTTCCAACCCCCTCAAGGATTTCTACCTGTCCATAGCACGGGGACTGCACAAGTACAGATATTACATCGAGGACAGGCTGGTGGATGCGGACGGAAGACGCAATGCCGTCCACAAGGAAGAGATGAGCCGCAATTTCCCAAACTGGGAGACACTTCTGACAGGAAGCCGGCGCATTCTCCAGTGCTCCAATGACAAAGTGGAGCTCATCCACGATATGCTGGCAAGGGCCATATACGATGTCAGGCTACAGCGCGACAACAGGAGAAAGAGCCGGCTAATACAGATCACGATACTGGCATTCCTGGCGGCTGCATTCATTTTCGCCGTTTTCGGCACTGTCTACGACATCAGCGGAAGAGACCAGTCCAGACTTCAGGTATTCCCCAAGGAAGGCGTCGTGACGGACTCCAGCTATTTCAGCGACAGTCACGCCGAGAAACTGGTCTGGGAAGGCTCAGGCACACTGGAAGTATCGCACTGCCCGTCCCTGCGTCACATTGTGATATCCAATCCCGCCACGCACATCCACATCAACGACTGTCCGGGACTCACAACTGTCTTTTTCGACTGCGAGTCCGTTCTGTCGCTCAGCATCACCGACTGCCCGGGCATAAGGAATCTCAACATCCCTCCTCAGACAGGCAGCATCAACACATACGGTTCTACCCGCATCAACAGTGTCATACCGCCGGACGGCTCGGAATATCAATGGCTTGACGGCATCCTCTGGAACACGGCATACAGCAAGATAGTTTTCATATCGGACAGCAAGAGCCATAAGGACGGAGCCTATTTCCCCTACGGAATGAGAGAGCACCGGTACTACATCTACAGTGTCGGAGACACCCTGTACAACACCGGTGTATGGAAAGACGGCCTGCTTTTCTCTGCTGACCGCACCAGAATCATCTCCTCGCACAATCCTCTGGGCCGGGTACTTGACCTCAACAGATATCCGTCGCTGACCCATATAGAAAGCGATGCATTCCTGCCTGGCAACGGTGTCCGCAAACTGATTCTGAAAGACGGACTGAGCATGTTCTCATCCAAGTCTTTCAACAGCCTGACGGAACTGGACACCGTGGTCATACCGCACAAGGCACCGCTGGTGGAGATAGCCTCATCCGAAAAGATCACTTACATAACTTCCGAAAGCGGCATATACACGAAGAGCGGAGGAATCATCCTGAAAGACGGAGAAGCCGTCTGGATGTCATCCGAATACCCGGGAAACATCTATACGGAGGGCACTCCTGAAGACTACGAAGGTCTTACCGTTCTTGCTCCAGGATTCTACTGCAAGGTACTGGACCTCAACGGCAACCTTACATTCAATCAAGGCGGCGGCATCACCGGCCGGGCCATAGCCGACAGCATAGCCGCTGTATCCCCCGTATTCAGGACCGAACGGTACCGGGGAGGAACATTCTTCAAGATTGCAGGAGGCAACTCCTACGCCACCGTGCTCAGTCCAGCCCCGCAGACTCTCCATATCCCTTCTTCCATCCGCGTCCTTGACTGCTCCGGAATACACTCAGGAACATCCAGGATAATCATAGAGAGTCCGGATTTCGACAGGTTCATCAATCTGCCGGACTCGCTCAAGCGCGGCATCTCCCTCTACGTTCCGTTCGGACATCAGAACACATTCATGTCCGTCGAGGAGTTCAAGGATTTCAAGTCCGTCAACAAGACCCCGCTCGGAGCCACCCTGACAGACAATGTCTTCCATATATGTCATCTGACATACCGGTTCCTGGCGGACAATCCGCTATGCACGCTACTGACCGCTGTGGGGCTGGCAGCCACGGGCGCACTGTTCTACATACTCAGCGTCAACCGCTACAGCAGAAAGTTCCGGGACAGAAGGAAAATCCTACTGAAAAGTCTCACGGCAAGCCTGCTGATGCTCCTGATTACTCTGCTCAGCTGGGCCGTGACATTCTGGCTCATCCGCTTCACATTCAATTCCCGTACACTGTGGATATGCCTGACCGGCGCATCCCTGTCCGCATTGACAGTCCTGTTCTCCCTGCATTACAGCACCTTGATGGAATTCCGCAGGCTAAAGGCAGGACACATCCTGCTGTCCGCTCTGAAAAGGACACGCACTGCAGCCGCTGCGCATGGAAAGACTGTCATGGATGCATTGCACCGGATTTTCCGCAGGCACAGGACCACTGTGATCTGTATCCTCGCAGCTGTTGCGGCCACAGCTGCCGTCGGCATATTCTACTACCTGTACCTCTCGGACAGCCGGCAGGAGCGCAGGCTGCTGAGTTCCGTTCAGGAACTGGCCTCGCACAAGAGCATCGCCGACAAGCAACTGGCCCTGGAAACACTTGCCGGCTACCTGTACCGGGACAGCAGCCTCAACAGAAAGGCTTCCCCGGAAGCCATGAAGATCCTCCGCAGCCTTGCTTACGAACTGAACTATGACTACATCTGCGGAGTTCCCTGCACATTCCCCGAAGATGAAGGAGCGACTTTCTCCCGTGACAGTTCCGTCTACGCCCGTATCGCCGACAGCAGAACAGTACTCGTCGGCAGCCGGACAGAAGAGGGCAGCGGACACCCTGTCATATTCCGGAAACCGGTGACGGATATCGATATCAGCCTGGACGGCACTATGATAACCGCCGCCTGCGGGGACATGCTCAACGGCTACGACATAGCCGTTCACAACATCAGGAGCAGGATGACGTATTCAATATACTGCGGATACCCGATAGAAGACATCTGCTTCAGCCCCGACAACAGGTACATCGCGACAGGCTGCTCTGACGGCTGCACCAGAATATGGGACCTGTCGATCAGACCGGTGGAGTGTGTGCGCAAGATGCAGACGGGCTCCTACGCCGACATAAGGCATCTACGTTTCAGCCATGACGGGAAATTCCTTCATATCTGCCTGAGCGACGGGACCATGGACGTATGGTCAATGGATGACGAGCCGGACGGAGACTTTATCCTGAAGGCCTGCATAAGCCATATCAGGAGCAGACAGCAGAGACACTAGCTCCCTATCTCGTCCAGCTCGAGCCAGCGTAGCTCCTTTTCGTCGAGCAGACGGGTCACCTCCCCGATACGGATCGAGTCGGCGGTAAGCTGATCGGGGGATAGAGATCCGGATGAAAGACGCTCCTCAAGAGCCTTTTTCTCCTCTTCCAGCGCGGCCAGGTCTTTCTCCAGCTGCTCCTTTTCCATCTTTTCCTTGTAGGAGAGCCGACGTTTTCTCTCTCCTTTGTCCACCGGTGCGGCAGGCGAGGATTCCCTGCGGGCTTCCCGCGAGGCGGCACGGCGCTCCTCCTCCCTGTCCTTGAGGTACTGACGATAACCGGAGTAACTGCCCACAAAGTCCTTGACCCGGCCGCCACCCTCGAAGATGAAGAGGTGGTCGGCCAGCTTGTCCACAAAGAAACGGTCATGGGACACTATCAGCAGCGAACCGGTAAAGCCGGCCAGATACTCTTCAAGAACATTGAGGGTCATAAGGTCCAGGTCGTTGGTAGGCTCGTCGAGTATAAGGAAATTGGGACTGCGCATCAGCACTGTCAGCAGATACAGCCGGCGGCGCTCGCCTCCGCTGAGCAGGGCCACCCTGTTGCGATGCATCGACGGAGGAAAGAGAAAATAGTTGAGAAAGGTCATCGCAGAGACGGTCTCGCCCTTGCCTATGGACACCACATCGGCTATCTCCGAGACGGTCTCGAAGACAGTCTTGTTGCCGTCCAGACGGATGCCCTCCTGCCGGTAATATCCTATGCGGAGGGTCTCACCTCTGTCTATCTCTCCCGCAGAAGGTTCCAGGACACCGGCCAGCAGATCGAGGAAAGTGCTCTTTCCCACTCCGTTGGGACCGACCACCGCTATTTTCTCTCCCGGAGCGAAGTTGTAGGTAAAATCCTCAAGTACCGGGAAGTCGCCCCATCGGTAGCCCACTCCCCGGCAGTTGATTATCTTGCGGCCAAGGCGGGTCATCCCGGCCCGTATCTCCATCTGCCGTTCCTCTATCCTCTGCCCCGCCCTGTCCTTGAGCTCATGGAACGCATCGATACGGTACTTGGCCTTGGTTCCGCGTGCACAGGGCATCCGGCGCATCCAGTCCAGCTCTGTACGCAGCAGATTGCGGGCGCGGTCAGTAGCCGCATTGAAATTGGCTATGCGCTCCTGCCTCTTCTCCAGGAAGTAGGAATAGTTGCCCTGGTAGCGGTAGAGTTTACCGCCGTCAAGTTCCAGAATCTGGTTGCAGACCCTGTCCAGGAAATAGCGGTCATGGGTGACCATCAGCAGGGTGCAGCGCGAGCGGGTGAGGTAGTCCTCCAGGAACTCGATGCTGTCCACGTCCAGATGGTTCGTGGGCTCGTCCAGCACCAGAAAGTCCGGCTTGCGGATGAGGACAGCGGCAATGGCGGTCCGCTTGGCCTCTCCTCCGCTGAGAGTTCCGGCCTTCCGGAAAGGGTCGTCCAACTTCAGGCGGGAAAGCACCGAGGCCACCTCATACTCCGGAACTGCCTGGTCTCCAGCCCCTTCCATGACTATTTCCGAGATGGTGCGGTCCGGGTCATAATGCTGGTCCTGCTCCAGAAAGGCCACGGTGATGTCCCTGAGAAAATGCACCGAGCCGTCCCCGTCAGAAGAATCCCTGCCGGCTATGATGCTCAGCAGGGATGTCTTCCCGGTACCGTTGGGAGCGACGAGGGCGATCTTGTCCCCCTCGTCGATATGGAATGATATATGGTCGAACAGCACCCGGGGGCCGTAGGACTTGGACACATCGTTGACCTCGAGATAACTGCTCATCCGGACGTGATGCTATCTGTTGCCGTACATGTCCTCGTAGTACTTCTCGTACTCGCCCGATGTGATGTTGTCCATCCACGCCTGGTTGTCCAGGTACCAGCGGACTGTCCGGTCTATGCCCTCCTCGAACTGCAGACTCGGGCTCCAGCCCAGCTCGCGGTGCAGCTTCGTAGCATCGATGGCGTAGCGCAGATCGTGGCCGGCACGGTCCGTGACGTAGGTGATAAGGCTGTCCGAATAACCCTCGGGATTGCCCAGGATGCGGTCCGTTGTCTTGATTATCACCTTGATAAGGTCGATGTTCTTCCACTCGTTGAAACCGCCGATATTGTACGTCTCGGCCACCTTACCCTCATGGAAGATAAGGTCGATGGCCCTCGCGTGGTCCTCCACATACAGCCAGTCGCGCACGTTCTCTCCCTTGCCGTACACCGGAAGGGGCTTGCGGTGGCGGATATTGTTGATGAACAGCGGTATCAGTTTCTCCGGGAACTGATAGGGGCCGTAGTTGTTCGAGCAGTTGGTCACTATGGTCGGCATTCCGTAGGTGTCATGAAAGGCACGAACAAAGTGGTCGGAGGAAGCCTTCGACGCACTGTAGGGGCTGTGGGGGCTGTATCTGGTGGTCTCGCGGAAGAACTCGTCCCCATACACCTCGTGGGCACTGATGTCCGAGTGAATACCCTCCGGATGGGTCAGTTCCAGGGCTCCGTACACCTCGTCGGTTGAGATGTGGTAGAAACGCCTGCCCTCCCACTTCCCGTCCCACCGGTGCTTGGCTGCCTGAAGCATGGACAGAGTACCGAGGACATTGGTCCTCGCGAAGGTGAAGGGGTCCTTGATCGAGCGGTCCACGTGACTCTCGGCAGCCAGGTGAATCACACCGTCGATGTTGTATTTCTCAAAGATTCCGCAGACCGTCTCGAAGTCGCAGATGTCGGCACGCACGAACACGTAGTTCGGAGCCTTCTCGATGTCCTTCAGGTTGGCAAGGTTGCCGGCGTAGGTCAGCTTGTCCAGGTTTACGATACGGTACTCAGGGTACTTGTTCACGAAGAGGCGCACGACGTGGCTCCCGATGAAGCCCGCGCCGCCCGTTATCAGTATATTGCGCTTGAATTCCATTGTAAAAGGTTGTAAAATTGTTATTTGCTGTGATGTTTCCTGGCCAGTTTCTGTTCCTCCTCGTCGGCGATACGGAGCAGATACTGACCGTACTGGTTCTTGATCATGGGCCTGGCAGTCTCGCGCAGCTGGTCAGGTGTAATCCAGCCGCTGCGCAGGGCTATGTCCTCCAGACAGGCCACCTTCTGGCCCTGACGCTTCTCTATCACCTCTATAAAGGTAGATGCCTCTGCCAGCGAGTCGTGAGTACCGGTATCCAGCCAGGCGAATCCGCGTCCCAGGGTCTCCAGACGGAGCTTGCCGCGCTCGAGGAACTCCTGGTTGACGGAGGTTATCTCCAGCTCGCCTCGGGCTGACGGCTTGACATTGGCCGCAACGTCCACCACCTCGTTGGGATAGAAATAGAGACCGGTGACGGCATAGTTGGACTTGGGCTCCTTCGGCTTCTCCTCGATGCTCAGCACATTGCCCTTGGAGTCTATCTCCGCGACACCGTAACGCTCGGGATCGGCCACCCAGTAGCCGAAGACCGTCGCAAGCCCCTCTTTCTCCGCCCTGCTCACAGCCCTGCGCAGCATGACGGTGAAATAACTGCCGTAGAAGATGTTGTCTCCCAGCACCAGGCAGGCGGCATCGCTGCCGATGAAGTCCCGGCCGATGATGAAGGCCTGGGCCAGTCCGTCCGGAGAGGGCTGCTCGGCATACTCGAAGCGGACACCGAACTCAGAGCCGTCCCCGAGAAGACGCCTGAAGCCAGGAAGGTCCGCCGGCGTGGATATGATGAGAATCTCCCTTATTCCGGCCAGCATCAGCACGGATACAGGGTAGTACACCATCGGTTTGTCGTATATCGGGATCAACTGCTTGCTGATACCCTTCGTTATAGGATACAGTCTGGTGCCGGAGCCTCCGGCTAGTACGATTCCTTTCATAGAAGTCCTTTCTTTAAAATATCCGCAAACTTACAAAAAAAACATTACAAAGTGTCGGCGGAAGGCTGTGCCCGGAGGGGAATTTTCTCCCACTGAATGGAATCCCCGTCAAAATTCATCCGGTGATGCCTGCGCACCGAGTCGCGCCGGCGGTCCCAGTCAATACGAGCACGGGCTGCGGCCCTATCACTCCAGCGGCTGCGCTCTCCGGCATTTCTGAAGCGGCGGACGATCTCGTCGCTCAGGTTGAGCCTCACCGAGTCTATCCTGCGTGTCTCAACTGGAGTGACGGCATCCTTATATTTCGCACGGCCTATGCCGAAACGCATATCGTCCAGCGTACCACGGATATTGAGACCCGCCTTGAATGGCAGCGGAGACTTCAGTATCGATATATGATAGTCAAAACTCATATCCAGATTCTGCACTCCGCCAACAGCAGCCTTATAGCGGTCTATCTCCACCAGGAACGGATAGATATTGACACTGCCGTCCTCAACTGTGATATTGACCGATATGCTGTCTATAAGATTCTCTTCCTTATTCTTGAACATCAGTTTCTTGGAAATTTCCGCGAATGTCTGGCCGTCCATCAGGACCAGAGAATCACCCCTGATATAGACAGCCGAGCGCAGCGACGGAATGCGGATATTGAGCAAGGAGTCCAGCACTGTCTCAGCGGCCACATCCACCTGTACCTTGCCCTTGAAAGACTGCAGCATGGGCACCAGGGAGTCCAGGGCCGGCGTCGCGTCCACAAGGGATGCGATATCGATGTCATGCACCTTGATGTCAAAACCGGCATAGCCGAATCTCGAAGAAGCCGCCTTGTAGATCAGCGAAGCCTCGAGCCGCGCGCTGTCCAGAGCATTGAGCCGCAGATTCTCCAGATACACATGGCTGTCCTTGAGCTCCGCCCTTCCGGCTATGTTCCGGAATACGTATTTGCCGAAACGCAGTCTGGCGACATCCGCAGTCAGCTCAAAATCTATATTGTCCGGGACCTCGAACAGTCTCATTCCTGAAGACACAGTATCGGCCTCGATCTCATGCTCCGAGGCTTCCGGAGACGAGAATGCCCGCATCAGCTGATTGACATTGAGATTTCTGGAACTTATGTCCAGATTGGCGCGCAGCTTCCTGCCGTGCCTGAGTGCTCCGTAAAGGTCGTGTACGGTACCGGAAAGCACCACATTGGACCGGCCGACCCTCACGGCGGCCTTCTTCAGTTCCAGCTGTCCCTTCCCGAACGTGACGACAGTCTTATTGAGACGCACCGGCAGCGCACACTGGGGGACACGGGCCACCATCCGGTTGAAACGCACCGTGCCGGAAGGCAGCCACAGCGAATCCCTCACCTTATCGGCATTGACCTTGATGACACCCTTCTTCATACCGCCCGACATCTCGCCCGCCTTAGCAAATATCGAGTCCGTCTCCACCTTGAGCGTCAGCCTTGGCATTTCCGGACGTTCCGGAGACGGCCTGACATCAGCAGTCAGTCCTCCGCGCAGGCAGAACACCCCGAGCGAATCCCCCATACCGCCTCCAAGACGGTTGAATCCGACCGACACGGACGGCCTCCACAGCGAATCCCTGATCTTATCCGCAGTCAGGTCCACCTGAGCCTTGCCGAGTCCCCCGTGCATATCACCGTATCTGAGGAAAAGCGTGTCCGTCACGACATTGAGATCAAACCTGGGCCTCAGCGGATCATCTTCCCCGGGAGACAGTCCGGCCACGGCATTGCCCCTGCCGCAGAAGACCTTGAGCGAATCACCCAGAGATGCGCCCAGCCGGTTCATTCCGAACTCCGCCCTCATTCTGAACACCCTGGAGGTATCACGGGGGCGCGTCGAGACCACCTTGAGCCGAAGACTGTCAGCCAACGCATTGAGACCGGGACTCTGCAAGCGCAGGTCCGACACTTCTCCGCTGACACCCAATGCCTTGGCTCCGAAGAACTTCAGATTGACATCACCAGTGGCTTCAAGTCCGCCCGAAGTATCGATGACGCGCACTCCGTCCATAGCCAGCTTTCCGGCGGCAAATATCCTCCCGTAATCCTGGTTGCGCAGAGTCGACAGCCTGGTACGCACCTTCAGGTCCGCATCCACGTTTCCGGACAGTTCTATGCCTTCCTGCAGGGGAAAAGTCTTGGCAATGCTTGCCAGATTTATCCACGCCTTGGTATTGAGCGCGATAAGAGGGTCCTGGAAAAGCTCCGTCACACGAGCGTCCGCAAGCACGTCCATGTCATTGCCCTGCAGCTTGAATATCTTCAGGTCCAGCCAGGACTCCTGTTCCCTGGACAGATCCACGTATGCATCGAAGTCCGCCATAAGGCTGTCAATTCCATACGGAAGGCCTTCGTAATGAGCCGATGCACCGTCAATCTTAAGACACAGAGACACCGCCGGCATCACATCCCTGCCGTATGCGCCAGTGACACTTCCCTCCAGCACCACGGTGCCGTCCGCAGTCAGCTTCTGATGCCTTACCACCGATTCCGGAATAAGACGGAGGGCCTTCTCCACCGACGGAGCCACTGCCGAGAAACGCAGATCCATATCCATGGCCTTCCGAAGCGTATCGGCCTTCAACGTACCGTCAAGCGAAAGCTGGATGTCGTTGACACTCAGATCCGCATTGCGCAGCACCACTTTCATACTGTCCGCATTCAGCCCCACTCCTGTATTCAGGGTCAGCGCAGTCCTCCGGAGCAGCAGATCCCCGTGCTGGCTGAAAAGCAGATCCCCGCACGACAGCTCCACACCGGCAGCCGCACCGCGCACACCGGCTCCCAGCCTGAGCCTTGCATTGATATCCCTGGCCCGCGCATAGACATCAGTCATACGGTCATTGAACACTATGTCAGTGTTCCTTATCCTGAGCGAGCGCACGACTATGGAACGGGGCCTGAACGCGCCTGCGGTATCGGCATCCGGAACTGCCGCCGTATCCTCCCCGGCCGGCATGAAATCCCAGTTGGCACGGCCGGACGAATCCCTCCAGGCATAGACAGACGCACCGTCCAGCAGCACCCTGCCGACGACTATCCGGTCATCCTTGAGCAGAGCCACGGGATTGAACGAGACGCGGCAACGGGCAAACCGCAGGAGGGAATCCCTGTGAGGATGCCGCTGCATGTCCTGAAGCGATGTATCGGCACGCGCCACCAGCTCTCCTCCGTCGATTTTCAGAGTAAAGCGGGGGAAAGTGGAGAAGAACGACACATCCACACTCTCCACATGGACATCAGCATTCAGATAGTCATTGGCGGCTTTCTCGACCAGCGGCGTAAGCCTGGACGGAGTCAGCACAAGCCAAAGCACGGCCGCAACGGCCACAATACAGAGACCGATCAGGGAAGAAAGCGTTATCAAGCTTATCCTCAATGTTCTTTTCACAACAGGTTTCATATATTGTCAGCTTATCTTTAAAGTCTTGTCAGGCGACACGCGGGAAATAAATAGAGAAGGAACGGTCATGACCAGCAGCATGAGAGCAAAAGCCGCAGCATCTATGGCCACGACATGCAGCAGACTGATGTCCACAGGGACAAAATCGACAAAATAATTGTCAGGATTGAGCCTCATCGGACGCAGCCACTTCTGCACGGCCAGCAGTACCAACGCAGCCGCATTGCCCCACAACAGGCCCCTGAGCACTATCGCCCCTCCCCTGTAGATAAACACCCTGCATATATTGGAAGTTCTCATGCCCAGCGATTTGAGCAGGCCGATCATGGAGGTTTTTTCAAAAAGGATAATGAGCAGCCCGGAAATCATGTTGAAACCGGCGACGGCCATCATCAGCACCATAACCACCAGCACATTGAGATCCAGCAGCGCAAGCCAGTCAAACAGCCCGGGATAAAGTTCGCTGACCTGACGGACAACCACAGGTGCGTCCTCAGTCAGGTCCCGGTCCATTATAATCTCCCCTATCCTTTCATACACCCGCGTCCTTTCCCTTTCCGCAGCCTTTCCCCAGCCACCGCCCAGACAGATCTCAAGGCAGGACGACTCATGGTCCTCCCAGCCGTTGAGCCTGCGGACCTGACGGATATCCAGCAGAGCCAGACGCTCATCCATACTCTCCAGCTGCACGTCATACAGGCCCGATATCACAAGCCTTCTCACACGTACCTGGTCACTGATGAAATAGACAGTCATACGGTCTCCCGCACCATAGCCGAGCATATCTGCCAGACGCTTGGATATCAGCACCTCATCACTCATACGTCTGCCAGAGAAATCCGGCAGCGAGCCTTCGGTCAGAAAGTCGGCGAAGAAATCCAGCGAATAAGTCGAATCCACACCCTTGAACATCACTCCGTGCACGTCTCCGTCAGACTTGACCATGCCGGGCTTGTATGCGGCCTCGCTGACCGACGTTATCCCCGGTATAGCCTCTATCTCCGGCAAATATGACAGATCCGCCTGCAACGGATAGATATCGTTCATATAATCCAGACCAGGGACGGTTATCAGTATCTCTCCCGTGAACCCGGCCACCCTTCTGCTGATCTCCTGCCTGAATCCTCCCGAAACAGCCACCGCCGCCAGAATCACGGCTATACTGATTGCCACGGAGACACAGGCTATCCCGTTGGTCATCGTACTGAGCCCGCGCCCCTTTATTTTTTTGGCGATAAATAAATTTAAATTCATATATTTGCAGTCCCAACTCCTGCAAAGGTAAACATTTTTCGCGGAAATAGCTCAGTTGGTAGAGCGTCGGCTTCCCAAGCCGAAGGTCGCGGGTTCGAACCCCGTTTTCCGCTCAAGGAAAATCCCTACAACCACAGACCGCAGCACCTCCAGCCAGCGGTCTTTTTCATTCCGCCTCACGCACTTCCTGACACTCCTTTGAGAGTTTTTTCCTATATGCCTCGAGCTGTTTTTTCCATGCCCGCTGACGCTTTCTTTGCTCGGCCTCTTTACGCGCCACATACTCGTCGTATCTCTTTTCCAGATAATTGTCCGCCATGATTAACAATTTTTCGGTAAAATTAACAATTTTCGAGCCGGTGACACACCTGGCCAGAAATATCACCACCCATAAAGCACCTCATGATTCACGATGTCGCTGATATACTGGCACATACCTTTAACACAGTTGCGGTATGCTGAGGTGTACCAAAAAAGTTGGACGGATTAATATTTATCAGTTATTTGATAATTAACTGATCTGCAATGTATTAT
>CALVDE010000009.1 GCA_944326265.1 uncultured Bacteroidales bacterium | reverse complement strand
ACCATAAAGTTACGAAAAATATCCCAATTAACCTACTGATTTACAACTAATTATAAATAAATTTAAACAGCTTCTTAGAAATGCGGCTGTTAAAGCTTTGCAGATATTTTTAAAGTATGCTCGAAAAAGACAAACATATGATATTGCTGCTTCTGAATTTAATAATTCTCTAAGTGTAGCAGAAAAAAGGGTTTTTATTGTTGCTTTGCATAAATTAGGTATTCCTATTTTGGTAACTCCAAAGTCTAAGTTTGACATACAGAATATTGCATTTGAGAAAGCAGAAATAGATAAAGATGAAATTTCAGCGATTATTAACCAAATAACGTTAGGGCATTGCGACCAATTGTTTTATATAGAGCCAGATAATTATTTTAGCGAAAATATTCGATTAAAGACATTACGTTATGTTGCTAAAAAATGGGTAATAGATGTTTTAGGTAATAGTAGACTTGACCGAACCAAAAATCCTCCACTTATAATTTATCCTCATAATTGGTTTCTGAAATTTACATTGGGAGAAAGACTTGGCATAGCTGTCTTGAAAGAGCGAGTTGCAGTTGAAGAATATTATGATAATACTGGAAATCCAAATATTGAAGCTGTTGAACGTTTGATTATTGATATTGATTGTGGCTTATGGGATAGTAGTTTCTTTTGGGATATAGAAAATTATCAAAATGTGACAGCCGCCAGTTCACTTAATAATGCTATGACCCAATTACTACATAATAATTATTATCAAAATAATGTGATTCAAAGACCAAATGGATGAATCTAATACCTCTCAATCAGACATTGATGGCTTTCAATGGTATCCGATAGTTGTCAAATCGATATTAGTAAAGGGTAATAAGTTCCAATGTTTCTGATATTTATTCCTCCTTGTCAAGTGGATTTAAAGCTAATTCATGTCCCTGCTTGGTACTGGATTCCACATAATCATTAGCTGTATTATTATGCACTGCTGAATTATACTCAAAAAGAGTATTTATTGAGTGCGTGTTTCAATAGTTGCCAGGCAATTATTATATTCATTTTTTACTAGTTCAAAACAGGCTATTCGATTTTCGATGACCATATTGCACTGAGTTGCACAACTTTGTATCTTGTGAGGTATATTAGGGTGTTTCAGCTTGCTTATATCAGCCTTTATACTTTTCCATATTTTTATATTTTCGTTTATGACAGTAATAAATTTGTTTACTTGTGTCGTATACGCTTCATACAATAAAGCTGAAATATTTTCAGCCATTTTGCTTAAATACCAAGATCCTTTATGTAGGTATTCGTAGTCATCAGCATTGTATTTTTTTAATTGATTTGCAAGTCTATTTATTGTTGATAAAAGAATAGCAGGATTAGGGTTGAGGAGTTGTTTCTGTATTTTATCTTTGAAATGTTGAAGCTCATTACAAGATAGAATAAAAGATCTGTTTAGTTCATGAAAGCAATCAAGAGAAAATTCAAAACTATCAAAATCCGTTGTTAATTCATAGAAATGATGTGGTTGGTAGGTTTGAATGATATCATTAAGTTCTTCAATAGAATACTCATTTAGTACTTTCGAAGGAGATAATTCGATTTTATGTTGAGTTGTAGTCTGTTCAATATTTGCTAATTTAACGTGATCCCATATTATACGTTTGTTAGCCTCATCGTAGAACAGAATAAGAACCGGCATACTGTATTGAAGCCAATATTTATAATGCCATTCATCAATATAAAACACAATATTTCCAGCCTTGTTCTCCTTTAAGTACGACTCTCCAGACTTAATCTGAAGTGCTATCTTCATACCGGTTAATTCTTGATTTATAGTCTGTTCTACTTCTCCATCGATTCCACAATCTGTATGAGGTGTTTCTCTAAACACCCACCCTATATTGTTGAAATAAGCTTCAACTGCGTTTATTCCTCTTCGCTCAGTTATACTTTCTGTAATTTTCCCCATAGTTAATGATGGCTGTTTTTATGTGTTGATAATCAATTATTTATTTGCCGATGCAGAACCGCGAGAACACGGTTCCCAGCACCTCCTCCGAAGTAACCTCCCCGCAAATCTCCCCGATATGGTGCAGGGCCTCGCGTATGTCCTGCGTGACGAATTCTGTGGAGACTCCGGCGAGGAGGGCTTCGCGGGCGCGGGTGAGGGCTTCCAGGGCTTTCTGGAGGGCCTGGTAGTGGCGGAGGTTGGTGACGAGGGTGGCGGAGGTGTCGGCTGTGTGGGTGACGGCGGTGGCGGCGAGGGCTGCGGTGATTTCGGGCAGGCCGAGGCGGTTGCGGGCGCTGATGGCGATGGTGCGGGTGGGGGAGAGGCCCTTCCGGCGGGCGAGGTCATCGGCTGAGGTCAGCATCGCGGGGATTTCCGGCTCGCTGAGCAGGTCCGCCTTGTTGAGCAGTATCAGCAGTGTCCGCTCGCTGATTCCGCTATGAGTGGAGGGGACATGGTTAAGCCGCGAGGCGATGGCCCCGAAGGATTCCTCAAATGTCCCGGGTCTGGTGGCGTCGAGCATGAGGAGGATGACGGAGGCACGCTCGATGGTGCTGTAGGTGCGGTTGATGCCGATGGCCTCGATGGTCTCGGCGGTGTCGCGGATGCCGGCGGTATCGATGAAGCGGAAAGTGGTGCCGGCGATGTTGACGGTGTCCTCGATGGTGTCGCGGGTTGTGCCGGCGATGTCGGAGACGATGGCCCGTTCCTCGCCTAAGAGGGCATTCAGAAGGGTACTCTTGCCGGTGTTGACGGCTCCTACGATGGCGGTGGGGATGCCGTTCTTGATGGCATTTCCGAGGGCAAATGAGTCCACGAGGCGCGAGATGTGCTCCGATACCCGGTCGAGGAGGGCGAGCATCTGGCTCCGGTCGGCGAATTCCACGTCCTCCTCGCTGAAGTCCAGCTCCAGCTCCATCAGCGACACGATGTCCACCATCTGCGAGCGCATCTCCTGCAGCTCGGAGGAATAGCCGCCGCGCATCTGTTTCAGGGCAATATCGTGGGCCGCTCTGTTCTCGGAGGCGATCAGGTCCGCGACAGCCTCGGCCTGGGCGAGGTCCATCCGTCCGTTGAGAAAGGCCCGTTTGGTAAATTCCCCGGCGGCGGCCATTACCGCTCCTGCGGCGAGGAGCGCCCTCAGAATTTCGGACACAATGTATTGGGAA
Source organism: uncultured Bacteroidales bacterium (assembly GCA_944326265.1). Taxonomy (GTDB): domain Bacteria; phylum Bacteroidota; class Bacteroidia; order Bacteroidales; family UBA932; genus Coprenecus. Next base: position 45,541 of record CALVDE010000009.1, on the reverse strand, counting down.
CCATGACAATATATCTCGGCGGAATCCTCTCCGGTGTAGGAGTGGGGGGCATGGAAGGTCACTGCCATCACCTCGTCGATGACGGTCTCGGCATTATCGGTGGAATGACCGGGGCTTTCAGGGAAAATAATCCGCCCGTAGTGCATCTCCCTGGGCCGGAACTCCGCAGCCCGCGGCCCTTTGTCCTTGAAAGGCCGGAATACCTTGTCCAGCACCTCCACCGCCTCTGGTCCGCTGACGCGCACTATCGCGACCGCCCCCTGTCCCGGAGCCGTCGCCCTGGCGCATATTGTCGTCTGCTCGTATATTGTCCCGCTTTCCATCCTATATTTTCTCTAAAAGTGCGACATTCTCCACATGCGTGGTGTGAGGGAACATGTCCACCGGCCGGATGCGCACGAGCCGGTAGCCGCCGGCGGTGAGCAGGGCCAGGTCGCGGGCCTGGGTGGCCGGATTGCAGCTCACGTACACGATTCGCTTAGCTCCGGTGCCTAAAAGTACCTCGATGACTGAAGGATGTACCCCGGCCCTCGGCGGGTCGAGTATCACCACGTCGGGCGAAGCTCCCTGTGCGGCCACGAACTCCGGCGTGAGGATGTCCTTCATGTCTCCGGCGTAGAACCGGCAGTTGTCGATGCCGTTGATTTGCGCATTGACCTTGGCGTCGGCGATGGCCTCGGGCACGTATTCCACGCCCACCACGGAAGCCACGCTCCGGGCCACGAACAGGGCTATCGTGCCGGTGCCGGTATAAAGGTCGTAGACGTGCTCACCGCCCTGGAAGTCTGCGAACTCCCGCACCACGGAGTAGAGCCTGTAGGCCTGCAGCGGATTAGTCTGATAGAAGGATTTCGGCCCGATCTTGAACCGCAGTCCCTCCATTTCCTCGTATATCGCGTCCTCGCCCCTCGCATTGAATATCTCCTGGTCGTTTATCGCATCGTTCATCCGCCCGTTATACAGGTAGTTGAGCGACTTGATCTGCGGAAAACGCTCCATCAGCACGTCGAAGAGCTTCTCCGCCTCGGCGTCGCAGTCCTCCGGCCGGAACCCGCAGCGCAGTTTGCCGAGCCTCGGCGGACGGGCCCCGAACATGACGGTCAGCATGACCTCCCCGCGAAGATTGGTGCGGATGATGATATTGCGCAGGAATCCGGTCTGCTCCCGTATGTTGAAGAAGGGCAGGCCGTGTACTATGGCGTACTGCCTGATGAAGTTGCGTATCTCGTTGGAAGGCTCCGGCTGCAGCCAGCAGTGCCTGATGTCCAGTATCTTGTCAAATGCCTTGGAAATGTGGAAGCCGAGGGCAAATCCGGCGGGGTTGGTATTGACGGACGAATACCCTCCGCGCAGGTGCCTCGGGAAGACTCCGCCCTCGAACTGCGAAGGGTCGAGCGGGGTAGGAGGGTCGAATACCGACGAGGGGTCCTCACCGCTCTGCAGCCACCGGCGGTCGGAGAAGGTAAATTCCAGCTTGTTGCGGTACTCCGTAGTGCGCTCCGACGGCAGGATCGGCAGCACCTCCACCTGGTCCATCGGCAGATGTCCGATGCGGGCGAACTGGTCCACGACCTGCTGCTGCTTGTACTTGAGCTGCAGGTGATAGGGGAGTTCCTGCCAGGCGCAGCCCCCGCAGTCCTTGTAATGCTCGCAGAACGGCTCCAGGCGGTCGGGCGAGGGCTGCTCAATCTCCACCAGCGTCCCCTCGAAATACTTCTCCCGCCGCTTGTCGATCCGCACGGCGATAACATCCCCCGGCACGGCATTGGACACGAACACGACCTTTCCGTCAATATGCGCAATCGCCTTTCCCTCAGCGCCGACGGACTCCACGGTCACACCGCGGACTATCTCTTTTTCTTTCTTTCTGCTCATAGGCTGCAAATTTACACGAAATTCAGAGTGCGGATATGCCTCTTGGGAAATTTTTTGAGTTGCTGTAGAAATTATTCTCCTGACTGGCGAATTTTACGTAAAAAACGTACTCCACACTGGCGATTTTACGAAAAAATCACCGTCGGCGGAACTCGTAGCAAGTGACGGCGGTGGCGATGGCCACGTTGAGGGATTCGGCGGCTCCGTCGGGGTTAGAGGCGAATGAGGGGATGTGCAGTCTGCGGGTGGCGGCGGACATGAGGGCAGGGGAGAGGCCGTCCCTCTCGCTGCCCATCAGGATCAATGCCCGGGAGGTGTCCAGGGCGGCGGAGCGGATGTCCTCTCCGTCGAGGGCGGTGGCGTAGACGGGGATTCCGGCGGCGGTGCATCCGCGCACAAGCGCATGAAGGTCGCAGGTGACGGCCCGCTGGCGGAAGATGGATCCCATGGTGGCCTGGACGGTCTTGGGGTTGTACAGGTCGACGCAGTCGGGGGAGAGGTAGACGGTGCCGATACCGAACCAGTCGGCCAGGCGCAGGATGGTGCCGGCGTTCCCCGGGTCACGGACGGAGTCCAGTCCGAGGCAGAGACCTGAGGGCAATGCGGGGGGCGGGGCATTGTCCTGTATCTTCTCCTGAGGGATGCGCAGCACGGCAAGGGCTGGGGAGGGAGACGAGAGATGGCTCATCCGTCCCATGACTTCCTCCCCGATGTCGGAGAGACGGTAGACCGCCTCCACGGGGAAGTGCTTCTGCGTCAGGGCCTCCCCGACCATTTTCTCCCCCTCGACGACGAAAAGCCCCAGCTCTTCCCGGAATTTTTTCTGCCCGAGGGAGCGGATGAGCTTGATGTCGGCCTTGGAGGGGATGCGGTCGCTTAGCATTATCCTAAAAACGCTTAGTAACCGAGTATCTTGAGCATCGACTTATAGGTCTGCTCCTTGCTGAAGAGCTTGGTGGTGTAGTCCCCGTCGGGGGTCTTGTCGATGATGATGTGCTTGGGAGCTGGCTGGAGGCAGTGCTGGATGCCGCCGTAGCCGGCGATGGACTCCTGGTAGGCTCCTGTGTGGAAGAATCCGATGTACAGGGGCTCAGGGTCGTCCGGGTTGACCTTCGGGAGGAAGATGGCGTTGGCGTGCTCCTCGGCGTTGTAGTAGTCCTGGCTGTCGCAGGTGAGGCCTCCGAGGAAGACTCTCTCGTAAGGCTGGTCCCACTTGTTGATAGGCAGGAGGATGAATTTCTGCTTGATGCCCCAGATATCGGGGAGGGTGGTCATGAAGGAGCTGTCGACCATGTACCATTTCTCCCGGTCGTTCTGCTGCTTGACTCCTAGAATGGAGAATATGGTGGCTCCGCTCTCGCCGACGGTATAGGAACCGAACTCGGTGAAGATGTTGGGTTCCTCGACTCCCCGTGAGTTGCAGATGCTCTTGATCTGGGCCACGACCTCCTCGATCATGTACTCGTAGTCGTAATCCATGCCGAGGGAATTCTTGATCGGCAGTCCGCCACCGATGTTCAGGGAGTCGAGGGTAGGGCAGACGGCCTTGAGGTTGCAGTAGACGTTGACGCACTTGCCCAGCTCGTTCCAGTAGTAGGCGTTGTCCTTGATGCCGGTGTTGATGAAGAAGTGCAGCATCTTGAGGCTGAACTTCTTGTTGTGGCTGAGCTTTTCCTGGTAGAAGGGCATGATGTCCTTGTAGCGGATGCCGAGACGGGAGGTGTAGAACTCGAACTTGGGCTCCTCCTCAGCTGCGATACGGATGCCTATGCGGGTAGGCACATTGACAGCCGCATCTAGCTGGTCGAGCTCGGGCATATTGTCCAGAATGGGTATGGTGTTGTGCCAGCCGTCGTTGATGAACTGAGCGATGTTGGCGATGTAAGTATCTTTCTTGTAACCGTTGCAGATGATGTAAAGGTCCTTGTCTACAATCTTGCTGTCATAGAGCGACTCTATCAGGTTAAAGTCGAAGGCGGACGAGGTCTCGATATGGATGTCGTTCTTCAGGGCCTCCTCGAGCACGAAGGAGAAATGCGAGCTCTTGGTGCAGTAGCAGTAGTGGTAATCGCCCTGATAGTCAACCTTTGCCATGGCGACATTGAACATTCTCTTCGCTCTCTGTATCTGAGAGGAAATCTTCGGCAGATACGATATCTTCAGCGGTGTACCGTACTGTCCGATGACATCCATCATCGGGATATCGTGAAAATAAAGTGCTCCGTCTTCTACACGGAATTCGTCCTGCGGAAACTCGAAGGACTGCTCAACCAAATCGATGTACTTGTTCTTCATGACACTTAATGCAACTTAGTTACTTTTACTTTTTTTGTGCCATCCGGCTCACCCGGATTTTTCACACTGCAAATATATCCAACTATTTTTTATAAAAGCATTAAAAATTATAAATTTGCAGAAAAATATCAATGCGTCCCATGAGCCTTCGACATATCCGCCTGTACGCAGTGCTTCTGCCGCTGCTCATCCTGTTGGGCTCATGCAGTACGACGAGAGTTCTGTCTGACAATCAGACCCGCCTGAAAAGCAACGTCATAACTATTGTAAACAAAAACGGGCATCCGGAATACCAGGACACCCAGCTGGACAACTATATCCATCAGAAAGCCAACACCTATTTCATCAAGACCAAGCGTGGCGGATGGAATCCTTTCATCTACGTCTACAACTGGACCAACGGCAAGGGCAAGGGATGGGACCGTTTCGTGACCAAACTGGGGCAGGCGCCGGTGGTTTTCGATCCTTCACTTATGGAGGACAGCCGGGAAAACATAACCACTCATCTGAAATATATCGGATACTACAACTCGCACGTGGATACCCGTGCCGAGATCAGGAAGCAGCAGACGGTAGTGGATTACAGGGTAACGTTGGGCAAGATGTATCCGATAAAGGATATAGAGTACCGTGTGGACGACCCCGGTCTGGCCGAGGAAATATACAAGGATACTGTCAACTCACTTATCCGCCGCGGTATGCCGTTGTCCGAAGAACTTCTGGAACGGGAGACAGAACGGTCTGCCGCCCACATAAGGAACATGGGGTACTACGAGTTCACCAAGAACTACTACTTCTTCGATGCCGATACGGTTTCCGCGCCGGACTCAGCCCTCCTTAAAGTTTACGTGCGCAATTATACCAGGAATGAGTCTCCAGAGAACGCCAGGAGGCACCGGCGCTTCTATTTCGGCGATGTATCCATCCGGCCTGTCTCAGACAACATCAAGTACCGTACTTCTGTCTCGAAGAAGATTCCGCAGATACTGGACACTGTCAGATATGAGAATCTTACCATCCTGTATGACACCAAGCGCAAGGTACGTCCGTCTATTCTGTACAAGATGAACAGAATAGAGCCGGGCAACACTTACAGTGAGTGGATTGTCAACAATACATACCAGAGATTTGCCAATCTGAGAATATACAACAACGTCAGTGTCGAGCTGAACAAGACGGATACAAACATCGTTGACTGTATGATCCGCCTGATTCCGTCCAAGGCCCACGGGTACAAAATCAATCTGGAAGCATCGACCAACTCCACCGGCCTTATCGGTATATCGCCGACTTTGTCATACTACAACCGGAACATTTTCAAGGGAGGAGAATGGCTGTCACTGTCCGTGTCGGGCAACTTTCAGTTCTCTGTCAGCAACTCCACCCGTGCCACCGAATTCGGTGCAAGCGCAGGCCTGAGCTTCCCTACGTTCGTCCTGCTTCCCGACCGTATGTTCAAGAACATCATCCCGAGAACGGACCTCGACCTCACCTATAATTATCAACGCAGACCGGAATACACCAGGAATATGATAGGTGCCAGTTTCGGATGGAGCTGGAGCAGCCAGTCCAATAAGTATTATTTCAAAGTTGTTCCAGTGCAGTTCAACATCGTCAATCTGCCTGTCTACAGCGAGGCTTTCATGGAGTCACTGACCAATCCGTTTGTGCGCGAGGCGTACAAGAACCATTTTGAATTCGGTCTTGGATTTGACCTTCAGTACAGCAGTGACCCCAGTATCAACCCGGCCGGATCGTTTTTCAAGGCGGATTTTCAGTTTGACCTGGCCGGTAATCTGCTTTCGGCGTTCAATAAGTTCATGCCTGTGGACTCTTCAGGATTCCGGACCATCTGGAGCTCTCCGTATTCGCAGTTCGTCAGGGCCGAGCTGTCGCTGGCCTATACGTGGAAATTCGGAAAGAACAACAAGCAGGCCCTGGCGGTGAGAGCACTGGGCGGAGCCGGACTGGCATACGGCAACTCCACCAAGATGCCTTTTGAGCGTCTGTTCTGGGCCGGCGGATCCAACAGCCTGAGAGGATGGACGGCCAGAAGCGTAGGCCCAGGTTCATCCGAGATGGACAACACGTTCTCCATTCCCAACCAGACAGGTGATATGCGGCTGGAAGCCAATATCGAATACCGCTTCCCGCTTTTCTCCATATTTCGAGGAGCTGTCTTCGTTGACTGGGGCAATGTCTGGAACATAGACCGTACAGGCCGCAATCACCAGTCCCTTGAAGGCAGCACCGAGGACGAGACGGCCGAGACCCTTTCGTATTTTTCCATACGCAATATGCTGAGAACGTCAGCTCTGAGCTGGGGTGCCGGTATCAGGCTGGACCTCAATTTCGTCGTGGTGCGTTTCGACCTTGGAATAAAGCTGTACGATCCGTCTGTCCAGCAGTGGCAGAATGCCCGTAACTGGTTCAGGAGGGGAGGGTATGCGTTCCAGTTCGGTATAGGCTATCCATTCTGACAGCCTGCGGGACTACAGGTCCTTTACCGCCTGTCTTATGGGCAGAAGCTGCCTGAGCAGATCTTCCATAAGGGAAAGTCTGAGCATATTGGCTCCGTCGGACAATGCGGAGGAAGGGTCCGGATGTGTTTCCATGAAGAGCGCATCGGCACCGGCCGCGACACCGGCGCGGGCTATGGTGGATATCATTCCGGGATGTCCTCCTGTCACTCCGGAGGTCTGGTTGGGGGCCTGAAGCGAATGAGTGACATCCAGGATCACAGGGAAGCCCAGCGACTTCATCGTGGGAATACCCCTGAAGTCTATTATAAGGTCCGAATATCCGAACTGGGTCCCGCGTTCTGTGAGAGTGACCCTGCTGTTGCCGGCGTGGGTGACTTTCTGTGCTGCGAATTTCATGGACTCGGGGGAGAGGAACTGTCCTTTCTTGATGTTGACCCACTTGCCTGTGCGTGCGGCTGCCTCCAGCAGATCTGTCTGACGGCACAGGAACGCGGGTATCTGAAGCATGTCTATTCCGTATGATGCAGCTGTCCCGGCTTCCTGTGGCTGATGGATGTCGGTCACTACTGGAACCTTGAAGTCCTCTCTGATACGTGCCAGTATCTCCAGACCTTTCTCGTCACCTATGCCTGTGAATGAGTCATATCTTGAACGGTTGGCCTTCCTGTAGGATGCCTTGAATATAAAAGGTATGTCATATCTGGCTGTCAGCTCGCAGAGTGTGCCTGCTATCGAGCGGGTAATCTCCTCGCCTTCAATGACGCAGGGTCCGGCCAGAAGCGTGAAATAGGGTGCGTTGAACGTAATCATTTCTATTTTCGGTATTTCGGCCAGAGTCTGTCCATTCTGGCCCGTATTTCATTTTCTTTAGGATTGTTGCCCGGCTCATAGAACCTTGTGCCGGACAGTCCTTCCGGCAGGAATTCCTGATCGGTGAAATTGCCCTCGTAATCGTGGGCGTAGCGGTAGTCCTTGGAATAGCCAAGATCTTTCATGAGCTTAGTAGGCGCGTTGCGCAGATGAAGCGGAACAGGGGAGTTGTCGCCTTTTTCCGCCAGTGCCATAGCCGAGTCGATGGCCATGTATGCAGAGTTGCTCTTGGCGCATGTGGCTAGGTATATGGCGCACTCAGACAGGATGATCCTGGCTTCGGGCATTCCTATCTTGTGCACTGCGTCGAACGTAGCCTGGGCGAGCAGGAGGGCGTTGGGATTGGCCAGGCCTATGTCCTCCGATGCCAGTATCAGCATACGTCTGGCTATGAACAGGGGATCCTCGCCTCCGGCAAGCATTCTGGCCATCCAGTAGACGGCTCCGTTGGGATCTGAGCCGCGCATACTCTTGATGAATGCGGATATGATGTCGTAATGCATCTCTCCGTTCTTGTCGTAGACTGCGATATTCTCCTGCAGGCGGTCGGCCACCGTGGCATCATCTATTATTATGGGAGACTCAGGAGGAAAGGAGTTGACAACTATCTCTAGGATATTGAGCAATTTACGTGCATCCCCTCCGGAAAAACGGAAAAGTGCGGTCCGTTCCCGGACCTCGATATTACGGGAGCGCAGATATGCGTCCTGATCCAAAGCTCTGCTCAACAGTGCATCCAGGTCCTTGATTTCCAAAGGCTTCATTACGAACACCTGGCATCGGGAGAGCAGCGGAGTGATGACCTCGAAGGACGGGTTCTCAGTAGTGGCTCCGATGAGAGTTACTGTACCTGTCTCGACTGCCCCCAGAAGGGCATCCTGCTGGGACTTGGAGAAGCGGTGAATCTCGTCGATGAAGAGTATCGGGGAGCCTTTGGCGAAGATGGAGTTGTCCTTGGCCCGGGCAAATACATCGCGAAGGTCCTTGACTCCCGAGCTGATGGCCGAGAGTGTGTAGAATTCCCGGTGCAGCTCCCTGGAGACTATGTGTGCCAGAGTCGTCTTGCCGACACCCGGAGGTCCCCAGAGTATGAACGAGGATATGTTGCCGGATTCAATCATTTTACGCAACACGGCTCCGGGACCCACCAGATGCTCCTGACCGACAAAGCCGTCGAGAGAATCGGGACGCATACGCTCGGGGAGCGGTATGGAAGGCGCGGAGAACTGCGCCGCAGTATCCTGCTGAACCCTATTTAACATAATATAAATTGTGTTAGAACAGTTGCTGTTCAATGGACTGAAGCAGCCTGAGCTGCGCCTTCGTCCTGACCAGGTTGTGCTCGGGATACTTCACCTTGTAATACTTGTCGCCGTCAATATAGTCCATGAGGAACCGCAGTATCTGCTCGTATGTGATGTACCTGGCCGAGAACGGCAGATATTTCCTCTCGATGTCGGTCAGGAAACTTCCGGCCTCGGACAGATAACCGCGCAGGAACGCATCGTACATCTCCCGGCTCATGGACACGTTGTCCAGGTTCTGATCGTCTTCGGCACCGGTATTGGTATATGAGCGGATCGAGTCTCCGAAGTCATACAGGCACGGAGCTTTTAGCACTGTGTCCAGGTCCAGGACGCAGAGCACGTTGCCGTCACGGTCGAACAGCATGTTGGCTATCTTGGTGTCATTGTGCGTGACTCTCAGAGGTATCCGGCCGTCCTCAATCAGTTTGTAAAAATCCAGCATCTCATCCCGTCTTGCCTCCACCTCGGCAATCAGATTCCTTACGGACGCAGCCCTGTGCTCAGGATCCCTGGCCAGAGTCTCATCCCACTGCCCGAAACGGAATTTTATGTTGTGGAAACCGGGCAATGTATCCACCAGCGGCTGGTCGAAATCCGAGAGCATGGCCTGGAATCTGCCTATGCCGCAGCCTCCGCGCTCAGCGAGCAACGGAGTGTCTGCCTTATCATAACTTACTGAATCTCCGATAAATACTGTTACGCACCAGTATTCGCCTTCGTATTCATAGTAAAGCTTTCCGTCTTTGGCCGGAACTACTGTTAGAGATTCCCTCATGGGATCCCTCCCGGCAGACTCTATCTTCTTCTTCAGATGCTGAGTTATAGCCTGAATATTGTTCATCATGCCGGGTATATCCTTGAATATATTGGTGTTCTTACGCTGAAGGATATACTTTACAGGACTGTCGGAAAGCCTGATGATGAATGTGTCGTTGATGAATCCGTCTCCGAGATTGTCCACACGGACAGGCGTTCCTTCCAGACGGAACATTCCTGCCGTTCTGATTAGTTGTTCTTCTGTCATACGCATTATTGTAACATCAGCAATGTCCCCGCGTCAGAGGCTATGCGCACGTCCACCGGGGTATTTGAGTTAAGGTCCTCCGTCTCGGCAATGCCGAAATACTCGAAGGCTTCCCTGGGTATGTTCACTTTTATCTGCACTCTGTCATTGGAGAAATTGGCGGCACAGAGATAGAGTCTTTTATTGAATTTTCTCAGGAAAACGAAATTGGTATCCGGATTGAAATGCTCAGAACGCGGATTGGCATATTCCAGATCATACGTCTCTCCTTTCCTGATCACAGGCTCGGCAGCCTTCTTCATGAACTCCCGGTACACGACATACAGGGCCTGCTCCTCGTATCCCAGATACTTCATCGGATCGCCTGCCCTGAGACCGCGCAGCCAGTTCCTGACCTTGGGAAGTGAGCAGAAATCGAATATGGATGTCTTCTCGGGACCCTCTCCCAGCTCCTGACCGAAATACAGCATGAATGGAGCGCGGTTGAAGAACAGGGATACGAACAGAGCTGCAAGACCGCCGAAGGGACTTCCTGCAAAACCGGCGGAAGATATGCGCTCCTCATCGTGATTCTCCAGGAAATTCAGCATCCTGTCCTGATAAGGTCCGAGCTTCTGCCACTGGGCAGTAATGCTGCTTGCCGGAGCCTCTTTCCTGACAATTTTTTTCAAAGTGTCGTAGAAACCTGATTTGTCGTAGAGACAGTCGAATCCGCCCTGATCGAACAAAGCCGGATAATTGTCAGGCTGATAGGCCTCACCTATGAATATTAGTTTCGGATATGCCTTCTTAACCGAGGCGATGCACCATTGCCAGAAATCCACAGGGACGAGTTCCACCATATCGCAGCGGAATCCGCTTATTCCTTTGGATGCCCAGAACATGAGGATTTCCCTCATTTTCTCCCAGGTGTCCCGGTCATTGTAGTTGAGCTTCACTGTATCCGTCCAGTCTCCGTCATGTATCCGTCCGGGATAGAAGTTCTTGTCCCCGAAAGGATTGACGGTACTGCGGTACGACGGTGAAACATGATTTGGCACGAAATCTATTATCGTGCCCATGCCGGCTGCCGCTGTCCGTGCCACGAGCGCCTCGAATTCCTCCATACGCTTGTCCTCCTTGACGGCCAGATACGGATTCACGTCGTAATAGTCCACTATTGCGAACGGAGAACCGGCTCCGCCCTTCACTCCAGTGTCTCCCTTCACAGCATGCCTTATCACTCCGGTGTACCAGATATAATTGACATTAAGGCCCTTTATCTCTTTCAGTACTTTTGCGCTTATGTCCTTGAATTTTCCGCTTCCGTTCTCGGCAAGGCCGCCGCCGGGGACATTGGCCGTACAGGCATTGCCGAAAATTCTCGGCAACATCTGATATATGATAAATTTCTCTTTCATCAGTCTTCAGGCATTTCCCAGTTAAGAATATTGTAAAAATCGTAATCCTGAGGATAAGGCACGTATTTCTGAGCCTCCGCGTAATCAGCCGGAGTGATATAGTGCAGCATATATCTCAGAACGTTCTGCACCTTCTCCCTGGTGATATCCACTCCGCGCGGCATTATCTTGCCTGTGACCGGATCCTGCAGATCCTTGAGATACAACGGAGTGGCTATTCCCAGTGAGTTGATGTACACCATGCAGCCGGTCTCACCGGCCTTAAAAAGTTTCCAGACCCCGAATGCCATCTGCGAGCAGTATGTGATATCGAACGACACAGGAGTATGGCAGCGCACGTCGTAGCCTATCTCGATAGGCCGTATCTTGGCATTAAGATTCAGCTGATGCAGCTTGGCCTCAAGAGCCGTACAGAATATCTGGGCCTTGGAGACCTTGCCCAGTTCCGGATGCCCGTGCTCATCGTATGAGAATGTCACACCCGTGGACTTGAGGTCCTCGTCGCTCAGTTCATAGAAGATGCCCTCCGAAACTATGACACCGCCGTATGATATGCCCATGATTCTGCGCTTGATGATGGACGATATGGCCAGGCGCACGATCTTGTCGATGGTAAGCTCCGTCTTGTTGAACATCTCGGGAATGACGATCATGGGATAATGGCAGGAGGCCCCTATTCCTATGGCAAGATGTCCGGCGGAGCGTCCCATTGCCGACACCAGGAACCATGTACCGCTGGTGCGGGCATCCTCATACACGATGGTGGCAACCCTTGTACCTTCCGATTTGGCCGACTGGTAACCGAATGTCGGCTGATTGTTGGGCAGCGGAAGATCGTTGTCTATAGTCTTGGGAATATGTATGTTCTGGATGGATATGTTGTGTGATGACAGGTATTTGGTGATTCTGTTGGCCGTAGATGCCGTATCATCTCCGCCGATGGTCACGAGCAGCCTGACATGGTTGTCCTTAAAGAATCTGAGATTGAACCGCTTGTCAAAATCCTCGTCAGACGGTTTGTATCTGCTCATCATCAGATGGGATCCTCCCCGGTTGAATATGTCGTCGGCAAGGAAGAAGTCTATGTCGATGTGGGAAGGGGTGTCTGAGAAAAGTCCCTTGTAGCCCTCATGAAGTCCTATTACACGATAACCTTTTGAAAGAAAGGTCTTGGCGATAGTGCCTATGACAGTGTTGATTCCGGGAGCCGGACCTCCGCCGGCCAAAATTACGATAGACGGTTTCATATCTCTTTTGTTAAAACAGTACAAATTTAGTAATTTTACGTCAAATACTTTATATTTTTGCATTTGATATGGATGCCATGAATAAAAAGGATGCCCGGATGAGGATTGAGTTCCTGAGACAGGAGCTTAAGAGGCACAATTACAGATACTATGTGCTCAATGATCCGGAAATTACGGATTTTGAATACGACGTAATGATGATGGAGCTTGCCTCTCTGGAAAAGATCCATCCTGAACTGGCATCTCCTGACTCCCCTACCGTAAAAGTAGGCAGTGACATTGAAGGCAGGGCACCTGGTGCCAGGGAGTTCCGTCAGTTCCGCCACCGCTGGCCCATGCTTTCGCTGGGAAACACCTATAATATAGAGGAACTGCAGGACTTCGACCGGAGGGTCCGGGAGGCCGCCGGCGAGAAGTTCGCCTACAGCTGCGAGCTGAAGTTCGACGGTACGGCCATCTGCCTCAGTTATTCCAGGGGACAGCTCGTAAGGGCCCTCACGCGGGGGGACGGGACAGTGGGGGACGACGTTACCGAGAATGTCCGGACCATTCCCTCCATACCTTCCGACATCGGGGACGTGCCCTGGGACTTCGAGATAAGGGGCGAGATCTACATGCCCTTCGCTTCCTTCAACTCCCTGAACGAGGAGCGCGCGGATATAGGGGACACTCCCTTTGCCAACCCCCGCAACGCCGCCGCAGGCTCCCTCAAGACCCTCGACCCGGAAGAGGTGCGCCGCCGCGGCCTGGAATGTGTCCTTTATCATATTATTGGAGACAATCTTCCCTTCAAATACCATTCGGAGGCCCTGCAGTGGGCTGCAGCTCACCATTTTCCCATATCAGAGTATTCCAGGCTCTGCCTGGACATGGACCAGGTGCGGGAGTATATCCGGGAGTGGGATACCCGCCGCAAGGACCTGCCGTTCGCTACGGACGGCATCGTCATCAAGGTTGATGATCTGGCCCTCCAGGCCCGTCTGGGCTATACGGCCAAGTCCCCCCGCTGGGCCACGGCCTATAAGTTCAAGCCCGAGCAGGCCCTCACCCCCCTCCTTTCCATTGACTATCAGGTCGGACGTACCGGTGCCATAACCCCGGTGGCCAATCTGGAGCCGGTCGCCCTCTCCGGCACCACCGTCAAGAGGGCCTCCCTCCACAACGCCGACCAGCTGGAGCAGCTGGACATCCATATCGGAGACTGGGTATATGTGGAGAAAGGCGGGGAGATTATCCCCAAGATTACCGGAGTGGAGCTTTCGAAGCGGCCCGAGGGTGCTCCCCTGCCCTATTTTCCCACCCATTGTCCCGACTGCGGCTCCCTTCTGGTCAAGGACGAGAGCGAGGCCCGGCACTACTGTCTCAACGAGGCATGCCCGACGAGGGTCAAGGGTGCCTTCCTGCATTTTATCTCCCGTAAGGCTATGAATATCAATGCCGGCGAGGCAACCATCGACCAGCTCTACGACAAGGGGTATATCCGGGAACTGCCGGATCTCTACCGGCTGGACATGGAAAAGCTCCTGACCCTGGACGGCTGGAAGGAAAAGTTGGCCGGCAACTTCCTGGACAGCATAGAGGCATCTAAGCGGGTGCCCTTCGGTCGGGTACTGTTCGCCTTGGGCATCAGGCATATAGGCGAGACTACCGCCAAGACCCTCGCGGCCCGTTTCAGGGATATCGGGGCGATGGAGAAAGCCTCGCGGGAGGAGTTCCTGGAGGTGGAGGACATCGGGGATGTGATAGCGGACTCCTTGGTGGAGTATTTTGAAAATGAGGACCATAGAAGAATTATACAGGAACTCCGGAATTTCGGCCTGCAATTTGCAGACAACTCCGCTGCCTCCCGCCTGTCGGACCGCCTCGCCGGCAGTACGGTCGTGGTTTCGGGCAATTTCTCCCGCCCCAGGGATGAGATGAAGGCCCTGATAGCCGCCCACGGAGGCAAGAACACCGGCTCGGTGAGCGGCAAGACCACTTACCTGCTGGCCGGAGAGAAGGCCGGACCGGAGAAACTGGCGAAGGCTCAGAAACTGGGAGTGAAAGTTATAAGCGAAGAAGAATTTTACAGTATTATAAACTCATAAACCTAATATCAAGTATGATACAGATCAGCAACAAAGTGTTCTACATCGGAACCAATGACAGAAAGAAACACCTGTTTGAGAACAACTGGCCCCTGCCCAACGGAGTGGCTTACAACTCATACATCATCGCTGACGAGCATCCCGCACTGGTGGATACGCTCGAGTACGGCTCGGATCCCGACTACCTCTCCAATATTGACACTGCCCTCAGCGGACGCGACCTGGAGTATCTGGTGGTCAATCACATGGAGCCTGACCATTCCAGCATGATCGGAGAGATTCTCCGCCGCTATCCCCGTGTGAAGGTAGTGGCCAACTGCAAGACATTCAAGATTCTCGAGTCCTACTATCCCCTGCCCGCAGAGAACGTCTACGAGATCAAGGAGGGCGATATCCTGGAGCTGGGCTACCACAAGCTCACTTTCGTGATGGTGCCCTGGGTGCACTGGCCCGAGACTATGGTTACATACGACACTGTGGATCAGATTCTCTTTTCCTGCGATGCTTTCGGCTCGTTCGGAACTCTGGACGGCGGCATCTTCGACGATACGGCCAACTTCGATTTCTACGAGGAGGACATGCTGCGCTACTATTCCAACATCGTGGGCAAGTGGAGCGGCATGGTGCAGAAGGCCTTCAAGAAGCTGGAGGGTGTGCCTGTCAGGATTATCTGCCCCTCTCACGGCCTTATATGGCGCAAGGATCCGGGCAAGGTGCTGGCACTCTACGACAAGTGGAGCAAGTATGAGGCTGAGGACGGCTTCGTGATTGCCTACGCCTCGATGTACGGCAACACCGAGAAGTTCGCCGACGAGATAGCCCGTCAGATATCGGCCCTCGGAGTCAGGGATATCCGCGTATATGACGTGTCCAAGACCCATGTCTCCTATCTGCTGACTGCCATCTGGAAATACAGGGGCCTCGTGCTCGGAAGCTGCGCCTACAACACCGGTATGCATCCGATGATGGCCCTGCTGACCCACGAGATCAGTGTATCGGCGCCTCAGAACAAGATTCTCGGTCTCTTCGGAGGCTCGAGCTGGAACGGTGCCGGAGTGAAGGCCCTGAAGGAGTTTGCGGAGAAGGCCAAAATGCCTGTGACCGGCGATCCCGCCGAGTTCCTCGGACGCCCGTTTGCATCAGACCTAGAGAATACTGCCGCCTTCGCCAAGACCCTCGTGGATGCGATGCGCGGATAACATAAGACGGATCCGGAATTTTTTCCGTGACGGAATCTGGGATATCAATACCTCCGACCTTGGCCGGGTGAAGGCCAAGGTCGTCAGATATATCAGGATAATTGTACTTACGGCCAAAAATTTCAGCCACCAGAATGTGGGCCAGCAGGCCGTGGCTCTGAGCTTTTTCACAACCATGGCCTTCGTCCCCTTCCTCGCCGTAGCTTTCGCTATCTCGAATTACGCCGGACTCGGGGACTATCTGCGCGGGCTCATATACGAGAATTTCGGGCACGACATGATAGTCGACCAGATACTGACCTTTGCCGACAATATCGTAGCAGCCTCCCAGCAGGGTATCTACGGCATCATATCCTCACTCGTTTTCCTGTGGATGGTGATCTGGCTGCTTTCGAGAGTCGAATGGTCCTTCAACCGGATATGGAAGGTGGACCGCAACCGCATATTGTGGAAAAGAATCCTCGCCTACGTCATAACCATGGCGGCCTCTCCGTTCATCATCATGGTCTTCCTCTCGGTAGCCCTGTCGATATCGGACGGCATCAATACCCTCGGGCTGGAGATTCCGCTCCTGAGTTCCATAAGCACATTCCTGATATGGCTGACTTTCTTTGCCTTCATGATCATAGTACTGACAGTGATGTACATCCTGATACCCAATGCCAGGGTGAGAGTGCTGCCGGCCGTTTCCGCAGCTGTCATATCATCGCTGGCGTTCACCGTGGTGCAGTACCTGTATCTGGAGACTCAGATGTTCGTATCCCGGATGAATGCCGTCTACGGCGTATTTGCGGCCATACCCCTGTTCATGGTGTGGCTCAACATAGGATGGTTCATCGTCCTGCTGGGCTCTGAGCTCTCCTACGTGTTCCAGAATGTGGACAACTATCCGCTGGAAGACATGAACTGACAACATTTAAAAGACAGATATAAATGAATACAGAACTGACTAAAGGCTTTGTCGACTTTATCGACGACAACAGGCTGCAGTCCCTGATACACGATACCAAGGAAGACCCTGCAGTCTATCGGGAAATCCTTAAGAAATCCCTTTCCAAACAACCTCTGACTGTCGAGGAGACAGCCGCTCTGATAGCGGTCAACTCCCCCGAGGGCCTGCACGAGATCTTCGAGACAGCCCGTGAGCTCAAG
Organism: uncultured Bacteroidales bacterium; assembly: GCA_944326265.1. Lineage (GTDB taxonomy): Bacteria > Bacteroidota > Bacteroidia > Bacteroidales > UBA932 > Coprenecus. Next base: position 28,602 of record CALVDE010000009.1, on the reverse strand, counting down.
CGTTCGGTCTACGGCAACCGCATCGTGCTTTTCGCCCCTCTCTACATCGGCAACTACTGCACTAATGACTGCCAGTACTGCGGATTCCGCCGCTCCCTGCGCTCGACCGTCCGCCACACCCTATCTGACGAGGAACTGGTGCGCGAAGTGAAGTCCCTGGAGGACGAGGGCCACAAGAGGCTGATTCTCGTATACGGCGAGCACGCCAAGTACACTCCGGAGTTCATAGCGCATACAGTGAAAATGACATACGCTACAAAATCCGGCAACGGGGAAATCCGCAGGGTCAACATCAATGCCGCGCCCCTGGATATCGAGGGCTACAAGGTGGTCAAGGCCGCCGGTATCGGCACATTCCAGGTATTCCAGGAAACCTATCATAAGGAGACATACGCAAAGTATCATCCGTACAATACCCAGAAGAGCAACTACCTCTGGAGGCTGAACGCCATGGACCGCGCCTTCGAGGGCGGTATCGACGACATGGGTATCGGTGCCCTGTTCGGACTGTACGACTGGAGATTCGAGGTGCTCGGCCTGGTGTCCCATGCGATACATCTGCAGGAAACATACGGTGTCGGTCCCCACACCATCAGTTTCCCCAGGATACAGCCGGCCAACGGCATGGAGCTGGACCTTCCCTACAGAGTATCTGACCAGGACTTTAAGAAACTGGTGGCAATCCTCAGGCTCGCAGTGCCTTATACCGGCCTTATCATGACTGCCCGCGAGTCCAAGGCCATCCGCGACGAGGTGATGGAGTTCGGTGTGTCGCAGATCGATGCCGGCACCAAGCTGGAGATCGGAGGCTACAACAAGGAGCGCAAGGGTGTCGAGCAGGCCATCGACGAGGAGCAGTTCCAAGTGGGTGACACCCGCAGCCTGGACGAGGTGATACGCTGGCTGCTCACCCGCGACTATATACCCAGTTTCTGCACGGCATGCTACCGCGTGGGCCGTACCGGAGAGCATTTCATGGAATTCGCCATACCTGGATTCATCAAGCGCTTCTGCACCCGCAACGCCCTTCTGACCCTGGCGGAGTATCTCGAGGACTATTCTTCCGACCTTACCAAGGAGGAGGGATACAAGCTCATTGACAGGGAGCTGGCTAAGATGCCGGAGGGAGATGAGAAGAATTCGCTGAAAGAACGTCTGGAAAAAATCCGCAAAGACGGTACCCGCGACATCTTGTATTAGGAATCTCTTCAAATTTTGTTTAATTTTGCAGAATGGATTTTACAAAAAGCGACTACGACCTGATTAACAAGGAATTCGAGGAGCTGCGCCTGGCTGCCCTTAAGCGTTGTGCCTCGCAGGAGGAATACGATGGTGTCCTCAAGGCATTTGACTTTGCAAATGAAGCGCATAAGGGTGTCCGGAGAAGATCCGGCGAGCCTTATATCATTCATCCGATATCCGTTGCCAAGATAGTTGTCAACGAAATTGGTCTCGGATACAAATCGATCGTAGCCGCCCTTCTGCACGACGTGGTGGAGGATACGGAATACACCGTGGACGACATCAAGCGTCTTTTCGGCGAGAAGATAGCCTCCCTGGTCGACGGCCTGACCAAGATCAAGGCAGCTATGGACACCGATGGCGGAGGCAATCTTCAGGCCGAGAATTTCAAGCGCATCATTCTGACTCTCAATGACGATGTCCGTGTAGTGCTGATTAAACTGGCAGACCGCCTGCACAATATCCGCACCATAGAATCCATGCCGGACTATAAGAAAGACAAGATATTGAGCGAGACCATGTATCTCTTTGTCCCGCTGGCCCACCGTCTTGGACTGTACAACATCAAGTCCGAGATGGAGAATATCTGGCTGAGAACCAGGAATCCCAAAGTCTATAACGACATTGTTGCAAGGATTGACGGGGTCATCAAGGAGAAGGGAGAGGCGATGGACAAATTCATAAAGCCTGTCGAGAGTGCCCTGCAGAATGCCGGATATAACTTCGAGATAACCAAGAGAACAAAGACTCCCTACTCTGTCTGGCACAAAATGCAGCAGAAACACGTGGAGTTCGAGGACATATACGATATCTACGGAATCCGTATCATTTTCACGCCCAAGCCGGACGAGGACGAGAGGACTCAGTGCTGGTACATCTATTCTCTCGTATCAGGCATCTATACTTCCAAGACCGACCGTATCCGGGACTGGGTTACAAGGCCGAAAAGTAACGGCTACGAGGCCCTGCACTGCACTGTCATGAGCAACGGAGGCGGATGGGTCGAGGTCCAGATCCGGAGCGAGAGGATGAACGAGATCGCCGAGAAAGGCATAGCCGCCCATTGGAGCTACAAGCAGAAAGGCGAGGAGACCAACTCGGAGAAGGAGATGGACCGCTGGCTGGATATGGTACGTGAGGTCCTGGAGAATCCGGATGCCAACGCACTCGAGTTCCTGGACAGATTCCACGACACACTGCTGGATCAGGAAATCTACGTCTTCACCCCTAAGGGAGAATCCAAGTCCCTGCCGAAAGGGGCCACAGCCCTGGATTTTGCATACAGCATTCATTCTCAGATAGGCAACAGGGCCATCGCCGCCAAGATCAATTTCAAGCTCTCCCCCCTGTCAAAAGTGCTCCGTAACGGTGACCAGGTGGAGATTATCACCGCCGAATCCCAGAAACCGCAGCCGGAATGGCTGGAGTTCCTCAAGACCGGAAAAGCCAGGAACTATGTCTATGAGGCGCTCAAGGATGATGTTAGCGACAGTATAAGGAGCGGAAGGCAGATGCTGGAAAGGGAGCTTTCCAATTACGGGGTCAAACTGCAGAAGAACGTACTCAACAAGCTTCTTCTGGAATATGCCGTCAACACCAAGGAAGAGCTCTACAACAAGATATCTACAGGGGTGATCTCCCTTAAGGAGCTGGACAAGGTCCTGCGGAAGAATACCGAAAACAAGAACGTGATATACTGGACCCTGAAGCTTTTCCGCAGCAGCAAGGGCAGCAGCGGGGATGAAGGAGAGCCGGAAGAAGGCAGCTCGGACGAGATGACCAATGCCGAGATCCGCGACCGCATAATAAAGAATCAGCTGGACAAGAACAGGGACCTCATTCTGTCCGGCAAGGGAAAAGGCGAGGGAAAGAATCCGGGCACTCATGTGACCTACCGTATCGCAGACTGCTGCTACCCCATCCCGGGTGATACTATAGTGGGATTTATCAATGACAGCGGAGAAGTGGTCGTACACAAGAAGACTTGCCCGGAGGCAGTCAATCTTGCGTCCATTCACGGAGACAGGATTGTCAATGCCAAATGGAGCAAGAACACCGCAGCCTCGTTCCTGGCGCGCATCAAGGTATTCGGCACTGACCGTCTCGGCATACTCAACGAGCTCACCAAGGTGACCACATTAATGCTGAACATCAATATCCGCAAGGTGTATATCGCCACTCACGACAGCATTTTTGAAGGATACGTGGACTGCTATGTCCGCAGTACCGAGGATCTCGACAACCTCATGACCCACATCCGGAAGATAAAGGGAGTCGAAAGTGTAACCAGAATAGACATCAAAGAGGACAGATAGGAAATGAAGCACAAAAATCTGCTCAACGCCATTGTAGTGACCGGCATCTTCACTTCGCTGATTTTCTCCAAATCCTGCGCGAATACATCCACTCCTCCCGAGGGAGGCCCGAAAGACACCATTCCGCCTGTGATTGTCGAAGTGCTGCCGGCCGACATGAGCATCAATCATCCAAGAGACATCAGGCACAGTCAGGTGTCATTTGAATTCAACGAATATGTGGCGCTGAACAATCCATCATCCTACATCTTCCTTTCTCCGCCGCAGACCAAGCCCCCTACAGCCAAGATAAAGGGCAAGAAAGTGGTTGTCTCGTTCGCAGAGCCTCTGGACTCAAGCAGGACATATTCGCTGTCTTTGGGTGAGGCCGTCAAGGACAACAACGAGGGCAATCCGTTTCCGCCCTATACCATCAGTTTCTCGACCGGAGGCCATATTGACTCTCTTTTCGTATCCGGCAATATAATGGAAGCATCCAGTATGCTGCCGATGCCCAATGTCACGGTCCTGTTCCATACCGATCCGTCTGACTCGGCTATTTTCAAAGTGCTGCCCAAGGCCGCCGCAAAAAGCGACGCATGGGGATATTTTACAGTCAGGAACCTTCAGGCTGACACTGTATACAGAGTATTCGCCATCGAGGATCTGAACAACAACAACCTTTACGATCCGGACCAGGAGCGTGTAGCCTTTTTGGATACCCTTGTCCTGCCGTCCAGCATCATGAGGGATTCTCTGCCGGAGCTCATGCAGATAAGCATGCTGGACACTGCCGCCTGTCTCGCACGTCCGGCACAACTGTCACTGTCAATGTTCAAGGAATTATCACAGAGACAGATTCTGAGGGCCAAGGAAAGAGTTTCCAGAAGGCAGATGTACCTCAAGTTCGCAGCTCCCTACCCTCAGATCGACTCCTTGATTATCGACGGCATTCCTGATGAAAAACTTATCAAGGAATACAACTTCTACCGTGACAGTATCGTGATATGGATCAACGAGCAGGGAGGAGTGCACGACACACTTCAGATGAGACTGTCGTATATGAAGACGGACGACTCTCTCAATATACTGGTGCCTGTCACCGATACGATAAAAATGATCCGTCCGAAAGGCAAGATGGTGGAGAACAAGCGTGGTGAGATGGTCGAGGAAGTAGATACCGTGGCTGCATACAAAGTAGATGCAACACCGGAGAATATCGACCAGAACGGAATAATAATCACTTTCGAGTCACCTATGATCACGACTCCTTTCGATTCTGTGACTTTCACGGTAAAGAATACCCGGGAACAGGTATCCGATGCGCCTTTCACAGTGGAACAGGATACTGCCGACATAAAGAAATTCGTGATCAGGCCTCAGGAGAAGCTCATGCCGGGTTTTGAATACACTCTGAGAATACCGGACAGTCTGTTCATGGACATTGACGGTATCTATTGCGACAGCCTGCGCAAGACTTTCAGCCTGCCTCAGGACGAGAAACTGAGCTCGCTGACCATCGAAGCCTCCAACGTACACGAGAAATACCTCGTCGAGCTGGTGGACGAGAAAAGGACAAAAGTGTACCGCAGCTATTCCATTGACTCCGCTTCCGTGCTCCTCTTCCCTTATCTCAAGGCCGGCAAATACTCAATCCGCATCACGGAAGACAAGAACGGCAACGGACAGGTGGACACAGGCTCGCTGCTGGACAGAAAACAACCGGAGAAAGTCATGATGTACAGGGCAAACAACAGCCTGGGCAGCAATGCGTACATAATGGATATTCCGGAAAGGACAGAACTGATTCAGACAATAGATATAGGAGAGATGTTCAAATGAGACCGATACTTTCAATAACAACATGTATCCTGCTGTTGTCGATATCCCTGAGTGCATCGGCTCAAAGAAATACCGATACTGTGTCCCATAAGATTGAGCCCGGAATACAGTGGGATACGACCGTCAAGGTACTTCCTCAAAAATATCCGGAACATCTCATAGGAGTGCGTTACGATTTTTCTTTTACCGGTGTCAACATTACTCCGGACATGGGCATAAAATCCGTAAACTCTCCCCTCAATATCGCCGTGCTGTATACCTACTATCATCCGCTGTGGGACGTATATGACTTTTTCGGACTTCAGACAGGACTCAGGTATACCCGCTACGGATTTGTCAATGACGAATACAGTTTTGAGAATTTCGAGCAGACCGTGTCTGTCGTTGAGCTGCCTTTTCTGTCCGCTTTCCACATAGACCTCGGAGAGCATTTCAGAATCCTCATAAGCCTTGGGCCCTTCATAGGATACCGCTTTGCGACTACGAAAGCCAACGGTTTTGACTGTTACGATATCCGGCTTGATTACGGAATAGTCGGAGGTGCCGGACTTGCCTACATACTTGGGAAAAGAGTGGAATTCCACCTGGAAGGAGCGTATCACTACTCCCTGTCCATGCTGTATCATCCTGAAAGGATGAGCAGCACGTCATGGATGTACAGCTATCCATGGCAGGCCAGCATCAATTTTGGAGTTCATGTAAAACTCAAATAGATATGCGCTACATCACTGCAAATATAGGAGATAGCCTGCTCATCGGACACGATGCAGGCAGGACCGTCGTCCAGAGTATGTGCAACTGCGACACCAATGACCTGGACGCTGCCGTACAGCAGTGTCTCGGCCTGTATGAGGCCGGCTCGCAGCTGGTCAGGCTCACCACCCAGGGTCTCCGTGAGGTGGAGTCTCTCGGGAAGATAAAGACCCGTCTCAGGGCAATGGGCGTTCCCGTTCCCCTGGTGGCCGACGTCCACTTCTCCTCGGAGGTGGCCATCGCCGCAGCCGCAGTGGCCGACAAGGTCCGCATCAATCCAGGCAATTTCGCCAAGGACCACGAGGTGGCGTGCAGCCAGTTCCGCAGGTTCCTGGAAGAATGCCGCAGGCACGGGACGGCCGTCCGCATAGGCATCAATCACGGCTCTTTAGGCGCCCGTATAACAGAGCTCTACGGCAATACACCTAAAGGAATGCAGGAAGCCATGTCGGAGTGGGTACAGATGTGCATCGACGAGGATTTCTACAATGTGGTGCTCTCGCTCAAGGCCAGCAACGTCCCGGTCATGACCCGGGCCTACATCCTCCTTCAGCAGTGGATGGAGGAGCGCGGAATCATCTTCCCCCTGCATCTCGGAGTCACCGAGGCCGGCAACGGGGACATGGGCCGCATCAAGTCGGCGGCCGGTCTGGCGACCCTGCTCTCCCGCGGTATCGGGGATACCATCAGGGTATCCCTCACCGAGCCCCCGGTCAATGAGATTGTCCCGGCAAGGCTCATAGCAGAGTTCTTCGACACGGCTCAGAAGCCCTCTGACTATCAGACCGGCATCAGGGATGGAGTCCCTTCCTTCGAGCTCCGCTGCGTCTCCCACGAGGAGTTCATCGTCAAGGCCTCATGCATACTCGGCCCCATGCTGGTGAATAAGGAAATAGACGATTTCGACATCCGCTGCATCTATGGAGATAAGGAGGCTGATAAATCTGAGATAGAGCAGTTTAAATCCGATATAATGCAGGCCACGCGCCGCTGCATCACCCAGTGCGAGTACATCGCCTGCCCCAGCTGCGGCCGGACCCTCTACGACATCGAGTCCACTTTCAACGAAGTGAAGCTCCGCACCTCCCATCTCCGCGGCCTGACCATCGCGGTCATGGGCTGCATCGTCAACGGCCCTGGCGAGATGGCCGACGCCGATTACGGCTATATCGGCGAGGGACGCGGCAAGGTGTCCATCTACCGGGGTAAGGAGGCAGTAGTGCGCTCCGTGCCTCAGGAGAAGGCCATAGACGTGCTGTTGGAGCTTATTGAGAAAGACGGACGCAGTACAGACGGCCGCCCTCAGCGCGGATGACCTTCAGCCGGTCTCCGGTGCTTGCCGAACCGTATTCCATGACGGCCTCATACTGCCTGCCGCTGTATTCTACCTTACCTGAAGGACACATTTCGGTGGCAGCCGTAACTTCCTGTCCCACACAACCTGCAATGGTGCCTGTCTCCACTCCTACCCAGCCTTCGTCTCCCTTGAGCTCGGTCTTCTGAGCGATGTGGGAGAATGACTTTTTGGGGAAGAGCTTGGATGCGCCCCAGATGGACAGAATCAGGGCCAGGACAGTGGATACTAAAACTATTGCGCAGGGAGTAAGGATGACCTGAAGGTTGAGGTGCCCTTCGAAATACAGGAGGTCATTGTCCACCATTGCGAAGATGAGGGCCCCGAGGGAGAGGATGGCTCCGATGATGCCCGCCACCCCGAATCCCGGCGTGACGAATATCTCCACCCCGAGCAGGATCAGTCCTATTACGAACATCACTATCTCCCAGTTCATGGCCAGACCGTGGATGTACAGGGGCGAGAAATAGAGTACTGCCCCGAGAATTGCTATGATGGACGGCAGCCCGAGTCCGGGGGACTGCACCTCGAAGTAGATGCCTCCGATGATCATCATCAGGAAAATTCCCTGCAGGACCGGGGACATCATGAAGAGGATGAACCTCTCGAGAGGAGACAGCTCCTGATGGATTATCTCACATTCTTCCAGTCCGATATGCTCCACTACCTCATCTATTGATTCGGCCTTGCCCTCGCAGTAGCGGGCCTTTATCGCCTCGTCCGGGGTGAAGCTGAGGACCCCCGCCGTATCCACCATTTTTTCCGCTATGGCAGGGTCCCTGAACCAGGTGCCGTCTGCCCTCCTCCCGTGGGCCTCTGCGGTGGAGCGCATCATCCCGCGCATGAAGGACTGGTATTTGTCCGGCATCACCTCCCCGTTCTGATTGACCACCGTAGCGGCCCCTATCGATGCCCCGGGCCTCATGTATATCGAGTCGCAGGCTATGGATATAAGGGCTCCTGCGGAGGCGGCCTGAAGGTCCACGAAAGCCACTACAGGGACAGGCGCATGAAGGATGGCCTTGCGCATGCTGTCGGCCGCCTCCACCGCTCCTCCGTAAGTGTCCAGATGCAGGATTATGTAGTCCGCTCCCTTGGCCTGAGCGTCCTCGAGCCCGAGGCTGAGCCTGCGCATGGAGGAGTTGTCGATATTCTGCTTGATTTCGATGACGTAGACCGTGTCCTTTCCAGGTGTCTCCTGGGAATATGCCGAAGCGGCTGAGAAATAACTGATAAATGCCGCTATGGCTGCGAGTGTGACGAGTATTTTTTTCATCTGTCGGTTTTTTGTACCACAAAGATAAGGCACAAATGCCAATTTTTTCTAATTTTGCATTCTTAGATATGAAAGAAGCACTATTACATCTCGGAAAAGACTTTGCGGTCAAAGGATTTTCCTTCGGCTATGAGGGCCGTGCCGACGGAGAGGTGGTCTTCAACACCGCCATGGTCGGCTATCCCGAATCCCTCACCGACCCTTCCTACTCGGGTCAGATATTATGTGTAACCTACCCTCTTGTAGGCAACTACGGAGTTCCTGAAGAGAAGACGGCCGACGGTATATCCGTCAACTTCGAGTCCGAGCGCATCCACGTCCGGGGTCTGATCATCTCCGACTACTCCTTCAAGTACAGCCACTGGAGCGCGGTCAAGAGCCTGGATCAGTGGCTCAAGGAATACCGCATCCCCGGCATCTTCGGAGTGGACACCAGGGAGATCACCAAGATCCTCCGCGAGCAGGGCTCCATGCCCGGCTGCATCGTGCCTGAGGGCTTCGAGGTACCGGAGACACTTTACGACCCGGGCTCGGAAAACCAGGTGGCCATAGTCAGCTGCAAGGAGGTGATCCGTTACGGCAACCCTGCCGGGAAGAAAGTAGTGCTGCTCGACTGCGGAGTCAAAAACAACATCCTCCGCTGCCTCCTCCGCTCCGGTGACATCGAGGTCATCCGCGTACCCTGGGACTACGATTTCAACACCATGGAGTACGACGGTCTGTTCATCTCCAACGGTCCCGGCAACCCGGAGTACTGCGGCGAGGCCGTCCGTAACATTCAGAAAGCCATGGCAGCTGAGAAGCCGATATTCGGTATCTGCATGGGCAACCAGCTGCTGGCCAAGGCCGGAGGCGCTTCGACCTTCAAGCTCAAATACGGCCACCGCAGCCACAACCAGCCCGTCCGCCTCGTAGGCACCGAACGCTGCTACGTCACTTCCCAGAACCACGGTTACGCTGTGGACGGAGACACCCTCGGCGCTGACTGGGAGCCCCTTTTCGTCAATATGAACGACGGCACCAACGAGGGCCTGCGGCACAAGAGCGGCCGTTTCTTCTCCGTACAGTTCCATCCGGAGGCTTCCAGCGGTCCGACCGACACCGAATTCCTCTTTGACAAATTCATTAAAATGCTGTAGACCATGATCGACACCACTATAAAGAAAGTCCTGCTCTTAGGTTCAGGAGCACTCAAAATAGGCGAGGCCGGCGAGTTCGACTACTCCGGCTCCCAGGCCCTCAAGGCCATGCGCGAGGAAGGCATAGAGACTATCCTGATCAATCCCAACATCGCTACCGTCCAGACATCGGAGGGTATAGCCGACAAGATATATTTCCTCCCCGTGACACCCTTCTTCGTTGAGGCGGTTATCAAAAAGGAGCAGCCCCAGGGCATTCTCCTCGCATTCGGAGGTCAGACCGCGCTGAACTGCGGAGTGGCCCTGTACAGGGAGGGAATCCTGGAAAAATACAACCTGAAGGTGCTCGGCACCCCCGTCCAGGCGATCATGGATACCGAGGACCGCGAGCTCTTCGTCAAGAGGCTCGATGAGATCAATGTTAAGTCCATAAAGAGCCATGCGGTCAGCAATATCGAGGATGCCCTCGCCGCAGCCTCCGAGCTCGGCTATCCGGTAATTCTTCGCGCGGCCTACGCCCTCGGCGGTCTCGGCAGCGGATTCTGCGACAATCCGGACGAGCTTATCAAGCTGGGAGAGAAAGCCTTCTCCTACTCACCTCAAGTGCTGGTGGAGAAGTCCCTCAAGGGGTGGAAGGAGATAGAATACGAGGTGGTGCGCGACCGCTACGACAACTGCATTACGGTCTGCAACATGGAGAACTTCGACCCGCTCGGAATCCATACCGGCGAGAGTATCGTGGTCGCTCCGTCCCAGACCCTGACCAACCATGAGTACAACCTGCTCCGCGAGCTCTCGATACGCATCGTCCGTCACGTGGGCATCGTCGGTGAGTGCAACGTACAGTTCGCCTTCGACCCCAACTCCGAGGACTACCGCGTCATCGAGGTCAACGCCCGTCTGAGCCGCTCCTCGGCCCTGGCCTCCAAGGCTACGGGTTATCCCCTCGCCTTCGTGGCCGCCAAGCTCGGTCTGGGCTACGGCCTGTTCGAGCTGAAGAACTCCATTACCAAGACTACCCCGGCCTTCTTCGAGCCCGCCCTGGACTACGTGGTCTGCAAGATTCCCCGCTGGGACCTTTCCAAGTTCCACGGCGTATCCCGCGAGATCGGCAGCAGCATGAAGAGCGTCGGCGAGGTGATGGCCATCGGCCGCACCTTCGAGGAGGCCCTGCAGAAGGGTCTGAGAATGATCGGACAGGGAGCCCACGGCTTCACCGGCAACAAGGAGATCCCCATCGAGAACATCGACAAGGCCCTCCGCGAGCCCACCGACAACCGCATCTTCGTCATATCCAAGGCCCTGACTCACGGCTACACCCCCGAGAAGATACACGAACTCACCAAGATAGACCGCTGGTTCATCGACAAGCTGATGAACATCATCAACACTGCCGCAGAACTCTCCGCCCTTAGCTCCCTCGAAGAACTGGGCGAGCCCCTGCTGCGACAGGCCAAGCGCCAGGGCTTCTCCGACTTCCAGATCGGACGCCACATCCTCAAGGACCGCATCGACACAGACGAGATGGTCATAAAGGTGCGCGAGTACCGCAAGAAGCTCGGAGTGCTGCCCGTAGTCAAGCAGATCGACACTCTCGCAGCCGAGTTCCCCGCCCAGACCAACTACCTCTATCTGACCTACAACGGTACTGCATCTGACATAGTCTATGAGCATGACGGCAAGTCGATTGTCGTGCTCGGTTCGGGTGCCTACCGCATAGGCAGCTCCGTGGAGTTCGACTGGTGCAGCGTCAATGCCCTGCAGACCATCCGCAAGAGCGGCTGGAGGGGCATCATGATCAACTACAACCCCGAGACAGTATCCACCGACTACGATATGTGCGACCGTCTCTACTTCGACGAGCTCACCTACGAGAGGGTGCTCGACATCTGTGACCTGGAGGAGCCGCACGGAGTCATCATATCCATGGGCGGACAGATTCCCAACAACCTGGCCACCCGTCTCGACGCAGCCAAAGTGCCCATCTTAGGCACCACCGCAGACAGCATCGACAACGCCGAGGACCGCAACCGTTTCTCGGCCATGCTCGACCGTCTCGGCATAGACCAGCCCCGCTGGAGGGAGCTGACCTCAATGAACGACATCCACAGCTTCATCCGCGACGTGGGCTTCCCCGTCCTGGTGCGTCCCTCCTACGTGCTCTCGGGTGCGGCGATGAACGTATGCTCCAACGATACCGAGCTCGAGCAGTTCCTGAAACTGGCGGCGGAAGTTTCTAAGAAACACCCTGTTGTCGTATCGGAATTTATCCAGCACGCCAAGGAGATAGAGTTCGACGCAGTGGCCGACCACGGAACCGTCATAGCCTACGCAATCTCGGAGCACATCGAGTTCGCGGGCGTGCACTCGGGCGATGCGACCATTCAGTTCCCGCCTCAGAAGCTGTACGTGGAGACCGCCCGCAGGATAAAGAAGATAGCCCGCAAGATAGCCGAGGCCCTGAAGATCTCGGGCCCCTTCAACATCCAGTTCCTGGCCAAGGAAAACGACATCAAGGTCATCGAGTGCAACCTCAGGGCCTCGAGAAGTTTCCCTTTCGTGTCCAAGGTGCTTAAGATCAACCTTATCGAGCTGGCCACCAAGGTCATGACCGGAGAGAAGGTCACTCCTCCTGAAAAGAGTGCGTTCGACCTTGACTACGTGGGCGTGAAGGCCTCCCAGTTCTCATTCTCCCGTCTGCAGAAGGCCGACCCCGTCCTCGGAGTGGACATGGCCTCCACCGGAGAAGTGGGCTGCATCGGAGACGACACCAACGAGGCTGTGCTCAAGGCCATGCTCTCAGTAGGCTATACCGTGCCCGGCAAGAATATTCTGGTATCCTCAGGAGATGCCAAGCAGAAAGTCGAGCTCCTGGGTGCCTGCAGGCTGCTGGCCAAGCACAATTACTCTATATTTGCCACGGGCGGAAGCTACAAGTTCCTGGTGGACAACGGAGTCCCTGCCACTTTGGTGTACTGGCCGTCGGAAACCGGAGAGCCTCAGGCCCTGGAGATGCTTCACGAGCGCAAGATAGACCTGGTGGTCAATATCCCTAAGAATCTCACCAAGGAGGAACTGGACAACGGCTACCGCATCCGCCGCGCCGCCGTGGACTTCAACATCCCGATTATAACCAACACCAGGCTTGCATCGGCTTTCATCACGGCATTCTGCAACATGCCCCTCGACAATATCCAGATCAAGTCCTGGGACGAATACAGATAGACCGCAATTATTATGGGTAAGATATACGAACGGCTGATGAGCGACGTCCGGCTCCAAGAGGGACTGAAGGCCTGCATCAACTGCGGGACCTGCACCGCTGTGTGCCCGGCTGCCGAATTCTACCGCTACAACCCCAAGAACATCGTCAATATCGTCCAGACCCAGGACGACGAGGAGATCATCAAGTTACTCAAGAGCGATACGATATGGTACTGCGGTGAGTGCATGTCCTGCGTGACCCGCTGTCCCAGGACCAATGCACCCGGGCAGGTCATCATCGCCCTGCGCACCCTATCCGTTGAACTGGGCTACTTCGTGGAGTCCGAGAAAGGCCGGCAGCAGTATGCTCTGGCCAAGGTACTCTGCGGCAATGTCCTCAATTACGGCTACTGCGTTCATCCCGAGACCTTCAAGTACGCCTCCCACCCTGAGTACGGGACGGTGGGCAAATGGATCGAGGACCATCTGCAGGACGTGTACGACCGCGTGGGTGCCAACTACGGAAAGAGCGGCCCGGGTCCCCTGCGCAAGATTGCCCGCGAATCCCTTGACGACCTGCAGAAGATATTCGACGTGACAGGCGGCTCGGCCCGGGTCGAGAAGATTAAGGACCTCTCGCGCAAGAAAGCTCAGGAGATGGGACTGAGCGAGGAAGAGTATTTCAACGAAGTGTTCAATGAGACTCATGGTGAGCACCTTAACCAACAGAATCAGTAGTACCGCATGAATTACGAAGGAAAGAAAAAAATATGGTCCGAGTTCCAGAAAGAGATACCCGATGACAAGTATTTCTACGCCCGCAGCTGCATCCGCCAGAACTTCAATCCGGGTGCCGAGCAGGCTTTTCTGGACATAGTGCGCAACCGCTTCGGCAAGGACTTCTACGAGGATCCCCTCCACACCACCTGCGGCGGCATAGCCTACCACAGCGACACCACCCCCGAGGAGACCTCCATGACCATCATCGCCCGCCAGTTTTCCCTGATGAACCAGGCCGGTTACAGGAATTTCGTGGTATCGTGCGTGACCTCCTTCGGTCTGCACAGCGAGATACTCCAGACCTGGGAGGAGCATCCCGAGATCGAGGAGAAGATACACGAGCTGCTGTGGAAGGCCTGCAAGCGGGAATTCACCAAGCCGGACTTTCTGATGCACTCCAGCGACATTATGTACCACTACCGCTTTCTGATCTCCGAGCAGGCCAAATATCCGCTGATCAACGTGTATAGCGGAGAGCCCCTGAAAGTGGTGGAGCACATCGGCTGCCATTATTCCAAGATTTTTCCCTCCAAGTCAGTGGGCGGAGCCGAGTATCCCCGCGTTCTGGCCGGACTGGTGGAGGCCCTGGGCGGCAGCGTGGTGGACTATCCCGAGCGGAGGCACTGCTGCGGCTTCGGTTTCCGTCAGTACCTGGTCAAGGCCAACAGAGGCTACTCGCTGACCAACACCTATAAGAAGTTCGAGTCTATGGAACCCTTCCATCCCGACCTGATCATCACCAACTGCCCGGGCTGCAACTACTTCCTGGACCGCTGGCAGTACGTCATCGCCGAGACCACCGGCAAGACCTACGGCGACACCCCCGGCTACGGCATCCCCGTGCTATCCTCAGAGGAGGTGGCCGCGCTGGTCATGGGCTACGACCCATGGGATCTTGGCCTGCAGATGCATCAGGTGGCGGTCGAGCCGCTTCTGGACAAAATGGGTGTGCAGTACGACAAGTCTGCAAAATACAAGGGCCCGGGCGGCAAGGACCTTGGAGTCCCCGCCAGCCCTGCCAATATCAGAATATTCTAATCTTCATATATGGAAATAAGCAATCAACAGCGCAATATAGTGGTAATCGGCGGAGGACCGGCCGGAATAGAGGCATCCCGCGCTCTGGACGCAATGGGCTATACCGTATTCCTCGTGGAGAGGGATGGCCGTCTGGGTGGACATCTGTGCCGCTGGGACAGGCTCTTCCCCTACGGAACACCTGCGGAGGATGTCCTGAGTCAGCTGACGGCCTCTATGGGACGGATCAAGTGGTTCACTGCTACAGAGGTGACTCAGGTCAATAAACTCGAGAGGGGCTACAATGTCATCCTCTCCAACGGTCTCTCAGTCCTGGCCGATGCCCTGCTGCTGACCACCGGTTTCACCCTTTTCAACGCATCCAAGAAGGAGGAATACGGTTACGGCATCTATGACAGGGTAATCACTAATGCGGACCTGGAGGACTGGTTCTCCGGTATACCGGTGCCCGCCGTCGACAATCCCCGCCGCATAGGCTTCGTGCACTGCGTGGGCTCCCGCGACGAGAAGGTGGGCAACCGCTACTGCTCCAAGGTCTGCTGCGCTACTGCGGTAAAGCAGGCCTGCGAGATCAAAGAGAAGTTTCCCGATGCGGTGGTCTACTGCTTCTACATGGACCTGAGAATGTTCGGCCGCGGATACGAGGACATGTATCTCGAGGCCCAGAAGAAATACGGCGTGATCTTCGTCCGGGGCCGTGTCTCGGAGGTCTCCGAGGACAAGGACGGGCATCTCTTCGTCAAGGCCGAAGACACCCTCTCCGGCAAGCCGCTCAGGGTCACTCTCGACCTGCTGGTGCTGATGGCCGGAATGTCCCACAACAGGGCCGTCGATCCCATTGCGCGTACCCTCGCGCTCTCTACCATGGAGGACGGTTTCCTCAAGCCCAAGGACTCCCTCACGGCCGCCCAGGCATCATACTGCACGGGAGTGTTCTATGCCGGAGCATGCACCGGGCCCAAGACCCTGCCAGAGACCATGGCAGAGGCCAGGGCCGCCGCTACAAGTATTCACGAATACCTCCAGGAGCAATGATAGACTTCGGATACGGCATATCACCCAGTTCCGCCATCAATCTGGACAAGTTCGACAGGACTAAATTCGAGGAACTTGCCCGCGAGGAGCCGGACGTGCTCAAGTGCATGGCCTGCGGTTCATGCGCGGCCTCCTGCCCCACGGCCGGACACAGCGACATGAACCTGAGGAGGGTGATCCTGCTGCTCGGACGAGGCCGGGAGGACGAGGCCCTAAGGATGGTCTCCCACTGTATGCTCTGCGGCAAATGCCTGATAGTCTGCCCCCGCGGCATCAACACCAGGCATCTGATACTAAGTGTAACTAAAATCTACCAAAAGAAGTGAAAGACAGGTTCATATCAGGATACAACGATTTCGTCCTCCCATTCGTGATAGGCATGATCTTCATCATTACCTATCTCGTCATAGGGATCATCCGGGTCATCGTACAGCTGCCGGCCGCGGACCGAAAGAAGTTCTTCCTCTCCCTGATCAATCCCAGACTCTGGATCATCAATCTCAAGGACATCATCTGCGACGTCCTCCTGCATACCAAGATATGGAAGCGAAAGCCCCTCTTGGGCTACATGCACTCGAGCATAGCCTTCGGATGGTTCATGCTGATAGTCCTGGGACATATCGAGACCTGGCTATTCGTGCCTGACCGTCTCTCGACATTCTACTACCCCGTGTTCTTCAGGTTCTTCGTTATGGAGACCGACCACACCCTCAAGGGCTCGTTCTTCTTCTTCCTGATGGACTTCTTCCTGCTCGTGGTGCTCAGCGGAGTGTTCCTGGCCATGTTCAAGCGCATCCGCTCGATGATGTTCGGCATGCGCAGGACCACCAGGAACCAGATACCGGACCGCCTGGCCATGTACTGCCTGTGGGCCATTTTCCCCGTCAGGCTCCTCGCCGAGAGCTTCACCGCCGGTATCGCCGGAGGCAGCTTCCTCACCCGCCCGATGTACTGGCTGTTCAGCAACTTCCTGACCAATACCTACCACATCCTGCCGACCTGGTGGGCCTATTCCACCCTCCTCGGCACCTTCTTCGTGCTGCTGCCCTTCACCCGGTACATGCACATCCCCACGGAGGCCTTCCTGATAGTGCTGCGCAATGCCGGCATCAAGGTCTCCCATCCCCGCAAAGGCTACTCCATCGCCCAGATATACTCCTGCTCCAACTGCGGAATGTGCATTGACGCATGTCCGATGATGGGCCAGAAGAAGAACCTGCGCTTCGCCACGGTATATTTCAACCGTCTGCTGCGTCGCCGCAACTGGGCCCGCTGCGAGGAGAGCGCGGACAAATGCCTGATGTGCGGCAAGTGCGTCGCCGTCTGCCCCGTAGGCGTGGACTCCTGCAACATCAAGCAGAGCCTGAGAGGACTCAGGGCCGTTCCCGCCCCTGCGGACTACAGCTATTTTACCTCCTACAGCCTGCCTGAGGGCGTGGAGAACTCCAAGGAGAAAGTCCTCTACTACGCCGGCTGCATGACCCAGCTCACCCCCGTCATTTCCAAGGCTGTAGCGGCCGTACTGGACCATGCCGGAGTGGACTGGAGCTTCATGGACCGTGACGGCGGTATATGCTGCGGACGGCCCCTGATACTGGCCGGAAGAGATGAACGGGCGCAGGAAATGATCCGGCGCAACACCGAGCTGATACGGCAGAGCGGAGCCACTACCCTGCTGCTCTCCTGCCCGATCTGCTACAAGGTCTTCCGCGAGAACTACGACCTCAAGGGCATCCGCATCGTGCATTATACCGAATACTTCGACGAGCTTGTGCGGCTCGGCCGGATAACCCTCAGGAACTCGGGAGAGAAGATTGTTTACCACGACCCCTGCGAGCTGGGACGCGGCTGCAAGGTGTACCGTCAGCCCCGGAGGGTGCTGAGCGCGGCCGGAGAGCTCGTGGAGGCGGAGAAGCACCACGATGAGAGCATCTGCTGCGGAGGGTCGCTGGGCTCCCTGACATTGTCCTATGAGGACCGCAAGGACATTACCCTGAAGGCCCTGGACAACCTGATGTACGCCTCGCCCGAGAGGATTGTCACCGCCTGCCCCCTGTGCCTGAAGACATTCTCCCCCTATTCGCCTAATAAGGTGAGCGATTTCGCCGAGGTAGTGGCTCAGAATATGAATTAATAACAACTTAACGATATACACGCCATGAAGAATTTTACTCCTACAGTGTACTCACTGATGAATGTGGCTACCGGACGGATATTTCCGGACAGCGGCTGGATGCTGGCTGACCCCGAATCGCCTAAGCCCTCGCTGGTGCGCACGGTCTATCAGAAGAAGCAGATAGACGTCAAGGGCAGCAACTGGGGATTCTACCGCTTCGCCGACTGGCTGCCGGTACACCGCCTGCTGCAGGACTCAGCCACCACCGTGACATACAGGAGCGAGGGACTGGCCCGTCACCTCGGTCTGGGCAACCTTTATATTGCATTTTCCGGCTACTGGCCTGAGCGCGGGGCACTGATGAAGACCTGCTCGTTCAAGGAGACCGAGGCCTATTCCGTATGCGGCCGTCTGCCCAAGGACTGCAGGCAGATACTGACGGTGGCTTCCGCCGGAAATACGGCCAGGGCCTTCGCCAAGGTCTGCTCGGAGAACGACATCCCCCTGCTGCTCTGCGTGCCTGAGGACAATATCGACGCTCTCTGGTTCGAGAAGCCCATCAAGGACTGCGTCAGGCTCGTCTGCGCTCCCAAAGGCAGCGACTATTTCGACGCCATCGCCCTGTCGCAGGCTGCCTGCAGCTCGGGAATGTTCATCGACGAGGGAGGCGCGAAGAATGTGGCCCGCCGCGACGGCATGGGTACGACCGTACTCTCGGCCACTGTGGAAATCGGCCGGATACCCGACGCATACTTCCAGGCCATAGGCAGCGGCACAGGAGCCATTGCGGCCCGTGAGGCCAATCTTCGTCTGCTGGAGGACGGCCGCTTCGGTACGGCTCAGATGAAGCTGCATACGGTGCAGAACGTGCCTTTCCTGCCGATGTACGACGCATGGAAGGCCGGTCAGAGGGATCTGCTGCCCTTCGATGACGACGAGGCCCGTCAGAAGGCCGCGATGATCGATGCCAAGGTGCTCTCCAACAGACGCCCGCCCTATTCGCTCGCCGGAGGAGTGTACGACTGCCTGTGCGATACTCATGGAGATGTGTGCGCCGTGACCAACGCCGAGATCCGCCATTGCGCCGCCATGTTCAAGGAGCTGGAGGGAGTTGACATCTACTCCGCTTCGGGTGCCGCGCTGGCCGGTCTGGAGCAGGCCGTGAAGGCCGGTGCCGTGGGCCGCGACGACGTGATAATGCTCAATATCACAGGCGGTGGCGAGCAGCACTTCAAGAAGGACTGCAAGGTGCACTGGCTCAAGCCCTCGCTGGTCATCTCTCCCTCGGAGGACAAGGACCGGATCGTGCGGGAGATAGAGAAACTGTTTGCTTAGTGTTTAATTTTAAGTATAAACCGGTTATGAAACTTTTTAGAATATCTGCCGCGGCCTTAGTCTGCGCTGTGGCCCTGACATCCTGCGGGAATGGTTCCGGGACCGGGAGCACTGCTTCCGAAAAGAGTGTCTCCGACATTGTGATTGAGAATATTATGACCCGCCGTAGTGTGCGTCAGTATCAGCCCGTGGCTGTGGGACGCGACACCATGAAGACGATTCTCGAGTGCGGTATCAACGCGCCCAACGGACAGAACCGCCAGTCCTGGGAGATCCGCGTGGTGGACTCCCCCGAGTTCATCGACGGAGTGACCGAGCTCTTTGTCAAGGCCAATCCCCGCGCAGCCGAGGACCCTTCGTTCAAGAATATGTTCCGCAATGCGCCTACCGTGGTATTCATCGCCCACGACCCCTCCTACGACATGTCGCCCATCGACTGCGGACTGCTCGGAGAGAACATGATCCTCTCGGCCTGGTCCATGGGTATCGGCTCATGCTGCTTAGGCGGACCGGTAAGATTCATGAAATCGCCTGAGGCCGCTGATTATCTGAAGCGTCTGGGCTTCTCCGAGGGCTATGAGCTGCTTTACTGCATCGGATTCGGCTATCCTGCCGAGAGTCCTGCCGCAAAGGACCGCGATGCCTCGAAGATTCAGTTCGTGGACTAACATCCTTTTGATTCAGTTTCCGATATGACTGGATTCTATACTGTACTGCTGCTGATGGTGTCCAACGTATTCATGACTTTCGCATGGTACGGACACCTCAAGCTGCAGGAGATGAAGCTCATCGACAACTGGCCTCTGATCGGGGTCATCCTCTTCTCGTGGGGCATCGCCCTCTTCGAGTATTCGTTTCAGGTGCCCGCCAACCGCATAGGTTTCGTGGATAACGGCGGCCCCTTCAACCTCGTCCAGCTCAAGGTAATACAGGAAGTGGTCTCCCTGACCGTCTTCTCCCTGTTCACGATTCTGGTCTTCAAGGGCCAGACCTTCCACTGGAACCATATCGCCGCCTTCGTCTGCCTGATACTGGCGGTGTACTTCGTATTCATGAAGTAATGTATGGCAAAGCAATATTCGGATAAAACCAACGCAATAATTTACGCAGTGATAGGATGCGGACTCTTGATATGGGCCCTGCTCGGATACCGTGGATCGGCAGTTTTCACTTCAGCACCTTTTATCATAGCCGTAATCGACTTCATAATGGCAGGGTTCTATGCCCTCCGACATATACGCCTTAAAAAGGCAACCCGCGATGAAGCCGACGGCAGCGGCGGGGACTGCTGATGCGCCGATACTTACCTCACCGGACTGACATAGCGTGAATGTCTGTTCAGCCTCCGGATGCCACTATGCCTTTTCGTTACACAGCAATTACCTGAACTATAGCATTTTAAAGTACAACTAAAGCAACGTGAGGATATGAACAAGAAAATAGCTGCTGACGTATATACACAGACTGCCAGCGACGGATATATCCTGCGGCCGGCGACGATGGAAGAGGTTCCGGCCATCTGGGAAATCATCCTGCAGGCCAAGGCACAGATGTACCGCGAGGGCAAGCACCAGTGGGACGAGAACTACCCTACCGTGCCGATATTGGAGAATGATGTGCGTCGGGGCTGGGGTTACGTGCTGGTACCGTCTGATGATGATTCTGACATCATAGCCTACGGGGCAGTAGTCTTTGACGGAGAACCTGCGTATGACGGTCTGCGGGACGGCAAATGGCTGAGCGGACAGCCCTACGTGGTACTGCACCGGCTGGCGGTCGCCGAATCCTGGAAACGTCAGGGCATGGCCGTCCGCTACATGCAGGCAGTCTGCGACCTGGCCCTTTCCCGCGGCATCCGCAGCTTCAAGGTCGACACCAACTACGACAACTTCTACATGCAGCGCGTCTTCTCCCGCCTCGGCTTCACCTACTGCGGCCGCATCCGCTACGATGCCGGCGAGCGCATGGCCTACGAAAAACTGCTGTAAACATGGAACAACGGGACTATATCAAACGGCAGATTGAGCAGATCGGCATTTTGCTCGGACGGATGCTGAGCACCCTGCTCGGATTACGGTCCGGCGGAGACACCGGCTCTGCCATCCAGCAGATATGCGGAGAACTTAAGGACGAACTAGACCTCGACATAGATATGCTAGCCTCCGCAGATGCTGAAACGGTGATCAAGGAATTGCAGACCAAGGGTTTTGATTATGACCTGCTTATAAGGTTGCGTGGCGTAATTGACAGCATGGCGGCCTCTCTGCCTGAAAACGACCGGCGCAGGCAATCACTGACAGATCTTTCCGATAAACTCGCCGCCGGTACACAGGCCGCCTACTCCACGGCGGATTTCTCCGATTTCCAGTAAATCATTCCTTCAGCTTGGCTTTAAGGCGTGAAGTACGGTTGTACACCACGCTTTTGTCTTTGCCCAGCAGGACAGATATCATTGTCGGGGTAAAGCCGGCCGAGAGGTAGCAAAACAGCCGGATGTCCTGTTCTGTAAGTTCCGGATGCTTCTCCCTGACTTTTGCTACTATCCCGTCCTGTGAGGCATTCAGCCAGTCTTCCAAAGCCTGCAGAGCCTTCCCGTCATGCCGCAGCCTGTCGATTATCCCCTCTACCTCCCGAACAATTCCGTCCCTAAGCCTGTCCGTACTCTCATAGACATAGTACTGCTCGCAAAGCCTTTCCAGAATAGCGAAGTCCGAACCTTCAGGCAGCGGCGGTCTTTCCGTGCTGTGTTTTCGGAAAGCCCTGAAATCCTGAATGAACGACTTAATGTCATTGTACGAGATTTCTTTGTACATGCCAAAACGTATGTTCCCTATTAACCTGAAATTAAAAAGCCGGCCTCTAAACAGTTTTAAATCCCCCGGAGCATTAAAAATCTTAATCTTCATAATTATGTGTTTTTGCAAAATTACGGAATATCTCCCGGTATTCACTATCAAGGCAATAGAAAAACCTATCTCAACAAGATTTAAAAGTACAGACTATCAATCACATACATAAAATCATCCAACAAAAATCTATCTTGTTTGTATTCTGTATCTGATGCGGGCAATCCAGTACTGTTGTCAACGGTAAGTACTGCAGCATCTCAAAATTGTAATACACTGATTTACACGATATTATGATTATAGTGCGTGCTTTTCGGCTGGTTGCTGCAGCGCGAAAAGTTCACCGCCTGTCTGCAACTATCTGATTATCATAAGACTGTAAAAACACACCGCTCGCGTACTTACCGTTAAGGATTTTACCAAATGGTAAGAGGAGTTTCCGACATAAAGTGTACTTTTGCACCGCAAAGTAAAACATACGGATATATGAACTGGATTATTCTTTTCGTTGCAGGACTTTTCGAGTCCGGATTCGCTTTCTGCTTAGGAAAGATGAAAGAGGTTTCTGGCACCGCGTGGTGGCTGTGGGGAGCCGGTTTCCTGCTGTGTCTTATTGCCAGCATGACCCTTCTGGCCAAGGCGGTGCAGACCATTCCCATCGGTACGGCATATCCGATATGGACCGGTATAGGCGCAGTGTGTACGGTGATTCTCGGTATCATATTCTTGCACGAGCCTGCGACATTTCTGCGTCTGTTCTTCATCACTACCCTCATCCTCTCCATTATCGGACTCAAGATAGTATCCCACTGAGTATGGAACAAGAAGCATTATTGAATCTCAGTGAGCAGATGCGGGTGATTATCTCCTGCGCTCTGGTGGTCGCGGCGTATCTCGTGGACTTTCTGTGCTGCAAGCTGTTGATCCCGGTGATAAGGAAGATTGCGGCCAGGACTGCGTTCAAGTGGGACAACTATCTGACCGGAGGCAAGGTCCTGCACAACATTTTCCATCTGATACCGCCGGTGACTTTTCTCGTCGCCCTGCCGCTGCTCTATCCCGGCCAGAACTGGACATCCTTCGTTACCAAGGCACTCTATATTTATCTTATCGTCATCGGGACCCGCCTGATCAATGAGTTCATATCCTCGCTGTACGCCATCTCCAGCGATTCCGACCTGCTCAGGGACAAGCCCATGAAGGGGGTCTACCAGATGCTGAAGGTCCTCGTAGTCTGCGTGGCCGTCATCCTGACGTTGGGCGTGCTGCTGGAAAGGGACTTCACTACCCTGCTGGCGGGACTCGGCGCGTCGGCTGCGGTACTGATGCTGATTTTCAAGGATACAATCCTCGGCTTAGTAGCGGGCATCCAGCTCTCGGCCCACGACATGCTGCGTCCGGGAGACTGGATAGTCATGGAAAAATACGGTGTCAACGGTACGGTGGAGGAAGTGACCCTGAACACGGTCAAGGTCCGCAACTGGGACAATACGATAGTGACCGTCCCGCCCTACGCCCTGGTCAGCGATTCGTTCCAGAACTGGCGCGGAATGCGCGAGAGCGACGGCCGCCGAGTAGCCCGTTCCCTCAACATAGACGTGAATTCCATCCGGTTCTGCTCCCCGGAAGAGCTGGAACGCTTATCCTCGGAAGCATGGGCCGATGGCAGGGCTCTGGACAGCAACTCGGTGAACCTCGGTCTCTTCCGCGCCGCCACCGAGCATTATCTCAGTACCCTCGCTCAGGTCAATACCGATCTCCGCATCCTCGTGCGCCAGCTCGAGCCCACATCGGAAGGTCTGCCGATACAGCTCTACTTCTTCACCCGCGAGAAAGACTGGGTCGCCCACGAGCACATCGCAGCCGACGTCATCGAGTACATCATCGCCACTCTGCCCCGGTTCGGCCTGAGGCTCTTCCAGAAACCTACAGGTGAGGATATAAAGAATCACCGGAGAAGCTGAACACTAAAACCACCACGGCCGACGACAGAAACTGGCCATGAGCTTCTCCGGTGATCCGGAAATATTATGGAATGAGAGTAGATTTATGCGTGTGAGGGGGTCATGTAGAGGAAGCGGCGGATCTTCTGGGTCGCGGTCTTCTTGAAAGGTTCGGTAAGCATCTCGATGCGGGCGAGGGCACTCTGCTTATTCACCCGTTTGTTGACGTATTCGAGAATGGACTTGGCGGCATCTGCCAATGAGCCGTGAATAACGAGCCGGATTATACGAAGGCTGGAAACTACTGGCGATGGTTGAAGCGGAAGCTGAAGCAGGAAGGCATTCAACTCGTGAGTGCTGCTCACGGGTTCAAATTCGAAGCGCCGGACGGAAAGTTACGCATGGCGGATGTGCTTAATAGTGAGAATGTAGCCCTACTGGCTAAACATTATCCAAATAATAGGGCAAACGAATATGGAAGGAAATGGCCGTGCTACCCGTATTTGGCTTGACTTGATGCTAAAACGGTCACTCAAAAGGTGTGTGGATTGGAGTCAGATAGATAAGAACGAATATTTGGCAGCCATGCGTGAAAGTGTGACGGACGGCACTCACATCAAAGCCTTGGTAAAGCCCGCATTGACCACTAAGATTGATGACCGCGAGATGTTTATGAAGGGAATAGACTACTCTTATTATTACGAACAGAATGACTGATTCTCATGAAAAAGACACTGCCGCTGATACGTCTCGAGCTGTTCCACGAACTCGGAAAGAGCCTCGCCATAGACCGGGACATCTTCCTCGATGACAATCTGGATGATGACCGGACTCTCACCTCGTATGTCCCGGCCGGGGATGCACAGCAGGATATCAACCGCTTTCCCTACAAGCTCTCGTTTACGGCTGCTGTCGTAGTGGTGCGCGGACAGCTGACGGCCTCGGTCAACGGCAGGCAGTACCAGGTCTCGACAGGCGATGCCCTGATAGTGCAGAACGGCTCGGTCGTAGAGGCCATGATGTGCTCTTCCGATCTGAAAATCATAGCAATGGCCTTCACTGACGGGCATGATGTAGAATACCTGCAACGCTCCACGTCGGAGGTGTCCTCGCTCATCCAGCACCGGGCTTTTCCAGTAACGGTACATTTGGAAGAGGAGGCCATGAGCAACTATATCCGGCTGTACAGGGCCGTAAAGGGGATATACCGATTCACTGAGCAGCGGTTCAGAGGGGATGTGGTCAGGGGCTTCCTGCAGATATCCACCTCCTCCTTCGCCCGCCAGGTCAAGGCCGTCTCCGGCAAAAGCCCAGGCCGCATCATCCGCGAGCGCGTCCTCATCGAGGCTACAGACTCTCCGCATTGGCTGAGTTCCGCGTAGATGGTATTATGTCAAGCGGCTTTTACTTCAGGTACTCGCGGAAGAAGGTCTCTATCCGGTCAAAGGGAATCTTCTCGAGGTTGTCGTAGAGGTCGGTGTGGACCGCATCCGGGACGATGAGCAGCTGCTTGTTGTCGCCCTGGAGCTTCTTGTAGGTGTCCTCGCTGAAATAGCGGGAATGGGCCTTCTCGCCATGGACGAGGAGGACTGCGCTCTGGATTTCACCGGCATACGTCAGGATCGGCATATTGAGGAAGGACAATGAGGAGGTCCTGTTCCATCCGTTGTTGGAGTTGAGCGAACGCCCGTGGTAGCCGCGCGGAGTCTTGTAGTAGGCGTAGTAGTCTTTCACGAACTGCGGGGCATCCTCAGGCAGAGGGTCGACGACTCCTCCGGCAAGCGCGTATGTGCCGTTCCTGTAGTCCTCGGTACGCTGGGCGTTGAGCTGACGGCGGGTCTCGTGGCGGGCATCGGCATTGTCCGCCGCATCGAAATAGCCGTTGGCTGTAACACGGCTCATGTCGTACATTGTAGAAGCCACCGTGGCCTTGATGCGGGTGTCTATGGCAGCTGCATTGACCGCCAGGCCGCCCCAGCCGCAGATTCCCAGGATGCCGATGCGCTCCGGATCCACATCCTCACGGGTGGACAGGTAGTCCACCGCTGCGCAGAAATCCTCCGTATTGATGTCGGGCGAGGAGACATAACGGGGCTGTCCGCCGCTCTCTCCGGTAAATGAAGGGTCGAAGGCAATGGTCAGAAAGCCGCGTTCGGCCAATGTCTGCGCATACAGCCCGGATGCCTGCTCCTTCACGGCTCCGAAAGGACCGCTGACGGCTATTGCGGGCAACTTGCTGCCATCCGTATTCTTGGGAATATAGAGGTCTGCGGCGAGTGTTACGCCGTAGCGGTTGTGGAAGGTGATCTTGCTGTGGGTCACCTTGTCGCTCTGAGGGAATACCTTGTCCCACTCCTGGGTGAGGTTGAGTTTTTCTTCCATAAATCCTGTATTTTCTTGTGCATTAACTGAGTTTGCATTGACTGCCGTGATAATCACTCCTGCTAGAAGGAGTCTTCGGATAAATGATTTCGTCATATTCATACACTTGGTTTTTACAGTGCAAAGATATTCCCAAAAACAACAGACCCCAGTATCTGATTTACTGAGGTCTGTACGCATTTTACGGATTCCGCCGCTTACTTACTACTGACTATCGGACGAAGTTGGTCTTGACGGCGGGCTCTTTCCTGGGCAGGGGCTGCGTCTTCAGGCCTTTCAGCACCCAGGCCATGTTGCGGCCGAGAGTGCGCATGGTCTGCATGCCCTCGGCATCCCGGGCCGCCTCGCCGGGCTGAGAGCCGTATGCGATATTCCAGTACTGGGAGCTGACCACCGGCATATTGTTGATGGAAAAATATTTGTTCAGACGGTCCAATGCCGCGCTGGCTCCTCCCCTCCGGCAGGCGATGCAGCCCTGGACGGCATTCGCCCCTATTGACACTATCTCAGTTTCCACTCCCTCCGCCCCGAGGGCCCCGGCCACTTCCTTCAGGGCCGTGAATGTATTCCCGTTGCTTCTCGGGCTTCCGTTGATTAAAAGTACTTTCATTGTATCCTGAATTTTAATACAACGCAAATTTATAAAATCAGACAGTTTGCAGCAATCCAAATTATTGTAATTTTGCCGCCCTTTAAAAATCATTATCACAATGAGAGAAATCAATCCCGAAGAAACGACAAGGGCCGAGGCGTTCCGGCTGTGGATGGACGCGCCTATGCCGATGGTCACGCTGATAAAGACAGTGGATGTGACGAGGCTCGTCCGGTTCAGCCGGAGGAAAGGGCTGAAACTGAATATGCTGATGTGCTGGTGTGTCGGACGGGCGGCCAGCGGCATCAAGGAGTTCTACATGCTGCCGGTCGGACGGAAGCTGATGCAGTATGACTCCATCGCCGTGAACACTATTGTCGCGGACAGCCGGGGTGAGGTCAGCTCCTGCGACATCTCCTGGTCGGAAGACCTGGCGGCGTTCAATCGGGACTATCTGCGGCTGACGGCGGAGGTGGCGGAGAAATGCAGGAACCACGACATCACCGACAGCATGGTCATAGGCACCTCCGCCCTCGCCCGGTACGATATAGACGGGGCCGTCGGCATGTACAGCGGTATCTTCAACAACCCTTTCCTGATATGGGGCCGGTACAGGCGGCATTTCTTCCGCAAGACCCTGACCGTCTCATTCCAGTTCCACCACACCCAGATGGACGGAGCGCACGCCGCAATGTTCCTCGACCGTCTCCAGAAAGCCGTACTGCTATGATCAAGTCCATTCTTCTCGTCGGATTAGGCAGCTGTGCAGGCGGCATACTGCGGTATCTCGTATCGCTGGCTCTTCCGCCCCGCGGGAGCGGCTTCCCGACGGCCACTTTCATAGTCAATATCGCCGGATGTCTGCTGATCGGCCTGCTCTACGGCCTGTTTTCCAAATACTCCGAGACTCCTTCCGCTCTGTGCCTGCTGCTCACGACCGGCCTGTGCGGAGGCTTCACTACATTTTCGACCTTCTCCAACGAGGCTGTGACAATGCTCCAGGGCGGGAATATCCAGATGTTCCTGCTGTACGTTATCGGTAGCGTAATCTGTGGAATACTGGCTACTTTAGGCGGATATGTGCTAGTCCGGTAATAGTCGAAGCCGGGATGTCAAGTTTTGAGAATGCGAACATTTTCCGGCCGAGGTCTTTCAGCGAGGCTCCGATGTGGTAGACTTCGGTGCCGTCGATAATCAGGAATCTGTCGTGGCTTTTCTTGTAGACATGCACTTCTACTGGAGGGTACTGGCTGTTGTGGCGCTCCAAGTCCAGGCGGAACTGCCCGCTTATCCTCTGCGTGTAGATGCCGGCCCTGACACCCTCGTTACGCTTGCTGAGCATAAGCAGTACGGAGGTAGTGTTTCAAACAGTGTGTCTGGGTTAAGTCCTCAGACCTCTTAGTTTTGCAAATATATCAATTTATTCGTTAC
>CALVDE010000008.1 GCA_944326265.1 uncultured Bacteroidales bacterium | reverse complement strand
CAGCAGGTGGACCCGTAAACTGTTGCTTTTTATCATTACTTTTTCTCTTGTGTCCAACTTTTTTGGTACACCTCATGCCCTGAAAAAACAGACCATACCGCAACCTATATCTGCAATAATCACTGATTGACAGGAAGTTAAGCTCACCGCCCGTGCTTTATGGCCAGAGGATGCCGATATGATATCAAAGCAGGGTAATGACGGCCAGGGAGGAGACGGAGATGACGGCCCAGAGGGAGATGCCGAGCAGGAACGGCCTGACACCCACTTCCTTGACACTCTGCAACGAAAGACCGCAGCCTATCAGGAAAAGTGTCGCACCCAGAGCGTGTTTGGCGCAGCCGGCAATCCCTGCGGAAATCTTCTCAGGTATGCCCAGCCAGGTATTGGCCAGCATGGCTGCTATGAACAGGAAGATGAACCAGGGAACGGATATCTTCTTGCCTTTTTTCTTGAAAATAAATGTGGTGGCAATGGCCATGGGAATAATCCAGAGGGCGCGGGTCAGCTTGACGGTCGTGGCTACTTTCAGAGCCTCCTCGCCGTAGGCCGCACCGGCACCTACCACCGAGCTGGTATCGTGAATCGCTATCGCCGCCCATGTGCCGAACTGTTCCTGTGACAGGCCCACGAGATGACCGATTGCCGGAAATATCAGTAGAGCCACGGCGTTCAGCACGAAGACCGTCACCATGGACAGAGTCGTCTCATTGTCATCAGCATCTATTATAGGGGCCACCGCCGCAATAGCACTTCCGCCGCATATAGCCGTGCCGGACGATATCAGGTAGGAATTGTTCCGCGAGAGCCTGAATACCCGGCCCAGCAAAGTGCCGATGACCATCACGCCTATCACCGAGACTATGGTGAAGAGCATACCGTCCTTGCCCGACTCCACGGCAGAGTATAGGTTCATACCGAAACCGAGGCCCACAACAGAGGCCTGCAACAGGTACTTCGATACCTTTTTAGTAAACATAGGGAAGGGTGAGCCGAGAGTTACGGCCAGAACTATTCCCGCCAGCAGGGCTACTGCCGTCGGCAAGAAAAATGATGCAATGAAAAGAGCTACGAAAAGTATCCGGGCCGTCCACTGACGCACTGTTACAGTGCTTGATAAGGTTGTTGCTGTTGTTTTCATGCCGCAAAACTACACCGTTCCGCGCAACCCATCACAACACACTTATTTATAGGCCATAACCTTCTGTTATACCCCCACCTCGCGAATGATAAACCCGTGGAAGCGGGCATTGAGGCCGGAGAACTCACCGGGGCGGACGACGGTGGCGAATTCGCGGGGCATGTCTATGCCGTCGATGTCCACGATGCGGAGGGAGCCGTCTGCAAGCTCGCGGTGCAGGGCGATGACCGAGACGATGGCCATGGTGTCACTGCTGCGGACGAATGACTTGATGGCCTCGGTGCTGCTGAGCTCTATGACCACACGGAGATCCTGCACTCCTACCCCGTGCCGCGCCAGGGCATTCTCTATAATCTCCCTGGTACCGGAGCCTTTTTCACGCAGGACCAACGGGATAGACCGAAGCTCCTCCACAGTGACAGACTCCACACCGGCATAACGTCCTGATGTCCCGGCCACCAGTACCAGCTCGTCGGCCATAAGAGGCTCATAATGCAGCCAGGGCCGCCGCGAGGCATTCTCCACGAAACCGATGTCCACCGTCCCGTCCCGGAGCCACTGCTCCACATTCTCACTGTTACCAGACAGCATGGAGACCTCCACACCGCCGGCCCTTTCCATGAAAGCGGCCAGTACCGGCGGCAGCAGATACATCGCGATAGTAGTGCTCGCGCCGACAGACAGCCGGCCCTGCGAAGTCTGTGAGAGCAGATCCATATCGTAATCCATTTTCTGATAAGCGGAAAGCAGTCTCTCCGCATGGGACAGCAGCAGCTCTCCGGCCTTCGTGAGTGCCACTCCGGACGAGCCTCGGGAGAAAAGCGGCATACCGTATCTGGCCTCCAGTTCTCCGATATGGCGGCTCACCGCCGGCTGCGTAATGCTCAGAGCCGCAGCACACTTGGAAAAACTCAGTGTCCTGGCGGCAGTAACGAAGACCCTCAG
This sequence comes from uncultured Bacteroidales bacterium, assembly GCA_944326265.1. GTDB lineage: Bacteria > Bacteroidota > Bacteroidia > Bacteroidales > UBA932 > Coprenecus. Next base: position 47,882 of record CALVDE010000008.1, on the reverse strand, counting down.
ACGGAACTCATCCATAACCGCACACTAAACGGTCCTGTGGACCTCGTGACCGGTAACGTATATGGCTGTGAACGGACGGGCGGGACAGAGATTCTCGCAGGCGCCGCAGCCGATGCACCTCTCGGTATTGACCGCCGGCACCATTACCGAATTTTTTGCGACATTCTTATCCTTATGCATTCCCATCCTTCCGCGACGCTTTCCGCCATGGAACGGAACCATCTGTATCGCCCCGGTCGGACAGTGACGGGCACAGTTGCCGCACGGCACTCCGTCGTGAATCGGGATACAGTTGTGTCTCACCCAGACCGCATGGCCGATCTGCGTCGAGGACTTTTCGGCCACATCTATCGGACGGATGGCACCGGCAGGACAGACCTCGGAACACTTAGTGCACTCGGGACGGCAATAGCCCCGCTCGTATGACATCTCGGGCTGCATCAGACGCATCAGGTCGGTGGCGGGACGCAGCACCCCGTTGGGGCAGACAGACACACAGAGCTGGCACCCGGTGCAGTGCTGGACGAAATGCTTGAGGCTCACGGCTCCGGGAGGCACAAGGGGCGTACCTCGGTCGGGAATCACCTTGTCCTCGATGACGGCCAGGCCGCCGTCCACTTTTTTCTCCTGAGCCCCGACCGTCACAGCCGCCGCTGTCATCACCGACGCAGTCAGAAAGCTCCGGCGGGCCGTATCCACATTTCCGGTACCGGCTGTCCTGTCTGCCCGGGCCTGTCCGGACTTTCCGGAACGTCCGGATACCGCAGCTGCCGCTGTCTTCCCGGAATGAACGTAAGAGACAGCTCCCTTCGGACAGTTGCCGATGCAGTCCATGCAGGCCACGCAGCGGCTGTAGTCTATCTTATGATGAGCGATGTCTATGCACGAAGCCTTGCAGTTGCGCTCGCATTTGCGGCAGCTGATGCACTTGTCGGTATCTATCACAGGCTTGAACCACGAGAAACGGGACAGGAAGCCGAGCACCGTGCCCACCGGGCAGATATTGTTGCACCATGTACGTCCGTTCCTCCATGCGAGCACGGCTATAAGCACCAGCATCACTGCGGCGATGATGAAGGTAGGCAGGCTCCTGAGCCATACGTCAGTAGAATAGAATGCGTAGCTGTCCGCACGCTCGGCTATCAGAGCGAAGAGATTGTTGATCCATCCGTAGACCGGTGCGAAGAGATTGGAGGCGATGCGCCCGAATATGCTGTAAGGCTCCAGCAGGGCCACCACCGAGCCGACCCCGAGTACCAGTACGACGACGAACAGAGCCAGCATCGCGTATCTCAGCCAGTTATGCGCAGGGGAATATGTATAGCGGTTCTTCTTCTGTTTCTTCCCCAGCCAGGCCAGCAGATCCTGCATCACTCCGAGCGGGCAGATGACAGAGCAGTACACCCTGCCGAAAATGAGCGTCAGCAGCACCAGGCCGATGATGACCCCGACATGGAGCGCCAGCACCGCGGGCATGAACTGAATCCTGGCCATCCACCCCAGCCAGGCATGGATGGTCCCCGTGAAATCCAGAAACAGGAGGGTGATACCTGCAAAGAAAATAAGCGCAAGTACGATACGGATTTTCCTCAACATAGTCTTACTCATAAATTTTCGCAAAAATAGGAAAAAAGTTCCTATCTTGCCGCACATTTTACAACCGGAGAAATATGGCAGACGAGAAAATCATCTTTTCAATGAACGGTGTAGGCAAAGTCCTCCCGCACAATAACAAAGTAATACTCAAGGATATCTACCTCTCATTCTTCTACGGGGCCAAGATCGGCATCATCGGTCTCAACGGCTCGGGTAAGTCCACCCTGATGAAGATCATCGCCGGGGTGGAGAAATCCTACCAGGGCGAGGTGGTATGGGCCCCCGGCTATACTGTAGGATATCTGGAGCAGGAGCCTCAGATGGACCCGGACAAGACCGTCATCGAAGTGGTCAAGGAAGGCGTTCAGGAAGTCGCCGATCTGCTGAAGGAATACGAGGATATCAATATGAAGTTCGCCGAGCCCATGTCGGACGATGAGATGAACGCACTCATAGAGCGTCAGGGCGAGCTTACGGAGAAAATAGAGCACTGCGGCGGATGGGAGCTGGACTCCAAGCTCGAAAGGGCGATGGATGCCCTCCAGTGTCCTCCCTCCGAGGCCAGGATAGCCAATCTCAGCGGAGGCGAGCGCCGCCGCGTGGCCCTGTGCCGCCTGCTGCTGCGCCAGCCTGACGTGCTGCTGCTCGACGAGCCCACCAACCACCTCGACACCGAGAGTATCCAGTGGCTGGAGGAGCATCTGCGTCAGTACAAGGGCACGGTCATCGCCGTCACCCACGACCGTTACTTCCTGGACAATGTGGCCGGCTGGATCCTCGAGCTGGACCGTGGCGAGGGCATTCCCTGGAAAGGCAACTATTCCTCCTGGCTGGAGCAGAAGAGCAAGCGTCTGGAGATGGAGGAGAAACAGGAGAGCAAGCGGCGCAAGACCCTGGAGCGCGAGCTGGAGTGGGTGCGCATGGCTCCCAAGGCCCGTCAGGCCAAGTCCAAGGCCCGTCTGGGTGCCTACGAGAAACTGGCCAGCCAGGACGGCAAGGCCAAGGAGGCGGCCCTCGAAATATACATCCCCAACGGTCCCCGTCTGGGCAACAAGGTCATAGAGTTCAACGACGTATCCAAAGCCTTCGGTAACAAGCTCCTCTTCGAGCATCTGACTTTCTCCCTGCCACCCGCCGGCATCGTCGGAGTCATCGGCCCCAACGGAGCGGGCAAGACCACCCTCTTCCGCCTCATCATGGGCATAGAGCAGCCCGACAGTGGCTCGATAACCGTCGGAGAGACCGTCAAGCTCGCCTACGTGGACCAGCAGCACAAGAGCATAGACCCCGACAAGACCGTCTACCAGACCATATCGGAGAACTCCGAGTTCATCCGCCTGGGCAACCGCGAGATCAACGCCCGCGCCTACGTCTCCCGCTTCAACTTCTCGGGAGCCGACCAGGAGAAGCTCTGCGGCATTCTCTCCGGAGGTGAGCGCAACCGCCTCCACCTGGCCCTGACCCTCAAGGACGAGGGCAATGTCCTCCTGCTCGACGAGCCCACCAACGACGTGGACGTAAACACCATCCGGGCCCTGGAGGAAGGTATCGAGAACTTCGCGGGCTGCGCTGTGGTCATCTCCCACGACCGCTGGTTCCTGGACCGCATCGCCACCCACATCCTCGCCTTCGAGGGTGACTCCCAGGTATATTTCTTCGAGGGATCCTACTCGGAATACGAGGAGAACCGCCGCAAGCGACTGGGCACCGACGAGCCCAAGCGGTTCAAGTACAAGAAACTTATGGAATAGACCTTATCCCGGCCATCAGAGCCACGCCCTCCAGGGCCGTCACCTCGCTTTTGGAAAGCCCACGGCAATAATGCCGGAGGGCAGTGGCATAGATATAGACAACACCCCTGCCGTCTCCTGACCGCCTCAGTCTGTGCATGGTCTCAGCCGGAACGGGGTCGGTTATACGTCCGCCTCCGCCGACATCGACGGTGAACAGCGACCGTCCCTCCTCCATATACGACACATAATATCCCGGACTGCGCGGAAAAACAGGATACACCGGCAGCCCGGCGTAAGCAGCCAGAAGAAAATACACAATGGAAAGCCCTACAGCCCCGCCCTTCCTGCATTTCAGAAGCTCGGTAAGGCTTATAGGATGCTCCGCACCGTCACGTCCGGTCCGGTTCAGACAGAAACCGTGCATGTCGAACATGATGCAGTTGAGCATCTCGACCTTCTCCACAGCCGTCATCCCGTCACGCAGCTCGCACATCAGGTCATTGCCTATACCCTCGTATGCAGAACGGAACTCCTCCGGCCTGAGCTCCGGCTGCACAATCCGCGTCAGATAATACAGACAGTCGGGAAGATACAGCTCCGTTCCGCTCTTCATCAGGTCCGTCAACTGACAGACAGCCATCAGCACGGATGTCTCCCGGACATTGCGCCGCACGTCCGTCCTCAGTTCCTCTGGAATGACACGGTCAATATTATCGTAGAAATAGACAACAGCGTCCCAGCCAAGCTCCAGGACCTTGCTCCGGACTATCCTCTGAGTCACCTCGTCCTTATCGGAGAGCAGCTCCAGCAGGCAGTCCAGCCTCACTCCGCCCATTGTGGTGGCTCCAGTCATTGCGCCAGCCTGTCCAGACACATCTTCACCAGACCGCCCATCAGGGACTTATAGTCCGCATTGGCCTGCCCGGCATAACGGTGGGCGATAGCCAGGCAGACGGTGGCGCCCTCATGTCCCAGCTTGCGGGCCAGGGAGGCGATGGCCGAGCCCTCCATCTCGAAATTGGTGAAACGCAGATCCCCGAAGCGGAACGACTCCAGCCGCTCCATCAGGTCCGGCATGGCCAGCGGCAGACGCACCACCCGGCACTGAGGGCCGTAGAATCCCGGGGCCGATATCGTCATCCCGGGTACGGTGCAATCACTGAACCGCTCCGTCAGAGCATCCCCTGCCTTGACAAAATAAGGTGTCGGAAGATACCTGTTCCAGCCCGTATGAGCCAGGAAAGCCTCCTCGACATCCTTCAGCACCACCTCATCGCGGCCTCCGTACCAGTTGAGCAGACCGTCGAAACCGGCCGACACCCTGGAGAAAATATACGAGCCGAGCGGAATATCCGGCTGTATCACCCCGCAGGTGCCTATGCGCAGAATCGTCAGGCAACGGTGCTCCGGAAGCACCTCCCTGGTCCGGAAGTCGATATTGGCCAGAGCATCCAGCTCGGTCATGACTATGTCTATGTTGTCGCAGCCTATGCCGGTAGAGAGGACCGTCATCCTGGTCCCTTTGTAACTGCCGGTCACACTGCGGAACTCACGCGAGGACGTGGAGCTCTCCACATCGGTCAGGAACGAAGCCACCATATCCACGCGACCGGGATCACCGACCAGTATCACCTTGTCTGCAAGATGTTCCGGACGGATGTGAAGGTGAAACACAGAACCGTCAGTGTTGATTATAAGTTCCGAATCTGCAATCTTTCCCATATCTGTCAGCTTTTAATATTACCAAAGAGATATCAAAGATAGAGAAGATTTCCGATTTTTCCCTATTTTTGCGCCTGCAAACCCATAAAATCGACATCAATATGTTTTTCAGAATACAGAGCCTCTTCCTGACCATAGCAGCCGGACTGCTTGTCTCCATGTTCTTCGCGCCCATGATCCGCTTCGTCGGGGAGGACACCGTCATCCGCTTCGTAGAAGTAGCGGCATTCAAGGGCTTCACCCTCACCACCATCTTCCAGCTGGTATGCGCGGTGCTCAGTATCGTCACCCTCGTATCGTTCAAAAACCGCATCCGCCAGATCCGTCTGTGCAACCTCAACACCCTCATTCTCATCGCATACCAGATAATCCTGGCAGTGTACTTCTTCCAGAGGGACACCAAGCTCGGAGAAGACGCCCTCTTCACCGTTCCCTGCCTCTTCCCCATCTGCGCCGCCATCCTCACCTTCATCGCCATGCGCTACATCGCCCGCGACGAGGCCATGGTCATCGCCTCCACCCGCCTGCGCTCAGGGAAGCGCGGTCACCGCTCCGGGAAATAACCCCCGGGCTGATACGTCATACCTTAATCAGCCCAAATCAGAACGCATCCTTTCAACAAAATCGTTAAATTCTCTGACACTGACAAACTTCATCAGAGATTCCGCCAGCTCATAGATTTTTGTATTGCCCGGTCCAGGAAACCAACCTTTAGATTTATCTGCAACTTTGGCATTGGCTATTGCATTATTTATCAGCACAATATATCTCTTGGGATCATAACCTCCAGGACTCTGCTCATCAAGAGACATTTTACAATCTTTTCCAGTCGATATCCGCAGATTACTTAAATCCTCTACCGTATGATACAACAACCATATCTCAAAGCATGGGTTGCTGAGTGCAACATGCCAGTTCGCCTTCTGCAGGCAACTGTCATGAACTTCACTTAATGTCTTACCGCCCCATCTATCTACATCCATTACCAGCCAGATGCTGTCTTCATCATTCAGGTCATTGGTCCTCACGTAGTCCTCGGCTCGCCTCAGAACATGTAGCGGAGAAGAAGGAGGATTTGATTTATATTGCTCATCTTCAATATATTCAACCACGACCCTCTTTGACAGTCCCTCCAGCTGTTGAAAATACTCCTTTTCTCTTCTGGAGCCCTCACACGCTATTGCAAACAGACGGTAGTCCCTCTTTAATTCATCAGAGGGAATCTCACGTACATATCCCCTTTTTACTCTTCCCATATCATTGCCAGTTAAGATCTTTCAAATTAGCCAAAAACGGGACAGCCCCGAATCTTCCCATCAGATATCCCTTTTGGAGCTGAAGGTCCGCTCTAGGCTTAAAATCCGTAAGCGGATAGAGTTCTGTAGAGCCATTATTTTTCTCTACGAACCAAATCTCATCCTGCCTGTAAATATCATAATCCAGAAGATTGCTCTCATGCGTGGTAATGATGAACTGTCCTCCATAAGCAGGTCCACTGTTCATTATCTTATGCATTATTGCCTTGAGCAGCGATGGATGCAGGCTCTCATCCACTTCGTCAACAATCACGGTCACATTGAAGTTCAGATACATGTCAATAGCCGGAATAATATCCAGGAGTCTCTGGGTTCCGTCCGACTCCTCTTCAATATCGAAAACCACATTGGAGCGGGAAGAACTTTCGTGATACGTAACAGGCTTTTTAATCACATAATTACCGCTGTCATTTATTGATGCCGCCAGAGTAATACCGTTTTTCAGCGGAACCGGAATATCCGCCTTTCTCTCACGTAACCGCGCAACAAGCTCCTTCTTATACTGGGCATCAGCGTCCGTGAAAAAATCGTCAAATGGAATCTCCTCCACTCCGACCTTCACTACCCCAGTATCCAAAGAGGTCATGACATTATTGGCAAATGCGCTGAATCTGCCGGACAGACTCAGAGGCCTGACTATATTATGATAAACCGTACTCGGGAAAATTATCTGAAGACCTACATCAAACCATTGAAAAGCATTCGTCACCTTACGGCTCCCAAGCATATTGTGACTGCTCAACAGCAACTTAGTGCCATCGAGTATGTTGTCTGCCAGAATACTGGCCAAAAGCTTCGTCTTGGAATCAGTCCCTCTTCCCGTCCGTAATACGACATTTATCTTCTTAGTCTGAGCATTGTATTTCCTCTCAAACAAAATCTTATCTTCCTGCCTGAAGCCTAGTTCATACAAAGACTCCTCTAGAACCAAATCATCCTGCATTTCCAAATGATATGCATAGAACTTCTTATTCCACTCATACTCAACGTCGAAAACTATCGGCCGCTCGGATATCTCATCATCAAGCTTATACTTGAAACGCGACATGTCAGGCCTGATATGTCCACTTACAACCGCCGACCGCAGCATATTAATTGCCTTTACAAGATTAGATTTCCCTGCACCGTTGGCACCGTAAATCGCCGCGCCTTTCAAGACCTTAAGACGCTTGGTCGGATTATAGTATACATGGTCCGGATGAGTCTTCAATGGAGCTGTCAACATATTGAACTCACATTCCTTTCCAAACGACAAAAAATTTGACACTACGAATCTGATAAGCATAACAGGAGTTTTTATAGCAACAATGCAAAGATAGTCAAATTTCCTCAAACCACACAAGATAAAACGACTTTATCGTTACAAATTGAAGAAAAATATATTCCGCGAATATTTCAACTTGAACAGCGGTACCTGACGGTGAGCCGTTGTGGGAAGGGGCGGAAAAGAAGCAGCGGCCCACCGTCAGGCAGGCCGCTGCAGGGTTGTTATATATGGGAATAAGGGTCGTAATTAAATCAAATTGAATCAGTCAATATGGTCCCGCACACAGCGGAATGACAATTTATAGGTCAAACCATAATCATTATTATTTCCACCTCCTAAAAGTACTAAATTTGGGTTTTCATATATAAAACCGATTCTTGAATCACTAGTATATGGCCCTTGGCCATTATAAGAAAATGATGTCGCTATTCCCAATCTATCATTATATAAGCCTCCTATCTCATCCTCTACACTCATCATTATCAGAAACTCTTTCTGATTAGGCACTCGCCACCCATTGGGACACGGATTTCCGCCAGATTTCATCAAACTATACATTTCCTCCCAGGTATATGTTCCATTTTGACTATAATTATTCCTGCGCACTTCAAATTTTTCATATGGTCTATTATTTGTACCTCTCTCATTATCAAAAGGCACATAACGATTAGACGAGCCAAAACTTTCAGCATCTGATGTTGAACGAATTGCTAAACTATTCACTGCGTCCACATTTATTAGATACCCATCCAACGTATTCGTAACTGAAGCATAATGCTGCGGCGCCTCTGCTTCTGCTATATCAATACCGAGATTACGGATACAGCGATAATCAAATTTATCTCTCACGACTTCGAATGCACCCTCTTTCACTCTATCTTGACTGACTAATCCCCAAGAGGCACCTTCTTCAGACCACAGAATCCAATAATTCGTCCAATCCCGACTATTCCCGTCATGAGTACTGGTAATCAAATGATTGTACCTTCTATCTTCATCATTTATCCATGACGGCTGGTACATCCACGCATCCTGGTCCAGAACTGGCTGGCCGATATACAGACCTGAAAGCTGATCCTTAGCAGCCAGATACCAGAATATCTCGTCAGCATCTATCTTGTTATTGCCATTCAAATCTCTGTTGCGCGTTATGCAGGCATGATAGACATCCCGATAATCTTCCATGAGTCCCTGTGCGTTCTCCACATCTTGAGTCACTGTCATTACTGAAGTCCAGTCTGTATTACCCGATTCACTATTTCCATTCCCAGGAATCCAAAAATTCAAAAAATTTGTCCTTCCATCATTAGATGTATTCGTCCTTGCTCCCACAGGTTCGAACTGGGCATTATATGTCAACATTCCTGTCTCATTGACGGTCTCCAGCCCCCAGGCTGTAGGTACGTTTGCGGGATCATAGATGGTCTTGATGGAATTCTGAGTGATGGATATTTCGGAATAAGTGACGGAGGTATTGCCGTCCTGACTGTGCTCCGTACTGACCATCGGGGTAATATTGATAGTACGGGGAGCGGCATTGACATATTCTTTCCATAAAGACAGTCGCTGGTCTGACGTTAGAGAGCCGCCTGCTATATCGCGTACAGACACACCGGGATGGATATAATCCTCCTTCTCAGGATCGTAAATATAAGTGTACTCATCGCAGAAAGCAGTCACGACCACTTCGCCATTCTCATCAAAGAGATCACTGTCCGGCTTATTAGCCTCCTGGCTCAGGTAATTGACTAGCTGATTGATGTCCCTAAGACAGGCATCCTCGTTCAGATTATTACTGTACTTGGCATAGAAGTTGTCACTTCCCAATGTCGCTTTGAACGTTCGTTCATTAAAATTATTCCCGACATCCTTCTTTATCTCCTCAGCATTCGGAAGGGCCCCGTCATGAAATTTCAATCCTCCGTCATAGGCCTGGATGCCGGGGAACTTGACCATATTGGCATCCTGGTCTGCAGGAGCCGTACTGCCGTTGACTGTCGGGAAATGCCTGTTGATGGCAAAAAGCACCCACTTGTAATCGTATGCATCATTGGACGAGGATGTTATCTCGCCTGTCTCAGAATTGTAAGAGACTATTCCGAGCGGGGTGTCCGCGTTCCAGCCCGGAGTCAGCAGACTTGCCCTGCTGAGCCGCAGGAGTACACGTCCATAGTGAGCATCAAATGTCACCAGGTCCTGGGAAGACACTATCAGGTCACCCTCTACGCCAGGCCGCTGCTCCTTGTCCTCAGAGACCTCGACCACCATATTGTTGATGCCGGTTATACGAACGTTGTAGATATAGCGGACATTGCGGCGCACGTCATAGTTGTTCACGGCCTCTTCGTTGTTGGGATCGTTACCGGTTTCTCCCAGATGGATGATGTAAGTTACTTCACCACGGACATTGTCTGGTTCATCTCCTCCGTCAGAAGCCGGACGCTGATAGGAGAGTTCACCGGTTATCTCGACAAATGTAGCATTCCGAGGCGCATATATGAAATTACGCCCGTGAACGGGGGTCTTGCCTTCCTCGTCTTTATCAGCCTCATTCCCTTCCCACGCCTCGCGCATGGCATAGAGCGAAGAATAATCTCCTTTGTTCTCCGCCGTTATCTGTTGCTTGGGGACAGGCCGGTTTTCCCTGAGGTAGAATGCGAATGTACCTCCCACCCGGCCTCCGCTGAACTCCTCGTCAAAAGTCTCGTAATTATTGTCCTCATACATACATGAGAAGTTGCTGGTCTCCCCGGCAGCCGGTTGCTCTGCCGCAGCCGCATCCCAGTCATTATCAAGGCCGATGCCCTTGTCCTTCTCGAAAAGGTATGCGATATACGGCACATTGTGGACCCTGTACCGCATATTCTCAAATGCCACTGTACCGCCCAGTGCCTCTTTTATATCGACCGTAAGATTAAACGACAACTTGGCATCCAGCCTGCGCAGATTCAGGTTGACACCAACACGTTCCACCTCGCCATTAACCACATTGAGCCGGACATTGTCCTCCCTGGCAACCATTGTGAATGCACTTCGGGACACATCGCCCTTGGCCCTGGATACGGTCATATTCTCCAGCCCGTCAAGAGTAATTTTATCAAATTTCAAATTGTCGGGGTTGTAATTTGCGACAGCACAGAATGTCAGAGATTGATTCCCCAAATGGGCATAGTTGCTGAAGTCGGTGAAAAAATTCGGGATAGTACCTCTTGATGCCGCCCCGTTCTCACTGTCCTTATTGCTGTACGATGTCAGAACGTCATCGTAACCGTCCTGGCGTGTCCCGACATAGTAACTTCTATGGTGCAACATCGTTCCCGTCTCATCGAACAGCATGATATAAAGGTTGAACACCTGATTCTCCACCAGCACGGACTGCCCAGCCTTGGTGTAGACGGCGGGGTCCTCGACCTGCCAGCTGAGTTCCAGGTCGGCCAAGGGTATCATGTCGGCGGGCAGGAGATCGCGCTCGTCACGGGCGCAGGAAGCAGCGAGGATGAGAGCGGTGAGCAAGGCCGATGCTGTGAGGGTTATATGTCGTATGTATGTTTTCATGTCGTTATTCAAAATCGGGGACATTGACTTCGACGGTCTCGTCCCAGTCAACTACGGTATAGGTGAACGAGCGGTCGACATTCTCATTCGAGAGATCGCACCAGATTTTTACTATTTGATTGCCATTGATGGATGGTAAATATATTGTCGTATGTTTTGTTTCTTCATCATTATCCTCCCACACATACCTCCCTCTAAGTTTACGATCAGTACGGATTGTATTTATTTCCAAGACCGTACATTTGGTTTTATCGGACTCGTTACCATTAAATATTCCATATTGATCGCCTCCTATGGAATTTGGCATAACATAATACTCCACTATTTTTTCAAAGTATGGATCACCATAATAACTATCTCCCTCGGAAAAGTCCGGGAAATTTTGAATAAATAGTGGATCTTCCCTGGCAAATTCTCTATTAAAGGAATACGCACCAACAGCATATTCTTGTCCTTCAAAAAAGATAAATGAGTTCTTGACACCCGATTCCAACCTCAAATCTCTCAACCTAAAGTAATATTTTTTGTACTCTTGCCAATAATCTAATTCAACTTCATTCTTTGCGCGGAACCAGACTTCAATCTTGGAGACGGCACGGGTGAGTTCAAGGGGGATGATGGTCCAGTTGTCGTCAGGATTTATGGTGTAGCGTCTGTTGATGCCGCCGGCGCCGGGGAGGTTGGTCATTGGGGCATACCATGGGGCTGCCTCGCCTGGCCTGGACGATGCATCATCGTTAATCTCAACGCGCCAGTTACTAATGTCATCTGCATCGTATTCCGGAGGATTGGCAGCAGACGTGCCCTTGAGGTCTATCGGCTGACCGCCGGCATTGACAATGCAGAAATACCCGGGGTCAGGGTTGGCTATGGCGTAGAAATCGATGGCTCCGGATGCCTTGAGGGTCATCGGGAAAGTGGTCTTGCCTGTGAGTCCGAACTCGTAGACGTAACCGACGAGTTCGCTGCCGGAGAAAGCGAAAATGGCGATGGAGTTGATCTCGTTGTCGGCGATGGCCTTGGTGCCGTCGGAGGACGAGGGGTTGTCGATGAGGACGGTCACGCCGAAGTCATCGGGCAGCGGAGCCGGAGCACGGCGGCAGGACACTGTCAGGCACAGCAGCAGGGAGGCCGTCGCAGCAAGTGCGGCGGTCAGGCTCCGGAATATGTGCTGTGCTGTCCTCATCTGATACAATCGTTAGAATTCAGGGTAAACTATCTCGGTGTTCCATCCTACGACATCCACACCGACCAGCACTCCGTTGCTGTCGAAGCTGGCCTGGATGCGCAGATGCAGGGCGAGCTCGTTGCGGTCAGGGTCAAGGGTGATGCCGAGCTCATCGAGTATGTCGGCCAGAGGACGGTTGTAGAGCGAAGTGCCCCGGGCACGGTCGTAGACACTGAGTTCGGAGGTTGTAGAGTTGTCAAACTCCGGCACCAGGTAGGTCGTGATGTAGGAGTCCGCCTCTTCCGGATGGTCCTCCAGCTCCGGCACGTAGTCCGCCAGTTCCTCGTCCAGGACCGGATCTCCGTTGAAATCGATGTGACCCGAAAGCCCCTCGTGGGCAAATATGACTTTCGGTTCCTCATCCCCATCTCCTGATAATGTCTGTCCGGCAGAGGCCCCGCCGCTGTTCAGGCGGCCGAATCCCAGCAGTTCGACGGTTATCATGATATAGGGAGCCTCGAACTCGACCGTATCCCGGACGGGACGGAGGGTAAGGGGCACCGAAAGTTCGGTGGAGCCGAAATACAGCTCCTCGATACCGGAAGGGTTGCGGCCCTCGTGATGGTCCGCGGATATAATCCTCTGCGCGTCCAGGTCAATATAGGAACCCTCCCCGGCATTTCCCCAGCAGACCAGTCTGTAGTCGCCGGGGAAAAGACGGAGGCTCGCGCCCTGACGTGCGTCAAGCTCGGAAGCCGTGAGGGGAACTGTCCGGTACAGCTCTCCTGAGGATGCCTCGTAGATAAACATCAGCACTGAGTCCACCCTCTCGGGGAATACATCCACGATGCCGTCGCCCCAGTAGAGGAACTCCACCTCCACCGGTGTCTCGCAGTCGTCGATGTTCTCCCTGATGCAGCCTGCGCAGCACAGGAGGACAGCCGTCAGCACTGATATGTATCTCACGAGTCTCATCTTGTCATCAAACGTTAGTCAAATACAGGGTAAACGTCCTTTGTTGTATATTCTACAACCTCGACCACAACATATATGTTCTGAAGATCTGAAGATGTCGTGCTTGCCGTAATTGTTGTAGGATTAACTACTACATCCTGTACTCTATAAATATAACCAGGCTGGAGTTTTACCGGCTGCTGCTGGTCATCTACAAATCCACCCACATTTGCGAAAGCTATACCAAGCTCGGTTGCAGGACCTCCGGCAACTGTAGGCCAGTTAAATTCAGCATCCAGCTGTACTTTTATAGGATCATTGTCATTGTCCACTTCCACCCAGTCTTCATTTCCCGGTGTTCCGTTATTTTTGCTGACAGTAGTAGTAATTGTCCTTCCCTGCTTAAATTGGAAGTGCAGTCTGGGAGTTTCTTCCATAAGCGAGACGACACCAGCTGCATCTGCGTCTGTATTCAGATCAAAAGGCACGAAGAAGTTAAACGGAACAACAACATCTGTTTCAGGTTTTGAACCATCAAAAAGATAAGATACATTATCCGTTCCTCCATCATAGCTTCCTGTAGTTCCACTATAGTCGGCTGTTACCAACTCAGCATACGAGTTACTTTCATAATTAGAGTAAGTTGCAAGAGGTTTCAATTCTGCTGACAAAATAGTCTCATCCACATTCCACTGTCCCTGCTCGATAGGCGCAGACGTGTTTCCTTCCGCTGTCTCAAACGAAGGTGTCTCAAAGACTGTCCAAGCATCTATAGATGGTACGTTGCTTGCTGGGAAATACGCATTCTTAGTCACAAAATTTGACATATAGATACCGACGAGGGCTGCATCAAAACCATTCCAGTTCACTTTATAAATAGCTTCTCCTTTTCCACATTCTACAAGTGCGCCTTCTGCATTCAATTTATAATAGAGGCCACCGGAGGTAACAAGTCCGACCTTGTTTATTTCAAGTCGGGATATAGCAGGACGGATTGTTATGTCTGCTTTGACATACTGACCTGCATTATCACCGATAACTACCTCTCCTGCGTCACTATTGATAGACGAAGCATCTGTTATATCCTCAAATGATATGTCCGAACCGATATAAGGCATTGCTGCCTGAGCTTTACCATCATACGCGGCAAGCTTCAACTGTTCATTCAGCAGAGAGATATTCTTAGCATCCTCACATACACCCGTTTCTGTAAATGTAAAGGCACCGTCTAATGCAGGACCATTGGCGACTACATAAATCTGGCTCACCTCTTCGAGACCAATGAACTTAACTCCATTTGTCTTCATAAGATTATTGTAAATTGTCTGCTCATTGACATTTCCATTTGCTTTTGCCCGGAAAGCATACTTAATCACTCCTGTTGCATCAGTGAAGAAAATATCAAATGAAGTAAAGTTGTGAGTATTGGCTTCCCATCCCGATTCAAAATCATCGGAAGCCAAAGCGGCCTTTGTCGCTGCACCGCCGAAGTTGATGCTCAGTGCGATGGATTTTACTCCGTCATCTGTGACGGCAGAGGTCTGGGGTTCCTTCTGGCAGGAGGTCAGCAGGGCTGCTGCTCCGAATGCCAGGGAGATTGTCAGTAGATTGAAAGTTTTCATACTAGTAGATATTTAATTGTTTGTATTATTGTTTCTGTTTTCCTTTAACATTCCATTTATAACTGCTCTTCCACTCTGTCAAGCTGCTCTAGGTTGGTCTGCGCGTCAGCGTAGCCTGAGGCTGCGGCCATGTTGAAGGCGGCCCTGGCCTCGGGGAACATCTCCTCACCGGCGTAGATAATGCCGAGAGTGTTGAGCAGTCCGGGCTCATAGCGGCCTGAGAGCAGGGAGACGGCCTCGGTGGTCATGCCTGCGCGGTGCAGGGCCATGGCAGCATTGTGGGTGGCGGCCACGTCCGCCGGATAGGTATGGGCAGCGGCCAGGAGCACTTCCACGTAACGGGGATCATCCTCCCCGTAAAGCTGGGCGACCGAATAGAATTCGTTGATGCTGAGCCACTGGGGATGCTCTCTCCACAGACGCTCGGCCTCCTCGGGGGTGAAGTTGCGGATATCGTACTCTATCACGTATTCGGTGCGTCTAAGAGGCGGCAGGATGTCGGTGCGCAGTACGTTGTAAAGCCGGTGGTCCGCACGGAGGATGCGCTCGCAGCTGTCCCTGTTACTATCGGTCAGCAGTGCCATCACGCGGGCGACTGTCTCATTCCCTGCCAATGCTGAGTGTCCGGCGACTGCGGCGAAGAAGCCGTCCCAGTCCTCGGCTCCGCCCTCCACTATGAAGAGTGAGTCGGGAAGCGAGGTATCCATGCTGCGGATATGGTCGGCCAGAGAAGCTGCACGGCGGGCGGACAGAGCGGTATTGAAGCGTTCGGGCCCCTCGGGCGAGGCGTATCCCATGAAGCGGACTGCGCGGACGGTGTAGATACTGTCGTTCATCGCCGTATGAATGGACTCGACGATACCCTCCAGGGCCTCGGCATTGTCACCGTAAGCCGGATCAATACCGGAGAGATTGACCTTGAACTTCAGGTCCGCCCTGTGACGACGCTCGCGGCTCTTGTTGTCTCCGTCCGGACTCTGCATGAAACCGGGAGCGGCCCAGTCAGGGACATACCGGGGCAGTACGTCCGCCAGCCTGAGCGAGTCTGTACCCTCCAGACAGTCAGCACAGCCGTGGACGGTCTCGTAAAGGACCACATATCCGTCCAGCATCGCGGCATTGTAAGGCAGCGACTCCGTATAGCGCACTGCCAGAGGAGCCTTGCGGCCCACCTTCACGACGAAGCAGCCTTCCTCCCTGTGAACCTGTCTGCGGTCAAGCACAGCCTCGCGCTCCAAAGCCTTGGAGCGTATGCGTCCGTCTATATAAATAGGTGCGAAACTGAATGCCATGGTAGAATCCTGACCGTAAAGTACCGGTACTATGCACACGGTATGCTGCGGAGCGGCCCATGGTCTGTCCTTCCAGCGAAGGACCATATCGAGAACTGCGGTCCTGCTTCCGTCTGCGGAATCCACACCGATGACCATCTCTCCAGGCAACCACTCGATGCGGTCCAGGTATGAGTCCTGGGCTCCGGCCCTGAGGGAAAGAACCGCTGTCAGCAGCGCGGTGAGGATAATATGTGATGCCAGTCTTCTCATGCTCCTAGAATATCATAAATATCACACTTACAGCCAGCTTTGTTACCGAAAAACGGTTGGAGAAACCTTCGTCCAGCAGGGTGCCGCAGCGGATGCACTCATACTGCTCGTGCTTCGTTCCTACGTAGCCCACTCCGATCTCGGCCTCGATGCTCCATCTCGGCGACAGTATCCAATGGTAGCCGTAGCCTATGCCGGCTCCGTACATCCAGCCCTCGAAGCGGTAATCCTTGAGAGCCTTGTTGAGACTGAATGGGAAGAAAGGATCGGCCATGTTGAACTCGCCGCCGATAAGATGCGCTGCAAGAAAATGACCGTTGAACGTCTCGCAGAACCAGAATCTCGCCTCGGGCTGCACCATCCACTGCTTCTGCTTGCGGTACTCGTCAAAGTCCCATGCGTTGTAGTTGCCCGAGACATCCAGACTCCAGCGCGGTGCCAGGGCGACCTCCGCGCCCAGATTGACGGTTGTGGTCAGGTCTGAGAGAATATTGGTCTTCACCGCCAGTCTCTGAGCCTTCAGAGTC
Organism: uncultured Bacteroidales bacterium; assembly: GCA_944326265.1. Classification (GTDB taxonomy): domain Bacteria; phylum Bacteroidota; class Bacteroidia; order Bacteroidales; family UBA932; genus Coprenecus. The sequence continues at coordinate 30,878 of CALVDE010000008.1, read as the reverse complement.
TGTGGCAAGACCAGCAGCGCGCATAAAAAAACTGCCAGCAATAATATTCTATTCAGGCACTTCATCACGTTTGTCTCTGGTTCAAATGGGGGTCACAGCAGACCGGTTTCAGTATCCTTCAGATACAAAAAAACGGTCGTTTAAATTGTTATGCCTTTTTAAATTTTAGAAAAATTTTAAATATTTGTGTTCTATCGAAATAGAATTTTAATATCTTTGCAAGTAGTATTAAAAATAAACGACCGTTTTTTTGACATTCCAGTATCATTCAGACGTTTGTACACGGGCAGACCGCCCGTAACCCATGCCGGGCCCTAATCCTTGTCGCAGTATCTGGATATCACGTTGTAGGCATCCCCGATTCCCAGCTCTCCGGCCTTGCTAAGATCAAGGCAGCCTTTCTCCTTGTCCTGCACGTAGATCAGGACGAGCCCTCTGTTGTACCATGCCTCCGCCAGTGACGGATACAGGTCTATGGCCCTGGTATACTGGGCTATGGCTCCAGGCATATCGCCGGACAGGCAGTAGAGGTTGCCAAGATTATAATAGGTATAGGGGAAATCGGGTCTCAGCCGCGCTGCCGTCAGCATGTCCTCGACAGCCGGCGAATAGTCATAGCTGCGGGAAGAGCCGTCGCGCACCCTGGCCCTGGCCGTCCCAGCATTGTCCATCGTAAGGACCTGTACGTTGCTCTCGATAGAAGATATGAAGTCTATCATCTCGCAGCGCAGTGCTCCACGGTTGATGTAGTAGAACACCTCCGAGGGACGCTTGGCGATGGCTTCGTCATAACAGTCCATCGCCGCATTGAAATGCTTGCCGGCACTCTCCATCAGAGCCTTGGCGAACAGCACCCGGTCATCGCCGGTACGGTCGGCCTCCCTGTCCACGGCCTCCATGAGACGGGACTCGTCGACAGCCGCAGCATCCGAAGCCACGGAGGAAAGCTCCACCTCGACAGGCACCGAATCCACGAAAGCCTCCAGTTCCTCGTCCTCATATCTGCCGCTGAGCATTATCGGCATGTTGTCCCCAGCACGGTCCCTCGAAAGCACGAAGCGGTAAAGGGGCTTGAGGTCGACAGCTGCATTGCGCTCTCCCAGCAGATCGTCGTTGAAGTCACTGCGGGCGAAGTCCGAATCCAGGGCGATAAGCCTGTCATACTTGCGGGAAGTATCCGCAAATGCGGCCCTGCCGCTGCTGTCCGCCGTCAGACTGCGGTACATCGATATCTTGCTCTGCGCCGTCCGGTAGTCCTCCTCGGCTGCGGCATGTTCTCCTATCTGGTTGCGTACCCAGGAGCGGTTCATATAGGCGTTCGCGAAATCCGGATACAGCTCTATGGCCCTGCTCAGATCTTCCTCCGCATCACGCCACCGTCCGGTCTCGATGAAGAGAATCGAGCGGTTGTAATAGGCCAGGACGTTCTCGGGATTGATGTTGAGCACCCGGTCATAATCCTCCAGTGCCCGGTCGTAGTCACCTATGCGCGAGAGGATAAGAGCCCGGTTGTAAAGAGTCAGCGAGTTGCCTGGCTCACGGCTGAGGACCTCGTCCAGATCGGACAGGGCACCCTGAATGTCGTCCGACTCATATCTTATAAGGGCCCGGTTGAAGTAAGCGAATGTGTTGGCAGTGTCGATCTCCACGGCATGGTCCAGGTCACTCAGCGCGTCGGAGAGCCTGTGCTGCGCCCAGTAGATGCGCGAACGGCGGATATATCCCTCCGGGTCAAAGCCGTCAAGGGTTATGGCCCGGTTGTAGTCTTTCAGGGCCCTGAGGGTGTCGCCTAGGAAAAGGTACGACGCTCCCCGGTTGAGATATGCGTCAGGCTCACGAGGCTCCCTGGAAATGAACCGGTCGAAGTCATCGACCGCCTTCTCGAACTGCTGCGACAGGAAGTATGTCACCCCACGGCTGAAATACAGGCCGTAATAGTTGGGACGCAGCTCCACCGCCCGGTCCAGATCCCCGAGGGCCTGGTCGTACCGGCCTACCCTGCTCCTGGTGATGGCCCTGTAATGATAGGCCAGGGTGTAGATGGGATTCAGGTCCAGGGCCTTGTCAAAATCCGATTCGGCTCCGGCGAAGTCTCCCAGGTTGTATTTGGCTATGCCACGGTAAAAATAAGCTTCGTAGTCCGACGGTTCGAGACGTATGATGATGTTGTAGCTGTTGATGGCCTCGAAATACCGGCTCTCGCTCATGGCCCTCTGGCCACGGAAGAAGAACTGGTCTATATCGTACTGCGCCCTGACGCTCCACACCGGCAGAAGCAGGAAGAGGACAGCCAAGAGCATGAGATGACGCAATTGTCTCATATTTGCGGACACGGACATGCTGCAAAGATAATCAGATTTCCGATTACTGGAACTCGTATGCGAGACCTATGCGGAGATGACTGTACGGCCAGTCCCTCAGCCCGTACTCGTAAGCTATGACAGGGCGGAAACCGCCGGCCTTGAACGTAAGCGAGGCCTGGATGACCATCGGACGGTCTCCGTCTCCCATCCAGCCGTTGTAGCCCTGCCATGCCAGACGCGCATCGACCAGCGAGGTGGAAAGGGCCGCCGAAAGCCCGTACATCCACGCATCGTTCTGCGTCACGGAAGTCACCTGCCAGCACAGGAATCCGGCACCGGCCGCCACACGCACATAATGGAAGAAAGGATGCCCCAGCTCCAGGGACTTGCCCACGGAGGCATCGAAGAAATATCCCGGCGCATCGAAATACCTGGAATACTCGTCCCCGTCCCCGGAGGCGGTAATGACAGCTGCCCTGACCGTTATCCCCGGCATGATCCTACGCTCCCGGAACACCTGAATGTCCGTAGACACGTAGACATTGCCGACCTGGGTGCCCCGTTCCCTGCGCACCAGAGGCCGGAAATGCTCCAGAGCCTCCGGGGTATAGCGGTACCCCTCCACCACCGGCATCCACACGGAGAGGTTGACCCTGGGCGTGAACAGCGGCACACGTACTTTAGCGGAAAAAGTGTGCGTCATGTCTCCGTAATGACCGGCGGACCAGTCGTAATCCAGTTCCAGATACAGTTTTTCGGAGACTCTTCCGTCCAGGATATCCGGTACAGGAAGAGCATTGGGTCCGAAGTACAGAGGCGACACGCGGCTTCCTTCCAGGTCTCCGGCCCGGACAGGCAGCCAGGCGGTCAGAAGAGCCGCCGCAATGACACTCCGCATCAGCAATGTCCTCATCTTCATCATCAGCATAATACCACAATCCCGCCAAATATAGTGAAAATACGAGAGCGAAGGAAATTTATTTGCATTGCTCATGGCTTCTTCCTAAATTTGTTCCATTCACTTTTTAATACTTAATTCACATGAGAAAAACAGCCTTATTGACCTTACTGGCCATCCTCGGATGCGCTGCGATGACCCTGATGTCCGTCTCCTGCAAACAACAAGGACCTGAGACACCTCCTGACGACACTGTAATCGAGCCCGAGGATTCCACGGCGACCGAAAAAGGCATATTCTCGTTCGAGCTCCTGTCCGTCACAGCCACCTCCATCGAAGCATCCGTAACTCCGGAGGACGAAAGCCTGCGCTATTTCTGGACCGCCATTCCCAGGACAGTGTACGAAGACACCTACAGAGGCGAGATAACCGCAGCCGCAATCGCCACGATAGACCTGTGGAAGTATTCTTTCGCCGACTACGGATACGAGTCGTTCGAGGCCCTGTACATGGACCAGACCGTCACCGGCAAAGACACACATACTTTCGGCGGATACAACGAGAAGACCGACCTGTACCTTATGGCTTTCGGAGTGGACATGGCGGGAACACTGACCACAGACGTGGAGATGTCCGGAATGTACACCACCTCCGAAGCCGGTATGTCAGACAACACATTCGACATCTTCAGAGTCAGTGATCTGCCCAGCGAGACCGTAGTAAGAGTGGAGCCGTCCAACGACGACCCTTATCTGTTCCACATGGTGCCCAAGGATGCTTTCGAGGACTACGGATCCCCGATGGCAATAGCTGAAGAATACGTTGAAGTCAACGCCGCATATCTGGACGTGCTCATCTGCTCAGGTGTCGGCCAGCGTGATTTCTTCGAGACTTTCGACATCTACGGCAACGGTGACTATGTAGTGTATGCATTCGGCTACTACGCCGGAGTAATCACGACCGACGTAACCACACTGGAGCTGACTTACGAGGAATACGAGCCGGATCCGGAACTCGGAGAACCCTTCTCGAAACTCACCGGAGATGTCAGTTTCGAGGCTACCGGAGCATACTGGGAAGGCGGTCTGTTCCAGTTCTCGGACAATGCCTACACGGCTTACCTGGCCATCCAGGCCCTTTCCAGCTACGGAATGAACGAGACGCGCCTGGGACTCTACCTCCAGACCGACAGCGAGGGCAATCTGCCTGACAACATGGAGGGTGTCTACGAAGTACGGTCCACAATGAATGCCGGAACGATAGTCAGGGGCTGGCAGGATCAGGAAACCGGCTACATCGAGGGCAGCTATTATTACGAGATGGACTCGTTCAGCTATGATGCCACCATCGACTCCGGTACTGTGACCATCACCAAGGAGAGCAACGGTGACTACACCATCGATGTCAGGCTCTACGACATGAACGGCTACGAGATCTTCACTTCCTACTCCGGGCCAGTAGTCCTCGAGTACGAAGACGGATTCTAATTCCGGAACATCCGGAATACAAAAAGGTGCGCTGGGTTCTAGCCGGCGCACCTTTTATATTATGCCATGTCTGCGGACGGAATTATCTGCCGTTCCACTTGAGGGCCTTGAAGAGTTCCACCACCACGAGGGGAACGAGGGCCAGGAGGACGATGATGCCCCACTGGTTGAGGGTCATGGAAGTAAACTCGAAAGCAGTCATCAGAGGTGCGATCAGCAGCACTGCGAGGGTCAGCACGAGGGACATCAGCAGGGCGAAGATCAGCGGCTTGTTGTTCAGGATGTTGAACTTGAAGCGGGACTCTGTGTTGGAGTGCAGGTTTCCGGCATGTACGAGCTTGGCCATAATCAGCGATGCGAAGGCCATGGTCTGGCCGAGGGCCTCGCCGCCCTGGTTCTTACCTATGATAAAAGCAGTGAGGGTAATGGCCGTCACCATAAGACCCTGGTAGCTGATGCGCCATATCATGCCTCGGTCCATGAACTGCTTGCCCTTGCCGCGGGGACTCTTGCTCATCACGTCCTTGGCTGCGGGGTCGAGGCTCAGGGCCAGGGCCGGGAAGGTCTCGCTGACGAGGTTGATCCACAGAATGTGTATCGGCAGCAGGGGTATGCCCATGTTGAATATCGACGTGATGAAGAGCAGAATCACTTCTCCGAGATTGGTGGACAACAGGAAAAGGATGGTCTTGAGAATGTTGTCGTAGATACGGCGGCCTTCTGAGACGGCGGAGACGATGGTCACGAAGTTGTCGTCCTGGAGCACCATGTCCGAAGCATCCTTGGCCACCTCCGTGCCGGTGATGCCCATCGACACTCCGATGTCGGCCTTCTTGAGAGCCGGGGCGTCGTTGACACCGTCACCCGTCATGGCCACGATCTCGCCCCTCTTCTGCCATGCCGTCACGATACGTTCCTTCTGCTCGGGAGCGATACGGGCGTAGACCGAATATTTGTCCACATTGGCATCGAAATATGCGTCGTCGAGCTTCTCGAGGTCAGTTCCGGTAATGGCCAGGTCGCCCTCCTGGAAAATGCCGATCTTCCTGGCGATGGCCAGGGCCGTCACCTTATGGTCACCTGTAATCATCACCGGACGGATACCCGCGCTGCGGCACTCGGCGATGGCACCGATGACCTCCTCACGCTCGGGATCGATCATTCCGACCATTCCGACGAAGATCAGATTACGCTCGACCACCTCCATCTCAGACGAGACCTCGTCCATGGGTCTGTAGGCCATTGCCAGTACCCTGAGGGCCGACTCGGCCATTGCCTCGTTGCGCTTCTGCAGATCCACTATATCGGACGTGGTTATCTCACGTACCCCGTCCGCAGTCTCTATCCGGTCGCAGACTGAGAGTATCTCGTCCAGACCGCCCTTGACATTGGCCCTGAGTGAGCCGTCCTCCATGCGGTTGATGGTCGTCATCCTCTTGCGGGAGGAATCAAAGGCCACCTCTCCTACCCTCGGGCAACGGGCTTCAAGCGCGTCCTTGACCACACCCTGCCTGGCACCGAGGTCTATCAGGGCTATCTCCGTAGGGTCACCCACCTTGGTAGTGGTGCCGTCACTATTCTTGACCATCTTGGCATCGCAGCAGAGCACGGCTACCGACACCAGACGGTCGATATTGCCGCTGACCGCATAATCCTCCACCACCGTCATCTGGTTCTTGGTAAGCGTACCCGTCTTGTCGGAGCATATAACGGTGGTACAGCCGAGGGTCTCCACAGAGGGCAGCTTGCGGATGATGGCGTTGTGCCTGGCCATACGGCGCACACCCATAGACAGGATGATGGTCGAGATGGCCGGCAGGCCCTCGGGTATAGCGGCCACTGCAAGCGATACCGCCACCATGAACATTCCCACTATATCCCGGCCATAAAGCACACCTATTATAAATATCACCACGCAGATGAGCACCGAAGCGATACCGATGACCTTGCCGAGCTTCTCCAGACGCACCTGCATAGGGGTCTGGGTCTCGGAATCGCGGTTGAGCATATTGGCGATCTTGCCTATCTCGGTGTTCATACCCGTACCCACTACGATGCCCTTTCCTCGGCCGAAGGTCACCACTCCGCTGGAGAACGCCATATTCTTCCGGTCCCCCAAGGGCACTTCCGTCTCCGCTATGGTCTCTGGAGACTTCTCCACCGGCACGGATTCACCGGTCATGGACGACTCCTGTATGCTCATGTTCACCGACTCGGTAATCCTGATATCGGCCGGCACGATGTCGCCCACCTCAAGGACAACGATATCGCCGGGCACCACGTCCTCCACATTGACGATGTAGGACTCCCCGCCGCGGATGACCTTGGCCATGGGGGCCGCCATCTTCTTGAGGGCATCCATGGACTTCTGGGCCTGGAACTCCTGGTAGGCGCCGATAAAGGCATTGAGCAGCAGAATACCCATTATAATATAGGTATCCAGCAGGCCCTCGCCTGTCCTGACTCCCATTACGCCGGAAATCACGGCGGCTATGATCAGCAGGATGATAAGAAAGCTCTTGAACTGCTCGAGGAACATCACGATGAACGGACGCCCTTTCTTCTGCACCAGCGTGTTCTTGCCGTACTTCTCAATCCGTGCGGCTATCCCGTCGGGACTCAGTCCCCGCTCCGCATCGGTCTGGAACTCCTTCGAGACTTCCTCGATGGAATGGTTGTAGTATTGCTTCATATTTTAGGAATTATATCGGCTGCAAAATTGACACTTCATTCCGTATAAATTGTTATGTTTGCAGCAGAAAAAATGTAGAAAAAGTCGGATTTCAGCATGAATTCGGAGCAAAAGGGATTTATCATAGGACTGTGCACCGCCGGAAAACGGGAACTGCGCATCAGTGGACGGAGCTGGGAAATAGTCCCCGGCAGCCTCTTCATCCTGCTTCCACAGCAGTTCACGGAGAGCATATCCTGCTCCGGGGATTTCAGTGCCAGGACCCTCAGTGCCTCCCTCGAAGCCATCCTGGAACATCCCAGCCCAGTGGACATCAACATCCTCAACATCACCTTCCTCCACCCGGTCATCCGCCTCAGCGAAGAAAGAGCCGCCGGTCTCCTGGAATACTACGACTTCATCAGCAGACACACCGGAAGAGACGACAACGTCTATGACAAGGAGCTCCACAAGACCCTGCTCTACGCCCTCATGCTGGAGATCAGCGACATCTACCGCAGCATCTCCGGAGACCGGAGCGAGGTGACCAAGCCCCGTCAGGAACAGCTCACCGACGACTTCTTCAAGCTGCTGACCGCCCACTACCGCAGCGAGCACAATGTGGCCTTCTATGCAGGCCGGCTCAACCGCACCCCGAAATATTTTTCCGAGGCCATCCGCCGCATCAGCGGACGCTCAGTATCCGACTGGATAGCCACCATGCTGCTGAACGACAGCAAGCTGCTGCTCCAGACCACAGACATGACCATACTGGAGATCTCGGAAGAGCTGGGATTTTCCAGTCCGTCAGTCTTCGTGCAGTTCTTCCGCCACCACACCGGCACCACCCCGCTGCAGTACCGCAAGCAGCTATAGCAGAGGGCTTACTAGACGGGCCACCGATTCGTAGAACTTATTGCGCAGCGGACGCTTGTTCCATTTCGCCTTGGTTACCAGAGTACACCTGGAGAGATCCTTGCGGAACCGGTCCTCGACAGTCCTGGCACATTCCGGATCGTAAATGACAGAGGTAACCTCGAAATGGTGCTCCAGGCTGCGGTTGTCCATGTTGGCAGAACCGATGATACAGTACTCCCCGTCGATGCTGAGCACCTTGGAGTGGTTGAACCCGCGCTTGAACAGGTACACCTTGACCCCTGCGTCTATCAGTTCGGAGATGTAGGACATCGTACCCCAGTTGGTCAGCCAGGTGTCCGAGCGTTCCGGAATCATGAGCGACACCGTCACATCAGAAAGAGCAGTTATCTTTATCGCATTGAGAATCGTCTCGGACGGAATGAAATACGGGGTGATGATGCAGATATGATTCCTAGCCTTGGTTATGGCCGTAAAGTAGCACTGCATGATGGCCGCCCAGTCGCTGTCCGGTCCCGAAGCGAGAATCTGCGTATAGTAGCGGCTGTCTCCCGCTGTACCGGCTGCCAGCAGCTCCTTGTCCTTGGCATCGACGTAAGGGTAATATTTGCGGCGCCGGCCCAGATTCTTGTTCAGGATAAAATACCGGTCGAGCAGGAAGGTGGCCTGCAGCGACATGACCGACAGTCCCTCTATGCGGACGTGGGTGTCCCTCCACTCGGGGAACTCCCCGCCGTCGAAGTAGCGGTCCGCGATATTGCACCCTCCCAGGAATCCGATGTGCCCGTCCACGACCAGGATCTTTCGGTGATTGCGGTAATTGACGATGGGCGGCAGGAAGAAGAGCCGGAACGGGGAGAAATTGAGAATCTCCACCCCTGCCTCCTGCAGCTCGCCCAGGAACTTCTTGCCCAGATGCCGTCCTCCGAACCCGTCGTACATCATCCGGACCTCCACCCCTTCCCGGGCCTTGGCCATCAGTACCTCCTTGAAGGCATTGCCCACCCTGTCATCCTCAATGATAAACGACTGCAGATGAATATGGGTTCTGGCACCGCGCATCGCCTCAAGCATCGCCGACAGAGCCTCTTTCCCCGAGAAGAATATCTCCACTTTCTCATTGGGAGACAGAAGGCTGTAGGCACTCCTGAGATTCTGCACTATGATCTTGTGGCTGCGGCGCACCTCCTGCGGTATATTGTTCCGGTCCTTGAACTTCTCCAGCATCTCCTTGCACAGTTCCTTCCTCAGTCCTAGGTCCCTGGCCCCCTTGCGGGAGAACATCTTGTCCTTGCGGAAATTGCGTCCGAAGAAAAAATACAGCAGGACACCTATGTAGGGCAGCATAAGCATCACAAGAACCCAGGAAAGAGTCTTGACCGGGTCCCTCTTGTTGGAAATCAGCTTCACCGACGAATACACGGCGATAGCGATATTCAGAACGTAAAGAGAAGATGTGAATACTGGCCAGAACTTAGACAACCACATAGACTACTTCCTCCCTGTATACAGATATGCGACTCCGCCGGTCATAGAGCGGGATGTGACATCACGGAATCCACCGTCAGAAAGTTCCTTGCAAAAGAGTTCCGGTGCCGGAAAATTGAATGAAGACTCCGGCAGATACGTATAGGCGTAGGACTGTCCTGAGATCAGACGGCCTACTGCCGGAAGGACATGTCTGAAATACCACGTGTAGATTCTCCGCCACATACCGGCCCGGGGGATGGAGAACTCGACGACTGAAAGCATTCCGCCATCCCTGAGCACCCTGAAAATCTCACGGATACACTGCGGCCGCATATCGAAATTACGTATCCCGAAAGCGATGGTCACGGCATCGAAACTTCCGTCCTGAAATGGAAGGGCGGAGGCATCACCGTACATGAAAGTAATATCAGGAGCCTTGCGGGCTGCTATAGACAGCATCTCGCGGGAGATATCTACACCGATGACATCCACCCCCCTGCGCCTTAGCTCGACAGCCACGTCTCCGGTGCCGCAGGCCACATCCAGCACATGCTCCGCTCCGGAAGAGATGACCGTCCGCACCAGCTTGCGCCGCCATGTACGGTCTATACCGAACGACAACAGATGGTTGAGCCTGTCGTAAGTAGGTGCGATGGCATTGAACATGCCGGATATGGTTCCGGCATCTTTCTTAAGCTGTCTTTCCGGCATAATCTGAGATGAAGCCATAGGAAACGTCATCCATCCTCAACTCCCCCTTGGTCACATGCCCCAGGAGAGTAGTTTCAATCCCATGGTTGAACATAAAGTTTACAAAATCTTCCTCCTGACTGTCATTGACCGACACTATGGCTACATACTTGGTGTTGCCATACAGGAACTCCCGGTCTTCCAGATCGGAGTCCCCGGTTATATCAAAGCCCAGCGCATTGTCCCTGCAGCACTCTACCAGTGCCTGGAAGATTCCTTTGGCGGATATCCTGTGCAGCGAGGATATGAATCCCGAATCTATGCTTGAATTGAGATAGTCCACTGCCTCTGAAGAAGTTATCAGGTACAATGTATCTCCTTTCTGCACAAAGCTGCTCCTTGTCTCTTTCATGGCCAGATATTTTGTTTCTAAAATTTCCGTAAATTTAAGAAAATTTTTAAAGAAAAGTTTCTATTTCAAAAAAACATTGTATATTTGCAGCCCGAAACCTCGAAGCCCAGATGGTGAAATTGGTAGACACGCCACTTTGAGGGGGTGGTGCCGGTTACGGTGTGCAAGTTCGAGTCTTGTTCTGGGCACACGCAAAAAGGTCTGAATCAGCCGATTCAGACCTTTTTTTGCATATTTGGGTATAATGGTATACCGGTACCTCAAAAAGGAAGAAGCCGCAATGACTTGCGGCTTCTTCCTTTTTGAGGTACCAAGCAGAATCGAACTGCTGTACACGGTTTTGCAGACCGTTGCCTAACCACTCGGCCATGGTACCATAGCGAATTGGGACGCAAAGATAGAAATTATTTTGCAGACTCACAAATTATCCTGCACAACTTCTCCAAATATTCCTTGTCCACCCCGTCAAATGTTCCCAGCGACGCACTGTCAACATCCAGCACTCCGATTATACTGTCGCCAGGTTCAATAAGCGGCACGACTATCTCAGAACGGGACCTGGAGCTGCATGCTATGTGCCCCGGAAATGCCTCCACATCCTCAACCACGACACTGCGCCCTTCCTTCCACGCCGTTCCGCACACCCCTTTGCCATAACCGATGCGCGTACATGCCACGGGGCCCTGGAATGGTCCCAGCACCAGCTCTTTCCGGACATCATCCACGAGATAGAACCCTACCCATAGAAAATCAAAGGCTTCATGCAGGGCCGCAGAGACATTGGCCAGATTGGCCGTCAAGTCTGTCTCACCGGCAATCAGCGAGCTTATCTGAGGCAGAAGCTCCTCGTAACGGGCTGCCTTGTCTTTCCGGGTCAATACTATTTCATGCATAACACAGGTGCATTGCTATTCGACGTAAAGCATCAGACCCTTGAGATAGTCACCCTCAGGGTGATATATGCTCACCGGATGGTCGGCCGGCTGAGTCAGCCTGCGCAGGATACGCACACTGCGGCCGGTCTGCGCCGCCGCCGAGAACACAGCCAGTTCAAAAGCCCTGCGGTCAACCGCCTGAGAACAGCTGTAGGTGAACAGCAGACCGCCGGGAGCAATCCGGCCTATAGCCGATGCATTCAGACGCCTGTATGCCCTGAGCGCATTGTCCAGAACATCACGGTGCTTTGCAAATGCCGGAGGATCCACAACCATAAGGTCGAATTTCCCGGCCTCAGTATCCCGTAGATAGTCCAGGGCATCAGCGCACACCGCATCGTGCCTGCCTACGCTGCCCGAGGCCTGACATATATTGAGTTCCACATTGCGGCGCAGCATGTCCACTGCTGTCTGGGATGAATCCACGGATGTCACGGATGCCGCACCGTTATTCAGGGCATATACCGAAAACCCGCCTGTATAGCAGAACAGATTGAGCACATTCCTGCCACGGGCATACGCGCCGACAAGTTCCCTGTTGTCTCTCTGATCAAGAAAAAAGCCTGTTTTCTGACCTGACGCCCAGTTGACATAGAACTGATTGCCGTTCTCCTTGACTGTTCCCTCGTCCTGTCCTTCATAGGCCGTGACATATCCGTCACAGAGATCCAGACCGGCCTTATGAGGAGCAGTAGCGGAACTTTTGTTGTAAACTGCCTTCAGCAGACCCGCGCTGCAACGCATCAGTGCCTCCGACACCAGATCCACCGACAAATACATACCGGCGGAATGAGCCTGAAGCACAGCCACATCACCATACACATCCACAATCAGGCCCGGCAGCGAGTCTCCCTCTCCGTGAACCAGTCTGTAACAGTCAGTTGCAGATGAAGGCAGGCCAAGAGCACGGCGCATGGACAGAGCCTTTCCTATCCGGTCTTCCCAAAAAGCCAGAGGCATGCGTCCGTCATCCGACGGTATGAAATCCCGGTTGAAACTCAGGATCCTGACGGCTATCGAACCTTTTTGATAATGCCCGAAGCCCAGACAGCTTCTGTCACAGGCAAGGACTGCGACCGTCTCACCTTCATACGGAGAACCCTCTACCGCATCCACGGCTCCGGAAAATATCCAGGGATGAAAACGGCGCAGCGACTCGTCCCTTCCTCTTTTCAATATGACGCTTGTCATTCTTGTCCCGATTTTAATTTTAAATACATCTCACGGCAGACCCACGCGTCTATTGCAGCATATTTAAGCTGCGCTCCGGAAAGCTGCTGCGCTTCCCAGTTGGACAGCTGCTGGGTCTTGGAGACCTTCTTCCCCAGGATAATAGCCGACATTTTTCTGACACTCTTGTCAACTATCCCGTATTCCGAGACTATGCTCTGGAGATCCACAAAGCCGCGCGGAACAAATTTACGGTAGTGCGACAATCCTCTGACATCATCCTTGACTGCCGCACCGACTTTTATAATGGCCGCATCAGAGAGAATGGATGCCAGCGGAGCCGGCAGACCCATCTGATTCAACCTGAAGATATATGCCTTCTCCTCTCCCGAAAGCTGCAGCAGGGCTACATGATGACGCGGTGCATTGGAGGTAAAACTTGGCTTTGTTTCCGTATCAAACCCTATGACGGTCTGCTTTCTCAAATAATCCATAGCCTCTGCAAAATCCTCGTCCATATCCGTGACTACGATTATCGGGCCGCTGAAATCCACTGTCTCAAGGCGCGCCAGTTCTTCTACAGATATACTCTCCGGGTACTGCATATTGTCGATAACTAATATAAGGAGTTTCTAATCAATGCGAACGTGGCCGGATTACTGTGCTCGATATAATTCATCATATCAAAATTGACATATCTCGGGGAAAACGGCACAACCTTCGTCGTTATCTCATCCGACCCGCATTTCCGACCGTACTTGAATGTATCCGTCATGCTGCCGTCAGGAGCGAGCGCACCGGCCGGCAGAGAACCGGATGGAAGGGTGATAAATGGAAACAGCCTGGACTTCTCCCCTCTCAGGGCAAGACAACCGTCCTCACGCAGAATCCGGTAGGCATCGGCAACCGCGCACTCACCGGGATCGACAAACCTGAAATCCTGTGCTATGCAGGAACGGTAAAGATATATTCCTCCACGTTTGTAATCATACAGTTCCTTCATAACTCTCTCCATTACATCCATGACCTGACAAAAACTGCCGTCCGCCAGGACAATGGACGATATGGGGATCCTGCTGCCGCTGCGGCGGTGACGCTCCACCATAGACACCAGATGGAAACGGACATAATTCTCAACCGAGTTGAGCTGGACTCCGGACAGATCTCCGTTTCTGGCAAAAAGCAGTGCCCCGCTGTCCGACTTGAAACCGTATCTGTCAAAAAGCGACTTGTCAATATTGTTATAGCTTATTCCCATGACAGGCCCGACATAAGATGCCCGTGCCACTGATGCGGACGTATCGATATAGGCCGTATCTCCTTTTATCGCGGCATCCAGACCAAGCGCCTCCTGGCCAAGCACCTGTATTTTACCGGTGAGACCGCTTTCAGAAGCCATACGCCTTATCATCGCCTCGTACTCTACTGACGATATACCGTCCGGCGCGAACAGGACTCCAACACAGAGATTCCCGTCTTCATCAGTTCTGGAAAGCGCATCCCTGACACCGGATTCGATCACGCCCACTGCCCTGACACCGGTTCCGCTCATATCCAGCAGCCGGTCTATCTCCTGAAGACAGTTCAGATCTGACACGGGCGAGGAGACCAGCACTATCTTTACCGGTTCCTTGCGTCCTGTACGGTACTCGTCTGAAGCAAGATTGTAATACTCGCTTCCCGTCAAGAAAAGCACATCGCGCAGCACCTGCTCCTTAAGATAGTCCGCATTGTCATGAGTGAGATATCCCCCGTAAGGACCGTTCGCCCTGTCGGAAAGAAACTGAATGTGCTCCCCCCCGAAATCAACTATGCCGTCTGGTACCGGCCTGCCGGTTATATTATCGAAAGCATCCATCGTAAGCAGTCTCTCCACCACTTCAAAACCGTTCACACTGCAGTCGAACACACCTATAGGCAGGGGGGAAAGATCTTCCGGATAGCTGTCAAAATTCCCATAATACACCGATGCCGTATCATTGAATGCCTCATGGACTATTGCCGGAAGTTCCTCTGTCTGGACTCCGCCTCTACATGACACAGCAAGCAGCAGCATTGAAGCCAGAACTCCAGAATATACAGGACGACAGCCCATAAGCTACTTTTTATAAACGAACCTGTCATTTCCGCTGCTGATGACCACCTCGGCCTCCTGAGCCTCCTCTACATGGCCGACAATCCTTGCATCCACTCCGAACGAACGGGATATGTCAATCATGGCAGCAGCAGCCTCCTTGTCGGTATATATTTCCATGCGGTGTCCCATATTGAACACTCTGTACATTTCCTGCCAGTCAGTGCCTGACTCTATCTGAATAGCCTTGAACAGAGGGGGAACGGGGAACATTCCGTCCTTGACAACCCTCAGGGAATCTATGAAATGAAGTATCTTCGTCTGACCGCCTCCCGAGCAGTGCACCATGCCGTGAATTCTGTCCTTGAGGCTCTCGAATATCTTCTTCATCACAGGGGCGTAAGTTCTGGTCGGAGAGAGCAGCAGCTTGCCGTAGGTAAGCCCCGTCTCAGGCTCTTTCTCCGTAAGCATACGGCTGCCGGAATAGACCAGGGAAGCCGGCATCGCATGATCGTAGCTCTCCGGATACTTGTCCGCAAGATAGTGCGCGAACAGGTCATGACGGGCTGAGGTCAGGCCGTTGCTGCCTGTACCGCCATTGTACTCGTCCTCATACTCTGCCTGTCCGAACGATGCCAGACCGACAATGACATCTCCGGCAGCGATCCTGGAGTTGTCGATAATCTCTGAGCGGCGTACCCTCGCGCAGACAGTACTGTCCACGATAACTGTCCTGACCAGATCACCCACATCAGCGGTCTCACCGCCCGTGAGCGCCATCCTGATGCCGTAGCGGTCCATGGACTTGATGAACTCGTCGGTCCCGGAAATAATGGCGGAGATGACTTCTCCGGGAATGAGATTCTTGTTGCGGCCGATGGTGGAAGACACCAGCATTCCGCTGGTAATGCCCACGCACAACAGATCGTCAGTATTCATGACCATGGCATCGCGGGCTATGCCCTTCCAGACACTCATGTCTCCAGTCTCCTTCCAATAAGTATAGGCCAGGGAGGATTTGGTACCGGCACCGTCGGCGTGCATGACCAGACACCAGTCTGGATCACCAGTGAAAAAATCCGGTATAATCTTACAGAACGCTTTGGGATAAAGACCTTTATCTATGTTCTTAATAGCATTGTGCACATCTTCTTTTGCCGAGGAGACTCCTCTGAGCATGTATCTGCTTTCAGTGTTGTTCATAATCTCTTTTCGCAGGATTAACAATATTTCATTTACAGACTACAAATTTAAGAAGAATTTGCGGAAAAGTTCATAACTTTGTTGCCTAAGATTACATATTTTTAACTTTTTAATACAACTTATTACATGTTAACCCTTTCCCAAAAAGCCCGGATACTGCCGGCCTCACCTATCCGCAAACTCGTCCCCTACGCAGACGCGGCTAAAAAAAGAGGCATAAAAGTCTATCATCTCAATATCGGCCAGCCCGACATCGAATCCCCTGAGGTCGCTCTGAAGGCCGTCAGGGACAACGACCTCAAGCTCGTCGCATATCCCAACTCCGCCGGCAACGAGTCCTACCGCAAAGGTCTGGCCAGATACTACCAGAATATCGGCATCGATGTGGACTACACAGACATCAACATCACGACAGGCGGTTCGGAAGCCCTTCAGATCGCCCTCACGGTCACCTGCGATCCCGATGACGAGGTCATCGTACTGGAGCCGTTCTACACCAACTACAACTCCTTCGCCATCGTCAATGACGTGAAGTTCGTGCCCATCACCACATCCATGGACAACGGCTTCGCCATCCCCTCCATCGAGGAGTTCGAGAAGCACATCACCCCCAGGACCAAGGGTATCATCATCTGCAACCCCTGCAACCCTACAGGTGTGCTCTACACCAAGGACGAGATTGAGAAACTCGGCGAAGTGGCCCGCAAGCACAATCTCTTCATCTACTCCGACGAGGTATACCGCGAGTTCTGCTACACCGACGAGCCCCACTACTCCTGCATGCACATCAAGGGCCTCGAGGACAACGTGATTCTCTGCGACTCCGTATCCAAGAGATACTCTCTCTGCGGTGTGCGCATCGGCGCCATCGTCTCCAGGAACAAGGAAGTGATGAACGCAGTGCTGCGCTACTCTCAGGCCCGTCTCTGCTCTCCGGCTTACGGACAGATCGCCGCCGAGGCAGCCCTCAGTGCTCCCGCATCCTACTTTAAGGCTGTCAGAGACGAATATATTAAAAGGAGAGACTTCCTGGTTGAGACCCTCAGGACTATCCCCGGTGTAGAATGCCCGACACCTATGGGCGCGTTCTATGCGGCCGTCCGCCTTCCTATCGACGACAGCGACAAGTTCGCGCAGTGGCTGCTCGAGGATTTCTCCTACAACGGCAAGACTGTCATGGTGGCCCCCATGGCCGGATTCTATGCTACTCCCGGCAAGGGCAGAGACGAGGTCCGCATCGCATACGTCCTCAAGACAGAGGATCTGCGCGAGGCCCTCACATGTCTCAAGGAAGCCCTCAAGGTATACCCCGGAAGGACTATATAAAAGGGAAATACTCCAGGAACCTCAAAGCTGCTGTAAGGACAAGGAGAACTGTCAGGAATATACGGACCTCAACGGACCTTCCTCCGGAGAGAAAGTCAAAAACAGTGAAAGACAGCGGAACAGCCGCCGTTATCCAGAATAAATGCGACAGATGTCCGCCGGCAGCCGACCATATAATGAAAACCACTACGGACAAGGCCACAGAAAGACCGAATGAGTTTTTCTGGGCCTTGTTTCTTTCACGCCCGCGTGACACGGTGAACACCAGGGAACGGAGACAGAGCAGAAACATGAATCCCGCATACACCAGCGTACCGGTGCTCATCTCCGAAAAAACCGGTCTCCGAGGGACCAGTGCCTGACCGAACCATGTCAGATAATCCGCCATCGTACCGTCGCCCGACAGATACTTCCAGGCCGCAAGATAGATCCACGGCAGTACAGCGGCAGACAGGTATGTCATGCACATGCGCAGCAGATCCTGCCCTCTGGTGTATATGCAGAAAAGCAGCACAAATACACACACAGCCAGCATCTGAGGTATTATCAGCGAAACGGTGGACGAGGTGAGCGCAGCCACGAAAAGATAGTACAGCCTGTGATTCTCGCTGTTGACATATTTCAACGTATAGAATATACACCACACGAAAAGCAATGCCGGGATATGGGCCGGGGTAAGCACGGTCACTCCCGACAGCATAAGTACGGCCAGAAGGTACGGCAGATACAGCAGCCGGGAGTCCGAAGCGAACAGGAAACAGTTGGAATTGACATACCCCAGCGACAGGGCCGTGACCGCAATTATTACAAACGCGGCTGTATGCGACAGCCACTCCGGCCGCATCAGCATACCCGTCTGTCCTGCGTCTCCTGTCGGAAACACGAACGGCAATACAGCGAGTGCCGCCACTGCTACTGCCAGCAGCAGAGCCAGGACCGGATACTTACGGGCCTTAGTCATGGTCCGCCCAGTTGATCATATCGCTGCCTATATCACTCCTGTGAGAAGCCCCCTCAAAGGATATCATGTCTATCCGGGAATATATCCTGTCCCGTACTTCCTCCAGTGACCTTCCTTTAGCCGACACAGCCAGGACCCTGCCGCCGGAAGTGACCAGTCTCCCGTCCTTAACGGATGTCCCTGCATTGAACACCGTCAGACCGTCCAGCCTGTCCAGTCCCGTAATAGGCAGGCCCTTCTTATAATTGCCCGGGTATCCTCCCGACACCACTATACATGTCATGGCCGCACCGTCAGATACCACGATACTCTCATCAGCAATTTTCCCCCGGGCAGCCGCCGCCATATGCTGCAGCAGATCACTTTCTATCCTGAGCATGACTGACTCTGTCTCAGGGTCCCCCATCCTGACATTGTATTCAATGACATAAGGATCTCCGCCACAGTTCATCAGGCCGAAGAAGACAAAGCCACGGTAATCCATTCCCGCCTTCTGAAATCCACTTATGGTAGGTTCAATGATTCTGGTGCGCACTTTTTCCACGAACTCACTGTCGCAGAACGGGACCGGAGACACAGACCCCATACCTCCGGTGTTCGGTCCCCTGTCACCGTCATATATCCTCTTGTAATCCTTGGCCTCAGGGAGCAGCAGATATCCGCTCCCGTCTGTAAGGACGAAGAACGAGACCTCGACTCCTGCAAGGTATTCCTCTATGACAACTCTGGAGCCGGCCTCGCCGAATTTGCCTCCGAAGATACTGTCAAGCGAAGCCCTGGCTTCTTCCAGACTGTCGGAAATGATCACGCCCTTGCCGGCTGCCAGACCGTCCGCCTTCACCACGTAAGGAGGACGCAGTGTTTCCAGGAAGGCCGCCGCATCATCCTTCTCATCAGCACTGAAACTGCGGTAGGCAGCTGTAGGTATTCCGTTCGCCGTCATGAATTCTTTGGCGAAATCCTTGCTGCCCTCCAGTCTGGCCGCATCACGGTCCGGTCCTACGAAAAGCAGATCCTTCCTGACTTCCGGGGAAGACATCAGGAAATTCTTCAGCCCTCCCGCAAGCGGATCCTCGGGACCGCACACCACCATATCGATATTCTTTTCCACCACAACCCTGCGGACAAGTTCAAAATCATCCGCTTTTCCTTCGACACACTCAGCAAGTGACGCTATACCGGGATTCCCGGGAAGAGCATAGAATTCCGCCAGTAAAGGGCTCTGTGCAATCTTCCATGCCAGAGCATGTTCCCTGCCGCCTGAACCGAGCAGCAATACGTTGTATTTCATATCTTTATAATAAAATTGGTTTACACTTCAATCCTGCCTTCTCTACAGCCTCCAGAGTCTTCGGCAGCACATACCACAAGTTCTTGGCGGCTTTCATAGAGTCATGGAAAACGATTATACATCCCGGAGAGATATATGGAAGCACGTTGCGCGCACATGCCTTATGGCCCAGCTTCCTGTTATAGTCCCGGCTGATTATATTCCACATCACGATATTGTAACGGAGACTGAGCGAATCCGCCTGCCTCCTGGTTATCTTCGCATAAGGAGGCCGGTAAAGATTGGTTTTTATCAGCTCGGCGGCCATATCAACATCCTGAATATAATCGTCCAACGGTATCCTCCATCCAGGCACATGGCTGTACGAATGACTGCCGACAGAATGACCCCGGCTTACTATCTCGCTGAAAAGCTGAGGATACAGCTCGACATTCTTACCGATGCAGAAGAATGTCGCCTTCGCCCCGAATTCATCCAGCTGGTCCAGGACCCACGGTGTCACCTGAGGGCAAGGGCCGTCGTCAAAAGTAAGGAAGACCCCGTCTTTATCTTTGGGAAATGACCAAATGAAAGACGGGTATATAGACTTGAGAAGTTTTGGCGGTCGTATCAGCATAGCACGCAAAGATAGGAAATAAAAGCTATATTTGCACACTGAAATCATTCACAGGATATGCTCAGAAAGACAATAACCGCCATAGTAATGACAAGTACACTGCTGCTGCTCTCCTGCAGCCGCAACGACAGGATCATACCGAAAGATGTCATGTCCGGCATATATTATGACATCTATATGACAGACGAGGCGGTAAACAAGGAATACAAATACCGCAAGATGGTGGATACGATGCTGCTCTACGAGCCTATATTCAAGAAATACGGATATACCACCGAGGACTATATCCGCAGCCTGCACTACTATCTTGCCCGTCCCGACAAATTCGAGGATGTCTTCGAGGACACCAAGGCCATGCTGGAGAGGCGCAAGGCACAACTTGAAAGCATACTCGAAGCCGAAGGCAAAAGGTCGAGGCTGTGGTCCTTCACCGACTCTCTGGAACTGTACACGTCAGACGGCATACATGCTCCATCCGCAGTCAAGAGCTTGAGAGTCATGTTCTTCAAACCGGACACAGCTGTACCGTCTTCTCCTGTAATAGACACTGTCTTCCTGGAGCGTCCGACAAATGCATTCATGATATTCGATGATTCCGCATCAATGGCGGAAAGCAGGTTCAAGTTTTACTCCACCAAAGGCATGATGGATGATGTCAAGGAACTCATGGCCCGCCGTGACAGCCTGGAATCCCCCGCGTCAGATTCGCTTGAGACCAATCCGGTCATGAATGTTCCATCCTTGGTTACCGGAGACAGATTCGGGCCCGGACGTAGAACACTCAGAACACATAATGTAAACAATCATAAACGGATCGACAAATGAGAAGAATCGCTGCAAATTATATTTTTCCTGTCACATCCGCCCCGATCCATGACGGATTTGTGGAATTTGACGACAACGGAACTGTAACGGCTGTCGGCAAGCTGGACTCCGAAACTTACGGAACTGAGTTCTACAACGGAATCGTTGTACCAGGATTCACCAACGCCCACTGCCACATAGAGCTTTCGCACCTGGAAGGCAAGTTCCGCGAGGCTACCGGCATGTCGGGCTTCATCGACCAGATCAACGCCCTGCGGGAATCAGCCCCGGCGGAAGAGCGTCAGAAAGCCATGAGACGGCAGTTCGAGAAACTCTACGCCGAGGGAGTGAGTGCCATGGCCGATATATCCAACTGCGACGAGAGCTTCGCCATGAAGAGCGAGGGACCCATGTACACCAGGACATTCGTGGAGGTCTTCGGCTCCGAGCCGGAAGACGCTCCGGCAGTCATCGCCGATGCCCGGAAGCTGGTGGAGAAAGCCTCTGCTGCCGGACTGGATGCCGCCATAACACCTCATTCGCCCTACACCATGAGTCCGGACCTGCTCCGGATGGCCTCGGCCGAGGGTCTGAATGCCGGATTCATCTCCTACCACAACCAGGAATCCCAGGAGGAGGACGACATGATCGGCTTCCACCGCGGCCCACTCTACGAGAACTATGTCAACCGGCATCTCAGTGTGGCTCCGGCCACCGGCAAGCCCGCCGTATTCCATTTCCTGGACCAGCTTCAGAAGGTGCATCCGGCACCGTTCGACGAGCACATACTGCTGATACATAACACAGTCGCCCGCGAGGACAGCATCCGTGCAGCAGAGAGCGTGCTGCGCAACTGCACCTGGGTAACCTGTCCCCTTTCCAACATTTTCATCCACAGGGCCATGGCCGACCTGCCCCTGCTGATGAGCATGGGCGTGCGCATAGCCGTGGGCACCGACAGCCTGTCCTCCAACCACGTCCTGTCCATGGTAGAGGAGTTCAAGTGCATCCACAGCCATTACCCCCAGATTCCCCTCCAGACGGTCCTGACCTGGGCATGTCTCAACGGAGCCGCAGCCCTTGGCAAGGACACCGTTCTCGGCTCCTTCGAGCCGGGCAAGCGTCCCGGAGCCGTGCTTATCGACGCCGTGGACTTCGGAAGCATGCAGCTCACCAAGGAAAGCACCTCGAGAAGGCTGATCTGAGATATTTGAACCGACTAAACAGCACACATTATGTCCACGATACTTTTTCATAAGATAGTCTTCGGCCCCATCAAGAGCCGCCGCCTGGGCAACTCCCTTGGCATCAACCTTCTGCCTGACAACGGCAAACTCTGTTCCTTCGACTGCGTATACTGCGAGTGCGGATGGAACAAGGACGGCCGCGCCGACCAGGTCATCCCTACGAAAGAAGCCGTGTTCCAGCGGATGCAGGAACGCTTCGCCGAGCTGCATGACGAGGGTACTCCGGTGGACACCATCACATTTTCCGGCAACGGAGAGCCCACCATCCATCCGGATTTTCCCGAAATCATCGATTTTACCCTGCAGCTCAGAGACCGCTATTTTCCCTCCGCCGCCGTATCCGTCCTGTCCAATGCGACCATGACGGGCCGCAGGGAAATCCGGGAGGCCCTGATGAAAGTAACCAATCCCATCCTGAAGATAGACAGCGGACTGGAGGAATACATCCGCCTCATTGACAATCCTGTAGGACATTACTCCCTGGCAGAGACCGTGGAGAATCTCCGCCTGTTCAACGGCAATTTCATCCTTCAGACCATGTTCCTCAAGGGGACAATAGGCGGATGCCGGATAGACCTGACCTGCGAGGAGAGCGTCGCTCCGTGGAGAGACATCGTCCTGAGACTCAGGCCCCGCGAGGTTATGATGTACACCATCGACAGGGAGACTCCGGCCAAGGAGCTGGAGAAGGTGACCGTAAAGGAGATGGAAGCCATCGCCGCACCGCTCAAGGCTGCCGGCATCACCGTTCAGATCCGGGGCTGATGAGAGCTGTAATACAGAGAGTAAGCCGGTCTTCCGTAGTCATCGGAGGGGTCTGCCACGGTGAGATAGGCACCGGTCTCAATATCCTCATAGGCATCACCGAGGGCGACTCAGTGGAGGACATCGACTGGCTCTGCCACAAAATCGTGAATCTGCGCATCTTCGATGATGCCGACGGGGTCATGAACCGTTCGGTCCTGGACGTGAACGGGGATATCCTCGTGATAAGTCAGTTCACCCTCTATGCTTCGACGAAAAAAGGTAACAGGCCTTCTTATATAAAGGCGGCAAAACCGGAAATTTCCATTCCTCTGTATGAAAAATTTCTGGAAAGGTTGGAAAATATTTTGGGGAAGCAGGTAAAAAAAGGTATCTTTGGAGCAGATATGAAAGTTACCATAATCAACGAAGGACCGGTCACAATCATTATCGACACAAAAAACAAGGAATAAACTATGGACAGCATTGAGAACACTATCAAATCAATCCATGACAACATCAGCCACTGGATGACTCCCGACACACTCAAAGCCTGTCTTGGAATGACAGACCTGACTTCGCTCAAGCCGACGGACACATACTCCAGTATCACACGGCTGGTCAACAAAGTAAATGACTTCCAGAAACGTTTCCCCGATTATCCCCTGCCGGCATCCATCTGCGTCTACCCCAATTTTGCAAGGACAGTAAAGGAGACACTTACTGTCCCCGGAGTACACACCACTGTGGTAGCAGGCTGCTTCCCCGCCTCCCAGAGTTTTCTGGAGGTAAAGGTCATGGAAAGCAGGATGGCTGTGGCCGACGGAGCCGACGAAGTAGACATAGTTCTGGCACTCAACAGTTTTCTTGATCACAACCTGACCAGATGCGAGGATGAGATCCGCGCCGTCCGCAAGGTGACTGAAGGTGCCGTACTGAAAGTCATCCTGGAGACAGGAGCCCTTGCGGACGAAGCCGCAATCAGGGAAGCCTCTTTCCTCGCCATGGAATCCGGTGCTGACTTCATAAAGACTTCCACCGGAAAGATGGAGCCGTCAGCTACCCCCTTCGCAGCCATAGTGATGTGCGGCTGCATCAAGGAATACTATAGAAAAACCGGGAGAAAGATAGGTTTTAAACCGGCCGGCGGCATATCCACGGCAAAGGACGCTGCTGTTTACTACGCCATCGTAGAGACTGTGCTCGGTCAGGAATGGCTGACCCCAGCCCTGCTCCGATTCGGAGCCAGCCGGGTGGCCAACTCCATCTTGTCAGAGGTGGAGAAATCATCTGTAACATACTTTTAATCAATATTACTAACATCTAAATCACTAAAAGATGAAGAAATTAATCATTATCGCTATCGCGCTTTTCACAGCCGCAGCAGTTTACGCCCAGCCCCGCGCTATCGGAGGCAGGCTCGGTTATGGTCTGGAACTCAACTACCAGCATTCCCTTGGAAACAACATGCTTGACATTGATTTCGGTCTGCCCGGATTCTACGGTATCGAGGCTGCCGCTACATACGATTGGGTTTTCCCCATCAGCTCGTGGAATGAGCAGGGCTCCTGGAACTGGTACGCAGGAGTCGGTGCCGGCGGCGGTATGTACGGTTTCAGCGACGTAGTAGGATACGTAGGAGTCGCAGGACGTATCGGAGTGGAATACAACTTCTGGTTCCCTATGAACCTGTCACTCGACTGGCGTCCTATCCTCGGTCCGCACTTCTACAACAATGGTGTAGGATTCAACTCGCTGGGTCTTTTCCAGGGAGGTATTGCGCTCAGCATCCGCTATCTTTTCTAAAAGGTACGGCTGCATATAAAAAAGTGGCGGGGCTTCCGGGCCCCGCCACTTTTTTGTTGCACTTTACGGTACACCTACCTCAGCACTGCCCCGAACTGATGCGACAGTACCCCGAGTATACGGTTGACCATCTGCTCTACATACTTGTCCGTAAGAGTCTTCTCGTAGTCCTGGAAGGTCAGGCTGACAGCGTACTGCTTCTTGCCGGCGGGTATCTTGTCCCCACGGTACACGTCGAAGAGGACAACCTTGCGCAGAAGCTTTTTCTCGGCAGCCAGAGCCGCCTTGCGGATATCCGCGAACGAGACGTTCTCGTCCAGCAGCAGTGCCAGGTCACGGCGGACTTCAGGGTACTGCGGCAGCTCACGGTACTGCACCTTATCCTTGAGATAATGCTTGACGAGCAGGCTCCAGTTGATCTCGGCCGCAAATACGGGCTGCTTGATATCCAGTTGTCTCAGACGGGCCTGGGAAACCGTACCCAGCATGACCAGTGTCTTGCCGGAAGCGGGCACCGTGTACATAAGGCCCTCGGAGAAGAGGTCTGCCGGTGCCGGTGAGCAGTCAAGGTTATAGAGATTTACTCCCAGGCGCTTGAGCAGCAGCTCCACATATCCCTTGAGGGTGAAGAAATGTCCTGCACCCGTGGTGTTTCTCCAGTACTGGGTGCCCTTTCCTACTACGAACATGGACAGATGCATCTGTTCGCTGTAGGAGGCCAGGCTGTTTACCGGATCATTCTCTCCCTTGGGCTCATAGCGGTAGACATTGCCCATCTCGAAGAGCTTCAGGTCTCCGGCCTGACGGTTCAGGTTGTAGGCCACCACCTCCAGTCCGCTGAAGAGCAGGGTCTGGCGCATGGCGTTGAGATCCGAGCTCAGCGGGTTGATGACCATCGGAAGGTTGGCCTTGGGATATGTCGTGAGTCCGTTATAGTAATCGGCCTTGGTCAGGGAATTGTTCATGCACTCCATGAAACCGTTGGCGGCCAGCAGATCACATGCCTTTACACGGACCGTCTCGGGGTCAGGGTTAGGGGTATTGTCGTATGATGATACTATCCTGTCCGGAAGCTCGATATTGTCATACCCATAGATCCTGAGCACTTCCTCCACTACGTCGCACTCCCGGTACACGTCCACCTTGTAGGTAGGTACGGTCACCTCTGCCCCACGGTCATCGGAGGAGAGGATGCCGAAGTCCATAAAACGCAGTATCTTGAGAATGGTCTCCGCACCTATCTTCTTGCCCATCAGTGCCTCCATCCTGTCGAAATCCAACTGCACCCGTTTGCGCTCAAGCTGCTGAGGATAGTCCTCGCGTACACAGCCCACGACTCTCGCCCCGGCCAGCTCCTGCATCAGAAGAACAGCCCTGCGGGCAGCATAGGGAATGATTTCGGGGTCGGTACCACGCTCGTAGCGGAACGAGGCATCCGTCTTGATGCCCAGACGCTTGGATGTCTTACGTATAGAAGTGGGGTTGAAGTAAGCGCTCTCAAGGAAGACTGTAGTAGTCGAGTCGGTTATACCGGACTCCAGACCTCCGAAGACACCTGCAATACACATAGGTTTCTCTGTATTGCAGATCATCAGGTCCTGGGCCGAAAGGGTGCGCTCCACTCCGTCAAGAGTGACGAATTTCTCACCTTCTGAAGCACGGCGTACAACCACCTTGCCTCCTGTAATCCTGGACGCATCAAAGGCATGGAGAGGCTGACCGACCTCCATGAGAATGAAGTTGGTGATATCCACCACGTTGTTGATGGGCCTCAGACCTACTGCCAGCAGTTTCTTCTGCAGCCACTCGGGAGAGGGAGCTATCTTGATGTCGGTAAGTGTTATGCCCATATAACGGGGAGCTCCGTCATGACTGAGCACCTCTATGGGTATGGACTCACCCTCACCCTCGCGGAACGAGGACACGTCCGGAAGTGTCAGTTCTCCGCCCAGACCGTTAAGCCTTAGCCAGGCCGAAAAGTCACGGGCGACTCCGATATGGGAGGCACCGTCCACACGGTTGGGTGTCAATCCTATAGTAAATACTGTATCTGAACCGAGATGCAGATATTCCCTGGCGGGAGTACCTACGACGGCCTCGGGCTCAAGCACCATGATGCCGTCATGTGATGTACCTATACCCAGTTCGTCCTCCGCACAGATCATTCCGAAAGACTCGGCCCCGCGGATTTTGGATTTTTTAATTTTAAATTTTGAACCGTCCGGTGCGGGCAGACTTGTTCCGACAGTCGCCAGCAGGACCTTCTGTCCGGCAGCCACATTAGGAGCACCGCAAACTACCTGTAGCAGTTCTCCATCCTTCGAAATGCGGACTTTTGTAATATGAAGGTGATCTGAATCGGGATGTGGCACACACTCCACCACCTCGGCTACAACTACCCCTTCCAGACCGCCCGGTATGTCTTCTACTGTATTGATTTCCTCTACTTCCAGACCTATGAAAGTCAGGATCCGGGCAACTCTCTCAGGAGAGAGATCGAAAGACACATACTCTTTCAGCCAATTATAAGAAACATTCATATTCTATAATTTACACTCTAGTCAAATAAAGAATCAACAAAAGACTTCTTATCAAATATCTGCAGATCTCCAATGCCTTCTCCCACGCCTATAAACTTCACGGGGATGTTGAATTGGTCGGCGATGCCCAGGACCACTCCGCCTTTTGCCGTACCGTCCAGTTTCGTAACTGCGAGAGCAGTTACATCGGTGGCCTTGGTAAATTCCCTGGCCTGAACGAAAGCGTTCTGACCTGTAGATCCGTCCAGAACCAGAAGAACTTCGTGTGGAGCATCCGGAACAACCTTGCGCATGACATTGCGTATCTTGGTCAGCTCGTTCATCAGATTGATTTTATTGTGCAGACGGCCGGCCGTATCTATCAGCACCACGTCCATATCCTGGGCTACGGCGGACTTGACCGTATCAAAAGCCACAGATGCCGGATCCGCGCCCATGTTCTGCTTGACTATGGGAACTCCCGCCCTCTCACTCCAGATCACCAGCTGATCGACGGCTGCGGCACGGAAGGTGTCGGCCGCTCCCAGCATCACCTTCTTTCCGGAAGCCTTGAGATTGGCCGCCAGCTTTCCGATGGTGGTCGTCTTGCCGACTCCATTTACACCTACCACCATTATCACGTAAGGTTTCTTAGAAAAATCAAATACCGGGGCATTCTCCTTTCCCTCCACATCCAGCAGCGATGCCATCTCCTCCTTGAGGATGGAGCGCAGCTCTGCGGCATTCATATATTTGTCCCGTGCCACTCTCTCCTCAAGCATATCAATAATCTTCAGTGTCGTATCTACTCCGACATCCGATGCAATCAGAGCATCCTCTATACCGTCCAGGACATCATCATCCACTTTGGACTTTCCTGCGACAGCCCTTGATATCCTGTCAAAAAGCCCCCGTTTGGTCTTCTCCAACCCCTTGTCCAATGACTCCTTTTCGCGACGGGCTTCCTCACTGTCGCGATTTTTCCAACTGAACCATGACATTATACCTGTTCCTCCTCTTTTTTATTGTCTTCCCCGTCCTTCTCTGTCTTCCAACCACGCGGCCAGCTGGAGCCCTGGTTCTTAATAAAATCCAGACCGAAAACAGATGCGCACCCGAGACATCCGCCAAGGAACGTAAAAGCAATCAGAATAATTGCACGACGGGGCTTGGAACGCTCAAAAGGCACCACGATAGGCTGCACTACTGAAAGAACAGGCGTATCCTCCTTAACCTGAAGCTCCACCTGGGTCTTCTGACGTGCAAGTTCCGTATATATCGTATTGGCCATGTCGTACTCCTTTCTAAGACGATCCTCCGTAATCTGCGCCGTTGCCGTCAGCTGTCCCCTGTTCGCATCCCGGAATTTGGCATACGCTAGCTGCTTCTGTTCAAAATCCTCCTTAGCCTCATTGAAACGGTCATTGACAAAGTCCAATGTTGCCTTAGCTTTCTCAATCTTATATTCGGTCACATATTTCTCCAACAGATTGAAGACTGTCGTAGCCACCTCAGCCGCAGCCACAGCCTCAGGCATACGTACCGACAGTTCGATATAACCGTCCTTATCATTGATCGACACTGAAATCAGATCTGACAGAACTTTCTTGCACTGATACTCTCTTTCCGTATATACCGCCAGACCGTCCAGACCGGCAGCATCAACATTCTCTTCATCCTTACCCTTAATAGCTCCAATGATTACACCAGGGAGCCCTATCGTATATTTTTTGACAGCACCGAAAAATGTCATCTTGTTATACTCAGGATCCGTATAGTAATCATACAGAGTTATCTTCTCCGGCCACTCCTCAAATTTAACCGGCGTGTACATGAGCTCCTTTATCAAGTCTACATTTGAGAGCAGTTGCGGATAAACTGTAGGAGACAGCATGTCTCCGCCCATCTGCCCGAGATTAATTCCAGCCAACGATGCCAGGGACGAAATGGAAGAACCACCGCGCTGCTGGGATGTCTGCGGCACAAATATAGTGCTTGCCGTATACTCCTTCTTTGAAAAGAGCGCGACCAGCAATCCCAGCACCATAAAACCGGCTGTGACATATATTATAAATATTCTTTTCGCCCATAGACGCTTTACCAATGCTATCAGGTCTATTTCCTGCTCCTGCGCAACGTTCAGATTATTCTGCTGTTCTGTCATAATATCATTTAATAATCATAATCTGCAAAAATATGAAATCGGTTACTATTATCCAAATATAGAATTAACTACATTTGTGCCGGCAATAACAACAACAACATGAACAATAAAACCAAAGGATATATCCTGGGGGCAATTGCAGCCGCGACATACGGCATGAATCCGCTTTTCGCACTACCCCTTTACCAAGGCGGAATGAATCCGGACTCTGTACTGTTTTTCCGATACCTTTTCGCCATCCCCATCCTGGCAATCATGATAAAAGCACGTGGAAGGAGCTTCAGGCTCAGCAGAAAAGAAGGTCTGAGCCTGATCGCCATGGGTGCTCTTGTGGCAATATCGTCCCTCACTCTTTTCCAGAGCTACAACTACATGGAAGCCGGCATCGCCTCTACCATCCTGTTTGTCTATCCCATCATGGTAGCCCTGATTATGTCTCTTGTATTTAAAGAGAAACTGACATTGATAACCGGACTGTGCCTGCTGCTGGCAATGGGAGGTATATCTTTACTTTACAACGGCGGTGACGGAACAACATTAAGCCTGAAAGGCACACTGCTGGTCATCGCATCAGCACTATCATACGCAATATATCTGGTAGGCATCAATCAGACAACCTTGAAAAACACGGCTACCCTGACTGTCACCTTCTACGTTCTGCTTTTCGGAGTCACGCTTTTTGTCGTAAGGCTGCTCTCCGGAGTAGAACTGACAACTCCTGACAGATGGTACCTGTGGCTGAACATCCTGGCCCTCGCCGTATTTCCCACAACGATATCCTTTCTATGCACTACCAGGGCCATTCAATTCATCGGCTCAACTCCTACAGCCATCCTCGGCGCACTTGAGCCCGTCACTGCCATCATTTTCGGCATCACTATTTTCGGGGAGCGCATGACACTGCGCGAAGGCACAGGCATCGTTATGATCCTCATAGCCGTAACATTCGTTATAGCCGGTGGCAGCATCACTCACTACCTTGTCCGTTTCCGTAAAATGTTCCCCCGCTTGCCCCGCAAGAATAAATAACAATGCGCTTCTCTGCTTAGCATTGCCGCGCCAACCATATCATTTCCGTACTCTTTCCTCCTGGAGTTCGCCGAGCGTTGCAAATGACAACTGCGGCAAGGAACAAAAAAAGCCCCCGGAGGATGTTCCTCCGGGGGCTCTAAGGGGCGGCGGCTACCTACTCTCCCACCCCGGTTAGGGCA
>CALVDE010000007.1 GCA_944326265.1 uncultured Bacteroidales bacterium | reverse complement strand
ACATAATACATTGCAGATCAGTTAATTATCAAATAACTGATAAATATTAATCCGTCCAACTTTTTTGGTACACCTCAACATGAGACACGGGTCGTACTCATAAAGCATTGTAAATCACAATATTGCATTTCACAGGTGTTACTCAGTTTACCGTTTCTTTTCCCCGAACACGCCATTCTGAGTGACGGACACTCGGCGCCGCCGCTTCCCGGACAGGAACTTTTTAACCCAAATCCATTGAGTGCATCTCATCAAAGAAGAAAAAAGATAGAATTTTTCACATAATCCGGAACTAAAAAGACCTGCATAAATTGAAAAGGGGCGGGAGTCCGATAATGGAACTCCTGCCCCTTAGCCTGGACATACCTATATGTTATTTTGAGGTGATGACTATCCGGTCGCCGGAGATGTCTACCACCACGGGGCGGTCCTTGGTGACGGAGCCTTCGATGAGGTCCTTGGCCAGCATGTTGACCAGCTCGCGCTGGAGGATACGCTTGATGGGACGGGCACCGTAGGCCGGGTCATAACCCTTCTCGGACATATAGTCGATGAACTTCTGACTGAACTCTATCGATATGCCGTGCTCCTCCATCTTCTTCCTCAGAGCGTTCAGCTGGAGGTTCAGGATGCCGAGTATGTCCTTGCGGGTCAGAGGCTCGAACATGATGATCTCGTCGATACGGTTGATGAACTCAGGACGCATGGTCTTCTTGAGGATGTCGATGACGGCCCGGCGGCATTCCTCCAGGACATCAGTCCTCGAAGCCTTGTCGTCGATGTGTTCGATTCGCTGCATGTACTCCTGTATCACCTCTGCTCCGACGTTGGAGGTCATGATCAGGATGGTGTTCTTGAAGTCCACCGTCCGGCCCTTGTTGTCGGTCAGACGGCCGTCGTCCAATACCTGAAGCAGGATGTTGAACACATCCGGATGGGCCTTCTCTATCTCGTCCAGCAGGATAACCGAGTAGGGCTTGCGCCTTACGGCCTCGGTGAGCTGGCCGCCCTCGTCATATCCGACGTATCCCGGGGGCGCACCGACCAGACGGGAGACGCTGTGCCTCTCCTGGTACTCGCTCATATCGATACGGGTCATCATGTTCTCGTCATTGAACAGGGCCTCGGCCAGGGCCTTGGCCAGCTCGGTCTTACCCACACCGGTGGTACCGAGGAACATGAACGAGCCGATGGGCCTCTTCTCGTTCTGCAGTCCGGCACGGCTTCTGCGCACCGCATCGGCCACAGCGCGGACGGCCTCGTCCTGACCCACTACCCTCTTGTGCAGCATGTCCTCCATGTGCAGCAGCTTGGTCTTCTCGCTCTCGAGCATACGGGTCACCGGTATGCCCGTCCACTTGGAAACTATCTCGGCGATATCCTCCGGCTCCACCGACTCATTGATCAGCGGGTCCGGATTGGCGGCCTTCTGAGCCATAAGCTCGTCTATCTCCTTCTGGGCCGAGGCTATCTTGCCGTAGCGCAGTTCGGCCACCCGACCGTAGTCACCGCTGCGCTCGGCCTCATCGGCCTGAAACTTATACTGCTCGATGTCAGCACGCTTCTGGGAAATACGCGACAGCAGATCCTTCTCCACCTTCCATTTACGGTTAAGGTCATCGAGCTGTTCCTTTGCCTCCTTGATTGAGGCCTGTATCTCGTCCAGCTTGGGCGAACGGCCCTCACGCTTGATGGCCTCCCGCTCGATCTCCAGCTGCCGTATCTTACGGTTCAACTCGTCGATGGGATCAGGCACCGAGTTCATCTCCAGACGCAGCTTTGAGGCGGCCTCGTCGATGAGGTCGATGGCCTTGTCCGGGAGGAAACGGTTGGTGATGTACCTGTGCGAGAGCTCAACGGCGGCGATAATGGCATCATCGTCGATATGCACCTTGTGGTGGTTCTCGTACTTCTCCTTCAGTCCCCTGAGGATGGAAATGGACTCGGCTGGGGTAGGCTCGTCCACCATGACCATCTGGAAACGGCGTTCCAGGGCCTTGTCCTCCTCGAAGTACTTCCGGTACTCCTCGATGGTGGTGGAACCGATGGCCCTCAGCTCTCCACGGGCCAGGGCCGGCTTCAGGATATTGGCCGCATCCATGGCACCTGACGAACGTCCGGCACCCACCAGAGTGTGGATCTCGTCGATGAACAGGATGATCTCGCCCTGACTTTCTATGACGGCGTTGACCACTCCCTTCAGTCTCTCCTCAAACTCGCCCTGATATTTTGCACCGGCCACGAGGGCACCCATGTCCAGTGAATAGATTTCCTTGGTCTTCAAGTTCTCCGGCACGTCCTGACTGACTATCCTCTCGGCAATGCCCTCAGAGATAGCCGTCTTGCCGACACCCGGCTCTCCGACCAGAATAGGGTTGTTCTTCGTCCTACGGCTCAGAATCTGGAGCACCCTGCGGATCTCCTCATCCCTGCCGATGACGGGGTCGAGCTTCCCCTCGCGGGCCCGCTGGTTCAGATTGACCGCGTACCGCTCGAGGAACTCCTTGTTGTTATTGTTCTCTTTGTAATTCATGTTATTCATAACTTTTCTCCTTTTGACTACTTATCACTCAAAAAGTCTGCCGACGATTATTTTATGTCATTGTGGCAGTTTTTTTATTACATTTGTCCGTTTGAATCCATTTGCACCACCTGTTATGAGCGATATTAACGGCATACGCAGCGCAGGCGACAGTCTGCTCCTCCCCCTGGCCGAGTCTTTCTACTCGGTGCAGGGAGAAGGGTACAATACCGGCAGAGCCGCCTGGTTCATCCGTCTGGGAGGCTGCGACGTACATTGCCCGTGGTGTGACTCGAAGGGAACGTGGAATCCGGACAGCCATCCTATGAAGTCCGTACAGGAAATTATCGGGGAGATCGCCCTGTCTCCGGCAGCCAATGTCATAATCACCGGCGGAGAGCCGCTCATGCACAATCTGGACGCTCTTTGCTCCGGATTGAAGGACAGAGGCTACAGCATATTTCTGGAGACCTCCGGCACGCATCCGATCAGCGGACAGTTCGACTGGATCTGCCTCTCTCCCAAGAAACACTTTCCTCCAAGAGCAGAAGTGCTGAAGGCTGCGGACGAGATAAAGGCTGTGATAAGTTCAGAGGAGGACTTCGCCTTGGCCGAGAGCTGCCGGGCTCAGACCAAGGACGGCTGCCTGCCGTTCCTGCAGGCCGAATGGAGCCGCCGGGACACCGTAATGCCGCTGATAATAGAATATGTGAAGCGCCATCCCGTCTGGAGAATATCGCTCCAGACCCATAAGTACATGAATATTCCTTAATTAATTTAATAATCATTATGTCTGTTAAACAAATCATCACAGTACTGTGCATCGGATGCATGATCACACCGGCACTCTCTGCCAAGAGCAAGAAAAGCAAAGAAGCTGAGCCGGAAGGATACAAGTTCACAACCGTCATCGAGAATCCCATCACCTCGATCAAGGACCAGGCCAGCTCGGGTACCTGCTGGTGCTTCTCGGCTCTGTCATTCTTCGAGTCAGAGATCCTGAAGAACGGCTATACCGACTCGCTGGATCTCTCGGAGATGTTCATCGTACACAACTCCTATCAGGAAAAAGGCGAGAAGTTCGTAAGGCTCCACGGAGTCCTCAACTTCGGCCAGGGCAGCTCTTTCGGCAACGTGCTCTACGGTCTCAAGCACTACGGCATCGTGCCCGAGTGGGAAATGGAGGGGCTGGAATACGGCTCTGACAAGCACCGCCACAACGAGCTTGACGGAGTGCTCAGGGCATATCTCGATGTAATAGTAAAGAATCCCAACGGCACACTTTCAACCGCCTGGAAAGAAGGTTTCAAAGGCATTCTGGACGCATATCTGGGCGAGTGCCCCGAGACGTTCACAGTAAACGGCAAGGAGTACAATCCCCACACCTACATGGAGTCCCTCGGCATCGACCTCGATGACTACGTTGACCTCACATCCTGGACACACAGGCCGTTCTACGAGAATATGGTCATCGAAGTTCCCGACAACTGGCTCTGGGAGTCATCCATGAACGTACCCCTTGACGATCTGATCGCCGTCATCGACAACGCTCTTGAGAACGGCTACACCGTAGCCTGGGCATCAGATGTAAGCGAGAGAGGCTTCACCCGCGACGGACTCGGCATCGTGCCCGACTACGACAAGATGGAAGTAGAGCTGAAGGAGACCGGCTCCGATCAGGCACGCTGGATCGGAAATTCCAAGAATGACCTCTACAAGAAGGCTTTCGAGGCTCCCTGCCCCGAACTGGAGATTACCCAGGAGATGCGTCAGGAAGGCTACGACAACTATCAGACCACCGATGACCACGGTATGCAGATCTTCGGTATCGCCAAGGACCAGACCGGCAAGAAATACTACATGGTGAAGAACTCATGGGGCGATGCCGGACAGTATGACGGCATCTGGTACGTATCCGAGGCTTTCGTAAGATACAAGACAATGGACGTACTGGTCAACAAGAACGCCATCCCTGAGGAGATCAGAGCAAAAATGGGTATCTAATTCCATTCCACACTGATATGAGCGCCGCCAGACATATTCCCAACGTCATCACCTGTCTCAACCTGATATCAGGGACAGTAGCCGTAATCTATGCATTTCAGGACAATTTCGACAAGGCCCTGTGCTTTGTCATACTTGCCGCAGTGTTCGATTTCCTGGACGGTCTGGCAGCAAGGGCGCTTCATTCATATTCAGACATAGGGAAGGAGCTGGACTCCTTGTCCGACATCGTCAGTTTCGGTGCTGCTCCTTCCCTTATTCTTTTCAATTATCTGGACGGATTCACCGCTGTAATCAACGGGTATGTATGTTACATTCCACTCATTATGGCGGCATTCGCAGCCGTAAGACTGGCCAGGTTCAATCTGGACACGCGCCAGAACGACAATTTCCTCGGGCTGCCGGTTCCCGCCGCCGCCCTTACAGCCTCATCGCTCGCCGCAACCGCCGTACACTATCAGGAGATTGCCAATCCACTGCTGGCCAACAACTATGCTGTACCGGCAGTCGTAATACTCCTGTCCATACTCATGGTAAGCGAGATGCCTGTTTTCTCCATGAAATTCAAATCCTTCAAATGGAAACCAAACGCACAGCGGTACATCTTCCTGTGCATAACAATACCCGTCTCAGCCGCACTTCTTGTTCTGAAGATTCACTGGACGGGCATCGTATTAGCTGTCTTCGCGCTCTACATTATATGGAACGCGGCTGAGGCACTACTCCGAAAACTGTCTGACGAGTAACTCCACTGTCCTGTCAGCATTGTCTCCTTTCGCCCCGAAATAGAACTTGATCTTGGGCTCCGTACCCGAGGGACGCACTGTCACTACCGAGCCGTCCTCGGAGAAGAACCTGAGCACATTGGACTTGGGCAGACCGGTCTTCTCTGGCTCGGTGTAGTCTATTACCTTCACGACAGGTGAGTCACCCAGCCTGGCGGGGGGATTCTCACGGTAATTCTTCATCATGGCCGCTATCTGCTGCGTGCCGTCGATGCCCTTCTTGGTCAGGGATACCAGCTTCTCCCGGTAGATGCCGAACTCGGCGTATATGTTCTGCAGCAGGCCGTACAGAGTCAGGCCCTGGTCAGCTGCCCAGGCTGCGCACTCGGCTACGAATGAGCAGGTGATGACGGCATCCTTGTCACGGACAAACTCGCCTACATTGAAGCCGTAACTCTCCTCTCCTCCGCAGATGAAGGTACTGCGGCCCTCGTTCTCACGGACTATCTGGGCGATATACTTGAAACCGGTGAGCACGTCGTACATCCTGACTCCGAACTTGTCCGCGATGGCTGTCAGCAGCTCGGTGGTGACAATGGTCTTTACACAATAGGTGTCCTTGCCGAGCTTGCCCAGCTCTTTCCAGCGGGTCAATATATAATAAGTAAGAAGAGACGCTGTCTGATTGCCGTTGAGCAGCACCATCTTTCCCTTGTCATCCCGGACAGCCACACCCACGCGGTCAGCGTCAGGGTCGGTAGCCAGCACGATGTCGGCACCCTTGGCCTCAGCCAGCTCGACAGCCATCTTCAGGGCCGAAGGTTCTTCCGGATTGGGTGACACTACTGTGGGGAAATTGCCATCACTTATCATCTGGTCCGCTACAGGGAACACCTCTGTAAAGCCTATCTGCCTCAAGGCTCTGGGCACCAGACGCACTCCGGTACCGTGCAGAGGGGTATAGACGAGCTTGATATCCTTGTGACGGGCGATGGACTCTGGCGAGAGCATCAGCGACAGCACCGAATCCAGATACACCTTGTCGGTCTCCTCTCCCATCATCTTGATATTTGAAAGATTATCCTCTCCGAACCTGACCATCGAGGGATTCTCTATCTTGTTGACTTCCTCTATAACCGCCGTATCATGAGGCGCGGTCAGCTGAGCTCCGTCCTGCCAGTAGGCCTTGTAGCCGTTGTATTCCTTGGGGTTGTGCGAGGCCGTGACCATAACGCCGGCGTGGCAGTGATAGTGACGGATGGCGAAGCTGAGCTCAGGGGTAGGCCGGATATTGTCGAACAGATACACACGGAAACCGTTGTTGGCGAAGACCTCGGCGGTAATCCTGGCAAAATCGCGGCTGTTGTTCCTGGAGTCGAAGGATACGGCCACGCGGATATTCTCCTCGCCCTCGTAAGCCTTGCGGATGTAGTTGGCGAATCCCTGAGTGGCCATACCCACCGTGTACTTGTTCATGCGGTTAGTCCCGGCACCCATGATTCCGCGCAATCCGCCGGTACCGAACTCCAGATTGCGGTAAAAAGCATCCTCCAATTCTTTCTCATCCCCTTTTAGAAGAGCCCTGACCTCTGCCCTGGTCTGCTCATCGTACTCAGGGCCGGTCCACTGCATTGCGACTTCTCTGTAATTCATATCTTTTAAAGATTAGTTGTACTTTCTGAGATCATAGTAAAATATCTGAAGATTACCCTCGTCGGGTGAAACGGCGGAGACATACACCGTTCCCGGCTGTGAGCCGCAGCTCAGCCTCGGTCCTACGTAGCGGACTCCTTCCAGAGCATAGATCCCTTTCAGATGTCCGTCCCAGTCCATCTGGAAAAGATACAGGTCGTGGTCGGTATATTCCACGTCAATGTTCTCATCAAATATTCCGTAACTCCTGCCGTCGTAGATCAGATAGATATACTCGCGGTCCGAGCATGCCGACAGATAGGTAGTGGAAATATTTCCGGAAAACAACAGCTGACCGTCCTGAGCGGCATAGTCTGTCCTTTCATGACGCGGTCCGGTAATCCTGCGGTTCACTGAAAGGTCCTTGTTCAGGATAAATATCTCAGATTCCACACAATTGGCGAAAACCACCCTTCCGCTCTCCGGATGCACGGCCACAGGCCCCTGCACCACTCCGGCAGACATGATCTTCGATGCATCATACGGAGCTTTCACGCCGTCGGAGTAAAAAAACATCGGTTCGCCGTTGTGTATGCCCATGTCATCGTTCTCGAAATAAAACGGATTGAGGACCAGCAGGCTGTCCCCGCACGAAACCAGGGACAACGTAATAAAATCGTATTTTATCTCTCTGGCGATTCCGGCATCGGGAAGATCCGCGCACGGAATCATGAACAGCTTGTCCTTCTGAATATCCATCACCTGCAGCGTATCACCGGACATATTGAAGATCGGGACCAACACTTCCTGCGGGCCGTTGCCGTAGTGCAGCAGCTTCCCGGCCACCTTCCCTTCCTTCAGGTCATATACCTCCGCAGAAAAATCCTGGGTCAGCATCTCGCACACCGCATATCTGTCCCCGTACACGAGAGCCGCTCCCGCATAAAAAGTATCAGGCAGTTCATATACAGTCTCCGGGACCATGACCACGGCTTCTGTAAGTACTTCTGGAGACAAATCAATGACTTCTGATGCGCCCTTTCCGCACCCTGACAGTAGAATTGCTGCCATGACAGCCACGCTAATAATTCTTCTCATAGCCTCATTTTCAATTTATCGTTGCAATTTACGAAATTTCCTGAACAAATCCACAAATAATTCCCCTCTTCGGCTTAATTTTGCGGCATGGCAGACCAGAAATTCAAAGAATTTATCATTGCGCATGAAACCGAATCCCCGGCGGAGCTGATGCTGCACAGGGACCGCTGGCCGGACATTGACATGGGGCTGGCTGTCAGATGCATACGGGGCAGACAGACAGCAAGGCACAAGCTGCCACTATGGTACGCCGAGCCCGGGCTGGTCTACCCGCAGTCCCTGTCCCTGGAACAGTGCAGCTCACAGGCCACCGCCCTCTACAAGCAGCGGTTCGTCCACAGCGGGGACAGGGTGGCCGACCTCACCGGAGGTCTCGGCGTCGACTCCTGGAGCCTCTCCCAGTCGGCAGCCTCAGTGGACTACTTCGAGCGCTCGGAAGAACTCTGCGCCTGTGCCCGGCACAACTTCACCGCCCTCGGCAGGGACAATATCTCGGTGCACTGTGCAGAGACGACGCCAGAAATGCTCAGCCGCATCCCCTCCGACACCTACAGCCTCATCTACCTCGACCCTGCCCGCAGGGGCAGGGACGGCGGCAGGGTCTACTCCCTCAGGGACTGCGAGCCGGACATCACCGCCCTCCGCCCCGAGCTGCTGCGCATTGCCCCCCGCATCCTGCTGAAAGCCTCCCCTATGGCCGACATCAGTGTCCTGCTCTCGGAGCTGCCGGAGGCCGCAGAGGTCCATATCCTCTCTTCGGACAATGAGTGCAAGGAGGTTCTGGTCCTTATGCTCCGGGACAATGCCGTACCGGCCGGGGACATCCCCATTACAGCGGTAGAGCTCTCCTCCGGAAACAATGCTGCCGAATTCCATTTTACCCTTCACGAGGAAAATGATGCCACCGCAGACCTGACCGCCCCTTCGGAAATCGCCGGCTACCTCCTGGAACCCTCCCCCGCCCTCCTGAAAAGCGGAGCCTTCAAGCTCCCGGCCGTCCGCTTCGGTCTCCGGAAGATATCCGCATCCACCCATTTCTATACAGCCCCGGCACCAGTAGAGCATTTTCCCGGGAAGGTCCGCCGCATCATCGAGGTTATGCCCTTCCACAAGGCCGCTATCCGCGATTTCAGGAAGAAATACCCCGCCTGCTCCGTCTCTGCCCGCAACTTCCCGATGACCTCCGAGGAGCTCCGCCGCCGCCTCGGCACCGCCGAAAGCGACACCCTCCGCGTCCTGGCCACCACCGCCTCCGACGGCTCCCGGCTCCTCATCGTCACAACACCTTCTATTTAAACGGCTTTCAATCGAAAAATTTCTTGTTGAAGTTGACCAGGTAGAGCTTTTTGGTGGCGCGGGTAAGGGCAGTGTAGAGCCACTTGAGGTCCTCGACGGTGAGGGCATCCTGCCAGAAGGCGTTGTCCACGAAGACACACTTCCACTGACCGCCCTGGGACTTGTGGCAGGTGATGGCGGTGGAGTACTTGATCTGCAGGGCATTGTAGTACGGATCCTCGCGGACGGCAGCGTTGCGCTTGCGCTTGGTGGAGATGTCGCTGTAGTCGGTGAAGACACCTTCGTAGAGGGCACTCTGCTGCTCAGCCGGCAGAGATGCGGACTCGGACGTGAGGGTGTCGAGAATCACCTTGGCCGTAATCTCCACGTCACCGTAGTCCGGGAAAGCCAGGACAGCCTCGGCAAAATGCAGGCCGTAACGTTCCTCGTAATCCGAAATCTTGATCAGCTCCGCGATATCCCCGTTGGCGATAAAATCCAGTTCCTCGATCTTCTCCAGGAACTGATAGCAGTTCTTCACCACCATCAGCCGGTCCCCCCGGGAAAGAGCCTCCTCCCGGAAGAGAACAGTTCCCCTGATGCCCTGGTTGTAACGGTTTGCCCGCTTGTTGGAGCGGCAAAGCACCACCGTCTCGTCTATCCCGTAGCGGCCTATCGCATCGTCCAGCGCCTCGATAAGCTCACCGCCTCCGATACGCTCCACATCCGCAAAACCCCGAGTCTCCAGCCGGGGATACTCCTCACAGGCTCCGGTAACTACCGCATGCCGCACCACCGTGGCATTGAACAGGATACCGGAGGTGTCGGCCTGACGCACGACCTTGTCCAGCAGGACATAGTCCACATGGCCGTACATCCCCACATACGAGGGGTCGAGGGCCGGACTGCGGTCAAGACCTATCGGCGGAAGCTGGGCATTGTCTCCTATCAGGATCAAGGTATTGCCCTCCCCCTGCCGGATGTAGTCCAGAAGATCCTCGAGGAGATTGCCGCTGCCGAAGAACGAGCCTGGCGAATCTATCGTGATAAGCGATGCCTCGTCCACGATGTAGCAGGTGCGGCGGTCCTTGTTCAGGTCCAGGACAAATTTCCCTCCGCCGGCATCCATCGACTTCTGACGGTAGATCTGCTTGTGAATCGTAGTGGCCTTCTCGCCGGTGTAGCCCGCCAGCACCTTTGCCGCGCGGCCAGTAGGAGCCATCAGGCGGAACCGCAGGTTCAGTTCCTTCATCGCCCGCACGGCCGCGCCCATTGCCTCCGTCTTACCGGTACCGGCATAGCCGTTGACTATCATGATGTCGCCCTCCCCGGTCAGAAAGGCCGGCAGCCGCGAGAAAAGCTCGTCCTGACAGGGCGTAGGCTCATACGGAAAGGCATCCCGTATCTTCTGCTCCAGAAATTCCCTGACCGCCATTCCTAGACTTTCTTGAAGATGAAGAACAGCATCAGCAGGGAGTAGATCTCCAGACGGCCGAGAAGCATCTCTATGGTCATCACCACTTTGGCGAAAGGAGTAAAATGCGAGAAATTGCCCATCGAGCCGCTGGCTCCCAAGCCGGGGCCGACGTTGCCCATCGATGTCAGGGAAGCTGCGAAGGACTCCTCGAAATCAGGACCGGTCAAGGATATAAGCAGCACTCCTACGATGAATATCAGGGTAAATGCCACGATATACAGTATAGCGGAACGGATAACCGACGGCTCTATGGTATGATCACCCACCTTGACCGGCATGACGGCATTGGGATGAAGCTGCTTGAAAATATTGTTCTTGAGCACCTTGTAGAATATCCACATACGGTCCGCCTTCACTCCGCCGCAGGTCGAGCCGCTGCACCCTCCGTGGAACATGGCGAAGAGCAGCAGGAAAATCGAGAACAGGGGCCATACGGAGGTATCTGCCGTAGCGAAACCGGTGGAGCTGACGATAGAGGCATACTGGAAGAACGACTGGCGCATGGCCTCTCCGTAAGTGGCGATCTGGCCGCTGGCCTTCAGATCCAGGCCTATCAGCAGGGACATCACTATGCAGAAGCCCATGAAATACCTGAAGACAGGCGACTTGAGCAGTGCTGTCGAACGCTTGACCACAAGGGCGTAGACCATACCGAAATGCAGGGTCGAGATATACATGAATACTATGCAGACTATCTCTATCGGCAGGGAATCATAGTATAGTATCGACAGATTGCGGGTGCTGAAACCGCCGGTGGAGACTATGCTCATGGCATGGTTGACGGCATCGAAGAAAGACATTCCGGCCATCATCAGGGCTATGGTGCCCGCCACTGTAATGCCGACGTAGGTAGAGGCAATGACACGGACCGTTTCTTTGGAACGGTAACGGTAATTGTCCTTGGAAATGGAAGATATCTCTATCCTGGATATTCTCATCCTGAACGAGCTTACAGAGGGGAGCACGAGCAGCATGAATACCATCACTCCCATTCCTCCGATAAAATGCGTAGACGAACGCCAGAACAGCAGGCCCTTCGGCAAGGCTTCGACATTCTGAAGTATGGTTCCTCCTGTAGTGGTATAGCCCGACACGGACTCGTACCATGCGTTTGAAAGCGTAAACTCACCGCCCCACATCACGTATGGCAGCATTCCGAAGATACAGCTGAGAAGCCACGAGAATATGGTAATGGCAAAGCCCTCGCGCAGATTGACCTCGTCCTGGGTCCT
Organism: uncultured Bacteroidales bacterium; assembly: GCA_944326265.1. Classification (GTDB taxonomy): domain Bacteria; phylum Bacteroidota; class Bacteroidia; order Bacteroidales; family UBA932; genus Coprenecus. The sequence goes on along the minus strand of CALVDE010000007.1, from coordinate 53,409 downwards.
TACGAAAATAAGAGGGAAACAGCCCACCATCGCCGTAACCAGGGCACTGAGCAGCAGAGGAGTAAAAGATGAGTCAAAATCATTGAGAGCAGACACTCCCAGGGATATGAACATGAACATGGCGTTGAACAGCAACGCTATGCCGATATACCTAGTTGTCAGTCTGATATTCATACACCTCTCTTCTTGATGGACTTATTCTCATCAATGAGTTCCTTGATATCCTCGTTCATGGACTGAATCTGGTCGCCGCCATAATCGAAAGTGACATTGTAGCTCTTGCCGCTGTGGCGGTAATCTTTCAGTCCACGGGACATCCGCACCATAGGCTGTACGACATAATGACTGAGAAAATAGACGAAGAGCATTATGAGAACGATACTGGCCGCATTGGCTACAATCCCCGGCATGATGGAGCGGTAATAACTGTCCTGCAGGCTGTTGTAGCTGTCAGTAATCGCACTTTGCGAAGCATCCGACAGACGGGTCAGGTAATTGCGCAGTTTAGCGTATACTGTCTGAAGGCGGTTGAAATACCAGTCAGTACGGTCATCCTGAGGCAAAAGCCACACAGTCTCTATCTCAAGCGAGACCTGCATGTATGCGGAATAGGCATACCGGACAGAATCGGCGATCATGCGCTCCTGCTCAGAGGCCAGCACTGTATAAAGCCTGTCCATAACGGATTCAAACTCATCGTCCGGAATGGTCTCAGGCTGGGCCAGCAGACCGTCTCCCCCTATCTGACGGAACAGGTCCGAATGATAACGCTCGGAAGTGTTGAGCAGATTCCGCGTAAGATCGACGCTCAGGATACTGTTGGATATGAACTCGGATATATAACGGCTCATACGCCCGAACTCGAAAAATGCCATTCCTCCCGAAAGCAGCAGCATCAGAGCGATAACCAGCGAAGCAGCGAAAATCTTGCTCCGCACACCCAATTTTATCTTTTTGAATATCGGCATTGTACCATTTTAAGTCTTAGCCGGACAAAGATATAAAAAATTCCGGTCGACTTGAATGTCAGCCGGAATCTTCTGTTCATTATCCGCTGTCTGCAGGCATTGACCGCACCGATCAGTGACGGGCAATATAGCGTGCCATCTCGAGGACCTTGTTGGAGTAGCCCCACTCGTTGTCATACCATGAGACTACCTTCACGAAAGTGGGATCGAGCTGAATACCGGCCTTTGCATCGAAGATCGAAGTGTGCGGATCATTGCGGAAATCGGTGGCTACTACAGCATCCTCCGTATAACCGAGAATACCCTTGAGTTCTCCCTCTGATGCGGCTTTCATGGCCTTGCAGATATCCTCGTATGAGGCGGGTCTCTCAAGTTCCACTGTCAGGTCGACTACCGAGACATCGGAGGTGGGAACCCTCATGGACATACCGGTCAGCTTGCCGTTGAGCTCAGGAAGCACCTTGCCGACAGCCTTGGCCGCGCCTGTGGATGAAGGGATGATGTTCTCGAGGATACCGCGACCGCCTCTCCAGTCCTTCTTGGAAGGACCGTCAACGGTCTTCTGAGTAGCTGTAGCTGCATGAACTGTTGTCATCAGACCTCTCTTGATACCGAAGGCCTCGTTGAGCACCTTGGATACAGGAGCCAGACAGTTGGTGGTGCAGGAGGCATTGGAGATTATATCCTGTCCCTTGTAAGTCTTCTCGTTGACTCCGTATACGAACATAGGAGTGTCATCCTTCGAGGGAGCCGACATAATGACTTTCTTGGCACCTGCCTCTATGTGCTTGCGGGCTTTCTCGTCTGTCAGGAAAAGTCCGGTCGATTCCACTACTACATCAGCATCCACCTCATTCCATTTCAGGTTGGCGGGATCCATCTCTGCTGTCAGACGGATCTTCTGTCCGTTTACTATAAGGTTGCCGTTCTCTACGGACACCTCATGATCGAAGCGGCCGTGGACGGAGTCATATTTCAACATGTAAGCGAGATACTCAGGATCAAGCAGATCGTTGATTCCCACTACCTGAATGTCATCTGAGAATTTGTCTACAGCCGCACGGAAGACCATACGGCCGATACGGCCGAAACCGTTGATGCCAATTTTAACCTTTGTCATAGCCTTAAAATTTAACAAAATTTAAACTATTGCAAATATAGTCACTTTAAAGGAAATAACCTATATTTGCGTACAATTTTTATTTTATGACATCCCGAAGAGAAATCCTCATCACAAATGACGACGGAATAGAGGCTGAGGGCATCCACGTCCTCGCCGGCATAATGGAAAAATACGGCAATGTAACCGTCGTCGCACCGCTTCATCCCCAGTCCGGCAAATCCGCAGCCCTGTCCATGGACACAAGGCTATACCTTAATAAGATACTGGACACCCCGGGACACCGGGAATTCACGTTCAACGGAACACCTGTGGACTGCGTCAAAATAGGCATAAACGAATGTATGGACGGCAGACTGCCGGATCTGGTAGTCTCAGGCATCAACCACGGCGCCAACTGCTCCGTCGCCTCTCTCTACTCCGGTACCCTGGGAGCCTGCATAGAAGGCACGGTCTACGGCATCCCGTCCATAGGTTTCTCGATATGCACCCACGCCGAGCACCCGGACTTCAGTCCGGTAACCGAATACGCGGATACGATCATGGAGCGGTTCATCTCCTGTCCTCCGGAAAAGGGCATATACCTCAACATCAACTTCCCTCCCATCCCAGCCTCCCAGGTCAGGGGCATACGCATGGCGCGCAGAGGCAAAGGAATGTGGGTCAAGGAATTTGACTCTTACAAGGACGAAAACGGCAACACCTACTACCTCATGGCCGGCCACTTTGAGAACCACGAGAAGGACAGTTCCCTGGGCGACCATACAAAGGTCAAGGACGGCTACATCTCAGTAGTGCCGCACCGCATAGACACCACCGACTACGGCGAGATGGAGCGTATGCGCGAAGTCTGGGAAAAATAACCGCAGACCGCCATGAAGTATTACATCATAGCCGGTGAGGCATCAGGCGACCTGCACGGGGCCAACCTGATGAAAGGCCTGCTGCGGCACGACCCGTCCTGCGACATAAGGTTCTGGGGCGGAGGGAAAATGACGGCCGTCGGCGGCACTCTGGTCAAGGACTACCGGGACAATGCCGTCATGGGCTTCGTGGAGGTGCTCAGCCACCTGGGCAGCATCCTGCGCAATCTCCGCTTCTGCAAGGAGGACATCCTGCAGTACAGGCCGGACGCGGTGATCCTGATTGACTACCCGGGGTTCAATCTCAAGATAGCCCGCTTCGCCCATGAAAGAGGATTCAAGGTCTTCTACTACATCCCTCCGAAGGTATGGGCCCGGGGAGAGTCGAGGATCAAGCTGTTGAAAAAGTACGTGGACAAAGTCTTCATCATCTTCCCGTTCGAAGTGGGATATTTCAAGGCAAAAGGCGTGGATGCCGTCTACAACGGCAATCCGCTGGTGGACAACATCGGCAGCACGCCGTCAGTACACCTGTCGCGGGAAGACTTCCTCCGCTCCCACTCCATGACGGACGACGGGCGGCCGCTGCTGGCATTTCTGGCCGGCAGCCGCAGGATGGAGGTGGACTACCTGATGCCCAGAATAGTCCGCACTGCCGCCATACTGAAGGAAAGGACGGGCAGCAGATTCCGCTTCCTGCTGGCGGCAGCCCCGTCCATAGACCCTGAATACTACGGCAAGTACATAGGAGACAGCGGTATCGAGATCATACAGAACGACACCTACGGAGTCCTGAGCCATTCCGAGGCGGCTGTGATCTCCTCCGGGACTGCAAGTCTGGAGGCCGCGATTATCGGCACGCCCCAGGTAGTATGCTACGGGATGAATCCCATAACCTATTTTCTGGCCAGGCTGGTGGTCAGACTGGACACCATCTCGCTGGCCAACATGATTCTAGGCAGGCATATTTTCAGGGAACTGCTGCAGGGCGACTGCACTCCTGAACATATCGCGGACGAGGTGCTCCGCATGACGGATGACAGGGCATACCGCAGCCGCATGATAAAGGACTACGACGACATGCGGGCCATGCTCGGGGAAAGAGGCTCCGCAGAGCGCACCGCAGCCAATATCGAGCAGCTTATAAAAGGACTCTGACCATGGACTTCTACAAATATCAGGCGGCCGGCAACGACTTCGTGCTCGTAACTTCCCTGGAAAACAGGGCGGATATTTCCACAGATGAGGTAATCAGACTGTGCGACCGGCGTTACGGCATCGGAGCCGACGGGCTCATCATCCTGGAAGGCAGCATGGACTATGACTTCGCCATGCGGTTCTTCAACAATGACGGCTCGGGAGGCATGATGTGCGGCAACGGAGGCCGCTGCATAGTGGATCTGGCCGGGCGTACCGGCATACCGGCCTCTGGAAAGGACGGAGGCTGGATTTTTGAAGCCCCGGACGGCATTCACCGGGGCAGGATCGTATCATCACAAGGCAGGCGCAGCACCGTCATCCTCAGCATGAACGACATAACCTCCGTAGAGCCCGTAGAGCTGCCGGAAACGGACGGTCAGGACAGCAAGGCTTGGCGGATGAACACCGGCACAGACCATCTGGTAATGTTCAGGGATGACCTGGACAGTCTGGATGCCCTGAAAGAGGGCCGCAGATGGAGGTACGACAGCCGTTTCGCACCCAAAGGCGTAAATGTCAATTTCGTACAATATTCCGGCCAGGAGGAGGCTCTGAGAGTACGCACATACGAAAAGGGAGTGGAATACGAGACACTGTCCTGCGGCACCGGCATCATAGCCTCGGCCGTCGCGGCATGGATGAAAGGAGACCGCCGGGAAAAATACACGCTCCGGTCGACCTCGGACACCTTTTCGGTATCATTCAGCCACCGGAGCGGAATATTCTCAAATGTCGAATTAACCGGCCCAACGGAACTGGTCTTTCAGGCAACCTTATAACAGAAGACAACGCAGCAGTTCGCCCGCATCTTAAACAGCCCGTTTATCAGAGTGGGTGAAATGCAAGGCGTCGAGGCGAAGGGCGAAGGAGTTTACTTGACGTAAATGACTGAGCCGTGAGCCGAAGACAACGCAGCAGTTCGCCTGCTATGATAAACGGACTCCCCGGGGACCGAAAATTTTAGTGCCGACGCGAACCATATTGCTGCCCATCTCCACCGCGATATGATAGTCATGCGTCATCCCGAACGACTTCAGGTCAAACTGTCCCAGGAAAGGATAATCCAGAGCCTTGATGCGGTCAAACACTGAGTTCAGATGAGCGAACTCCCTGCGGATAAGTTCCTCGTCCTCCGTAAGGGAGGCCATACCCATAACTCCACGGATACGGACCTGAGAGGGATATTTCTCATTGTCCCCGGACTGACGGGCCTGCTCTATCCCTGCAAGGAAATCCATCACCTCCTCATCGGAGAAGCCCTGCTTGCTCTCCTCCGAGGCTATGTGCATCTCCAGCAGCACATCCACGCTATAACCGTTCTGGCGGCACCAGCGTTCGATCTCGAAGAAGAGTTTCGGGGTGTCCACCGAATGAATCAGCTTGACATACGGCACGGTCATCTTGACCTTGTTGCTCTGCAGATGACCGATGAAATGCCACTCTATGTCCTTGGGCAGGGAGAGGGCCTTCTCCTTGAGTTCCTGGGGACGGCTCTCGCCGAAGACCCGCTGTCCCGCTTCGTATGCCTCGAGGATCTCCTCTCCCGACTTGAATTTGGACACTGCCACGAGCTCGACCCCGGAGGGCAGTTCCTGCCGCAGCGACAGGATATTCTCACTTATGTGTCCCATTATATTTCCTCCTTATATTACCTTCGTCTTTGCTGCCTCTGCTGCTCGCGGATGGCCTCCTGCTGTGCCTTCTGGATGGCCTCGAGACGCTGCTGGAACTTGGACTTGGGCTTGGCGGCTCCCTTTACGGAAGCGGCGCGTACCCTGGCCATGATCTTCTCCTCGTCCACGAAGAAACGGCGGATGATCCAGGTCTGGAGCATCATGATGAGGTTGGAGAGCAAGTAGTAGTATGTCAGACCGCTGGAGAGGTTGTTGCAGATGAACAGCATGAAGATGGGCATGAAGTAAAGGGTCATGTTGCGCATGCTCTTCATCTGGGGATTGTTGTCCACATTGCTGCCCTGGGTCATCCTGGCCGAGAAGTACATACTCAGGGCGCAGAGGATGGCGAAGAGACTGACGTGGTCACCGTACAGCGGTATATTGAATCCGAAATCGAGAATCGAGTCGTATGTACTCAGGTCATCCGCCCAAAGGAAGCCTTTCTGACGGAGCTCGAACGAGGCCGGGAAGAAACGGAACATCGCGAAGAGCACAGGGAACTGGAGCAGCATGGGGAGACAGCCTCCGAACATGCTCACACCGGCCTTGCGGTACAGGTCCATGGTCTCCTGCTGCTTCTTCAGGGCATCCTCCTGACGGGGATACTTGGCGTTGATCTTGTCCAGCTCGGGCCTGAGCACGTTCATCTTGGCCGAGGACATGTAGGACTTGAGGGTCAGGGGCGAGATGACCAGCTTGATGAGGAGGGTCAGCAGCAGGATGATGATACCGTAGTTGCTGATGAAGCGGCCGAAGAGGTCGAATACGGGGATGATGATACCCCTGTTGATCCATCTTACGAGCCAGCCTCCAAGAGGTACTATCTTCTCGAAGTCGCAGTCATAGCTCTTGAGAGTACGGAAATGGTTGGGTCCGTAGTAGAACTCGAAGGGCACGGTCACATCCGCTCCGGGCTCGTACTGGACGAGGGTCGAGGCGGAGCAGGCCATCAGACGGCGCTCGGCGTCGGTCTCGGGATAGAATTTCATCGAAAGGTTGCCCGACTCGAAGTTCTCCTCTGCCCGGAGAATGGCAGAGAAGTACTGCTGCTGGAAGGCAAACCACTCGATGCGGGTGGTCACCTCGCGGTGGTTGCCGCCGGAGCGTCCGCCGCCGCGCATGATGCCGAGGTTCTCTATCTTCTTGACCTGACCGGGATACTTGAAATCGACGGTCGAGTAGTTCTGCTCGTTCTTGTAGCCGCGCTCCAGACGGGGCACATCCATATTCCATACTACCTCGAACTGAGATGCGTTGCGGGGAATATGACGGTCCATGTTCACCATGTGCACGTCGAAGTCCACCATATAGCTGTCAGCCGGCAGGAAATAGCGGTGCTCGATGTAGGATGTATCCGAGAAATAAAGTCTCATCACGAGAGTCGAGTCATTGCTCACGACCGTCTCGTATGTGAAATCTCCGGTATTGACATACTGATTGGTATACAGCTGAAGACCGAAACTGCTGTAGCCGTCCTTCATCAGATACAGGTCGGAACTGTCGCTTGTGTAGTAGTTCTTGATAAGCACGTCCTCAGCCTGACCGCCCCTGGTTGAATAACGGATCCTCAGCTTTCCGTTCTCCAGGACATGGAAGTCCTCTCCGCCGTTATACGCTGTCTCAAGATATGGATTGGCATACGTGCTCCTGTACTGCACCTGTTCCCCATCCGCCACCGGCGCACCTCCTGCGGCGCTGTCCTGAACTGCGGCCATCTCCTCAGCATACTCAATGGCCCTCGCGGCCGCCAGGGAATCCGCCACCCTCTTCTGCTCCATCTGCTGCCTGGCCAGCCTTGAATTAAACACTGAAAATCCTATCAGCAGGAGTCCGATCAGCGTTATGGCGATTATCGTGTTCTTGTTCATGCCTGCTCCTGGGTATCGAGTTTGTGAATTTTCTCTTCAAGCGCAGCCAGTTCTGCCTTAGCCGCATCTATCTTCTTGCGGAACTCGCGGATAAGGGACTCCGCATTCTTGGAACTTGCGAAGAATCCGATATTGTTCTCGTAAGTGGCAATCTCGCTCTCGAGCTTGCGGAACTTCTGAAGCAGACGGTCGCGTTCCTGACGGGCCGGACTGCTCTCCGCCTTGGCGCCACGCTGTCTCTGAGCCCTGCCGTGGCCTGACGGCATCCGGAATTCAGGGAACCTGGTCTCCATCGCCCTGCGGTATTCCTCTGCTATTCTCTCTTTCTCCTTGAACGGCACGAAGCCTATGGCATTCCATCTGTCCGCGAACTCACGGGCGGCCCTGCTGTCGGCGGCCGCATCTCCGGCAGAGACATAAGCCGTGATGTCGGCTATCACCGCTTCCTTGGCTCTGAGATTGTCCACATACTGAGGGTCCACACCGCCGTAATTCTTTTCCTTGTTGTCGAAGAATCTGTCGCAGGCTGCTCTGAAGCGGGTCCATAACTGATCTGACTTCTTGCGGGACACCGGACCGACCTCCTTCCACTGCTTCTGCAGCGAGATAAGATAATCCGTGGTCTTCTTCCAGTCCGTACTGTCCTGCACAGCTTCGGCCTGCTCGCAGAGGGCGATCTTCTTCTCCATGTTGCCGCTCATCTGCTCCTTGAAGTCCGCATAGAATTCTCTCTTTCTGTTGTAGAACTTGTCACAGGCGGCCCTGAAACGGTCATATATTTTCTGATTGTCCTTCTTGGACGCGAAACCTATCTTTCTCCACTCTTTCTGGATATCCTCGAATTCCTTGGTCACGGAGTTCCATCCGTTGGACTCCCTGATGTCCTTGTCCGCCAGAGCCTCTGCTTTCTCGCACAGGGCCGTCTTGGCGGCCAGGTTCTCCTTCTGCTGCACTTTCAGGCCCTCGAAATAGGCCTGATGCATCTTGTTTATACGGGATGTAGCCTGACGGAAACGGTCCCATATAGACTCACGGAACTCCTTCGCCACAGGGCCGCACTCCTTCCACTCCTCGTGGAGCTTCTGAAGCTGATTGAACGCCTCGACCACATTGGGATTGTTCTCCAGTGCCTCGGCCCTCTCGCAAAGTCCGGTCTTAATCTCAAGGTTCTTCTTGAAGTCCAGGTCGCGGAGCTCATTGTTTATCTTGACGAGGTCGTAGAAATTCTCGACATTGTGCTGATACGTGTCGTACACGTCCTTAACCCTCGCCTGAGGCACAGGACCTATCTCGCGCCACCTGGCCTGAAGAGCCCTGAACTCGGGGAATGTCTTATTGATGTCCTCCGTGCTCTCCAGCAGTTTCTTAAGCTCCTCTATGACCTCCAGTTTCTTCTCCAGGTTAGCCTGCTTCTCGCGCTCCAGATTCTGGAAATATACGGCTCTGCGGCCTTTATATCTGGCATACAGTTCCTTGAACGCCCTTTCTATCTCTATGAACGGATTGACTGAGACTCCGCCGTTATCCTCCGGTTCCTGGATGTCTTCCGCTGCCTCCACGGATGTTTCCGGTTCCGCATCCGCAGCCTCTGCCTCGGGAACGGCATAGCCGTCCATTCCGGGAAGAACGTGATAACCGGATGCTATTTTCTCCTCCTTGAGCACTTTATAGAAAGTAGCCTTAATATACTCAGCCTGTCTGTTCAGCTCCATGATATCACCGTTGTCCACGAGATTGCGGAAAGACTCCACTATCTCCTTCAGACTCTTCGAAGACAAACTTTTAAGTTCCTCCTCGCTTATCACGGCTCCCTGCATCCGGTCTTCCTGACCGTCAGCACAACGGGCAGGCTCCTCCTCTGAGCTGAGGACACCGGCGGCAGCTTCGGAAACAGGCTCCTCCTCTGTCACAGGCCCGGACTGGGATGCATTAACATTCAGTTTTTCGGAATTCTCTAAAGAATTTTCGGCAGTACTCTTCTCTACAGAAGGATTCAAGGTCTCGTCAATCATATTTAATATATTAAAATGAACTCGCAAATATACATTATTTTTTAAAAGAACATCCGTTTTACATAAATTTGCAACTGTTATGAGGATAGATATCATCAGCGCAGTGCCGGACCTGCTGGAAAGTCCGCTCAACCACTCCATTATCAAACGGGCCAAAGACAAGGGGCTCGTGGAAATCCACATCATCAACCTTCACGACTACGGAAAGGGCAGCTACAAGCAGATAGACGACTACGGATTCGGCGGTGACGCAGGCATGGTAATCAAGCCGGAGCCGCTGTACAGAGCAATTACAGACCTCACCTCACAGAGGAAATACGACCAGGTGATCTACACCTCGCCTGACGGCGGGATGCTGGACCAGGGCATGTGCAACAGCCTGTCCACCTGCGGCAATCTCATCATCCTCTGCGGCCACTACAAGGGGATAGACCACCGTATCCGCGAGCATCTCATCACCATGGAGATATCCATAGGCAACTACGTGCTGAGCGGTGGGGAACTGGCTGCCTGCGTCATCTGCGACTCGATCATCCGTCTCATCCCCGGAGCCCTGACAGACGAGACATCGGCCCTGTCCGACTCTTTCCAGGACGGACTGCTGGCCCCGCCCATCTATACCCGTCCGGCAGACTTCATGGGCTGGAAAGTACCCGAAGTGCTCCTGTCCGGCAATCCCAGGCTCATCCGCCGGTGGCAGGAAGAGCAGGCCGTGGAACGCACACGGAAGCTCCGTCCGGAACTGCTGGACAATCCATGCATTGAGAACAATAACTGAGAGTAAGTAACAATAAACCATACCATCATGATGAAAAGATTATTATTCACAGCCGCATGGCTGACCGCCCTCTGCACTGCAGCGGTATCGTGCCGGAACGAAGAAAAACAGCCGGTAAGGATCATCTGCGGAGCGATCGATACAATAGAATATACAGGCGGAAAAACCGAGATTCCCTTCTCTTCCAGCGCACCTCTGAATACAGAACCGGTTACAGAAGCAGGATGGATTTCTGACCTCACTATCGGCCAGAGTTCCATAACCTTTATCGCCGAAGAGAATACGGGAGCCGGACGCACTGCAGTAATAATCATAAATATTCCGCCGGACATTACCCCCGTCTTCACAAGTGCCGGCGAAGGTGCCGAATATTCGGAGACGGACAGGACTGTCAGCATAAAGGTAACGCAAAAAGCAGCCGGAGAGAATCCCCCGGAAAGGGACATGGCCATAGAGATAACTGTGAACAGGAAAGACTTCCACTCAGTGAATGTCTCTTTCATCCCGGCTGATGACAGGATGACCTACATCGCGAGAATCGTCGAGAAAGAATATTTCGACACATTCAGTTCCGATGAGGAATATATCCAGGATGAAGTGGATGAGTTCATGGCCATTGCGGAGAGCAACGGCGTGGACCCTTCTGTCGTCATATCGGCCAACCTGAGACAGAACGCCATCGAGAATCTGGACATAGACGGACTGAAAGCATCTACAGGATATTGTATCTACGCTTACGGACTTGAGCCTGACGGCAGTGTGACAACCGGTCTCTGCAAGGAATCAGTATACACCGACGAGGCCGCCAAGGTGGACTTCGGCTTCAGTTTCGAGGTCGTTCCGCAGGACTACGAGGCCATGGTGACAATAACTACAGAAAGTGCCGGCGACACATATTACTGGAGCACCATGACCCTTGAGGACTGGAACGCATATCCTTCCGAAGACGACATAATTGCCGAGACCGTAGAGACACTTGACTTCGCAGTGGAGGTGATGGGTGATTCCTACACTGACTTTCTGGAGTCAGGGCTCGAAAGAGAATACCTTTGCGGGGGTCTGGACGCAGCTGTGGAGTACACGGTATTCGCTTTTGGAATGGACTCATACGGCAATCCTACTTCAGGAATACACCATGCCGCATTCACGACGAAGGAGGAGACAGTAGAGAATCCTTGTACATTCGACATCACGTTCTCTGAAATAACAGCCGTCAGCTGCATCGTGAACATTGTTCCCAGTGACAACGGCACACGCTATTACGCAGGCATGCTGCCCACTTCCGATTTTGAAGGAATGACCATGGACGAGGCGGCACGGTATTTCATCGACCTGGAAAACGGCAATGAGACCGACTGGGCCGGAGACGAATACATCTACACCGGACCGGTATCCCTCACTTCGGACGAAGACCTGTATATGGGACAGCTTGCAAGCAACACGTCCTATACGGCCGTAGTCTTCGGAATCGACAATGAAGGCAACAGGACCACGGCTGTAGGACATGCCGGGATGACCACACTGCAGACACAGCCGTCCTCACTGACAGTCGGCATAGATGTCGTCAGCGTCAGCTCCCACAGCCTGTTCGCCGAATTCCACCCTTCCGACCCTGACGAACAGTATTTCGCCTCATGCGTTCCGTACTCCAGGTACCTGCTCTTCGACAACGACACAGACTTCATGGAGGACGTGCTCTCCGTCTACGGAGGCGACCTGGACTGGGTCCTCAGCATGGGTGACTCCTTCTATGACGGAGAGGGATACCTCGACAGTGATACCGAGTACATCGTATTCGCTTTCGGATACTACGGAGGGATTACCACTCCCCTCTTCCACGAGGTTGTCAGGACCCTTCCCGCCGAAACCAGCAGTGCAGCCGTGGAACTGGAAGTGGAAGTCCTTGACGGCGATGAGCTGGCCGCTTCAAATCCTGACACATACGGCAAATACGCCGGACGTGCCGTCATCAGGGCGACACTGACCCCCAATGCCGATGCCGAGCACTGGTACATGAAGTTCTATGAGTCAGTACCGGATATGACTGACGAGGAACTTATGGAGGACGCAGCGGCTTCCTTCATCATCGACCCGGACCTGCCTGTCGTGATGGGTGCCGACTGGAACACCACGGTTATGGTGACCGCCATCGCGTCCGACATCAAGGGAGACCTCGGCAAACTTGAGAAACAGATTATTGAAGTCAGGCAGTAGGCATGTACGTCATGCCCTGCCTGTGCCTGTCATGTTCAGGGCCTCCATAAAACGGCGGACGACTTCCGGCTTGCCGGTATGCTTGCCGGTATCCTCGCTCAATTTGCATGTATCATTGTAGAAGGACCATGATTCGGTTATCTTGACAGCATTGAGCTTGATGACTATGTTCATCGGACGCACTCCGTCAAAATCATTGGTGAAATGAGTGCCTATGCCGAACGACGGCCGGCAGAAGTCCACGGCATAGTCCTGTATCTCCAGAGCGTGATCAACATCCAGCGCATTGCTGAAAATCACCTGCTTCGTCCTGGGATCGATACCCAGGGAGCGGTATTTGTCCACGATGCGCTGAAGCTGCTCCCTATTGTCACCGCTGTCCACCCTGAGTCCTTTGAACAGATTGGCGAAGTCCTCGGAAAAGTTGAGACTGAATATATCCCAGCCGAAACTGTCGTAGAGAAATGTTCCGAGAGCCCCTCTGAAAGTATTGCGCCAGCAGTCCATGGCTATATGGTTGGCCATCTGCGGACCGTACATGCCTCCTATGGCGCAGATGAACTCATGGGCCATCGTCCCGACAGGTATCAGATCATACTTCATGGCCAGATAGACATTGCTGGTTCCCACAAACCTTCCGGGCCACTGACGGCTGCCGGCACAGTCTTTCATGGCCCTCACCACAGTATCCTCGGCTTCCAGCGATGCCCTGCGGCGCGTACCGAAATCGCTGTATACGCAACCGCCCCCGAGCAGTCTCTCCGCCTTGCGGTACGTCTTGTCGTAATATGCGCCGTAATCGAATTTCCGGCACTCTCCGGTAAACATGTAATACAATTCCGAAATGATTGCCAGTATCTTGACTTCCAGAAGGATGGTATCTGCCCAACTGCCCTCGATGTCTATCTCCAGATGCCCCTGGTCATCCTGACGGACGGTAACCCACCTGTGGTCAAAACGGTATCCCTTGAGATAGTTGTAGAACCAACCAGGAATATATGTGCAGCGGCGCTGCATGAACTCCATCTCCTCTCCGGTGACTGTAACGGATTCCAACGCCTCGATCTGCGCGGCCAGCTCACGGGCAAAGCCTTCCGGATAGACAGTACCGTCCCTGTCGGTGAACGAATACTTGACCCTGGCACGGGGAAAGTTGTCTATCACCGCGCAGCACATCGTAAACTTATACAGGTCGTCGTCAGTAAAATGAGTAATTATCTGCCTCATAAACTCATAATATGGATGCCACAAACATATCCTGAAGGATGAAAACACCTATACCCGCAAGATAGCCGACAAGAGCCAGAAAACTGATATTCTTCAGATACCACATGAAGTTGATGTTCTCAAGCCCCATGGCGACCACACCGGCGGCAGAGCCTATGATAAGGATGCTTCCGCCCGTTCCGGCACAGAACGCGAGCAGATGCCAGAAATCACCGTCCGCCACAAAATGCGACAGAAACTCCGGATCTGCGGATGCGGCTATGGCGGCGGCGTCCGGTATAGGGTACATACCCATGCTTGCGGCCACAAGCGGCACATTGTCTATCACAGATGACAGCAGACCTATCACGGTATTGATCGCATATATATTGTGTATGCCCTTGTTGAGTCCCTCGGCCATCGTTCCCAGGATACCGGCGCACTCCAGGGCAGAGACAGCCATAAGTATTCCGAGGAAGAAGAGAATCGTCGGCATGTCTATATTCTTTATCACCTTGGACACCTTGTTCTTTGCCGACTCCTCCACATTGTGCTTGCGCCTGTACATCATGTCCGTGTACAGCCACAGGACACCGAGGGCGAACATGACGCTCATGTACGGCGGCAGTCCGACCAGACTTTTGAATACGGGCACCATGATCAGGAGCAGCACTCCGAGAATCAATATAGTGCGGCTTTCCCCTCCGGTTATGTACGACGGGCGGAATGACGCTTCCTCATTGGTATGCTGCCTGGCGATCATTCCCTTCAGGAACCTGGTCGCCACGGCTGTGGGAATCACCACCGCCACTATCGAGGGAAGCACGAGCGAGCTCATCAGCTTCGCAGTACCCACGTTGCCTTTCATCCACAGCATGATGGTAGTGACATCACCGATAGGCGACCATGCGCCCCCGCAGTTCGCGGCAATGATTATAATCGAAGCGAAAAGCCACCTTTCCTTATAATTGGAGAGCATCCGCCTGATGAGCATGATCATGATGATGGTCGTGGTCATATTGTCCAGCACTGAGGACATTATGAATGTCAGGAAAGCGATAAGCCACATCAGCCTGGTCTTCCTGCGGGTCTTTATCCGCTGCGTTATCACCTCGAAGCCTCCGTGCGTATCGATGATGTCCACAATGGTCATGGCGCCTATAAGGAATATGATGATCTCACAGGTTCCGCCCAGGGCCGCCAGCAAATCGGCTCCGACAGTGTCATGGGACACGCCTATGGTCGAGGAAAAAATGCTGAGGAGCCCCCACAGCAGACAGCAAAGCACCAGTGCCACCGAAGATTTGCTGATATTTGTCTTATGTTCCGCCGCTATCATCAGATAACCCAAAACAAAGATAATAATCATTGTAAAAATCAGATTCATAGGAAATATAACTTTTTAGTTTTATAGATTAACTTTTTTGTTATCACAGATCCCGTCCCAATATTGGATTGCCTCGGCCACCACATAGCTGCTGCCTCCGATAAAAATCAGATCCTTGGAAGAAGCGGCGGAAAGGGCTGTCTTCACAGCATCCGCGACACTGGCGGAAGTCATCGAATCCACGATGCCGGCCGATGCGGCCATCCTCTGAAGTTCCGGTGACGGCATGGCCCTGCTGCCTTCAGCCTGCGTGAAGACGTATGACGGACCGTGCGGCAGAAAACGTACGGCAGCTTCCACATCCTTATCCGAGGCCATTCCGTATACCATTATTATATGTCTCCCCGCAGCCTCCTCCACCAGCTGGCGCATGGACACGGCCAGAGCCTCCGGATTATGTCCTATGTCACATATCATCTCCGGTGAGGTTGAAAGTCTCTCCCACCGGCCTCTCAGCCCGGTAATACGTGCGGCATGGATGACCGCGCCGTATATAGGGGAACCTTTTACAACCGGTCCGGCTCCGAGGACTTTCAGGGAGGTGAAGACTGTCCTGATATTCTTAACCTGACAGTAAGAGCGCAGATCAGCCTGCCCTGCTGCCTCAGCCGCATCCGCACAGTTCCCGCAGAGATCCCCGGCCCTGTAGAGGTCCGATCCCGCTGCCTCCGCCCTGCCTGCCACGATTTTCATGGCTTCCTCAGGCAGATCTCCGGCCACAACCGGAACACCGGGCTTTATAATCCCGGCCTTCTCCGCTGCTATTTTTTCTATGGTATCTCCAAGTATATTCTTATGATCCAGCCCGATGGACGTAATGACACTAAGCTCGGGAACAATAATATTGGTCGAGTCCAGCCTTCCTCCCAGTCCGGTTTCTATTACAGCCATATCCACGCCCCGGCGGTGGAAATAATCAAATGCCATCGCAGTAGTTATCTCAAAGAAGGACGGACGGCGCTCATTGATAAAATCTGCTGCGCGCCGCAGGAAATCCACCACATCTTCCTTGCCTATCTCACTGAAGCACCTGACGTCACCTGAGCCGTCAATTGACACCGTCTTGATCCTCTCCCGGAAATCCACAAGATGCGGCGATGTATAGAGCCCTATGGAAGTACCGGGGCGTACACAGGCAAGAGCGGAGGCAAGCATGTGCGCGACCGAGCCTTTGCCGTTGGTTCCGGCCACGTGCACGGCCCTCAGGAAAAGATGCGGATTACCCAGAAAAGCTGCGAAAGCCCTCATATTGTCCAGACCCGGATGATAGCCGGAAGCACCGACCACCTGAAAGGACGGCGCTATGGAATACAGCCTCCTGACGCATTCGCGGTATTCTCTGTCAAGATCAGAAGATTTTTCCGGCATTTTTTAACATTTTATATGCAAAAATGGGAATAATTCTCAATATTTAACAAAATTATCCCTATTTTTGACAGTCAAATTTGCACAGTATATGATATACTTTTTCCGCTCCCCAGAGGGACAAATCATAGCAGTCGGCTCACATACAGCATTATCCGCCGAGACTGCACAGACACTTAAGTGGCTTTTCTCAGAAGCAGAACTGATTCGGGAACATTCTGTCAACGGTACATTCATCGGCCCCAGACGCGAGATGATCACTCCGTGGAGTACCGCAGCGGTCGAAATCACCCGGAATATGAACATCTCCGGAATATCCCGCATCGAGGAATATTTCCCGGTTGAAGAAGGCAGGTACGCCTCCGATTCTGAAATTCCCCACGACAGGATGCTCCAGCGCATATACCACGGTCTGGACGGAGATCTGTTCACCGTAGACCATACACCGGAGCCGATACGGCACATCACGGATTTCGAGGCATACAATAAAGAAGAAGGCCTGGCTCTTTCCACAGACGAGATCCAATATCTCAAGGACCTCTCCGCCAGGCTCGGCAGACCGCTCACAGACAGCGAGGTCTTCGGTTTCTCACAAGTCAATTCAGAGCACTGCAGGCACAAGATATTCAACGGCACGTTCATTATCGACGGAGAGGAAAAAGAATCCACTCTGTTCAAGCTGATCAAAAAGACATCAGCCGTAAACAAAGGGCGCATAGTCTCCGCCTACAAGGACAACTGCGCCTTCATCGAGGGCCCCAGGCTCAGGATATTCCATCCCGCTGCCGCCGCCAAACCAAGTTTCTTCAAGGAAGAGGAAGTCAAGACCGTCATCTCGCTGAAGGCCGAGACACATAACTTCCCCACCACCGTGGAGCCGTTCAACGGTGCGGCCACAGGCAGCGGAGGAGAGATCAGGGACCGTATCGGAGGCGGCAAGGGCTCCTTCCCCATTGCGGGTACCGCCGTCTACATGACCTCATACCCGCGCATCGACAGCGGAAGGGAATGGGAAGCCCGTCCTCCGCGCAAATGGCTGTACCAGACACCTGCCGAGATTCTGGTCAAGGCATCCAACGGTGCCTCCGACTTCGGCAACAAGTTCGGCCAGCCCCTTATCTGCGGCTCTCTCCAGACATTCGAGCACACGGAGCAGGATCCTGACGGAGCCGAGCGCAAGTACGGCTATGACAAGGTCGTAATGCTGGCAGGAGGCGTAGGCTTCGCCAAAATGGCCGATGCAGCCAAGGACCGTCCGTCCAAGGGTGATGACATCATCCTCCTCGGCGGTGACAACTACCGCATAGGCATGGGCGGAGGAGCCGTATCGTCCGTAGCTACCGGAGAATACGACAATTCCATAGAGCTGAATGCCATCCAGAGGGCCAATCCCGAAATGCAGAAGAGAGTCTACAACGCCATACGCTCGGTGGCCGAAAAGGAGCACAACTCGATCATATCGATTCACGACCACGGTGCCGGCGGCCACCTGAACTGTCTGTCCGAGCTGGTGGAGGAAGTCGGAGGCGACATAGACATATCCAAACTGCCGATAGGCGACCCTACCCTGTCCGACAAGGAGATCATCGGCAACGAGAGTCAGGAACGCATGGGACTCGTAATGAAAAAGTCCGACACTGAGGAACTGCGCAGGATAGCCGAAAGGGAAAGAGCACCGTTCTATGTCATAGGCGAGGTCAGCGGCAAGGGCAATTTCACTCTTAAGGACAGCCGCAACGGCAATGCGCCCATAGACCTGAAACTCAGTGATATGTTCGGTTCCACACCCAAGACGGTCATGCGCGGCTCTTCTCCCAAAGGCGGAGCGGACGGACACGGAGGATTCAGCAAGCTGGAGAAAGTGCCGTCATCCATGACTCCTGAGGAGCTGGCAGAGGCCATAACGAAGGTGCTGATGCTGGAATCCGTGGCCTGCAAGGACTGGCTGACCAACAAGGTGGACCGTTCGGTTACCGGCCTGATCGCCTGCCAGCAGTGCTGCGGTGAGCTCCAGCTGCCTCTCAACGACCTGGGAGTTACCGCCATCGGCTATGACGACCCGGAAGGCATCGCAGTCTCAATAGGACATGCACCTGTCGCTGCGCTGATAGACCCCGCAGCCGGTTCCAGGCTCGCTATTGCAGAGGCCCTGACCAATATCATCTGGACTCCGATAAAAGACAATATCTACGGCATATCCCTGAGTGCCAACTGGATGTGGCCATGCAGAAACGAAGGCGAGGACGCACGGCTTTACTCTGCGGTACAGGGGGCCAGCGATTTTGCCATAGCCCTGGGCATCAACATCCCGACCGGCAAGGACTCCATGTCCATGACTCAGAAATATCCTGACGGCGGGAAAGTACTTTCGCCCGGAACACTGATAATCTCTGCCACAGGCGAGAGCAAGAATGTCGGTGCTACCCTGCATCCGGTCATGAGGCTGGACAGCGGCACCACCCTGATGTACATTCCGTTCGTACATATAGATAAAGGAGAGGAAAGTTTCCCGCTTGGAGGCTCTGCATACGCCACCACTGTCAGCAAGGTGGGAGCCGGGACACCTGATATACCCGACCCGGAATATTTCAAGACATGCTTCTGCTCACTGCAGGACGCGATGTTCAACTCCGTGGACAATCCGGTGGTGGCCGGACACGACATATCTGCCGGTGGCCTTGTCACCACTCTTCTGGAAATGTGCTTCGCCAACACAACCGGCGGTGCGGACATAGACCTGAGAGAGTTCGCATCAGCCGACATGCTGCTGGCCGAGGTCCCGGGAGTAATCGTTCAGGTCAAGGACTCTTACAAGGCAACATTCCTGCACAATCTTGGCAAAGTAAAAGCGTTTGAGATAGGCCGCCCGGCAAATGGACGCACGCTCAGAATCCTCTACGGAACATCCGGACAGGAACTGACTCTGGATATCGATACAATGAGGGACAGCTGGTACCGCACCTCCTGGCTGCTCGACAGCATACAGACAGGCGAGAAGCCGGCTGCCGAAAGATATGCCAATTACAAGAAACAGCCTCTGACCTTCGCTTTCCCGAAGCACTTTGACGGACAGTACACCATGCCGTCGGAGCGGAAGGTCAAGGCCGCCATTATCCGCGAGACCGGCTCCAACGGCGACCGTGAGATGGCATGGGCCCTGTACATGGCCGGATTTGCCGTCAAGGACGTACACGTCACCGACCTCGTCTCGGGCCGCGAGACACTGGAAGACGTACAGATGATAGTCTTCGTCGGAGGATTCTCAAACGCCGACACGCTGGGCTCCGCCAAGGGCTGGGCCGGCGCGCTGCTCTACAATGAGAAAGCCCGCACTGCCATCGAGCGTTTCTACGCCCGCAAGGACACCCTGAGTCTCGGAGTATGCAACGGCTGCCAGCTGATGGCCGAGATGGGGCTCATCACTCCTGAGCACAAGGAACTGTCCCCGAAGATGAAGCATAACGAATCGCACAAATACGAATCCGCATTCGTCGGTGTGACAATAGAGAACTCACCTTCCATCCTCCTGTCTTCACTGCAGGGTTCCAAGCTCGGAATATGGGTGGCCCACGGTGAAGGCCGCTTCTCCTTCCCCAGACCGGTTGAAGAATACAATATCGCTCTCAGATACAACTACAACGCCTATCCCGGCAACCCCAACGGCTCACCAGAGGCCGTAGCCGGAGTATGCTCTCCTGACGGCCGTCATCTGGCCATGATGCCCCATCCGGAACGCTGTCTCAGACCTTGGAACTGGGCCTGGTATCCGGACAGGAAAGAAGACACCGTCACTCCTTGGATCGAAATGTTCATAAACGGCAGGATATGGCTGGAAAAGCACTGAGATACCGCAGGCCGTCGCCAGGAATCGCAGCGGATGCCCGCCAGCAGCCGCCCAAGATATTTGTACTGGACACCAATGTCATCCTGCATGACAGCCGTTCCATTTTCAACTTCCAGGACAACGACATCTACATTCCCGTAAGTGTCATCGAGGAGCTGGACAAGTTCAAGAAAGGCGACGACAACCTCGGTTACAACGCCAGGGCCTTCGTCAGGGAACTGGACCGTATCTCTGACAACACCCTCTTCGACAGAGGCATCAGCCTTGGGAAAGGACACGGTCTCATAAAGATAGAGATGGGACACGGCTACACCCAGGCGATGAGGGACTCGCTGATAGACGACATCCCCGACCACCGCATCATCGCCACAGCCGTGTGGCTGCGGGACAACACTCCCGGCCGGAAGGTAATCCTCGTCACCAAGGATGTCAACATGAGGCTTAAAGCCAAGGCTCTCGGTCTTATGGCTCAGGACTATCTGTCCGACAAGGTGGAGGAAAAGCGGGTTGTCAGGACAGAGAAGGAGGTACTGACAGTCCGGAACATGAAGGATTCCCTCATCCGCCGGATAGACTCCGACGCGGACGGAGTCCCCTTTTCGGAACTCGGACTGAGACGCAGACCTGCCTGCAACCAGTACTACAGGATATTCGACAGCAGCCGCAACGTGACCCTGGCCAGGTACGACAACCGGAGCCGCTGCATAGTCAAGGTCAAGCCTCAGACCGCATTCGGCATCATGCCGCGCAACGACGAGCAGACCCTCGCGCTCGATGCTCTCCTGAATCCGGACATCAGGCTGATTGCCCTGACAGGACGCTCGGGCACAGGAAAGACTCTGCTTGCCCTGGCAGGAGCTCTGGCACAGTCGGACAACTATGAGCAGATACTGCTCTCAAGACCAGTAATCCCTCTGAGGAATCAGGAGCTCGGCATACTGCCGGGCACAGTCGGGAAGAAGATCAGTCCGTACATGCTGCCGCTGTTCGACAACCTGGCAGTCATCAAGAGCTGCTACGGTCCGGACAGCAAGGAAGCAGCGCAGATCGACGACATGCTCAGAACGGAGAAGCTTGTCATCAATCCGCTGGCCTACATACGCGGACGCAGTCTCGGCAATGTCTTCTTCATCGTGGACGAATCCCAGAACCTGACTCCGCACGAGATCAAGACCATCATCACAAGAGCCGGTGAGGGCACCAAGATAGTCTTCACGGGTGACATCTACCAGATAGACCAGCCCTACCTGGATTTCTACTCCAACGGACTGACTCATCTGTGCGACAAGTTTTTCGGCCAGAGCGTGTTTGCCCACATCAACATGACAAAAGGCGAGCGCAGCGGGCTTTCCGGACTAGCCGACAAACTTTTATAAAAGGCTGTTTTATGTTTTTCTGATTTTTATTATTTTTGCGACCTGACAATTTACAGTTTTGACCAAAACTAACTAATTATCGTATAAGTATGTCAAACAAACGAGTTTATTTCTTTGGAGGTAAAGAGGCCGAAGGAAACGGTTCAATGAGAAACCTCCTTGGCGGTAAAGGTGCCAACCTCGCTGAGATGTGCACGCTCGGAATGCCTGTACCCGCAGGATTCACCATCACCACAGAGTGCTGCACTGAGTATTACAACCTGGGATGCAAATATCCCGCAGATCTGGAGAAAGAGGTCAACGACGCACTTGCCCGCGCAGAGAAGATGATGGGCAGAAAGTTCGGGGACAAGAACAATCCCCTTCTCGTATCCTGCCGCTCCGGAGCACGCTCTTCCATGCCAGGAATGATGGAGACAGTCTTGAATATCGGACTTTGTTCCGCAACCATACCCGGGATGATCGCCAAGACGCAGAATCCCCGCTTTGTATACGATGCCTACCGCCGTCTGATCATGATGTACTCGGACGTAGTGATGGAAAAGGCCGAGGGCATAGAGCCCGCTGAGGGCCAGGGCATCAGGGTCCAGCTTGACAGGATGCTCGGCGAGCTGAAAGCCAGGAAAGGCTACAAGAGCGACACAGACCTGACCGAGGATGACCTCAAGCAGCTCTGCGCCGACTTCAAGGTGCGCGTAAAGCAGGTACTCGGCAAGGAGTTCCCCGACAACGCATACGAACAGCTCTGGGGCGGTATCGGAGCCGTATTCAAATCATGGAACGGCAAGAGGGCCATCGCCTACCGCCGCATCGAGGGCATTCCCGACGACTGGGGCACAGCCGTGAACGTACAGGCCATGGTATTCGGCAACATGGGCGACAACTCCGCTACAGGCGTGGCGTTCTCCCGTAATCCCGCCACAGGTGAGAACAAGTTCTACGGAGAGTGGCTCATCAACGCCCAGGGCGAGGACGTGGTCGCAGGTATCCGCACCCCCAATCCTCTGAACGAGGCCACCAAGAACGAGCACAACCGCAACCTCGCATCACTGGAGACCGCAATGCCCGAGGTCTATAAAGAACTCGACGATATCCAGAATCATCTTGAGGACCACTTCAAGGACATGCAGGACATAGAGTTCACCATTCAGGACGGTCAGCTCTGGATGCTCCAGTGCCGCGTCGGCAAGAGGACCGGTCTGGCAGCCCTCAACATGGCCATGGACATGCTCCACGAAGGGCTCATTGACGAGAAGACAGCTGTGATGAGAGTGGCTCCCGCCCAGCTTGACGAGCTCCTCCACCCCATTCTCAACCCTTCTGCTGAGAAAAAGGCGACAGTCATAGCACAGGGTCTGCCCGCAGGTCCCGGCGGTTCTGTCGGAAAGATTGTGTTTACCGCAGAAGATGCCGTTGCGGCAGCAGCACGTAAGGAAAAAGTAATCCTCGTCCGCGAGGAAACTAATCCCGAGGACGTAGAAGGAATGCGCGCAGCCGACGGTCTGCTCACCGCACGCGGAGGTATGACATCCCATGCGGCTCTCGTAGCACGCGGATGGGGCAAGTGCTGCATCGTAGGCTGCGATGCCCTGCACATCAACCTGGAAGCCAAGACCCTCACCATCAACGGCAAGACATATAAGGAAGGTGATGTATTCTCCCTCAACGGAAGCAAGGGCTTCGTATACGACGTGCCCGTTGAGACCATGGACGCATCCGAGAACCCCCGCTTCGTAGAATACATGACCCTCGTGGACAAATACCGCAGGCTGGGTGTGCGCACCAACGCCGACACTCCCGAAGACGCTGCAAGGGCCCTCTCGTTCGGAGCCGAGGGCATCGGCCTCTTCCGCATAGAGCACATGTTCTACGGTGCTCATTCAGAGGCACCTCTGTCCAAACTCAGGAAAATGATACTCTCCAAGGACACAGATGAGAGAAAGGCTGCTCTGGCAGAGCTTGAGCCGTATATCAAGAACGCTGTCAAGAACACCCTCAAGGTGATGAACGGCAAGCCTGTAACATTCCGTCTGCTTGATCCGCCCCTCCATGAGTTCGTTCCCCAGACTCCCGAAAAAGAGGCTGAACTGGCCAAAGAGCTGGGCGTAAGCGTGGAAGATATCGAGAAGCGCGGAGAAAGCCTGCATGAGGTCAACCCCATGATGGGACACCGTGGAGTACGTCTGGGCGTTACATATCCTGAAATCAGCGAGACACAGTTCCGCGCCATCTTCAACGCTACTGCCGAACTGATCAAGGAAGGTCTCAATCCTAAGCCCGAGATCATGATTCCCGTAACCATCATCGTCCGCGAGCTCGACTTCCAGAAGAAGATCTGCGACCGCGTACACGATGAGGTCGAGAAAGCCACCGGAGTGACCATCAACTACCTCTACGGTACGATGATAGAGATTCCGAGAGCCGCTCTGCTGGCCAACTTCATGGCCAAAACGGCCCAGTTCTTCTCATTCGGAACAAACGACCTGACACAGATGACATTCGGCTTCTCCCGCGATGACATCGGTGCATTCATGAACGACTACCTGGAAAACAAGCTTCTCGATGCCGACCCCTTCCAGACTATCGACATAGAGTCTGTCGGAAAACTGCTTGAGATCGGTGTCCAGGGCGGACGCAGCACCAACCCGAAACTGAAGGTCGGTATCTGCGGCGAGCACGGAGGAGACCCTGCTTCCGTAGAGTTCTGCCACCAGATAGGCATGGATTACGTATCCTGCTCTCCGTTCAGAGTTCCCATCGCACGTCTGGCTGCGGCGCAAGCTGCAATCAAGAACGAAAGATAATCATACTGTCTGCAACGGCAGTCAGTCAGGGACCGGTCCATACAGGGCCGGTCTTTTTTCATGTCATGAAACTGTTTTTTGCGTCACAATGTGCGGAGGTTCGCATAATTTATCGTATATTTGTTGTAGTAAATCCTAAATAGATTCAATATGAAAAAGTACATCCTAATCACTCTGCTGTGTCTGCTGACACTGCCCTCATTCGCTCAGGGCAAGCTCATCGAAAGCAGCGAAGAAAAGCGTCCGGCCTGGATCAAAAGGGACGTTGACCGCTACGACATCATGAAATTCTGTCAAGAAAGCACCATAAGTCTTGACAATGCAAAGGAAAAAGCTTTCGAGGAACTCACAAACTACATCGCCAATACCGTCACCACATATCTGGTAAGCACCAACGTCACTGACACTGATGTCAATGTGCTCAGGAAGCGGGTCGAGGCATCCGATTACCTCAGGAATGTCTCGGAGTCGACAGCAATACAGACTTACTGGGAGCACCGCCTGTATAAGAAACAGGACCTGTACAAATACTACATCCTGTACAATTTCAATGACACTGAGAAAAAGAAAGCCGCCCTTGAAATCAACAGGAAAGCCAGCGGCACCACTTCTGAATTAGACAAACTTTAACAACTGCACAGCACAATGAGAAAAATCATACTTTCAACAGCATTGGCCCTCATTGCTTCCACCGCACTGTTCTCTCAGGCCAGGAAGCCGATCATCATGGTCATTCCCAGTGACGCATACTGCCTTCGCGAGGGTTATGTCACCACATATCAGGACGAAAGCGGCAACACCAAAAGTGCCGCCGACTACAGCCGGGCATTCCTCAATGACGAGAATCTCAGACTGGCCATCTCCGAGCTGTCCAGCATAATGGCCCAGAGAGGCTTCCCTCTCAAGGACCTTGAGCAGACACTCAAGAGCATGGAGACCCAGGAGGCAGAAGCGGCTCTGTTCATGGGCAGCGGAGGCGGCGCCATATACGAGTCTCCCCTGGACAAACTCAAGAGAACGGCCAAAGCCGACATCATAATGGATCTGGACTTCAATCTCAAATCCAGAGGGCCGCAGAAATACATATCATTCAACCTCAGAGGACTCGACGCATACACCAACAAGGTTATCACAGCTGTCTCCGGGGACGGAAGCCCGTCATCCGTTGTTTCTGTCGGACTTCTGGTTGAAGAGGCTGTCATCAACTACATGGACACTTTCAACGCTGCCCTTCAGGCACATTTCGACGACATGTTCGCCAATGGAAGAGAAGTGACCATATCCATCAGAATGACCGAGAACTGCCCTGTAACCATGTACGATGAGTTCGAGTTCATGGGAGAAGTTGTGGCCCTCACGGACATCATCGACTGGTGGATGGACGAGAACACCGTCAACCACAGATTCTCCAGAGCCTCCGGAGGAGATTACTTCACCGACTACGAGCAGGTACGCATACCGCTGTTCAAGACCGTCCTGGGCAAGGAAAGAGCCATCGATACAAGAGCTTTCGCCATGGACCTGGCAAGAATGCTCAACAAGGAACCGTTCAACCTTCCGTACAGGCTCAACGAAAGAGGTCTGGGCAATGTATGGATCGTACTGGGAGACTAGACTGACACTCAACATTTCATAATATGAGACATTTACTTATAAGCCTGCTGGCATTTATTTCCGCCGTACTTCCTTCTACGGCTCAGGAGGTCATGGAAGAAAAGGACCGCCTGGCTTTCGGTGTGGAGGCTCCCTCCGGCATCAAGTACGACAATGCTGTCCAGACTATCAGGAACAATATCACACAAGCCCTCGTGCTCAACGGTGTCGCTGCGATTGACAGCCGGTTCACAACTGTCACCGATGTCGTCGAGCTTTCACAGGACGTAACTTCTACGGCACCTCCCATGTTCGTGACCGAACTTGAGATATCGATGTTCGTCATCGACCTGTATACCGGCACGGTATTCGGACAGACATCCTTCTCGGTCAAGGGCATCGGAGACAATGAGGGAGCCTCATACATGGATGCCGTGCGCAATGTCAAGGCACGCAATCCAAAGCTCAGGACATTGATTACAACCGCCAAGGACAAGATCTTCTCGTACTTCGATGCCGAGAGCGACCAGATATTCAACAGGATAGATGCCCTCATCGCATCAGGGGACTATAAGTCGGCTCTGATCGAGGCATACGCGATTCCGCGTGCATGTGCAGACCTCTACAACAGGGTCAGCCAGCGCATAGCTGCTGTTCCGACAGCTGCGGCAAGCAGTATATCTGTTGACAGGAGCCTTGCGGACAGTCATTATTTCACTGGATCCAGAAAGGAAAGGATCGCACAGATACTGAACTGACAGAGTCATGAACATGAAAAAGATTATCTCAACAATCATTATCGCCCTGAGTGTCTCATCGGCAGTCATGGCGCAGAAAGCCCAGTACAAAGTCGAGGAATCCAGTGCCAGAAACATGCCGGAATGGGTTCTCTCCACTGAAAAGGACTATCTTATAGTCAGCGCGACAGGAGGCGACATCGAAGAAGCCAAAGCTGCCGTGCTCGGTAATGTCAAGAAGCAGATATCCCAGAGTATCGCCACCCGTATCGTATCCGAGTCGGACATGCGGACTTCCACTTTTGAAAGCAATGACACATACTCCCATACCCAGAGTCTGGAGACTTCCATAATGTCCAGGACAGCCAAGCTGCCGTTCATAGGAGAGATCTCGCTTTCCAAAGCGGCCGACTATTACTGGGAAAGAAGGTATTACAAATCCACAGGCCGGTACGAGTATTTCTACGCCGTAAAATATCCGTTCAGCGAATTCGAGATGAAGCGTCTGGTCATGGAATATCAGGAACATGACAGCCGGCTCAATGAGAGACTGGCCAAGTACGAGGCCGATATCGATTTCGTATCATCCATAGAGGAGATCGGAGATATCATCAACAGCCTCAGGGTATTCCTCGATGAGTTTGACACCATGGACCCCAGGTACAACCAGGTGGAGATACTTTCCAACAGATACCGCAGTCTGTATGACCAGATAACTGTTGACTGGTCCCAGGAAAAGAAAGGCACAGTCACTGTAAGCCTGAGCCTGGCCGGAAGACCTGTCTCCACGAGCCAGAGACCTACCGTCAAGTCCAACTGCGCCACGGGCATATCCTCGTCATACGAAGGCAACATACTTGTCATCAGATACAACGATGAGAACTGCTACGATGAGGACGAGAACTATATCGAAGTGCGTTTCCGGGCCGGCAACAAATATATATCCGAACGGATATTCTTCAAGAGCACAGTGAATATTTCCCTTACCGGTACGGTTACCGACGCATCCACCGGAGAGCCTGTGGCATACGCAAAGCTCACCCTTATCCCCGGAGGCAGGACCGCAACCAGCGGACGCAACGGCATATACATTTTCAATGATCTTCCTGCAGGAGACTACTCCATCCAGGCTTCCAAATACGGATACAAGACCACCGAGACCCCGGCATACACCGTAAGCGGAAGCACTGTCCGTACTGATATAGTAATGACACCGGATCCAAATGCGGTACAGAAATACACTGCCCCCGCGATGCCTCAGGTTCAGACCGCAGGAACAGAACAGCCTTCCGCCCGGACAGAGCAGCAGACTGTCACCTCTCCCGGCAAAGATCCGCTCAACACTGTCAGAAACGGACTTGCCGCATATTTCCGGTTCAACGGTACCACCAGAAGTGATGTCTCTGCCATCCAGGGCAATCCCATAAACGGTCCTCAGTACACCACTGACAGTCCCGACGGCACTCAGGCCATAGCACTCAGCTCGATTGACGGCAGTCAGATAGTATTTCCCAAGTCACTGATAGTCTATCCCAACAACAACTACAGCGTGACTTTCTGGATGAAAGGATTCTCAGACGGCCACGTATGGTCCATGGCCTGCGGTGACTACAGGTACAACTACCCCAAGCTGACTATCAAAGACGGAAAATTCTTCATCTATAATGTCACCGATTACACCGGCTCCAGCTTCAGCCACCCGGCCCTTGACTACAACTGGCATTTCATCGCCATCGTAGTCAGAAGCGAGGGCAGCACAGTAATGGGCTCCCTGTATATCGACGGGGTGCTTGTAGACTCAATAAAGCTCTACGGCTCCACAAACCGGGCCTGCACAAAATTCCTTCTCGGAGGTGCCAGCGAGTCTGACAATAACGCCATAGATACGATTTTCGACAACCTTAGGGTATACAGCTCAAGGGCTCTTACGGATGAGGAAGTGGCCCAGATCTATATGTCCGAGAAATAACATCAGCGTTTGCTGAAATGCAATGAATCTCCCCACCGGCCATAACCGATGGGGATTTTCATTTTACGCAGGCGTTCCTCGGTACTGGATGAGGACAGAGCCGCGTCCTCACCCACCCCGGGCTTGTTCTGGTAGATCTGATACTCTTCCCTGACCTCGGACAGAGTAAGGTTGGGCATGAGGACATTGGCTCCTGCCATAATGGCTCTTTCCCTGCCGTCAGGTGCAAGCACCTGCATGGCCGTAGTTGCTGCAATATTGATATCAGGCATCAGCAGACGGAGCAAGGCCACCATTTTAAGCGACAGTTCCAGCCGTCTTTCTTTCGAGGGTATCAAGTTCCTATAGGCATACAACGGTGTCTCAGAATGTTCCAGATACGGTCCCATGCCGCACATATCGATATCCATACTCCTGAAGAAAAGCAAGTCATCGGCCAGATGGGCCGCATTCTGGAACGGCAGACCGATCATGACTCCCGTTCCCACCTGATAGCCGCACTTGCGCAGATTCTCCAGGGCCCGCAGCCTGGTCCCGAAACTATGAACGGAATCCACAGGATGTATCTTCTCATACAACTCCCTTGTGGATGACTCTATCCTGAGCAGATACCTGTGGGCACCAGCCTCAAACCACTCACGGTACACCTCTTCGGGCTGTTCACCCAATGACAGAGTTATTCCTAAAGGCCATTTCCGTTTTATTTCCACCAGCAGTTCCGTTATCTTGTCTATGAACTTCCTGTCTGTCCTCTCACCTCCCTGAATTACCAGGGAACCATATCCCTCCGCCGCCGCGAATCCGGCAGCCTCCATCACAACGGCTGAATCCAGCTCATATCTTCCGGTACTGCTGTTGTCCCTCCTTATTCCGCAATACAGACAGTTCTTCCGGCAGATATTGGATATTTCCACCAGACCGCGAAGATAAACACACTCCCCCACTGTTCCCTTCTTGACCCTGTATGCCTCTGCGAACAGAGCCGCCGTCCGCTCGGGGCTGCTGTCCTCAAGTATCTCTGTCAGTTCTTTTCCCGTCATACCATCAAAGGTTTCAGAGCCCTGTCATATATTCCTTTCATATAAGATATCGCCATTCCGTAATTGGTCACCGGCACTCCTGCCTCGACCGCAGGCAACAGACGGGACATCAGCTGACGGCGGGTGATCATGCAGCCGCCGCACTGCAGGACAAGCGAATAGTCACTTACAGGACGCGCTATCCTGTCCAGGCCGCCCACGACATCAAAGGTCAGGTCCCTGCCGGTATATCTGCGCATAAGAGCCGGTATCTTGACCCGTCCGATATCCTCACAGGAAGAATGATGCGAGCATGACTCCAGAATCAGTACTCTGTCACCGTCTTTGAGGTTGTCTATGGCCGGCGTGCCCTCGCAATATTCCTTGAAACACCCCTTGCTCCTGGCCAGAAGCATACTGAAGCTGGTCAGGGGAACACTCTCCGGAACTGCCGCCGCCACCTCGCTGAAAGCCTGGCTGTCTGTCACGACCAGGTCATACCAGCTCCAGTCACCGGCCGTACCGGAGATGGAAGAAGGCTGCACTACCGTAGCAACGCCTCCGATGTCGAGGATATTGCGGATTGCATTGACCTGAGGCAGAATCAGTCTTCCGGTAGGAGCACCGCTGTCTATAGGACAGACAAGCAGCACATGCTGTCCGGCACTCACTATTCCATCAAACATCGGACGCTCCTGATATTCTGAAGTCCGCGCCTTTTCCTTGAGTATCTGTATCAGACGGTCTCTCATCGATGTGAATACATCTGTACAGGCCAAAGCCGAATACTCCACCGGTTCCAGACCGTACCTGTCTCTGAGCATTCCGGCCAGTTCCGGAGCTACCGGCCCCTGATCGGCCTTGTTGTGCACGAGGGTCACCGGCAGGGAATACCTTCTGAACTCCCCCAGCAGCCTCTCCTCATCTTCTCCGAACTCATTTCCGGCAAAGACCAGCACGGCCATGTCAATACGGGCCACGACATCCAGACTCCGCACGACTCTCTTGCTGCCCAGGGTTCCGCTGTCATCTATTCCAGCCGTATCTATCAGCACACACGGACCTATTCCGGATATTTCCATCCTCTTCACTACCGGATCGGTGGTTGTTCCCGGACTGTCCGAGACTATTGCCACATCCTGTCCCGCAAGCGTATTAATTATAGAGGACTTACCTACGTTCCTCCGTCCGAAAATTCCTATATTGAGTGCATTCATCGTATTTGAAAATATAAGGGAACAAAAATATATCATATTTGGAAATATTGCTATCTTTGGCGGATGATTAATTGTTTTCTGACACGGATTATGCAGGCAAGGGCTCTGAAAAAGATACCCTACAGCCATCATGGCAAGTATGTTCCGCTGGCCTCTGCCAGAAGAACCGCCCTGGTGGTCAACGCATCTGATCCGGGCATTGCAGCGGCTGTCGACATATTCAGAAAGGAAATGGCCGCATGTGGAGTGGATTTCAGATGCATCTGCGTGGATCTGGGCAAAGAACCGGTCGATGATCCGGTATTTGCCTCATCTCCCGGCATTGTCCGCATCCTCAGAAAAGACATCAACTGGTACGGTCTGCCCCGCGAGGACATATCCGGCGGCTTCACAGACAAGCCTTACGATATTCTGACCGACATGTCATCAGGAAAAAGAATCTTCACCATAGACTATCTGCTCCGAAGAGCCTCGGCATCGCTGAGAATCGGGACCGGGCCAGCTGACACCGTCTCATACGACATGACGGTCAGCGGCACAGGACCTGATACATCTCCGGAAGAACTGGCTGCAAATATTATTAATTATCTAAAAACAATACACTGACATGAGAACGTTCTCTTCCTACGCAATGATAACCCTTAAAGGAATCGGCATGGGTGCCGCTGACGTAATTCCCGGAGTCTCCGGAGGCACCATCGCTTTTCTCACCGGTATCTACGAGGAACTGCTCAACTCCATCAAATCCATCAATTCGCAGGCATTCAAACTGCTTTTCACAGGTAAGATAGGACAATTCTGGAAGCACATCAACGGTAATTTCCTCATCTCCCTGATTCTCGGCATCGCCATCAGTTTTTTCTCCCTGGCCAAGCTTATGCAGTACCTGATGGCCAATGAGCCGGTACCGCTGTGGTCATTCTTCTTCGGTCTCATCATCGCCTCCGCCATACTGATTCTCAAGGATATCGACCTGACCAAGATCAAGCATCTCGCAGCTCTCGTACTGGGTGTGGGAGCCGGAGCCGCCATCTGTCTGGTGTCCCCGACCGAGACTCCCAATGCCCTGTGGTTCATCTTCCTGTGCGGAGCCATCGCCATCTGCGCGATGATACTCCCGGGCATATCCGGAAGCTTCATACTCCTTCTGCTCGGCAAATACGAATATATGCTCAAGGCTCTTACCGACCTGAATATAACACTTATACTCGTATTCGTCGCAGGAGCCGCCATAGGTATCGTCTCTTTCTCGCACTTCCTGACATGGCTGCTCAACAAATACCACGTAACCACGATCTCCGCCCTGGCAGGCATCATGATCGGCTCTCTGGTCAAGGTATGGCCATGGCAGTTCCAGCACGACGGAGTGTCCTGGCCCGTCCTGCCTCACGACGGACGCATTCTGGAAGGTCTTCAGAGCCTCATCGCCTCCGGCAAGGAGATAAGTGATGTCACCAAATACTCCGGACACATCGGGCTTGCCGTCACTTTTGCCGCAGTCGGCGCCGCCCTCGTACTCATTCTGGAGTTCGCAGCCAACCGGAGAAAGAATAAAGTGTCAGAGACACAGAATTAAAACTTACGGGACATTCCCGCAACTGCATCTTTACATATAACACCGCTTCAAAAAAATGATTAACTTTGTTTGATTAAAAATAGGTACTCATAAGAGCTGTTAGAAAAATACTGACCGGGATTCTGATTCTTATATGTGTCATCCCATTTGCCGGCTATGTGGCCCTGCAGTTTCCCCAGTTGCAGACATCCCTGGCCCGGAAGGCAGTCAGTGCGCTCGGAACAAATATCAACGGCGAGATAGGAATAGGACGCATATCCATCGTGTTCTTCAACAAAGTAATGGCATACGACACCTACATCGCCGGGGGGCCGGAGGACACACTGGCGTCATTCAGAAAACTGTCAGTGACCGTTTCGCCCAAAGACCTGCTGCGCGGAGAAATTACAGTACAGAGGCTGTTTCTGGAAGACGGGGTATTCAACCTCCGTACCGAAGGGCCCGGGCGTATGTCCAACCTCAACAGGATACTCGGTCTCCAGCCCAAGCCAGACTCTTTGAAAAAGCCGACCGTAATTCCCGACATGAACGTCCATGAACTGATACTCAGGGACATGAGGTTCAATCTCAGGAACATGGTCAAGGATTCTTCTGACGCAGCCGACCCCGGAAGGTTCAACTACAGCAACATGAGCCTGTCCGGAATAGATGCCAGAATCAACAGAATAGCAGTCAAGGACAACACTGTCTCGTGCAGAATCAGGGACCTCAGTGCCTCAGACCACTCCGGGTACATACTGCAGTCACTGGCCGGCAATTTTTCCCTCGACTCCTGCGAGACCAGAATAGACAATCTCCACCTTATCGATTCCTATTCCGAGATCAACGCCGAGTATCTGTCATTCGGATACAGAAGCGGCAAGGACCTCAACGATTTCATCCACAAGATCCGTCTCGGAGCGGACTTTGACCACTCCACGCTTGATTTCCGCAGTCTCGGATATTTCGCTCCCGGACTAAGAAACAACAAATTGAGACTTGACATCTCAGGAGAAGTAACCGGACCTGTATGCCGTCTGCGCACGGACGGCCTTACGGTATCCGTATCCGACAGCACTTCTGTCACACTGAGGGCTGCCGTCACCGGTCTTCCGGAGATAAACAGCACCATTTTCGAGATTGATACAGTCCATATATCGGCCACCACATCCGGCCTGGCCGGAGTCATGAACTCCATCAACGGCAGTCAGAGCAAGATAGGCTCCTACATTCCGGGAATACCGGTATCATTCGACGGTTCGGCACATGGCACACTCAGCAGCCTGCGCTCAAGCGGCACCCTGTCCTCGGATGTCGGAGGCATAAGCTACACTGCCAGGATGACGAGGGAGAACGGGCGTACCGGCCTGGATGCCGCCGTCAAGGCAGAAGATGTAGACCTGGGAATAATACTTGACAAGGATATCCTGGGCCAGGCCGATATATCCACAGGATTCAGTGCCGCCTTCGGTACAGGTGAGGAAGGCCTGACAGCATCCCTGGATTCACTGACAATATCAAGATTGACCGTCAAAGATCATGACTACAGAGGCATAGCCGTTACAGGCCGCATACAGGACAACACTGCCGATATAAGACTGGTCAGTCATGACCGGGCATTTCCGGCCATGTTCCAGAGTATAGTGACCCTGGACAGTACTGAAAGGCCAGACCGTATCAGAGTATTCCTGGACGTGCCGTATGCAGATCTGCGGACCATGAATCTGGTGAACAAGGGAGATATGTCCAACCTGGGCATCACGGCAAGCGCGGACCTGAGATTCACCACCGGGAGCATACTGGGAAGCATTCTGCTGGACAATATAAGCTACGCCAATGACAACGGGCAGTACCATATCGACTCGCTGTACATCAGATCAGCCATAATGGAAAACCGCAACATAGTAACCGTGATGTCTCCGGTCTTTCACATAGACTATTCCAGCACAGACTCCCCGTCCAGGCTTGTGGAAAGGCTAAAACTGGCGGCCAGAGGGCGGGCCCTAAGCGGTGTCCTTCCTGTAGACACAGCGGTGACCAACGGGAAGAACGGGCATTATGATCTGCATCTGAGGACTTTCGACATGTCTCAGATCTGCGACATCATACTTCCCGGACTGCATATAGCAGACAGCACCACGCTGGATTTCAGGCTGGACAGCTGCAATGCACTTACGGTCAATGCCAGATCCTCTGCGGTATCGTTCAATACGTCATCCGGCAAAGAATACTCCATAACGGACATCGGCCTGTATGCCGGCAATGCTGACAGCATCACTTCCGGAGCAGTATCTGTCGGCAGGCTCAGCTCAGGAGGACTCACAGCGGACAATATCCGCATGAATGTACGTGAGAAGGATTCCACCATGCTGTTCGGTCTCACTTTCAACAATGCCGACACCACTTATCTTGACTTCTCGGCAGGAGTCCGCTTCAATGATACCGGCCGGTCCGGAAAGACCGCAGGAATCAAGGTGGACAGTTCCGAGCTGATGATCAGGGGACACAGGTGGAGAATCTCTCCTGCGCATGTCACGCTGGCCAGAAAGAATTATGCCGTCGACGGACTCAGCATCAACGGAGACAACGACAGTCTCAGAGTGTCCGGAACCATATCCGAAGACAGGGACAGCAAGCTCTCGCTGACCATCGACAACCTTGACCTTTCCGTGCTCAACTCCTTCATGAAGAAAGACCTGGCTCTCGGAGGCAGACTGACGGGAGAACTTGACCTTTACAACTTCTTCTCAGGAACAGGCGCCACCATGGAGATATACGGAGAAGATCTGTCACTGCTCGGGAACAACCTGGGACGGATTACGGCCATGAGCCGCAGAGACATGGCCAGAAACAGATTCAACATACTGATCAACAATTATGTAGACAGTCTCAATCCCGTCAACCTGAGCGGATACTACATACCAGGGCGCAATTATATGAACCTCAATCTCGGTCTCAACAATCTGTCCCTGCACTATCTGTCACCGATGCTGAGCGATTTCGTAAACATAACCGAAGGAGGACTGAGCGGAGACATAACGATAACAGGACAGCCGGACCGCATCTTATTAGGCAGCAGCAACTGCCATATAGACTCGCTGTACCTGACTCCGGTATTTACCCAGGTACCCTATATCATCAACGGCCCTGTCTCCCTGAATCAGAGAAGCATTGAGTTCCACAACCTCAGCATCACTGACAACAGCGGCTCAAAGGCCACGCTCAACGGCAATATAACACACGATTCTTTCAGGAACATCTATCTTGATACCAGACTGGATTTCAACAACTTCATGTGTCTAAACACTAATGAGAGAGACAACGGGAAATTCTACGGCACGGCATTCGCCACCGGCAACGTATCCCTGTCCGGTTATACTGACAATCTGCTGATTGACGCACAGCTGGCAACCGACGACAACTCTGCCATCCACATTCCCCTGTCCTCCTCATCCTCCGCAACCACCACCGACCTGATATCCTACACTGATTTCAGGTCAGGAACTCTTCTTGACAGCACTGCCGCCGCACAGACATCTGATGAAAGCGTCCAGAAAACCAAAAACAGCAATATAGAGGTAAGGGCAAGGGCCAGTGTCACCCAGGGCACCGAGCTGCTCATAGAGATGAACAAACAACTGGGTTCCATCCTGCGCTGCACCGGCGAGGGCGACATAGACCTGACATTCAACCCAGCCAGAAACATAACCGACCTCAGAGGAGATTATACCATCGCCGACGGAAGCTACCATCTGGCCCTGTCCATACAGTCCAGGGACTTCACTATAGACGAAGGCGGAACCATCGCTTTCAACGGAGACCTGAAGAACACCAGTCTCAATGTCGGAGCGACATACAGCACGAAAGCCTCCATATCAACCCTTATTTCCGACACCACATCGGTAGGAAACAGGCGCAACGTCAACTGCGGCATACAGCTCCAGGGCTCGCTCGACAATCCGGAACTGTCATTCACCATTGACATTCCCGACCTGGACCCCATTACAAAGGGCAGGGTCGAGAGCGCACTTAGTACGCCGGAGAAAGTACAGAAACAATTCATGGCCCTGCTCATATCCGGCAGTTTCGTTCCTGACGAGCAGTCCGGTATTGTGAACAACTCAACCATACTCTACTCAAATGCCAGCGAGATTCTCTCCAACCAGTTCAACAACATATTCCGACAGCTGGATATCCCTCTTGACCTGGGACTAAACTATCAGCCCGGAACCGCGACCGGAGGCAAAGACATGTTCGATGTGGCCATATCCTATCAGGCATTCAACAACAGATTGATAATCAACGGCAATGTCGGAAACAGCGAGACCTCGTCGAACTGGGCCGGAGATTTTGACGCCGAGATCAAGGTTGACCGTCAGGGCAAGCTTCGCATAACCCTCTTCACCCGCTCTGCGGACTCATACTCCAACTACCTTGACAACACACAGCGCAGCGGATTCGGTATCACATACCAGGACGAATTCGACACTTTCGGTGACTTCTGGCGCAATATATTCTATTCACGCAAGCGTAAAGAGCAGTATGAGCTGGAACTGATGCGCGAGGCCGAGGAAGAACTGGAACGCGAAGCAGCGGAGGCCAACATAGTAAAGGAAGAGATACAAAGACCCAGGGAAGACCCGCTCAATTTCATGGAAGAGGAAACCGGCTACACCGAGTACAGGCCGGAATGACGGCATCAGTCCAGCCGGACCTTCACTATCCTCCCTATCAGATCAGAGTCGTATGGACGTTCTACTTTTATGTAGTTCCGTGTGTATCCGTACATCATGCCGTTCCTGGACTTGCTCTCGAACAGCACCTCCTCCTCCCGTCCGCTGTTTTCCTTGCAGAAAGCGGTGTGGAAACGCGAGCACATCTCCTCCAGCACTCCTACTCTTGCCGCCTTCACTGTCTCATCCACCTGACAGGGCATCCCGGCGGCAGGCGTACCGGCCCTGCGCGAATAAGGGAAAACGTGAATGAATGCCGGACGTATCTCTTCCAGAAAAGCACATGTTTCACGGAAATCCTCATCTGTCTCCCCGGGGAAACCGGCTATTACGTCTATTCCGAAAAAGACATGATCCATCACACTGCGTATCAGCTCTATCTTGCTGCGGAAATCAGCAGTACGGTATCTTCTGCCCATCCTGCCGAGAATCCTGTCGCAGCCTGACTGCAGCGGAATATGAAAATGAGGAAGGAATTTCGTACCGGAGGCGATCCATTCCACCACCTGAGATGTCAGCAGATTGGGCTCTATGGAGGATATCCTGTAACGCTCTATTCCATCCACGGCATTGAGTGCCCTGAGAAGATCCGGAAAGCTGTCTCCGGTCTTCCGGCCGTAGTCCCCGGTATTGACCCCGGTGAGAACTATCTCCCTGATACCGGCCGCTGCAATCTCCTCCGCCTGTCTGACAAGCAGATCCGGAGGAAGGCTGCGGCTCTCCCCCCTGGCATAAGGAACGGTACAGTAGGAACATTTATAATCGCACCCGTCCTGAATCTTCAGAAACGACCTGGTCCTTTCTCCTGTCGAATATGCCGGGAAAATATCATGCACCGACTCTATCGGAGTCACTTCAGTATATGCGCACGAAGCTTTTCCTCCTGCAAGAACCCTCTCGACAATGTCCGCCACACGGCCTTTCGAGACCGCACCCAGGACTATGCCCACTCCGTCCAGCTCCGCTGCTTCCTGCCACTTGAGCTGAGCAT
This sequence comes from uncultured Bacteroidales bacterium, assembly GCA_944326265.1. Classification (GTDB taxonomy): domain Bacteria; phylum Bacteroidota; class Bacteroidia; order Bacteroidales; family UBA932; genus Coprenecus. The sequence goes on along the minus strand of CALVDE010000007.1, from coordinate 14,914 downwards.
AACAGCCGGTAACCACTATCAGCGCATCAGGTGAGCGACGGTGCAGACGGCGGATGAGATTACGGTCCTTCTTGTCACTGTGTCCCGTCACCGAGCACGTATTGACGACATGGATATCCGCATCCGCTGTATCAGGAACCACCTCATAGCCACGGGACATGAATTCACGGGCTATGGTTGAGCTCTCCGAATAGTTCAGCTTGCATCCCAGGGTATGTACGGCGACTCTCATGCTATATGGCTAAAGTAACTCTCGATGCCGCCACCTCTCCTCCCAACGGAGGGTTGAGCTTGGATATGGACACACTGCCGGAACGGATGTCGGGGAAAACCGCACGCACCCTGCGGATTATTCTCCCGGCCACATGCTCAAGAAGGTCCGACGGCACGGCCATCTCCTCCTTGACAATATCGAACAGAAGCTGATAATTGAGCGTGTCCTCCAGCGAATCACTTACAGATGCTTTCGAAAGATCCGCCTCGACTTCCAGATCCACAATAAAATAATTACCGATTGTGCGCTCCTCGCTGAAACAGCCGTGATGAGCGAAGAATCTCATTCCTTGAAGTTCTATCTTTCCCATTATGCATATATTAAAAACACTGCCGGACGCCTGGCCAGCGGCACAGCTCCGGCACGTCTCCACTGAGCCACCGTCATGGTCCTGATAAACTGATCAGGGAGAGTAATGTCAGCAGCGACACATACCCTCGTGGACGGATCGCAGACTTCCAGAATATCTTTCAGGAGAGAATCACCCCTGTACGGGGTCTCGATCACGATCTCAGTCTCGGAATACTTCCTGGAACGCATCTCCAGCTCCCTGATACGCCGTTTCCTGGCATCCGGCTTGACCGGCACGTAACCGGAGAAAGCAAAGCACTGTCCGTTCATGCCTGAGGACATCAGAGCCATCATCAGCGAGGAGGGTCCTGAAAGAGGCACTACCTCTATACCCGCATTGTGGGCCATAGCCACCAGAGACGCGCCCGGATCAGCGACAGCGGGCAGGCCGGCCTCGGAAACAAGTACCATGTCAGAGCCGGAAAGCAGAGGCCGGAAAGCATTCTCGATATCCTCATGCGAAGAATGCTCGTTGACCTCATAGAACGACAGGGAATCAATCCTGCCGCGAAAACCGATTCTGGAAAGATATCTGCGGGCCGAACGTACATCCTCCACGGCAAAATGCTCCACCGAAGCTATCCGACGGAAAACATCCCCGGGAATCACCTCCTCAGGAGGATTGTCACCGAGAGGTGCCGGCAAAAGATAAAGTCTGCAATTCATATTTACAAAATTACACAAATTTGTCTAACTTTGGGGTACTATGGCTAACAAAATCGAATTTCTTGGAACCGGCACTTCCCAGGGAGTGCCTATCATCGGATGCGGATGCCGGGTATGCCGGTCGGAGGACTTTCACGACAAGAGACTCAGGACATCCGCCTACATAGAATACGAAGGACTGAAACTGGTAATAGATGCAGGACCGGACTTCAGGCAACAGATCCTGCGCAGCGGCATAACCTCCCTCGACGCAGTGCTTCTGACTCACATGCACAAGGACCACACCGGAGGTCTGGATGACGTAAGAGCGTTCAACTATTTCTCCGGAAAAGGTTTCCCTGTCTATGCGGAGACCCGGGTCCAGGAATCACTCAAAAGAGAATACGCATACGCCTTCGGAGAACACCGGTACCCGGGCGTACCCGACTTTATCCTCAACACCATTGACGAGAATCCTTTCACCATCAACGGTGTCACCATCATTCCTGTCAGGGCCATGCACTACAAGCTGCCTGTCCTCGGTTTCCGTTTCGGCAGACTCGGCTACCTCACTGACGCAAACAGCATCCCGGATGAGTCCATCGCCAGGCTGAAAGGAGTGGACATCTTCGTCATAAACTGCATACGCAGAGAGAAGCACATCTCTCACTTCTCTCTGGATGAAGCACTTGAGGTATGCCGCAAGGTAGGAGCCAGACACTCTTTCCTCACACATCTGTCCCATCAGCTGGACTGCCATGCAAACCTTGCCGAGGAACTTCCCGAGGGTGTCGAACCCGCATACGACGGCCTTTCACTGACCTTCCGGAGCTGAGATTTTTGGTTTTTTAATATTTTATACCTATCTTTATAGGGCCAATCATAAAAATCCTTACTATGATAAGAGTTCATGACACCTACGACTACAACACGATCTTCACTGAGAAGGACGCTGAAGTGTATGCCAAGCTCACAGAGGACTACAACCCTGTACACATCGACAGGGAGTTCGCCACAGGAACCGAATTCGGACGTCCTGTAGCGCAGGGAGTACTGATTCTCTGCGCATTCGCAAAAGTATTCGGCACTATGTGGCCTGCTGATAAGATGGCATACTTCATCTCTCAGAATGTCACGTATCTCAAGCCTGTCTATATAGATGAGCCTTATCACATCCGTTTTGAGTGCACCAACGTCGACCACAAGAGAATGATCGGCACCATCGTCGGCAAGATGAGGGACAAGGACGGTAACGACGTGGTAATTACCGAAGCCAGGATTTTCTCAAAAGAGCATTTCTCGGCACCTTCTATATAACAGGTCACAGGTCCACCGCGCACGGACAAGCGAAGAGGCTGCACCTACCCGATGCAGCCTCTTCGCTTGTCATGCACTGTCCAGCAGATCAGTCCTCATAAGAACGGGGACGGCTGTTGGTCCCGCCCAAAGATATCGTAAAGCCGAAATCAAAGTCTATGAACAGTTTGGAGGGCAGAGGGATCCTCATCCCCGAGATATTCAGAGCATTGTAATTGAGCGAAGTGTATTCGCTTCCTACAAACAGGCCGATACCCCTTACCGGAGTGAATGTCAGCAGCCAGCCTATCGAAGATGCGTTTTTAAGGAAAGAATATGAAAGCGCCACGTCGAATTTTCTGGAAGGAGCATAATTCCACGCCAGTGTCAGCTCGTGGTCAGTTCTGTATTTTCCGAAACGTGCCGAATACAGCAGACCCACGTTCATCTTATCCTTCAGGAAAGAGTAATCCACACCGGCATACATGGTCGCCGTAAGCATAGTGGTCCGACTGCCCGTCACCTCCTTCTTCTTAAAATCCAGCATTGTGAGAAACTGCTCCGTCACGTCCGACATCGCGCCGTTGACATCCAGGTCGGGATCCATCAGATTACCGACACCGGAGAAACTGACTTCACCCGTAGCCTCTGCGGATGTAATCATATCCGCTTTGTGGGCAATAAAGCCCAGATCCGTAACTGACAGAGAGAAACGCAGACCGTCTACAGGCGTACCCTCTGATATGGTGTACTCCGCTCCTATGTCGAACGAGGCTCCCATTCCTCCGATAAATCTGGACGGGTCCAGCACAAATGCTATGTCATAGAAATCCAGATATCCGTCACTGTCCACCCCAAAGTCCAGCAGTCCGCCATAATAGTCGGCAGTAGCCAGGGACTTTGCCGCCCATTGATCTTCACTGAGGCTGATGTCCATATTCCGGATATTGATGTCAAACTCGGAGAAACTTGCCAGAAACCGGGCCTTCGCACCCACTCTGAGACCTTTGACCAACTCATCCAGTCCCCTTGAATATCCGACAGAGGCATAGGCGTATGCGCCTCCGGTAAGATTCAGGTTATTGATATTGTATTCCGTGCTGCTACGGGACATGCCTTCCTTCAGGAACCTGAAAACTTCCAGAGGAATATCTGCGTCCACATTGACATCTATTCCGAAGTCAAGAGTCCAGAAAGAACTCTTTCCTGTAAACCATCCGGCATTGATGAGACTGTAGGAAAATCCCAGGTTGACCGGATTGTTCTTTCTCAGCCCGGAGAGGAATTCCTCCGAGGACACCGCCTCATTGAGGAAAAGTCCGGTACTTCCGTCAGGCATGTTGTACAGGAAATTGGAAAGGCCCAGATTGGTAGCCAGACCGAGATCTATATTGCTGAGCAGCGGAAATCCGACATACCCCTGCTCAGGTACAAAAGCCGCGTTGAAATTATGACTCTGCGTAGAGTTTCTGACAAAATAACTTGTCTTGTTCTGACCGTAAAGAGCTGCGGCAGCAGTCACCGCCAGAATTACTGCGAATATCTTTCTCATAGCTTTCATTTTCTACTCAGTCTGACCCATAAAATCATTGATGTCGACAGTGATACCGCCCGGAGCCGCTACTGATACAGATGCCTGCACGTAGGCCCTGTCTGACAACGATAAGCCGGGTTCTGAACCGGGAAGCAGCGTAAACCGCAGGGATACAGCCGCGATGTCCTCCTCCCGGCCAGTACTTGTCACGGTCAGATTCAGAGGCGACACAACAGGCTGGCCGTCAGCGGCAGCACTTTCTATTCTCTGTGTGGACACATCTATATCAAGCGGATTGCCTTTTGAGTCAAGGAATACGGCTCCGATCTCAAGGCTTACGGGGAACGTGCTCTCTATCTCACCGCCGAGAATCAGATCAGTATCCGCCACAATCTGGCCGAACATCTCCGGAATTCCCTCCATCGTCTGGGATACTGTCATATAAAGGTCTTCTCCGAAAGCGAATGGCAGCACGAAACGGAATACTCCGTGCACGTTGTACTCGGCATCACAATCCACATAATGGACCTCCTCCGACATATAATCCGTCCATGCCCTGGCTGTGAACGACACACTTTCCGGAATCTTGCGCATCAGTTTTCCCATATCGGCCTCGACCCACTCATAATCACCGGGGACCGAAGGTTCCTCAGCTGAAAGATAATACATCACAGAATCCTCCTGCCCGGGATCATACGAATAAGGAATGGGCAGAGTAAGGTCTATGTTCTCCCTGGACGGTCCTTCCGCAGTTATGGACGCATCGATCACAACCGGTATGCCGGCATTGGTACTGAGCGTGAGCTCCGCGTGAGGATTGAAGAAGTCCAGCACAGCATCCTCCGTATCCATAAAGTCAGGAATACCCTCTATGACTATTTCCTCCTCTACAGGATCGAGTTCCATATTTATCTTACCGTAGAATCCGGATGGATAGATATCCGCTCCGTTCTCCGAACCAACAGTAACGGTCAGATCCACATCTATATTTCCTCCGGCTATATATGGAATATCCTGCGGCTGGGCAATTATCGTAAATCTCGACACAGTGAATGCATCCTCGAATTCAAAGGAGTCCTCCCGATCCAGATTGAATATGATTTTCTCAAGCATAACATGGCTGAAGGTCACTTCTCCGGACATGTCCAGCTGTCCTTTCATCACGACAGTATTTCCTTCGATATCCGGCGAGTCCTCAAAATCATACCTTTCTGGGAAAATCACGGTCACTTCCACATCCATGGGATACGGAAGTTCCCTGTCGGAAGACAGGACGGCCGCGGCACTCAGCATCGCATCCTCGAAGATCACACTGTCTATCTCCTCCAGACCGGCCTCACGGGCTGACTCAAACGAATACCTGAGCGCGAAATCCTCATCAAAGTCCAACGGCAGTCTTACAGATTCCCCGCCTGCCGCAGGTTCTCCTTCCTCACCTTCTCCCGGTACATAAAGCGACCGGCTGAAACCGACCTCCACACCTTCGACCATAATGTCATCAGTATAGTCGGTCAGGTCCACCACCTGGTCAAAATCTCTGGAATAATAAAGAAAATAATTGCCGTTCTCATCTGTCTTCAACATCTCCAGGTCCTCCGAATCGATGAAAGAAGTCAGACGCACGGTATCGATACTGCCCAAAGGAAATGCAAGCGAATCCCCTCCGACAGTCACGTGTCCGTCGATATTGTCAAGACTGTATTCACGGGAGCAGGAAACTGCACCGGCGATGACAACAGCGGACATCATAAGCCTTAAGCTGTTGAAATTAAAAAGCCTCATAACTTTAAGTCTGCTATAATACTGTTAATTGCTAAATCAGAATATATTCCCCGGCCTTGTCCGACACCGCAGCCTGCAGCTCGGACTTGTCATACTCCCTGCCGGAGAATTCCACTACTGCCCTGGGAGGGTCCAGTGACACCTCCGCGCTGACCCCGGGAAGGGACTCCAGCGCATTCTTGACATGCATGACACAATGAGCGCACATCATGCCTTTCACTTCATAAGTAACCTTTGTCATAGCTCATCTCTTAAAAACGGCACAAATATAGCAATTGAACGACTATTTTACAACTGCTTCCACCCCATCTTCACGGTCATACCACAAATAACCTTTCACCGTTGAGAATCCCATAGTACTCAACAGGTTCATATATCCCAGCACCTGCCGGCGGTACTGCCCGTCCCGGACCTTGCCGAACTTGTAGTCCACCACTATGGCCTCTTCTCCCCTGCACATGATCCTGTCAGGACGGTAATTGTCTCCTCCAGGAGCGATTATCGGGACCTCCGTCATCACCGAATACGTCCCGTCGAACCAGTGCATGTCCTCCACCGAGGCAAGCATCCTGGACAGACGCTCACTCACGGCCGGCATGTCCTGACGGGAAAGCAGGCCGGAGTCCACCGCCGTGCGCACCGCCCTGTCAAGGTCTCCGGCGACCGTCACCCTTGAGAGGATGTCATGCAGGACAATGCCCCGCATACGGGTGTCTCCCTCATGGAAAAACTCTCCGGAAGGGAATGACAGACGGAGCCTTCCGCCTATCGGCACGGAGGGAAGAGTGTCCATCGTGTCATTGCCCTGTTCCCCGCTGCGCTCCTCATCATAAGACGGACGGGTCCACTCTCCGCTCTCGTAGACATTGTCCGTCATTTCTTCCTTAAAATGACTGTACAGCAGACCCGCCACCGATGAGGCCAGGGAGCTGTCGGACGGAGTCTGGGCAAATACCAGCAGTTCCTGCTCCGCCCTGGTGAAAGCCACATAGGCCACATTGACCGCATCCACCGCCGACAGACGCTTCTCCTCCAGGTATTCTTCCTGAAAATACGTCTGTTCCAGCTTTTTACAATACTCCAGCGGATATACTGGAAGCATGTCAAATGGCGGTCGGGAACAACTGCACCATATATACTTGGAGAAATTGCCTCTGGGAGAAAGGTTCATCTGGAAGAAAGGCACTATCACCGCCTTGAATTCCAAGCCCTTGGACTTATGGACAGTAATTACTCTCAGTGCGTCCCTGCCCTCAGGCGCGGACACGGAGCGGTCCTTGCCCTCAGTATCCCACCACTCCAGGAAGCCGGTCACATCGGAGCCTCCCGTCCCGACATATTCCAGGACACAGTCCAGAAAAGCCGTCAGAAAAGCGGGACCGCCGCCATCTCCGGCTTCACCTCCGGAGCGGAGCAGTTCCTCGCATATATTGTACAGCGACTTCTCCTGCGGTCTGCTGTTCGTCTCTTCCTGCTGCGCAGCAGCCGTCCCCGCCATCTGCCTCAGCCTGTCCACGGCATGACGGACTGCAGGAGATGAGGATATCTTCAACGAATCCTCCGTCATGATACTGAATCCTTTGGATATCAGATAGTCGGACATGGCAGCACCTTCAGCCCTGGTACGGACCAGGAAAGCTATGTCACCGGGACGGTAACCGTTGCCGATCAACGTGTTGACCGCATTCAGAATGCCCTGCATATACAGTTCATCCCCCATCGCCGCCGACTTTCCGTCCACAAAAGTCACGCGCACGTGGCCCGGCGGACGGACACCGCCCTGAGGTATCTCCTGAGCCGCATCGGCATATATGCCCCCGAGAAATCCGTTTTCCCCCAAAGACTGGAAGAAGGCGTTGTTGAACCTCACCACCTCGGCCGAGCTCCTCCAGTTGTAGCGCAGAGTGTCCTTCCTGCATCTGTCCGCTCCCAGATCGGCCTCGATACCGCTGTCCAGCAGCTTCCAGTCCGAACCTCTCCAGCGGTAGATACTCTGCTTCACATCTCCTACGGCCATGCAGAAATGCCCCGCATCCACGCTGTCGGCTATCAGCGGACGGAAATTGCCCCACTGCATCCGGGATGTGTCCTGAAACTCGTCCAGCAGATAGTTGTCTATCCTGCAGCCCACCTTCTCATATATAAAAGGTGTATCGCTGCCGTCTATTATATCCGACAGGAACTTCGGGGTATCCGAGAGCAGCACCAGATTGTTGCGGCGGCAGTAATCCCTCACTCCGCCTTCTATGTCACTCAGGATGCCCATGACAGTCAGATTGCGCAGAATCTCCTGCGCGGTGAAATACTCTCTAAGGCGTGCCTGCCAGTCGTCCGCTGCCATTTCCTGTACCAAGTCACGCAGACCGTCCGCATAAGCCTGTGCGATGCTGCCCGCTTTGGACTTGCCTGCCCCGGAACACCATTTTGAAGAATCCTCATCCGCCATCTTGACAAAAGAGGCCGACGGGACCTCATACCGCCTTGACCGTAATTTCTCAAAATACTTCATGAAAGAGCGGGAACCGCCCTTGAAGTCCTCAACGTCAAGTCCGTATCCGTCCATTATGGCGAATGCCTTATCCGCCTTCGCCCTGGCATCCCTTTGGAAGTCCCCGGTTATTTTCCGCATCCGGCTGCCGCAGCTGTCTATCTCCGCACGCCCAGGAAGTCCGCTGCCCGCACTGCGCACCGCCAGCTTATACGGTTCCTTGAACAGTTCCGACCCGAGGGCCAGCAGCTGAGGTACACTGTTCCAGTCCCGGCCGCTCTCCACCGCCTCCACCGACAGCTTTATAAGCCAGTCCAGCAGCTCCTTATTGTCGTCCAGAGAGTTCATAAGTGAATCCACCGCCATGGTGAGCACGGCACTGTCGTTAAGCTCTACGCTGTAGGAGGCAAAATGTCCTGTCTCCAGTGCGAAAGAGCGGAGAACCTGCTGGAAGAAACGGTCTATGGTACTGATATTGAAAAGCGAATAGTCATTGAGAATCTCCGACAGCACCGCAGCCGCATGTCCGCGCACCGCCTGCTCCCTGTCGCTCTCCGGCACTTTGGAGAACCGCTCCAGCCTCTTGAGATCCTCGATATAAGGAGATTTTCCACCGGAAGCCAGAGTATTCAGCTCCTTGAGGATTCGCTGCTTCATCTCGCCCGTGGCCTTGTTGGTGAAAGTCACGGCAAGGATGTGCTTGTAGCGGTCCGTCCCCCCGGAAAGGAGCTCCCTTATATAGTCTCCGGTCAGTTTGTGGGTCTTGCCCGAGCCGGCCGACGCCTTCCATATTTCCAACATAACTTTCTGTCTTTATCTGTTACATTTTGCGGTAAAGGGACAATAGGCACAGGCCTTTCCGTCCTCACAGGCCGTAAACGGCACCTCCGGACTCAGGATAGTGTCCAGAAGCTCCGACAGCCTATCCTTAAAGTGCTCATACTGCTCCTTTGTGACCTGAATCCAGGAATTTCCGCTTGAATACAGACTCCTTGTATAGTATATCTCCAGCATGACCCTTTCAATGTCATCCTGAGCGAACAGCCTCGTCTCCTGCCTGTCCAGAATCAGCAGATAGAGCAGCAGCTGGAAGATATGCGAGCCCTGCGGATATGTGTCCGCATCGAACAGGCTGTCAATATCCTTACAGGTAACATGAGCTCCGCCGGTCTTGTAATCCACTATCCTGAGACTGCCGCCGGATATATCGACACGGTCGAATATGCCCATGATATTGACTCTACGGTCGCTATGTGTCTCAAACTGAGCTTTTTTAGACTCCTCCAGCAGCCTGACAGTAATCGGAGCCCTCTCCGCATCATTTTTGAGTGTCCTGGCCGCCAGATTGGACACCAGTGCCCCGGCAATCCTGTTGCGTCCGGTTATCTCCTTAAGTCCCAGGCCATTGTCCTCATCAAAGAATCCCCGTTCCACCACAGCCTTTATATGTGCCTCGTCAGCGGCGAGTTTCAGAAGAGTATCCCTATCCACCGCATGTCCCAGGAAAGGAGCATACAGCTCATGCATCACGTAGTGGTACAGAGTTCCGAAAGCCGCGTTGTCCATCCCCTCCGATATATCCTCATCCTCCTTAAGGCCCAGCACATACTGATAATAAAAGCGCATAGGACAGCCCAGCCACATCTGCAGGGACGAGTTCGAGAATGTCCTGCGGGAAAGTTTTTCAAGCATATCAGGAGTCTTGCTGACAGGCGGCACATCCTTCAACGGACTGCCCGTAATGCCGAATGTCACGGCAAGCCGCTTTACGGGATAATGGAAATGATACTCCATCTGCTTGATGTAACGGCTCTCCTCTCCGGCCTTAAGGCCCTCGCTGCGGCTGTCGCTGAGCAGCCACACCCTGCGTGCCCTGCATATACTGCGGTAGAAGTGGTAAGCGGAGATGGAGTCCTGATACTCGTATGTGGGCAGTCCGAAGCCCCGGCGGAGATTGTACGGTATCATGGAAGGGGCAGTGTTCCGGGACGGGAAAACACCCTCATTGGCCGAAAGTATGATCAGGTTCTCGAAATCCAGGGCCCTGATCTCCAGCGGTCCCATAATCTGAAGTCCGTCCAGGGGCTCGCCGCTGAACGGGATGGACACGGACGACTCCACCCGGCGCAGCAGACGGAAATAGGTGTCCCTGCGTATGTCCATGCCCAGAGAGCGCAGCAGATTGAGACTTCGGCTGTACCCCATCAGGAACTCCTTGTCGATACGGTCCGCGCTTACCGCCACCTCGTCCAGTATCGCCTGAAGATAATCCGACACGGACTCCGACACCTTGATTCCGGGTACACAGGAGTCCTTGAAAATCAAAGCCAGCAGCTTTTCCTCATCGGCTCCGGTCAGCATCGGTGCCGGGGGATATATCCGGTTTTCCTTTATCAGCTCACTCCTAAGAGCTGCGGCCCGGTCCCGGAGAGCCTCGCTGATATATGGATGGGACAGGATATTGAGCACATCGCGGAAATAGAAGCGCACCTGACCGTCCCTGACCCTCAGCCTTTCCTGCAGGGAGGCCACCGACGATATGAATGAGGACACATTGCTGTGCGCCAGAGGATAGCCCATCGTCACATTGACCGGAGCTATCTCCTCGGGAAGAGAGTTCAGCAGCGGGAACAGCAGCTGCTCGTCCGGAAGCAGCACCGCCGTGGAGAAAAGATCCACGGTACCGGAGGACTCCGCTATCTCCTTCAGAATCCGGTTAACATACTTGGTCTGACCGGCTGCGGACGGAACGGAGACAGCCGTAATCTCAGGAATACACTCACAGAGACCTCCGTCCTCCGGCAGAGGGTACCGCGACGGATAGCGGCTGACATTGTCCTCCATGAAAAGCGAGGACTTGTTGGCCCTGTCCTTTATGGCCTCTCCGTAATAATCCCAGTAGAAATCCCCCTTCCCGGCCTTGAGCAGGGTGTCGAACAGCTGCCTCTCGCATCTGTTGGGTGCATTGAGTCCCACGAAGACGATATTGCCGTAACCCTCCAGGATCTCCAGCAGTTCCGGATCTCCGTTCTTAAGACGCTCGGCCACAGAGCGGTAGACCATGCCCTCGTATGCCTCGCCCCTGGAAAGCAGGGCAGAGCGGAACGAGGAGTATATGTCATACATCCCGCTCCACATACTTACGAAGTGACGCTCATTGGCTTTGTCCCTGCCCTTTATGAGCACGCCCCAGAAAAGCTCTATCGCCTTACGCTGATTGTCGGACAGATAGTCATAACGGCTGTCTATCTCCTTGATATCCGAGATATTGGAGAAAAGTCTCCCGGCATCCACCAGATACTTGTCAATATCATCGAAGTCGTTGAGTATCACCTCTCCCCGGTAGATGAAATCATCCAGGCTCTCCGAGAACCCCTCCACCCTCTCCACGAACACCGTATACAGGCGGTGCAGAAGAGTGATCTTATCCAGGGTACGCAGGCCGGACAGAGCAGTGAACAGGTCGTTGATATTGGTCAGGCGCGGGGAGAATACGGCCCTGGAGACCGACTCCCCGAGATACCTTCGGAAAAACAGCGACGACCGCCGGTTGGGGAATACGAAAGTACAGCCCCTCAGATCCTCGCCCGTCTCGGAGAGGAACCGCTCGGCCACACTCCTGAGAAACTCCTTTCTCACCTGAGTCTCTCCCTTATGGCCTCGGCCTGAGCCTCATAGCCGGGCTTGCCCAGAAGAGCGAACATATTTTTCTTGTAAGCCTCCACACCGGGCTGATCAAACGGATTGACTCCCAGCATGTAGGCCGATATACCGCAGGCCTTCTCGAACAGGAAGAAGAGCTCGCCGAGATTGAACTCGTCTATCCGCTCCACGGTCACCCTGCCGTTGGGCACTCCCCCGTCCTCGTGAGCCAGCCTCGTACCGGTCTCGGCCATCCGGTTGCAGTGCTCCAGATGCTTGCCGGAAAGGAAATTGAGTCCGTCCAGATTCTGAGGGTCATCACATACCGTCAGTTCCCTGCCGGCGTGTTCCACGGATATGACGGTTTCGAAGAGCATCCGCTCACCCTCCTGGATATACTGGCCCATCGAATGCAGATCGGTGGTGAAATTGACCGAAGCCGGGAATATTCCCCTGCCCTCCTTGCCCTCGGACTCTCCGTAGAGCTGCTTCCACCATTCTCCGAAATACTGGAGCTTGGGATTGTAGCTGACCAGAATCTCCACCTTCTTGCCGCTGTCGTAAAGTTCATTGCGTGCAGCCGCATAGAGCAGGGCCGGATTGTGAGCGTCCCTCTCAGCGCATATCCTCTGCATCGAGGCTGCGCCCCTGAGCAGGGCACGGATATCGTAGCCGGCCACGGCTATGGGCAGCAGACCTACCGGAGTAAGCACCGAGAAGCGGCCTCCCACATCATCGGGAATGACGAAAGTCCTGTATCCTTCCTGATCGGAGAGACTCTTGAGGGCACCGCGCGCCTTGTCTGTCACTGCTACGATTCTCGATGCCGCCTCAGCCTTGCCGTATTTGCCCTCGACGTGCTCCTTTATGATTCTGAACGCAACGGCCGGCTCGGTAGTCGTGCCGGACTTGGATATTACGATTACAGCCACGGACTTGCCGCTGATGTAGTCCAGCAGCTCGGCATGATATTCCTCCGAGAGGTTAAAGCCCGCGAAGACCACCTCTATCCCCCTGCGCTCCATACCGAAAGAGTGCGACAGAGCCGCCAGGGCCGCCTTTGCACCGAGATAGGAGCCGCCGATGCCGATGACCACGGCCACCTCCACACCCTTCTGCCTCCACTCGTCAGCTATGGCGCAGCAGCCGTCCACGATGGAGGCCGGAGTGTCCGACGGCAGATCCATCCATCCCAGGAAATCATTGCCCCTGCCCTTTCTGCCTTCCAGCACATCAAAAGCCGCAAAAGCCTTCTCTACATATTCCTTGGAAGGCTTGAAATTGACATTTACCATAATTCAGATATTTTTATTGTTGAACTTACATCAGAGAGTCCTCCAGGCGGCGCATCACCTGGACAGGATGCTTCTTCCCGTACAGTATCGAGTAGACGGCATCGGCGATGGGCATATCCACCCCGTACTTGCCGTTGATCTCGTGGATGGCCTTGGAAGCATACAGTCCCTCGGCCACCTGGTTCATCTCCAGCATCGCCGTCTGGACCGAATAGCCCTTGCCCAGCATACTGCCGAAGTTGCGGTTGCGCGAGAAAGGCGAGTTGCAGGTCACCAGCAGGTCGCCCAGATAAGCCGAGCGGGAGGTATTGCGCCGCACGTCGGGATTGGTCGCGTTGATGAACTCCTTCATCTCACGGAAGCAGCTGGCTATGAGCACCGCCATGAAATTGTCCCCGTAGCCGATACCGTAACAGATACCGGCGGCTATGGCATACACGTTCTTCAATGCCGCCGCATACTCCACCCCGTATATATCCGTACCGGCTATCGTATTGACATAGTGGTTCTTGAAAAAGCCGCACAGATACTCGGCCACCTTCTGGTGCTTGGACGAGAGGGTGATGTACGACAGCCTCTCCATCCCCACCTCCTCGGCGTGACAGGGTCCGCTGATGACCCCTATCCTGTCGAAAGGCACCTTGTGGTCGTCATGGAAATACTCCGCGACCGTCTGGTAACGGTCACCGACAAAGCCCTTGACTGCCGATATCAGCATCTTGCCGTCGTAAGAGGCTGTGACTCTGGAGACCTCCTTGAGAAAATACGCCGAGGGTATGGCGAAGATCAGTATGTCCGACTCCGCCACCACATAGTCTATGCCGTTGGTCAAGGTAAAGCTGTCAGCATCCAGCTCCACCGAAGTAAGGTATTTGGAATGATGATGGTACTTCTCGATATGCTCTATGGCGTCAGTATCGCGCATATACCAGTTGAGCTTCCTGCCGTTCTCGCTCAACAGCTTGACCAGGGCCGTCGCCCAGCTGCCGCCTCCTACCACCCCGAATACGGGGTCTTCCTTCATCCTGTCGTAGATATGTCTGTGCTCCATGCGCGGATTGATTTATATTACTCGTTCCGCAAATATACGCAGAAGCCGAGAGGAGAACAAATTTATTTGCTCTACCGAGGCACTGGAGTATATATGGACACCAGAGCAAACATTCCCCCTACCAATATCTTCGCCCTTCTTAAATGCCGCAAAAGACTTATTGATTGTCCGACACTACCGAATATGTGAAAGAACATCTTATTTAATGATTATCCGCAAAGATACCTCCTGATTGGCGCGTACCCTACCGTCGCTTTGTAACGTGCCTCTTACGACAAAAGTCGGCCCGGGCACAAGGCCTCTCCCACCTGAGGCAAGTCCGGGACGGATTGCAGTTTTTGAGGCACCGAGCCTGTCGCTGCCATCCACTGCATTCGCACAGCGGGGAGAGTGCCCATGAAGCACCGTCCGGTTCTTCAAGACCCTGAATACCAGGCATATCTCTCCGGGGCGGATGCCCTATGGCCTGAAAAAACAGACCATGAGGTGTACCAAAAAAGTTGGACACAAGAGAAAAAGTAATGATAAAAAGCAACAGTTTACGGGTCCACCTGCT